>JANMML010000033.1:0-286299 GCA_031373195.1 Flavobacterium sp. | reverse complement strand
CCCTCAGGTCATCGGCCGTTGGCCCAATGACCATTGTACGATTCTGAGGCGTTCGGTTTGTTTCGCCAGCTTCCTTTGTCACCTCGACACTGGCTGGGTCCGCAGCGAAATTCGATACTGCCCCCAATACTTCCGACAAGTACTTTGCGACGGAATCTTTTTTATAAACTACGGATTGTGAGAACTTCAATTTGTCAAAAACCTTCTGTGCTGTTCCGGTAACTTCCCGGTTTGTATAGCGGTCAGCCCAGGTGGTAAGTGCAGAACCGTTTTGTTTGAATACTGCCCAGAACATTACCACCACTGCAAAAATGGCGAGCAGTGCACCAATAGGTCTTTTCTCTTCGGGCTTTGCTTTGAAATAAAGAGAAGAATAAAAATAGATAACAGGTATGCAGGCAAAAATAAATGCGTCAGTAGAATCGGAACCTACAAGGGTGCCGGGAATCAGCCAACCTATTACACCCGCCAGCACCGAAGGAACGAGGATGGTTAAGGTGATACGTGTCATCGACATATCATTTTCACCAACACCTTTTTTTATATCATACGCTTTGTAATGTTTTGTTCCGGCTAAAAAAATAGTTACACCAATAAACATTCCTATACCTGCAGCCAGGAAAGCCGCCCCCCAGCCATATATTATATATAATGCTGCACCGAAAAAATTACAGATAAAGGCGCCAATATTAATGCCCATATAAAATATGTTATACCCGTCATCTTTTTGTTTTACATATTGTGGAGTCGTGTAAACATTTCCTAACAGTGTAGATATATTGGGTTTAAAGAAACCATTGCCAAGAATTACCATTGTCATAGAAATATAAAGCATGGCAATATTGTGAACCGACATCAGGCAATAGCCAATACCCATCATCAATCCACCTATGATGATGGAGCGTCTGTAACCGAGGTACCTGTCTGCCAGCAATCCACCAATAAAAGGAGTAAGAAACACCAATGCGATAAAGGTTCCATAAAGATCTGCTGATTCAGCTTCTGTCATAGAGTATCCGGCCTTTACATCTTTAAGATAAAGTGTAAAAATTCCAATCATTAAATAATATCCGAAACGCTCCCACATTTCGGATAAAAATAAGTACGGTAATGCTTTTGGGTGTTTATTCCACATAATCAGGAAGATTAATTATCTATTTTCTACGGACAAATCGATTCCTTCCACGTGATCGTTGTGCATCATTTTTTGCAACCATGAACTCAAAACAAACAATATTGCTGCTGCTACTCCAGTCATGATAATAAACAACATAAAAAATTCATATAAGTTTGTAATTTCAAATCCTAAAAATGTTGGATAAACCAATGGTCCTGCCGCTGCTTCTGCACCTGCTGTAGGTGGAATCAAGGCACTTAATGTTCCTGCAAACTTATTGGCCGCAGCATTTCCTAAGAACCAAGTTCCCATCATTAGAGATGATAAACGCAGAGGAGCCAATTTCGAAACCATCGACAATCCGATTGGAGACAAACATAACTCACCCATTGTATGGATAATATACAAGGCAATTAGCCACCACATAGATACTTTATCTTCAACACCTAGCCCTTTTACAGCAATGGCAATCACGACATAACCTAAGGCTACTAAAGCCAGTCCAATCGCCATCTTCTTAGGTGATGACGGCTCTAATTTTCTAATATATAAGAATCCCCAAATGATTGTAAAAACAGGAGCTAAAGCAATCACTGCCAGAGGATTTACCGACTGAAAATAAGAAGCAGGCATTTCCCAACCAAAAATTGTTCTTTCCGTTTGTCTCTCTGCAAATAAAGTCAAAGATGCGCCAGCTTGCTCAAAAGCGCCCCAAAAGAAAATCACAAAAAATACCAAAATGAAAATAACTGAAATCCTTTGTATTTCAATTTTTGACAAGCTCTTGTCGCTAAAAATAATGATCGGCATCAAGATCATCGCGCCATAAATGAAGTAGCTAATGATATCGACATCACTTTTGAACATTTGCTTGAAATTCAACATAAAGAAAATAATCGCAATAGATCCTACAATCGTTCCAATACTTTTTGCATCTAATTTTTTCACCATTAAACCAATTTCTTTTCCTTCCTCAGAAATCAAATATTTCTTTTGGTACATAACAAAAGTTACTAGACCTAATAGCATACCCACGCACGCCGCTAAGAATCCCCATTTGAAATCCATCGAACCACAAACCAAGGGAGAGAAGAAGGCACCCAAGTTAATTCCCATATAGAAGATGGTAAAAGCACTATCAATTCTTCGGTCATTAGCTGGGTACAATTGTCCCACCATAGTAGAAATATTCGGTTTGAAAAATCCGTTACCAATAATAATCGCTGTCAATCCAGCCCACATGATAGAAATTCCACCTTCAGCTCCAGCAGAAGCACTCAAAAACATACAAAACTGACCCAAAGCCATCAACAATCCGCCGATGATAATACTTCTTCTATTCCCTAAATATTTATCACACAAGTAACCTCCTAAAAGTGGAGTCAGATAAACCAATCCGGTATAACTACCATAAATCTGTGACGCATCAGCATCATTCATCGCTAGTCCCATCACCTTATCGGTCATAAAAAGAATGAAAATCGCTCTCATTCCGTAATAACTAAATCGTTCCCACATTTCTGTGAAGAATAAGAAATAGAGTCCTTTTGGATGTCCTGTTTTTACTTGAGTTTCTGTCATTTTATTAAGGTTTTAGTTTGGTTTTATAAATTATCTTTAATGAAATTCGTCATTTTGTTATACAATTGAATTCGCGTTTTTCCGCCATAAATTCCGTGATTTTTGTCGGGGTAAATCTGTGAATCGAATTGTTTATTTGCCTGAATCAAGGCTTCTATCATTTGCATCGAATTTTGTACATGCACATTATCATCGGCAGAACCATGAATTAAAAGGAATTTCCCTTTCAATTTGTCTACATAATTAATAGGTGAATTCAAATCATAGCCACTCGCATTTTCCTGCGGTGTTTGCAAATATCTTTCTGTATAAATACTGTCGTAAAAACGCCAATTTGTAACTGGCGCTACGGCAATTGCCATTTTGAAAACGTCATTGCCTTTGAACAAACAATTCGATGACATAAATCCACCATAACTCCAACCGAAGATTCCAATTCTAGCCTTGTCAATATAAGGATAACTTCCAAATACTTTCGCAGCATCTATTTGATCTTCTACTTCGAACTTCCCTAAATCTTTCTGAGTACATTTTTTAAATTCGGCTCCTTTAAACCCAGTTCCTCTTCCATCAACACATGCCACAATATAACCTTGTTGCGTTAACATCATAAACCAGTAATCGTCGGAACCGTTCCAATCATTATTCACTTGCTGTGAACCCGGACCAGAGTACTGATACATGAAAACCGGATATTTTTTCGTTGGGTCAAAATCTTTTGGTTTGATTATCCAGGCATTAAGATTATGTCCTTTTTCTGTTTTCAAAACAAAAAATTCTTTAGATGGTAAATTGTAACCCTTTAATTTGGTCATTAAAGCCTCGTTGTTTTCGATAACTTTTACTTGCTTACCAGATTTCGATTCGTTCAAAGTATAAATCGTCGCGTGCGTTGCACTAGAATACTTGTTGATATAGAATTGGAAATTTGGACTAAAAGTAGCGGAATTCGTTCCAGTTTGTGAACTTAATCTCACTTTGTTTTTACCGTCCAATTGGATGCGATATACATCTCGATTGATCGAACCATTTTCAACAGATTCATAATAAACCGTTTTGTTCTTTTCGTCAAAACCATAATAATTGGTCACTTCCCAATTGCCCTTCGTAACTTGGTTTTTTAATTTGCCAGTATTATCATAGAGATAAATATGATTAAATCCATCTTTCTCACTCGTCCAAATAAAGCTATTGTCCTTTAAGAAAGTAAGATTGTCTGTCACATCAATGTAAGCCTTGTCTTTTTCGTTCAAAGCGACTTTAGCAACCGCTGTTTTTCCATCAATAAACAACAAATCCAAATTGTCTTGGTGACGATTCAATACCTGAGCACACAACACATTGGCATCATTGGTCCATTTCATTCTTGCGATGTAAAAATCCGAGTAATTGCTCAGGTTAACATCCTTTTTCAAACCAGTATCCACATCATAAATGTGTAAAGAAACCTCCGAATTTTTTTCTCCAGCTTTAGGATACTTAAAGGTTTCTACTTTAGGATACAATTCTTTTTGAAAAACCGACATAGAGAATTCCGGCACTTGACTTTCATCAAATCGTATAAATGCAATTTTCTTGCTGTCTGTACTCCAATCAAAAGCTCTTACAAAGGCGAATTCTTCTTCGTAAACCCAGTCGGTAATACCATTAATAATCGCGTTTTTCTTTCCATCGTTGGTAATTTGAGTGGACTTCTTAGACGCGATATCATAGACAAACAAATTGTTTTCTTTGGCATAGGCAATCTTTTTCCCATCAGGAGAAAAAGTCGGTTCTTGCACTTGAAAATCGAAAAGCTTGGTCAATTCTTTAGAAACCGTATCGTATAAAAAATAATCTGCCGTAAATGAATGACGAAAAATCTGATTCGAATTCGAAGCAATTAAAATCATCTTCTCATCGGAGTTGAAACTGTAACTGTCAATTCCACCTGCCAATTCCTTATGATTCTTTGTGTCAATCAAAGTGGCTACTTTGTTTAAAGTCGCAAAATCGTACAAATCAATTTGCATGGTCCGAGAAGCACGATCAAAGTTGAGAACTGTATATTGATTGGTATTCTTTAAGGATTGCAATTCATCCATTCCTTTCGCACGGAATGCGCCAGTATAGATATCTTCGACGGTAATTTTTTGTTGGGCAACTGCAGCAACGCAGATAAAAAATAAAAATGTAAGAAGTTGGTTTGATTTCATATATAAATTAGCAAATTAGAACTGTCAATTTTAGTGAAAAAATTACAATTAACGGCATTTTTTTCTGTTAAATGCAAAATTCAAGTGTAGACAAGCACGTTCAAAGTCGATAATTTTGTAGTAAATAATTCATCGAAACTGTATCTTTACCACCAATACTATCAAATAGAATTTCGATGAATAACGCCATTTCAGGTTTCTCTAAATTATCCAAAGAAGAAAAAATAAATTGGATTGCCAACCACTATTTTTCGGCACCATCAGCGGCAATCACATTGTTAAAAAACTATTGGAACACAGACGCCAATGTTCAAAAACTGCATGACGATTTTATCGAAAACACCATCACCAATTTTTATTTGCCTTTAGGAGTTGCGCCAAACTTTATCATCAACGGCAAAGAAGTTACGATTCCGATGGCCATCGAAGAAAGCTCTGTGGTCGCTGCTGCTGCTAAATCAGCTAAATTTTGGTCCACGCGTGGCGGCTTTAAAGCGACTGTTCTTAATACTGAAAAAATTGGTCAAGTTCATTTTATTTTTACTGGAGACTCCAATAAATTAGAGCAATTCTTTCGCCAAATCAAGCCACAATTATTTTCAGATACCGAAACTATTACCAAAAACATGCGGCAACGCGGAGGTGGTATATTGAACATTGAACTCAGAAATCAAACCAATAAACTGCCTGGATATTTCCAACTACACGCCACTTTTGACACCAAAGATTCGATGGGCGCCAATTTTATCAATTCTTGTTTAGAGCAATTTGCGAAAACCTTCAAACAAGCAGCACTTCATTTTGACGCCTTTTCCTACGACGAAAAAAACATTGAAATCGTCATGAGCATCTTGTCGAATTACGTTCCGAATTGCATCGTCAGAGCAGAAGTTTCCTGCAAAGTCGAGGATTTGGCGGAGAAAAAAATCGAAAACCCACAAGAGTTTGCAGAAAAATTTGTTCGCGCCATACAAATTGCACAAGTTGAACCTTTTCGAGCCGTCACGCACAATAAAGGCATCATGAACGGCATTGACGCGGTGGTTCTCGCAACAGGAAATGACTTTCGCGCCGTGGAAGCCGGAATTCACGCTTATGCCGCTCGAGACGGACAATACAGAAGTCTTTCCTCAGCCAAAATCGAAAACGGCATTTTCAGTTTTTGGATAGAAATCCCATTGGCATTAGGCACCGTGGGCGGACTAACGTCATTGCATCCGCTGGTGAAATTTTCGCTAACCATGCTAGAAAATCCATCAGCAAAAGAACTCATGCAAATTGTGGCAGTCGCAGGTTTGGCGCAGAATTTTGCTGCTTTGCGATCGCTAACAACAACAGGCATTCAAGAAGGTCACATGAAAATGCATTTGAATAACATCTTAAATCAACTAGAAGCCACAACAGACGAACGCAATTTGGTACGAGATCACTTCAAAGAAAACGTGGTTTCGCATGCGGCGGTAGTTTCCTTCATCAAAAATTTGAGGAATGTTCGTTAGGAGCTTTATCCCGCTATCCGTTGCAATCTTTTGTGTTTTTGTCACCCCGAGCGCAGTCGAGGGGAAATTTCATAAAACACAAAAGGATTTCCACTGCTATCGGGGCTAGGGCAATCGATTTTAGATGTTAGATTTCGGATATTTGATTTTTACATTCCTACCACTAGTTACACGTCAATAAATTAAAATGAAGCAAACCTTCTACAGCAACGGAAAACTACTTCTCACCAGCGAATATCTTGTGTTAGATGGCGCAAAAGCTTTGGCCTTGCCCACTAAATTTGGACAAGACTTAACGGTCGAAAGCGGCGCTAATCAAGAAATCCACTGGACGAGTTTCGACTATGACCATAACATTTGGTTTGAGTCTACTCTATCATTTCACGATATTAAAGCAAAGGTTTCCTTCGAAAATCAACCCGAGAAAAACACACTTATTAAAATTTTGCACGAAGCTTATTGGTTGAATCCAAATTATTTAGAAGCAACAAGTGGCTATCAAATAGAAACACAACTCGGATTTCCCAGAAAATGGGGTTTAGGAACGTCCTCTACGCTGATTAACAATATTGCACAATGGCTACAAATAGATGCGTATACACTGCTTAAAAACAGCTTTGGTGGCAGCGGCTACGATATTGCTTGTGCTCAAAATGATACCGCAATTCTCTATCGACTACTTGATGGGCAACCCGAGGTAGAAAAGATTTCCTTTGAGCCGAAATGCGTTTCGAATTTATATTTCGTTTATCTCAATCAGAAACAAAATAGCAAATCGGCCATCGCATCGTACTATGCCAAGTCTAATCGCATCAAAGAACTCGTTCCCTATTTCGATTCAATTACCGATGGCATACTTCAAAAGAGTGATTTTATCAATTTAAGTGTACTGTTAAAGAAGCACGAAACCAAAATGAGTGAAGTCTTGTCATTGACCGCGATTCAAGATCAGCTATTTCCAGATTTCAATGGAACTATAAAGAGTCTTGGGGCTTGGGGAGGCGATTTTGTTTTGGTCGTTGCAGCAGAAAATCCAACGGTTTACTTCAAAGAAAAAGGCTACGAAACCATTCTTCCCTACTCAGAAATGATTTTATAAAAAAACCCGATTCTTTCAAATCGGGTTTTTCTTTATTTATGTTCAATATTAGTAATTGAATTTACCTCTATTATCTTCTATTTTAGCTTCTTCTTTCAAAGCTGGAATAACTCTTCCCGCATATCCTTGCACTTGTCCTTTCAATTTTGCAACATAGTCTTTGTGGTCTTTCAAAACTGGTGCTTTTGTGATCAATGTTGGCTTGATTACATAAACTCCTGCCATTCCTTCAATCGGAGCAGATACTTTATTAACACCCATTGCAAAAGCAGTTCCTACCACTTTTCTTTCAAAACCAGCATTTGGAATACTTGCATTTTCTACCGTTAAATCCACCGCTTGCTGAACAGCTACACCAGATGCAGCAGCAATTGCTTGCATAGACGAGCCTTTCATTTTAGCCATTAATTTTTCCGCTTTCTTTTTGTTTCTCAAGATTGGTTCAACCATTGGCTTTGCTTCTTCAACTGTCATCAAGCCTTTTTCATTTACTTTTTTCAGTTTAGCAATGACATTACCAACATTTACCACTTCAAAACGTTTCACATCACCCACATTGGTTTTAGAATCAAATGCCCAACGAATTATTTGTCTTTGATTTCCAGCTACACCAAATTGCTCGTCCATCATTTTTACTTTTACCGCAGGATTTACAGTAAGAGATGCTGCTTTTGCTACTTTTTCAAAGTCTTTTTCATTAGCATCCATTTCAAATTTAACGGCTTTGGTATACAATTTATCGCTAGTTGTTTCTGAAGGCTCAATTTTTTGCGCAATAGTTGCCAATCGAATTGCATCTTGTTTTTCAGTAACATTGATTACGTGAAATCCGAAATCTGTTTCTACCAAACCAATTTTTCCAACTGGACTATTAAAAACAAAATCATTAAAAGGCTTTACCATTTGTCCAGGTCCAAAGTAACCTAAATCTCCACCTTGCTGTGCTGAAGAATCATCAGAATTGGTCATTGCCAAGATAAAAAATGAAGATGGATTCGCTAATGCTTGCGCTAACAATTGCTCGGCTTTAGCTTTAGCTTCTTCTTTGGTTCTTTTTTCTTTTTTGTTTGGAACCTGTGTTCCTTCATAGCTAATAAGGATATGGCTCGCTTTTGCGTTTGCTCCCGCTTTTCTTCCGATTACTTTAGAAATACAGTATAAGTTCCCATTCATATAAGGACCAAAAACTTGACCTGCAGGCAATGCAAATAGTTGATCAGCAAATTGCGCTGGCAAATCTTTCTTCGCTACATAAGTAGAATCATAAGGTACATCTGAATTTTCGTTTACAAATTCAATTGGATTTACAGCACCATTAAAACCTGGCAAAGTATCATTAACTCCAGTAGCTTGATTATAAACCACACGTTGGTTTAACAAAGCATTTACCGTCATCTTCACTTCATTTTCATCTTCTGGAGACGCTTTGTCTTCGATCATTACATATTCTACTTCACGAGTTTCTTCCGCTTTGTATTTTTTCTCGTTTTTCTTCATGTACTCTGTAATTTCAGCATCTGAAATTTTAATGTCTGTATCTTTGATGGAAGTGTACAAAGCAGCAACATAGTCCATATTAACTTTGTTCGCTTCCATTTCGTATTTCAATTTTCCTTCGCTCTCCGTTGTATACAATCCGCCTTTAACCAACGTATTATAAATTTGATATTTAGCATTCAATTCGGCGTCTTTTTCTTTGTCCTTTACAAACTGCGCTTGCTCTGGATTTGATTTGAAGTATTCTTTAAATTTCGCCAAATCAAAAACTCCATTCGTTTGAAACATTTGATTTTGACCGATACTTTGGTCATTTTTAAATACCTCAAGGATGTGTTTCTCGCTGGTGTGAATTCCCAATTTTTCAAATTCAGCGCTCACTAATGCGATAGAAACTTCTTGATCCCAAACACGATTTACGGCTTGAGTTGAAGTCATTCCCTGTTGTCCGCTTTTTTCAAGGTTGCTCACTTTGATTCGGAATTCATCAAATGAAATGTCTTTATCATTGACGCTTCCCACGTACTTTGAAGTTTCATTAAATCCACCTTTTCTATATAAATCTTGAACAATAAATGCTAATAAAGAAAACCCAATTACGAGTATTAATAGTAATGATCGTTGTCTAATTTTTTGTAAAACTGCCATCTTGTATAGTGTTAATTTTTAATTCAGTTTGCGAAAATACAATTATCTATTTAATAACCATAGCTGTAAGGTTATATTTTGCAAGAAATTTTCTTTTTTTTGGATTTTCTATTCTAGGATATTCATTTTGACCACTTCGATTTTCTTATTGGTGGCTTCTTCAATCGTAAAACGAATTTTATCTATCGTGATTTGGTCACCTTGCGCGGGGATTTCTTTACTATGATTAACAATATATCCGCCTAACGTACCATAGGAATCACTTTCTGGAATCTGCAATTTATAGGTTTGATTCAGGTATTCAACATCCAATCGAGCGGAAAATAAATACACATCATCTTCAATTCTCTTTTCTAATAATTCCTCGATTGAATCGTGTTCATCTTCAATTTCACCAAACAATTCTTCTACGATGTCTTCCACGGTTATCATCCCGGAGGTTCCTCCATATTCATCCAAAACAATGGCTATACTTTTCCTTTTCTTAGTGAGAATTTCTAACACGTCTTTAATGAAAATAGTTTCAGGCACAAACTCAACGGGTTTCAAAACTGACTTAATACTTCTCGGTTTTTTAAATAATTCAAAGGAATGAACGTATCCTAAAATGTCGTCTAATGAATTTTGATACACTAGTATTTTAGAATAACCGGTGTCGCTAAACTTATTTCTTAATTCTGAAACTGAATCATGTATCTCTGCAGCTGAAATTTCAGTTCTTGGCGTCATAATATCCCGAGCTTTAACCCCTGAAAACTCAAGCGCATTTTGAAAAATCTGAATTTCAGAATCCATGTTTTCGTGATCTTCAACGGTACTCATCTGCTCTGTGATATAATTCCCGAGTTCAACTTTGCTAAAAAATAAAGGCACGTAATCGCCTTCTGTTTTAAAAAATCGCTTCAAAATAAAGTCCGATATCCAGAGGATAAAGGTGGAAATGAAGTAAAAAAGCAAATAGAAAAAATAGGCAGGAAGGGCAAAAAATTTAATAAAGGAATTGGCGTAAATTTGAAAAAATACTTTTGGAATGAATTCGCTTGTTACCAAAACAATGAGCGTAGAAAGAGAAGTTTGAATTAAGACGTTGGACAAATTTGTAAAATTAAATCCTAAACGAGTGATCCAATTCATTAAAAGTTCTCCCATAAAAAAACCATAAACAACCAAGACAATGGTGTTTCCAATTAGCATTGATGCAATAAACTGTGAAGGTTTTTCGGTAAGTTTCGTTAGAACTTTTGAAAGGAAATTTTGTTGCTTCTTTTCAATTTCAAGGTAAATCTTATTTGACGAAACAAAAGCAATCTCCATTCCGGAAAAAAGTGCCGCTAGTATTAGACATAATATGATAATACTAATTTCCATGAATTAGGAGTTGTTGTTTCTTTTTTCAAATTTCTTTGCAAAACTTCTCCTAAAAAAAAACATAAATAGAGAAACCGCCGCGATAATTGCAGATAGCCATGGTGATTCTCCAGCACTGAATTTCGAAAAAGCGTCGTATACAAAAAATCCGCTAAAGACAAGATATACGTACTGGGTGTATTTTAAATAATTCATGGTTTATTTTATTCGGCTTCGTCTATCTCGCCATTAATACGTTGTGAATTTAGAATTTTAAAATCCTTACTAAAATCGATTCCCTCTCCATAAGAAATACCTTTTGGATCCGTAAATTTAAACTTTTTTTCGGTAAAAAACCATTCGTTCTTTTGGTCGTAGTAAAGTTGATTGGTTTCTAGCATTTGATTCGTTTCATTGGAAATTACCACATTCTTTTGAAGGTCAATCAAATCAGTTCCTTTGAACATGATGGCATAATCCGAAGAAATAAATGTTCGCTTCCCTTTTGAATCATACATGGTAACATGGACTCCTTTCGGGAATTCCGTATATGGAAATTCTACGTTGGAATAATCAAGCATTTTTGGACTGACCAAAATTGACTTAATGCGACCTGAATCTGTGTACTTTAAGTTGAAATTGTCAGCCTCGCCATTTGGCACAAATTCTGAATAATTGATTTTTTGAACCTCTCGAAAGTTACTTTCACACCCTAACATTAGGAATAGACCTGTTCCTAAAAACAAAAAAAGTACTTTGGTGGGTTTAAAGATTTTCAAATCAAAATAGTATTAAGCTTTGAATGCTATGTTAATGGCAAATTAATCGTACTTCCTTTTAATAAACCAGCGGTCATTTAAGGACAAACTCAACAGAAAGTTCGTATAATTCTCTTCAACCAATGAGGCTTTTGCAGTACCTCGTTTTCCGTATTCAACACCAATATTGATATTGGAGAACGCACCGCCAAGGGGCAATCCTAATCCAGCTGAAAGCGCATAGTCTTTTAAATCTTGGTTGTTGATTGTCATTCCGGTATTCTCGTATCTGAATCCACCGCGATAAGTAATTTTTTTCAGATAATTAGAGAATGCTGAAGCGTCGGGAATATAGTAACCTCCCAAATTATATTTCACGGCATCTCTATAAATAACATTTGAAATGTCCTGTGTGCGATTTCCGAACCTACTGTTTTTCTGAAAAGTTACTTCTGAGCCGAGCATCCATTTTTTGTTTTGCCCTACTCCAAGACCAAAAGTAACCTTGGAAGGGAGTTTAATGGTATATGAGTTCTTAATTTCATCCAATTGATCCACATCTTGCGGATCGAAGAAATCAGAATACAATACCGATGAAATTATTCTTGAATTTTTAGATTGCAATTTACTTTTTGGAGTGTAAATAAGGCTACCAAAAACATTTAATTTCTGATTTAACTTTCTCTGATAAATTGCGCTTAAATTCACATTAAATCCAGACAGCTCTGAAGTATTTAACTCTTGTGTCCCAAATTGCACATCAGGAATCTTTTGGATGTTCTTTGTTTCTATTCGTCCAAAATTATAATTGGCATCCAATCCAATACTTAAATTAGAAGTCAATTTATGACCATAGCCTAAAAAAACTTTGTTGACGCCACCAGTACCGTCATATCTATTTACTGTTCCTTCTGAATTTTCATTGCGAATTCGGTATCCTACTGAAGAATAAGGAATCAATCCAAATCCGAATCCAGCATTTTTTAATGGAATACCGACCGCCATATAGTCTAACGTTGATCTTTGTGCTTTTTCATTTTTCTGAGAAGAACTCAATTTCGTATAACTCGATGTTCCTCCTGCCGTATAGGTAGACATCTGAAGACTTGCATAAGTTGCTGGATTAAGTATATTAACATGCAGACTGTCGGGAAAGATGGAAACACCTCCCATTAGTCGATTTTCGACCGTGCCTCTAAAACGCACCTCCCCGATTCCATAAAATGAATAGGGAGACGACGTACCTTGTTGAGCAGATGTCATAATTGAGAAGAAAAGAAAAAAGGAAATCGATAATTTCTTAATCATTGTTGATTTGATATTGAAAAGTTTTATACAAACTTTCTAACAGAAAATTTGAATTGGCAAATATGGTATTTTTTAATCGCATAGCCAAAAAATCTGCGTCTCCGCCCGTTAAAATTATGGTAATATTCTCGTTCTCGCTTTGATATTGAGCAATAAAACCGTTTATTTCGTGTAACAAACCTTGTATCACTCCAACGTGAATGGCTTCAATTGTTGAATTTCCAATAAAGTAATCTGGATTTTTGGGCTGTAATAAAGGTAGTTTTGCGGTTTTTTGATGCAAAGCTTCGTAACGTAATCGTATACCTGGCGAAATTGCACCTCCCAAATAATTGTCATTACAATCAACGAAATCATACGTGACGCACGTTCCAGCGTCGATTACCAATCTATTTTGCTTCGGATACGACAAAACGGCGCCGGAGGCCAGGACCATCCGATCTATTCCTAAACTTTCAGGTGTTACATATTTGTTATTAAATGGAAAAGACCATTGACGTGTTATGAAATGACAATCTAATGAAGTGACTATTTGCTGAAAAGCTTCTTTCGTGAAATTTCCAACATTTGCTACGACAATATCTTTACATTTAGGGTACTTATTTGCTATCGAATTGAGTTGTATTTTAAGCTCGTGAGACACAAAAGAAAAATGCTCTAAGATGCTATCATGTTCAAATACAGCACCTTTAATTCTAGTATTTCCAATATCGACTACTAACACCATAACGTCATGTTTGAAGCTCCGAAGTTACGAATAGATTTTTTTTATTAATTGTTTTGGATAAATTAAAAATCATGCTATATTTGCAACCGCTTTAAGCGAGAGGTACCTTAGCTCAGATGGTAGAGCAATGGACTGAAAATCCATGTGTCCCTGGTTCGATCCCTGGAGGTACCACGAAAAAACCCGATTATTTCTAATCGGGTTTTTTTATACGCTTTATTTATATTTCTCGATGAACTTAAAACGATCAAGTGCGTGAAAAAGTAAAATCCCAAGAATTGCTCCTATCGAATTTAACACTTGATCTTCAACAGAAGCAGTTCTGCCGAATATATAATATTTTTGTATTAATTCAAGGATTGCACCACCCAAAAAACATCCCAAAAAAGCATACCCATACTTATATTTTTGCATGTTAAAATGAAAAATAATTGACATCGATAAAAGAATGTAGAAAAGTACATGAGAAATACTGGAAAAATTGTTCAGTAAATAGTTGCGTGAAAAATACCTTTTAAGAAAAATTGTTGAATTATTCTTCTCTTTAATTTCTGTATTTTCGTCACACATACTTCCTAGTAAAGGAATCTGGTCCGCAATAGATTGATCTATCGTTTTTATGCCGCCCTCTTTATAACTCTTATCAAAAGTTGGATTTCCGTAGCTGAAGTAACATTCTGGAGAAGTGTACTCGTACTTCCCTTTACCTGAATAATAATACACTGCTTGACTATTTAGAATTCCGAAATTATCTCCAACATAGGGCAATTCGTATAGAACTTCCTTTTTAGCATTTGGATTAAAGGAAATACATTCTAATAAAGCAATAATAGTATAAATAAATAATGGGTGAATTAATATTCTAAGTGTTTTTTTACTCATTTTTTATATCATTAAAGTTTTGAAAAAGGATTATTCAGATCGAATACGATAGGCAAGACCAAATGAAAATATCAAATAATTATTTAGCGAGGAGAAATTTGGATTTAAATAGGATTGTTCGTTTGAATCGGATTTGTATTGTACTGGTGGTTTACCTAGAGATTGACCAATCTCAGCATAGGCAACAATATTATTGAAGCAGTAATATTCAATAAAACTTTTAATTACAACTTCATCAAATCGAACATAGTCCTTATTTTGAGATTCCGAAAGTTGAAAAGACCTTGTAAATGCCTTAAAATTAATTCCCGTATACCATTTTTTCTTCATTATTGAATATTCAATTTTATAGTTTGTCGGCAAAATTCCAAAAAATTGCCACCGGTCTGAAGGCTTCCAGTCGACCCCAATAAGCGGGACAAAAAAATGTCCGAAAGCTTCTTCATTATAATAAAATCCCGCTTTGATTTGTAATTTGTCGTTCAACTTATAATTTTCAATGAATAACATCCCATATTGAAAATCCTCGCTATCTATCGGCGATTTAAAATCGCTTGCGAGTTTAGGAATTCCAATAAGTACTGATTTCCATTTTTTATTTTCCGAAATCCATTGATAACCGAGCGGTAGTGAAATACTTGATACTTTATTTGCTGTATTCAGTCTAGGCGAAATTGAAGTTTGTATTAATTCGCTGTTGATTCTTAATAACAATGTATTCCCATTCTTCAACTCATGGGGTAAAAAAACACCAAGAGAATAAATTTCTGTGTTGTTCTTTAATGCCGAATTATCCCTATTTGTCGCTGAGAAGTTTTGATAATTAAAATTGGCGATATCTACATAAGGCTGCGCTTTGCCAATATTAATAAAAAGAAGAAACATAAGTACGAAGAATCTGGCTGGACGAATCGGTATCATATTTATTGTGCCTTTAGAAAATTGATGTTTCTTTTTAACCCTTCCAATTTTGTTCGATTTAAGGCTGAGTTTCTAAAAACTTTTTGAAACGTTTCGGCGGTGATTTCCTCCCAATCTTTTTTAGACATAGATAATAATTCTGGATTGGGATTGAATAGTGGTTCGTTGTGCTGTTTTGAAAACTTATTCCACGGGCACACGTCTTGGCAGATGTCGCAACCAAAAGCCCAATCATCGAACTTTCCTTTCATTTCATTTGGGATATTGTCTTTGAGTTCGATGGTAAAGTAAGAAATACATTTACTCCCATCAACAACGTAAGGCGCTGCGATTGCTTCTGTAGGACACGCATCGATGCAGGCAGTGCAGGTTCCGCAATGGTCTGTGGTGGCGTTATCATAGTCGAGTTCAAGATCGATGATGAGTTCGGCGATGAAATAAAATGAACCGATAGACTTAGTAATTAAATTACTGTTTTTTCCCATCCAACCTAGACCACTTTTAGCTGCCCACGCTTTGTCTAAAACTGGTGCTGAATCAACGAATGCGCGACCCGAAACTTCACCGCTATTTTCTTGGATGGAATAAAGCAGTTCTTTTAGTTTTTCTTTGATAACGAAATGATAGTCTTGCCCGTAAGCGTATTTTGATATCTTGTAAGTATCTTCTATTTGAGTTTCAGACGGAAAATAATTGAGCAATAAGGAAACAACACTTTTGGCATCCTCCACAAGAAGATTCGGATTGAGTCGCTTGTCAAAGTGGTTCTCCATGTAGGACATTTGACCGTGTTGGTTTTGATTCAACCATTTCTCTAATCGTGGCGCTTCTTCTTCAAGAAATCCGGATTTTGAAATACCACACGACAAGAATCCGAGCCGTTTTGCTTCGGATTTAATGAAGGCCGTGTATTTGGATTTGTTATCAATCACGTCAATGAATTGAGGTTTGCATTAGGGATTGGAGCTATTGTTTGAGCTCTTTTTTGTTTTAGAAATAGCACCTCGACTGTACTTCGTCTGCGCTCAGTATAAACTAGCTCGGGGTGACAAAACAAAAAAAGCGAGTGCGGAAAGCCCGACCGCGCCTTTTTCGGCGTGGGAATGCCCTAAAACAATCCGCCTTGAATATTGGTTTTAATTTTCCCGAGATGTTTGTATGCCTTTTCTGTTACTTCACGTCCGCGAGGCGTTCGCATGATAAATCCTTCTTGTATCAAAAACGGCTCATAAACTTCTTCGATGGTTTCGCTGCTTTCGGAAACGGCGGTGGCCAAAGTGGACAACCCAACTGGTCCGCCTTTGAATTTGTCGATGATGGTTGTGAGTATTTTGTTGTCCATTTCGTCGAGACCGTGGGCGTCAACATGCAGTGCTTTTAAGGCATAGCGTGCGATTTCGATGTCGATTTTTCCGTTGCCTTTAATCTGTGCGAAATCACGAACACGACGTAAAAGTGCATTGGCAATTCTGGGCGTTCCGCGGCTTCTACCGGCAATTTCGATGGCGGCTTCCATGGTGATGGGCATTTTGAGAATGGAAGAGCTTCTTTGGACGATTGTGGTTAGGAGTTCAGTGGTGTAATATTGTAATCGGCTTTGGATTCCGAATCGAGCGCGCATCGGAGCAGTAAGTAAACCGGAGCGTGTCGTTGCTCCGACTAATGTAAATGGATTGAGATTAATTTGGACTGATCTCGCGTTTGGACCAGATTCGATCATAATATCGATTTTAAAGTCCTCCATGGCTGAGTAAAGATATTCTTCTACAATGGGGCTTAATCGGTGGATTTCGTCTATAAAAAGTACGTCTCTGTCTTCGAGGTTTGTTAGTAGTCCAGCCAAATCGCCAGGCTTGTCAAGAACTGGGCCTGATGTGATTTTTATTCCTACTCCTAATTCATTAGCGAGAATGTTTGCCAAAGTTGTTTTTCCTAGACCTGGTGGACCGTGAAATAAAGTATGATCTAGGGCTTCGTTTCTTTGGTTGGCGGCTTCTACAAATACTTTGAGGTTGTCTAGTACTTGATCTTGACCGGCGAAATCTTCAAAGGATAGCGGTCTCAATTTCTTTTCGAGATCTAATTCCTCGGAATTATAGTTGAAATTGGTTGGGTCTAAATTCTCATTCATGTTACAAATATAGGGAAATACTTTGCCTAAAGTAAAAATGCCTTTCGATGAGGAAAGGCATTTTTAGTAATATTTTTTTGTTTAGTGGTGAAGTTGTTCTTCTCCTTCTTTCATGGGTACATTTTGCGGCACAAAATCATCTTCATGTCCAGGCTTGCTATAATCGTACGGCCATCTGTATACGTGAGGAATTTCTCCTGGCCAGTTACCATGAATTTGTTCGATTGGTGCAGTCCATTCTAATGTATTAGATTTCCATGGATTTTGAATTGTTCTTTTACCATAGAAGATACTATAAAAGAAGTTCCATAAGAACACCAATTGGAACGCTCCTCCAACAATTGCGAACATGGTGATTATCACGTTAACATTTGCTAAATCATCAAATAATGGGAAGTTTGTGTTTGTATAATATCGTCTTGGTAAACCCGCCAGACCGATAAAGTGCATTGGGAAGAAAACGCCATAAGCACATACTGCAGTCACCCAGAAGTGAATGTATCCAAGGTTTTTGTTCATCATTCTTTTCCACATTTTTGGATACCAGTGGTAGATTCCGGCGAACATACCATACAATGCAGAAATTCCCATTACCAAGTGGAAATGCGCCACTACGAAGTACGTATCATGCACATTGATATCCAGTGTACTATCTCCTAGAATAATTCCTGTTAAACCTCCTGTAATAAAGGTTGAAACCAATCCGATGGAGAACAACATTGCAGGATTCAATTGAAGGTTACCTTTCCAAAGCGTTGTGATATAATTAAAAGCTTTTACCGCAGATGGAATCGCGATTAATAGCGTTGTAAATGTAAAAACTGACCCTAAGAATGGATTCATACCTGACATAAACATGTGGTGACCCCATACAATAGTTGATAAGAACGCAATGGCAATAATCGACATAATCATCGCTCTATAACCAAAGATTGGCTTACGAGAATTGGTCGCAATTACTTCAGATGTAATTCCTAAAGCAGGCAACAAGATGATATAAACTTCTGGATGCCCCAGGAACCAGAATAAGTGTTCAAATAATACTGGTGAACCACCTTGGTAATGCAACACCTCACCTGCGATGTAGATATCTGAGAGGAAAAATGAAGTTCCAAAACTTCTATCCATAATAAGCAGAAGTGCCGCTGACAAAAGAACTGGGAAAGAAATAACTCCAATCACAGCAGTAATAAAGAACGCCCAAATCGTAAGCGGTAGTCTGGTAAACGACATTCCTTTAGTTCTTAAGTTAATTACTGTTACGATGTAGTTCAAAGAACCCATTAAAGACGAAGCAATAAAGACAGCCATAGAAACCAACCACAATGTCATACCAGCACCCGAACCAGGAATTGCTTGAGGTAAAGCACTTAATGGCGGATAAATCGTCCATCCTGCAGATGCTGGCCCTGACTCAACGAATAATGAGGAAACCATCAAAATACTTGATAGGAAAAACAGCCAATAGGAGACCATGTTTAGAAATCCTGATGCCATATCTCGTGCTCCAATTTGCAGTGGAATTAATAAGTTACTAAACGTTCCACTTAACGCCGCTGTTAATACAAAGAATACCATGATTGTACCGTGAATGGTAACCAATGCTAAGTATCGATCATTCAATAAAACTCCGTTTGGTGCGTAGGAATCTCCAAGGACAAAATTTAGAATCTTGAATGACTCTTCTGGCCACGCCAATTGTAATCTAAATAAAATAGAAATTGCAACGCCGATAACCCCCATGATAATACCTGTAATCAAGTACTGTCTAGCAATCATTTTATGTTCAATACTAAATATGTACTTAGTTATAAAGGTATCTTTATGGTGATGTTCATGTTCATGATCGTGTCCGTGATCTAGAGCTTCTGCTGACATAATATATGTACTTTATTAATTTTTATTTATTTTTTATCTACTTGAGCCATCATTTTATCTGTGGCTACCACAACAGTAGTGTCTTTGTCTTTTGAACCTGTCTCCCCAATTGCAGCTGCTGTTTCTGCTTTCAACTCCTCTTTAATAGTTGCCTTATCTTGCAACCATTTTTTATAGTCTTCTGGTGAATCTACCACAATTTTCATTTGCATGTTATAATGGGATGCACCACAAATTTTATTACAGAGAAGTAAGAAATCAAAAGTATAAGGATCAAGCGCCGGTTTTCCATCTGCTACTAATTCCGCACTTTTCTTAGTTCTGATAGTATTAATATTATTTACTTTTTCAATCATGAAAGGCAAATTACGATATTCATCTGAAGTGTAAATTGGTGTGAAAGCAAATTCAGTCACCATACCAGGAACGCAGTTCATCTGAGCTCTAAAGTGCGGCATATACATTGAATGCAACACATCTTGTGATCGTATTTTGAAATGAATTTTTTTTCCTTTTGGTAAATGTAATTCTGTAACAACTTTGTCGTCTTGAGAATTTGGATCAGAGGGATCGACACCTACGCTATTTACGCCTTCTATGTAACGAACATTCGCTTTACCTAATACATTATCCTCTCCCGAATATCGTGCTTTCCAATTGAACTGTTGCGCATAAATTTCAATTTCTATTACTTCTTCATCTTCGTCGATAAACATAATATCTGACCATGCATACAATCCGTAAAGAATCAATCCTGCTAAGACAATGGCTGGAATAACACTCCAAATTACTTCTAGCTTGTTATTATCTGAAAAATATAGTGCAGTTTGATCCTTTCTTCCTCTGTACTTAAATCCAAAGTAATACAATAGTGCCTGAGTTACGGCTTGCACGAAGAAAATAACTACCCAAGTAATATTCATCAAGCTATCTACTTCACCTCCGTGCGCCGATGCTGGAGTATGCAATACCAAACCACCCCATTTAATCAATCCATAGATCGTGAAAATATAAATAAATGCTAGAAATCCAAACATCAAATAACCTTGTGCATTATTGTCATTGTCATCTGCAATACCGGAACTGTTTTTTGAAGAGCCGACTTGTGATAAATCAAATATCTTCGTCAATTGCCATAATGCAACTGATAATAACAATAAAACTATAATTACCAACAAACTTGTCATCTGTTTTTTACTTTAAATATTAATAATGAAAATGTTTACTTTCTTCGATGTATGGATTTCGTTTTGGCAACAATGGCGCTTTGGTTAGCGCACTAAAGACCACAAAAATAAATAACCCCAAGAAGAAAGAGATAGATCCTAATTCCGATGCGCCAATAAACCATTGATCTCCGACAGTTGCTGGCATAATCATATTAAAGAAATCTACGTAATGTCCTAATAAAATAACGGTTCCCGCCATTACTAACACCCATGTAATTCTCTTGAAGTCTGTATTGATTAGAATCAAAATTGGAAAAACGAAATTCATTACAACTGCACCAAAAAACGGAAGATTATAAAGTTCTATTCTTGTCACGAAGTAAGTAACCTCTTCTGGAATATTTGCATACCAGATTAACATATACTGTGAGAACCATAAATACGTCCAGAATACACTAATACCGAACATGAATTTCGCTAAATCGTGAATGTGACTTGTATTTACGTGCTCTAAATATCCGACGGATTTCAAATACAACGTAATCATACAAATCGTTGTGATTCCGCTTACAAAGAAACTTGCGAATACATACCATCCAAACAAAGTACTAAACCAATGCGGATCTAAAGACATAATCCAATCCCACGACATAATAGATTCAGTTACGATAAAAAAAACTAAAAACATTGCTGAGATATTAAAATTCTTCTTGTAGTAACTGTTATCGGTAGACTCATCTTGAGCCAAACAATTTTTTCTTGAGAAATAGCGGTATAAATTCCATCCTAATAAGAAAATAGCCGCTCTTACAATCCAAAATGGAAAATTCAAATAACCAGACTTGTTTTGTATCAATTTGTCATGAGCCACAACTTCCGGATCTAACCAAGGGAATAAATGATTGAAATGAAATCCGGCCATTAATAATAATACAAAAAATATTACTGATCCGACTGGCAAATAAGCCGTAATTCCCTGCATCACTCTAAACAATACTGGAGACCAGCCTGCTTGCGCAACTTGTTGAATGGCATAAAAAGCAAGTACTCCCATAGTAATAAGCATGAAGAATATACAAGCAACATACAAAGCAGACCACGGCTTGTTTTGCAATTGATGCAACACGTGCTCTAAATGGGCTTGATGTTCTTTGTGCGCATCTTCTGCGCTAACTTCTTTTGAATGCTTCACCTCTTTGTGATTTTCAACTGGAGCTGCAACTGTTTCTTCTATTTTTGTAGTGTCTGTCGCCGTTGTATCTTTATCAACTTGAGCAACCGCAGGTTCTTCTTTTACAACTTCTGTCGCAGTGTGTGCTTCAACGTTCGCATGAGCATTCTCTTCTGCTGCTGCATGACCTGCAGCTGCTTGATGTCCACCATGCTCATTGGCAGCAAGAATTTTTTCAACTTCTTCAATATTTTTAGGTGCAGTTAAAAAACCATATCCAATTCCGAGAACTCCTAGAATGATTAGGATGAAAGAGAACGTTTTTAATTTACTTGAAAATGTATACATATCTATTAAGATCAGTTTATTTTACAATTATAATTCGCTTTTAAGTTTCATCACGTACGCGGCAACCAACCAACGCTCTTCTTTGCTCATTTGATTAGCATATGAACCCATAGCATTAAGTCCAAATTGTTGTACGTGAAAAACACTTCCTTCAGTAATTGGTCTGTCTTTGTAATTAGGCACTCCCAAATATTTTCCTTGCGTTACTAATTTTCCTTTTCCATCACCAGCATTTCCGTGACAGATGGCGCAATAAATCTCATACAATTCCTTTGCTTTGTCCATGTTTACGGAAGTCGAATCCAGAGGCGATCTTAAAGAAGCTTTAGCATCATCATAACCCGCCGTTGAATTTGGGTAATCATACACTTCGAAACCTCTATTAATTGTCCCTTCTGCAGGTAATTGTCCTTCTTTACCGTTTTTGAAAGCTTTTGATTCAGCGTAAGTTTCGTAACCTACCGATTCATACATGTTAGGCATGTATTGATAGTTTGGATTCAAATTGTCTTTACACGATGAAACCATAACCGACATACAAACTAAAAATGCTATTTTATATAGACTTTTCATAGTGATATATTAATGCTTATCTATTACTTTAACTTCTACTGCGCCTGTACTTTCAAAAAAGGACACTAGTTCTTTCTCGTTATTGTTGACTGCTACTTCCATCAAGAAATGATCATCAGTAGTTCTCACATCTGGATTTTCAGCTTTCTTAAAAGGCCATAATTTACTTCTCATATAGAAAGTGATTACCATCAAATGCGCTGCAAAAAATACTGTTTCTTCAAACATAATTGGCACGAATGCTGGCATATTTTGTATATAGCTGAAACTTGGTTTACCTCCTATATCTTGCGGCCAATCCATAATCATCACATAGTTCATCATCCATGTTCCGAATGACAATCCACAAAGTCCATATATGAATGCGCAAATCGCGATTCTAGTAGGAGCAATTCCCATAGCTTTGTCTAAACCGTGAACTGGAAAAGGAGTAAAAACTTCTTCAATATGGTGATGCGCTGCACGTGTCTTTTTTACGGCATCCATCAAAGTGTCATCGTCATTATAAATGGCGTAAATAACTTTATTACTACTCATGATGTGAATGTTTATTTGCTTCTCTTGCTTTAATATAATTTTCTCCGGTCGCTTTCAAAATCGTTTTCACTTCCGCTTGCGCAATTACAGGGAATGTTCTAGCATATAATAAGAACAAAACGAAGAAGAAACCAATTGTACCTATGAATATTCCAATATCGACAAATGTTGGTGAAAACATGGTCCATGAAGATGGAAGGTAATCTCTATGCAATGAAGTCACGATAATTACAAAACGTTCGAACCACATTCCAATGTTTACTACAATCGAAATAATAAATGAGAACATGATGCTAGTTCTTAATTTCTTAAACCACATGAACTGAGGAGAGAATACATTACAAGTCATCATCGACCAGTATGCCCACCAATAAGGACCAGTTGCTCTGTTTAAGAAGGCGTATTGTTCGTATTCAACTCCAGAATACCACGCAATAAACAATTCTGTAATATAAGCAACACCTACAATCGATCCAGTGATCATAATAATGATATTCATCAATTCGATATGTTGTATCGTAATGTATGCTTCTAGGTTAGACACTTTTCTCATGATAATAAGCAACGTATTTACCATTGCAAATCCTGAGAATACCGCCCCAGCAACGAAATATGGAGGAAAAATGGTTGTATGCCAACCTGGAATCACAGAAGTAGCAAAGTCCATGGATACAATCGTATGCACTGAAAGTACAAGTGGTGTAGCTAAACCTGCTAATACTAATGATACTTCTTCAAAACGTTGCCAATCTTTAGCTCTTCCGCTCCATCCAAAACTTAAGATGGTATAAATTCTTTTTTGAAAAGGATTAACAGCTCTGTCTCTAATCATTGCAAAATCCGGCAAGAGACCGGTCCACCAAAATACAAGTGAAACAGAAAGATACGTAGAAATTGCAAACACGTCCCAAAGTAATGGTGAGTTAAAGTTTACCCACAAAGATCCAAACTGATTTGGAATAGGCAATACCCAATAAGCTAACCAAGGACGTCCCATGTGAATGATTGGAAACAAACCTGCTTGAATTACTGAGAAAATTGTCATCGCTTCTGCAGAACGGTTAATAGCCATTCTCCATCTTTGACGGAACAATAAAAGTACCGCAGAGATTAACGTTCCTGCGTGACCAATACCTACCCACCAAACGAAGTTCGTGATATCCCAAGCCCAACCAACAGTTTTATTTAATCCCCAAGTCCCGATACCTGTCGAGATGGTGTAGATAATGCAACTTAATCCCCAAAGGAAGGCTGCCAAAGCAATTGAAAACACAATCCACCAATGTCTGTTTGCTTTTCCTTCTACAGGAGCAGCGACATCAACTGTTACGTCGTGATAAGTCTTATCGCCTATAACTAAAGGTTTTCTAATGCTTGAATCGTATATATGAGACATAATCCTTTAAATTGATTTTTAATTTCTATTACGTATTTCTAACTTTTACGTGGTAAAACA
This sequence comes from Flavobacterium sp., assembly GCA_031373195.1. GTDB lineage: Bacteria > Bacteroidota > Bacteroidia > Flavobacteriales > Flavobacteriaceae > Flavobacterium. The sequence continues at coordinate 261,457 of JANMML010000033.1, read as the reverse complement.
CATTTGGTTTCGTTCCAACATGCTCCAACAAATGGTACATTCTATCTTCTTCTGCTAAAGCTGCGACTTCACTTTCCTTATCGTTTACATCGCCAAATTTCATCGCTCCGGAAGAACAAGCATTTGAACATGCGGTTTGAAATTCACCATCCACGATAGCTCTTCCATCACGTTTCGCACTCAAAATCGTTGCCTGCGTCATTTGAATACACATGGAACATTTTTCCATAACTCCACGAGAACGCGCATTCACATCTGGATTCAAGACCATACGGCCTAAATCGTCATTCATATGAAAATCGAACTCGCTGTTTTTGTTGTACAAGAACCAGTTGAAACGACGTACTTTGTACGGACAGTTGTTTGCGCAATAACGGGTACCAACACATCTATTATACGCCATATGGTTTTGACCTTGACGGCTGTGAGAGGTAGCAGCAACAGGACATACTGTTTCACAAGGAGCGTGGTTACAATGTTGACACATTACAGGTTGAAAAGCCACTTGTGGATTATCAGCCGCTTGTTCCATTTCACCAAAACCACCTAAAGAACCTTTATCTCCAAATAAACCTTTGAAGTTTTCTTTTTTCTCGTTGTCATGAGCGAAAGTATCTTCAGAAGAATAATATCTATCAATACGCAACCAGTGCATATCACGGCTTCTTCTAACTTCTTCTTTACCAACAACAGGAACATTATTCTCTGCATGACAAGCAATGACGCAGGCGCCACAACCAGTACAAGCATTTAAGTCGATTGATAAATTAAAGTGATGTCCAACAGAACGATCGAAAGGAGTCCACAAATCTACAGATGTAGCAGCAACTTCTTTATGATCTAAAGATACTTTAGGAACTTCATTCCACTCTGCTGCATCTTTCGTATTAAATATCTCTAAAGTCGTCTCTTTAATAATATCGCCACGACCCATTAAAGTCTTTTGTGATTGAACACAAGCAAACTCATGCTCTCCAGAAGCTTTCTTGATTGTTACAGATTGAACATTATTAAAATTACTATACAAAGTATAAGCATTAACTCCTACTTGCATTGCTTCTTTTAAAGCTGCTTTCTTTCCGTAACCAAAGGCCAAACCTAGTGTCCCTAACGCTTGTCCGGGTTGAATAATAACAGGTACATTTTCAAGTGTTGCACCACCAACAGAAATTGTAGCATAACTTCCGTTCAAACCACCGTCAGCTACATTGTGATTCTCAAGACCTAATTTTTCTGCATCCATTCTGGACACAGTAACATAATTATCCCAAGAAACTCGAGTGATTGGATCTGGAAACTCTTGCAACCAAGGATTGTTTGCTTGTTGTCCGTCTCCTAAACCAGTCTTAGTATATAAAACCAACTCAAAACCATTGGCGTTTTTTGACTTTGCTAAAGTGTTTGCTGCAGTTGCATAATCAGCAGAACCTGCAGAAGCTGGAGCAGCAACTCCAACATAAATACCGTCATGTAATACTTGATTCCATGAAGCGCCACCTATATTTGATGCAGCATTTGCTTTTAAATAATCATAAAAAGAACCTGCATTTCCGTTCAGTGACATTAAGACATCTTGAAATTGTTTGGTATCAAACAAAGGACGAATTGTAGGTTGTGTGATTCCGTAAGAACCCTTTACAATAGAAACGTCATTCCAAGATTCTAAGTAATGTGGTGCTGCAGCAGCGATTGAAGTTAAGGAAGCCGTTTCATCTTCTTTTAAAGAAAAAGACACAGACAAATTAACTTTCTTTAATGCGCTTGTAAAATCATTGCTATTTGGTAACGTGTATACAGGATTAACTCCGCTCATTATTAGCGTATGAACATTTCCTGCTTTCATATCAGTTAGTAACTGCGTCACTTTTGCGTTCGATCCTTTTCTAATTTGTCTTGTTGCAGCAGTTGAAAATGCTTCGCTAGACAAAGCCTGATTAATAGCTAAAACTAATAACTGAGCGTTCTTGTCTTCAATTCCGCAAACTACTACACCTTTACTTCCGGCAGCTTTTAACTGCTGAGCCGCTTTCATTACAGCATCTTCATTTTCAACTTTACCAGTTGCAACTGAAGCATTTGTAACTACATTAAATATTTTCACAAGTGCTTGCTTTTGATTGGCAACACTCATTGGAATACGTTTATCAGCAGCCGCACCAGACAAAGTCATATTGGCTTCTAATTGGAAATGGCGAGACATTTTACCATTTTGAGGAATTCTACCTTTCGCATATCCTGAATCGTAACTTCCACCTTGCCAATCACCAAGAAAATCAGCACCAACGGAAACAATCAAAGAAGCTTTTGAAAAATCATAATCGACCAATGCTCTTTCTCCATAAACCATCTCGAATGCATCTAGCGTCTCAGATGAAGAAACCGCATCATATATAACATGCTTCGCATTTGGGTTTTTAGCAATAAATTCTCCAATCAATTTTTCAGTTGATGGACTTGCCAATGTACTTGTTAATAAAACCACTTGCTTACCACTAGTCTTAGCGGCAGCAATGCTAGATTTTAATTTTGAATCGACGTCAGCCCAAGTTGCCGTTTTACCTGCGATTTTTGGTTGTTTCAAACGCATACTATCATACATCGATAAAACCGACGCATGAATCCTTGCATTGGCAGCAAACTTTGCACCTGGCATGGAATTATTATCAATTTTAATTGGTCGACCTTCTCTAGTTTTTACTAATAAATTAGCAAAATCAAATCCGTCAAAAACAGAAGTTGCATAATAATCTGCAACACCTGGTATGATTTGCTCCGGTTGGAGTACATAAGGAATCGATTTGTGAACCGGACCTTCGCAAGCTGCTAATGTTGCCGCAGCAGTACTAAATCCAACGTACTTTAGGAAATCACGTCTTGATGTTGAAGAATTCGTAAGTGATTCTGCATCACTCAAAAACTCATTCGTTGGAATCTCTTCAACAAATTCGTTATTTCTAAGTGCCTCAACAATAGAACTATTTTCGTTTAGTTCCTCAACACTTTTCCAGTATTTTTTGTTTGATGACATATTATATATAAATAGTTAGCTTCTTAATAAATAAATTAATAGTGGCATTTACCGCATTCTAGACCTCCCATTTGAGCGGCAGTCAACTTGTCAACACCGTACTTTTTAGAAAGTTCTTCGTGAATTTTTGTGTAGTAATCGTTACCTTCCATCTTAACGTCTGTTTTTCTATGGCAATCAATACACCAACCCATAGTAAGTGGCGCAAATTGTTTTTGAATTTCATAAGTTTGAACTGGACCGTGACAGGTCTGGCATTCAATTCCAGCAACTGTTACGTGTTGAGAGTGGTTGAAGTACACAAAATCAGGCAAATTGTGAATACGGACCCACTTCACTGGCTGAGTCTTCCCAGTATACTTTTGGTTTGATTGATCCCAACCAACCGCTTTATATAATTTTTGAATTTCACCATCATAGAAGGCTTTAGAATATTCAGCAGTTGCCGTAGTGTCTGAAACTTCAGCGATGTTTTTATGACAATTCATACAAACGTTCAAAGAAGGAATACCAGCATGTTTACTGACACGAGCCGATGAGTGACAATACTTGCAGTTGATTCCGTTACTACCAGCATGTATTCTGTGTGAGTAATGTATAGGTTGAATTGGTGCATAATCCTGATCAATTCCCACTTGCATCAAGAAACCGTAAACAAAATAACCACTTGCCAGAATTAAGAATACTGAAGTCACTAAAACCAAGAATTGATTTCTTGCAAATGCTTTCCAAATTGGAAGAGTTGGTTCTTTTTTCTCAATTTCAATACCATTCGATTTTGCTACTTTGGTCAGAACGCTGTTTACTAAAAACAACATCACTACCAACATCAGCATTACCAAAGCTAAAGCACCTAAAACGACTTCATTGGAAATCCCCCCTGTACTTGCTTGAGTATCTGGAGGACCAGCAGTAGTAGTTGCAGCTACTGGTTCTGCTTTTGGCTCTGAGGTATAGGCGATAATATTATCAATATCTCCTTCTGAAAGTTGCGGAAAAGCAGTCATGACAGACCCTTTGTACTCTGTGCTGATTTTTACCGCCTGCGCATCACCCGATTTAATCAATGCCGTACTATTGTGAATCCATTTATAAAGCCAAGCCTTATCATATTTTTGGGCAACACCTCTCAAGGCTGGACCAGTCATTTTTGCATCCAATTTGTGACAGGCTGCACAATTGGCATTGAATAACTCTTTTCCTTTTACAGGATCCGCACCACTTGCAGCAGCAGCCGGAGCAGCAGCAACATCAGCCGCTGGAACAGCAGCCGGAGCGGCATTTTGAGCAATAGAATTTAAGGAGAATGTTAGCAAGAATGCTGCGCTGAAAATAAAAATTCTTGAAATCGAATTATGGTTACCCACTTTTTTCATATTTTGTAATGATTATCGACTAAAAAATGGCACCAAATTTTACTGAAAAACCAGTATTTTCGGACACCTTGTTTTAAAACTTGGACAAAAATACGATTTATGAACTATTCTCAAAACCTTAAAATACTCTTAAATATCAATTTATATTAATTCTAAATAATGTTAAGTCTTTTGCATAAAAATAGAAATAGTACATTTGCATAAAAATCACTGTATTATGAGAATTTTATCATTAAGATCTGCATTTTTAAGCACTGTTTTAATAGGTGTAAGTTGTTTAAATTTGAGCGCACAAGAAAGTAATGTGTCGCTAAATCAAGATCCAAAATTTGAGCAGTTATTGAACGAAAAAAGAAAAATAAATTCTTCAATAACAGTCAATGATCGGTACAAGATTCAAATTTACAACGGTGACAGTGAAAGTGCTAAAAAAACATTGAGCGAGTTCAGAAGAGAATTCAAGAACTATGATGGAACCATTGTTTTTAGCACACCCACATACAAAGTTTGGGTTGGCAACTTTAAATCTCGAATTGAATCTGAAAGAAATTTAGCTGAGATCAAGAAAAAACATCCCAATTCTTTCTTGATAAAACCAAATAAATAGAAAATAAAAAAAGCCTTCAATTGAAGGCTTTTTTTATTTTCTATTTTAATTTCTTTTTGACTGCCACTTCCTGGAAAGCTTCAATCAAATCATTTTGTTCAATGTCATTATAGTTCTTGATTTGTATACCACAATCGTATCCTTTTGAAACTTCTTTTACATCATCTTTAAATCGCTTTAGAGCAATCAATTCACCAGTAAAAACAACCACCCCTTCTCTAATAATACGAATTCTAGAATTTCGATTTATCTTTCCGTCGGTCACCATACAACCTGCGATTGAACCAACTTTAGAAATTTTGAAAATTTCTCTAATCTCGGCTGTTCCTGTAATTTCTTCCTTCATTTCAGGAGACAACATGCCTTCCATCGCATCTTTCAAATCATCAATAGCATCATAAATGATTGAATAATTTCGGATATCGATTTCTTCTTTGTCTGCTAATTGTCGAGCGTTCCCAGCTGGACGGACATTAAATCCAATAATAATTGCATCCGAAGCTGACGCTAACATTACGTCAGTTTCAGTAATCGCACCGACCCCTTTATGAATAATATTAATTTGAATTTCTTCCGTTGATAATTTAGAGAAGGAATCAGACAAAGCTTCTACAGAACCATCAACGTCTCCTTTTAGGATAATATTCAACTCTTTAAATTGACCCAAAGCAATACGTCTTCCTATCTCCGCCAAGGTAATATGTCTTTGTGTACGAACAGATTGCTCACGCATTAATTGTGTACGTTTTGCAGCAATAGCTTTTGCTTCTCTTTCGTCTTCAAAAACATTAAATTTATCTCCAGCAGTCGCTGCTCCATCCAAACCTAAAACAGATACAGGTGTTGAAGGTCCGGCCTCTTTCACAATGTGACCTCGTTCATCATGCATCGCTTTAATTTTTCCATGATGTTTTCCTGCTAACATATAATCTCCCACTTTTAAAGTCCCATTTTGAACTAAAATCGTAGAGACATAACCTTTACCTTTATCTAAAAAAGCCTCAACTACTGTACCGGACGCTGGTTTATTTGGGTTTGATTTCAAATCCAATATCTCCGCCTCCAAGAGTACTTTTTCTAATAATTCCTTGACACCGGTTCCCGCTTTTGCTGAAATATCATGTGACTGGATTTTTCCACCCCAATCTTCAACTAACAAGTTCATTCCAGCTAATCTCTCTTTTATTTTCTCAACGTTTGCATTTGGTTTATCAATCTTGTTGATTGCAAAAATGATAGGAACATTCGCAGCTTGCGCGTGACTAATAGCTTCTTTTGTTTGAGGCATAATGTCATCGTCAGCGGCAATTACAATAATTGCGATATCTGTAACTTGCGCTCCACGTGCACGCATAGCAGTAAATGCCTCGTGTCCAGGAGTATCTAAAAATGCGATTTTTTGTCCATTGTCTAAAGTTACACCGTAAGCTCCGATGTGCTGCGTAATTCCTCCGGACTCGCCAGCAATTACATTCTCTTTACGTATATAATCTAGAAGTGAGGTTTTACCGTGGTCAACGTGACCCATAACGGTTACAATTGGAGCACGTGCCAAAAGATCTTCTTCGCGATCTTCATCGACTTGCAGTGCGTCTTCTAATTCAGTAGTAATAAATTCAACTTCATATCCAAATTCATCTGCTACAATACTCAATGTTTCCGCATCAAGTCTTTGATTCATGGTCACCATAATTCCGAGCGACATACAAGTTCCTATTACTTTAGTAATTGGCACATCCATCATGATTGCAATTTCGCCAACGGTTACAAATTCCGTAACTTTTATGGTTTTACTACCTTCCTCGATGGATCTTTGCTCATCATCTGATTTTTGGCGATGTGTTTCTCGTTTGTCTCGTCGATACTTAGCCGCTTTAGATTTTCCGCCTTTTCCTTGAAGTTTCTCTAGCGTTTCTCTAATTTGATTCTTAACTTCTTCCTCGGTTGGTTCGACTTTAGCAATTATTGCTGGTCGATTCCCTTTTACGAAACCTGGTTTGGTGCTTCTATTTGCGGCATTTCCGCCTGTATTTGGAGATATTCTATTTGGATTAGAACCTGCAGTTCCGTCACCTGGCGCTCTAGTCTCTCCGGGTTTCGGTGGAATTCGTTTTCTTTTGTTTTTATTGTTGTTAGCACTAGATGCTGCTCCTGGTTTATTAGGAGTTATCTTTGGGTCTTCTTTTTTCTTTTTAGGCTTATCGAACTGAGATAAATCGATGGTCTGCCCGGTTAAAGTTGCCCCTGATAACTTTTGATACTGTGTTGTAATAGATTCATCAACTGGCGTCTCAATTGAATTCTCGCTGTCATTAACAATTGGTTTCGCTGCAGTCTCTTTTGTTGTTTCCTTTATTTCAACTGTTTTCTCAACTTCTGCTTTTGGAGCTATGACATCTTTGGTTTTCGGAGCTGGCTTTGCAGGAGTCAAGTCGATAGTGCCAACCTGTTTTGGACCAGAAACAACAGCTTTCGCTTTAATTACCTCTAGTCGGTGACGTTCTTCATCCAACTTACGTTTGTCTTCTACCTCTTTTTCTCTTTCTAAACGCAACGCCTCTTTTTCTTTTCTTTTTTCTTCGCCAACTTCTTTAGAAGCTTCTTTATTGCCTTTATCGCCTGCAAATTGGTCTTGAAGAATACCATACTCCTTATCAGAAATTTTAGCATTTGGATTTGCGTCAATAACAATTCCCTTATCCTTTAGATAATCTACTGCCCTTTCTAACGAAATATTAAATTCCCTTAAAACCTTATTAATTCTTATTACTCTTTCTTCAGACATAAAACCTTTTTATTTGTGCTTTTAAATTGTGTTGTACGTTATTTATGTGTTGAATTCCTCCTTTAAAATACGCATTACATCTAATATAGTTTCTTCTTCAAGATCGGTTCTTCGCACCAAATCATCCACATCTTGTTTCAGGATACTTCTCGCTGTATCTAAACCGATTTTTGCAAATTCATCGATTATCCATCCCTCGATTTCATCTGAAAATTCGGTCAATTCGACGTCGTCTTCTTCCTCCGCAATATTTCCTTCGCGAATAACGTCTAATTCATATCCAGTTAAAAGTCCTGCTAATTTAATATTGTGACCACCGCGGCCAATTGCTTTTGAAACTTCTTCTAATTTTAAGAATACTTCAGCTCGTTTTGTTTCCTCATTAATTTTTATTGACGAAACTTTTGCTGGACTTAAAGCTCTCGTAATATACAACTGGATATTAGTTGTATAATTTATCACATCTATGTTCTCATTACCTAATTCTCTAACTATTCCATGGATTCTCGAACCTTTCATTCCAACACAAGCTCCTACTGGGTCTATTCTATCATCATAAGAATCAACTGCCACTTTTGCCTTTTCACCAGGAATACGAACCACTTTCTTAACCATAATCAAACCATCGAAAACTTCAGGGATTTCTTGTTCAAATAATTTTTCCAAAAACTTCTCAGAAGTTCTCGACATAATAATTTGAGGTTTGTTTCCTTTCAATTCAACATTTTCAATGATTCCGCGAACATTGTCCCCTTTTCGGAAAAAATCAGAAGGAATTTGTTTCTCTTTTGGCAATACAATTTCATTGCCTTCGTCGTCAATCAAAATTACAACTCTTGGTCGAACATGGTGTACTTCGGCTGTATAAATCTCACCTATTAAATCTTTGAATTGCTTGTATAAATTGGTATTGTCATGTTCATGAATCTTCGAAATTAAATTCTGACGCAAAGCGAGAATAGCTCTTCTCCCCAAGTCAATTAATTTTACTTCTTCTGAAACTTCTTCGCCAATTTCAAAATCTGGTTCGATTTTTCTGGCTTCGGTCAAAGTTATTTCTTCATTTTCGAGATCCAAATCGTCATCGGCAACGATAACTCGTCTTCTCCATATTTCCATATCTCCTTTATCTGGATTGATGATGATGTCGAAATTATCATCTGATCCAAATTTTTTCTTCAATGCATTTCTAAACACATCTTCTAAAATCGCCATAAGCGTTACACGATCAATGAGTTTGTCATCTTTAAACTCTGAAAATGAATCGATTAATGCTAAATTTTCCATGCCAACTTTTTAATTAAAATGTTACTGTAACAATTGCTTCTTTTATGTCTGAATAAGGTATTTCTTGTCTCTTTTGAACAGTTTCTTTTCCTTTTCCTATTTTTTTTGGTTCTCTAGCTTCCCATGCTAAAGTTATGAAATTATCATTAGCGTCAACCAATTGGGCTTCGATTGTTTCGGCAGCTAATTTTACGATTAATGTTCGTCCTATGTTTTTGATATATTGCCTAACTAACTTTAGTGGAGAACCTACACCAACGGACGCTACTTCGAGCGAAAAATCCTGGTCTTCTCGATCCAAATTGTTTTCAATTGCTCTGCTAATATCAATGCAGTCTTGCAATTGAACACCTACATCTCCATCTAACGTTACAATAATCTTAAAAGCATCCGTAATAGTCAAATCAATTAAAAAAATGGATGGCTTTTCTTGAATGCCTTCTGCCAATAATTGAAATACTTTTTCTTTGAATGCCATGTTTTTTATAAAAAGAGGGAAGCAATGCTTCCCTCATTATTTAGTTTTTAATAAATAACCGTGCAAATATAGTGTTTTTTTATAATTCAAAAATCATTGTTAGTTGTAAAAAAAAATATTACTTTTATTGCATCATTATTTAACATCCATTTTAAAAATTTCTTATCTCTAAATTATGAAAAGAATTTTAGTCCCTACAGACTTTTCCGCACATGCAGAATATGCTTTAAGAGTTGCAGCACAAATTGCTAGAAAAAACGATAGCGAAATTATATTGTTACATATGTTAGAATTACCTCATCAAGCAGGTGACGCAATGGGAAGTGGACATCAGATTCCCGAAATCATGTTCTATAAAGATAAAGCAATTAGCAATCTAGAAGATTTAATGGATGTTGATTATTTAGAAGGAATAAATGTTTCTGAGATTATTCAATTTGAGAAAGCCTTTGATGGTATATTGACCGTTAGCAAGAAAAACAATGTTGATTTGATTGTTATGGGTTCTCATGGCACAAGTGGGTTTCAAGAAATGCTCATTGGGTCTAACACTGAAAAAGTAGTACGTTTGTCTGAGGCTCCTGTTTTGGTAATCAAAAATGTTGTGGAGGATTTCAAGGCTACTAATTTTGTTTTTGCTTCTGATTTCTCCGATGAAATAAAAAAACCATTTGAGCAATTGGTAGGTTTTGCCAAATCGTTTGACGCTAATTTAAGCTTGGTAATGATTAATACTCCTAATAGCTTTAAACCAACACACATTGCAGAAAAAATCATGAGTGATTTTATTACAGCGTTTAACTACCCTAAATACTCTTTACATATATACAACGATGTAAATGTTGAAAAGGGGATTCTAAACTTTTCTAATACGGTCAATGCAGACTTAATTGGAATGTGTACGCATGGAAGAACTGGGTTTGCACACTTCTTTAATGGCAGCATTAGTGAAGATCTAGTAAACCATGCCGTGAGACCCGTAATTACCTTTAAAATCTAAAACACACTTAATTATAATAAAAAAACTCCTCAATTTCTTGAGGAGTTTTTTGTTGGTCTACAAGGACTCGAACCTTGAAAGACTGCACCAAAAACAGTTGTGTTACCATTACACCATAGACCAATTCCATTGCCGTTAAGCGAGTGCAAATTTAATATAAATTTTATTTTTCGCAACTATTTATGGTTTTTTTATTAAAAAAAAAGAAACGAATTTGTTATTCTGTGTTTTGAGTTCAAATCACGATACATATCATAGCATGTTGAGAACATAAAAACCGTAGAATTTTTTGTTAATACTCATCGCTTTATATAAAAAAATAGTTTCTTTGTAGCACTTAAAAATACTCCAAAATACATGATCACATTTAATTACAATAAATGGAATAATTTATTAGGCTGGCTGGCATTTGCAATCGCATTAATCACTTACACACTAACAGTAGAACCAACAATGAGTTTCTGGGATTGTGGCGAATATATTGCAACCGCTGCCAAACTAGAAGTTGGACATCCGCCTGGAGCTCCATTGTATCAAATGATAGGCGCTTTTTTTGCTATGTTTGCCAACGAGGCAAAAAATGTAGCTTTAATGGTTAATATGATGTCTGTTTTTTCAAGTGCCTTTACCATCTTATTTCTCTTTTGGTCATCTACAATTGTTCTTAAAAAACTAATTTATCAATTTTCCGAACTGAATACTTCTAATTCAATAGTAATTTTAGGAAGTTCTTTTACAGGAGCTTTAGCATTTACTTTTTCCGATAGTTTTTGGTATAATGCTGTAGAAGCAGAAGTTTATGCAATGGCAACGCTCCTAATCGCTCTACTTTTTTGGTTAGGACTACGATGGGAACAAGACATGAACACCGCAAGAGGCAACAAGTGGCTTTTGATTATTAGCCTTGTAACTGGACTTTCCTTTGGTATTCATTTCATGGCATTACTTACAATTCCTTCTATTGGATTACTTTATTACTTCAAACACTACAAAACAACTACTAGTAAGAACTTTATAATAGCTAATATAACTGTAGTCGCAATTTTTCTTTTTATATACAAATCTCTTTTGCCGTGGACCATGGCTTTCTTTGGAAAAACGGAGATTTTTATGGTAAATAATATCGGACTACCTTTCAATTCAGGAAGTATTTTAGTTGCGCTTTTGTTTATTGCTTTCTTTTATTTTGGACTAAGATATACCAAACAAAAAGGACTTGTATTTTACAACACGGTTATACTTTGCATATTGTTTATATTAATTGGCTTCTCCACTTGGATGATGTTGCCAATTCGAGCCAACGCTAACACTGTTATCAACGAGAATAAGCCTTCTGATGCGGCTGAAGTATTGGCTTATTATAATCGTGAACAGTACGGAATTAATCCATTGTTTTATGGCCCTCAATATACTGATACTTTTGTCGGTTTAGATGAGGACAATCCATATCTGGACAAAGCCCCTAATTACGAACGTGATTATAAGACAGGGAAATACATCATTACCAATAATTATAAAAATGCGGAACAAAATAGTGATGACAATCAGAAAGCGATTCTTCCTAGAATGTGGAGCACTGAACATGTGGAGAACTATATCAATTTTAGTCATCCTCCAGAATTTAAAATAAAACCCGAGTATTCGGAAGAAAAAGAATTAGTTGATGTCATTGCAGAATTCCGAAATGCATATGCTAAAGAAGACATTGACAATGAAGGTTATATTTCTTTCTTAAAAAGTTATGGCGACTATCTAATTATTGAAAAGCCTTCCACTTGGGACAACTTGAGTTTTATGTTCGAATTCCAATTCGGCTATATGTATTGGAGATATTTAATGTGGAACTTCGCAGGTAGACAAAATGACATTCAAGGCAAATACGATAATCTCGACGGTAACTGGTTAAGTGGCATCTCATTTATTGATGAACTGCATTTAGGTTCACAGGAAAATTTACCAACTGATGTCCTTAACAATAAAGGAAGAAATATCTATTTCCTTATTCCATTTATCCTTGGAATAATTGGATTGCTGTTTCATGCAAACAAAGACCTCAAGAGCTTTTATGTACTGCTAGCGCTTTTCTTATTTACGGGAATCGCACTTAAAATTTACCTGAACGAAAGACCTTTTGAACCAAGAGAAAGAGATTACGCATTAGTCGGATCATTTTATGTTTTTGCCATTTGGATTGGTTTTGGGGTTTACGCTATATACGATACGATAAAAAATTATCTCCAACCTAAATTAGCAGGTCCAATAGTAATAGCGGTAAGTATTGCTATAGCACCTGTCTTGATGGCTTCTCAGAATTGGGACGACCATGATCGCTCGAACAAATATACCGCTATTGCAATGGCGAAAGCATATCTAAATTCATGTGAACCAAACGCCATTTTATTTACCATTGGAGATAATGATACTTTCCCATTGTGGTATGCTCAGGAAATTGAAAACATCAGGACTGATATCAAAATTGTCAATACAAGTCTATTTATGACCGATTGGTATATTGATCAAATGAAAATGAAGACCAACAAAGCAGAGGGTTTGCCAATTTCGTTTACGCACGAGCAGTATGTTGGAGATAAGTTAGATTATGCCATACATAACCCAAAAACTGAAAATCGGTGGAATATAAAGGACTTCATTAATTTTATCGCAAGCGACGATGCGAGAACAATTATTGAAATGGATAACGGTCAAAAAATTCATTTTTATCCTACCAATAAAGTTAGAATCCCAATCGACAAAAATGTAATCATTCAAAATCGGGTGGTAAATCCAGTTCACAACGATTCTATTGTCCCATATATTGACATTGAAATAAAAGGTCAAGCTTTGTATAAAAACAGATTGATGATGTTGGATGTTCTTGCTAATAACAATTGGAAACGACCCATCTATTTCACTGGCGGCAGCTTTGGTGACGATGATTATTTATGGATGAAAGACTATCTTCAATTGGACGGAATGGTTTATAAACTGGTTCCTATTCGAACTGCCATTCCAAAAGATGGAAGTCCACTCGATATGGGCCAAATTGATAGTGATAAAATGTACAATATTGTAATGAAATGGGACTGGGGTAATGGAGAATTGAGCACAATTTACCACGACCCTGAAACCCGTAAAAACAGCATTTCGTACAGAACTAACTTGGCTAGATTAATGGAACAATTGATCAACGAAGGCAAATTGGATAAAGCTAAAAAAATCATTGATTTAGCCATGACGAAAATGCCTGTTGAATACTATGGTTACTATTCTTTGATTGATCCGTTTGCAGGAGGTTATTATGAAATAGGAGAAAAAGAAAAAGCACGTCAATTGTTAGAAAAACTAATGACTAAATATAAAGAAAATCTAACTTTTTATCACGGTTTGAGAACGTCAGAACAAAGTAATTTAGTGATTGATATTATCACAGACATAGAGCGTTATAGAGGCTTGCTAGAAGTTATGAAAGACCGAGGAGACATGGAATTCTACAACAAGAACAAACCTGTTTTTAATTCCTATAATAAAATGTTTGAACGTTTTGGAAGAGACAACGAGTAATTCAGTTAATAAGTAATGGTGAATAATTAATAATGAAAAAGTAGTGCTTTAAGTGCTACTTTTTTGTTTTAGAAAAGTATGTGGTATTGGATTAAAACAAATCGACTCCTCAAGCTCATTTTCTCAAACTATGTTTGGGACATTCCTACCGTGGAGAAAAAAGTTTACCTGACTTTTGATGATGGTCCCACGCCTGAAATTACTGCTTGGGTTTTAAATCAATTGAAAGAATTTAAGGCTAAAGCAACCTTCTTCTGTATCGGCGACAACATCCAAAATCATCCCGAAATCTTCAACTCGATACTCCTTAACGGTCACGCAATTGGCAACCACACATTCAGCCATTGGAACGGCTGGAAAACAAAAACATCAGACTACATCGAAAATATCCTTTTGTGCAATGAAGCCATCCGACAACTGACAACCGTCAACCGAAAACTGTTCCGCCCGCCATATGGAAAAATTAAAAGCGTACAAGCAAAAATCCTCTTAGACAAAGGATATAAGATAATAATGTGGGATGTGTTAAGTGCCGATTTTGATCATCAAATATCTCCCGAAAAATGTCTTCAAAATGTGATTAAAAACACACAGCCAGGTAGTATCATTGTCTTTCATGACAGTGTCAAAAGCTTTAAAAATTTAGTGTACACTTTACCTCAATTCTTAACTTTCTTAAAGCAAAACAACTATGTTTGTGAAGTGATTGACTAGATTTGTTCTTGTACTAAGCCAATTATCGTATTGGCATCTAGTTCTCCGGATTGTCTCCAAATCATTTGCCCTTCTTTGTAGATCATCAAGGTTGGCAATCCTTTTATACGCAAGGCATCCGCTAACTCTTGATTCTTATCCACATCAATTTTGATCACCTTTGCTTTATCGCCAAGTGCAGCAGCCACATCTCTTATTACAGGATGCATCGATACAGAAGATTCGTTCCACTCAGTATAAAAATCAATTAATACCGGAACTTGAGCATTGATTAGTTCTCCAAATTTTGACATAAAACCAAAATATTTAATTTCTAAACTCTTGTAATTAAGCAATTACACCACAAAAGTAGCGTTTTAAACGAATTATGCTAATTTTTCCCCTTTTTTTAGTTGAATAACCGTTATTTCGGGCATAATACCTACTCTTCCCGGATAAGCGTGAAATCCGAAGCCGCGATTGACATAAATATAGCGACCAAATTCTTCATACAAACCAGCCCATTGTTTATAAACGTACTGAGCCAAACTCCATTTAAAATAACCCGGTATTTCAATCCCAAACTGCATCCCATGCGTATGTCCAGATAAGGTTAGGTGAAAATTCTTGTCGTGCTTTTTTACTTCATATTCCCAGTGACTAGGGTCGTGGCTCAACAAGATCTTAAAATCATCAATTTGTAATTCATGCGAAGCTTTACTTAAATCGCCAGCTTGTTTAAAATTGTGCCCCCAATTTTCTACACCAACAAGCGCAATACGATCATCTCCTTTCTTTATGAAAGTATGCTCGTTTAATAATAATTTGAAGTCTATCGCTCGATGTAAGTTTTTTATTTCTTGGAAGTTATTTTCTTTTTCGTTATCAGAAGGCCACGTTACATACTCACCATAGTCATGGTTTCCCAAGACGGAGTACTTCCCGAATTGATATTCTTTTATTCTCTTAAAAGAATCCACCCAAGGATGCATTTCTTTTGCATGCGTATTGACAATATCACCTGTAAAAAGTATCATGTCCGCCTCCTGCTCATTAATCAAGTCAATCGCGTAATTAATTTTTTCTGGATTATCAAAACTACCACTATGAACATCTGAAATATGTGTTATCGTAAACCCGTCAAAAGCATCGGGTAAATCAGGAAAGAAGATGCGTTGCTTGATAACTTTATAATTGTATTTTCCCAAAGTCATTCCATAAATTAAAGACAAAAAAGGAACCGCAGCCAAACCTAAACCAATTTGACTTACGAATTTTCTCCTTGACTTCAAGAAATCGCCATTATCATATTCAACAAAGTAATTTACGGAGCCGACGATCATCCTATAAATATCTTCTCCAAAAAGTACTAATGTCATTACTATTTTTGGAATATAAATCAAAAGCATCAACCCCATCGTAAGCATGGTCTGTTTTGTTTGCCCTACCGAGCGATCGAATTGGGTAAAAGAATAGATAATAAATAAAAAAAGGAAAAGGCTAACGACTAAATAAGCATTTACAATCCATTTAGTCCGAATCAACGTCTTTATAGCTTGGAATGAGTAGAGTTCAATAATAAGAAATAGAAAGGCAATAAATAGAAATCTAAATAACATGCAGTAATTTTTAACAAAATAACAAATTAAACAAATGCCAGAAATTTTATTAGTTTAAATTTAACGCAAGGGTCATACTTTAAGATTGGAATACTTATTTTTACGCATTAATTGATTTTAAAATAATTCAATATGTCAGTACAAAAACGTCTTTACCTTCTGGATGCCTACGCGCTTATATTCCGGGGCTATTTTGCCTTTATAAAAAACCCGCGTATCAACTCTAAAGGAATGGATACTTCTGCCATTATGGGATTTATGAATGCTTTAATGGATGTCATTAAGCGAGAAAAACCCGATCATTTAGCCGTCGCATTCGACAAAGGCGGAAGCGATTACCGTTACGAAATGTATCAAGAATACAAAGCACATCGCGATGAAACTCCAGAAGCCATCAAAATTGCAGTTCCCTATATTCAAGAATTACTAAAAGCCATGCACATTCCCATTATAGAAGTGGCCGGATTTGAAGCGGATGATCTAATTGGAACGCTTGCTAAACAAGCCGAAAAAGAAAACTACCGGGTTTTTATGGTTACTCCGGATAAAGATTTTGCGCAACTGGTTTCTGAAAATATTTTTATGTACAAACCAGCACGAATGGGAAATGATATCGAAATATGGGGAGTCCCAGAAGTACTCGCCAAATTCGAAATTGAACGGCCTGAGCAAGTGATTGATTTCCTAGGCATGATGGGAGACGCCGCAGATAACATTCCAGGTTTGCCCGGTGTTGGAGAAGTGACCGCGAAAAAACTATTGAAAGAATTCGGTTCGATGGAAAATCTTTTAGCAAATACCGATAAACTCAAAGGCGCGATGAAAGAAAAGATTGAAGCTAATAAAGAAAAAGGAATCCTTTCAAAGAAATTAGCGACGATATTGCTTGATTGTCCGGTCACTTTTAATGCTTCAGATTATGAACTTTCAAAACCTGATGTAGAAAAAACGGATGCATTATTCAATGAACTGGAATTCCGTCAAATGAAAGCGCAGTTTGATAAATATTTTGGCACTGGAAAAGAATATGATGAAATTGAAACCAATGGGAACGGAAATCAAGCTGAACAAAGCATTAAGAAAACACCTGTCAAAAAAACAAACGACGAACAGTTTGACTTGTTTGGTTTTTCAGACGAGGCCGATACAGAAGCCAAACCAAACTCTTTTTATGCAACTTTAGAAAACACGGAACATTTCTATCAAACTGCGCAAGGTGAAATGTCAATTAAGTTATTATTACAAAATTTGATGCGTCAAACAGCTGTCTGCTTTGATACCGAAACCACAGGCATAGATACACTTCACGCCGAATTGGTGGGAATGTCTTTCTCTTATGAAAAAGGGAAGGCCTTCTACGTTCCTTTTCCTGAAAATCAACAGGAAGCACAAATTCTTATCGACAAATTCAAACCATTTTTTGAAAATGACGCCATTGAGAAAATTGGACAGAACATCAAATATGATTTGAAAATTTTAGCTAAATATGGTGTCACTATCCAGGGCAAACTTTTCGATACGATGATTGCCCATTACCTCATCAATCCGGATATGCGGCATAATATGGATGTGTTGTCGGAAACATATCTGAAATACGCGCCCAAATCAATCGAAGATCTCATAGGAAAAAAAGGAAAGAACCAACAATCAATGCGTGATGTTGCCTTAGAAGAAATTAAGGAATATGCCGCTGAAGATGCTGATATTACTTTGCAACTCAAAGAAATTTTTAGTCCAATTCTGGATAAAGCCGAAACCAAAAAGTTGTTCGATGAAATCGAAATTCCGCTAATTCCTGTTTTGGCAGCTATGGAAATGGAAGGCATTAACCTCGATGCAAACTTTCTAAAATCGATGTCGATTGACATGCAAAAGGACATTGACTTATTCGAACAAAAAATCTACGAAACGGCGGGAGAAAAATTCAATCTTGCTTCTCCAAAACAGCTGGGCGATATTTTATTTGACAAACTTAAAATTGGCGGTGCAAAACAAAAGAAAACCAAAACCGGACAATATGCAACTGGCGAGGAAGTCTTGAGCTATTTGGCAAATGAACATCAAATTGTTAAAGACATTTTGGAATGGCGTCAAATGGTGAAACTACAAAGCACTTACATCGACGCTTTGCCGAACCAGGTTGACATAAAAACCGGAAGAGTGCATACCGACTATATGCAAACCGTGGCCGCTACAGGCAGATTGAGTTCTAACAATCCGAATTTGCAGAACATTCCAATTCGAACAGAAAGAGGTCGACTAATCAGAAAAGCATTTATTGCTCGTGATGAAAATTATTCTTTGTTATCTGCCGATTATTCTCAAATTGAATTGCGAATCATCGCAGCACTATCGGGTGAAGAAAATATGATTAAAGCCTTTCAAAATAACGAAGACATCCACAAAAGCACGGCTGCGAAAGTGTTTAATGTGCCTTTAGAGGAAGTTACCAAAGAACAAAGAAGCAATGCCAAAACGGTAAATTTCGGAATTATCTACGGCGTTTCTGCTTTTGGTCTAAGCAATCAAACTTCTCTGTCTCGGAAAGAAAGCGCCGAACTCATTGATGCCTATTATGCAACTTACCCAAAACTTAAATCATACATGTCAAACCAAGTCGATTTCGCTAGGGAACATGGTTACGTACAAACAGTTTTGGGAAGAAGACGTTATCTTAAAGATATCAATTCCGCCAACATGATGGTAAAAAGTGGAGCGGAACGAAATGCGGTAAATGCGCCAATTCAGGGAAGCGCGGCAGATATTATCAAAATCGCAATGATCAATATTCACAAAAAATTGACCTCAGAAAACTGGAAATCAAAGATGTTACTGCAAGTTCATGACGAATTGGTTTTTGATGTTCATCATTCTGAACTCGAAAAAATTCAACCCATGATCAAACACGAAATGGAAAATGCATTTAAGCTAGATGTTCCTCTAGAAGTAGAAATTGGTATTGGTAAGAATTGGTTGGAAGCGCATTAATTACTACAATACAAAGCGGTAAGTTGCCTTGATGAGAAATATGTTTTCCGGTTTTCTGTGAAATAACTGATCGTTAATTCCAGAAAACAGGTCGTCTCGCGTATTGGCGTTCCCAAAAATTCCTTGCGACCACACTAAGAAGATTTCGGATCCTGGAATGTATTCCCAACGAACTACCAAGTTTGAATTGAATGCAACTTGTGAAAAGTCAGGATTTTGAAAACTAAAATCCGCTGTTCCGTCGTTGTCTTCATCTACGTTATACGAATCGTCACTTTCTGTAAAACTGATTTGATTTGGCTGAAATAACGAAATTCTATCACCATAATAATCCGCAACTGGATTCGTCACTTTATTAAATGATTTGTAAATTCCTCGCGAAATAAATGGTTGTCCATAATACTGAATCGTCAAATTTGGATTAATACTATAGTCCAAACGAATAGTCGCGTTTAAAGTATGTTGAGAGAGTTCGGCGGTAATATATCTCGGATTGCCGTTGAAACTAGTTTCCGTTACGTACTGTGTCTTGCTCTTATTGATTGCAAAATTTGGGTTTAAAGAAATCGTAAGAGCATTAATCGGTTGATACGCTATGCCTCCATCATATTCCAAATACGAGAACGAATCATTTGCCCCCTGAGAGTGATAGATTCCGCCAAAGTAGCTCAGTTTTTTACGTCCATCTGAGCCAAAGTTGAGGTACTTAAAAACTTCTTCAGAATAGCGAAAACGTGGGCCGCCTTGCAAAATTGTATTGGTATAAATCCTTGGCTTGTAAACCACTTGAGCATTTACATTCCAATTGCTTTTCAGATTGGCATTCGAATTTAGGGAATATTGCATTCTATTGTAATTGCCTTCAAAATCAAAGCTCGAAAACTGCTCGAATCGGGTATTGATTCTTCGAAATTGACCAAAAGGTTTTAAAGTTTGGTGCGAAAGAGAGGCATATTGTCGCACTTCATCAGCCTGTCTCAAAAACCCGACATCATTCAATTCTAACTCTGGTGAACGCCAAATAACCGTTGTATTATAGCGCCAATGCCCGATGCTGGATTTTCCTATTTCGAACCGACCACCTGTTCCCGTCAATGAAGTTCTCATCGTATCAATCGCAACATGACTAGCGTCGACCCGCTGAAACAAATGCGTTAAGCTATTCTGAGTTCGAGTGATTGCCTCCTGACTTCCCAAAACGTGACTGGAAACCACATTGCCAATTACATAGTATTTTCGGTTTTTCCAATTATGCTGAAAGTCGATCCCTGCGGTGTAAGCTGATTTTCTCAAATAACTCAAGTCATCGCCTCTCAAATTCCTATGGGTTGCTGTGAAGATTCCGCCAATAAAACTATTGCGATTATTGAAGTCCTTCTGAGCCCGTCCAACAAAATAATTCGTTAAAGGTTCAACGATTTGTTCTCTTCGGCTTCCATTGTTGTCAATTTCCGCATATTCATTGTCGGTGACGCTCTCTAAAACACCGAGAGACCAACCTGTTTTTGTTTTTCCGCTAAACTTTGCAGCGCCCAGAATGGTGGAGTATTTTGGCTGGTCGACATACTCATTTTCGGATAGCGAAACACGGCCTTGGGGATTTCTTCCGATCCTTCTGGAGTAGAATAAGTTATCTGGGTTATCAGCAAATCGGAAATTAAAAATGTTCTTGTTTTCAACGAAAAACGGGCGCCGTTCTTCAAAAAAGATTTGAAATCCGTCAAGTGCAATGGCTGCAGGATCAGCGTCTACTTGCCCGAAATCGGGATTAACAGTTAAGTCCAAAGTTAAATCATTGGTGATTCCAATCTTGGCATCCAATCCAGCGCTTAGTTTTGTATCATTTCCGTCGCGAAAAGGATTTCCTTTTTCTTCTGGATAGGTATTGAGTTGCGACGCCGAATAAGGTTGGATTTCTATTTGCTTTTGCGCTTCGATATCTTTCAATCCGTGCAATTCCCCAAATTCACTAACCCAACCAGGAGAATCCAGAGGAATTCGCTGCCAAGTCGATCTTTCTTCTGCTCTGAAAAATCGTCTTTGCACTTGAATTCCCCATATCTGTTCTTTATCATTCCCAAATTTTAGTTGACTAAAAGGTATTTTGACTTCCGCTGTCCAACCTTCGTCATCGATATTAGTTTTGAGATACCAAATTGGGTTCCAGCTTCCGTCCCAATTATTTCCATTGTTAGAAATGAATTCATCTCCTTTTACGCCAGAAACAGAGGAAGTAAAGGAAAAACCGGAACGTTTGTCGTGGTAACTGTCGATATTGATTTCGATCCAATCGCCTTCAAATCCGTCTCGACGAGACATTCTTTTTACAATTTTACTCGGATCATGATCGTAGCAACGGAAAGCTATATAAAGATATTTCTTATCGTAGATGATCTTAAATTTAGTTTGCTCTGTTGGGGCGGTGTTTTCATCTGGTTCTCGTTCTACAAAGTCTCCAGACCACTCAACTACATCCCAAGTTTTTTCATCAATAAGACCATCAATTGTTGGTAAATCTGCCTCAGAAATAGCTTTTGTAGTATAAATTCTCGTGGGTATTACTGACTTCACCTGAGATTTCACATGTTGAAAAAACACAAGGATATAAATTAAAATTAGTGTTCTAGTTACTCTCATCACACTCGCAGTTTAAAGTCTAATAGACCAAATGTCTATCGTATTGTTACACTAAAAGAAGAAATAATAAATCTATTCATCAAAATTAATAGTAATTAAAAAGTGGCTCAACGTTGTTTGGTAGACAAATGGTGAACATCTTAATTATTTGGCAACAATGTTTGGAAAACTATTGCTATTTTTAGCTTCTCAAAAATAATTAGCCTTTGGATTCACTCAAGACCATATTGTATTTTTCTATTTTTCGATATCCGTTAAAACTGGAAGAAATTCATAGTTATACGAATCATCGTGATTTGGAAGACACTATTGAAGAACTCAAATCTTTGATAGAACAAAAAATTCTGACCAAAGTGGATGGTTTTTATGTCTATGGGAATGATCTGGAAAGTGTTCCGAAAAGAATGAAGGGCAATGTTTTGGCCAGTAAAGTAATGACCAGAGCGGAATCAAAAGCGAACTTTATTTCAAAATTCCCTTTTGTGGCAGCAGTGGGCATTTCAGGCTCCCTGTCAAAGGGCTACTACGATTCGAATAGTGATGTCGATTTTTTTGTAATTACGGCTCCCAATAGATTATGGATTTGCAGAACCATCTTGATGCTTTATAAGAAAATCTTCCTACTTAATTCGCGCAAGTACTTTTGCCCAAACTATTTTATTTCTTCTGAGCAATTGGAAATCGTAGAACAAAATCGCTTTACAGCTACTGAACTTAAAACATTAATTCCAATGCAAGGAAGAATTCATTTTGAAAGTTTTTACGCAAGCAATTCCTGGGTTAAGAGCTATTTTGATAAATTCAATCCGAGTCTGAACAATATTCCACAAATCGAAAAGAACTTCGTTAGCAAGGATATAGAGCGCTTACTTGACAATAAACTTGGAGACGGAATTGACTATTTTTTTAGAAGCATCACCTTACGAAAATGGAAAGCTAAATTTGATTATTTATCAGAAGAAGATTTTAGAATCGCTCTGAAATCGACGAAGAATATTTCTAAACACCATCCTTCCAATTTTCAAAAAAAAGTTATCTTATCTTTGAATGCCAAACTCGAAGAAGTTCAGCATAGATTTAACATTGCTATTCAAAAAGAACATGTCTAAGATTCTTTTTTCACATTCTTATTATTATCAATTAGACCCAAAGCAATGGAAAAACAAAATGCCATTTCCTCCTTTGGGAACGCTTTATGCTGCTGCGCTATTAAGAAAGAATGGTTTCGAAATTGACTTGTTTGATACCAATCTATTAAATAATCCAAAGTCTATTCGACCGTTACTTGCCGAAACAAAACCAAAATACCTAGTCATCTATGACGATGGATTTAATTATTTGACAAAAATGTGTCTCACCAACATGCGTGATGCTTGTTTCGAAATGATGGTCTACGGTAGAAAAGAGGATTGCATTGTTATTGTATGCAGTTCAGATTCGTCAGATCATTTCGAGAAATATCTAGATAAAGGTGCTGATTTTATCCTCAAAGGCGAAGGAGAATTAACCCTATTAGAACTGATAAATTGCCTTGAAAAAAAACAACCCGTTAGCAATGTAGATGGCCTTATTTACAGGCAAGACAACGCAACAACGATCAATTCTCCTCGTAAAGTATTGCAAAATCTAGACGAATTGCCTTTCCCCGCTTGGGACCTCGTCGACATGAAAAGTTACCAAGCTATTTGGAAACAAAGTGGAATGGAATTTACGCTAAATATTGCCACTACTCGAGGTTGTCCTTATAAATGCAATTGGTGTGCGAAACCTATATACGGCAATCGATACAATGCCCATTCACCAAAATATATTGTTGAAGAAATTGCTTTTCTAAAGGAAAAATATAATGTATCCAGATTTTGGATGTGTGATGATATTTTTGGATTAAAACCCAATTGGGCGCAAGAATTCAATAAAGAACTTAAGAATAGAAAACTAGCGATAAAATATTTCATTCAAAGTCGTGTTGATCTGCTTCTTAAAGAAGATACTATTGAAGCGCTTGCTGAATCTGGCTTAGAAGAAGTATGGGTAGGTGCGGAAAGTGCTTCACAAAAGATTCTTGATGCGATGGACAAAGGCACTAAAGTAGAAGAAATTTACAAAGCCACACGGCTATTGAAAAACAAAAACATTCGCGTTGCTTTTTTCTTGCAATTTGGTTATTTGACTGAAAACAAAAATGATATTAGAAAAACAATTGCAATGGTTAATGAATTACGGCCAGACAATATTGGGATTTCAGTTTCCTATCCGCTGCCCGGCACTTTGTTTTATGAAAAAGTAAAAGACGATTTAAAACTCAAAGCCAATTGGACAGATTCTGACGATTTTGAAATGATGTTTCAAGGTACTTACTCCTCTGTGTTTTATAGAAAATTGCAACGATATGTTCATAAAGAGTTTCGAAAAAGTCAAGGAATTCAAAACTTAAGATTAATTGCTAAGAATCCAATGCATATCAATTTTGCAAAAACAAAGTCAATTCTAAAATTAGGCTACTACATTCCAAGCGCATCAATCGATCGTTGGCGTTTAAAACTGAATCAAAATGAAAGCTGACTTCGATAACGCAGCGCTCAACTACGATGCAACATTTACCAATTCGGTAATTGGAAGAATGCAACGTAACTTGGTTTACGAACATTTATCCCTTTTGCTAAAAGAATATTCACCCCAAAAGATTCTGGAAATCAATTGTGGCACCGGAGAAGACGCGATTTGGCTTGCAAAACAAGGATGTGACGTTATTGCAACAGACATTTCAGGAAGAATGATAGAAGTCGCTTCAAGTAAATCTAAACTCGCTAACATTCGCTATTTGCGAGCAGATATTAACAAAATCAACACTGAATTTGAACATCATAGCTTCGATTTGATCTTCTCCAATTTTGGGGGCTTGAACTGTTTGTCTCCGGACGAATTCGCTTCTTTCATAAAAAACGCGACATCAATATTAAAACCATCAGGAAAGTTAGCCTTGGTCATCATGCCTAAAAACACCTTGTGGGAGCAATTGTATTTTCTGTTGAAAATAGACTTCAAAAACATTTTCCGCAGAAAAAAAGAATACGTCATTGCGAATGTCGACGGTCAAAAAGTAAAGACCTATTATTACAATCCAAAAGATATCGTACATTTAGCCAACACAGGATTTGAACTTTGTAGATTGAAACCCATTGGCTTTTTTATTCCGCCATCTTATTTAGAATCTTATTTCAAGAATAAGGACAAGGTAATTTCATTTCTAAGTTCATTGGAACAAAACATCAAAAATGTAACTTGGCTCGCCCGATACAGCGACCATTACTTAATTGTCTTGCAAAAAAAATGAGTATACTGCTGACACATGCTTATTATCTGTCCCATGACCCAAAAGAGCAACGGATCATGAAACCTTACCCTCCATTGGGTTTGCTTTATGTATCTGCCTACTTATCAAGTAAAAATATTGAAAATGATGTGTATGACAGCACTTTCTATTCTCAATCTGATCAACTGAATTTTATTAAAGAAAAGGAACCAAAAGTCATCTGCATCTATACCAACTTGATGACAAAAATTGAAGTCGTCAAATTGATTCAGATTCTAAAAACAATCGACTACAATTTTCCAAAAATAATTCTTGGGGGTCCCGATGTGACTTACAATGTCGAAAACTACTTACACGCAGGAGCGGATTTCCTGGTTATCGGCGAGGGTGAGGAAACAACCTTTGAGTTGTATCATGCCATAATGAATCAAAGTGATTTTAATGAAATTAACGGCATCGCATTTCTAGAAAACAAAAAAATAATTCAAACGCCGGCTCGAACTAAATTCAGAGAATTAGACGAATTGCCATTACCCAATCGTGACGCCATTCCCAATGAAAAATACCTCGAAACTTGGAAGAAGAATCATGGCGAAAGCTCGATGACTATTTCCACACAGCGTGGTTGTCCATACACCTGCAAATGGTGCAGCACCGCGGTTTACGGTCAAAGTTACCGCAGAAGACCGGCGCATTTGGTTGCCGCAGAAATGAAAATGCTGAAAGACCAATACAATCCAGATGCGATTTGGTTTGTAGATGATGTGTTTACCATTAGCCATAAATGGTTGACATCTTTTCATGAAGAAGTGGTAAAACAAAACGCACAAATTCGATTTGAATGTATAACCAGAGCAGAGCGGTTAAACGACGAGATCCTCCGACTACTCAAAGAAGCTGGATGTTTCCGAATATGGATTGGCGCCGAAAGTGGGTCTCAAAAAATTATCGATTTGATGGACCGAAGAGTCGATGTGAATCACGTGAAGAAGATGATTCAAAATACAAATGCACTCGGCATTGAAACCGGAACTTTCATAATGCTTGGATATCCAGGCGAAACAGAAGAAGATATTACAGAAACGATTCAATATTTGAAAGAAGCCAACCCGACTCAATATACCATTACGATTGCCTACCCGATAAAAGGAACGTCTTTATACAATGAAATCGAAAAAGACATTACACTTCAACCCAATTGGGAAACCTCAACAGATCGACAAATTGAATTTAAGAGAACTTATTCTCGAAAGTACTATGATTACGCGGTAAAAAAAGTGGTGAATGAAGTGGAGTTTCATCGAAATATTTTAAAATCACCAATAAAAGCATTCAAACATAAAGCAAAATCCATTGTAGCGAGTGGATTGATGAAAATTAGCAAATAATGAAAAATTGTATTTTAGTATTTTTCTTTTTTATTTTATTGTCTTGTGAAAGCAATTCAACTTCTGATTTACTTGATATTCCTTCACCGGAAGCAACGCTAACCCTAAAATGGAACCAAGCCTACCCGGATGACAATATTGATAAATCGCTAATCGGATTGAAATGGGCGTTGTCTTACGTTGGCGCAAAACTGCCTGCAACAATAAGTGGAATTTCAACTTCGGAAACGTCTATAACAATTTTTATCGACCGCTTAGGATTCTCTCCAAGTGCCGTTGAGCAATTATCGAAATTGCATAGCAAAATTAAAGCTTCAGAGGAATATCGCATCAACAACAACATCGACTTAGGAAGATATATTTCCCTATTAATTGGAGCGTCAGAACATTATTATGAAATCATCGGAACACCGAAAAGATTGGAAAACGTTCTGAATAATTACGCACTGAAACCTGAAAAAGGCTACGTCAACAATTCTAATGTTTCTTTTGAACACCGCATCATTCAATTTTCCGAACAAAGTGGTTTTAACCAAGTATTTTTATCCGAAGAAATAGATCCGATAACCAAAGAAATCTTCGAGTATGAAACGATTGAATTACTGCCGAACGGACAATTGCGCTTCGGTATATTTGATAAAAATGGCGACCGAATCAACTCCGCAGATCCATCGCATTCCGCGGCAGGAAAACCTGCAAAATGCATGTGGTGTCATGAGTCGACAATCAACCAAATGTTTACGCCGCAGCTCGACTTTACCGGCTATTTGACAGCAACTAATTTTCAAAACATTTTAATTGGCTACCGCGAATCGAATCGTGCACAAAAATTAGCGTTGACAGATGGCGTCGATTTTTCTCAAACACAACAACACACCTTAACCGAATTGTTATACATTTCATTCATGGAACCATCGGCGGAACGGTTAAGTATCGAATGGAATTTGCCTTTAGCGGAAGTCCAAACCAGATTGTCGGGTTTTTCAACACATATTTATGAGGAATTTCCCTTTTTAGGCGCGTTGTATTATCGAAAAGACATTGAAAATTTGGCGCCTTTCGTAGGACTATCAGTTTCTAGCAGTGTCAGAGAATCCTCGTTGGTTGAAGTAAATCACCTTTCAGAATGAAACAAATCCTATCAAAATATTATGGATTCTTTCCGCTGATGATGCTATTGGTTTTTTACGGAATCAAAGCTATTTCTTTCCCCATTCATGACTTCGCCAATTACTATTTTGGAGGACAATTTTTAGCCGAGCAGCATTTTTCCTTAACAACGTATTTTCCTTTTGAATTCAATAGTGCGATTAACGCAACCGGACAAAAGGGCATTTTCGCCAGCTATGCGCCAAACACACCTTTTCTAGCATTACTTTTCACACCATTTTCGCTGCTGCCCATCGCCATTGCAAAGTTGGTATTTAACGGTATTAGCATTTTTCTATTCGCATTCAGTTTAAAAAAACTTGCCGATTTTTATAAGATAGAATCCTTTTATTTATTGCTCATCCCCATCCTTTTTTTTATCCCCATTAAGAATGAAATCCTATTTGGACAAGTTTACTTTTTACTTTTCTTTTTAATCAGTGAAAGTTGGCTTGCCTATCAAAAAAATCAATTAAAATTAGGCGCGTGTTATCTGGCAATCGCCATTCTTTTAAAAGTGTTTCCAGCTTTGTTAATTCTAATTCCATTATTCAAAAGGCAATTTAAATTTATATTTTTCGTCGCTGGATTTGGATTAATTTTATTCAGTGTTTCCGTACTATTTTCAGGTATCGAAATATGGCAATTCATGTTAACAGACGTATTGTCGAAAGCATCTCAAGGAGCAATTTCCGAAGCTTACGTTCCCAATTATCAATCCTTTTTCATGTTTTTTAAAGAACTTTTGGTTTATGATCCAACTTTGAATAACACAGCGAAATTTAATAGTCCCGAAATATTTTATTCCGTTCTATTTTCAATAAAAATTACCTTGTTAACCTTTGGATACTTTTTAACAAGAAAAACAGAAAATAACTTCATGTTCTTTTCGTATTGGATTCTTGTGATGATACTAATATCTCCGTACGGTAGCACTTACACGCTAATTTTACTATTGTTCCCGTACTTTGCTTTGATTCAAAGTAATCTTTCTAGACCAAAAAAAATTGCTGGTTTATTACTTATTTTTATCGCAAACAATCTACCAACGACAATTTTCCTAAAATACCACTTTCCGCTTTCTTACTTAAGATTGTTTGCTTTAATGCTGCTTTTAATCCTGCTTCTATCGCACTTTCACAAGAATATCAATTACAGGATTACAGGAATTCTTGCGTTAACGGCAGCTGTATTCGCGTTCAATTTTGCTCAAGTAGCAGCTTCAAATTCGAAGTACTTTTTGGACAAAGGAAGCCCTATTTTGATTTATGATTTTCAAATCAAAGAGCAGCAACTGACCTATTATTATTGGAATGAAAATGGCGAAAACAAGAAATCAATTCCGTTTAAATTTTCAAAAGTAGATGCTCTTAAATTGAAAGGAAATGAAATTATTTATAACGGAAATACGTTAGTTTCAGACGGAAGTAATAAGCGAAATCCGATGTTAATAGACGGAAACTTGATTCTTTATTTGTCTGACTTCGATCGCGGAATTGGTTTTTATACTTTGCGGAAAATAATGCTGAATCCAACCGACAATGAATAAACTAAAAACTTCTATCGGCAACGGAATTTGGCAATTACTCCCATCAATGGGAACGATGTTGCTTTCTTTGTTAATTGTACGTTTGTACGATGCGGCTGTCTGGGGAAGCATCGTTGGCGTAATCGTTGTACAGCAAATCCTTAATAGCATTATTTCTTGGGGAAACAAAGATTTTCTACAACGCGAATTGGCTTCCAATCACGTTGAATTCAAGTACAGCTTTAGCGCCTTTTTTCAAGAGCGATTTGTTGTCTTTATACTTGCAATGGCATCTTGCGCTATTTTCGGCTTGATAAACTATGCGTATTTCTTAGGCTTTACCGTGCTTGTCTTTGCAAAATTCTTACAACAGAGTTTTGATGTTATTGTTTTAAAGGAGAAACGTTTTGACTTAGTCAGTTTTCTCGAAGTACTATTTTTGATTATTCAGATCTTATTACTTGCTTATTTATGGCGAATTGGTGTAACGAATCCGAGTTCATTGTTTGTAATTTTTTGGCTTCCATCGCTAATAAAAAGTTTAGTATTGATTTTAGTTCTTCGAGACTACTTTGTTCTCAAAATCACCAATGGCACTTTTTTAGGAAAATCACTGTTCTTTGGCTTAATAACTTTCAGTGGTCTGGTTCATAGTAAAATCGATTTACTTTTGATTTCAAAGCTTCTTGATACCGCTTCGCTCGGCAAATATCAGATTATCATGGCTTTTCTTTGGAATATTCAATCAGTTGCGATGTATGTTTCTGGACCGTATGTGCACAATTTCTACCGCCTTAGCGAATCCTCCCAAAATAATTACGCCAGTTTTTTAAAACAATTGTCTTATTGGATTGTCCCTCTGGGAGTTTTCGCCATGACTACCATTTTATATTTTGTACTTAATATAAAAGTGAGTATTACCATAGTGGCAGCTTCTCTCTTGTTTAGTGTAATGAGTTTCATTTACTTGCCGTGGATTTTTCAATTGAATCAACGAAAACAAGAAAGTCGCGTGTTGATTCTCAATAGCATTGGCATTTTTATTTTGATTAGTTTCATATTGACTGTTAACCACTTTGTGGGATTGACATTAGAAAATATGATTTGGATTGTAACCATTCACCAATTGTTTATCACTGCTATGGCATGGGCAGCCAATAAAATAAATGCATGACGAATACGAAGTTGGAAAATATAGTAGTTGATAAGAACTTGTTGCAAAGCAGTGGTTCCTATTGGAAATATATGACTCCAGCGTTTGAAAAGCATCTTTTAGACTATTTGCCTGTTTTTGAAAAATATAGGGCAAACATTGGCGTTGCTCCGACGACTCACTCCGATTGGGAACAATTGCCTTTTGGCGCATTTGCGAAAGACGCTTCTTGGAAATGGAGAAGGCAAAGTTTAGCAATTCTTCAGCGCCATTTAAAACAAAAAAAAATGGAATCTGTTCTAGAAATAGGTTCATGGAATGGCTGGCTGACGAAGTATCTTGCTAAAAGATCGGAAATGGTAGTTGCCGCGGATTATTTTACTTGCCCATTTGATGGCAGCGGAAATTTGAAGGAATTAGCAAGCAATATTGAGCCAATGCAATGCAATGTGGAGACCATAAAATTCGATTTTAAACCAAAATCATTCGATTTGATTGTTTTGAATCATTGCTTGACATATACTGAAAGTCCATGTGATTTTATACAAAATTTGATTCCACTATTAAAGGATGGTGGTGAAATCATATCGTTAGGAAACACATTTTATAAAAATTCGAATCGAAAAATACAGCAAAATAAAGCCGCAAATGAAAACTACCTCAGCGCATATAATCGAGAGTTGTTTATTCAACCTCTAAAAGGCTACATGGACTTGGATGATTTTGCGTACTTGAAAAATAATGGATTTGCCATGCTAAGCTATCCAAAAATGTGGATGCAGAATTTTATAGCGAAAATGTATCCCTACAAGCCTATTTATAAAGCAATTCTTTATCAAAACAGAGCTTAATGATCCGGTCAATTCTAAAACAATATCAGAGCAAGAAATTCTATTCGAAGCTAATTCGAGAAGGAGATTTGTGCTTTGATATTGGAGCGAATCTAGGAGCGAAAAGTAAACTGTTCCTGTCTTTGGGTGCCAAAGTCATTGCTTTTGAACCACAAACGGAATGCAATAGGGCACTTCAGCAATTAAGTTTCAAATATCCAAATTTCGAATTTCACCCTTTTGCTGTTGGGGAAAAGAACGAACAAAAGGAATTGCATTTGGCAAATCATGTTGAAGTGGCGACGCTATCAGCTGATTTTATAGATTATTTTCAATGCGAAGATATCTATTGGAATAAAACAGAAACGGTTCAAGTGAAGACACTAAACTCGCTAATTGAGACTTTCGGTTCTCCTGACTTTTGCAAAATTGATGTTGAAGGTTTTGAATGGCAAATACTATCGAAGCTCACCTATCATATCCCATTGATTGAGTTTGAATTTACAGGCGGCTTTATTGAAAACACTGTTAAAATTATTGAATACAACGCTGGAGAAAAAGTAATGTTTAATTTTATCAGGAACGAAAATCTGAAATTCCAACTACAAACATGGGTTTCTGGAGCGGAAATGATTAGCATTATTCAATCACTTCCGAAAAACAAATTGCATGGAAACATTTATATAAAATCAAAAAAAACGTAAGTGATTGCAAACAAGACCATAATATTCAACCCAAAAAGTGCCAATGGAAAGCACCGCATTCCCAACTCTATTTTACAAGTTGGCGCATCCATTCATGACAAATACCACTATGTTTTTGTAGATGGCAATTTGGAGAAAGATCCGTGGCAAACCATCGAGAACTATCTGAAAACTGGCGAATTCAAATACTTTGGTTCTACCGTCATGCCTGGCCCACAGCTCCGCCAAGCCATTCCGTTTACTAAAAAAATTAAAGAACAATTTCCAAATATCATTACGGTTTGGGGAGGTTATTTTGCTTCAAATCAGTATAAAGTTTCTTTGGAATCGGGTTATGTTGATTATGTCATCAATGGTCCCGGCGATAACACCTTTCCGCAGTTGATTGCTGCTATCGAAGACAATAATCTTGAAGCATTATTTTTAATCAAGAACCTCATCTATAAAAATGAAAAAGGTGAAATTGTAAAAACCGCGGTCGAAGCTTTACTTGATCAGGACAGCTTACCGAAATTTCCTTATGAATACTTGAATTCGTTTTACCCTGTAAAAAATTACTTGGCGAAAACCTTTATGGGAAACAAAACTTTGTCTTATCATTCGAGTATGGGTTGTCCGTTTTCGTGTTCTTTCTGCGCGGTTGTTCCCATTTATAATGCCAAATGGAAAGGCATGTCAGCTTCTCGAATCTATGAAGATGTCAAGTATTTTAAGGATAGATACAATATTGATGCAGTTGAATTTCATGACAATAATTTCTTTACCGCCAAAAAACGCGTCTTAGAATTTTCAGAACTCATTATGAATGACAACATCAGTTATTGGGGAGAAGGTCGCATAGACACCATCAATATGTACTCGGACGATGATCTAAAACTCATGCGAAAAGCAGGTTGTAAAATGATTTTTCTCGGCGCTGAAACAGGAAACGATGCTGTTTTGAAACAAATGAATAAAGGCGGCACACAGACAGGGCAGATGATTAAGGATTTTGTATTGCGGATGAAAAACGCGGATATTATTCCAGAATTATCGTTTGTATTGGGCATGCCTGCTAAAACCGAAAAAGAAGTATACGATCAAATTTTGTGGGATATCAATTTTATCAAAGAGATCAAAGCAATTAATCCGAATGCGGAAATTATCATTTATTTATTTAGCCCAGTGCCGACGGAAGGTTCGGACTTGTATCAACAAATTCTCGATGCCGGATTTTCCTTTCCGACACAATTAGAAGATTGGATTTCACCATCGTGGGAGAATTTTGACTTACGAAAAAACCCGTTGACACCTTGGTTAAAACCTTATATGATTGACACGATCAAGAATTTTGAAACCGTTTTGAATGGTTATTATCCGACTGTTTCTGATTTTCGAATTAGCGGGTACAAAAGACATATTTTGCGAGGCATTTCGAAAGTAAGATATCAAACGAACTTCTATCATTATCCATACGAAATCAAAGCATTGCACAAATTGTGGAAATACCGTCAACCTGAAATTGAAGGATTTTATTCTGAATAATGCTATGGTGCAAATGAGAAAACTACTAAAGAAAATCGCGAGTCCAATTCTACAAAAAGCGAGCGCCATTTATTTGAAAAAGCGACGAAAGTACCGCTTTAAAAACATTACGGTGTGGGTTGAACCAACGGTTTTTCCGCCATTCATTACTATTAGCACCAAATTATTATTAGAATTTGTTGAGACGATTGAACTCAAAGACAAATCATTCTTAGAATTAGGATGTGGCTGTGGTATTATTTCGATTCTGGCGGCAAAAAAAGAAGCGATAGTAACTTCAAGCGACATCAATCCAATTGCATTAAGCGCTTTGATTGAAAACGCAAAAGAAAATCAAGTTAACATTGAAATTATCGAATCGGATTTATTCCAGAAATTACAAAATAAAACTTTCGATTTCATAATAATTAATCCACCATATTACCCAAAGAACCCAAGTTCGATAGCAGAAAACGCCTGGTTTTGTGGGGAAAATTTCGAGTATTTTGAATCGCTGTTTAGTCAATTACCGAAATATCTGACTATGGAGAATTCAACCTACATGATTCTCTCCGAAGATTGTGAATTAGAAAAAATAAAAGCAATTGCCTTTCAAAACAAAATCAGATTTATGGTTGAGAAAGAGACAAAAGTAATTGGAGAGGTGAATCTTATTTATAAGCTCGACCTACTTTAGTTTTCTTGTTGACTCGCGTTGACGCAATTCCGTTTTAATAACAGTCGTTTGAAAATCCGCTTCCTCTTCTTCCTTACTTTCCAAACGTTGGATCAGTAATTTGGCTGCGGCCTCGCCGATTTCTGGTCCGTGTTGGCTCACCGTTGACAAACTTGGCGTTAATCTTCGCGACCAAACACCATCCGCAAAACCAATAATAGATAACTCTTCTGGAATTTTATAACCGCTTTTCAGTCCCATTTTGATAGCAGTAACTGACGCATGCTCGTCTAAAGCAAAGACACCATCAATCTTATGATCGTCAAATAGTACTTTGGCACTCTTATCAAAATCAGTTTCTGAATCTGTAAGCACCAACAAGTTTTGGTTTACTTTTATTTTATGATCTTCGAGCGCTTTCAAAAACCCTTGTGCTCTCAATTTTCCTACACTTAAATTATCAATAGTCGAAAACAACGCAATTTTTTTGCAACCAGATTTAATGAGATGTTGGGTTGCATTACGAGCGGAATCAAAATCATCTACAATAACTTTATCACAGGCGACTTCATCAGAAATACGATCAAACATGACAATTGGCGTTCCTTCATTAATAATCTCATTAAAATGATTGTATTCATGAAGCTTTTGCGCTTCTTCCGAAACAGACAAGATAAAGCCATCAATCGTTCCGTTGCTCAAAACTTCTAGTGTGCTCACTTCCTTTTCTAGCGATTCATTAGAAATGCAGGTAATCACGTTATAACCGTTTTCTTCGGCCACTTTTTCAATTCCAGTAAAGACTTTAGCAAAAAACGGATTTAAAATATTTGGGATAATAACACCAATGGTTTTCGTTTTTCGATTTTTAAGATTCAATCCAATGACATTAGGTTTATAATTTTTGAGCTTGGCATACTCTTGAATCTTTGTTTTTGTTTGTTCGCTAATTTCTGGGCTGTCATTCAAGGCTTTAGAGACAGTAGAAACCGAAACATGAAGTTCCTTTGCGATTTGCTTTAGAGTGGCTTTTGATTTCATATAATGCATTTTGAAACGTAAAAATAAGAAAACAATCCATACCATTTCATTTTTTTAGGAGCTGTTTCCCGCTATTCGCCTTTATCTCTCCACTGCGTTACGAGGATATCGGCTGCTATCGGGGCTATGGCATTCGGAATCACAAGAACTATCTACTTCATTTTGACTAAAATATACGCTTGCAAAAAAACCTTAAAATAATGATTAAAAGCTATTTGTATTTAAAATAAAATAATGTACTTTTGCAACCCCTTTATTGGGGATGGAATGTTTAATTAAAAAAATATTATGGACGCATTAAGCTACAAGACAATGTCTGCAAGCAAAGCCACTGTTACGAAAGAGTGGATTGTTGTAGATGCTGATGGGCACAACTTAGGTCGTCTTGCTTCAAAAGTCGCAATGATTTTAAGAGGTAAGTACAAGCCAAGTTACACCCCACACGTGGACTGTGGAGATAACGTAATTGTTATCAACTCAGAAAAAATTAACCTTACGGGTACAAAAATGGATGACAAAATTTATATGCGTCATACAGGCTATCCAGGAGGACAAAGAACTTTAACTGCTAAAGTATTGCAATCAAAAAATCCTGCATTATTAGTAGAAAAAGCCGTAAAAGGGATGTTACCTAAAAACAAATTAGGAGCAGAACTTTTCAGAAATTTAAATGTTGTTGTAGGTTCAGAGCACAAACAAGGCGCTCAAAAACCTAAAACTGTTAACCTTAACGATTTGAAGTAATGGGAGTAATTCACAAAATTGGTAGAAGAAAATGTGCTGTGGCACGTGTTTACGTTTCTGAAGGAACAGGAGCAATTACAGTAAACAAAAAACCATTTGCAACTTATTTCCCAACAGCGACTTTACAGTACAAAGTTTTACAACCAATGTCTATGACAGAAAACGTAAATAACTTTGACGTAAAAGTAAACGTATACGGAGGTGGTTCAACAGGTCAAGCAGAAGCTGTGAGAATGGCTTTGGCGAGAGTAATGTGTGAAGTTGGCGAAGGAAACAGAGCTATCTTGAAACCAGAAGGTTTATTGACAAGAGATCCAAGAATGGTAGAGCGTAAAAAATTCGGTCAGAAAAAAGCGCGTAAAAGATTCCAGTTCTCTAAACGTTAATAGTACCTATCTTGTTCAATACGGGCAAGACATTCGATTAAAATTAAAATTAATAACAATGTTGTTGTTGTCCCGATATCGGGAAATTAGTTTAGCATCTAAATGAAGCCAACCGCAAAAGCTAACAGCTATAAGCTGACAGCCAAAAGCTAAAAAGGAACATTGCTAATTCAACAGAACGTAAACTAGTACAAAAAATGTCAAATAAAGTAGAAGTAAAAGAATTACTAGAAGCAGGTGTTCACTTCGGACACATGACTAGAAAATGGGATCCAAACATGGCTCCTTACATTTATATGGAGCGTAATGGTATTCACATCATTAACCTATATAAAACTGCAGCAAAAATTGAAGAAGCAAATGAAGCTTTGAAAAAAATCGCTGCATCAGGTAGAAAAATCTTATTCGTTGCTACCAAAAAACAAGCAAAAGATATCGTTGCTGAAAAAGCAAAAGCTGCAAACATGCCTTACATCACTGAAAGATGGCCAGGTGGAATGTTGACCAACTTCGTAACTATCCGTAAAGCCGTAAAGAAAATGGCTTCAATTGATAAAATGAAGAAAGACGGAACATTCATGACGTTGTCTAAAAAAGAGCGTTTGCAAGTAGATCGTCTTCGTGCTAAATTAGAGAAAAACCTAGGTTCAATCGCTGACATGTCTAGACTTCCAGCTGCATTGTTCGTAGTAGATATAAAAGCTGAACATATCGCCATAAAAGAAGCACAAAAATTAAACATTCCAGTTTTCGCAATGGTAGATACTAACTCTGATCCTCGTGAAGTAGAGTATGTAATTCCTGCCAATGATGATGCTTCAAAATCAATCGATAAAATTTTATCTTTAGTAACTGCTGCGGTAATTGATGGACTTTCTAATAGAACTGCCGATGCAATGCCAGAAGAGTCTACGGAAGAAGTAGCTGCTGTTGAAGTAGTGGCTGAAGCTCCTGCTGTTGAAGTAGTAGCGGAAGCTCCAGTTGTTGAAGTAGTGGCTGAAGTTGCTGCTGAAACTGAAGAAGCAGACAAAACAGAAGAATAAATAACATTCAGATAAAGTCGTTTTGAAGATGCATGTTTACTTTTGTAGCCATTCTCAACAAAGCGACTTATTTTTTAAACTTTAAATCATGGAAAAAATGGCAACAATTACTGCTGCAGATGTAAATAAATTAAGAACTATCACTGGTGCTGGAATGATGGACTGCAAAAAAGCATTAGTAGAATCAGACGGAGATTTCGATTTAGCGATTGAAAACCTACGTAAAAAAGGACAAAAAGTAGCTGCGAATCGTTCTGATCGTGAATCTACTGAAGGTGCAGCAATTGCGGTTGTAAATGCTGACAAAACTGAAGGCGTAGTAATTACATTAAACTGTGAAACTGACTTCGTTGGAAAAAATGAAGGATTCGTAAAATTAGCACAGGATTTAACTGCTTTGGCGTTGAATTTTGATAACAAAGAAGCATTCTTAGCTGCTGATTTCAACGGAATTACTGTTGCTGAAAAATTAATCGAGCAAACTGGCGTAATCGGAGAAAAAATTGAAATCGCATCTTTCGAAAGATTGTCAGGCGCTTTCGTTGGTTCTTACATCCACGCTGGAAACAAAATCGCTACTTTAGTTACGCTTTCTGCTAATGTTGCTGGTGCTGAAGAAGCGGCTAGAAACGTAGCCATGCAAGCGGCGGCGATGAACCCAATTGCTTTAGATGAAGCTGGTGTTGATGCCGCAACGATTGCAAAAGAAATCGAAATTGCAAAAGACATGTTACGTCAAGAAGGAAAACCAGAAGCCATGATTGAAAATATCGCTAAAGGTAAATTAGGTCGTTTCTTCAAAGACAACACTTTGGTCAACCAAGATTATATTAAAGACGGCGCAATGAGTGTAGCTGCGTATATCAAATCTGTTGATGCCAACTTAACAGTTACAGGTTTTAAGAGAGTGGCTTTAGGATAAATCCTCAACCAATTCATGATATTAAAGAGACGTTTAAATAACGTCTCTTTTTTTTGTTTTTTAAATAAAAAGACTTAATCTTGTATTCCCCATTGACAAAAAACCCCTACACTTTATTTATTAATTGTAAAATTTTCATTTATGAAAAAGACACTGATTGTTTTTATCGCAATTGGCATTGGAGCATTTGCAAATGCACAAAAAACGAAACAAGACGAAGGAATTAAACTTGGAATTAAAGGCGGTTTAAACGTCGCTAACTTAATGGGCGATGTAAAAGACGTGGCAATTAGAACTAGTATTCACGCCGGATTAGTCGCAGAAATTATTGTTTCGGACAACTTTTCTGTTCAGCCTGAATTATTGTACTCTGGACAAGGAGCATCTGACACAAGTGAAGGAGGTGGAAGACTTAAACTGGATTACATTACACTTCCTGTTTTGGCTAAATTTCCTATCGCAAAAAATCTATATCTAGAAACTGGACCACAAGTAGGATTTTTGATTTCTGCCAAAAACAAAACCAATGAATCAAATGAGAAAATTCCAAATGTAAAAACAATTGATTTTGGTTTAAATGCGGGTCTAAATTATGAGTTAAACAATGGTGTGTTTTTTCAAGCTAGATATAATTTAGGGTTGACAGACATCGGGGTTGCTGGCGACAATAATAGAGCTAGCAATGCGGTAATTCAGTTTTCAATCGGAAAATTATTTTAATAATACTATACATGACAAAATACAAAATTTGCCTAATTGCTTTCGTAGCCACAACATTTTCTATTGTAGCACAAACGGCAATCGCGCCAAGTGTTAAATACAGAAGAAGTTCACTATATACTTTAATGCTAGACGATCCTTCTAGACCTTATGCAAACGTTATCAAAGCCTCATTTGAAAAAGGACCTATTCCTGAAAAATTTAACGACCATAATTTAGGTATACGAACGATGCCTGCTGCCAACGTTAAAGATGAGACAGAAAACATTAAGGCTTTATTGGAAGCAAATAATGTAGCTAGAGACGTAGTCGCTAAATGGTTCAACCGCTCAGAAAAAGGTGGGTTTAATATGGATTTAATTGCTAAGAGAGGTTCATATGATGCTTCTGCACTTGATATTGCCAAAGCGAAACAAAGTCAAAGAGGACTTGCGTCAGTAGCAGATGCTGGTGAAGAATTGATCAAGAATACCTTTGTTTTAGTGAACGATTATAACTATGTGTCGAAGGAAGAAGTTGCAAAAAAAGTTAACAAATGGCTTGATGTAGTCGCCTCCGCAACTGGTAGCTCCGATTTAGTAGCGGCTCAAGATGGTCTCACTTTTATGGGGAAAGGTTATGTAGTAAAAACCACTGCTTTTTTGTTTCGTTTAAAATGGGATGAAGAAACAGCAGCCATTTTTTATAACGACTATTGGGCCGATGATGCAACCATCACTCCAGAGAAGAAGAAAGCTTTTGATGATTCGAAAATCTTTAAACTAGAATTAATTGGTTCCGACAATTCGTGGGCGGATGTTCAAGCCACAACCATGACTAAAAAAACAGAAGAGGAACTCATTGAGAAAGCAACAGTTAAAGCGGTAGATGCTGTAATCGTAAAACTTCAGAAGAATTATGATGAATTTAAAACCAAAACACCTTTATATAGCGGCGAGCCAATCTCGGCAAAGATTGGTTTAAAAGAAGGTTTGACTGAAAAATCAAAATTCGATGTATTAGAACAACGTCAAGATAAAGACGGCAAAACTGAATATGTTGTTGTTGGCTCATTGAAAGTAGATGATAGTCAGCCCATTTGGGATAACCGTTATGGCGCGGATGAAGAAAACCCAGCAAATGCAGATGGCAAAACGTTTTTTAAGAAGACTGGCGGTAAAGAATTTTATGCTGGAATGCTCATCGTTCAAAAGAAAGGAAAATAATAATCTTTAATAAATTTTAATATGAAAACAAAAAACATAATTACTTTGATGCTTATAGCATTGAGCTCAATGGCTTTTGCTCAATCGGCAGGCAGACAAAGAAAAGCGGATAAAGCAACGAGAGAGTGGCGCTACGAAATAGAATGTGCTGGAATTGGTAAAGATGGAATGTACCTAATTAAGGTATGGTCCTATTCGAAAAACCCAAAAGTAGCCACAACACAAGCAAAGAAAAATGCAATACACGGCGTTATTTTTAAAGGATTTTCAGGTGGCGGTCAAGGATGTACTTCTCAAAGACCTTTGGCATCAAGCCCAGGTATTGAAGAAGAAAAAGCAGATTTCTTTGATCCATTCTTTGAAGAAGGTGGGAAATTTATGAAATATGTTTCCGAATCTGGAGACGGAAATGTGGAAGCTGGCGATAGAGTAAAAGTCGGGAAAGAGTATAAAATTGGTGTACTAGTTTCAGTTTCCAAAGATGCTTTACGAAAAGATCTTGAAGCTGCTGGTATTATTAAAGGTTTAACATCCGGGTTCTAATCTCAAAAAAAATAAACAATGAAAACACTATTGATAACACTTGCTCTTCTAATATCGATTCCTTCGATTTTCGCTCAGAAGAAACTTGCAGGTAATTATGGCTATAAAACCGAATGTATGGGCGTTGAAGGAGATGGCTCACAAACGGTAAAAGCATGGGGTAATGGACGAAATCGTAGCGATGCTGTAGAGCAAGCAAAGAAAAATGCAATTAGAGACATACTTTTTTTCGGACTTCTAGAGGGGAAACAAGAATGTCAGCAAAGACCATTAATTTATGAAGTTAATGCACAGGAAAAATACGAAGATTACTTCAATAAATTTTTCACTGATGGTGGCGAATACAGAGATTTCATTTCACTTAAAGATGAGCGAATTGGCGACAAATTGAGTCGTGATCGTAAAAGAGGTAGAGGAAGTGTTACCAATGGTTTTATCGTTCGTGTACTTCGATCCGAATTAAAACAAAAATTGATTGCCGACGGCATTATTCCAAAATAATCTATAAATAAGCATGATGAAAAAAATAACTAGTAAAAGCAGTTTCGTCTTTTTGACGATTCTTTTCGTAAGCCTTGCATTTGGACAAGCTAAAAAACCAACGATTATGGTGGTTCCTAGTGATGTGTGGTGTAACACTAACGGTTATATGGATAAAGCTAATAACCAAGGTACAGAAGTTAAATATCCTAACTATAAAAAAGCCTTTCAAGAGAATGCTGGCTTAGTACAGGTGATTACAAAAATCAATGGATTGATGGCAGACCGTGGTTTTCCGCTCAAAGATATGGCGGCGGCTATCAAAACATTAGAGTCTGAAAGCGCAGAAAACGCCATGTTAAGTTCAAAATCAGGAGCCGGTGTCGCTGAAACTCCAATCGATAAATTGAAAAAGGTAGCAAAAGCAGATATCATCATTGAATTGACTTATACAATCAATGCAACTGGGCCAAAAAAATCGGTTACTTTTACGTTGAAAGGATTAGACGCTTATACAGATAAACAAGTTGCAAGTGCCACCGGCACAGGAGCTCCTTCGTTTTCTTCTGAACTACCAATCCTATTAGAAGAAGCCGTATTAGCTCACATCGATAATTTTAACGCGCAGCTTCAAAACCATTTCAACGACATGTTCGAAAATGGTCGTGAAATCATCGTTCGAATCAAGAAATTCGACTCATGGGCTGACGATTTAGAAAAAGAAATTGATGGTAAAGAGCTAGGAACAGTTATAGAAGATTGGATGACTGCTAACACCGTTAAAGGAAGGTATAGTTTAAGTGACTCTACGGAAGGAATGCAATTGTACGAGCAAGTTAGAATTCCACTCTATGATGCTTCTGGAAAAGCAACTGATGCAAGAGGTTTCGTAAAAGGACTGCAAACTTTCTTGAAAAACGCACCTTATAGTATTCCAAATAAATTAATGATGAAAGGTTTAGGGCAGGCAGTTATTGTTCTAGGTGAAAAATAAAAATAAAGAAATATGAAAAATTTAATTACAAAAATCGCTTTCTGTTTGATTACAGTATTGGGATTTGCGAACTTGACATTGGCACAGGAATCGTCTACTAGTGCTGGTTCACTAGGTAGAATTACCATCACACCTTATATCCCTGAACAGATAGAAGGTTTGCCTGCTGGTGCTGCCAATATGTTATCTAACAAGTTGAATCAACTTATATCTGCTAATGGAATTTCTGGATCAGGATATCTTTCAAGATTCATTATTGTCCCTAACATTGATGTGGCTACTAAAGATGTTCTTGCAACAGCTCCTCCAATGACTGCATTAACACTAAATGTGAACTTGTTTATAGGAGATGGTTTTGATAATAAAAAATACGCAAGCCACACAATTACTGTAAAAGGCGTTGGTATTAATGAAAACAAAGCATACATGGATGCCATCAAAAACATTAAGCCCAATGATGCTGGCGTTCAAAGTTTTATTGCTGGTGCCAAAACAAAAATAATTGACTTCTACAATGCACGTTGTACACAAATTATCAATGA
This sequence comes from Flavobacterium sp., assembly GCA_031373195.1. Lineage (GTDB taxonomy): Bacteria > Bacteroidota > Bacteroidia > Flavobacteriales > Flavobacteriaceae > Flavobacterium. The sequence goes on along the minus strand of JANMML010000033.1, from coordinate 218,534 downwards.
AGCTAATGGCCTCGCTACTCAATTTAAATATGAAGAGGCCATGTTTAAATTGACCTCTATTCCTGAAGAATGTACGGAATGTTATAACAAAACACTAACTGTAATTGGACCAATGTTCAAGAAGTTAATTGAAAGAGATTGTAAAGTGAAAATGGCTGATGCTAATAGTAAGTGGAATGCTAATCAATCATGGGAAACTGCCAACGAAGTGGGAGGCATCTTGGCCTCAATAGATCCTGAAGCATCATGCTACAAAGATGCGAAAGCCCTTAATGATAAAATTGGCAAACGTGTTCTAGAGATTGACAAACGTGAATGGAATTACAAATTAGAGACGGAAGTTAATCTTAAAAGAGATGCAATAAAAGCATGGAGAGATGTGGGTGTTGCCTTTGGTAAGGGTCAACCAAAAACGCAAGTTTATAATATTATTGGTTGGGGACGCTAATTGCTTCTGCCAGAAAAAAAACCTCGTTTCGTTACTGACTCGAGGTTTTTTTTTAATTAAAATGAATCTTCCTTTCACTAAATTTAAATATGTTTAAATCAAAGAAAGACATCGTATATGTTGTACTCGCAGGTATCTTTATTACCAATGCGATTGTCGCTGAACTCATAGGCGGAAAACTTATCCATGTCGGTAATGCAGTGATGAGCATTGGAATTCTTCCGTGGCCCATTGTATTTATTAGTACAGATCTAATTAATGAATACTTTGGTGAAAAAGGCGTCAAAAAACTCTCGTTGATCACTGCCGCTTTGATTACTTATTGTTTTGTATTGCTTTACGTTGCTTTAAAAATCCCAGCAGTTCGGGGAGAGAATCTGATTACTGATAGCCAATTCACGGCAGTTTTTGGTCAAAGTATGTGGATTATTGTCGGAAGTATTACTGCATTTTTGGTTTCACAACTCATCGACGTCACGATTTTTCACTTTGTTAAAAACAGAACAGGCAATAGGATGATTTGGTTGCGAAGCACAGGTTCAACCGTAATATCGCAACTTTTTGACAGTTTCATTGTGCTCGGAATCGCCTTTTGGATGACAGGAAAAATGACAACCGATGTTTTTATTGTGTCAGCTTTTACTGGGTATTTTGTGAAATTGATCATCGCTATTTTACTGACTCCGTTAATTTATCTTGGACATTACCTCATCGGAAAATATATAAACAGCTAATAATTATGGACACAAAGATAAGATGTGCTTGGTGCGAAAAAGATGATCTATACCGAGAATACCATGATAACGAATGGGGAAATCCAGTATATGATGATGCCACGTTATTTGAATTTTTAGTCTTAGAAACTTTCCAAGCTGGTCTGAGTTGGTATACCATTTTGCGCAAAAGAGAGAACTTTCGCAGTGCATTTGACCAATTCGATTATCAAAAAATTGCACAATATGACGAAGACAAAGTGCAACAATTGTTACTCGATGCCGGAATAATTCGGAATCGACTAAAAATCCGAGGCACCATTTCTAATGCTATTGCTTTTATGAAAGTACAAGAAGAATTTGGAAGTTTCTCTAAGTACATTTGGGCTTTTGTCGACCACAAGCCCATCGAAAGTCAACTCAAATCTTTGAGGGACATTCAAGCTACTACTTCCGTATCAGATTCAATTAGCAAAGATCTTAAGAAAAGAGGCTTTAAGTTTGTGGGAACCACAGTCGTCTACGCGCATATGCAAGCCACCGGAATGGTCAATGATCACGTGGCTGACTGCTGGAAAAGAAATCAATAACTTAGACTGCAATTCCGTTATAAACAACTACTCCTTTGACAATGTTCAACCCTTTGTAAAGATCCTTGTTCACATCCGTTGCCTTCTCCCATCCTAGATTTGCCAATTTCAAAACATACGGCAAGGTAACGTTCGTTAATGCTAATGTTGAAGTATACGGAACAGCTCCAGGCATATTGGTCACGCAATAATGAACCACATCATCAATAATATAGGTTGGATTTTCATGAGTCGTGGGTTTTGTGGTTTCAAAACAACCCCCTTGATCAACAGCGACATCGACCATAACCGTTCCAGGGCGCATCAATTTCAACATATCTTTGGTGATCAACTTCGGTGCTTTTCCTCCTATTACAAGTACCGCACCTACAATCAAATCGTGATCTTTGATGTGACGTCGAATATTGTACTCGCTCGAAAATTCAGTCACAACATGACTTGGCATGACATCATTTACATATCGAAGTCGCTTCATATTAATGTCTAAAATCGTCACATGTGCGCCGAGACCAGCAGCCATTTTCGCAGCTTGTATTCCGACTACACCAGCGCCTAAAACCAGAACACGTCCTGGAGGAACACCAGGCACTCCACCGAGCAAAATACCTCTTCCCTTGATCGGTTTTTCCAGATATTTGGCCCCTTGTTGAATAGCCATCCTACCTGCCACCTCCGACATTGGAGTCAATAAGGGTAACGTGCCATCTTCATCTTCGACGGTTTCGTACGCAATACAAATCGCCTTTGAGGCAATCATTGCTGCAGTTAGTTCTTTACTTGAGGCAAAATGGAAATAAGTGAATAGAATTTGATTGGGTCGAATTAAAGCATATTCCTCAGCGATTGGCTCTTTAACCTTAACAATCATATCGCAATTCGCATAGATTTCTGCATTAGTCGAAAACAATTCGGCTCCCGCACTTGCATAATCTTCATCGGAAAAACCACTTCCAATGCCAGCGCCATTTTGAATATATACCGAGTGATGGTTTTTAACCAATTCAAAAACGCCTGCCGGCGTCAAACCAACTCTGCTTTCATTATTTTTAATTTCTTTAGGAACCCCTATTTTCATGACGTATAAATTAATAATTTTATTCAAATATACTTATGAGCGGCATAAAAAAAGGGGCTTAATTTAAAAATTATGAGTTAAGCAGTCATTTTTATGAGTTTGATAAAATCATCTCTATTTATTTCACGACATCCTAAACTGGCTAGGTGTTCATTATAAACTTGACAATCCAACAACTGATAATGATTTGACTTTAAATGGTTCACTAACGAAACAAATGCCACTTTCGACGCATTAGAAACCCGAGAAAACATACTTTCACCACAGAATACATGTCCTAAATCAACACCGTACAAACCGCCAACCAATACTTCATCTTGCCAAACTTCAACCGACATAGCGTGACCCAGTTCGTGCAGTTTTTCGTACGTACTTATCATTTGTTCGGAAATCCATGTGCCGTCTTGTCCCGGTCGAACAATCTTTTGACAATTTCTGATAACGGCAGAAAAATTTTGGTTAAAGGTAACTTTGAAAACATTCCGATTTAATAGCCTTCTCATGCTTTTTGAGACTTTAAATTCGTCTAAATACAAAACCATTCTTGGGTCAGGTGACCACCAAATGATGGGCTCGTCAATATTAAACCACGGGAAAATACCGCTTCTATATGCCAACAGTAAACGCTCCGGAGATAAGTCGCCACCGAAAGCAAGTATTCCTTCTGTTGAAGCAGAATCAACTGGCGGGAAATACAACTCATTTGTTAAGCGATACATAATTGAATCGAATTAATGACAATCTACTAAACAAAAAATCAGAAACTAGCGCATACTAATCTCTGATTTTGGTTTTTTTTATTTGACTACTTACTCCTTTACTTTAGAATGGCAAGTCATCATGTTCTTCTTCGGTAAAGCTTGCTGCTGGTTCGAATGCTTGTGCAGCTGGCATTGGCGGAGCAGAACTTACTGTTGCCTCTGATTGCATTTTTTCGATTCTCCAACCTTTTATTGAATTAAAATATTTGGTTTCTCCTTGTGGGTTAACCCATTCTCTTCCACCTAAATTGATTGAAACTTTTACATTTTCACCAACTGCTAGATTATTTAACAAATCAATTTTATCTTGAACAAATTCAATCATTATACTTTGTGGATACTGCTCATCTGTTGTAACCACTAACTCTCTCTTTTTAAATGTTGGACTTACTTGTTGTTCTGCTCCAACCACTTTAATTTTTCCTGTAACTTCCATCTTCTAAATTTTAAATGTTTATTATTCTTTTGAAACTGCATTAGCTAACAGTACTTTCCAAGCAGAAAGCACGTCGTTTTGGTTTAAATATTCTTTTGCTTTAAGATGTATTTTCATGTCATCATCTGCGCTCAAAACACCTTTAACAGCAAAATTCTTCTCAACAAATATAGCAACTTCTTGGCTTGTAGGCAAGGCTTCAATATTGCCCAACATCCCGAGGTCATTCCCGTCAAAAACGCTGCTTTTCTTGATAAAATTTGGAATAGCATCAACTCCAATTCCTAGATTTGCTATAGGTTTTGGCACTTCAAACAATCCTTGATTTGAGCGAGAATACCAATTATTCCCCAACCTTGATACCAAATCAATTTTATGCTGATCAATGGCGCCATTTTCGTCTACTATTCTTTCGTCGATATGGATTTTGAGTACTTCGCAGATAACTAAATTTCCTGCGCCACCGCCAGTTCCTAAGGCAATAATTTGATTGACTTTACACTCAAATTGAACCGGAGATTCTTTGACGCGATAAGGTTTTACAATATCAGAAGGGATTTGCGTCAATCCCGACTTCAGAAACTCGTTGACACCATCTGCATACTCTGTACTAGATAATGAAGTTTGTTGAACTATATCAAAATTAACCACATTAATAACAACTTCCTTTGTTGCCTCGGCATTGATTAGCGTATGCTTTATTGTATTGTCTCGCACACGTCTCGCTGGAGAAAAAATAAGTATTGGCGGATTAGAACTAAAGACATTGAAAAAACTGAACGGTGAAAGATTCGGTTTGCCACTGGCGCTCATTGTACTAGCAAATGCGATAGGTCTGGGCGCAACCGCACTTTGCAGATAACCTTGCAATTTTGCAGGAGTAAGATCTTTTGGTTCAATGCTTAACATATAGTAGGTAGGTCGACTGATTTGAGCAAAAATAGCAAATAGGAATACGCCATGCTGAATGCTGTTGATAAGATGACCGTTTGTTGAAAAGTATTAGATATATCCTGTTGAATGACCGAACATTGATACTCGTTTATCTCCTCATAAATTTCAGGTAAATCGCTTTAAGAATTAATAATATACTTATTCACAATTTGTACAACTATATCGATTTCGTTATGATTTTATAAAATACAAACCCGAAATTTAAGTCAAACTTTAAGAATATTTAAATTTAATTGTTAATTTCATATTGTTAACTTAACCCAATAGAATAATGAAAACAAATTTATCTTTAAAAAAGGTTGCCTTTTTAGTTTTGATTTTTAGCACTCTCTTTGCTTCCAGAATGAGTGCTCAATCAGCAGCAAACATCAATGATATTATGCTTCAGGCATTTGGATGGGACGTACATACTCAGTCTTCAGTATCAAGCGAAGGCGGTCTATACAATTATTTGAAAAATCGTGCGCCCAGTTATGCGACTGCTGGCTTCAATGTCATTTGGTTACCACCACCGAGTAAGTCAACTGGAGGTGTCGGCTATATTCCAACTGAACTCTTTAATTTTTCTCAAACCAGTTATGGCTCTGAAGCGCAATTGCGAGCATTATTGACTGCATTCAACACAAGTACGCCAAGAATTCACCCCATGGCGGATATCGTAGTGAATCATCGAGGAGGAACAACAAACTGGACTGATTTTACAAATCCAACATGGGATTGTCATTCTATTACAAGCAATGACGAAGCTAATTTCGGCACCATTACCGGCGTTAGACCATGTGGTACTCCTGATACTGGTGAAGATTTTAATGGCGGTCGAGACTTAGATCATACTAACTTACAAGTTCAAAATGGAGTTAGAGAGTACTTAACACGTCTCAAAGCGCTAGGATTCGATAGCTGGCGATGGGATGTAGCGAAAGGATTTTCGGCTAGTTATTTTGGAGACTATATTAATTCTTCTTCACCTTACGCTTCTGTCGGCGAATATTGGGATGGAAACACCAACAACTTAAAATCTTGGATAAACGGTACTGGCAATCGATCTGCTGCCTTTGATTTTTCTTTATACTATAACGCATTACAACCTGCGATTAATAATGGTAATTATGGGGCTTTGGCAGGTTTTCCAGGCTTAGCTGGACAATTTGGTTTTGCGGATAAAGCAGTTACTTTTATTGACAATCATGATACATTTGTAAAACCTGGAAGTTTTGTATCTAGTGCTAACATTATGAAAGGTTATGCATATATTCTTACCCATCCAGGAATTCCATGTGTATTCTTTCCACATTATTACGGCGGAAGCTATAGTAAAGATGGCGTTACTGTCAATTATGCAGGAAATCAATTGGCCATCGATAAAATAATGGCGATACGAAAAAATAACGGCATCAACGCATATAGTTCTGTTGTTGTAACCAATTCAACTACTTTCTATTCTGCAACCATTGATAATAAAGTAGTTGTGAAAATAGGTCCAGGTTTGTGGAATCCCGGAACAGGTTGGATATTAAAAACTTCTGGTACCGACTATGCAATATGGGAAAAAGTAGTGGTAGCTGATGTTCCTAGTCTAGCAATTACGCCAACTGGAGGAGCTTTTGTAAGTGGCAATTCCGTAAATGTTGTTTTGACTGCCAATAATAGCACTTCAACTATATATTACACGTTAAATGGGGCGACGCCAACGACTTCATCACTATCGTCAATAGGGTCGAAATCATTAACTATAACGGCGACAACCACATTAAAAGCATTTGTTCGAAACACAGCAGGAACATCTTCCACGATAAGAACGGAAATTTATAGTTTTTCAAATCCAACGCCATTTGCAGTATATTTCAAAAAACCCACCAATTGGAATTCGGCCGTTAAGATTTATTATTGGGGAACAACAGGAACTGCTCCTGCAGTAACTTGGCCTGGAGTAGCGATGACAGTAGATTGTGGAAGTTGGTATAAATTCACATTCCCTTCAACCGTAACTGCTACGAATTTGATATTTAACGACGGAACATCACAAACCGCCGATTTAAATGCAACAGCAGGGACGCGATTCTATGATTCCGGTTGGCTGGCTTCGGCACCTGCAAATCGCTGTCCAACAACAATGACGGTCTATTTTAAACCGCCTACTTCTTGGACAACTGCTCCGAAAATTCATTATTGGAACGCGGTTCCTACTGGCAGCATTGCGAACGCCACATGGCCAGGTATGACAATGACAGCAGACACTAATGGATTTTACAAGTATACTATTACTGGACCAACGTCTGTAAATATTGTATTCAATAACGGATCTAGTGGCACAGGAAATCAAACTGCTGATTTATTAAACAAAACCGATGGCTACTCTTATACATGGGGAGCGGCTCCTCGAATTAGAGAGAACAACGACACTTCCTTTAGCGCGATTTTATTTCCAAACCCAGTTGCTGACATTCTTCAAGTAAGTTCACAATTTGAAATTCAAGACTATAAAATAATGTCCATACAAGGAACCATTTTGCAGGAAGGCAAATCTACAGAAAGTGGCATTGACCTGAGAAGTCTTACTTCCGGAATTTATTTTATTCAACTAAAATTTAAGAACGGTGACGAAGAAACACAACGAATAATCAAAAAATAACATCCTAAATGAAAAAGAATCAGGCTTAAACAAATTGTTGTTTAGGCCTTTTTTTTTGAATCTTCAGATCCCCACTTTATTTTCTCAGCTTACGCCAATTATTTCTTTATATTTATTCCCACAAATTTATCTAAATGCAGTTTTCAAATCATAAAAATCTAATGCGCTGGGTCTTAATCACAGCATCGTTTGTGATCATAATTTTGATACTTTGGAATACCTATACGTTTTTTCAAATTTTTAAGAATGAAGAGCGCACTAAAATGCAACATTGGGCAGAAGCTCAAAAGACACTTAACAATGCTGACGTTAATACAGATATTGAGCTACCCTTAAAGATAATTCAGAACGCAAGAATTCCTATTATACTGACCGAAAACGACGTGATTCTTAGCACAAAAAACATAGACAGTGAAATTCTAAATGACAAAAAAAAGTCTTCGGCATTACTTACGCAACTAAAAAATCAAAACGATCCGATTGTCATCGAATACATTAGCGGAAAATACCAATATCTGTATTATGGTGATTCCTCGCTGTTGAATAAATTAAAATATTACCCTATAGCTTTGGTGCTCATTATTGTGCTTTTTGGTGCCTTGGTGTACAATTTCTATAAGAGCACTAAGATGGCTACTCAAAATAAGTTATGGGCAGGAATGGCAAAAGAAACTGCACATCAAATTGGAACACCGCTTTCTTCTTTAATCGGTTGGCTTGAAATCATGAAAGCCGATCATGTTGATCCGACAACCATTTTTGAAATCGAAAAGGACATTACTCGTTTGCAAACCATTACGGATAGATTCTCGAAAATTGGCTCCGAACCTATTTTGGAGACGAAAGATATCGTTCAAGAGACATTAGACTCCTATGATTATTTGCAATCCCGATTTTCAAAACAAGTATCGTTCTCCTTTAATGCTCCCAAGATACCCATTCTAGTTTCATTAAACCCAGCTTTGCATAGTTGGACTATTGAAAACTTAGTTAAAAATGCCATTGATGCGATGAGAGGAAAGGGGAAATTGGCAGTTGTGATTGAAGACGACGGAAAATTTGTAAAAATTAAGGTGTCAGATACCGGAAAAGGAATCCCTAAAAACCAATTCAAAAGTGTTTTTGAACCCGGTTTTACTACTAAGAAACGTGGTTGGGGGTTAGGTTTGTCTTTGACTAAACGAATAGTAGAAGAATACCACAAAGGCAAAATAAAAGTCTTAAGTTCAGAATTGAATAAAGGAACAACGATGCAGGTAAGTTTTGAAAAAAAGGAGTAAAAAATGCCGAAAATTCATGAATTGACGGCAAATTAATTTCCTGATTTTATAGATTTGACTGTATGCTTTTCGCTAAAGATTCGAATTCAACTGGAGTCATTTTTACTTTGTTGTGAAAACGCATTTCATCCATTTCGTTTAGCGGAATTAAATGGACATGAGCGTGTGGTACTTCTAAACCGATTACTGCCATTCCAATCCTTTTGCAAGGAATTGTTTTTTCTAAAGCGATAGCTACTTTTTTTGAAAACAACAGCAATGCTGCATATTCCGAGTCCGCAATATCAAAAATCTTATTAGTCTCTTTCTTAGGAATACACAATGTATGACCTTTTGCGTTTGGGTTAACATCCAAAAAAGCTAAAAAACGCTCGTCTTCTGCCACTTTATAACAAGGAATTTCTCCTTTTACAATCTTTGTAAAGATAGTAGACATATTAATTAGTCTCTAGAAATTTCTAAAACCTCAAACTTTAGCACACCATTGGGAACCGTAATTTCTGCAACATCTCCGACTGATTTTCCAAGCAATCCTTTTCCAATCGGAGAAGTAACTGATATTTTCCCCGATTTCAAATCTGCCTCGCTTTCTGCCACCAAAGTATACTTCATTTCAATTCCGTTTGACTGATTCTTAATCTTTACGTTAGAAAGCACCAATGCTTTAGAAACGTCCAACTGCGACTCATCAATCAGTCGCGCATTGGAATGTACCTCCTCCAATTTAGAAATACGCATTTCAAGCAGGCCTTGCGCTTCTTTTGCAGCGTCGTATTCTGCATTTTCAGACAAATCTCCTTTGTCTCTTGCGTCTGCTATATCTTGCGAGGCTTTAGGACGCGCCACGCTCTTCAAATAATCTAATTCTTCTCTTAATTTTTTAAGTCCTTCTGCTGTGTAATAGGATACTGCGCTCATAATTTCCGTCATTTATATAAATAGAAAAAATCCCATCTCGACGGGATTCCTTGTTGGCAAAGATAATATATTTCTTATTACTTAATAATTATATGTTAACCAATACAAAGCCAAATTTAAATAATTTATATTTGTTACCGCTATTAATTCATTCTTTTTTACACATGAAGAAATTTCTTTTTGCATTTTTCTTACTGGCATTATTAGCTAGTTGTGAAAAAGACTCTACTAGAAGAACCAACAACCCATACTTACCAAATTATGGATTTTCTGTCGTTCTTAATTTGAATTTACCAAGCTATAGCGGGCTACTTACTCCAATAAATCCTATCCCGATTACAATTGAAGGCGACATACACCTACTCATCATGAAAATTTCAGACAATCAATATAATGCTTGGAATGGCAATTGTCCTAATCAGGCGCCAACCGCCTGCTCCAAACTTACTGTTTCTGGGTCGAATGGGAAATGCAATTGCGACGATGGAATTCTTTACAGTTTATTCACTGGAATTGGACAAAATGCTACGTATCCATTAGTCAATTATCGAGTAGAAGCGTTGGGAAACAATACTATTCGCGTTTACAATTAGAATAATAACGTCAATCCAGTCAAGAAATTAATTCCAGCCTGCGGATAATAATATATCGCGCCACCTCCATAATCAGCGCCATTTGAAACATATTCTTTGTCAAATATATTGTTGACCAATCCATTGAAAACAATTGATTTAAAGATCTTTTTCGGAACAATTTCCCATGAAAGATTGAGATCATGCGTTGCATAACTTCCCAATTTAGATTCTACTGATTCAACATTATTCATATATTGTTCTCCAACATACTTTTGCAACCAACTAATGCTGATTCTCTTTGTTGGTTGAAAACGCAACATATTACTTGAAATAACCGATGGAGAAAAGGCAATTTGTTTATCGTTTCCTCCTTTTTCTCCTTTAATTGTGTTTTCACTCAAAGTCAGATTGCCTTGATAACTTAACATTTTAGTAATTCGAAAAGCAAGTTCCATCTCACAACCCAATCGGTAACTCTTGCCAGCGTTAGTTCTAATCGGATTTCCAACCGCATCCAACTCACCCGTTAAAACGAGTTGATTTTTATAGCGCATCAAGTAAATGTTCACATTCCATTTTATTTTTTGTCTTTCGTGCCGCCATCCTAATTCGAAGTCATCCAGGCTTTCCGAATTTGGAACGCCATTCTCGTAATCTGTTCTATTTGGTTCGCGATTGGCTTTAGCGTATGAAAGGTAAAGAGAATTTGTCTTGTTTAGTGAAAAAGTCACTCCAGCTTTTGGGTTAAGGAAAGTAAACACATCGTCTACAACGTTTGGTTGGACTCCATCAGCAATGTAATTTACGCTTCGATATTGAATGTCAGTGAATAAATTCCATTTTTGAAATAACTGATAGTTCACCTTTAAAAATGCAGTCCCATCAATTTTAGTTGCCGTATTTTCATAATACTTATTTCGCAAATCCGTTGGTGTTGCAATTTTTGTCCAAATTACTTGTCCAAAATGATCTCCAAAATACTTGTTCCAACTCCCGCCAAAAAGCATCTCCACTTTCTCCTTCTTATAATCGATTGAGAAAGTTGTCCCGAAGAAATCATTGTCCAGCCACTTTCGCCTTACCAAGTCAGTAAAGGTTATGTTTTGCGCCGCAGTTAATCCATAATCTGAAAAAAATTGGTCTTCTACATATTCTTCATAATAGCCATTGCCTTTGGTGTAATGCAGCGCGAGGTTACTTGACCAATTTGTATTTATTTTTTCGTTCCAATGGAGTTGAAAATGATGTTGCTGATAGTTATCTGTTTGATTTTCATAGAACCTTGTGTTTCCCATCTCGTCTGCATAAATACCAGCGTAATTAAAGGTTCTATCACTAACCAGCGTTTGCGCATCGACACCGTACCAAGATTGATATGTTTTCTCTTTTCCGCCAAAAAGCAAACCTTTTATGAGGGTAGTTTTACCAACATAAGTTCCTTGAATGAAATACGATTTCAAATCAGAATTAGCGCGATCAACATAACCTTGTGAGTTGATACTTGATACTCGTCCAGACATTTCAAAATTACCGTTTAATAATCCGGTGCTAAACTTTAAAGTATGTTTGTGCGTATTAAAACTTCCATAGGAATTTGAAATTTCAGCGGTACTTTCTTTCGAAAAATTATCGGTTACTAAATTCAAACTAGCCCCGAAGGCTCCCGATCCATTGGTTGATGTTCCGACTCCTCGTTGGAGTTGCACACTCTCGACAGAAGATGCAAAATCAGGCATATTTACCCAAAAAGTTCCGTGACTTTCCGAATCATTATAAGGAACGCCGTTAATAGTAACGTTGACTCTTGTCGCATCACTTCCTCTTACTCTAATTCCGGTGTAGCCAACACCATTCCCCGCATCGGAGGTCGTAACTACGGAAGGCATAAAATTGAGTAAAATAGGAATATCCTGTCCAAGATTTCTCGGCGCAATTTCCTGCTTAGTCAAATTGGTAAAACTGATTGGCGTCTTTGAAGTGCTTCGAATCGCCGAAACCAAAACTTCAGCTAAAGCAGTTACTTTGGTGGAGTCATTAAGCTGTACTTGAGAAAATGCGCCAATGGATAGAAGAAGAAAAGCAACAACAAATTTTTGTTGTGTTAAGAATTTTGATACAGACTTTTTCATTCGTGATTAAATACGAATAAAAGGGGGAATTATTCTTTGTTAAATTAACATTGATTGTTCTGACTTTTTGCAGTGAAATTATTAGTTACGACTTTCTTACATTTCGCTAGAATAACTAATTGACATTTCGGCTACAATCGGTCTTCCCTTAACAGCATTACCTGTTCAGGTTCGATGGGTATAATCTCAGCTCGTTATTTAGAGCACCCCTTTGAGACAGAGCAAAAGTAATGCATTAAATTAAATTTCCAAACTTAATCTGATGAATTAAAAAAACTAAAACTCAGGACGTTTTCGATTTCGCTTAATAATTGAATTGTTGCGTTTTGCTTTGATTCTTTTTTCAATGACGGACCGGGGAATTTTAGTAGCTTTTCTCTGTTTTGGTATTGTCAATGCGATTTTTAGGATCTCAAAAAATCTTTTAGTGACTAGCGCTTTATTTTTTAGTTGACTTCTATCTTCTTCACCATTCAACATCAAAATATATTCAGAAGTTAACCTAGGTTTTAATTTAGATTTGAGCAATTCCTTTTCGCTATTTGACAGTCCATTAGATTGATGAATATCAAAAGTCAAGATTACCTTTGAGGATACTTTATTCACATTTTGACCGCCAGCTCCCGAACTTCGGACTGCTTTATAACTCAATTCTGATTTGATTTTGTCTACATCCATTATTGCGGCTGATGAGCAGGTTTTAGAAGATCGTTTACCGTCTTCACAGGATTAAAAGTAATCAACGGCACTTCTATAAAAATGGCAATCCACTCCGCCATCGAACCATTCCAAAGTCCAGGTAATTCATAGGCTTTAATATCGATACCGTTTTTATTTTTCGCCACTATAAATCCGCTTTGATGATCAACAAACTTATTGAGGTCAAATTTATTTCCTCGATAATTTTTTATGGAACAAACAAGATCGACTGGATTAAAATGTGTCGCATTAGAGAATATTCTTGCTTGTGCGGAGTTTTCCACATCGATTTGCGAACTTTCAACAATCTGCAAGGAGAAACGTCCCTTGCTATCAATAGTCCAGAATGGGCCGCCACCGGGTTCTCCTTCATTTTTAACCATTCCACAAACTCTAATCGGTCGGTGTAACAGTTTGTGGATTTGTTCGATTTTATTCTCAAATGTATACTTCGAAAAATCTTCTAAAACAATAATATTCAGTTCATTCTTAAGAGCGTCAACTAAACCATCTAGTTCCTCTTCCTTTAGAGTCTTATCGTCTATTTGATACAAAATTTCAAATATCCATTTTTGTTTTTCTAATAAATATCCTGCTAGCGCTTTTTTATACAATGAAATTATATCAATGTGATTTTGAATAACATTGTCAATATTTTTTATGAAAATAATATCCGCATTGATATTACTTAGATTTTCGAGTAAAGCTCCGTGGCCAGCTGGACGAAAAACTAAACTACCTGCACTATTCCTGAACGGCATATTATCTAAGGTTACCGCAAGTGTATCCGTTGAAGCGTTCTGAAATGAAAATTCAATATTGATTTTGGTGTCGAATTTGTCTTCAACTTTTTTTACTTCATTCTCAATAATTTTTTCAAACTGAGACTTATGAATTTCTGAAATCGTAAAATGTAAATTTGCAACCCCATTCGATGAACAATACAACGCAGCTTCATTCAAATGTTCTTCAATAGGTGTTGCCGTGTGAGTTGAATATTTATGGAATGGCAAAATCGCCTTTGGCTTACTGCTGAAATTAAAATACTCCGGATCTAAAAGCAACTTGATAAAATAGTAGTACTTCTTGTCGCTACTCCACGAAGAATAATCGGAATATAGTTCTTTTAGAATAGTTCTTATTGTCTCGAAAAAAGGAAATTTATCTATTCCTGCGAGAAAAACTGAAAGATTTGCCGTATGTGTTTTGTTGATATAGCTGTTAATTGTGTCATTTTCTATATCAAATTCAATCAAAAACTCATTCAGGAACTTAAACATTCTACTTGCCGCTCCCGATGCTGGAACAAATTTTATGAGTTTCAGATTTTCTTTGCTATTGTCAAAGTAGGACGCATAATCCCCAAATTGATTGTCAGTTAATTTTACAATTCCGTCATTAATTACTGCCGGTCTTGCAATATTTGTTTTCTCAATTCCATTGCAAAAAAGCTCCAAATGCTCTTTTATAGTTTGCAATTGAATGTTCTTCTTGTAAACATGAACAAAGTCATGGGAACTAAATCCGATTGATTTGGCTCTAAAAAAATCTTCAATTATTGCAACTGCATTTTGGAATCTAGTCTCAGCATCGCCTCGAAGTGTAATGTATGGCTTGTCATTTTCGATCAGCGCCGACCTAAATGTTTGAAATATTTCTCCTCGTCCTTTTGGTCTGTCTCGCAACAAATCTTTTTCCCACGGAACATCAATGTCTGTTAGAAAGAATAAATCGTATTGATGACTGCGTGCTGCTTCTTCTAAAGTGGGATCGCAAAAATTATAGTAGATTTCAGAAAATACTTTTGTGGCTAACAAACAAGTATCACAAAACAAATATTGATTTGCTGTTAAAAGCGCCTCGTTTTCTGTTGTCGTTTGACCAATCGCAATAGGCAACAAATCTTCAGGCTCACAGATTTGTCCTGCTTTTTTCAACTTTTGTTCTAAATATTCGCGCGCAAACTCAGGAGCCCAATTCGTTTTAAAATGAGCTGCTAACTGCTTTGCTAATGTCGTCTTGCCTGTCGATTCTGGACCAAACAAGGCTATTTTTATTACGTTTGAATCTTGTTGTTTAAGATTTTCTTCCATTCTAAATAAGCTGAAATAGCTAAAATTGTAAAAATTAGATATTGTAACGCCAACATTCCCAACCCTCTATAGGCGTATAACGGTACCACAACAATATCGCCGATAATCCAAAGTATCCAACTTTCAATTTTTTTAATTGCCATATACCACATGGCTGTAAAAAAAATTCCTGATGCTAGAATATCAATATAATTATCAATTTTAATTTGATAGTGGAATGCACTATAGATTCCGAAAACTACAAAAATTGTGATAAAAAACAACACAATGCCAATTGTTTTTTCTTTTAAAGTCGTTCTAGAAATGAATATAGCCTCCACCTTCTCTTTTTTACTTGACCATTGATACCATCCGTAAATGCTCATTAAAGAGAAATATCCATTCAATATCATATCTCCTAAATATCCTGCAACATAGAGCAAATAAGTTGTAATAACAGTTGCTACTAAGCCCGTCGGATATACCAAAATATTGACCTTCTTAGCCAACAAAACACTCCAAATTCCAAAAGAAAATGCTAGAAACTCCATTGCTATTAGCGTTATCGAAGCGTCCTTATAGGAATCTAGGAAAAAATCTACCATCGACATACTAGTTAAAAAAGTCTGGGTTTTCCTCAAAAGCAGTTCCAATGACAACGATATCTGCTCCAGCTTGGTGTGCCAATTGAATTTCTTGAATTTTTTTTATCCCTCCACCAACAATCAACGGTATTGATATATTTTTGGACACCAAGGCAATGATATTTGCAGGGACAGATTGTTGGGCACCGCTTCCTGCTTCAAGGTAGATTAATTTTTTTCCCAAAAGCGCGCCGGCTTGAGCGGTTTGCATGACATAATCTGGATTGTCTCTGTCTAAAGGCTTGGTCTTACTCACTCGTGCAACGGCCGTTTCTGCACCGCTTTCAATCAAAATATAGCCTGTGGGAATAATTTCTAAATTGGTTTCTCTAAGTATTGGCACTGCATTAACTTGATGCTCGATGAGATAATCTGGATTTCGTCCAGATATCAGGGATAAGAACAAAATACCATCGGCTTTACCAGATATTTGCGACGGATTTCCGGGGAAGATAATAATAGGAAGCGCTGTGCTTTTTTTGAAAAACAGGATCAAATCGTCTACGATCGCATTTTCAACACTGCTCCCGCCAACAAAAATATGTGTCGCTGGAGATTTGTTTATTTTTTCAGCTAGTGCTTCGATTTGATGCAATTCGACTTTGTCTGGGTCAATAAGAATCGCCAACAACTTTTGGTTATTTGCTTTAGCATTAAGTATATCTTGGTATAGGTTTTTCATTATTGTTGAAAGGCGTAAACGAGTGTAAAGTGTTCTACTTCCTCAAAAAATATCTTGTAGTTTAGGTTGAGCGAACCAAATTTAAGCAAGGCAACAGACTGCTTCATTTCAATGTTAAATGGAGCTACATGAATGTGGTCTTTGAAGCTTATTCCCGCCTCGTTTCGTATTTTAAAAACCGCTTCTTTAGCACCCCAAATCACAGTCAATTGACGAATATAGTTCTTTTCGCTTAGATCTTTTAAAAACTCAAACTCGTGTGCTGCAAATTTATGAGCAATGGTGATGATTTTTTGTCTTTGCATTTCCAAATCGATGCCGCAGTTTTTATCGCTTAAAATAATCGTTGAAAATTCGTGGGAATGAGAAATAGAAATATGTCGACCGTCATTTAAATGCGGTTTCCCGAATTCGTCGTAATACAAATCGTGATCTGTATAGCCTTTTTCTTGCAATAATTTCCTTACGCTCAGAAAACCGCATTGGTGTGCAACTGACTTCATCCCTACCAAACGTGCTTTGCTTTTTTCGTTTAATACCACTTCTAAAAGTAATTGCTCGAGTGTTTCGGTAATTTTCCAAACTAAGATTTCGGTGCTATGATCGTGAAAAATCGTTTTAAGTAAAGGCATGAATGAATTACTGATTTTTAGCCCCGATAGTAGCGGTTATCCTTTTTTGTTTTTACGAGAAGCGCCTCGACTATGCTCGGGGTGACCAAAAAACAAAAAAGATATGAGCGGATAGCGGGATTAGCTTCTAATAAAAAATTATTTTATTGATTTTTAAAACTTTACGTAAATAAACAACTCATAAATATTAAAAAATGCTTTTCAAATACTAAGTTATTGTTTACTTTTGCGCAAAATTTATCAATACAAATATACTATAAATGAGTACGACTACTATGCCTTATGTGGCTTTCAAAGTAAAAGACATTTCTCTTGCGGCTTGGGGAAGAAAAGAAATCGAATTAGCAGAAGCTGAAATGCCAGGATTGATGGCGCTTCGTGCGGAATACAAAAACGAACAACCTTTGAAAGGTGCTCGTATCGCAGGATGTTTGCACATGACGATTCAAACTGCGGTTTTAATTGAAACTCTAATTGCTTTGGGTGCTGAAGTTACCTGGAGTTCATGTAACATTTTCTCAACCCAAGATCAAGCTGCTGCTGCAATTGCTGCTGCTGGAATTCAAGTTTATGCTTGGAAAGGTTTGAATGAAGAAGATTTTGACTGGTGTATCGAGCAAACATTGTTCTTTGGTGAAGACAGAAAACCGTTGAACATGATTTTGGATGACGGTGGAGATTTGACCAATATGGTTTTTGACCGTTTCCCAGAGTTGGTTCCAGGAATCAAAGGATTGTCTGAGGAGACGACTACTGGTGTTCACAGATTGTACGAAAGAATGAAAAATGGTACTTTGGTGATGCCGGCAATCAATGTCAATGACTCAGTTACTAAATCTAAATTTGACAACAAATACGGTTGTAAAGAATCGGCAGTAGATGCAGTTCGTCGTGCAACAGACATTATGTTGGCTGGAAAAAGAGTAATCGTTTGTGGGTATGGTGATGTGGGTAAAGGAACTGCGGCTTCTTTTAGAGGTGCTGGTTCTATCGTAACAGTTACTGAAATTGATCCTATTTGTGCGTTGCAAGCGGCAATGGACGGATTTGAAGTAAAAAAATTAAACACTGTTATTGCGACTGCTGATATCATTATTACAACAACAGGAAATAAAGACATCGTTTTGGGAAGCCACTTCGAACAAATGAAAGACAAAACTATCGTTTGTAATATTGGTCACTTCGACAACGAAATTGATATGGCTTGGTTGAACAAAAATCACGGAGCATCTAAAGTGGAGATCAAACCACAAGTAGACAAATATACCATCGCTGGAAAAGACATTCTTATCTTAGCGGAAGGTCGTTTGGTGAACTTAGGTTGTGCTACTGGACACCCGAGTTTTGTAATGAGTAATTCGTTTACAAACCAAACTTTAGCTCAAATCGAATTGTGGAAAAACAGCGCGAACTACAACAACGAAGTGTATATGTTACCTAAACATTTAGATGAAAAAGTTGCTGCTTTACATTTGGCTAAGCTAGGTGTTGAATTGGAAACTTTAAGAGACGATCAAGCAGCTTATATTGGCGTTGACGTTAAAGGTCCGTTTAAACCAGAATATTATAGATACTAAATGAGATTATAAGATTTTAGGATCTTAAGATTATACGAAACCCTTGCTGAGAAGTGAGGGTTTTTTGTTGGATTTTGTTTATCTTTAGGTTCTAAATTCAAACGACTATGAAAACAAGCAAAATCTTAGCACTTGCATTTTTCGGGGCACTCGCACTCGCATCTTGCAAAAAAGAAACCGTAGCAACGACGACAACTGATCAGATTGTCGGCGATACTACGATTACGACAACGACAACCGCGACGTCGGTCGAGAGCACTGCTGATATAGAAGCAAACGAAGCGAAAGCCAATTGGGAAAAAGCCAAAGAAGATCTCAAGGCTGCGATAGCTAAAGGAGACAAAAAGGCGCAGGAAGCTGCACAGAAAACAGCCGACGAAGCTGAAACTGCCTGGAACAAGCTTAAAACCGACTTTAAAGAAAAATCGGCAGAAGCAAAACAGGATTTAGATGATGTGAAAGAAAAAGCAAAAGAAGAATACAACGAGGCTTTAGAAAAAGCGAAAGCAAAATAATGTGAAAACCGTTTCGAAAGAAGCGGTTTTTCTTTTTACTTTTACGATGCTCTACTAATTTTAAAACAATAACATTTTGAGAAAAATTATACTATTAGCCTTATTGCTGTTCAGACTTCCTTCATTTGCACAAATCGTCAATACCGCGCCATATATACTTACGGTTGACGAATTAAAGCAATGGACATCATCTGGACCAACGGCTTCTCCCGATTTGATTGCCACGGTTAACCTCGCTCCGCGATTTACCAATATGGCAACGCAATTTAATTCCGCTTTAACGAACGACATGAAAATTGCTTACCTACCAGACGGAATGAATAATTTCGGGAATTATTTTGGGGAGCAAAATCAATTCAATTTATACAATTTTACGCACTGGGCTTATATAGACAAATTAGTTTGGTTTGGTGGTACCGCTTCGCAAACCATTCAATTACCGTCGTCGCCATGGGTTAATGCAGCACACAAAAACGGCGTGAAGGTTTTCGGTAATGTGTTTTTTGCTCCTGCAGCTTTTGGAGGATCGACTGCCACTTTAACGAACTTCTTGGAGCAAGACGGCGGTGGCAATTTTGTTGCAGTTCCCAAGATGATTTCCCTGATGCAATATTATAATTTTGATGGGTGGTTTATCAATGAGGAAACGGCGACTAATGCCACAACTGCAGCATTAATGCAAGATTTCGTCCGAGACTTAACCACACAAGCGGAAGCTTTAGGCAATGAAGTAATGTGGTACGATGCGATGCGACTCAATGGCGCTGTGGGATGGCAAAATAGGCTTACGCTAAACAACAGTCCTTTTGTACAAGACGATCAAGACGCCAACGGCACCTTTGAAACCCGAGTGAGCAGTAGCATATTTATCAATTTTTTCTGGAGTGGTACTGCCTATCCAACACAATCCCGAACGCGTTCCAACTTGATTGGTCGTTCTTCTTATGACGTTTTTACAGGTGTTGATATTTGGCCCAACAGAAATCAAAGCGATTTCGAACTTAGCGGTAACACTTTTATGACGAATTTGCATGAAAATGTAACCACGCCTTTTACCTCTTTGGGGATTTTTGCGCCGAACTGTGTTTTCAACAATTCGACTTATACCAATTTTAATAATGACCCGACTGATTACGCTTCTTTTTACAATGCCGAGAATCACTTGTTCTCTGGCGATGATAACAACCCAGCGACGGTTGATGCGACAGGATTTAAAGGTTTGTGTAATTGGATTCCTGAAGATACTGCTATTTCGGGCGATCAATTTTACACCAATTTCTGTACAGGTCATGGACTTAAAAAATTTACAAACGGTGTTCAAACAAGTTCTGATAGTTGGCACAATATGAATTGGCAGGACATATTGCCCACTTGGCAATTTGCTTTTTCACCTAGTGGAGTATTGACAGCAGAATGGGATTTTGATGATGCTTTTGCAAAAGGAAATTCATTGAAAATTTCAGGAAATTTACCAGCAAACACTCCCGTAGATTTAATGTTATATAAAACCAAGCTTACTACTGATCAAAAGTACTTTCAATGTAGCTACAGGTATAAAAGTCAAACTCCTGACATGTACCCTAAATTGCTATTGGTCTTCGTGGATGAACCGTTGCAAAAGTATGAATTCGATATTGGAGGCAACCCGGCGAGCGGATGGCTTCTTGGTTCAGTCTCACTCGGTAATTTTGCTCAAAGGGAAATAGCACAAATTGGTTTCCGCTTTGAATCTGAAACTACAATCCAAAATTACAGCGTCAATATAGGAGAAATTTGGATTTTACCTGGTCTTCTTGGAACTATAGAACCAAATCTCAGCGGATCTTTTGTAACTATTAGTTATCCTGCAGATACCGACGAAATAATTCTTTATAATATCAATTGGCCAAATTCTCAACAACTAAAATATACTGTAACTGACCTTCAAGGAAAAATTGTTGTTGAAAACAATATCGACCTCAACAATACAACTTCTTATTCCTTTCCGACAAATGGTCTCGCCAAAGGAACGTATATCGTCAAGTTTTCTGACGAAAGCAACAGAAGCGAGGTCCAGAAAATCATCATCAAATAAATCCCAACAAAAAACCCGACTCAAATGAATCGGGTTTTTTATTATAGATAAATCTAGGATTTACAAAAAATCGGTTTATTTCGTAATTTTCAAAACGCCTAATTGGTCATCCGCATTTAACATGATTTCATTTGGAGTGGCTATAACACTTGTCAAAATTCTTGGTCGGATTTTGCTTTCTTTATAAGAGTATATAATCTCTTTTTTCATTTCTCCTGTACTATTAACAGTCAGCAAGAACAAAGCATTCTTAGAACTCGAAGAAAACATTGTTTTTGTACTTCTCTTCGTTTCTTTATCATTTTCGGCATCGACATTTTTTTCTAGATCTTCATATACAATATAAACATTGCCATTATAGTAGGTCGATAAGATAGATGGATTTCCAGCATTCATTTGGTACTTTGGCATTTTTGATACCGATTCGACTTCTGATTTACTATTAATGTTAATAATTGCAATATCACAATAATAGTAATAGTAGGAAGTACGTGTCCCATATTGACTAGATGTAGTTACTACAACCAATTTATATTGCTCGGCAACAACAATTGATCCGCCATCTTTCCTTTGGAATATGTTTCTAACTTTATAAGGAACATAATCTTCAGACTTTTTTGGTTTTACTGGATACAATCCTTCCAATTCATATTTGTTAGAAGATTTCAATGTTAAAGTTGTACAATCGATATTGGCAGAAAACATTTCATCGGAAATTAGTGTTTTCTTTCCTTTTCCAAATAAGCCGGAATTTAATATTTTTAAAAAACCTGTACAAATCATCGTATTATTATCCCCTGGGATAATATCTATAGATTCGATCTCCTTTTCAGGGTAATCAAAATCAAACTCTTTTGCTTTCTCTTCTTTAGTGAAAACAATTAATTTGAAATAGAATTCGCTTTGTCCTTTTACCTTTTCCTCTTTTTCTTTGTAAACTTTGGCTAAGACATATACGTTTCCTAAATTATCAACGTTGATGCTTTCTGTCGAAAATTTCGAAGATTTTATTGGCAATTGTGCCTCTTTATCTAAAAGAACTTGCGTAAAATCAGTATTATAAACTTTAAAACTAAGTGTGCGTGGGTCTTTTTTTCTGCCTTTTAATTCATGATATACAACAACCTTAGTTGAATCGGGAGATATATTTCTAAGTCCAAAGTTAAGAGCATCTTCATCAGCTTCATCTAAAATTAAAGTCTTGTCGCTTGTCTGTAGACTCATATCTGTAAAAGAACCTATCAACCTGTTTTTATCTTCTTTTCGGATATTTTCTTTAATAAAATGCGTTATTTTGTCTTTTACAAAATAAGCTCCTAAATATTCGTAGCGTTTCGAATCGATATTAAAACTAATTACTTTTTCAGCTTTAAAATTCAAATTTTTATCATATTCTCTTCCTACCAAATGATCGTCGCTATCTCTGTGTAGCGTATAATACCTCCCATTTTTACCGCCAAGAATAGTAACGTTTCCTTTGGTCTTAATTTTTTCAGCCCATTTGAGTTCAACAGACTGAGCGTTTAAACTCAAAGTCAATAAAAGCAATACTAATTTTAAATATTTCATGTTTTTCTTAATTTTTTGTAAAAATAAGTTATTTTAGCAAAAAAACAAATGTAAAATTTTTCCTATGACTAAGAACCTCTTTTTTATTTCAACTTTGCTTATTTCAATCTTCATTTATGGTCAAGAGACTCCTACGAAAATTAAAGTTTACACCCCGACAGGCGCTTCCAATTCAGCCAAAAGTTCTAAAGACAACTCCTACAAATGGGCAGTAAAAACAGATCTTTTGGGAATACTTTCAGGAGAATTTCCTTTAATTGGAGAATATCGAATTGCTCCTAAATTTAGTGTCGAAGCCTCAGCAGGAATAACTTATGCTTATTTACCGAATGATCTCTTGTCTTTTAATAATAACGATGACACTGAATCTGACGTTGATAATACGAAAGCGGCAATGGGATCAGCATTTAGAGCTGGAATAAAATTTTATCCATCGGTGGATTATGACGCTATTGAAGGATGGAATTTCGGAATTCAATTATTTACCAAAACTACAAACAGAGAATATGATCAGACGGGTGACGGAGCGGCTTTAATTAATGGTTTAAAAGATTCTAAAACCAAAACCGGTATTGCATTAATCATCGGAAAACAAATATTTCAAGATTCTAACGTTACATTTGAAGGTTTAATTGGGATTGGATTAGCCAATGTCAAGAGAGAATCCAGTTTCTTATCTTATGACAATGATACCAATCTCAATGTAGTTAACACCACTACAACTAGTGAAACTAAACCAAATATTCAACTAGGCTGTAGAATTGGTTTTGGAAACTAATTGCCTTTTTCTTACCTAATTAACCTCGTTTCATTTTAACTCGTGGTTATACCGAGTATTTTAGTTTCTTATCACCCGAAAAATGCTATAATTAATATTACAACAAAAAACCCGACTCAAATGAATCGGGTTTTTGATTATAGATAAATCTTAGTGATTATGCTTCGAATGGAAGGATAGAAACGTATGATTTGTTATCTCTTTTCTTTTGGAACTGAACCACTCCATCAACTCTTGCATGTAAAGTATGATCTTTACTAATGTAAACGTTTTCTCCTGGATTGTGTTTAGAACCTCTTTGTCTTACGATGATGTTCCCAGCAATAGCAGCTTGACCTCCATAAATCTTAACACCTAAACGTTTCGATTCTGATTCTCTACCATTCTTGGAACTACCGACACCTTTCTTGTGAGCCATGACGTATTAGTTTTAAATGTTAATTATTCTTCAGTTGTTGTTTCAGTTTCTTCTGCTTTCTTAGCAGTTGCTTTCTTTTTAGTACCAGTCGCGCTGATTCCTTCAATTACAATTTGAGTAAGATACTGTCTGTGACCGTTTCTTTTCTTGAATCCTTTTCTTCTTTTCTTTTTGAAAACGATTACTTTGTCTCCTTTTAAGTGTTGTAACACTTTGGCTTCTACTGAAGCACCTTCTATAGCTGGGGCGCCTAAAGTTACGTTTCCGTTATCGTCTAATAAAAGAACTTTGTCAAAAGAAACTTTTGAACCTTCTTCGTTAGTCAAACGGTGAACATAAACCTTTAAGTCTTTGCTTACTTTAAATTGTTGCCCTGCTATCTCTACGATTGCGTACATAACAATGATGTTTATTTGTTTATAAAATGGATGCAAATATACAACTAAATCCCATTCTCGCAACTAGTTGAGAAAAAAGTTTTTAATTTAAGTTTTTAGGCGTGCCGGCGTCAGGAACATTAATGCAGGAAACAACAAAAGTCTCACGCCGTCGCGCTGTTCGTTACAATCTTTTGCGCCTTAAAGAAAGTCACAAAAGGATTTCCACTGCCATCGCTCACGCAAACCTGCGTTTCCATCAGTCAATTAATTTACTTTGAACTTTCCGCCCTTATCAAAAAAACTTACTTTTGGCGTAACACAATTTAAAAAACCGCTACCTAAAAGCATTTTAATTTCATTTCTATGAAGAATACGCTATTCGCTTTATTTACTTTAGCCTTTGCCCATCTATCATCCGCGCAAAAAGTAGCTTTTGAAGAATTCACTTTAGACAATGGCCTTCATGTGATTTTACACCAAGATAAATCAGCTCCCGTCATCATTACTTCTGTCATGTATCACGTCGGAACCAAAAACGAAAACCCCAATCGCACAGGCTTCGCGCATTTCTTCGAGCATCTTTTGTTCGAAGGAACAGAAAACATCGGTCGTGGCGAATGGATGAAAATTGTTTCCGGAAATGGCGGCACCAATAATGCCAACACTTCCGTAGATCGAACTTATTACTACGAAATCTTCCCATCAAACAATCTCGAACTAGCCATTTGGATGGAAGCGGAACGCATGTTGCGTCCCGTCATCAATCAAATTGGTGTGGATACGCAAAAAGAAGTGGTCAAAGAAGAAAAACGGCTTAAAGTCGACAACCAACCCTACGGGAATGTTATTAAAGTAGTAAAAGAAAATCTCTTTATTAAACATCCTTATCGCTGGGATATCGACGGAAAAATGGAACATATTGATGCCGCCACTTTAGAAGAATTTAAAGCATTTAATAAAAAATTCTATGGGCCAAACAATGCGGTTTTGGTTGTTGCTGGAAATTTTGAAACTTCGCAGGCAATAGCATGGATCAAGAAATATTTCAATCCAGTAAAAAAGGCTCCAGCAGGGGAAAAAATTGCAATCACAGAAGAACCAATTACAAAAACACTACAGGCCACTTTTGAAGATCCTAATATTCAAATTCCCGCGATTGTTGCCGCTTATCGCGTTCCATCGATGAAAACAAAAGATGCGAGAATACTAGAATTAATCTCCACTTTATTAAGTGAAGGAAAAAGTTCTATTCTGTACAAGAAAATTGTCGACGACAAAAAAATGGCGTTTCAAGTTGGTACGTATACCATGCAACAAGAAGACTATGGCATGTATATTATTTATGGATTACCACTTGGCGAAAACACAACAAATTCCATTTTGAAAGAAATTGATGAAGAAATTACAAAACTTCAAACGGATTTGATTTCAGAACGGGATTTTCAAAAATTACAAAACAAAATAGAAAATGATTTTGTAAACAACAATGCTACTGTTGAGGGAATCGCCGAAAATCTAGCAACCTATTATTTGCTTTACAACGATGTCAATTTGATCAACACCAATATCAAAAACTATCTTTCAATAACGCGAGAAGATATTAGAGATGCAGCAAAAACCTACTTAAATTCAAACCAACGACTGCTTCTAGACTACATTCCGTCTAAAGAGAAAAATCAAAACTAATCTTATTGTTATGAAAAACATATTTCTTCTGCTGGTGAGTATTTTTCTCATAAGTTCGATTCAAGCACAAAATAACACACAACCAAAACCTGGCCCTGCGCCGCAAGTGAATATTGGACAACCACAATCATTTATCCTAAAAAACGGATTGAAAGTACTTGTGGTGGAGAATCACAAATTACCAAGAGTAGCATTTAGCCTTTCCATCGACAACGCTCCGTACTTCGAAGGCGAAAAAAAAGGAGTGTCTGACTTAACCAGTTCGCTAATTGGAAGTGGTTCAGAAAAAATTTCTAAAGAGCAATTTAACGAAGAAGTCGATTTCTTAGGAGCTTCTGTTCGTTTCAGTAATAGAGGTGCATACGCTAGTGGATTATCAAAATACTCCCAGAGGATTCTCGAACTAATGGCAGAAGGCGCCTTACATACTGTTTTTACAAATTCGGAGTTAAATAAAGAAAAAACAAAATTAATAGAAAGTCTAAAGGTCACGGAGAAAAGTGTTGCGACCGTTGCTCGACGAGTAGAAAATATTTTATCTTATGGGAAAAACCATCCATTTGGTGAATATCTGACGGAATCAAGTATTGCCAATATTTCCTTAAAGGACGTAACCCTAAATTACAACACTTATTTTGTACCTGATAATGCCTACTTAGTGGTCATGGGCGATATTAATTTTGAAACCATAAAAACTCAAATCGAAACATTATTTGAAACATGGCCAAAAGCAATAGCACCTAATTTGAGTTATTCCCATGCAAAAGATGTTCAGTATACGCAAATAAATTTTGTCGACATGCCGAACGCCGTGCAATCTGAAATTGCTGTGATGAATCTGAGTACACTAAAAATGAAAGATCCAGATTATTTCCCCGCAATTCTAGCCAATCAAATATTAGGAGGGGATTACAATAGTTATTTAATGTCGAATTTGCGAGAAAAGAACGCTTGGACGTATAACGCAGGTTCTAGAATTGGTGACAGCAGATATATTTCGAGATTTATTGCTTATACACAAGTGCGAAATGCCGTTACAGACAGCGCTATTGTAGAAATGCTCAAAGAGATTAAACGGATCCGAACCGAGAAAGTAGATTCAAAAGTATTGCAAAATGTTAAAGCGAGCTATATCGGTCAGTTTGTAATGGACATTGAGAAACCAGAAACCGTTGCAGGTTATGCTTTAGAAATCAAAACGCAAGGGTTGCCCGAAGATTTCTACGAAAAATACATTGCAAAAATTAATGCGGTTACTGCTGAAGATGTGATGCGCGTTGTCAATAAATATATTCTACCTGAACAAGAACGAATTGTTGTTGTCGGAAAAGGTTCTGATGTCTTGCCTGCGCTAGAAAAATTAAAGATTCCGATATTTTACTTTGATAAATACGGTAATGCGAGTGAAAAACCTAATTACAAAATTGCCGTCCCAAAAGAAATGACCGCAAAGACTGTTTTGGAAAAATATATCCATGCAATCGGTGGCGAAAAAGTACTGCGAACTGTAAAATCGCTGTATACAATTTCATCGGGAACTATTCAAGGTGCTCCTATCGAGTTGACTTCAAAAACAACTTCAAACAACAAGCAACTTCGAGAAATCAAAATTATGGGCATGTCGATGATGAAACAAGTGGTAAACGAAAAAGGCGCCTATATCATTCAGCAAGGACAGAGAAAAGATCTTACTGGTGAAGAACTAGCTGAAATAAGATCGAGTGCCGTTCCTTTTGATGAACTTTCTTTGATTAACAAACCCACAATTTCCTTAGAAGGCATCGAAGTTTATAATGATGCTGACACCTATGTCATAGGGGATGGAAATGCGAAGTATTTTTACGATGTAAAAACTGGGTTGAAAGTAGCTGAAATGAAATCGATGGATGTGGGTGGACAATTGATTTCGCAAACTAGTAATTTTAGCGACTATCGTGAAGTCAACGGAATAAAAATTCCTTTTGTAAACTCCATTAATATCGGAATGGAAATCTTACTTACGACCACAGATGTCAAAATAAATGAAGGCGTCTCAGATGCTGATTTCCAATAATTCAAATCCCTTAAGCAGTATTCACTTGGATTTTATTTTTTACTTGTCAAGTAAACGCCAAACAGTATAACACTAGCTCCAAGTAATTGAACAATAGTTAACATTTCGTTGTCAAGCATTCCCCAAAAAAATGCAACGATTGGAATCAAATAGGTTACCGAGGTGGCAAAAACAGGAGTCGCCATTTGAATCAACTTAAAGAAAATGATATTCGCTATTCCTGTTCCGACGATTCCTAGAATCATAATATAAACGACAGCACTTTGGACTTCAACTTTGTGAATCGTATCAATAAATCCTGTTGAAAATAGGATTACCAGCGCAGGAACTAGCATCACGGTAAAATTGCCAGTGCTAATACTGAGCGGTGATAAATCTGATAAATACCTTTTAATCAAATTGACATTCGTCGCGTAGCAGATTGTCGCAATCAAGACTAAAATTGCATAATAATAATTTTGTTCAGGATGATGCATTGCTCCGTTGAAAATCAGTAAAGAAGTGCCGAGAAAACCAACAAATACGCCAATGATCTGAATTCTTTTAAATTGTAATCCAAAAGCAAATGTTCCAATAATCAAAGTGTTCAACGGTGTTAGTGAGTTCAATATAGAGCTTACTGAACTATCGATTTGGGTTTGCGCGATGGCAAACAAAAAGGCAGGAATAAATGTTCCAAACAAGGCAGTTAAAGCTAAATACTTCCATTGACGTAGTGGAATTTTTGGTAAATTTCGAATACCGATAATCAAGAGAAAAATCGCAGCAAAAATCATTCGTAGGGAACCGACTTGCAGTGGATTCAAACCTACAAGCCCTCTCTTAATTAAGATAAATGAACTCCCCCAAATTAAGGCAAGTGTTATAAGATAAATCCATTTTAATTGTTGCGCTTTCATTTTGAGGCTTTAGGCGTGTCAAATTTGTAATAATTTTATGAATTGTCCCTGCTTTTTTTATATATTTTTGTAACCAAATCATTAATATTATATCGTCCCAATAAAATTATTAGTCATGACTTTTACGAAACTTCTACTTGTCGCATCTATCTCCGGAATATTCTTTACCAATTGCAAGCAAACCGCTACAGCACCTGGTGAAAAAAATGTTGCTGAATCAAAGTCGGCTATTAATCCAGAGAAATTGGAAAAAGCAACTTTCAATATTGAAGGGATGACTTGCGCCATAGGTTGTGCCAAAACGATTGAAAAAGAGCTGTCTGAAACAAACGGTGTTCAGAATGCTACGGTTGACTTTGATAAAAAAGTAGCTACAGTTTCATTTGACAGTTCAATACAAAATCCCGAGTCAATTACTAAAATCGTTGAAGCCACGGCAGACGGGGAAACTTATAAGGTGTCAAATATGGTTGCTTCGAAATAAAGTAGTTCATTGATATAGAAAAAAGAGACAAGAACCAAGACAACTAAAATCTTGATTCTTGTCTCTTTTTTGTTCTAAATTACTTCCATCGCAAACTTTCCATCAACCGTTGCATATCATTTTTGACATAACTAGAAGCTGGCATTATCGAATCGAAGTTAGGTTTTGCATAGAAATAGACGGAACAGTCAATAAAGTGCTTAACACTATCGGTTACATAAAATTGCGCATTTGTCGCAGCATTGCCATTGACATGATAAAACATGCCATACACTTTATGATCGGAATTGATAAAAGGCTGTTCTAGGATATCATCGGCTTTTATTACATGCTCATAGGTAAGTTTCTGAGCATCTTTAAGAAGTGCATTGATGTTATTTTTTACCGGCTTATAGCTTAAATAAATTGTGGCTTTCATTTTCGGATAATCAATAGAAAAATTACAATCAGATTTCTCTTTAATGATGGCTTTGTCGTTGATATCAAAAGCAAAAGGGCAAGCGTTTTCAAAATGCGCATATTGTGCCATATTATAGTCTAGTCGCAATTGACTTGTGGGTTTTGGTAGCACATCTTGCTTACAACTAAAAATAGAGAAAAAGATAAGGAATAAAAAAGGAGCTAGTGTTTTTTTAGAAGTCATTTGTTATCTTATTCAATGGTTACTTTTATTTGCTTAATCCTTTTCTTGTCTATTGTTTCAATCAAAAATTTGCAATTGCTAAAAGCAATTTTCTGTCCTTTTCTGGGGAAGTTTCCGATGATTTCTAGAATAAATCCTGCTAAAGTTTCTGCTTCGCCTTTTCTTTTCTCAAATAAATGTTCATCTACTTCAACAATTCTATAAAAGTCCTTCAAATTAATCTTACCATCAAATAGAAAGTTCTTTTCGTCTATTTGAGAATAATTGAGGTTTTCGTCGTCAAACTCATCGCTAATATCGCCTACGATCTCTTCAATAACATCTTCGAGAGATACCAACCCGGATGTTCCACCATATTCATCGACCACAATCGCCAAATGGCTTTTCATGCTTTGAAAATCTTTTAGCAAATTGTCTAGTTTTTTGTTTTCAGGAACAAAGAAAGGTTCTCTTACTAAAGCGACCCAATCCAACTCCTTTTTATTGATATGTGGAATCAAATCTTTGACAAACAAAACGCCTTCAACGTGATCTATATTATCGCGATACACCGGAATTCTTGAAAATCCTTTTGATGAAATCTTAGGCAAGATTTCGGTAAAAGTCTCTGAAATCTCTAAAGCAAAAATATCAATTCTCGGGCTCATTACTTGTTTTGTGTCGGTGTTACCAAAAGAGACAATGCCCTCCAAAATCTTTTGCTCCTTATGACTTGTTTCTTCGTATGATGTCAACTCTAATGCTTGTGACAATTGGTCAACAGAAAAATTGCCTTTTTGTTTTCCCAACTTTTCATGTAAAAAGATTGTTAGTGAGCGCATCGGCATACTTATCGGAGAAAGTAAAGTGTCGAGAATTGAAAGCGGGAAGGCAACCAATTTAGCGAATTTTATATTATTCCTGTTCGCATATACTTTTGGCAATACTTCTCCAAATAAAAGTATCAGGAAAGTCACAAGTATAACGTCAACAACAAATTTTATAAGCGGGGATTCTATTTCTTCAAAAAGATTTTTTCCAATTATTGAAAACAATATTACAACACCAATATTGATAAAGTTATTGGCTACTAATAGCGTTGCTAGTAGTTTTTTTGGTTTCGCAAGAAGTTTCGATATGATTTTGGTCTTCGCAGGATTTTCCGCAGCACACTGGTCTAAGTCTTTTGGTGTTAAAGAAAAATAGGCTACCTCTGCTGCAGAAATAAATGCAGAGCAAAAAAGCAAAATAAAAATAACGATAAAACCAAAAAGCAAATTGGTATCTATGGTTGAAAGCAAACTAAAACTGGGCTCTAGGTCCAAATTGAAATTCGTTAGTTAAACAATATTTAGAACGGCATATCGTTCTCGGACATCGGACTGTCATGTGAGTCAAAATTGGGGCTCTTAGCGTCTGTCATGCCTTTACTCGATTCAATTTCCTTTTTAACAGTAAGGAAAGTAAACTCAGTAACTTGAATCTCTGTGGTGTATTTTGTTACCCCTTCCTCTGTTTGCCATTGTCTTGATTTAATGCGGCCTTCAACAAAAATTTTATCTCCCTTAGACAAATATTTCTCACAAATTTCAGCCGCTTTATTTCGAACTACCAAATTGTGCCATTCTGTTGAAGTAATTTTTTCGTTGGTCGACTTGTTGATATAGGTTTCGTTAGTTGCTAAAGGAAATCTTCCTATGCAGTTGCCTCCTTCGAAATAATGCATTTTTACATCTTCTCCTAAGTGACCAATTAACATGACTTTGTTTAACGTTCCGCTCATTTTGTGTGGTATTGTATTTTATCCAAATGTAGTAAAATTTTAAAAACTATTTCCAATCCTTTTCTATAAAATTATATATGACAATTGGGAATGGAAAAGTCAACAAAGTTTCATAATCAATACCATTTGCAATAACGCCTGAGACGGCAACTTTCCAAAATTTAATATGCAAATGTTGGTGTGTTAGTTTATGTAATTGACTTATTGCATTGAACTCTTCAATTGACACAATAGAATTTACAACTAATTCACGAGCGACAAGTTCTAGTTGAAGATCTTCATACTCTATATTTTTATCTGACTCTATCAATGGAAACTCATACAGATTATGCCAAATCCCCTTTTCTTCCCGCTTCCGAATTATGGTATTCCCTAAATTGTCGAAAAAAACAATATAATTAAAGTACCTATTTCTAACTTTTAGTTTCTTTGACTTTATCGGTAATGCATGTACTTTCTTTTTCTGCAGCGCCAAACAGCCATTATTTAGCGGGCAAACATTACAATTTGGATTTTTCGGAACGCATTGTAATGCGCCAAACTCCATGATTGCTTGATTGAATAATGCAGGGTTGTCTTCTAGTATTAATTCTTTGGCCAAACTAAAAAATTCCTTTTTCGCTGCATTCGATTGAATATCTGTCTCAATATTGAAATATCTCGACAACACTCGAAAAACATTTCCGTCAACAACTGGAATCACCTCATTAAAAGAAAAACTGGCGATTGCCGCGGCAGTGTATTCTCCAACACCATTTAATTGCAATAAATCTTGATAGGAAGTGGGAAATACGCCATTCAAATTATATCCGATGTGCTGTGCTGTTTTGTGCAAATTCCGCGCTCTAGAATAGTATCCGAGGCCTTGCCATAATTTTAAAACTTCTTGTTCCGAGGCATTTGCTAGGTCAAAAACAGTTGGAAACGCTTTTACAAAGGCATAAAAATAGGGCATTCCTTGCGCGACTCTGGTTTGTTGGAGCATAATTTCAGACAACCAAATTATATAGGGGTCTTTGGTGTTTCGCCAAGGCAAATCACGTTTGTTTTGTAGATACCATTTGGTTAACGAGTTAGCAAAATCCATTGTAAAAATTAAGTGAACAAAAGTAAAAGTTTATGTAATTAAATTTTAGCGAATTAGGTTGATTATTTGTTTTTTAAATTCATATATTTGCAACCTCAAAAAAATCACAAATTTTAAATTAAGAAAGAAAATGACGAAAGCAGATATCGTAGCGAAAATTTCAGAAAAGTTAGGTCTTGAAAAAGGAGATGTTCAAGCAACAGTAGAATCTTTTATGGAAGAAGTGAAAACTTCATTAGAAACTGGAGATAATGTTTATTTAAGAGGTTTTGGTAGTTTTATTATCAAAACTAGAGCGGAAAAAACAGGAAGAAACATTTCTAAGAATACTACAATCAAAATTCCAGCACACAATATTCCAGCATTCAAACCAGCTAAAGTATTTGTTGAAGGAGTAAAAACGAATAACGAAGCAAAATAAAAACATTTATTAATCACAAAATCACCAACTATGCCAAGTGGTAAAAAAAGAAAAAGACATAAGGTAGCGACGCACAAACGTAAGAAAAGAGCGAGAGCTAACCGTCACAAAAAGAAAAAGTAGTTTAATACTACTTTTTTCTTTTTAAACGTTCATTGAAATCGGATTGAAATCCAAATAAAAATCCCAATACTGAAGCGCCAAATCCCATTTCGAATTTGGAATTTCAAAATTGGAATTTGATTTCATCCATCGGGTACCAAAACCTGTTAAAATATTGTTTAATCCATCCTTACTTCAAGCGATAAGCCAACAGCTTTCAGCTTTCGTACGGATAAAAATTTACAGAGTGAATAAAGAATTAATCATCCGATCTAGTTCTGAAGCCGTAGATTTTGCCTTATTAAAAGATGGAAAACTAATTGAATTACACAAGGAACAAGAAGCAAGCAACTTTCAAGTAGGTGATATTTTTATCGCTAAAATAAGAAAGCCAGTTGCTGGACTTAATGCTGCATTTGTAAACGTAGGCCACGATAAAGATGCCTTCTTACATTATCACGATTTAGGTCCAAATCTTGCGTCCCAATTGAAATTCATAAAACTTGTAAGCGCAGGTAAAATAAAAGATTTCTCCCTAAAAAACTTTCAGTTTGAAAAAGAGATTGATAAAGACGGAACCATTGCCGAAGTGCTCGGATCCAATCAATCTGTATTAGTACAAGTCGTCAAAGAACCGATATCCACCAAAGGTCCTAGAATTAGCTCAGAGCTTTCTCTAGCCGGACGTTTTATCGTTCTTGTCCCGTTCTCAGATCGCGTTTCTGTTTCTCAAAAAATAGAAGAAAAAGGCGAAAAAGACAGACTTAAGAAACTAGTACAAGCCATCAAACCAAAAGGATTCGGTGTTATTGTTCGTACAGTAGCCGAAGGCAAAAAAACAGCCGAAATAGAAAAAGACTTGCAGAACCTGCTCAGCAGATGGACTGCAATGTGTAAAAAATTACCAACTGCTCATCATCCGTCGAAAGTGTTAGGAGAGCTCAACAGAGCATCTTCGATATTAAGAGACGTATTTAACGATACCTTTAGCGGTATTTATATAGATGACGAAGAGTTGTTTCAAGAAACAAAGGATTACGTGGAAGAAATTGCACCATCCAAACAATCAATCGTAAAGTTTTACCAATCTAACGACACACCCATTTTCGAGAAATATAACATAGAGAGACAAATCAAAACTTCCTTCGGAAAAACCGTGTCTATGAGTAAAGGTGCTTACCTAATCATCGAACATACTGAAGCCTTGCACGTCATCGACGTCAATAGTGGAAATCGTTCGAACAAAGCATCCAACCAAGAAGATACCGCCATGGAAGTCAACATGATAGCCGCAGCCGAAATCGCCAGACAATTGCGTTTGAGAGATATGGGTGGAATCATCGTGGTTGATTTTATCGATATGCAAGATCCCGAAAACAGAAAAGTGTTGTTCGACTTCCTAAGAGAAGAAATGAACGACGATAAAGCCAAACACAAGATCTTACCACCGAGTAAATTTGGGCTAGTCCAGATTACCAGACAACGCGTAAGACCAGAAGTCAATATCAAAACTAGAGAAGAAGATCCAAACAATGAAAACGGCGAAATAGAAGCGCCAATTCTAATCATTGATAAGATTGCTTCTGATCTAGAAAGAATTCTAAAAACCCACAAGAAAGTAGTGCTCAATGTACATCCTTTTGTGGCTGCATACCTCAGTAAAGGTTTTCCATCATTACGTTCGAAATGGTTTCTCGAGCATAAGAAATGGGTGAAAATCATACCACGTGACGCTTACACGTACTTAGAATATCATTTCTATGACAAGTCAGGAAAAGATATTTTAGATTAAAGTTTCTGAACTAAATTCAGAATAAACCGCCTTTCGAAAGACTGGCGGTTTTTTTGTTTAAGCTGAATTCATTTCAGCTTCTCTTTTAGAAGCTCTTCCGGCTTTACGCTCCAAGTCCTCGCTACGCTGCGGGCTATCCGCTGCAATCCGGGCTAGGGGCATTACGGTCAAAAAAAATTCCTGGAGATCTTTAAGATCCGCGTCATCCAAGTTCCAATTGGCTTCCAAACTTTGTGACTTGGTGTCTTTGTGGCAAAACTACTTTCTTCTTTCCACAAAAAAATGTAACATCAAATCACGTGATTCCTCCGCCAACACACCTGAAACTACTTATGTCTTTAAATGTAATTGTGTTCCCGTGGTAATAAAACCTCTCTTAATCAAGGTCTTTTTCTATCATTAAAATTGGCAAATAAAAAAAATATCTAAAAACATATTCTGAATAACCATAACTTTGAAGGAGCCTTTAAAATTTATTTGGTATGAATTTATTTAACGAAAACAAAAGTTTTAATTTAATTTTATTAATCTATTTTGCTTCGCTTCCTTTTGTATTTATTAGCTCCATTTTAGAATCTTATTTGCTAGCAAGACAACTACTTACAATTATTTTTTTACTTACAATCCTAATCCTTTTGCTAAAAAAAAGTAACACTATTGACTTGTTTACATTAGACGCTACAACACTTTTATATTTCGGGTTTATGGCTTTTTGTGGATTGTCATTCTTAAATTCTCACTTGATTGACTTTAGTCATGCAAGTTTTTCAAAGTATTTAACTTTTTTTATTTTTTTTTTACTCGTCAAACTAATTATCATCAATGGCTATTTTACCTCAAATCATATAGTACGTAGTATCATATTATTTGGGATTTTAGCGCTATTCATTATTATATTACCTTTTATAAAAAAGACAATTAACGGGCAAAATTTATTTATAGATGTACACTTATTGAGTGGAACATTTGGAAATAAAAATTTTCTATCATCAATATTGTTTATGTGTTTACCTTTCTATTTTGTTGGGATTTCGATTTCAAAAAAAATAAAAGTGATTTCAATAACAGCTATTTTTCTTACCGTTATATTACTTATACTGTTTCGAACAAGAACTGTATTAGTTGCGCTATCGATTTATGTTTTTTTAATCCTATGTTATTATATAAAAAATAATTTTTCAAAAAAATTCTTTATCCGATTTCTATTGTCATTGACATTAATAGTTATAATGTTAATCTATTATTTCATTAACATCAAAAATGACCTTGATCCTTCATCTGACATAAAAACAAAATATTTCTTTAGGTTATTTTCGTCGGATACTTTTTTTTCAAGATTAGAATATTGGAAACAAGCTACTTTTATCATAAAAGATAATTTTTTTGATGGAATTGGTGTTGGAAATTGGATTGCAACATACCCAAAATATGGATTACATCACTTTTCAGATATCGACATTCAAAATGGCAAAATGTTAGTTAATTATCCACACAATGATTTTCTGATGGTTTTATCAGAAATAGGAATTTTTGGTTTTTTATGTTATCTAGGAATTTTTATTTCTGTTCTATATCAAGCATATTGGCTTTCAAGAAATGACATAAAAAGTAATGACCGAAAAAATGCGAGTTACTTTTTTTTCTTTATTATTTGTTATCTAATTATTGCCTTTTTTGATTTTCCTCTAACTAGGATTGAGCATCAAATCCTTTTATTAATTGTTTTTTCTTTAATTAATTCGAAATATTTACAAGTGAGTAACTCCCTTGGATATAAAGTTTCTTCCCGTTTTATTTATGTATTTAGTTTCCTTACATTAGTCTATTGCTCTATAATATTGTTATATAGAATAAATGGTGAAACCCATTTATTTAAAGCATTAGAAGCAGAAAAAAAAATTGACAATAAAACCGTCATTTTTGAATTGAATAAAGCGAAAAACCCTTTTTTCTCTGCCGATAATTTTGCATTGCCTCTAGATTGGCATTTAGGCAAAGCATATTATAATGAGGGAGATTTTAAAGAAAGTTTATATTATTATAAAAATGCTTATAAAATTAATCCATACAGTATTGTTGTTAACAATGATTTAGCTTCTACCTCTATAAAAAACGGAAAAGTTAAAGAAGCTATATCTCATTACAAAGAAGCATTGCGTATATCTCCACACTACCAAGATGCTAGATTAAATTTAGCAGCAACCTACTATAATATTCAAGAATATGAAAAGGCCTTTGAAACAATTGACTTGTGTGATAGTAACTCTAAAAATGATTTTTACAAACAGATTTTAACTCCAATTGTTGAGAAGAAATTAAATTTGATACTTATCCACATCAACAATCCAAATTTAAACAGTTATCTAAAATCTAAAATAAAAACTGAAAAAGAACTTTTAACAATATATTTTGATTACAAAAATAATAACGTTAGCTTTGAAAGATATATTCAATCCTTAATTAACTGAAAATGAAAAAACTACTACTCCTCATTGCGCTCATTACATGTGAATTTATGCTCGGTCAATCTATTATATCAGTATCACCAGATAATGGTAATCGTGGGCAAACCCTTCAAGTGTCAATTACAGGGCAAGACACTCAATTTTATACAAGTAGCCCTACAATAAACGTTTCTTTTGTAGATCAATTTTTTAATGCTCTCCCTGCAACATTTGCTTATGCATTATCTGACTCTCAAGTATATCTAAACTTGTCAATTCCAGGCTATGCAGTTCCAGGGCAATACGATGTTAATGTTTATGATGCAGACGGAGCTTTTAATTTGACATTAGATAATGGTTTTACTGTAAATAATAATTATACCTACACCATACAAGGGAATATTCGCTATGATAGTAACAATAATGGCTGTGATGAAACCGACATCAACTTTCCAAATCAACGTTTAATTTTTACCAATGGTTCTAATTCAGGAAATCTAATTGCGAATGGAAGTGGGTTTTATAGTTACTATGATGTTCAAGTTGGGAATAATATTTTTATTCCTATTTTACAAAATCCAGCGTATTTTACAGTCTCACCACCAAGTGCTAGTGTAACTTTCCCTACTGCAAGTAATGTGTATGTTCAGGATTTCTGCATCTCAGCAAATGGTACACACAACGACTTGACAATAAGTGTACTACCCATTGTACCAGCACGTCCTGGCTTTGATGCTACTTATAAAATCGTATACAAAAACAATGGAACTGGTGCTCAAAACGGGACAATTAATTTAGGTTTTGATGATAGTGTGATGGATTTAATTTCTGCTACACCTGTTATAGATAGTCAAAGCACAAATTCATTAAGCTGGAATTTCAGTAACTTATTACCATTTGAAAGTAGAGAAATTTTGGTAACAATGAATATCAATACGCCAACAGAAACTCCTCCTATAAACAATGGTAATATTTTAATTTATATCGCTAGCATCAACGGTGCTTCAGACGAAACGCCTTCTGATAATTCTTCTATTCTAAACCAGACAGTAGTTGGTTCATATGATCCAAACGACAAAACTTGTGTAGAAGGCTCAAAAATTACACCAAGTATGGTTGGAGATTATTTGAATTATGTAATTCGTTTTGAGAATACTGGAACTGCTAATGCTGAATTTGTTGTGATTCGAGATGAGATTGATATGTCCAAATTTGACATTACTACTTTAGTTCCAACAGGAAGTAGTCATTCATTCACCACAAGAATTCTTAACACAAATAAAGTAGAGTTTATCTTTGAAAACATTAACCTGCCATTTGACGACGCTAATAATGATGGTTTTATTGCGTTTAAGATAAAAACTAGACCAACATTGGTAATTGGTGATATAATTAGTAATACTGCAAGTATATTCTTTGATTATAACTTACCAATTATAACAAATACTTATTCCACCACAATCGAAACATTGGGTAAACAAGATTTTGAATTTAATAGTGTATTTACATTGTCTCCAGTTCCTGCGAAAAATAATTTAACTATTACGACCAAACAGGATGTGATCATGAGTTCTTTAAACATTTATAACACACTTGGACAATTAATACAAGTTATTACCAACCCTAGCCAAACCATAGATGTTTCTAGTTTGACAACAGGAAGTTATTTTATTAAAATTATAAGCAATAAAGGAACTGCAATAAGTAAGTTTATTAAAGAATAGATTTTTATGTTTAAGTTAAAAAAACGTCTTGTAAAATAACAAGGCGTTTTTTTTGTGACTTTTTTGACGCTATTCCAACAATTCGCTTTATCTCTTTCCGTTTAGCAAGACAGAAAAAGAATGGCGGTACTCTTTGGGCTAGGGCAATTTCTAACTTAATAGTCTTTTCTAAAACTATGCGTCTCTGCGCTTTTCCGTGCTAATTCTTTCTTTTATCTGCAAAAAAACGCATCATCAAATCCCGTGATTCCTCCGCCAAAACGCCCGAAACTACTTCCGTCTTCGGATGCAATTGCGTTCCCATAGTCATAAAACCACGATTTTCATCGGATGCACCATAAACAATTTTCGAAATTTGACTCCAATATAACGCGCCAGCGCACATCTGACACGGTTCGAGGGTTACATATAAAGTGCAATCTTTCAAGTACTTTCCTCCCAAAAAATTGGCCGCCGCCGTAATCGATTGCATTTCTGCGTGCGCAGTTACATCATGCAGCATTTCTGTTAAGTTATGAGAAGACGCAATGACTCGATTGTCAATCACTATCACCGCTCCAACTGGAATTTCCCCTTTTTCAAAAGCGATTTCTGCTTCCTGCAAAGCTTTCTTCATAAAGTGCACGTCGGTGAAAATATTTTCCATGCGACAAAAATAGGAATTCAATTTGTTACCTTTGCCTTATGGCAGAAAATATACTTTCACAGATTCAAAATCCCGCTGATCTACGTCGACTGACAGAATCGCAATTGCCTCAATTAGCACAAGAATTACGAGATTTTATTATCAATATTGTAGCCACAAAAGAAGGCCATTTGGGCGCCAGTCTCGGAGTTGTCGAACTCACCATTGCGTTGCACTATGTTTTCAACACACCCGAAGATTTACTCGTTTGGGATGTCGGACATCAGGCATATGGGCATAAAATTCTGACTGAAAGAAGAGATCAATTTCATACCAATCGTCAACTCGGCGGCATCTCTGGATTCCCTAAAAGAAGCGAGAGCGTTTACGATACTTTTGGCGTAGGACATTCGTCAACTTCCATATCAGCAGCGCTCGGAATGGCTATAGCGTCCAATTTAAAAGGCGATTTCGAAAAACAGCATATTGCCGTAATTGGAGACGCTTCGATTGCTTCAGGAATGGCGTTTGAAGGTTTAAATCATGCTGGCGTTACCGACGCAAATCTGTTGGTCATTCTAAATGACAATGCCATCGGAATTGATCCAAGCGTCGGAGCCTTAAAGAACTATTTCACCGCAGTGAAAGAAGGAAAAAATCCGAAGGAAAACAACATGATAAAGTCTTTGAATTTTGATTATTCTGGTCCAATAAATGGCCATGATATTTTTGCATTGATCAAAGAACTAATGCGCTTACAAAAAATAAAAGGGCCGAAGTTTTTACATATTCTCACTACGAAAGGAAAAGGATTACAGCAAGCAGAAGACAATCAAGTGGTGTATCATGCGCCAGGAAAATTTGATGCGATTACAGGAAATATATTGCCAAAATCTGAATCTCATTTGCCTCCAAAATACCAAGATGTTTTTGGTCTTACACTTTTAGAATTAGCACACCAAAACGAAAAAATTATCGGCATTACTCCAGCTATGCCAACTGGAAGTTCTCTAAAATATATGATGGATGTATTCCCAACGCGTGCACTCGATGTCGGAATTGCAGAACAACACGCCGTGACGTTATCAGCTGGAATGGCAACGCAAGGCATGGTTGTGTTTTGTAATATCTATTCTACGTTTTTGCAACGCGCTTATGATCAAATTATCCACGATGTCGCAATACAAAATTTACCCGTTATTTTTTGTTTAGACCGAGCGGGACTAGTGGGCGAAGATGGCGCGACGCATCATGGAGTTTTTGATTTGGCGTATTTACGTTGTATTCCAAATCTAATTATTTATGCGCCATTAAATGAAGTGGCGTTGCGAAATATCCTTTATACCGCACAATTGGGATTGAATCATCCTATCGCTATTCGATATCCTCGAGGTCGCGGTGTTTCCAATGATTGGGAAAAACCATTTCAAGCAATAGAAATTGGAAAAGCGAACTGTATTAAAGAGGGAAGCGAGATAGCAGTACTTTCAACCGGAACGATTGGAAATAATGTTATCGAAGCTATTGATAAGATTGACCATTCAGAGCACATTGCGCACTACAATTTTGGCTTTGTAAAACCACTTGATGCTCCATTACTACATTCGGTTTTTTCAACATTCGAAAAGGTAATCACCATCGAAGACGGTGTTATAAAAGGTGGATTCGGAAGTGCTGTTGTTGAGTTTGCAACCGAAAACAACTACAAAATTCCAATCAAAACATTAGGTATTCCTGATCAATTTATAGAACACGGATCGATTGCCGAACTGCAAAAAACATGCGGTATTGATGTCGAATCTATCGTTTCACTTTTGAGATAAACATAAAAAAATCCAAATCTTTCGATTTGGATTTTTTGTTTTTACTTTAAACAAGAATAATTAGTTCTTGATTAGTTTTTGAGAATAATTCAAATTATCGCCTGTTACTTTTACAATGTAAATTCCTGATTGTAAATTATTAATGTTAATTGATTTTTCAACATTAAAATTATCATCTACCTGATCTAGCACTACACGACCGTTGATATCAATAATCTGTACTTCCAATTTTCCTGCAAATTTATTAACTCTAACATTTACTTGGCTATTAGCTGGATTAGGATATACTCTAACTAAATCCTCTCTACTAAAATCATTTACAGCCAATACACAATTTGCTCCTGCTGGAAATAGTGTGAAGTCCTCAACTTGATCGTCCGAAAGGTCAAAGCTACCTGAAGAAGCATTAAGACCCACTCCTCTTCTGGCAAACGCTTGCATAATCATGCAATAATCTGCTCCTCCGGTAGTTGCTTGGTCAGCAGCAAATAAATTATCTCTACCAGCCACAATATTTGTTTGACCTGCTGTTTCCAATTTTAAAGCATCAATTACTAATTGCATTACTTTATTGTTCCCTCCTGTACCGTTATAAAGGTCTGGATCAAAACCATATTTTTCAATATATTTCCAAGTCAAATCCCACAAACAAGAAGTCCAAAATTCTCCAACTTTGTACTTATATGCCCCTAAATCATCAAATGGAGCATTCGAATCGGCAAATGTTCTTGGATTCACATCCATATTAGTTGAGTAACCAAAATCTCTAAATCCAAATCCATCGACTGACTGATTTATTGCATAGGTCCCTATTTCCTTACGTTCATCACCAGTATCAGTCGCCTTAATTTGGTTAATTAAACCAAAGAAATCTGACCAACCTTCGCCCATTTGCTCATCGTTATTCATTTGGTTTGCTAATCCACCTCCTACAAGACGATTTGAAATACCATGACCGTACTCGTGACCAATAATAACATTATCAAAACTTCCATCAGCGTATAAGTATAAGTTACTTGGCACTTCAATTTTCACATTTACTGGTCCATTTGCCATTTCTCCGATTAAAACATCTCCTTTTTCCTTAGAGATAAAAATAGCTGGAATTGTAATTCCAAGTAATCCTGTAGAACTCATCGACAGTCTAACGTCATTATTTGGAACTGTATCGGTAACAATTACAGCTGTTGCACCTGCATCTTGAGCCGCTTTAACTTTATTACTGAAGAAACATCCTCCCCTTCTAATTAAAGCAATTTTACCAGAAATATCAAAAGCGTTCGTAGCGGGATTACAAGCAGAATTTGGATTATTACCAGGAACTAAAGGCTCATTTTGAAACAATACTAAGTCTGAGGTAATACCATTTGGAGCCGCTGGAACAGGAATTCTGTCTGTTCCTTCAAACACATTGGTTGTTGCAGACATCGGTCCAGCAATCGTAGCAGGAGAGTTAATTTGTATGTAATCTGTAGGAGGTGCTCCTCTGGTCCACATAAACATTTGAATTCTAGGACGCGCTCCGTCATTTGTAGGTGTAAAGTTGGCATTGTCTAAAGTAGGTGTTGTTTGAGAATAACCGTCTTGCGAGTCCGCTTGTATAACATCTCCTGTACCAGAAGCTACACCACCTCTGCCATAATTATTTTGTTGGAAATTACCATTCGCTTCGTCAAAACCATAATTATACCAAATGTCATGCATAACATTGGTCATGTAGAACAAGTTTGTTGTTGAAGCTGAAGTGTAAGCTGTTGGTTGTTGCGTTTGAGAAACCCCATTCACATATGGAAAATCAAAAAGCAAAGAAGCACCACCGTCTGGACGAATTCCTGTTCCGTTATCCCCATTGGCATCTTCTTGTGCCCATACGTTATTTCCTCTTGTGTATTGAAATATCAAACCGGCAGTAGTTCCTGTTAATGAATTAGCATTATGCCAGCCACGTGGTGAAGCAACTGCATCAGCATATGGAGTTACTAATTCAAAAGGACTGTGATTTGGACTCTCAAAATTGTAAGGTATTACGCGGTAAGTTCCCGGTACTTCCATTGGCGAAGAAGTCACTTTCGGTGCTACAAACACAGCATCATGAAAACTAAATTTAGTTTTTGTTTTGCTTGCGCTTTCATTGTGTGCATGCGACTGGTGTTTGTCACCAAATGTACAATTGATTGTTAAATCTCCTTTGTCTAAAGTGTT
This sequence comes from Flavobacterium sp., assembly GCA_031373195.1. GTDB lineage: Bacteria > Bacteroidota > Bacteroidia > Flavobacteriales > Flavobacteriaceae > Flavobacterium. The sequence goes on along the minus strand of JANMML010000033.1, from coordinate 174,236 downwards.
TCCGTTTACTGCATCAATTTTTATATCCCAATAGTGCTTCCCATCTGGCGAATAAAATTGATAACCCCAAGCTAATTTCAATTTAGAATCAGCTGTTGGAAGATAGGCTAGTTTAGCCAAAATTGGATCTTCATGAACTCCATCAGAAATCGTAAATTTCTTTCCGTCTGTAGACTCAATAATAGAAAAATTAGCTGTGGCATATCCCAAGGAAGTGTATGCTTTGTTCAACGCATCCATTACAGATAAAGAAGGTGTTGATGTATTTACTTTCTGAGCCATGTTAGCATGGAAGTTACTTCCAACTTTAAGAACGTTTCCGTCTTTAATGGCAATATTTGATTGTCCGTTGAAAATTTCAATTCCTTGGTGTCTTTGAACCACATAACAACTTGTTATTTTAGTTCCTTTACCATAAAATTCGTTTTGGATACTCAAATCGGAAATGTCCTGATTTGTAAGACCGAATTGAGCTCGATTTGTTTCCAAATAAGATTGGATAATTGGCTTGTTAGCTTGGGAAAAACCAACAAACGAAACAAGCAATGCGGTTAATAGTGTAATTTTTTTCATAGTTTTTATTTTTAGAGAAAACAAACTTAAATTATTTTTTTTGATTTTTCAAGCAATCCACTAAAACATTAACAATCTAATGTTTGAATCCTACGATATTCTGATAATATAGCAAAGCATTGCCATCAGTAAGCAAAGAAATGAAATGACAGATGTGCAAAAGTCTATCGTATAAGTTTTCTTTTTCAAGATGATGTTTTTCAGGCAGAATTTGCAAAAGTAGCTTGTCATAACTAGTTGCCTTTCCTTCAGATTGGTTATTATAGGCCATAATAAATTTATCTAAAAGTGTATTGATAATTTGATATCCTTTGACTTCTTTATCAATGACTTCTCGGCTCTGATAAATGTTTTTTACACTCAACTTGATGATATCATCCATTTGCGCTTTATATTTACTCTTATCCGTCAACGCATACGGGAAATTGCCCTGCAAAATCGCTTCTTCATTTTCAATAAAAACCCGAACCGCATCATTAATTAGATTGCCAATGGCCAATGCTCTTAGATAGCTAATTCGATCTTCACGTGTCGTTAAGGTTTTGTACTTGGCTGTATCAATGGTGTCTTTGACTAAATTGATGAGATATTCTAAAGCGTAATCTTCCGAAACGAGTCCCAAATTGATTCCGTCTTCAAAGTCAATAATCGTATAGCAAATATCATCGGCTGCCTCTACCAAATAGGCTAATGGATGGCGTTCGAAGCCGATATCATTGCCGGATTTATTTGCAATTAATCCCAATTCCCCAGCCACTTCTTGAAAAAAATCTTTGTCTGTTTGAAAGAAACCGTATTTCTTGTCCGCAATGTTTTTAGTGGGTTTCTTAGGCAGACTTTCTTTGGGATATTTCATAAACGCACCCAAAGTAGCATACGAAATCCGCAATCCGCCTTCTATTCCTGGGCGGCTAGCAGTCAATACTGAAAAACCATTGGCATTGCCTTCAAAATCGATCAGGTCTTGCCATTGCTTGTCCGTTAAATGATCTTTGTATTGTTTCCCGTTTCCAATAGAGAAATATTCGCCAATGGCTTTTTCTCCCGAATGTCCAAAAGGTGGATTTCCGATATCATGTGCCAGTGAAGCCGCTGCGACAATGGCACCAAAGTCGTTCATTTGAAAACCGTGAACTTCTTGCAAATACGGATATTTTTCGATGATCTTCTTACCAACCAGTCTTCCAATCGATCTCCCAACTACCGAAACTTCTAAGCTATGCGTGAGTCGCGTGTGGACGAAATCTGTCTTCGACAAAGGAATAACTTGCGTCTTGTCCTGCAAACTCCGAAAAGCAGCAGAAAAAATGATTCGATCATAATCGACTTCAAATCCTAAACGCGTGTCATCCTGTTCTTTGCGCAAACGTTTGCTCGTGTCGCCTTGTCGTTTGAGTGATAAAAGTTGTTCCCAGTTCATTTTAGATTGTTAGATTTTTGGTTTAATTAATCGATTTCTGCATACAAACGCTATTCTCCACACCTTGATATTGACCATAATTTGGAATTATTTGATAACCTGTCTTTTGATAAAGCCCTATTGCTTCAATTTGCTTATTTCCTGTTTCAAGAATACAGTCAGCATATCCAAGTTCTTTCGCCCATTTTTCTAGTTCAGTTAAGATTTGATGTGCGACTCCTTTTCCTCTTTCCTCTGGCAAAACATACATTCGCTTGATTTCAACGGTTTTGTTTTCATAGAACTTGAAGGCACCACAACCCACGGGCTGATTGTTCTCGTAAAAAACAACGACGTTTTTTATGGTGTCCGATTTGTTGAATTGGGCATAAAACTCATGGTCATCTCCGTCTAAAATTTTTAGCGTTGCATCGAGCAAGACCACCAATTTTTGGTAATCTGGGTTTTCGGAGGTGGTTCTTAATAAAGGCATTGAGTAATTCAGTTATTATTTGAACCCCTCGACTGCGCTCGGGGTGACAAAGAATTTCAAATCACACTAGACCTGATAGAGCCGATATCCTTTTTGAGGCACGAAAAAAGATAAAGGCGAAAGCAGGAATAGCTTCTAAAAAATAAAACAGCTACCCAAAGATAGCTGTTTTTTGATGGGATAGTAACCGTCTCAAGAATTACGATCCACACATTTCGCAATCATCGGGTCCGGCATTTCGTGCCAGTTCGATCATAGCTTTAAAATCTTCTGCAGACATTTCACCAGTCTCATTTGCCTCTGCCACTTCTACTGCGGCTGCAACTTCTTGGGTTGGTTCTGCTTTTTTATCATTGTTCAACGTAAACTTGATGGCGTCTACGGCTGATTTTGTTCTTAAGTAATACATTCCGGTTTTTAGTCCAGATTGCCAAGCGTAGAAATGCATCGACGTCAATTTCGCATAATTCGCATCTTGCATAAATAAGTTGAGCGACTGTGACTGATCGATAAAATAGCCTCTGTGACGTGACATATCGATAATGTCTTTCATCGACATTTCCCAAACGGTTTTATACAATTCTTTCAAATCTTCTGGAACCGCATCGATGTTTTGCACCGAACCGTTGTGTCGCATGATTTCTTGTTTCAAATCTTCGTTCCACAAACCTCTTTTTACTAGGTCTTCTAGTAAGTGTTTGTTGACCACGATAAATTCTCCAGACAATACGCGTCGTGTATAGATGTTGGAAGTGTATGGTTCGAACGCTTCGTTGTTTCCTAAAATTTGTGAAGTAGAAGCCGTAGGCATTGGCGCCACTAGCAGTGAATTTCTCACGCCGTTTTTCATTACTTCTTTTCTCAACGCTGCCCAATCCCAACGTCCGGATAATTCTTCGTCTTTCAATCCCCAAAGATTGTACTGGAATTCTCCGTTTGATATTGGCGAACCTTTGAAAGAAGAATACGGACCTTCCTCGATTGCCATTTCCATCGAAGCAGTTACCGCCGCAAAATATAACGTTTCGAAAATTTCTTGGTTTAATTTTTTTGCTTCGTCGCTGGTAAAAGGCATTCTCAATAAGATAAAAGCATCTGCCAAACCTTGTACGCCCAATCCAACCGGACGGTGGCGCATGTTTGAGTTTTCTGCTTCTTTTACTGGATAGTAATTTCTATCGATGACTTTGTTTAGATTTCGTGTTACGCGTTTGGTTACGCTGTAAAGTAAATCGTGGTTGAAAGCACCATTTTCCACAAACATCGGCAAGGAAATCGAGGCTAAATTACAAACTGCAATTTCATCTTCCGAAGTATATTCCATAATCTCGGTGCACAAATTCGATGAACGAATCGTACCTAGATTTTTCTGATTTGATTTGCGATTGGCTGCATCTTTGTACAGCATGTATGGCGTTCCGGTTTCGATTTGAGATTCTAGGATTTTCTCCCACAACTCGCGCGCTTTGATGGTTTTTCTTCCTTTGCCTCTTTCTTCGTAGGAAATATATAAAGCTTCGAACTCATCACCATATACATCGTACAAACCTGGACATTCATTTGGACACATCAACGTCCAAGTGCTGTCTTCTTGCACTCGTTTCATGAATAAATCTGACGTCCACATCGCGAAGAATAAATCTCTCGCGCGCATTTCTTCTTTTCCGGTATTTTTTTTCAAGTCGAGGAATTCAAAAATATCCGCATGCCAAGTTTCTAAATAAATAGCGAAACTTCCTTTACGTTTGCCGCCACCTTGATCTACGTAACGTGCCGTGTCGTTAAACACACGTAGCATCGGTACAATTCCGTTCGACGTACCGTTTGTTCCTCTGATGTATGAACCTGTCGCTCTAACATTGTGAATAGACAAACCAATTCCACCTGCTGATTGTGAAATCTTCGCTGTATTTTTTAGCGTATCGTATATCCCATCAATACTATCATCACGCATAGACAAAAGGAAACAAGAAGACATTTGTGGTTTAGGCGTTCCAGCGTTGAATAACGTTGGTGTGGCGTGTGTAAAGAACTTCTTCGACATCAAGTCGTACGTTTCTATTACAGCTTCTAAATCATTTAAGTGAATTCCAACCGATACGCGCATCAACATATGTTGCGGACGCTCTACGATTTTACCGTTGATTTTGAGCAAGTACGAACGCTCTAGTGTTTTAAATCCAAAGTAATCGTAATTAAAATCGCGGTTGTAAATCACGTGTGAATCTAAAAACTCTGCGTTCTTTTGAATCACATCATGTACTTCTTCCGAAAGCAAAGGCGCTTTCTGATTGGTTCTCGGATTCACGTAATGATACATTTCATTCATGGTCTCCGAAAACGATTTGGTTGTATTTTTATGCAAATTCGAAATCGCAATTCTTGCTGCCAACTGCGCGTAATCTGGGTGCGCAATGGTCATCGAAGCGGCGGTTTCTGCTGCTAGATTGTCTAATTCAGAAGTGGTCACGCCGTCATATAATCCCTCAATAACGCGCATTGCCACTTTCACGGCGTCAACTAAATCGTTGAGTCCGTAGCATAATTTCTTAATTCTGTCGGTAATCTTGTCGAACATTACTGGCTCTTTGTGGCCATCTCTCTTAACTACATACATAGGTTTGTTTGTTTTGCGAACTAGAAAATCCCTTCTCTACTTCTGGTTGTTTGTGTATGTTTTTGTGGAAGCTAATCCCGCTATTCGCTGCAATCTTTTTTGTTTTTTTGTCACCCCGAGCGCAGTCGAGGGGATTCTCGTAAAAACAAAAAAGGATTTTCCCTTCTATCGGGGCTAAGCAATCCGGTAAGTATTAGGCGTGTAGTTTTAAATATGGCTTCGAGGTAATTGGTAATCTTTAATTTTGGCTCGCAAAGACGCAAAGTCGCTAAGAAAAAACTGAACGAAAATTTTAATACTTTGCAACTTTACTTCGTCCGTTCGCTGTTGCTCGGGTGCGAGAATCTTAATCTATTATTTTCTAAACTTCGTGTCTTAGCGACTTCGTGGCATTCTAAAAATCCGCGTCGAAAGATATTTTTTGAGATTCAGAGTCTGTGCTCATCACTCCTGCTTTTTGGTATTCCGCCACGCGTTTCTCAAAGAAATTGGTTTTCCCTTGCAATGAAATCATATCCATAAAATCAAACGGATTTGACGAATTGTATTCTCTAGTACATCCCAATTCTACTAATAAACGATCAGCTACAAATTCAAGATATTGTGTCATCAAAACGGCATTCATTCCAATCAAACTCACCGGAAGCGACTCGGTAATAAATTCTCTTTCGATGTTCAGTGCGTCTACAATAATTTCCTTAATACGTTTCTTCGGCACTTTGTGTATCAAATGATGATTGTGCAAATGCACTGCGAAATCACAATGCACGCCTTCATCACGCGAAATCAATTCGTTAGAGAAAGTCAATCCTGGCATTAATCCGCGTTTTTTCAACCAGAAAATTGCACAAAACGCACCCGAAAAGAAAATGCCTTCCACCGCAGCAAACGCAATGAGTCTTTCTGCAAAAGAATCTGACTCAATCCATTTCAACGCCCAATCTGCTTTCTTTTTGATGGCTGGAAAAAATTCTAGCGCGGTAAATAATTGGTTTTTCTCGACCTCATCTTTCACATAGGTATCAATCAACAGCGAGTAGGTTTCGCTGTGGATGTTCTCCATCATGATTTGAAAACCATAGAAAAATTTAGCTTCAGCATATTGCACTTCATTGACGAAATTTTCGGCTAAATTCTCATTGACGATACCATCTGACGCGGCAAAAAAGGCGAGAATATGTTTGACAAAATACTTTTCATCAGCGTTGAGTTTGTTTTCCCAATCTGACAAATCTTGGTGTAGATCTATTTCTTCAGCAGTCCAAAAACTTGCTTCCATTTTTTTATACCATTCCCAAATATCGTGGTGTTTGATTGGAAAAATAACAAAACGGTTTTTGTTTTCTTGTAGAATTGGTTCTATCGCTGACATCTTTTGTATGTGAATTGAGTGAATTTGTATCAAAAAGAGAGTGCTTCTTGACTGCTACAAAGATTACCTTTTGTAACGGAAAATGAAAGCCAAACTTATTCACAATCGAAGATAGTTTTTAACAAATTGGCTTTTGACAAAGAACTTTGTCCTATTTTATAAAGTCCTTACAATCAGCAGACTAAAATTGATAAAAAATAAAAAAACGCCTATTTACAAGCGTTTAAGAGTTATCGATACTATACGATTTTTAACAAATTTGCTCATACATTTGACTTAGCAAATACACAGATTTTCTACTTTGTTTTTAACTCCGCAGCGACCTTCTCCAACTCAGCGTACCAATCTTCACCAAAACGTCGGATGAGCGCTTCTTTTACAAATTTATAAACAGGAACTTCGAGTTCCTTTCCGAGTGAACAGGCATCGTCACAAATTTCCCATCGATCGTAATTGACTGCTGCAAATTCCGTAAAGTCTTTCACTCGAATCGGGTACAAATGACAGGAAACAGGTTTCTTCCAATCGACTGCGCCCTGATTATAAGCTTGTTCAATACCACAAAGTGCGGTTTTGCCATCGTAAATGACGTAAGCACAATCTTTTTCGTCTACCAATGGGGTTTCTAAATCGCCATCGGTTCCTTTTCGCCACGTGCCTTGCGCTTCTATGGCAGCTATACCTTCTGGCCGTAAAAACGGTTTTACTTTGGTGTAGATATCTTCTAGAATTTTGGTTTCTGCTTTAGACAAAGGCGCTCCAGCATCTCCATCAACGCAACAAGCACCTTTGCATGCGGAAAGATTACAAACGAATTCTTTTTCTAAAATATCTTCTGAGACGATGGTTTTGCCGAGTTGAAACATGGGGCAAAGATACTTTAACTTTCAATAAATTAAAGTAGGAAGTGTAAAATTAACAACGCCTTCAAAACTTAATTTGAGACGATAATTTTATGAGCTGATTTCTGATTGTTCGCATCCACTAAATCCAAAAGATATATTCCAGATGGAAGATTTTCGACATCAATTTTGGTAAGGTTTTGATCATTGATGTGTTTTACTTCTCCGCCTAACATATTATAAATTTTGGCTTCAACAATGCTATTTGTACTAGTCAAAGTGATATACGAACTGCTTGGATTCGGAGCAACACTAACGTTCGATTTATCAAACTCATTTACAGAAAATGCTGGATCAAAATGGTAAACAGTAGTTGTATAATACAATTGATCAAACGAAGGCCCATCTTGCGAATAGACCATTAATTTTGTTGCAAGGCTTGGAAACTCACTCAACCAAATATCATAAGCCCCTGGAAGATCTAATATTACTGTCCCACTATCCTTAACTATATAGCCATAATAATGTCCTCCATCAAGCGTATTGGAAGAAATTGTATAAACCAACTCTAATGCGTCGTCTGGGTCGATTTTAGTTTCGCTGATAAAAACATTTTCTATGGTTTCGCCAAAGCCTTGGACTGGAGTTGCCACTGTTTTCCATAGTGTATGATCGCTATTGTAAATAGTAATATCCGTCGTTACGTAATCGTAATTGCTGGCATGGTATTTTTCGCCCGAATTTTCCAATTTGACTCGATTCACATACTGCTGATATGTATGTTCCAAATTAAATGCAGGAATAGTATAAACATCTGTTCGTCTTGATGTTTCATCAGGAATGTCGCCAGGCATGTAATAAGCCATTAATTTGTTGGGCGGTCCATCAATAACACTGACCGCGAAATTTCCGGGGTTTGCTGCTATTAATAACGTTTCTCCGTTTTCATTTGCAATTCTGGATTGTTGTTCAACATCATTTTGGCAACTATAACCTACTTCAATCAAATTGTCTGAATTAAGCTGGTTTTCTGAGAGTATATCAATATTTGAAATCGAATAACCATCTGGTTTCGGCAGTCCAATATTTTTCCAAAAAGTATGGTCTGCATTGTATAAAACGGCTAAGCTGTTAACACGATCTAAAAAGTAATATTTCTCGCCAGAATTTTCAAGATTTACTCTCTTAACGTTAGCATAGTTGACAGAAGGATATGTATGTTCGATTAAAAGACTCGGTAGAGAATAAACAATTCCTGTAGAAGACATAATCTTAGTTTCCAAGCCTTGCTTTTTGTCGACCAAAAAACTATAGCAATTATCTTCGCTCAAAAGCACCGTTCCCAGTTCATTGATGATTTTGCATCGGCGTATGCCCGGAGCCGAATAAGTGCCATATATGATTTCTAAATTGTCATCTGGATTTATCAAAGTTTCCGAAATATTGAACACATAAAAAAAATAGTTGTCTAGAGGCAAGGTAATGTTGATAGTTTTCCAAGCTGTATGATTCGCATTGAACAATTGAATGGTACTTGTCTGATAATTGACAGAAAAATACTTTTCTCCTGAATTTTCCAAGACAATTCTTTGAACGCCTTGTGTGTAATAATATGTTTGCTCCAATTCAAATTGCCCAAAAGACAAAATCGAAGAAAGTAATATGAATAAAAGTTGTATTTTCTTCATCATGCTATTTTTTTATAAATATAAAACAATACTTGCACATAAATGGCAAGACATTAAAAATCAATTCGAATAAACAATCATTTAGTCATTTATCCATACTAAATTGAATACTTTTGTACTCAAATTCAACTATCATGAACTTCGACTTTAAAGAAATAGCCACCATTGGCATGGTGCTTTTTGCCGTCATCGACATTGTTGGCTCGATTCCAATTATTGTCGACTTGCGAAACAAACACGGTCACATCGAATCGGAAAAAGCGTCACTTGTCGCTGCGATCATTATGATTGTTTTTCTATTTATAGGAGAAGAGTTTCTAAAACTAATCGGAATTGACGTACATTCCTTTGCAGTTGCTGGTTCCTTCGTGTTGTTTTTTATTGCATTAGAAATGATACTCGGCATTCGAATCTATAGAGACACAGAAGCCAGTTCTGCGTCAATCGTTCCACTAGCCTTTCCGCTTATAGCTGGAGCTGGAACAATGACCACTTTGCTTTCTTTGCGATCACAGTTTTATGCTGAAAATATTGTAGTTGCAATTGTGATTAATATTTTTGTCGTTTACGGCGTGCTAAAATCCTCAGGGAAAATTGAAAAAATGTTAGGCAAAACCGGACTTGGTGTCGTACGAAAAACCTTTGGTGTCGTGCTATTGGCCATCGCTGTTAAATTATTTGCTTCGAATGTTAAAGGTTTGTTCGTTTAATTCAATTGTATTACTTTCACTCTCGCTAAAAAAATTTATATGAAAATTTTTACTACTGTTTTAGTTGTTATTGCACTGGCATTAATCATTTTCAATATCACTATCCTTGATTTTGATCATTTATTCGAAGGCAATAGTATGGTGGCATTAATAGGAATAGCGGCTTCTTTTTGCGCCGTTTGCGTCCTTTTAATCTTCAGAATGTCGAAAATGATTATCGAAAAAACCAAAGATCAATAATCAATGTTTGATGTTATTGTCATTGGCGGTGGTGTTTCTGGCGTCTCTTGCGCTTTGGTTTTAGGGTCAGCCAATAAGAAGCCTTTTGTCTTCAACAAGAAAATCGGAATCATTACCCATCAGAAAACTTCCTCTTTGCAAGAAGCGCTTTTTAACAACGCTTACGGAATCCCACCAGGAACTTTAGGTTCGGATTTATTGGAATCAAGTCTTGAAAATTTATCTCAATTGTATCCGCATGTACAACAAATAGAAGGAGAAAAGGTGCTGCGCATCGAAGGCACTTCTCCAAACTTCGTTGTTGTAACCAATAAGAATCGCTACGAAACCAAAACAATTGTTGTTGCCATTGGTTACACCAACACTTTTGCTATTGATGGTTTAATGGATTTTGTCAAACCTCATCCGAAAGCTCTTGCTGAAAAGCAACGAATATTCTTAGTGAATAATGACCATAAAGTAACTGAAGGCATTTATGTGGCTGGAACTTTAGCCGGTTGGCGCAGTCAATTGTCAATCGCGGCGGGAAGTGGCGCTGCTGTAGCAACCGATATTCTCACCTTATGGAATAATGGCATCGACTCCCAAAGTCACGATAGCATCAAGTAAGGTTTAGGATTTTGAATTTAAAACGGCTTGAATCATCGGGTCTTGCTTCAAAACAATTTCATAATATTTTTGTTCATTAAAAAGTTGACGTGCAAACTCAGCTGACAAATAACGTTTTACTAACGGTTTGTTCTTAGACAAATTAATTTCAATCCCATTCCGCAAAAGATAATTTTGAAAATTGGTATAATACATTTCGTTTCGATTCATTTCAACCAGGAATTTTTCAAAAGACAACCCTTGAAAATTCGAGCGATACTTGTCGAGTTGTTCAAAAACAAATTGTCCAACAAATCCAGATTGTTCCATTAAATACGCGAGGCTTCCTTCTCCTTGTTTGCCTTCTAAAGAAACAAAAACATCTGGAACAATGCCGCCGCCGCCATAGACCATTTTACCTTTTGGCGTTTTAAATTGCAAAGAATCCGCGACTTTAATACTGTCTCTTTCATACAATTCGCCACTTTCAAATCGTTTGTAAAAATCGTTGGCGTAAGCTTCGTCATTCCCTTTTAAATATGGCTTCTGAATGGATCTACCAGTCGGAGTATAATATCTTGCTATGGTTAATCGCACTGCTGAACCATCATCAAAATTCATTTCTTGCTGCACCAAACCTTTCCCGAAAGAACGACGTCCTATAATAATTCCTCTGTCGTTATCCTGAATGGCACCAGCTAAAATTTCACTGGCAGACGCACTGTTTTCGTTGATTAAAATAAAAACTTTTCCTTCTTCGAAATCACCTACATCAGTAGCAATCGATTTCTGAATCTCGTTCCTTTTGTTTTTAGTAAAAACAATTAGTTTCTTATTGACCAGTAACTCATCGGCAATTTTGACCGCAGTTTCAACATAACCGCCGCCATTATCACGCAAGTCAATGACAAACGTTTTCATCCCTGCATTCCTTAGCTTGGTCATGCCATGCTGGAATTCGTCGTACGTCGATTCGGCAAAACGATTGATTTTAAGATATCCTATAGTGGGATTAAGCATCAAAGCCGCATCAACACTTTTTATTGGAACGACATCACGTTGCAATTTAACTTTAAATTTTTTATTCGCGCTTTTTCTAAAAACCGTGAGCACTACTTCTGAACCTGGCTCGCCTTTAAGCTTAGAAAATAAACTATCCGATGGTAATTTCCGGCCGAAAAGTCTCATATTATCCGCATATAAAATACGGTCTCCCGCCTTGATTCCTGCTCTTTCGGAAGGTCCGTTTTCTAGTGGTTTTATTACGGCAACTGAATCTCTATACATGTAAAAATTGATTCCGATGCCTACAAAATCACCTTTCATACTTTCCGCTTCGTCAGATTGCAGACTTGGTGGTAAATAAACAGAATGTGGGTCGAGTTGTGCTAGAATGTTTGTAACCGTTAGATCTACTATAGAATCCGTATTTACTTTGTCGACGTATTCGCCATCAATAAACTCAAGTAGTCTATTGAGTTTATTTTTAGGATTGTTCTTAGAAGAAAACGGGCGATGGATAGGAAAATTCAAAATACTGCCAAGCACAACACCCAATGCAAGTGCAAATGAAATTATAATCGGCAGGTAAATTTTGCTTTTTTTCACTTAGTCTAAATCTTCTATTTGTTCCACCATCACACCAGCTTGGGCTAAAAAATCGACTCCGGTTGTATCGCGATAACCATGTTGATACACCACGCGCTTAATTCCAGATTGATGAATCAATTTGCTGCATTCTTGGCATGGCGAAAGTGTAATATATAAAGTAGCGCCGTCACAAGTTTGCGTAGAACGGGCCACTTTTAGGATGGCATTGGCTTCCGCATGTAACACGTACCAATTCGTCAGTCCTGCTTCATCTTCACAGCAATTCTCAAATCCAGAGGGTGTTCCGTTGTATCCGTCTGAAATAATCATGCGGTCTCGCACAATGATGGCACCAACTTGCTTACGCTTACAGTATGACAATTGACTCCATTCTTTGGCTATCCGAAGATAGGCTTTGTCGTATTTGTTTAATTTTCTTAATTCCATAATGGTTTGTTCCAAATTTCGTTTGCAATAATCATCGGCGTTAAGACCCCAACAATAAAAGCCGAGGCAACTATTGTAAAATCTCGTTTTGAAAATTTAAAAATTGTTTGTGTGATAAATGATAGTATTAAAATTGTCAAAACAGTGATCATTTGTGCCGCTTCTATTCCTATTGTAAACTCACAGAGAGGCAAAACCTTTTGCGAACTGCTTCCTGGCAATATCGCCTTAAAGTAGTTCGAGAATCCCAATCCGTGAATCACACCAAAAAACAACGTGATCACAACAACTGTATTTATTGATTTACTATTTAGCGATTTCTTTAGTGCAACAAAATTAAAAACTGCCGTCACTAAAATGGTTATCGGAATTAGAAACTCGACCCAATTTTCATCAATCTTAAGCAAATTAAACACAGAAAGCGCTAATGCAATGGTGTGACCAATCGTAAAAACCGTAATGATCAAAAGCAGACGTTTCCATTCTTTAAAGGAATAAGAAACTGTCAAAGCCATCAAAAACAAGACATGGTCATATGCTTTTATGTTCAACACATGCTTTAGACCAATTTCAATGTATATCCAAAAATCCGACATCGCTTCTAATTTATAGATTTGGGCTTGTAAACTTACAATTAATTTTAAAAAGCAAATCCAATAAAATCACAAAACTATAAGGTAAAAATTTAAATAAAATCATGACAAAATAGTTTCGAATAAAAACGAAATAAATATATCTTTGCAAGTGAATCTAAACCCTTACCTATGTCTTTTTCTGATTTATTTGATAGCGAATTTAAGAACCGTAATAAAGGTCATTTTTCTGCTATAGCCCGCGTTGCAGTGCACGACGGAGCATTTTCTGCTGAGGAAAAAAAGTTTCTTGACAAATTGGCGCTGCATCTAGAAATTACACCCGCGGAATACGAAGAAATTCTTGAGAATCCACTTAAATATCCGATTAATCCACCGTACTTGTACACGCAGCGATTAGAGCGATTGTATGACTTGGCGCGAATGGTGTATGTTGATCATCATTTAGGAGAGGCACAAATAAAGTTATTGCGCAAATTCGGAATTGCTTTAGGTTTTACGCCTGCAAACAACAATTACATTGTAGATAAAGCAATGGCTTTGATTGGTGCCAATGTTGACCTAGACACTTTTATCTACGAGATGCAACATATGAATAAATAAAAAATTCCAGTAAAAAAAATTCCAAATTCCAAGGTTTAAAAATTTTGGAATTTGGAATTTTTTTTGGAATTTCTAATATTTACTCAGCTTGGCTAAATGCATAAATTCTTCTGCTTTTTGCACCATGTTGAAGCTTCCGCAAAAAAATGGGACACGTTGGTGGAGTTCTGTTGGTTCTATTTCCATGATTCTTCCAAAACCGTCGGATGCTTTTCCTCCAGCTTGCTCTGTAATAAATGCCATCGGATTGCATTCGTATAACAGTCGCAATTTTCCTTTGGGTGCTTTTGAACTGGTTGGATAAATATAAATCCCGCCTTTGATCATGTTTCTGTGAATATCAGAAACCAAGCTTCCGATATATCTTGACGTATAAGGACGATCGCCTTCTTCTAATTGGCAATATTTGATATAATCTTTTACGCCCTGCGGGAAATGTACATAATTCCCTTCGTTGATAGAGTAAATTGACCCATCTTCGGAGAAACGCATATTGGGATGAGACAGATAAAAAGTTCCGATGGCAGGATTCAGCGTAAATCCGTTGACGCCGTGACCGGTTGTATAAACTAGCATGGTAGAAGTTCCGTAAATTACGTAGCCAGCCGCCACTTGATTGATGCCTGGTTGCAAGAAATCTTCTAATGTAACCGGCGTTCCGACTGGTGTAATGCGACGAAATACCGAAAAAATAGTTCCCACTGAAACATTGACATCGATGTTGGAAGAACCATCGAGCGGATCCATCAAAACGATGTACTTGTTATTGTGACTTTTATCAGAGCCCGAAACGGTAATAAAATCATCGTTTTCTTCTGAGGCAATTCCGCACACAATTTCACGATTGATTAAGGTTTGGATGAAAATCTCGTTGGCATATACATCAAGCTTTTGCTGGTCTTCGCCTTGAATATTTTGTTCTCCTGCGGCACCAACAATATCAACCAAACCGGCTTTATTTACCTTATAGTTGACCACTTTTGCGGCGAGTCGAATGGAGTTGATAATTCGAGATAATTCTCCTGAGGAATATTGAAAGGCATTTTGATTTTCAATAATAAATTCACCGAGCGTTTTGTTGCGTTCTTCCATTGCGAAATCGTTGTAGTTAGTGGTGCAAATATAGTTGGAAATTCCAATATTCAAATTCCAAATTCCAAGTTTTACTGCATATTATTGGAATTTGGAATTTCATCATTCGAATTTTATACTTTGGATTTGTATATTTGTTTTTGAAACCGAAAACCCTAGCCCCGATAGCAGTGGAAATCCTTTTTTGTTTTAAGAAAAGCCCCTCGACTGCGCTTGGGCTGACAAAACAAAAAAGATTGAAACGGAAAGCGGGTTCAAGCTCCTAAAAATGAATATCAGAAAAGGCCGAAAGGAAGACATGCCCGCCGTTTTGAGTTTGATTCGTGAACTCGCCGCTTTTGAAAAAGAACCCGACGCTGTCGTACTAACGGTAGCCGACCTCGAACGTGATGGCTTTGGAAAAAACCCTTTGTTTTATACTTTTGTAGGGGAAATCGACGACCAAATTGAAGGGATGGCGTTGTACTATTATCGCTATTCTACGTGGAAAGGCAAAACCATTCACTTAGAAGATTTGATTGTTAAAGAAAAAATGCGTGGCTCTGGATTGGGATTTCAATTGTACGCTGCGGTGATTGAACAAGGAAAAATAGACCAAGTGCGCAGAATTGAATGGGCTGTCTTAGATTGGAATAAACCAGCAATTGACTTTTACGTTAAGTCGGGCGCAAAAGTGCTAGACGATTGGCGTGTAGTACAGATGGATGAGCAAGGAATAAAGAACTTTGGAAAATAGAAACAAGAGCAAAGAACCAAGACTAAAAAGGCATTCTTGCCTCTTGATTCTTGTCTCTATAATAAGACTTTTATGAGAATATTCAAGTTTGGTGGCGCCTCAGTGAAGGATGCCGCGGGAATTAAAAATGTATACGACGTCTTGCAGAAAGTGGGTTTCGACGATGTCTTGCTCGTTGTTTCTGCTATGGGAAAAACAACCAATGCTTTAGAAGTCGTTGTCAAGGATTACTTTGAAAAATCGGCTTCACTTCAATCTTCTATTCAAGATGTAAAAAAATACCACAATCAGATTTTGTTGGATTTATTCGAAGACGATAAACATTCGGTTTTTAAAGCGGTTTCGGATTTATTTGGAGAATTAGAGCATTTTTTAAATCATAACAAATCCCCCAATTACAACTTTGTTTATGATCAAATTGTAAGCTTTGGAGAGTTGCTATCGACGACGATTCTTTCTCACTATATGAATTATCGAGATCTTAAAACCACGTGGATTGACGTTCGGAATTATATCAAAACCGATGCAACATATCGTGACGCTGAAGTAGATTGGGAGCGGACACAAAAGAACATTTCGAAGATTGCAAAGAAAAAAGTGCTGCATATTACGCAAGGCTTCTTAGGTTCAGACGACAATGGATTTACAACCACTTTAGGTAGAGAAGGTTCGGATTATACCGCCGCGATTTTTGCCTATTGCCTCAATGCGCAAAGTGTCACGATTTGGAAAGACGTACCAGGCGTCATGAATGCCGATCCGCGTTATTTTGAAAATGCAATATTGTTGAACCAAATTTCTTATCGTGAAGCGATTGAGTTGGCTTTTTATGGCGCGAGCGTAATACATCCGAAAACACTACAGCCTTTACAAAAAAAGGAAATTCCACTGTACGTGAAGTCTTTTGTTGAACCGCTGCTACCGGGAACTAGCGTTTCAAAAGGAGTCGATTTAGAACCGTATTTACCTTGTTTTATTGTAAAGAAAAACCAACTATTGATGTCGCTTTCGTCAATTGATTTTTCTTTTATTATGGAAGAAAATATTAGCGAGATCTTTGCATTATTGCACGAATATAAAATGAAAGTGAATTTGATTCAAAATTCAGCAATCAGTTTTTCTGTTTGTATTGAAGACAAGTTTGGCAATTTTGAAAGTCTCAAAAACATCTTGTCGAAGAAATTTAAAGTTTCTTATAATGAAAATGTTTCATTGTATACCATTCGACATTTTAATGACCAAGCAGCACAAATCGTGGAGGAAAATAAAGTGGTTGTGTTGAAACAAATCAGCCGTGAAACGATGCAGATTGTGACAAAAGAGTAAAAAAACACAAATCGTAATAAAAATTTCTGATTTAACATATCACAAAAAAGAAATTTTATTTTTTTTATCAACAATAATTCGTATACTTGCTAGCTATTTAATTAACTATAATTCAACCTATTAAAAACCCTATTTTTATGAAAAAAATTACTTTATTGCTTGCCCTTGTATTACTTTCTTTTCAAAGTAATGCGCAAATTGCAGATGGAAGCGTTGCTCCTGATTTTACAGTAACAGACATTAATGGCGTAACGCACACGCTTTCAACTTATTTGGCAGCCGGAAAAACGGTTGTTATGGACGTTTCTGCCACTTGGTGTGGACCATGTTGGAATTTTCATAACTCAAAAGCATTAGAAGATTTGTATGCTGCATACGGACCAGAAGGTTCAGATGAATTGGTTGTGCTTTTCATTGAAGGAGATGCTGCAACAACAAACGCTGACTTAAATGGAACAGGCGGAAACACTCAAGGAAATTGGGTTGCAAACACACCTTATCCAATTATTGATGGTAGTAATGTGGGATCATTATACCAAATTACTTATTTCCCAACTCTTTTCAGAATTTGCCCAAATGGTTTAGTTAGTGAAATGGGTGGTCGTACCGCAAGCGCTATCAGAACTGATCTTAATGCTAATTGCGTTCCTTTGGTTGGAACTCAAAATAATATTGCTGCGTTAGAAAATGAAAACTCGTTTTGCTCTACAACTGGAGCTGCGACAGCTAAAATGAGAAATTATGGCGAAAACACAATCACTGCTGCCACATTAAACCTAAAAGAAAACGGTACAGTAGTAGCTAGCAAAAATTATACTGGTTCAATGCCAAGATTTACTACTAGAACAGTAACATTTGATAGTTATGTATTTGATCCAACTGCAGATTATACTGTAGAAATTGCATCTGCAAATTCAAATGGTATTTTTAATCCTGCTATTGCTTCTAATGAAATGGGTGTAGCTTTAGCTGCGCAAGCTACAACTGATATTGTGGTGAAGATTTACACAGATAATTATCCATCAGAAATCTCTTGGAATATCAAAAATAGCGCTGGTACCATTGTAGCAACTGCTGGTCCATATGCTGGTACTTCTGCTGGTGGTGGTGTTGATGCAAACACTACAAAAATTCATAATGTTACTTTGTTAACTAACGAATGTTATTCTATTAATTTATTAGACTCATATGGTGACGGATGGGGTTATGGAAGCACACCACACGGAATGGAAATTTTTAATAGTAGTGACATCTCTATTTTAGATATTGCTGTGGGAAGTTTTGGTACCGCTTTAGCAAAACCAAATGCATTAACTACTGCACAACTTGCTGTAAATACATTTGCTACTAACGCCGTTAAATTATTCCCTAACCCATCAACAGGTATCATTTCTATCAATACGGAGACTGCAGTAGATGTTAGTATTATTGACATCACAGGTAAAGTTGTTTTTGTTGCAACTGGTGTTTCTAAAGACAAAAACATTGATTTATCTGGTTTACAAAAAGGAATGTACCTTGCTCAAATCTCTAGTGAGAATGCAACAACAACTGAAAAAATTATTTTAAACTAAGAACAAAATGAAAAAGATTTTCATAGCTACCGTAGCTCTTTTTTCACTTGTTGCTTCGGCACAAATGACTTTGAAGAAATTAGACGGAACACCTATAAACAATGGTGATGTCTTTACTTTTGATGTAGCAGAAGAACCAGGGTCTTACTTAGGGATTAAGATTTATAATGATTCAAGTGAGCCAATCAATGTAAAAGCTCAAGTAGTAGGTTTTACAAATACAGACGGGACAAATGTTCAGTTGTGTTTAGGGGACGTTTGCTTAGGAACCATTGTTGCAGGTAATTCTTATCCGCCGAATTTTCCAGCTGTCATAGAGGGAAACAGCGAGAATGGTAATTTTGACCATTTCTTGAATTTGAATTCAGGTCTTGACACAAACCTTCCTGTAACTTATTCTTTAAGGTTCTATCAATTGGATGGTGCTGGTGCCGAAATTGGAAATTCAGTTTCTTTTTCTTACCGTTATGTATCTCCTCTAGGAGTTTCAGACTTTGCTCAATTAATGCAATCAGGAGTAAGCTTGAAGTCTAACATTGTTGCAAACGAATTGGAAATGACAGTTACTAAAAACATTCAATATTCGTTATATGATGTTACTGGTAAAGCAGTGCTGTCGCAAAATGCAACAATTGGAAATCATACCGCAGATCTTTCTAATTTGAGTTCTGGAGCTTATATTCTTTCTTATCAGAATAAAGAAGGACAAACAGGTTCAATTAGAGTCATCAAGAAATAGTGTGACAATCACTTTTTCATATTACCATAAACCGCCTAAAGTATTAGGCGGTTTTTTTTATTTCTAGATTTATAAATTGAATTTTTAGCAACGTTTAATAAATCTTTGATTCCGCTGCTGTTATTCAATATTTACAATAAAACACACTACTTTTGAAGTCATTACGTTTTATATTTTATGCTTAAATATCTTCTTATTGGTCTCGCTTTTTCTTGTCTTGGTCTTCAAGCCCAGCAAGTCGAAACGCCATACAAATTGAAGAAAATTATTGCTACACGCGACACCATTCGGATTGATTCAGTCAGCGTCAATTCTAGTTTTTTCAAGCTTTTGGACAAAAAAAATGAAGAAATAGATTCTACCTTATACCGCATGAATTTCCAAAAAGGGACGTTAGTGTTTAAAGAGAATTATGCTTTCAATTCAGATACCTTAACCGTTCGTTTTCTAAAATTTCCAGTTTTTCTGACCAAAGAATACAGCATTTACGATTCAAGTCGCGTAGTAAAAAGTGACAATGGGCTGTACGATTTGTATAAAGTATCACGCGATCCATTTAAGAAATTTGTCCCATTTGAAGGCTTAAACACTTCTGGCAGCATTACCCGTGGTATTAGTATTGGCAACAATCAAAATGCAGTTGTGAATTCGAATTTGGACTTGCAGATTACCGGAAAAATATCCGATAAGGTGAGTCTTCGCGCATCAATTCAAGACAGTAACATTCCTCTGCAAAGCAGCGGCTACTCTCAGAAATTAGATGAATTTGACCAAATATTTATTGAATTATTTAGCGAAAAATGGAGTATTCGTGCGGGTGATTTATTCCTTGAAAATCGAAAACTACGATTTCTAAATTTCAATAAGAAAGTGCAAGGACTGGCTACCAATTTTAACTTTGGCAAAGCAGGAAACGCCACTAATATTTTTGCGTCAGCCGCTCTAGTTAGAGGGCAGTATGCGAAGAGCACTTTTGTCGGACAAGAAGGAAATCAAGGTCCGTATAAATTGCAAGGTTCGAATGGAGAACTCTTTATCCTAGTCGTTTCGGGTTCGGAAAGAGTTTACGTAAATGGTTTACTACTAAAACGAGGTGAAAACAATGATTATATCATCGACTACAATGCAGGAGAGATTATTTTCACTTCGTTGTTTCCCATTACTTCAGAGATGCGTATTAATGTTGAATATCAGTTTTCCGATCGAAATTACAGTCGATTTGTAACTTATTTTGGAGGCTCTCACGAACGAGAGACGTGGAGTATTGGCACGACTGTCTATTCTGAAAGCGACATTAAGAATCAATCTTTGCAGCAAAATCTATCACCAGCGCAAGCTCAAATACTCGTTGATGCAGGAGATGATAATAGTTTGATGACCGCAGAGTCAGCGTTTGTTGACGATTATTCAGCAAATAAAATTCTGTATAAAAAAACCAGCATTAATTCAGTGGAAGTGTTTGAATATTCTACCAATTCAACTGAAGTATTATATAATGTTCGCTTTACTTTGGTCGGGAACAATCAAGGAAATTATATCTTATCAAATGCAGCTGCGATTGGCAAGATTTACCAATATGTCGAACCCATTGATGGAATAAAGCAAGGAAACTATGAGCCCATTATTAGGTTGATTGCGCCAACGAAAATTCAAATCGCAACGATCTTCGGAAAAGTAAATCCTTCTGAGAAAACCAACATTGATTTTGAAGGTGCTTTTAGCAACAATGACTTAAACCTTTTTTCTACAATAGACGATAAAGACAATCAAGGTGCGGCTGGTAAAATCAATGCCAAACAAAGATTATTTACCAAAAACTGGCAATTGGATGCATTTGCAAACTATCAATTTGTTCAAAAAGAATTTAGAACGATTGAGCGCTTATATACGATTGAATTTGATCGCGACTGGAACTTAAATACACCTGTCGGAAATCAAAGTCTCCTAACCACTGGTTTAGAATTTAAATTGCCGAAAAAAGGAATTGCAACTTATCAATTTGAAAATCTCGCTTTTAGTCAAAACTTTAATGGAAACCGACACAGTTTGAATACATCTTTTCAATTGAGCCAATGGAATTTTCAAAATAAAGGTAGCTTTTTGAGCAGTAACGGTTCCGCTTCGAGTTCCAAATTCTTGAGAAATCAGGCACAAGTTAAATATCATTTCAAGAAAAATTGGGTTGGTTCTTCTGTTCGATTGGAAGACAATCAGGAAAAAACAAAACCAACACAATTGTTGACTTCATTAAGTCAAAGATTTCTAGAATATGGCGCCCTTTTGGGACGTGGCGACAGCACGAAAGTTTATTTTGAACTTGGGTACTTACATCGCGCAAATGACAGTTTACAAAATGCTGTTTTGAAAAGAGTAAACACATCTCAATCTTATTTTTTGAAATCAAAATTGATTCAAAATGAAAAGAGCGATTTATCGATTTTTGTAAATTATCGAAATCTAAAATACGCCGATAAAATAAGAGAAAACGAACCTTCTTTGAACTCAAGAATCTTATATAATGACCGTTTTTTCAATCAGTTGATTCAAAGCACTACTGCATATGAAACCGCATCAGGGACAATTCCTCAGCAAGAATTTACCTATTTAGAAGTAGAGGCTGGACAAGGAGTTTATGCGTGGAATGATTATAATGGAAATGGCAGTCAAGAACTACAAGAGTTTGAAATTGCACCGTTCCCAGATCAAGCAAAGTACATTCGTGTTTTCTTACCCAATCAAATATTTGTCAAAACCCATCAAAATAAATTTTCAGAATCGATTACTTTAAATCCAAATCAATGGCAAAATGAGAAAGGGCTCAAGAAATTACTGTCCTACTTTTACAATCAAACTTCATTTTTAATAGATAGAAAAATAGAACGCAATGGTGACAATTTTGATTTGAATCCCTTTTCAACTTCTGCAGACAATCTACTGGGGTTGAGCACCAGCTTTCGAAACAGCTTTTTTTATAACCGCGGCAAACAGAAACATTCTGTCACTTATACCTATATAAAGAACGAGGCCAAAAGCTTATTATCGTTTGGCTCCCAAGAAAGCAACAATAGTTCTCATCAAATGCAATACGACTATCTACTTTTAAAATATTGGCTCTTTGCCTTTTCCGGAAAAACTGTAAAAACAAATTCCTTCGTAGAGAACTTCGAATCTAGAAATTTCAAAATTGATGGATACCAATTGGCTCCAAAAATTTCCTATTTGTTTTCTCAAAACGCTAGTTGGGATATTTTTTACGAAATTTATAATAAAGCAAACCAAATCGGGCAGGAAGAACTTCTAAAGCAAACACGTCTGGGGACCTCATTCTCTTATGCGAGTGAAAAAAAACTTACCGTGAACGGCGAGTTTTCTTTATATGAAAACAATTTCCGCGGAGATCCTAATTCCCCTGTAGCTTTTCAAATGCTTGAAGGTTTGCAGCCTGGTAGAAATATGACTTGGCGGCTGTTATTACAAAAAAATCTGACCCAATATTTAGATATTAATATTAACTACCAAGCCCGTAAAAGCGAGACCAGCCAAACGATTCACAATGGTAATATTCAATTGCGCGCCTATTTTTAAATTTTTCTGGTTTGCGAATTATTAATTTGTAACTTTATTCTTTGTTTAACTAAAAAATCAATCCATGAAAAAAGTTCTTTTATTGTGCTTATTGTTTGTTTTCTCTAGCAGCTTTTATGCGCAGGAAACAAAATCAAAGAAAACTTCGAAAACGAAAACAGAAAAAGCTGCTTCTAAAAAGGAGGCTGCAGCTGACAAGAAAGAAAAAGCTGCCGCTAAAAAAGAAGCTGCTGCTGAGAAGAAAGAAAAAGCTGCTGCTAAAAAAGAAACTGCTGCTATGAAGAAAGAAAAAGCTGCTGCTATAAAAGAAGTTGCTGCTGACAAGAAAGAAAAAGTTTCTGAAAATGCGAAAAAAGTCGCAGGAAAAGTAAAGAAAGAGGCAAAAGAAGTAGCTGAAAAAACAGAAAAGAAAGCAAAAAAATCTTCTGAAGCCGTTAAAAAAGAAAGTAAAGAAGTAACTGAAAAGGTAAAAAAAGAAGCTAAAAAAGTTGCTCCAAAAGTTAGGGAAACTTCAGAAAAAGCGCCAAAGGTAGCTGATAAAGTAACCGGAATGTACAACGGAAAAAAAGTGTATACCGGCCCACGAGGTGGAAGATACTATATCAACTCCAATGGAAATAAGACTTACATTTCTGATGATAAGTAAAGAAAAACAATAGCAAAAAAAAGCGAAACTAATTAGTGTCGCTTTTTTTGTGGAGAATACCGGAATCGAACCGGTTACCTCTTGCCTGCCAGGCAAGCGCTCTAGCCAAATGAGCTAATCCCCCAATCGGACGCAAATATATAAATTAAAACGTTGTATTCAATGACAAAGATACTCCTGAACTTTCTGGAACAAATCGGCAAACACCTCCAACACAAACCAAGCCTCCCCTTTGTCTACCATAACTTAAAGCAACTCTAGTAGATTTTTGCCTAAAAGCGCCGCCTACATTATAATAGTGATTTCTCGCTTCTGGATCATCGTTGCCGTAGTTATACATATCGGCAGTGAAGAAAGAAAGTTTGGAATTCAAGTTAAACTCAACGGTAGATGCCGCCCAATTTTTCTTGTCATAATCTGCCCACATATGCTCTCCCACGACTCTAATTGATTTTGAATCATTAAATTTATAAGTTGCTTCAGCCCCTAAAATATTTGTTCGGACCAAGCCGTCAGTTTCTTCGATAAGTTTTTTGTTATAGTACTGATTGATATAAGTAAAAACAGATTGCCATTTTGAATTCCATTTTTTGGTGAATTCAATATTGTAATCCGAAAAGTATTTTTTTCCAAAACTTAAAAACTCGGTAGAATAGTCTTTTTTTGGAAGGTAAAATGTCCCCGCTAAAGCGTGCCAATTAGAAAGATTTATTGCCAACTTACTTCCATATTTACCGCCAAAAAAAGTTTTTTTCTTAAAATTGTAGAAAATATCCACCTGACCTCCTATTTCTCCGGTCTTTAATAACGTTTCATCTCCTAATAATACATTCGGCTGCGATTGATAGACGTAGATATTCGCTAAATTGTAGTGATGTTGCTTGGTTAAACTTGGAACAAAATTCATAATCCTGTCATTAAACGCATTCCCTTTGGCATCTCTTTCAGAGAAAAAGCCCATATTTTCAAGTCGTCTGAAAGTCCCATCTATGCCGAATCCTTTTTTCGAATAGCCAACATTCATAAGTAATGCGCTTCCTGGTTTGATAAAATCATTTTCTATTTGTTCACGTACTTCTACTATCGCGTCGTTTGATTTATAATTAAACTCTGAGGAGAAATATAAACCATGATGGGAAAAGTCTATCCTTGCAGCGTATCCGTTGGTTAAGCTATTGAAATTTGGATTAACAATAGTCTCGACAATTTCTTCACGCCCAACATAAGTTAATCCCAATGATAACTCCGTCGTTTTCATTTTAAATATCTCTGAAAGTACAATTTCTGTATCAACACCGTAAATTTCGCTACGAGAAATATCAAATCCTGTTCGTTGTCGTCCGTAAATACTCTTTAAAGTAAAATAATCCGTCGGTTTGAAAATAACTCTCCCGCCTCGTAACGAATTATTAATACCTAGCGCTCTGTCTTCCCAGCTTCTATACAACAATCCGCTACCAAACTGCTCATAAAAATAGCCTGCTGTAAGGTCAATTTTTTCATTCTTAAATTGTAAAAAATAAGTAGCTACGTCGGTCTTGTCATATCGTGGATTAAAATTCTGTAGTTCTTTATCTTCATAAGATTCTCCCTGGACTCCTGCTATCCAATTTTTGTACTTTAGATTCACAAATAGATAACTATTGGCACGTAAAGGTATTTCTGGATGATCTAAATTAAGCCCCTTGTCATTCAAGTACCATTGAGAATTGGATTCAAAACCTCCGTAAAAATTTACTTTTTCAGGATTCGTAGTTTCTTGGGCGTTTGCGCAGAGTACGCCTAACACCATGAAAAGAAGTAGTTTGAATTTCATAGCTTAAAGCGTTTTCATTTTCTCTACCAATACCTTTTCATTTCCTGGAACATACCCATTTTGGATGTGAACAATTTCACCGTTTTTGACAACGATAGTATAAGGAATATTTACAATTGATAATGCTCTCTTAAAATCCTGATTGGTGTCTAACAATACTTTAAATTCCCAACCCTTTCCGTTTATTAGTGGTTTAACTCTTTTCTGGGTTCTCGAATCGTCGGTAGAAACCGCTATTATTTCAAAATTTAGACTCTTCTTCCATTCTTCTTGCAGATCATTCATCTCGTCTAATTCACTAATGCATGGAGTGCACCATGTTGCCCAGAAAGAAAAAACATACAATTTGTCTTTTTCTGTAAAATCTGTTTTGAGTGAAATTGACTTACCTTCAAGGTTTGCTAAATTTAAATTTGGAAGTTGTTTTTGGGCAAAAACACTAAAATTAGCAAATAACAACAGCAGATAAAATTTCTTCATAATAGTATAGATTTAGCTACAAATAAATAAATTATTATCATGAAAATAAAATAAAATTTGTTTTATTTGTATTTTAAAATTTTAATTTTTTTGCTATGAAAAATTATTACTTTACAGGCGTGTTGTTTTTGACCCTTTCACTATTTTCCTGTGGCGAAAACTCACTGATTTATAGCCCGATTAAAGTCGACGACAATGTTGATGCTGAGCCAATTATTGGCCTTTTTCAGAAACAAGTGTTAATAGAAGATTATACTGGCACCTGGTGTGGAAATTGTGCCCGCGTTTCCTATGCAATAGAAAAAGCAAAGGAAGAATCTGACCGAGTTGTTTCGGTTGCCATACATCATGGTAACGATCCTTATGACTTTGACGACATTGGTCCTCTCAAAAATTTGATTTCTCCTAATAGTGAATTGGCTTTACCACAATCTCGATTAAACCGCATCACAACGTGGACATTTCCTGAAGTCAATAATGTGCAACAAGCACTAAATTTGACAAGTAATAATTGTGGTCTGGGTCTAGCATTGAACTCAACGGTAGCTGATGGAAACATTAATCTCGATGTGAAAGTTAAATTTGCTCAGAATTATTCAAATTTGAAATTGGTTGTTTATGTCTTAGAGGATAAATTAATTTACAGACAAACCAATTATTCTACCTATTATGGAGGAGTAACTCCAATTCCTAATTTTGAACACAATCACGTACTTAGAGCCTCTTTAACTAACCTTATGGGAGATGTTCTTACAAATACCAATTTCAATCAGACAGTAACTACCAATTTTTCGGTTCCAATACCTTCAGATGTAGCTAATGCCGAAAACATCAATTTTGTGGCATTCGTAATCGAAGAAAATAACAATGTCATCAATGTTAGAGCTGCCGAAAAAAATGAAAACCAAGATTTTCAGGAAAATCGGTAGTAAAAAACGTTTCATTAATTAAGTCGCTCATGGCGGCTTTTTTATTTTATAGACGCTTTAAATTCTAGCTAGTGTTATTTCAAAAGTAAGTACCTTTGCTTCAAATTTTATTAAATGAGTAAGATTAGAATAACGAAAGAATTTAGTTTTGAAACGGGTCACGCGCTGTATGGCTATGATGGAAAGTGCAAAAATGTGCATGGTCATAGTTATAAATTATCTGTAACGGTAATTGGAGTGCCTATTTCAGACCGGAACAATGTTAAATTCGGAATGGTAATCGATTTTTCGGATCTAAAAAAGATTGTCAAAGAAGAAATAGTCGATCATTTTGATCACGCAACAGTTTTTAATCAAACTACGCCGCATATTGAGTTGGCGAACGAATTGATAGATCGCGGTCATCACGTTATTTTAGTCGACTACCAGCCTACAAGCGAAAACATGGTCATCGATTTTGCGCAAAAAATAAAAAGCCGATTGCCAAAAACCATCGAATTACATTCGCTAAAATTACAAGAAACAGACACTTCTTTTGCACAGTGGTTTGCCAGCGACAATTTGTAATTTGAAATCCAAAAGAGCAATTCATTTATGACTTTAAACAAAAAAATATACTTTGCTTCTGACCAACATTTTGGCGCACCAACCGCAGAATTAAGCTTTCCACGTGAACAAAAATTCGTGGCTTGGCTAGACGAAATTAAGACAGACGCAGAAGCGATTTTCTTATTAGGAGATTTGTTTGATTTTTGGTTTGAATATAAAAAAGTGGTCCCAAAAGGATTTGTCAGGGTTTTAGGAAAACTCGCTGAAATTAGAGATAGTGGCATACCGATTTACTTTTTTGTCGGCAACCATGATTTATGGATGACAGATTACTTTGAAAAAGAATTGAATATCCCGGTTTATCACGACAATCAAGAATATACTTTTGGAAGCAAAACTTTTCTAATTGGCCATGGTGACGGAAAAGGTCCGGGTGATAAGGGCTACAAACGAATGAAAAAAGTGTTTGTACATCCACTTTCCAAATGGATATTTCGATGGTTGCATCCCGATATAGGTGTATCACTGGCACATTATCTATCAGTCAAAAACAAACTGATTTCAGGTGATGCTGATGTAAAATTTCTTGGGGAAGACAACGAATGGCTGGTGCAATACTCAAAAAGAAAATTAGAAACGCAGCACTACGATTACCTCATCTTCGGCCATCGCCACTTGCCCATGATAATCAAGGTGGGAGATAATTCCGAATATGTGAACTTAGGCGACTGGATTGGATATTTTACCTATGGTGTTTTCGACGGAACTATATTTGAATTGAAAAAATTCGAGTGACATTATTTCAAATCTTTCAATCTCAATTGCACTGAAACCATCCCATTCCACTCGTTTTCTTCGATGCAATAAACCGCCTCAAATGTTTTTTTGTTTTGGATTACATCTAACTTATCTGCTAGACTAAACCCAACTGCTGAAAAACTTGGCGAATTTCTCTGCTTCAGGGTTAGCTTCAAATGGGTATTATCGGATCCTATCGTTTTTCCGTAGCCGGTATCAACAACATATTTACTCCAGAATACAGGCGTTCGATTTTGTGGACCAAAGGGTTCGAACTGCTTTAGAATTCGAGTTAGTTTAGGTGTGATTTCAGCAAAATCAATTTCGGCATCCACTTCAATTTCAGGAGTCAACATTTCGGGTGCTATGGTTTCTTGAACTACTTTTTCGAATGCGTCTTTAAAATTTTGATAGTTTTCTGGTTTCAAAGTCATCCCCGCCGCGTACATATGACCTCCGAATTGCTCCAAATGTTCGGCGCAAGCTTCTAGCGCATTATATACATCAAATCCAACAACAGATCGGGCTGACGCAGCATACTTATCGCCACTTTTAGTAAATACAATGGTGGGTCTGTAATAAATTTCTATCAATCGGGACGCAACAATTCCGATGACTCCTTTGTGCCAATCTTCTTGAAAAACAACGGTAGTAAATCGTTCTTTTTCATTGGAATCTTCAATTTGTTGCAAGGCCATTTTGGTAATGGATTTATCCAAATCTTTACGATCTGAATTGTATTGTTCTATTTCAGAAGCAAATTGTTGCGCTTGCGCTAAATTGAATTCGGTCAATAATTCTACAGCATGATTCCCGTGTTTGATTCGACCCGCTGCATTTATCCTCGGAGCAACAATAAAAACGACATCTGTAATGGTGAGTTCTTTCTTTTTTACTTGTTGAATTAGAGCTTGAATTCCGGGACGAGGTTCGCTATTGATTACCTGCAATCCAAAATATGCCAAGATTCTATTTTCGCCGGTAATGGGAACAATGTCTGCAGCGATGGCGGTTGCCACCAAATCTAAGTACGGAACAAAATCATCAATCGTTTGATTTCTGTTTTGGCCCAGTGCTTGAATCAATTTGAATCCAACCCCGCATCCACAAAGTTCATCATAAGGATACCCGCAATCTTCTCGTTTTGGATCTAAGACCGCGACTGCCTTCGGCAAAACATCACCAGGACGATGGTGATCACAAATAATAAAATCGATGTTTTTTACTTGCGCATAATCGATATGATCTATCGATTTGATACCGCAATCTAAAGCAATTATCAAAGAAAATCCGTTATCATCGGCAAAGTCTATTCCTTTATAAGAAATGCCATAGCCTTCGTCATAACGATCTGGAATATAGGTAGCAATATTGGGATAAATAGTTTTTAGATAGGAAGAAACCAACGATACAGCTGTTGTTCCGTCTACATCATAATCTCCGAAGACTAAGATATTTTCTTGATTTAGCATTGCCTTTTCAATCCGATCAACAGCCAAATCCATATCTTTCATCAAATAAGGATTATGCAAATCATCTAAATTGGGTCGAAAAAAAGCTCTGGCTTGTTCGAAGGTCGTGATGCCTCGGTGAATTAAAAGTGTCGCGGTTACTTCGTCAATATTCAAAACATCCATCAGATGTTTCAATTGTTCGGATTCTGGTTGTGGTTTGATTGTCCAGCGCATAAGATAAAATTTGTTTGGTGTATATTAAATGAATTGTTTTTCAAATTTAGAAAAAAAACAAATAGAACTAACTTTCGCATCGACATGAAAATTCATTTCAAAAAAAAATTCGTTATTTGTTTAAAATTAAAAGCTCATGCAAATTCAAGGTCAAATAGTTGATATCAAAAACAGACGCATTTATTCTGGCGAAATTACGGTCGACAAAGGAAAAATTACTTCGATTGCAGCGAAAGAACACAATGTAAAAACATTTATTCTGCCGGGCTTCATAGACGCGCACATTCATATTGAAAGCTCCATGCTAGTGCCTTCAGAATTTGCTAAACTAGCGGTACTTCACGGAACAGTCGCCACTATTTCCGACCCGCATGAAATTGCGAATGTACTCGGAAAAGAAGGCGTTTATTATATGATTGAAAACAGTAAAAAAGTGCCATTGAAGTTTCATTTTGGCGCGCCTTCTTGTGTCCCTGCTACTGCATTTGAAACTGCTGGAGCCGTCATAGATGCTGAAGGCATCAAGGAATTGATGGCCCATCCTGATATTTTTTATCTGTCAGAAATGATGAATTATCCGGGCGTTCTTTTCGACGATCCTGAAGTTTTAAAGAAAATTGAATGGGCAAAACACTTCGGCAAACCTGTCGATGGTCATGCCCCTGGGCTGCGCGGCGAACCCATAAAAAAATATATTGCTGCTGGCATTACCACCGATCACGAGTGCTTTACGTTTGATGAGGCCCAAGAGAAATTGTCGTTGGGTATGAAAGTGCTGATTCGTGAGGGAAGCGCCGCCAAAAACTTCGACGCTTTGATTGATTTGTTGCCAGAACATTTTGAAAATATGATGTTTTGTTCCGACGATAAACATCCTGATGATTTGATTGTAAATCACATCAATGCACTTTGTGCACGAGCCGTTGCAAAGGGAATGGATATTTTTAAAGTCTTACAAGTGGCTTGTATTAATCCTGTTCATCATTATAAAATGAATGTGGGTTTACTGCAACCGAATGATGCTGCAGATTTTATCGTGGTGGAAGATTTGGTTGATTTTAATGTACTTCAAACGTTTATTGATGGAGAATTAGTTGCTGAAAACGGACGTTCCTTTGTTGCGGATGTTCCGTTTGAAACGCCGAACAATTTTAATACATCTAAAAAGAAAATTTCGGACTTTGAAGTTGCTGGAACAGCGTCAAAAATTAGAGTAATCGAAGCTTTGGAAGGACAATTAATTACCAATGAAATTCACTGCCAAGCGCTGTTATCAGAGGGAAAAATTTTAGTTGATACGTCAAATGACATATTAAAAATGGCGGTGGTCAATCGCTATCAAGATACTAAGCCGGCGATTGCTTTTATCAAGAATTTTGGTTTGAAAAAAGGTGCCATTGCCAGTTCAGTAGCACACGATTGTCACAATATTGTAGTCGTAGGAACTTCCGATGAAGAAATTTGCCAAGCGGTCAACCTCATCATAGAAAACACCGGTGGCATTTGTGCTGTAGATGGTGACAAAAGGAAATCTCTGGCACTTCCAGTTGCCGGTATTATGAGCGGCTCTAATGGATGGGATACTGGAAAATCTTATCAAGAAATTGATGCCATGGCCAAAGAACTTGGAAGTACACTAAATGCGCCCTTTATGACACTTTCTTTTATGGCACTTTTAGTAATTCCCGATCTAAAATTATCCGACAAAGGGTTGTTTAGTGGGAAATCTTTTTCATTTGTAGATTTAGACGTCTAAAGTGGAGACAACCATTTTTGCAGCTCCGTCACTACTTCTGAAGCAACCATTCTAGCTACAATTTTCCCTTGGGTGTCAATAAGTACAAATGAAGGTAGCGAAGTAATTGAATATTTACCAAAGTTACTGTTCGTTTGATCTTCCATGACGTTTATCCAGCCAGGTGCAGTATGTTTCTTGATGAAATCTAGCCAAAGTGTATTGTCATTTTTAGCCGCAACCGTGTAGATTTGTAATCCTTTAAATTGGTATTTATCCCAAATTGGAATCAACTTTGGCAAAGTCTCAATACAGTGGGAGCAATCCGGATTGTAAATCGTCAATAAAGTATACTTTGAAGTAGTTACAGCATCTTTTAATTCGCGGGTATTGCCAAGTGTGTCTTTAAGAGAAATGTTGATGAATTGTGCGTCGACCATACTTCTGGAAAGTCCCTCTAACTTAAATTTTGTTATCTCATTGACCATCTTCTCTGGGTGCGCCTTTGCCCAATAGATATAACTGCGCATCAAGTCTTTTCGTTTGCTTTTGTTTATTGCTTCATATAAAACGTCCTGCAGGCGTTGGGAAGCGGTCGTGTTTTTCGAAGCGACATTTAGCACCCATTCCAATGCGGTAAAAGAACTGTCATCTTTATCCATTATAAAATTGAGATAATTTTCCAATATTAGTGACGGAAGCATCGTATTGTAAAATTTATGATCAGCAAAAGCTTGTCTTTTCAGAAAACTTTGTCTCAGTTTTTCAATGGATGACAAATCAACCTCACTCACGCGGTCGGCAGCAAAAAGGCGATTGGCGACATAGGAATTGGGGTGCTTCTTAGCTAAAGCTGCAGCTTTTTTTTGATAATCGCGCAACCTAGCACTGAACTCCTTGAATATCAAAGTGTCATTTAAATTTTTGCCGTTGAAATTCTCCAAATCTGCGGACAACCCTTCTCTAAGGCTCATAAATTCTTGATAAGCTTTGTTTTCGGTCGAATTAAAAACTTGTAATGGTTCGAGTTCGTTTTTGTTGCAACTCAACCCGACTTTATAAATCTTCTCTTTCGGGCTGACCAAGAAATACTGTGCAACACTGCCGTTTCTGAAAAAGAACAAACCTGGTTCTCTAATCCAATAACTGGCGGTAAATTCGCCTTTGGCATTGGCTTTCATTCTTTGTACTTCGGCATTTGACCCATGAAATTCACCGAATGCGATGTCCGATGTCTTCGAACAATTGTCGAGCACAATACCTTGTATTTGAATGTTAAATTTAGTGTCTGCAGTTTTGGCCTTTGGTTTTGGTTTTGTCTGTGAAAAGGCAAACGGGCCAACAACAATAAAAAGAAAGAGGAGTAAATTTTTCAAAACAATCCAATTTATATTTAACAAAATAGGCTTAGCATCTGATGCGAGATGCCATTTCCTTGACAAAAATAAGAAAAATTATAGCTGTTTTATTTGGCTTATCGCAATGTGTTAATTTGAAACTGCTGCGTTAGGGATTGAAGCGAATATCCTTTTGTGAGGCACGAACAAAAGATAGCAGCGAAAAGCCCGACCCGCCTTTTTTGGCGAGGTAACGCCCAAATAAAGATGCTAACTTTGGTCTTTTAACTCTTGCTTCTTATTGCCCGGATTTTTTCCAGCAACGACAACCACTATTTCTCCTTTTGGCGGTTTGTTTTCAAAATGAGTCAATACTTCTTTACTGGTACCACGTACATTTTCTTCATGAAGTTTAGATAGTTCACGGGAAACACAAACTTGGCGATCCTCTCCAAAATAATTTACGAATTCGCCTAAAGTTTTGACTAACTTATGAGGAGAAACGTAGAAAATCATGGTTCTTGTTTCTTCCGCTAAAGCAAGGTAACGCGTTTGCCTTCCTTTTTTCTCTGGCAAAAAACCTTCAAAAACAAATTTGTCGTTAGGTAAGCCACTGTTTACGAGTGCTGGAACAAAAGCAGTGGCACCCGGAAGACATTCCACCATAATATTATTCTCGACGCAAGCGCGCGTAAGTAAAAATCCAGGGTCAGAAATTGCGGGCGTCCCTGCGTCAGAAATTAGAGCTATTGTTTCACCGGCTTTCAATCTAGCAATTAGATTTTCAACTGTTTTGTGTTCGTTATGCATATGATGGCTGTGCATGTGCGTGCCAATGTCAAAATGCTTTAGTAATTTTCCACTCGTTCTTGTGTCTTCAGCTAAAATTAAGTCGACTTCTTTTAAGACGCGAATGGCTCGAATGGTCATGTCTTCTAGATTGCCGATTGGCGTAGGAACAATATATAATTTAGACATTTTAATTACCCTTGGTTTGTATTTGAAAGCCACGACTCGAACGAAGTGAACAGGCGTAACAATTCACGAATAATTTGGATTATAATTCGTGACCCTAGACTGAAAGTCGAACAGACGAAGTAATTCGTGGCTTTACTTTTTACTCTAATTCAAGTGTTTATGAGAATTTCTTCTCTACGATTTCCATGAAACGCTGTGCGTATTCGTCTTTTCCTTCCCAATTGTTGTAATCAGGTTTGACCATGTTTTCTATAAAATCTTCCGCTTCGCCGTAAGTATCGAAAGTCATCAATTGTGATAATACTCTATTGTAATCTTCACTGCTATTGGCGAACAAATGATTCATAAAAGCAATTCTATCGTTGAGTCCTATAATAATTCCTTTGGCCATTCTGTCGTTTAATGAAATGGTGCTTGACCCAAAATCATTCTTCATCGAGATCACTGGCGCGTCATCGTTATAACTTCTTCCTATTGGAATCACCTGGTTTGGATCTTGTGCATTTTCATTATTTATCAAGTCTTCTGGTTTTACAAAAACGGGATCGACGTAATCTGGACCTAAAAGATCATCAAAAGTAATTTGAGATGATGCAGGTTTTTCCTCTTCTTTTATTTCTTCTTCCTCATCTTTAGAATCCTGAGCATCAAACGACAATTCAAATGCGGGCTTAAAAGATGTTTCTTCTTGGATAACTTGTTCTTCTGCAACTTCTTCTTCAATTTCGGCTGCAGAAGTTGCTTCTGTTTCTATTTCAGTTTCCTCTTCAATTTCTTCTTCATCCACTGCTTGTGGCGCTTCTTCTTCAGCAACTACTTCAGCCATTTCTTTAACAACTTCTTCTTCAACTGCCGTTGTGGTTTCTTCTTTATCCGTTACAATTGATTCTTCTGCAGCAAATACATCAACTTCCGGTTCTGCTTCAAAAGCAATTTCGATTTTTTCTTCTATTTCCGAAAGGCCAATCGTAGGTTTTGCATCGGCAAAATTTTCTTCGACAAAACGTAAAACAGACAGTTTTTCATAGAGTTTTTGCGTTTCTTGATGCAGTTGAATTAAGTCTGATTTATTTTTGAGTTTTAAAATTCGATGAGCGATGCTAATTAATTCGGCTTCCAATTTTTTCTTCATAACTTTTAAAATTACCTTGGGTGGGTTTGTTTTTAATAATTATCTTCTTTACAGTTTATTTCGTCAAAGGAAGAAGTAACCTTAAGTAAAATTTTTCTACTTTTGACAACGGCGTAAATATAGTAATTTTTATATCGGTTTATTTGCCCCACAAAGTAATAAAATCTATTCATCTTTAGCACAAGAAAAGTACAAAATGTTTCTCGAAAATACAGTCAATCATAAAGAACAATTTGGATGGATAGAAGTAATCTGCGGCTCTATGTTTTCGGGAAAAACAGAGGAATTAATACGACGGCTAAAACGAGCTCAATTTGCCAAACAAAAAGTCGAAATTTTTAAACCCGCCATCGACACGCGCTATCACGACGAAATGGTAGTTTCCCATGACAGTAACGAAATTCGATCAACGCCAGTTCCAGCCGCCGCTAATATCGCTATCTTGGCACAAGGTTGCGACGTAGTGGGCATTGACGAAGCACAGTTTTTCGACGATGAAATTGTAAAAATTTGCAACGACTTGGCAAACTCCGGAATTAGGGTTATCGTCGCTGGTTTGGATATGGATTTTAAAGGAAATCCATTTGGACCGATGCCGGCATTAATGGCAACAGCGGAATACGTTACGAAAGTACACGCGGTTTGCACCCGAACCGGAAATTTAGCCAATTACAGTTTTCGAAAAACCAACAACGACAATCTAGTCTTTTTAGGAGAAACCGAAGAATACGAACCTTTAAGTCGCGCTGCGTATTATTCAGCGATGCGAAAAGCGCCAGAAGTAGATACCGAAAAAGCTTCAAAAAATCAAGAATAACATTGATTTTATCTATAAAAAATATTGTCCCCATCCTTCATGCCCAATGGGTTGGGCATCATCCTAACACTTTAATTGAAAACATTGCCATTGACAGCCGATCGCTGCAAAATGGAGCGCAAACTTTGTTTTTCGCTATTGTTGGACCAAATCACGATGCTCATATTTATTTGGAGGAATTGTTAGAAAAAGGCGTTCGCAATTTTGTGGTCACTCACATTCCAGAAAAATTTAAAGATCAAGCTAATTTTTTAGTTGTCAATAATACTTTAGATGCATTGCAGGACTTTGCAACTTATCATCGCAGTTTGTTTGACTTCCCCATCATTGGCGTTACTGGAAGTAATGGAAAAACGATTGTGAAAGAATGGTTGAACTTTTTATTAACTCCAGATTTTAATATTATTCGAAGTCCAAAAAGTTATAACTCTCAAGTAGGCGTGCCACTTTCTGTCATTGCTATTAATGAAAAACACAACCTTGGCATTTTTGAAGCCGGAATTTCCACCATCAATGAGATGGAAAAACTGGAGCGAATTCTCAAGCCAACCATTGGAATTTTGACGAATATTGGATCCGCTCACGACGAAGGATTTGACAATATTGGTCAAAAAATGAAAGAGAAACTAAAACTTTTTCCTCGTGTTAAAGTTTTAATTTACAATAAGAACAAATCGATTGACGCCTTTATTAATCCAAATTTAAAGACTTTTTCATGGAGTTTTAAAGATGAAAATGCCGATGTTTTTATTACGAAGAAATTCATCTTAGATAAAACCGTTTTGAAGATTCGCTACACGCCGACGGTTTTCGAAATAAAAATTCCATTTCAAGATGATGCTGCGATTGAAAACGCGATTCAATGTATCATGACGATGCTGTATTTCGGTTACAAACATGAAGTAATTGAAAGTAGAGTAGAGCTGTTGTATCCGGTAGAAATGCGGCTAAAAGTCAAAAACGGCATCAACAATACAACGATTATCGACGATAGTTATAGCTCCGACTTTCAATCGCTGAAGATTGCTTTAGATTTCTTGGAGAGCCAAAAACAGTACAAAAAGAAAACGTTGATTTTATCGGACATTTTCCAAAGTGGATTGTCGAATGACGAATTGTATTCCATCGTTTCTCAAATGACCATTTCTAATAAAATCAATCGCGTAATTGGCATTGGAGAAACCATTTCAAAGTTTAAGAACAAATTTTTGAACTGTACTTGTTTCCGCGACACAGATACTTTTATCGCTGAAATTGACCAATTGAATTTCAACAACGAAACCATTCTGGTCAAAGGCGCGAGAACTTTTCACTTTGAAAAAATAGTCAGTGCATTGGAAGAAAAAACGCATGAAACTGTTCTTGAAATCAACCTCAATGCGTTGAGCCATAATTTGAGTTTCTTTAAATCGAAACTCAAGCCCAAAACCAAATTGATGGTCATGGTCAAAGCATTTGGTTATGGCAATGGTGGATTTGAAATAGCAAAATTGCTAGAACACCATAAGGTAGATTATTTGGGCGTTGCTTTTGCTGATGAAGGAATTTCACTAAAAAACGACGGCATTCATTTACCCATTATGGTTTTAAATCCGGAGTCGACGAGTTTTTCAGCGATCATTCAACATCAATTGGAGCCAGAAATTTATAGTCTGAAAGGTTTGCGTGCCTTCTTAAAAATAGCTGAACAAAAGAAATTAAAGAAGTATCCGATTCATATCAAATTAGACACCGGCATGCATCGCTTGGGATTTGAAGAAGAACAACTTCCGGAATTGATTGTAACTTTGAAAGACAACCAATCTGTTTTAGTTAAAAGTATCTTGTCTCATATGGCGACTAGTGACGATTTAGAACATCACGAATTTGCTTTGTATCAAATTGCTTTATTTGAAAAGATGTCTTCAACAATAATGAATGAGCTTAAAATAAAACCGATTCGTCATATTTTGAACACTTCAGGCATTAGCAATTTTCCCAAAGCACAATACGATATGGTTCGTCTTGGCATTGGATTATACGGTATTTCAAATGATCCTGAGGAACAACCCAATCTTGAAAATGTCGGCACTTTAAAGTCTATTATTTCTCAAATCCGTACCATCGATGCGGGAGAAAGTGTCGGTTATGGACGACGATTTATGGCCACCAAAACCATGAAAGTAGCCACAATTCCTATCGGATATGCCGATGGAATTTCAAGACATTGGGGTAACGGCGTTGGATATGTCACCATTCACGATCAAAAAGCTACGATAATTGGCAGTATTTGCATGGATATGCTTATGTTAGATGTTTCTGACATCACCTGTATTGAGGGCGATTCGGTGGTGATTTTTGGCGAAAGCCCAACGGTTATTTATTTGGCGGAGAAACTACAAACCATTCCTTACGAAATTCTTACAGGTATTTCACAAAGAGTAAAAAGAGTTTTTTATAGAGAATAACAAAACTTGACAGCACAATGTCGTAAATGTTAAATAATTATATAATTTAGCAGCATAAACAAATCAAATATTAACTAATCTCAATTAATTATGTTAAAAGAATTCAAGAGTTTTATTATGACCGGAAATGTGATTGAATTTGCAGTTGCTGTAATTATGGCTGGCGCTGTTGGCGCTGTAGTCAATGGTTTTGTAGCCGATATTGCGATGCCAATTGTAGGAATGTTAACTGGAGGAATGGATTTCGCTTCGCTGAAATACGTTTTGTCGCCAGAAGTTAAAGATGCTGCTGGCGCGATTACTAGCCCAGAAAACGCAGTGCGTTACGGCGCGTGGATTAACACCATCGTTAGTTTAATCGTGGTAGGTTTTGTGATGTTTATGATTATCAAAGCATACGGAAAAATGAAAAAACCTGCTCCAGCACCTGCTCCGTCAGGACCAACTCAAGAAGAGTTGTTAACGCAGATTAGAGATTTATTGAAAAAATAATACCGCTATATTACCTATTCTAACTAAACCATTCGTTAATTCGGATGGTTTTTCTTTTTCTAAAATACGATTTCAAATGAATTTCTATCTATTTTTGTGCTTCAAAATTTAAACTTAAATTAATTAGATATGAAAGTTGCTGTTGTTGGCGCAACCGGAATGGTTGGAGAAGTGATGCTTAAGGTTTTGGCGGAAAGAAATTTCCCGGTTACAGAGTTAATTCCTGTGGCGTCTGAAAAATCGATTGGGAAAGAAATTGAATACAAAGGGAAAAAATATAAAGTGGTAGGCATGCAAACTGCGGTGGATATGAAAGCTGATATTGCTTTGTTTTCAGCTGGAGGTCAAACCTCTTTAGATTGGGCTCCAAAATTTGCAGCAGCAGGAACAACGGTCATCGACAATTCCTCTGCTTGGAGAATGGATCCTACAAAAAAACTGGTGGTTCCAGAAATCAACGCTTCTCAATTAACTAAAGAAGATAAAATCATCGCCAATCCAAATTGTTCCACAATACAAATGGTTTTGGTTTTGGCTCCTTTACACAAAAAATACAACATCAAACGGGTGATTGTTTCTACTTACCAATCGATTACTGGGACGGGTGTTAAAGCGGTACAACAATTAGAAAATGAATACGCTGGGATACAAGGAGAAATGGCTTATAAATATCCAATCCACAGAAATGCCATTCCACAATGTGATGTTTTTGAAGAAAACGGATATACTAAGGAAGAAATGAAATTGGTTCGTGAAACGCAAAAAATTATTGGAGATAAAACCATTGCGGTAACTGCAACTGCGGTACGTGTTCCTCTTGTTGGTGGACATAGTGAAGCGGTGAATATCGAGTTTTCAAATGATTTTGATGTGAACGAAGTTCGGACAATCTTACACAATACTCCTGGTGTTGTCGTTCAAGATAATACGGATACTTACACCTATCCAATGCCAATGTATGCGCAAGGAAAAGACGAAGTTTTTGTCGGAAGAATTCGTCGAGATGAAAGTCAGCCGAATACTTTAAATATGTGGATTGTTGCTGATAATTTGCGAAAAGGAGCAGCAACCAATACAATTCAAATTGCAGAATACTTGGTAGCGAATCATTTGGTATAAGTTATTCTAAAAACAAAACATTCCGCTTGAATTGACAAAACTTAATTTTTGTTAAATCAGGCGGATTTCTTTTTTGACTTAGCTACATTTGTTCTTGATGAAGAAGAAATATATTTTTATCAATTTGAGTCTAATGTCTGTATTGTTATTTACAATGCTTGGGCAGTCAATACACTCATATGGTCATCTTTATCAGCTTTTTAGTGAAAAGGAATGTCATCATAAGTACACGGGACAAACTGAAATTTCGCACCAACATCATCCTTTTGACCATTGTTTTGTCTGTGAATTTACGTTTTCGGGTTATGTTCCTTCCGAATTTTACTGCTTTCAAACAATAAACAAAAACAATTTTACTCCTTATTTTTCTTTTTATACCAAAGACATTTTGCTTCAATTTGAAGGAAGCATTATTGCACTTCGTGGACCACCAATTGTTTAAAATTTCTTAATCTATTTATTCTCAATTTCTTGAGAATTATTCACGTGTTTAAATATTTTGAACAAAATGCAAAAGAAAATAATGTTGGCTTTTTTCTTATTGATTTTTTGTTTTGATGCCCAATCGCAACATTCAATTAAAGGAAAAGTTAGCACTCAAACAATGACTCCAATTGGTGGAAGTCATATTCATATCGGAAAGAAAACGGTCTCCTCGGATGAAAAAGGCAGTTATTCTATCAAGAATTTACCTCTTGGGCCGTTGAATGTGCATGTTTCCTATGTTGGTTATCAATCAATTGATACTATAATTACCCTAACAGCGTCAATTGTACTTGATTTTAAACTTAAAGAAAGTACAAATCGACTGAATGAAGTAGTTGTTAAGCAGCAAAAGAATACGATTAACAAATCTATTTCGGAGCAAAAACTCAAATTAGAAACCATTGAAAAGTACAGCAACCAATCGCTCGGTGATGCTTTGAAAGAAATTGCAGGCGTATCGAGTTTGAAAACTGGTAACGCCATTGTAAAGCCGATTATTAATGGCCTTTACGGAAGTCGAGTACTCATAATTAGCAACAATGTGCGTCTTGAAGACCAGCAATGGGGAACGGAACATGCGCCAAACTTGGATATCAATTCAGCTGGAAAGATAACTGTGATTAAAGGTGCTTCGGGACTGCAGTATGGTGGTGATGCTGTTGGTGGATTAGTGATTATTGAACCTATTTCTGTTAAGAAAGACACTTTGTTTGGCAAAACTATTAGCAATTTCGATTCGAATGGCAGAGGCGGTTCGGTGAGTTCTAGTATTCATAAAGGAAACTTAGTTGGATGGAGCTACAATGCTTTAGGCACTTTCAAATATATCGGAGACAAGACTGCCCCAGATTATGTTTTGTCCAATACTGGAAACCGTGAACTTAACTTTTCTGGCGACATCAAGTTTGCTAGAAAAAATTATGATTTTACCGGTTTTTATAGTTATTTCAACGCAAAAATTGGCATATTGAGTGCATCTCATATTGGTAGTGCATTTGATTTGTCTCAAGCAATCAACAATCAAGTTCCTGATGTTGTGAACGACTTTACTTATTCCATCAACAGTCCACGACAAGAAGTGCAGCATCATATCGCAAAAGCAAATTTCAATTATTATTGGTCTGAAATGGAATCGCTTAGTGTTCAATA
This sequence comes from Flavobacterium sp., assembly GCA_031373195.1. Lineage (GTDB taxonomy): Bacteria > Bacteroidota > Bacteroidia > Flavobacteriales > Flavobacteriaceae > Flavobacterium. The sequence goes on along the minus strand of JANMML010000033.1, from coordinate 132,831 downwards.
TGCTTTTCAATTCAACAAACGCTTAGAATTTGACATTCGTCGCGGGAAATATTCCAATACCGCTGCATTGGATTTAGATTTGCAAACACATTCGCTGTTGATTGACTACAAAAAAACAAGCCATGACTGGAGTTTTAAATCAGGTTCAAATGTTGCTTATCAGACGAATTTTTCCAATCCAGCAACGGGAATTCTACCATTGATTCCTCATTACACTAAAGTAGATGCTGGGGCGTACGGAATTGTTTCTCGTCATTTCTTCAATAAGTTGATTGTTGAAGCAGGATTGCGGTATGACTTTTCAAATTTACGAGCTACCAAATACTATTATAAGTCCAGTTGGGATGAAAGAGGCTATGATCTAGAGTTTTCAAATTTTATAGTAAGTGATTTCAAGAATACTAAATGGTTGACAGAACCTGTTTTCACTTTCCATAACATTTCAGCAAGTTTGGGTTTACATAAAGAATTTGAAAACAACTTAGATTGGTACTTGAATGCCAGTCTTGCCACAAGAAATCCGAATCCGTCAGAATTTTTTAGCGATGGCTTGCATCATTCTACTGGAGTTATCGAAATAGGTGATTTGGCATTAGATAAAGAGCAATCTGTCAAGCTATCGACAACGATCCAAAAAAAGTGGAATTCTTTTTCATTAGAAGTTAACCCGTACGCGAGCAGCATTCAAAACTATATGTTTTTAAGACCTGTAGACTTTGACAATACGATTCGCGGAACTTTTCCAGTTTGGGAATACCAACAAACGAATGCTCTTGTTTCAGGAATAGATTTTCAATCACATTGGAACTTGAATGAAAATTGGCAACATTCCTTTTCTTTAGCCTATGTCAACGGAATAGATATCAGCCATAACGAACAATTGATTGACATTCCACCATTGAACATCAATAACAAAATTCAATTTTCAAAAAGAGAATGGAATCACTTGAAATTGGAGTTAAAAAACGAAATGGTCTTTCAGCAGAATTTATTTCCAAATAACAATTTCACTACTGATGTCATCATTAATAATGAATTTGTGACCGTTGATGTTGATATTAGCACGCCTCCTCCAGGTTATCAACTGTGGCATTTTTATTCTGAAGTCAAATTCAAAACTTTTTCAAAAACAAATACAACTTTAGCATTTTCTGTTCAAAATATTTTAAACACCTCTTACAGAGATTACTTAAATCGTCAACGCCTTTTTGCAGATGAAGTAGGTAGAAACTTTCAAATTCAATTAAAAATTAATTATTAAAAAATAAAAACAATGAAAACTTTAAAAACATTTGCCTTAGTATTTTCTTTCGTATCCTTATTTTCATCTTGTAGCGAAGATGATAATAAATCAACTCCAGTAATTGAAGAAGAATTAATCACAACAGTAACTGCAATTTATACTCCTCAAGGAGGTGGAACTGCCGTAACACTTGAATTAAAAGATCTAGATGGAGATGGGTCTGGCAATCCAACCATAACTGTTTCGGGAGCATTTGCGCAAAACACAACATATAATGGCGTTGTTACTTTTAAAAACGAATCGGTAAATCCTCCTGAAGACATTACTTTAGAAATCAAAGAATTAGCCGAAGAACATCAAATTTTTTATCAAAAAACAGGATCATTAAACAATTTTACCTACGCTACCTCAGTGGACAATTTTGATGCAAACGAAAATCCACTTGGACTTGAATCGGTATTTACCACAACTGTAGCAGCAACTGGCGACTTGAAAATTACTTTAATTCACTTACCAAACAAATCCGCGACTGGTGTTTCTTCGGGCGATATTACCAATGCCGGCGGAAGTACTGATGCTCAAGCTATTTTCCCAATTACTGTCGAATAAACATTTCTATACTTTCCAATAAAGAAGCTATTCAAGACGAATAGCTTCTTTTGTTAATTTTTTTAAAATATCAATTAATATTATTGATTTATGTAAATAATAATTTATTAATTTAGGATTTTATTTAACGTATAACCAATTTATATTTTATGAATTCACAATTTACTTTACTTGTTCGCATCGTTTTAGGAATTTTATTAGTTGTTTTTGGAAGTAACAAGTTTTTGCATTTTATCCCTTTGCCTCCGCCAACTGGTTCTGCGGGAGATTTTATGAATTCACTAGGAGCGACAGGGTATATTTTCCCGATAGTAGGAATTTTAGAAGTAATTATTGGAGCCATGCTTCTGTTTAAGAAATGGATTGCATTTGCGCTGATATTGCTAGCGCCAATTTCAATAAACATTTTGCTGTTCCATTTGTTTTTGGATATTCCTGGCGTAAGTGCGGCCTTATTGGTAGCAATACTGAATGGAATATTAATTTATAAGCATTGGAAGCAATATGTTCCCTTATTTACATAAAATAAAAAAGAGCTCTTAATTTGAGCTCTTTTTTTAAAATCAATATTCCAATTTACCTACGTAATTCATCAGTTTTACGATTCGACCTTTCTTCCTATTAATATAAGACGAAGAATTTGTAGCGGTAAATTTCCTTGGATTTGGCAGTATTGCTGCAATTCCTGCCGCCTCTCTCTTGCTAAGGCTTGTAGCATTTTTGCGATACCAATAATGCGAGGCTGCTTCCACTCCATAAACCCCATCGCCCATTTCGATGCTATTGAGGTAAACTTCCATGATCCGTTCTTTGCCCCAAATTAATTCAATTAAAACTGTAAAATAAGCCTCTAATCCTTTTCGCACATAACTTCTGCCTTGCCAAAGGAAAACATTTTTAGCTGTTTGTTGTGAGATAGTGCTACCTCCTTTGAGCTTCTTCCCTTTTTCGTTGTCTTTCATTGCTTTTTGAATGGCGTCAAAATCAAATCCGTGGTGCGTCAAGAAGTTTCCGTCTTCACTTGCTATAACCGCTTTTTGCATATTGATCGAAACATTTTCTAGCGGTTCCCAATCATGGCTGCATACCATTTCTTTTCCATCGAGTTTATGATCAATGGCACGAGTTATCATCAATGGCGTTATAGGAACCGGCAACCATTTGAAGACAATGACCGAGAGGATTGAAAGTCCGATGAACCAAATAAACAATTTCCACAAAAAACGAAAAATTCTTCTTATCATATCTATTTTATTAATTCTGCCAGTTCTTTCCCGACTACACTACCAATCGCAACGCCCATTCCTCCCAACCGAACGCCACAATAAACATGCTCTGACAATTGAGAAACAATCGGATTTTTCGAGGAGCCCAATCCCATAATGCCGCTCCAACGATGTTCAATCTTAACTTCTTGATTTGGCAAAATTACTTCTTTTAGCAGTTGCTCCAATCGCTTTTGTATTAGTTCTGTTTGTCCGAATTCAGTAGTAGTTTCCCCTTGAAAATCCAGATTCCTTCCACCACCAAATAAAATTCTATTTTCAAAGTTTCTAAAATAATAATAGCCTTTATCAATATGAAAAGTGCCTTTGATATCAAGATTTGGAATAGGCTCGGTAATTAAAACTTGTGCTCTTGCAGGTATAACCTCCGCTTTTACAAGCTGATTTGCAAATCCGTTGTTTGCAAAAAGCAATTTTTTTGTTCTAAAACTAAAATCGCCTAGGGCAACTTCAACCACATTATTTTTCTCATTAAAAGCGGTAACGGTTTGTTGATTCAAAATTAAGATGTCGTTCGCGATTGCTTTCTTCAACAATGCTTGCATCATATTCCCTGTGTCTATTTGAGCTTCAAACGGATTAAAAATAAGGTATTCATGAATTCCTCTAAAATTAAATCGATCGATTTCCTTACAAAACACGTCCGCTTTAAAAAGAGGTTTAAGAATTTCATTAATAAATGATATCCGCGACAAACAGTCGCTATACGACGCATCATCTTCCTTTAAAAACAACTCATAACCTCCATAGGGTTTGAAATCTATTGATTCGTCACCCAAATTACGACGCAGTAATTGCAAGCCGTCCCAGCGCTTTTGAATGAGTTGAATCACTTCTTCTTCAGAGTGAGACTTTAAGTCATCAATAATTTCTGAAACACTACCAAAACATGCAAAGCCTGCGTTTTTCGTACTGGCTCCCAAAGGAAGCATACCCTTTTCAATCACAAGAATCTTGCTACTGGGAAAACGTTCTCGCAGACTCAAAGCTGCGTGTAACCCCACAATACCACTTCCCACGACTGTATAATCTATCTGGGAAAACCAATTCTTAAGCTCCCAATAACTCAAGTTCATAGTGCTACATTTTTATAAATCCTGTCACATTCAAAATCTAAATGTAAGAAAACCCCATAATAAATTTATATAAAACTCATGTTTATGATTAAATATTTACGCATTTCTCAAAAGAAGTTAACTATGTTTACTTAATTGTTGATTAATTTACTTCTTTAATTAACAATCAATTAAAAAATAATTCTACATTTGACCTCTTATTTTAACCAAAACTACATTTTCGATTATGAAAAACAAATTACTTTCGATTGCGATGATTGCAATCACAAGTTTTTCCGTTGCCCAATCAGGAAAAGCTTTATGGAAAGCAACTGCTAAAAGATCTGAAGCGGTTACTTTTGCAAACAAACAAACTATATTAAGTCCACGATTATTTGAATTAGATGTAACCCAATTGAAGCAGGAATTAATTAATGTTCCCCAGCGTTTCGTTCCAAACTCTAATTCTAACGTTGTGGTAAAATTCCCGAACACAAGCGGGCAAATGGAGCAATTTAGAGTTCAAGAGTCCTCTAATATGGATTCACAATTGGCGGCTCATTATCCAGAAATTAAATCGTATATCGGACAGGGAATTGATAATCCTACATCAACTATTTACTTCAGTTTGTCTCCTTTAGGTTTGCAAACTATGGTGATTAGAGCGGATCAATCGGCTGAATTTATAGAACCATATACGACAGACTTGAGCTCGTATGCGGTTTATAAAAAATCAGATAAAACGGCAAATCTAAATCGTTTTGAATGCAAAGTCATCTCGGACAATATTGACGCCGTAACCACTTCAGCAGCAAGACCCAATGCGGACGACGCTATTTTACGTACTTTCCGTTTAGCAATGTCGTGCACAGGAGAATATACTGCCTACTTCGGTGGCACAAAAGCATTGGCATTGGCAGCAATTAATAATACAATGACTCGTGTTAATGGTGTTTTTGAAAAAGACTTTGGTGTTCGTATGAGTCTAATCGCAAACACCGATTTAGTTATTTATACAAGTGCCTCAACAGATCCTTATTCTGCTGCCTCTGGAATGTCTAATTGGAATTCTCAGTTGCAATCCACTTTAACCTCAGTAATTGGGGAAGCAAATTACGATGTTGGACATTTATTTGGCGCCTCTGGTGGTGGTGGGAATGCCGGTTGTATTGGTTGTGTTTGTACTAATGGTTCAAAAGGAAGTGGAATTACTTCTCCAGCGGATAACATTCCTCAAGGAGATAATTTTGATATTGATTATGTGGCTCACGAACTCGGTCATCAATTTGGGGCCAATCATACATTTACGCAAAGCAATGAAGGAACTGGTGTTCAAATGGAGCCAGGTTCTGGATCTACAATTATGGGTTATGCGGGAATTACTGCATTAGACGTTCAACCTCATTCTGACGCTTATTTTCATGCGGTTAGTATTCAACAAGTAACAAATAATATCAAAACAAAAACCTGTCAAACTAATACTGCTACTGGAAATGCTGTTCCAACTGCGAATGCGGGATTGGATTACACTGTTCCTAAAAGCACGCCTTTTATGCTTACTGGTACTTCAACCGATGCCAATGGCGATGCATTGACTTACAATTGGGAACAAATGGATTCTCAGTCAAATGCAACCGTTCCGAGTGCTACAAAAACTTCTGGAGTAAACTTTAGATCATACAATTCTTCTACTTCTTCTACAAGATATTTCCCACGAATGGCCTCTGTATTAACTGGAGCAACAACTACTGCTGGAACTGAATTGACTGTAGAAGCATTGCCTTCTGTAGCAAGAACATTAAATTTTAGAATGACGGTTAGAGACAATAGAGCAGGCGGACCGGCAAACAACAGTGACGACATGATTGTTACCGTAAATGCAACTGCAGGACCTTTTTCAGTAACATCTCCTAATACTGCTGTCTCTTACGTTGGAGGTTCATCACAAACCATAACTTGGGCTGTGGCAGGAACTACTGCTAACGGAGTTAATTGTGCGAATGTAGATATCTTAATTTCTACAAACGGCGGAACTTCTTGGTCGACATTGCTTGCCGCTACACCAAATGATGGAACTCAAGCTGTAACAATTCCTAACACTGCAGGAGCAACAAATAGAATTATGGTAAAAGGAAGTAATCATATTTTCTTTGATGTTTCTAACACTAATTTTACAATTACTGCCGGATCTGCGGATACTGTCGCTCCTTCAACTCCACTTAATTTGGTGGCCTCTGGAACAACTCAAACAACTACAAATCTTTCTTGGTCAGCTTCAACAGATAATGTAGGCGTTACAGGATATAATGTTTATCAAGGCGTTACTCTAATAGGCACTTCAGCTACGACTTCATTTGCAGTTACAGGATTAACGCCTTCTACGGCTTACACTTTCGCAGTAAGTGCTAGAGATGCTGCTGGAAATCAGTCAGGACAAAGTGCTTCCGCATTTGCTACAACTTTAGCTCCCGCTCCAGACACAACTGCTCCGACAGCACCAACATTGGTTGCTTCTGGCACCACAACTACATCAACTAATTTATCTTGGTCAGGCGCAACGGACAATATTGCTGTTACAGGTTATGATGTATTTAGAAATGGTGTATTATTAGGATCGACTACTACTGCAACAACATTTGCAGTAACAGGATTAGCTTCTTCAACAACTTTTGCATTTACAGTAAAAGCTAAAGATGCTGCTGGAAATAGTTCACTTGCGAGTAATACAGTTAATGTAACAACGTTAACTCCTGATACAACGGCGCCTTCTACTCCAACATTATCAGCTTCGGGAACAACTTCTTCTGGAACAACTTTATCTTGGACAGCAGCTACAGATAATGTCGCTGTTACTGGATATAATGTTTACAGAGGGACAACGTTACTAGGTTCAACGACTACTGCAACAACTTTTGCTGTAACTGGATTAACGGCTTCTACTGCGTATACATTTTATGTTCAAGTGAGAGATGCGGCAGGAAATATTTCTCTTGCAAGCAATACCGTTAATGTAACTACTTTAGCTAATACAGTAACTTATTGCACTTCTTCAGCAACAAACACTGCAGATGAGAGAATTGGAAGAGTTCAATTTGGAACCATAAACAACGCATCAACAGGAACGGCTGGATATGAAAATTTTACAGCAATTTCAACAAATGCAGTTCCGGGAACAGCATACACAATAACTGTTACTCCTTTTTGGACTAGTACAGTTTGGTCAGAAGGATATGCTGTTTGGATTGACTACAACAACAATGGTGTATTTACTGATGCTGGCGAACTTGTCTTCTCAAAAGCTACTTCGACTGTAACACCCGCTACTGGAACGGTTACTATTCCAGCAGGAACTTCTTTAGGTTCAAAAAGAATGAGAGTTTCAATGAGGTATAATGCGACTCCAACATCTTCTTGTGGTTCATTCACTTATGGACAAGTGGAAGACTATACCGTTAATATAACTTCTGTTGCCAGAGAAATTGAATCAGCTTCGGAAACTTTATCAATTAGTATATATCCAAATCCAGTTAATGGCGAAGTGATATTTATTTCTCCAATTGAAAATGCGACTTATAAAGTAATAAACATGGTTGGACAAGAAATTTCTAAAGGCCGAATAATTAATAACGAAATTCCTGTTGCTAACATAAGCGCTGGAACGTATTTACTTGAAGTAAGTACGAATGATAAATCGGTAGTTAAGCGTTTTATCAAACAATAAAATAAAAACCTAAAATGAAAAGCCATCTCAATGAGATGGCTTTTTTTATTTTATCGAATAAAAAGTAACTTTATTATTCTGGATTATTCATATGAAACGTGTCCATAAATGCCGTGGTGTAATTACCAGCTACATAATCTGGCTCATCCATAAGTTGTCTATGGAAAGGAATCGTTGTTTTGATTCCCTCAATCACGAATTCATCCAAAGCACGTTTCATTTTGTTAATTGCTTCTTCACGAGTTTGTGCAGTTGTAATCAATTTAGCAATCATAGAATCGTAATTTGGCGGAATGGAATAGCCTGCATATACGTGTGTGTCCAAACGAACTCCATGACCTCCGGGCGCATGAAGCGTTGTGATTTTTCCCGGTGAAGGACGAAAATCGTTGTAAGGGTCTTCTGCATTAATACGACATTCAATGGCGTGCAAATTTGGGAAATAATTCTTTCCAGAAATTGGAATTCCGGCTGCCACCATAATTTGTTCACGAATCAAATCGTAATCAATTACTTGTTCAGTAATCGGATGTTCTACTTGAATACGGGTATTCATTTCCATGAAATAAAAATTTCGGTGCTTATCAACCAAAAATTCTACCGTCCCTGCACCTTCATATTTAATATATTCCGCTGCTTTTACTGCAGCTTCACCCATTTTATTTCTCAATTCATCAGTCATAAAAGGAGAAGGTGTTTCTTCCGTCAATTTTTGATGACGACGTTGCACTGAACAATCTCTTTCAGACAGGTGACACGCTTTTCCATAAGAATCACCTACAACTTGAATTTCAATATGTCGAGGCTCTTCAATTAATTTTTCCAAGTACATTCCATCATTCCCAAACGCTGCAGCAGATTCTTGACGAGCACTTTCCCAAGCTTTCAGTAAATCTTCTTCTTGCAAAACTGCTCTCATTCCCTTTCCGCCGCCACCAGCTGTTGCTTTTAGCATAACTGGATAACCAAATTCTTTCGCAATAGATGCTGCTTGTTCATATGACTCAAGAATCCCTTCAGAACCTGGCACACATGGAACGCCAGCGGCTTTCATAGTTGCTTTTGCTGAAGCCTTATCTCCCATTCGGTCGATCATTTCTGGTGAAGCCCCAATAAACTTAATTCCGTGTTCTTGACAAATCTTTGAAAATTTAGCATTTTCAGATAAGAATCCATATCCGGGATGAATAGCGTCCGCATTTGTTATTTCAGCAGCAGCTATAATATTTGACATTTTCAAATATGACAAATTGCTTGGTGGTGGGCCAATACAAACTGCTTCATCTGCAAACTTAACGTGCAAACTTTCTGCGTCAGCTGTTGAATAAACGGCAACTGTCCTAATTCCCATTTCTCTACAAGTACGGATGACACGTAGTGCAATTTCGCCTCTATTGGCTATTAATATTTTTTTAAACATAGTTAGAAATTTTAAATGATGAATTTCAAATTTTAAATTATTTTAAACAACAATAATGCGTCATTCAAAATTTATAATTTATAATTTATAATTTCTTAAGATGGATCTACCAAGAATAAAGGCTGGTCAAATTCAACTGGCGACATATCGTCAACCAAGATTTTTACTATTTTACCAGAAACTTCGGATTCAATCTCGTTGAACAATTTCATGGCTTCAATCACACAAAGTACATCCCCTTTTGCAATTGTATTCCCAACTTCCGTAAACATTGGCTTATCTGGTGATGGTTTTCTGTAAAAAGTTCCAATGATTGGCGATTTAATTGTAATGTATTTCGAACTTTCATCTGCCGGTGCAGTGGCAACTGGTGTTTCTAAAGTTGGAGCGGAAACTATTGGAGCAACTTGCGGCAACGCCTGTTGCATTGGAGCTTGTTGTACATAGGTAATGTCTGGGCTATTCCCTTCTAAAGTTGTTCTGATGGTGATTTTAATATCACCAGTTTCTAATTTTACTTCAGCAACACCTGAGTTTGATACAAATTTGATTAGGTTTTGAATTTCTTTTAAATCCATAATTATTTGTTTTTAGTTATTGTTTGTTATACGCCCATTTCAAATATATAGATCCCCAAGTGAATCCACCACCGAAAGCAGCAAAAATAATATTATCTCCTTTTTTAAATAAATGTTCAAAGTCGTTTAACAATAATGGTAAGGTAGCGGAAGTTGTATTTCCATATTTTTCAATATTTATTAATACTTTACTTTCGTCCAATTCCATTCTGCTGGCTGTAGCATCAATAATTCTTCGATTCGCCTGGTGTGCGACCAGCCAGTTTACCGACTCTTTCGTCAAATTATTTCTTTCCATTATTTTTGCGCTTACATCTGCCATACCTGTAACAGCATACTTAAAGACTGTTTTTCCATCTTGGAACACATAGTGCTGTCTGTTTTCAACAGTTTCTTTTGAAGCGGGAAGAATAGATCCTCCAGCATCAATTTTTAGATATTCTCTACCGACACCATCGCTTTTTAGAAACTCATCCTGAAAACCAAGTCCTTCATGATTTGGCTCAAATAAAACTGCACCTGCACCGTCACCGAATATAATGCAAGTTGCTCGATCTGTATAATCAATTATTGAAGACATTTTGTCAGCTCCAATCAGCAAGACTTTTTTATATCGTCCTGACTCAATATAGGCTGAGGCAGATGACATTCCGTACAAAAACCCTGAGCATGCTGCTTGGATGTCAAAAGCAAAAGCGTTGACCGCTCCAATTTGTGTCGCGACAAAAACAGAAGTCGCGGCTACAGGCATATCTGGGGTTGTAGTGGCAACAAGTACCAAATCGATCTCAGTTGGATTAACACCGCTTTTCTTAATTAAATCTTCTGCGGCTTTTATACAGAGGAAAGAAGTTCCTAGTTTTTCGCCTTTTAAAATTCGTCGTTCCTTAATTCCAGTTCTAGTTGTAATCCATTCGTCGTTGGTTTCGACCATAGTTTCTAGAATCTTGTTACTTAGTATATATTCAGGCACGTATGCCCCGACGGCTGTAATGGCGGCAGTAATTTTATTCATGTTTTTCTATTAAATTTCCATTAGATCCGAGAATCTAATAAAGGGTTTGAAATTACAAAAAAATTCTAAAACAAATTTGATTCAATCTACTTATTTATACAAAAACACCAACAACAAAAAACTCCCACAACTGTGAGAGTTTATATATCATTTAGTAGAATTTATTACGCAAGTGCAATCGGCGACTTGTCAATCACAACTTGTCCTCTGTAGTACATTTTGCCTTCATGCCAATAGGCTCTGTGATACAAATGTGCTTCTCCAGTGATTGGACAAGTAGCTATTTGCGCTACAGTAGCTTTATAATGTGTTCTTCTTTTATCTCTTCTAGTTTTGGAGATTTTTCTCTTAGGATGTGCCATTTTACTATATTATTTATCCGTTAATAGTTTTTTTAATTTGTCCCATCGCGGGTCAATTTCTTCTTCTTGTTTGCCTTGATTTTTATCCTTAACACTCAATTCCTTCAACTTATCAAGAGCGGGAGTTTTTAGTGTCCCGGCTTTTATTCCTGGATGGACTTTCTTTAGAGGAACAGACAAAACAATCATTTCATAAATATATTGTTTGATGTCAATTTGATGCTCGCCGTGAGGCAAAATCAATAGTTCTTCATTATCGTTATTAAATTGTTCTCCAAATTGAACAACGACATTTATTTTTCCTTTGATTGGAAAATCAAAAAATTCTCCTGTCAAATCACACGGAACATTTACCGATCCTTTATGTTTAAGAGTAAGCTCCATGAAGGTGCTTTTCTTTTCCAAAACCACATTGACTTTTACTGATGAATCTTCAAATTCGTCAAAACCAAAATCCGCAAAGAACGTATTATTTACTTGATATTCAAACTGGTGTTTTCCTAACTTTAACCCAATAAATGGAATTAAAAATTCATTTAACTGTTTCATTTCAACAACAATTTGTCCGAATGATTCGGGAGCGCAAAGATATAAAATAATTGCACAAATAAAACTCTTGCTAGTTTTTTTTTACCTATTATTTTTCTCCAGTTGCTTTTCCCTTATTTTCATTGGGTTTTTACTAATTTCTTGATGCTGAATTCTGGAATTATAGATGTCTAAACCGAGATAAACTGCTTCTTTAAATGAGTTGTGATCCGCTATTCCTTTGCCAGCAATATCAAAAGCAGTTCCGTGATCTGGAGAAGTTCTTATTTTGCTTAGGCCAGCAGTAAAATTTACACCTCTTCCAAACGAAAGTGTTTTAAAAGGAATTAATCCTTGATCATGATAAACCGCCACAACAGCGTCATAGGATTCATATTGATTACTGCCAAAAAATCCATCTGCTGGGAAAGGCCCAAATACCATTGTCCCTTTTTCGTAAATGATTTTAATAGTCGGTTTCATAATTTCGAGCTCTTCTTTTCCGATGACACCATTATCTCCGCTATGCGGATTGAAGCCCAAAACAGCGATTTTCGGTCTGCGAATGCCAAAATCTTGGATTAGGGAATTCTTGATTGTTTCAATTTTTTGAATCATCAAAGCTGGAGTTAGGTGCTTTGCAATTTCATTTACAGGAACATGATCTGTCAAAAGCCCAACTCGCAATTTATCTTGCACCATCAACATTAATGCATTGCCCACTAGTTCTTTGTCCAAGTAATCCGTATGCCCTGGAAACTTAAAGTTCTCCGACTGAATGTTATACTTATTTATGGGAGCGGTAACTAAAACATCTACCATGTCTTCTTTCAACGCCTTAGTTGCGGCAACAAAAGAATCAATTGCGTATTTACCAATTGCATCGTCATTGACCCCAAACTTCAAATCAACACTTTCTTTCCAAACGTTCAAAACATTTATCTTTCCCGGGAGAATCTGATTCAAGTGATCTATACCGTGGAGAACCGAGGAAGATTCAAATGTTTTTTTTACAAAAGACAAAATCTTAACATTGGCAAAAATGACAGGAGTACACAATTCTAACATTCTAGAATCCTCGAATGTTTTTAACACCACTTCGCTTCCAATACCGTTTAAATCTCCTATTGAAATTCCAACGATTATATTTTCTGCTTTTTTCATTCTGCTACACGTTATTTATTGCTAATTTTGAAGTGCAAATTTAGTAAATTAAAACAAGAATGTTTACAGGAATTATCGAAACACTTGGTGCAATAGAAAATATTACAAAATCAGACACCAATCTTCAAATTACAATTAAGTCCTTTATCACTCCCGAACTCAAAATAGACCAAAGTGTTTCACATAATGGTATTTGTCTTACAGTAGTTGCTCTTGAAGCAAATTCTTACACAGTAACCGCAATAGACGAGACCATTCAGAAAACTAATATGGCTTCTTGGAAAATAGGTGATTCTGTAAATTTGGAGCGAGCAATGAAGCTTGGAGATCGCCTAGACGGACACATTGTGCAGGGTCACGTTGATCAAATTGGAGTTTGTAGCAATATTGAAGATCTAAACGGAAGCTGGCGATTCACATTTAAATACGACCAAAACTTAAATAACCTAACCATCGAAAAAGGCTCGATTACCATCAATGGAGTGAGTTTAACAGTTGTAAATTCAAAAACAAACGAATTTAGTGTAGCAATAATACCTTACACTTTTGAGAATACTAATTTTAGGACCTTCGAGATTGGTACTTTAGTCAACCTAGAGTTTGACGTAATTGGAAAATACGTCGCACGACTTCAATCTCTGAGGCAGTAAGAATGATGCTAAAAAACAAAAACTCCAATTTACATTGGAGTTTTTTTATTGAATTGCAATTTGTATATTTTATAAACACCGAAAAGTATTGCCGCAAAAGCCAAATACAAAACTCCGGCATCAATAGGTAGTCCAGGAGGCGGAACTCCAGGCGGAGGCGGACCAGTTGGGGCAGCGTATGCACTTGTTGTAAACAAGGCTAAAACACTTATAATTTTACTAGGCGTAATTTTCATAGGTCGTAAAAGTAAATAAAAATTCCTTTCATCAAAATATTTTTCAAATTATAATTTTATTTTACAAGGAAAACAAAAATACAACTTTAATAAATACTATCTCAAACTTTACAAGTTATATTAACGTAAATTAACTCCATTTAGTTTCATCGTCAATAAAAAAAGACTTCCTTACTGAAAGTCTTGGTTGTGGTCCCACTTGGAATCGAACCAAGCACCTACTGATTATGAGTCAGTTGCTCTAACCGAATGAGCTATAGGACCGTTTGTGCGGTTGCAATATTACTACTAATTTTACTTCATTCCAAATGTTTGTCGCATTTGTATTTCAAAAAAACAGGCAAAATCAATCACTTTTAACATTTTTGACAACATTCCAAAAAATCCTATTGAATTTCCTGGCACAGTTCAATCAAGACGCCGTTTGTAGACTTAGGATGCAAAAAAACCACTAGTTTATTATCCGCTCCTTTCTTTGGAATTTCATTTAAGACTACAAAACCTTCCTCTTGCAATCGCTTTGTCTCTGCAATAATATCCGCTACATCAAAAGCGATATGATGAATTCCTTCTCCTTTTTTTTCAATAAACTTTGCAATTGCACTCTCATCATTCGTAGCTTCCAATAATTCAATTTTGTTTGGTCCGTTTTGGAAGAAAGAAGTTTTGACTCCTTCACTAGCCACTTCTTCAAACTTATAGGGCGGAGCACCAAATAATTTTTCGAAAATTTGATTAGAAACTTCCAAATTTTTGACCGCGATACCTATGTGTTCTATTTTTCTCATTTTAAAAGTTACTGAGTTGCTAAGGAACTGAGTCGCTGAGCAGATTAAAAAACCAAATATACGAATTTAGTCCCTAGCTCTGATTGTAGTGAAAATCCTTTTTTGCCATTCTTTTGGCGAAAGAGATTACCTCACAATATAACATTATCAAATTTGTGTTCGGCCATTTCGCTTCGCTCGGGTGCAACGAAAAGCAGGAAAGAGCGCCCAAAAAATCATCGCGCTCAGTAACTCAGTCACTCAGTCACTCTGTAACTCAAAAAAAATTGTACTTTTGCCACATGGAAACGAACAGGCAGAAAAAAATTGGTGGCGTTATACAAAAAGACTTAGTAGATATTCTGCAGGGTGAAATACGAAAAAACGGCATTTCAAATCTGATTATTTCTGTTTCTAAAGTCATGGTTACTACTGATTTGTCTGTGGCGACCGTGCATTTAAGTATTTTTCCTCAAGACAAAGCAAAAGAAACGCTTGCCGCAATAAAGACGAATGCTGTTTTAATCAAACATGATTTGTCTCAACGCGTGCGCTTGCAATTGCGTAAAGTCCCTAATCTTACTTTCTTTATTGATGACTCTCTCGACTACATCGAAAAAATAGACAATGCCTTAGCATCTAAAGAAAATCCGATTGAAAATCGCGACTTACTAGAACGACGTAGAAAATCGTAACTTGAATTTTCCGCTCTACATAGCCAAACGATACCTAAGAAGCGCTAGTAAAAACAATGCGATTAACATCATTAATGGCATTGCCTCAGTGGGAATTGTCGTCGGAGCTCTGGCTTTATTTGTCGTGCTTTCTGTCTTTACCGGCCTCAAAGACTTTAGCCTTTCCTTTAGTAATGATTTCGATCCTGATTTAAAAATATTCAACACTACTGGGAAATCCTTACGAGCAACGCCAAAACAATTATCCAAAATTTCCACTATCAATGGTGTTGCAGCAGCAAGTCGAATCATAGAAGAACGTGTTTTATTCCTTTTCGACGGTAAAGAACAAGTTACTTACATTAAAGGTGTCGATTCGCTTTTTTCTAAAGTAAATCCTGTAAAGAAAAACATTTACCAAGGCGAATGGTTCGAACCTAATACCAATCAGGTTGTTATTGGATATGGAATTTCTCAAAAATTATCATTGGGATTATTCGATTTCAATCATCCTTTTGAAGTATTTATTCCCAAAGCAGGAAAAGGCACCATAGAAAATCCTGAAAGCGCTTTTAATAAATGCAAATTAGCACCAGTGGGAATTTACGCTATCAGCGAAGATCTCGACTCAAAATTTGTATTCGCTGACTTGACCTTAACACAGTCTTTACTTGAGTTCCAACCCAATCAAATCACCGCGATTGAAATAAAAGTAAAACCTGACTCCAATGAAAAAGAGATCATCTCGCAAATTCAAGCCATCTTCAATTACAACGTAACCGTCAAAAACAGAGCGCAACTCAACGACAGTCTATACAAAATGCTTAATACAGAAAATATTGCTGTCTATCTTATCTTTACTTTAGTGATTATCATTGCGCTTTTCAACCTAATTGGTGCGTTAATCATGATGATTCTTGACAAGAAAAAAAATCTAAAAACACTTTTTAATCTCGGAACTGAAGTCAAAGATTTGAGAAAAATATTCTTCCTACAAGGCACTTTACTCAGCGTCTTTGGCGGAATCTTCGGTCTGATATTAGGAATTGGAATTGTGTTGTTACAGCAACAATTTCAACTGATCATGATTACACCCACTTTGGCATATCCTGTCATTTTTTCTTTCTTAAATGTAGTTATTGTTTTGGCAACCATTATTTCCCTGGGCATCGTAGCCTCTTGGATTGCTTCGAGTCGTGTAACCAAAAAATTGTTGGAAGATATTTAATAATTGGGCGTTTCCCTGCGGGTCGGGCTCTCGCACTCGCTTTTTTTGTTTTGTCACCCCGAGCGCAGTCGAGGGGCATTATCAAAAACAAAAAAGAGCTCACCCGAGGCGAAGCCGAACTGAACGAAGTTAAACAATGGCTCGATCCCTAACGCAGTCCGCGTAAATTAGAACTATTGTATTTCTATCCCGCTGAATTTCTCCAACACGTCATCAAAAGTTTCGAAAATAACATTCGGATCTTCACTGGTCACCATGCGAGTTCTGAACTCCTTAAAGTTCGGCAAACCTTTAAAGTAATTGGTATAATGTCTACGGGTTTCTACAATTCCCAAATGTTGCCCTTTCCAGTCCATCGCCCATTGCAAGTGATTCTTGGCGGCTTCCACTCGATCTTCAATTGTGGGTTTTGGCAAATGTTCACCAGTAGCAAAATAATGTTTTACTTCATTAAAAAACCAAGGATAACCAATCGCAGCGCGTCCAACCATAATGCCGTCAACGCCATATCTGTTTTTGTATTCCAGTGCTTTTTCTACCGAAGTGATGTCTCCATTTCCGAAAATGGGAATGGTAATTCTTGGATTGTTTTTAACTCTTGCAATGTGCGACCAATCGGCATCGCCTTTATACAATTGCGCTCGCGTTCTACCGTGAATCGATAGTGCTTGCACACCAATATCTTGCAATCGCTCCGCAACCTCATCAATATTAATCGAATTCTCGTCCCAGCCCAAACGCGTTTTCACCGTTACAGGCAAATCTGTACTTCGAATCACCGCTTTTGTTAAACGCACCATCAAATCGACGTCTTTTAAAACCGCAGCGCCCGCACCTTTGCACACCACTTTTTTTACTGGGCAACCAAAATTAATATCAATCAAATCTGGGTTTACCGTAGATACAATTTTAGAAGACATCGCCATCGCTTCTTCGTCACCACCAAAAATCTGAATGCCAACCGGGCGTTCATAATCGAAGATGTCTAACTTTTGCCGACTCTTAATCGCATCACGGATTAATCCTTCAGAAGAAATAAATTCGCTAAACATCAAATCAGCGCCATGCAGTTTACACAAGCGGCGAAATGGCGGATCGCTCACATCTTCCATAGGGGCGAGAAGCAAGGGGAAATCTGGTAATTCGATGTTGCCGATTTTGATCATTGGTTGATTTTGCGCCAAAATTACACTTTTTTTTCAGTTGCTGAGTTGCTGAGTTACTGAGTTGATGAGAAAAAGGCGCTAAGGTTCTGAGGCACTTAGGCAAAACGTATTCTTTCTTTTGTTGGATTAGTGCTTTGAGGCTGACGAAGTTTGGATTATATTTGCAGCCTATTCTGGATGTGCGTTAAGGATAGAGCAATTGTCTGAGCTCTTTTTTCGCAGTGCAACGGAGAAAAAAAGCGAGTGCGAAAGCCTGACCCAAAGGGAAACGCCCAAAAGAAATAAAAACGATACATGAAACACATAAGAAATTTTTGCATTATTGCGCATATTGACCACGGGAAAAGTACGTTGGCAGACCGGCTTTTGGGCGCAACGCAAACCGTTACTGCTCGAGAGGAAAAGGCGCAATTGCTAGACAATATGGACTTGGAGCGCGAGCGCGGGATTACGATTAAGAGTCACGCGATTCAGATGGAATATACCTATAAAGGCGAAGAATATGTTTTAAATTTGATTGACACGCCGGGACACGTTGACTTTTCCTATGAAGTTTCGCGATCGATTGCTGCTTGTGAAGGTGCACTTTTGATTGTAGATGCGGCGCAAAGTATTCAAGCACAAACCATTTCGAATTTGTATTTGGCTTTGGAAAATGACTTGGAAATTATTCCGGTTTTGAATAAAGTTGATTTACCAAGTGCGAATCCTGAAGAAGTTAGCGATGACATTATTGATTTGCTAGGTTGTAAATTGGAAGATATTATTCATGCTTCTGGGAAAACTGGTTTTGGTGTAGAAAATATTTTAGCGGCGATTATTGAAAAAATTCCTGCGCCGAAAGGTAATATTGACGAGCCTTTACAAGCTTTGATTTTTGATAGTGTTTACAATCCGTTTCGCGGTATTGAAGTTATTTTTCGAGTGAAAAATGGCGAAATTAGAAAAGGGCAAAAAATCAAATTTATGGCCACTGGCAATGAATATTTTGCAGATGAAATTGGCACATTGAAACTGAACCAAGTTCCAAAGCAAGTCATTTCTGCTGGCGATGTTGGGTATTTGATTTCGGGAATTAAAGAAGCGAAAGAAGTGAAAGTGGGTGATACCCTAACTGATGCGAAAACACCAACGACCAATATGATTACCGGATTTGAGGATGTAAAACCGATGGTTTTCGCCGGAATTTATCCTGTAGACACAGAAGATTACGAAGAGTTGCGCAACTCGATGGAAAAACTGCAATTGAACGATGCTTCGTTGGTGTTTTTACCTGAAAGTTCTGCGGCATTAGGATTTGGTTTCCGTTGTGGATTCTTGGGAATGCTGCACATGGAAATCATTCAGGAACGTTTAGAACGTGAGTTCAACATGACCGTAATTACAACGGTTCCGAACGTTTCGTATTTGGCGTACACCAAAAAAGATCCTGAAAAAGGGCAAGTGGTGAATAATCCAAGTGATTTGCCAGAACCATCTAAATTAGAGCGTGTCGAAGAACCATATATTAAAGCGACCATAATCACAAAATCAGATTTTGTGGGGAATGTGATGAGCTTGTGTATCGAAAAACGAGGCTTGATCACGAACCAAACCTATTTGACCACCGAGCGCGTTGAATTGAATTTCGACATGCCTTTGGCGGAAATCGTATTTGATTTTTACGATCGATTGAAAACAGTTTCGAAAGGCTATGCATCGTTTGATTATTCTCCGATTGGAATGCGCACTTCAAACTTGGTGAAAGTTGATATTTTATTGAACGGAACGATTGTGGACGCTTTGTCGTCCTTGATACACGTAGATAATGCGTATCATATTGGCAAAAAGATGTGTGAAAAATTGAAAGAATTGATTCCACGTCAGCAATTTGATATTCCAATTCAAGCGGCAATTGGAGTAAAAGTCATTTCTAGAGAGACCATCAAAGCCTTACGTAAAGACGTTACTGCCAAATGTTATGGTGGGGATATTTCACGTAAACGAAAACTGTTGGAAAAACAGAAAAAAGGAAAGAAAAGAATGCGTCAGGTGGGGAATGTAGAGATTCCACAAGAAGCGTTTATGGCGGTTTTGAAGTTGAACGATTAAATAGAAAAAAGAGCCAAGAAAATAGAAAAAAGACAAACCCGATTGCGAAAGTGGTCGGGTTTTTTATTTGGTTTGCAACCACTGAAACAATTTTTGGGCGTCTCCTATTTTGAAGAGTTGCGTGCCTTCGTTCATGGTGGCTGCCGATCCGCAAGCAACGCCCCATTGCACTACTTCTTTCAAAGATTTGTTTTTAAAAAGTGCCCAAACCATAGCGCCCACCATGCTGTCTCCTGCTCCTACGGTACTTTTTCGAACTACATTAGGCGCTGGCACAAATTCTGTTTGATCCTTGGTGACCAGAACTGCTCCTTGAGGCCCGAGTGAAACCACTACGATTTCGGCACTTCCTTTTGCGATGAGTTTTTTTGCTGCATTGGCGACTTCGTCCATTTCTAGTTTTTCGACTCCGATGAGTTTGGCTAGTTCACCAACATTTGGTTTTACTAAATAGACTCCTGATTCTAATGCTTTTTCAAGTGCTGGTCCTGAAGTATCAACGACTATTTTCGTGTTTGATTTTTTAGTCAATTGTACTATTTTTTGATAAAATTCGGCAGGCAATCCTTCGTTTAGACTACCGCTAAGTACCATGTATTTCGCAGTTGTTTTCCCAATTATGGAAAGTATTTGTTGCTGTTCATCTGGTGAGAGCGTTGCTCCTGGAAAGCCGAATCGGTATTGCGACTTGGTATGCGTATCAAAGGCAACAAAGTTTTCCCTTGTCCAATTTTGTACAGGAATCAATTGGGTTGGAATGGTTTCCTTCTCAAGACATTCTTCAAGCATTTTTCCAATAGGTCCTCCAGAAGTGAAAATGCTTAAAGCTTCTCCTCCCAATCGATGAATGGCTTTACAAACATTAATTCCGCCACCGCCTGCGTCATACCTTGGTTCCTCACAGCGTATTTTCTGTTCGGCGATTAAACCAGAAAACGAAGCGCTTTTGTCAAGTGCTGGATTTACAGTTAAAGTAACAATATCGTAGGTTTTCATAGTGCTTATTTTCATTGAAAGGTCGGAAAAAATTTGGAAGCAACAGCAGTTCATTTCACAAATCTGCCAAACTTTAGCCTTTAAAAACCTTTACATCTTTGTACCTTTGCAACTCAGAAACTCAGAAACTCAGCCTCTCAGGCACTCAGCAACTTAAAAAATGATAGAAGACAAAACTCCTCAACGAACAAGTATTGCGCAATTGGGCGAATTTGGATTGATTGATCACTTGACCAAAAACTTTGAAGTTAGTCAGCCTTCGACTTTGAAAGGAATCGGAGACGATGCAGCCGTGTTGGATTTTAAAGACAAGAAAGTAGTTGTTTCGACCGATTTGCTGGTTGAAGGCGTTCACTTTGATTTAGCCTACATGCCCTTAAAACATTTAGGATACAAAGCTGTAGTGGTCAATATTTCTGACATTTGTGCGATGAATGCAAAAGCGACACAGATAACTGTTTCTGTGGCAGTTTCGAATCGGTTTCCATTGGAAGCATTAGAGGAATTGTTTGCCGGAATTACACTAGCGGCTCAAGAATACAAAGTTGATGTGATTGGTGGCGACACAACTTCTTCGCAAAAAGGATTAATCATTAGCATTACGGCTATTGGTGAAGCCGATGAAACTGAAATTGTATATCGAGATGGTGCGAAACAGACCGATTTGCTTGTGGTTACTGGTGATCTTGGCGCCGCCTACATGGGATTGCAAGTTTTGGAACGAGAGAAACAAGTGTTTCAAGTCAACCCGAATTCGCAACCTGATTTGGATGCGTATACCTATCTAATAGAACGACAACTGAAGCCTGAAGCTCGAAAAGACGTGCGAACTTTACTACATGCTCTGGAAATAAAGCCTACTTCTATGATTGACATTTCTGATGGATTGTCTTCGGAGATTATTCATTTGTGCAAACAATCTAGCGTTGGTTGCAATTTGTATGAAGATAAGTTGCCGATTGATCCTCAATTTATTACTACTTGCGAAGAATTTGACATTGACAGCACCACTGTAGCCATTAATGGAGGTGAAGATTATGAATTGTTGTTTACCATTGACATGGGTGATTTTGACAAAATAAAAGGCAATCCGAATTTTACGATTATTGGGCACATGGTCTCGGAAAATGAAGGCGTTCATTTGATTACTCGTGCTGATACGAAAATTCCTTTGAAAGCGCGAGGTTGGGATGCAATTACTGAAGAATAAAACAGTTAAATTGTTTATTCTTATATTCCTTAGATGGTCAATTTTTTTTATTCTGAATCAGATAAGGCATATAATTTCATTTAAGTTTTATTAATTTATGATCATAAAAAAAGCGACACTCCCTAATTTGTCGCTTTTTTTATACTAGTAGTAAGTTAATAGGTGTTTTTTCTGATTGGGACAAAAAGGATTTTAAATTCGATACTAACTACTTTGTAATTTATTTTTTCTGTTACGACTACTACCTCAATAACATAGTGCTAAATTACTTCGAAAGTTCTAATCGGTTGCTGAGGTTTTCCTCATAACCCTTTGTGGTTTCCCTCATTTTTTATTACGGTTTCCCGTAATTCCTATATCATCCCTTTGTTTTTGGCTTCTCGAATCAAGTCGATATCGCTTCCGCCTTTGATGTCGAGAATCTCTTTTAGATTTAATTTTCGCTTTTCAACTGCACTTAAAGACAGCGGAACATACTGGGGAATGTCTTTGGTTTTTGTTCCTTTAGAGAGATGAAATAGAATTTGCTTATCGAAGGCATCTATTTCGATATTGTCGTATTGAATTTGGCTTACCAATTTTACTACGGTTTGACTGTAGTAATTTTCTTCTTTCAAAATCTTGTCGAACGCTAATAAGAGCTCATCAAACGTTAAATCATTCTTGATTACCAAACCGTTCGGGTTGATGTTCTTGATGAGCGTATTGATTTTCAACAATTCGGTATGCATGGTAAGCAAAATAATTTTGCAATCCGGCATTTCTTTTTTGATGAGTTGCGCTAGGTCTTCGCCGGAAAAAATTCCTTTCTCTTCGTAGATTGGCATACTCAAATCAAAGAAAGCGATTCCGAATGGAGCGGGAGCTTCAATAATTGCTTCATAACCTGTTTTGCAATCTTTTGCTTGTGTGATTGAAAACTCGTATTCGCCTTTGGAATTGTAGCCTTTTATGGCATTTTTGTATGCTTCGATGATAAACGGATGATCATCTACGATTAGTATATTTATTGGTATTGCCATGGTTCTTTCTTTTATAATTTGGGACTTAATGGAATGGTAATTCGGATGGTTGTTCCAGTGCCGATTTCGGAATTGATCTCGGCTCTCCCATTACACTGTTTTGCTCTAGAAAATATATTTTGCAAACCTATACCTTTTTTCTTTTGTTTTAAAGAAAAACCAACACCATCATCAAAAATTTCTAACAAAAGTTGATTTTCGTTTTTCAAAATACTAATGATGATGTTTTTGGCATGGGCGTGCTTTACAATATTTTGAAACGCTTCTTGAAACATTCTAAAGATATGAATTTTTTGGAAAGTAGAAAGCCATTCCCAGTTGATATTGCGTTCTATTTCTAAGTGACATTTCCCCGCAAAAAAGGGTTTTTGTTCCTCAATAAAAGCCTCCAGTACCGCCACAAAACTGACTTTATTAAAAATAGCGTCTTTATTCAAATCATGCGATATGTTTCGAATTTCCTTTTCAATGTCTTGAATACCCGCAATAAAAGGCAAACATTTTTTGATGATCTCTGGGGTTGCGTTTTCGTTTAGAATATGCAAATTCAAGCGTGTCGACGATAGGCGATTCATAATGCCATCGTGCAAATCTTGGGCGATGCGTTTTTTTTCTTTTTGTCGTGCTTCATCTATTTTGGTTTGCTGATTTTGGATCAGTTGGTAGATTTCCTCGTTGGTTTTTTGCTGATCTTGAAGAAAATGCAACTCCTTTTGCTTGGCTCTTTGTATGAGTAATAGAATCACCAAACCTCCAATAATAAAAACCAAAACCGCAACACCAAAGAATATCCATTTTTGCTGAATGGCTTGGTCTTTTTCTGTAGTGATTTCTTCGGTTTCGTAGGCGATTTTAGCAAACTTATTGCGGGTTTGTCGCTCGAGTTGCTGCATACTATCGGATACTCGGATGTATTCTTGAGAATATTTCAGCGCGTTTTGCGGTTCAACTTTGGAGAGTTGCTTTAGACATGTTAGTATATCTCCTGCATTTCTGTAACTTTTAGATAAGGAATAAGCTTCATGGGCGAACTGTTGGGCTTTAGAGTTTTGGTTGGTGGCTTGGTAGTATTCGGAGAGGAAGAGCCTATTAATATTTCGTCCTTGATCAATATGAAGGCTATCTCTTAATTTTGATGATTTAAATAGAAGAGATTCAATTTTACCGTACTTTTTTCTTTTTAGATTAATTACTCCCAACATATCCAGAGAAGCTGCGTAATCTGAAGGATATTTAACGAAGTTTTGCTCAATATTTTTTTTTATAGATCCTTCAATTATTAATTGAGCCTTATTAAGGTTACCGCATTTAATATGGTTTTGAGCACTGTTATTTAAACTAACTACTTCAGCATTTTGAAATTGAATATCGCTTTTCCCACTAATTATCTGTAGAGCTTTATTATAGTATAACAATGACTTTGAGTAGTCCTTTTGAGCAGAAGAATTCAACCCTAAACTTATGTATATTCTAATTTTTCGATAAGAATCGTCTAATTTATTTGCTATATCCAAAGCTTCTATTAGAGAAGCTTCAGCACTCAAATAATCACAAATATAAAACTGAACAATAGCTTTATCTTGATAAATATCACATAGCGAGAGCTTATTTTGTTGCTTTTTGAATATCTTTTCAGCTTTTGAATAATAAAAAAAAGCACTGTCATTAAGGCTTACATTTTCATAATAAACTCCAAGCCATTTATATGATTGTCCTGTAAAATAAAGGTCGTTTTTCGCAATACTTCTTGATAATCCTTTTTGACTGGTTACTTTTACTAACTGCCAAGAATTCAATAGATAAAAATTCTTAGTTACTTTAATTAACCTATCAGAATTTATTGAGTCATTCTCTTTTTTGAGCAAAAGTGCTTGCCCCTTTAGGTTGTAGGCCAACCTTTGGTCATATGAGACTTTAATATCTGAAGCTTTGTTGATGTAATAACTAATACTGTCCTTTTGTGTGCTAGGCTGAAGATTTCCCTGTGATTTGGAACAACTCAAAACGCACATTAACGGCAATAGCATCAGACGAGATAAATATTTTAAGGTCATTTCTATTAATTTGCTTGACTTTAAAAATACTATAAATTTTGGAGTTTGTAGGTCTAGATTTTCTGTAGCAATTGTTAAATCAAATAAGACCTCGGTTCTTTGCTTCTCTAATAATGTCTTCGTCCGTTCCTTTTTGGATGTTAAAGACTTCTCTGATGTGCGCTTTTCTTTTGTCGATCGCGCTGATAGATATATTGAGATGCAGCGGAAGATTTTTGGTCTTAATGCCTTTTGCCAATAAAGAAATGATCCGGCGGTTATAAGAGTCCAGATATTGATTTTCTTGATGAACTTCTTTAATACTCAATTTTGCCGTGGCGCTAAAATATTTTTCGCCTTCCATAATTTTATGAATCGCTAATAGAAATTCTTCAGGGTTATAATCACTTTTGACCAAGACGCCAGAAGGATTAACTTTCTTAATCAAATTGTATAATACGAACGCTTCGGTGTGTGAAGTCGACATGATGATTTTGCAATGCGGCATCTTTTGGTGGAGAAGCAAGGCGAGTTCTTCTCCTGAATACAATTTCATTGCTTCAAAAGACGGAATAATCATGTCTAATAAGGCAATATCGTAGGGAACTATCGCAGTGGAAATTTTTTGATAAGCCGTTTCGCAATTGAAGGCGGTCGTGATGATCACTTCTTCATCCAACTTGAACCGTGCCGACAAAATACTCTTATATCCTTCAATCATGGTAGGATGATCTTCGACAATGAGTATGTTTAGAGCTGTTTTCATTTTACACTTCTTCCAACTTTTTTTCTACAGGAACAAAAACTACGGTTGTTGTTCCTTTTCCTTTTTTTGACTTAATCTCGAAAGTACCTTCGCATTCTTGCACTCGAGACTGCATATTTTGTAGACCGATTCCTTTTTTTTTGGTATTGACATCAAAGCCAATTCCGTCATCGGTAATCTTGAACATGATCTGGTCGTTTTCCTTTTTAAACTCTACAGCGATATGTTGGGCATTTGCGTATTTGTTGATGTTTTGCAAAGATTCTTGCAGAATACGGTATAAATTAATTTTTACAGCATTAGAAACTTTATCCCAGTGAATGCTTTCGTCTAGCGAAGAAGTCAAATCTGCCTCAAAAGAGTTGGATTGTTCTTCTAATAGATTACTGACTATGGCAACAAAATTATTGATGAGCACATATTTCTCTCGGTTTAGGTCATGCGAAATTTCACGGATATCTTGTTCAATATTTTTGAGCTCAGCTAAATAATTAAAACGACTAGAGATAGATTCATCATCGCTAAAACGATTCAAACTATCTAGATTGAGTCGAGCGCCAAACAATCTTCCCAACACCCCGTCGTGCAATTCTTGCGCGATGCGTTTTTTTTCTTTAACTCGGTTTTCTTCAATGGTTGCCTGCTGGGTAATCATCAGATTGTAAATTTCTTCATTGACTTTTTGTTGCTGTTGCTTTAGCAATAACTCCCGATTTTTAGCACGTTGCGTTCGGATAACAAAAAGCAATAGCCCTACGAATAAAGTAGCTAAAAAGAAGTACAGTAGGTTTCGGTTTTGCTCCGCGAGTTTGTCTTTCTCTTGAATAATTTCGTCGGTTTCAAAGGCGATACGGGCGAATTTGTCTTTGGATTTGCGTTCTTCAAGTGTAATACTATCGCTTATTTTTATATATTCTTTAGAATACTGAGAAGATTTCTCATGATCCACAATAGAAATTTGCTTTAAAGAACCTAATAAATCTGCTAGACCTGTTGTCTTTGATAGTATTAACGCTTCTTGCGCGTACTTCTGAGAAGTAGCAGTGTCATTGAGTGTTGAATAATACTCAGACAAATGAATCTTACTATAAACTGCTCTAGAGTCAAGCTTCAAACTATCTCTAATATGCAATGCTTTTAGAAAGTAAGGTAAGGTGTTTCCATCCAATTTTAACTTAAATCTAGAATATGCTAAGTTATCTAATAATGTAGCATACAAGCTCGGCTTCTTCTTTGATAAACTTTTATTTCTAAGTGCATTCTCAAATTCTGTTGAAGCATTCTTGTACTCCTTTAAATAAAGATAACAATTACCTATGTTATTCAATGAAATCTCTTGAAGAAAGTACTCTGGATTAAAATTAGTGTTTTTTGCTAAATTCAGAGCTAACAAATGGTATTCTATTGCCTTTTGGTAATTTTCACTATTATGAGCAGCAATTCCTAAATTAGTTAAGGCATCGTATTGATTAAGCTTATCGTTCACAATCCTAGCATATTTTAATGACTGAGTTGCGGAATACTCGGCTCCTAAAAAATCTATATAGCTTAACTGAATTGTCGATTTACTAAGAAATAAATCTCCGAGAACCTTATTTTCTCTGGTTTTTAAAAACAACTTTTCCGCTTTTGAAAAATAAAAAAATGCGCTATCTCTAATTTGATTATCTAAGTTTAGATTTCCTAAATAGTAATAAGAATATGCTATGTTGATAGTGTCCTTATATTCTAAAGCCCGTTTTAATAATAGCTTATTTGATATTTTTAAAAATTCAAGGTCATTTAGGTCACTAAATGAGGCAGTGACTTTGCGAAGGTTTTCTCGATTAATTTTACTGTTTTCTTGCTTCTTTAAAATAGACAATACCTTCTTAAGATACTGAAGTTTTAACTCAGCCGATTTTACCTCCGTCTGAGAATTATTTAAGAAAATAGCTAATGTGTCACTTTTTGTTAACTCTGAATCATTTGTCCGATTTTTAGAACAATGTAATAAAAAGAAAAAGACAAAAAAAAGTATGTAAAAATGTTTTTTCAAAAAAAGTGTTTTTATCTTGTAAAAATAGTAAAACTATTTCATAAAAAAAGCTGCCTGTTAGGCAGCTTAAATTAAATCTGTTTGGTAATTTTATCTTCTAGTTCTAATTTCGTTTCCTCCTTGTCCACCAATTTCAATTGCTTTTCTAGTTTCGTTTCCTCCCTGTCCTCCAATTTTTCTTGTTTCATTTCCACCTTGACCGCCAATTGGGCTCGTAAATGACGTCAATACCATCATCAACGAAAATAATCCGAATGTTAAAATTGTTTTTTTCATAATTTGAGACTTTTATATGTTATAAGTATTATTCGTTTTTCGGGAACCTTGTTCACAGTTCACGATGTAAAAGTATATAGCATGTCTCGTTACACCTATTGTTTACAGGTGTTTATGGTGGATGGTGTTTGTTTGATAGTGAATGATTGTCAAATCTGTGTGGATGAATTTAACGATTTAGGCTAAATCTCTAAATAATTGCCTTTTGTGATGCTATTGATGATGGCATCGACGTTTTCTTTGTAGGATTTAGAAAACGGTAATTTAGTTGTAGTGTTCTTTATATAGCAAACCGAATTACCCGTATGGATTCTCGAAACATAGTCGATATTGACAATATAACTGTTATGAATTCGAATAAAAGGAAAAGAGAGGACATTTTCGAAATGCTTTAGTGTTTTAAAAGCAGTAATCATTTCTCCATTGAATAAATGAATATCGGTCGAGTTATTGTCCGCTTGTAAGTAACAAATGTCTTTGGCTTCAATAAAACGGTAATCACCGTAGGACTTAACGCAAATAATCAAAGGTTTCTCTTCTTTGTTAGGATCAGCTAGAAACGGCTGTGCTTTTACATCTTCTATCACTTCTTGAGAATCGGATGGAGGAATTTCTTCTTCGTTAATAACAGAAGATGCAAGTTCTGACAGGTCATTTAGTTCCGTTTCTTGGATCGTTTCCGATTTTTCTGCACCTAATGGATCTTCGTCCGGAGCACCAGTGGAGGGAGCACTTGGCGCATATATAAACTGTTTCTCCACAATTGGCCGGGAAACATCAGTAGTTGTCACTGCTGCTGAATTAAGAATAGACTTTTCATAAAGCATGACCAATTTTCTTACATCGTTAGCGTCGACTGGCTTTGCGAGATAATCAAAAGCACCATGCTTAATTGCGTCATAGGCTAAGCTTTTATCGCTTGATGTTACAATGATTTTTGGAACAACATCTAGGTAACGATATAATTCGCTAATGAGTTGCAAAGACAAATTGCTTTCTTTCTTTATGGGATTGATTTCTAAAAACACCAACGAGGGCTGATGTTCCAATATCAGATTAACTCCTCCTTCATAGGAACTAGCCGAACCAACGAAATGCAAATTCTGAAAGCGTGCCGCAATCGACAACGTTTTTAGAATACTTTCCGTTTCATCGTCAATAATGATGAAAGAATGTCTCATGTAAGCTTATACTAAATTGGGTTTAGCAAGCATACGTAGGTTTAATCTGAAATTTTTGAGCAGGTTGGGGAAACTCCAAATAAATAAGTACTCTTAAATATCTAAAATCGATTGCTAATTTACTGTTTTTGCTCAATTCGTAATCGTTTTGTTAATAGAATTGATGCGATTGTTAACATTATTTGTTGAATGGTAAAAAATCGTCGTTGAACTACAGTCTGGTTGAAGAAATCTATTAAGCAAATTCTGATAAAAAAAATAATTATATATTTATTTACACAAAATAGATTATTTTTGTCGCATAATTCCTGTATATGATAGAAATCGACTTTACAACCAAAGAAGCGCTTGCCGAAGCCTTTGACACAGAGCAAAAGTGTATCGACCACTTAGAAGCTTTGCGCTGGAACGGAACTATTATTAGCCCTTTCGATCCAACGTCGACAGTCTATTGGTGCTCAAAAAACATCTATAAATGCAGAAATTCTGGAAAATACTTTAATGTTAAGACTGGAACTTTATTTCACAATACAAAAATAGATCTACAAAAATGGTTTGTTGCCATCTGGATTGTTTCGGCACATAACAAAAAAATAAACTCGGTTGCTTTAGGTCATGAACTTGGAATTACTCAGAAGTCAGCGTGGTATATGATTAAGAGAATTAAGCATTATATTCAAACCAAATCCAACACCTTTGAAAAG
This sequence comes from Flavobacterium sp., assembly GCA_031373195.1. Classification (GTDB taxonomy): domain Bacteria; phylum Bacteroidota; class Bacteroidia; order Flavobacteriales; family Flavobacteriaceae; genus Flavobacterium. The sequence continues at coordinate 102,812 of JANMML010000033.1, read as the reverse complement.
AAAAAGAATATGCCGCTAAAAACCAAAATAAAAGTTTCTTCAAAAGTAGCGGCGATTGAAGTAATTGAAGAAAAAGATAAATTGCCGCTTCTTCAATGGCTTCAGTTATTAAAAAAGTAAATCTCCAAATTATATAAATAAAAAAGCCCACCAATTAGCGAGCTTTTCAATCTAAGGAACGATTTGTCTTAATTGGTTTTCATCAACCAATTTTTCATTGATACTTCATAATCGATAATAGTCTTCAAGTCTGAAATTGCTACTCGATCCTGTTTCATTGAATCTCTATGTCGAATTGTTACCGTTTGGTCTTCTAATGTCTGGTGATCGACCGTGATGCAGAATGGTGTTCCTAGTGCATCTTGTCTTCGGTAGCGTCTTCCAACTGCATCTTTTTCGTCATAAGTCACATTAAAATCCCATTTTAGATCTTCAATGATTCCTTTTGCTAGCTCGGGCAATCCGTCTTTCTTAACAAGTGGTAAGACTGCTGCTTTCGTTGGAGCCAAGACTGATGGTAATTGCAATACAGTTCTCGTAGAACCATCTTCTAAAGTCTCTTCTTTCAATGAGTTAGAAAAAACTGCTAAAAACATTCTGTCTAATCCTACTGATGTTTCGACTACGTAAGGCGTGTAGTTGGCATTTGTTTCCGTATCAAAATACTGCATTTTCTTTCCTGAAAACTGCTCATGAGCTTTCAAATCAAAGTCGGTTCTTGAATGAATTCCCTCCAACTCTTTAAATCCAAAAGGAAAATTAAATTCAATATCTGCCGCCGCATTGGCATAATGCGCTAATTTTTCATGGTCGTGAAAGCGGTAATTCTCCTTTCCTAATCCAAGTGACAAATGCCAGTTTAGTCGTGTTTTTTTCCAGTAGTCATACCATTTCATTTCCTCGCCTGGTTTTACAAAAAACTGCATTTCCATTTGTTCAAATTCACGCATACGGAAAATAAATTGTCGCGCTACAATCTCATTTCTAAAGGCTTTCCCTGTTTGCGCAATACCAAATGGAATCTTCATCCTTCCAGATTTTTGAACATTCAAGAAGTTAACAAAAATTCCTTGTGCTGTTTCTGGACGCAAGTACAAATCCATTGCATTCTCCGCTGAAGCTCCGAGTTTAGTGCCAAACATTAAATTAAACTGCTTGACATCTGTCCAGTTTCTGGAACCAGTTTCTGGATCTGCGATTTCCAATTCTTCTATTAATGCCTTTACATCTTCGAGATTCTCATCGCCTAATGATTTAGCCATTCTTTCTAGAATCTCCTTTTTTCTTGACAGATATTCAATAACACGACCATTTGTTGATACAAACTCTTCTCGATTAAAAGCATCTCCGAAACGAACACTTGCTTTTTCAATCTCTTTTTCCGCTTTTTGATTTAGTTTCTCAGCATAATCCTCAATGAGAACGTCAGCGCGATATCTTTTCTTTGAATCTTTATTGTCAATCAAAGGGTCATTAAATGCATCGACGTGACCAGATGCTTTCCAAGTCGTTGGGTGCATTAAAATCGCAGCGTCTAAACCCACAATATTTTCATGCATTTGGACCATGGCTTTCCACCAATATTCTCTAATATTTTTCTTTAATTCAACACCGTTTTGAGCATAGTCATACACTGCGCTCAAGCCATCGTAAATTTCGCTTGACGGAAAAATAAATCCATACTCCTTTGCGTGCGAAACTACATTCTTAAATAAATCTTCTTGTTTTGCCATAGTGGTGCAAAAATATAAAAAGTGAATTTAAAATGTAACATAAAATACTGTCGAATCAAAGTTTTTTATACTTTTATCTTATAAACGCCATACAGATGTTCGAAAATTTATTAAATCTCTTCTATCCCAAGGTTTGCCTAGGCTGCAGCGCCCTTTTGATTTCCAACGAAAATGTCATTTGCATTCGCTGTCGACATGAAATTCCATTAACTCTTCATCATCTAAATCCAAACAACGAAGCTTTTAAGAAATTCTATGGAAAAATACCGATAGAATTTGCCGCTACATTTGTCTACTTTCATAAGAAAGGAATTGTACAACAGTTGATTCATAATTTAAAATATAGAGGACATGAGGAAATTGGAACCGCTATCGCTGATTGGTGCGCCGCTGATTTAAGCAGTCTTGGAATACTGAGCGATATTGACGAAATTATCCCCGTTCCAATTCATAAAAAGAAACTGAAAGAGAGAGGATATAATCAAGTAACTACTTTTGGAAAATCATTGTCCCTCCATTTGAAGCGATCATACAATGAGCACTTACTTATTCGAACAAAATACTCCAAGACACAAACGCGAAAGAACCTCTTAAATCGGATTGAAGTCAATAGCGGCGAAATTTTTGACGTGCAATATGGCCCGAAAGATTACAACAAACACTATTTACTTATAGATGATGTACTTACTACTGGCTCTACACTTGAGGCATGTGGCAAAGCACTTTTAAAGATCCCGGGAGCAAAAATAAGTATATTTTGCATCGCTATGTCACATTAAAAAGCAGTGTAAACTACTACTTGTTATGAATCAAGTACTTGTCTTAATGCAATTTACTAACCCCTATATAAAATAGCCGCTGCAGAAGAAATTTAATTAATTAATGTAATTATTTCAATTCCATAAAATATAATTGTTATTTTGTCTTCTCAAAAAAAGCGAAATTGAAAAAAATACAACTCTTCATTTATTTATTTCTTCTACTATCAATCGTTGGATGCGCTAAAAGAGGGTCAATAACTGGCGGGTTAAAGGATACTATTCCTCCTGTACTTAAAATGAGTTTTCCACGGAACTTTAGTACGGAATTCTCGAATAAATCTATAAAACTTAGTTTCGACGAATACGTTAAACTAAAAAATGTCGACAAGCAGCTAATTATTTCACCTCCCTTATCAAAAAAACCTCAGATTTTACCGTTAACTGCAAGTAAATCCATTACTATTAATTTCCTTGACTCGCTGCAAACCAACACAACTTATAGTTTAAATTTTGGTCAATCGATTGAGGATAATAATGAAGGAAACCCTTATCCACAATTTAAATATATTTTTTCTACTGGTAAATTTATAGATTCACTATCGATTCAAGGGACAATTAAGGATGCGCTGGAAAAAAAACAGAGTTCTTCTGCGACCGTAATGTTATATGAAATGAACGAAAAATACACAGACTCTGCTGTATATAAAACCAACCCAAGCTATATAGCGTATTCTCTCGAAAAAGATTCCTCTTTTAAAATAGAAAATATTAAAGCTGGGAAATATTTCATAGTAGGTTTAGAAGACAAGTCATCTAATTATCGATTTGACCCAAAAAGTGAGAAAATTGGTTTTATAAAGAACTACATAACTATCCCGAATGATTCCCTGCTTGAAATCAAACTATTTAAGGAAGTTAGCAAGGTGAAGTTCTTCAAGCCTACTCAGTCATCTGACTGTTCTGCAATCGTAGGATTTGAGGGAGACATCAAAAACTCTAAATTAACTTTAAAAAGAGGTCAAGAAGTAATTCCTTCTTTGATTACAAAAATTCCTAAAAAAGATTCCTTACAAATTTGGTTTAAACCCTTTAAAATAGAAAAATCTGCCGTCGATTCTTTACATTTGACCTGCGCGACGATTGATTACACCAAAGATTTTACCTTTAAAATCAAAGCCCAAAAACACGATAGTTTGAGTATTTCCGCTATTTCAAGCAAAACACTTGCACTAAATGAGGATTTTGTGTTGCGAACAAATTTACCGCTTTCAAAAATTGATGAGACGAAGTTAAGGTTGATAAAGAAAGATTCGACATCAGTCCCCTTCAAATTAGAAAATGACGAGTTAAATCTAACATTAAAATTGATTTTTCAAAAAGAACCTTTAGAGAAGTATACTCTCACTGTTCCTTCGGATGCTATCTTTGACTTTATCGGACAAACAACTTCAAAAACCCTCAACTTTGATTGTGAAACGAAGAGCAGTTCTGACTACGGAAATCTCCGCCTGAATTTAGAAAATGTAAAGCAGTTTCCGCTAATTATTGAGTTGACGGACAAAAATGGTATTGTTAAATATACTTATTACTCTGAAGATTCTACTTCAATAGATTTTAACTTAATAGAACCCGACTTATATACCTTACGACTAATTTATGACGACAATAAAAATAAGATCTGGGATTCAGGGAATTATTTAAACAAAAAGCAACCCGAAAGAGTTGTCTATTTTCCCACAGATATAGATGTTAGAGCCAACTGGGATGTTCAGCAGACCTTTATTCTAAAAGAGTAAAGGCATCTTTGTCACTCAAAAAATCGAGGCTCTTTCTCGAAGAAATCATCTGATTTTTGTCTAATTCAACTATAAACACACCTTCGTTCTCCTGTGGTTCTAGTAGATAATTACCTAAAAAATCGATTGCCTGAGAATGACCATTATAAAAAAGCTGATTGTTGTCCTCTCCAATTCTGTTAACCCCAATCGTAAAGCATTGATTCTCTATTGCCCGAGCTCTTAACAGGATATCCCAAGCATTAACTCTAGTTTCCGGCCAATTGGCAACGTAAAGTAGTAAATCGTAATCGTCGACATTTCTGGAAAAAACCGGAAAACGTAAATCATAGCAAATTAAAGGACAGATCCTAAATCCAAGATACTCTATTATGATTTTAGATTTACCTGCTTTATATTTCTTATCTTCTCCAGCTAGGGAAAACAGATGCTTTTTATTATAGATTTCTATTTCTCCAGAAGGGAAAACAAAAAGCAATCGGTTATAGTACTCGCCATTTTCTTCAATTACAACACTTCCTGTAATAGCACAATTCCTTTGTTTGGCTAAATTTTTCAACCATAGAACGGATTCGCCAGTCATTGGTTCCGCTAAATGATTGGGATTCATTGTAAAACCTGAAGTAAACATTTCGGGAAGAACTATTAAATCGACTTCTTCTTTTACTTCAATAATCTTCTTGTAAAAAAGGGCCCTATTTGTATCAGGCTCTTCCCATGCAAGATTTGATTGAATTACGGCTATTTTCATTTTTCCGTACAATAAAAATTCTTTGATTACATATATAAACAGATCACAACGCTCTTGCCTTTTCCTTTACCACACTATTGGACAATAATTTTCTTAACTTTTCCAAATTGCTCGTTTCCTAATCTTACAAGATAAACTCCTGCAGAGGCGTAACTAAGATCTAAGCCATAAGAATACTTGCCATTACTTTTTTCCACTCTATGATATACTAATCTTTGCCCAGTGATATTATAGACGGTAAGAGTTAGAGTCTCGTTGAATTCTGCATGTTCGAGAGAGATCTCAAATAAGTTGTTTTTCAAATTAATAACATTCAATTGGGTGTTGCTTACAGAAATTTCTTCAGTGCCCAAAGCTGGACTAATGATTGTAACGCTATAATCTTCAGTTTCTCCATAGGTTGTGTCGGCACAAGAATCATCTGGAACCAAATTATTCCAATTAGATTTAGCCCTCATGAGATGTTCGCCGAGGTCTGCTGTTAATGGAATTGGCAAACTTGTAGTTTCAGTATAGCTGCCAGATCCTTGTCCGCTGGCAATTTCATAGTTATTTACCACTTTTTCATCATTAGAAAACACAAAGTCATCATTAAAATCTATCCATACAGTAAAAATCTGGTCTCCATACCCTGTGCTCATTGTTAAGTCATTAGTGCTTCCTTGATTAAGATTTGTCGATAAATTCGTAAAGTCACTATAGCCATTTAATCCGCAGACCGATACGTTATTTATAGTTCCCAGTTGAAATAGTCTAAAACCATCTCCTAAAGTACAATTTGCAATCGCTTGACAATTACTCTTAATAATATTTACCGTTACAATATCATTTGTAGCGTTACTGTCGGCGCTTAAAGTAGTATAGCAAGTTAGCTCATAATTCCCGATGGCAGTAAAATTTCCAGTTTGAGTAAACGTATAATTAGCAACACTATTTGCGTTTAATGTTCCTGTGTAAATTTCATTTACAATTGTTCCATTTAAGTTATATGAAATCGGAAAGTTAGACTGCACTTGTCCCCCATAATTGTTTACTACCACGGTTATACTTTCATTTGCGGATAAACCTGTTCCAGAAACTGGAGCGATAACGGCGCTTACTCCAAGGTCTCTAGGATCAAGATGAATTACACTCTTAGTAAATGAGTCATTGGATGAGTCCTCATCTGAAGACAGTGACGTATTAGAACTAATGATGTAGGTCTGTCCAACTGTGGATAAATTAGCAGTAGTGGTAAAAGTAAATTGCGCAGTTGCACCTGATGCAATACTCCCTGTAAAAATTTCAGTAGCGATGCTTCCTCCATCAATTTGATATGATACAGGAAAATTGGATGCTACATTTTGCCCATAGTTAAATATTGAAACAGTTATAGACTCACTGTTTGACAAGCTTCCATCATTAGGATTAGTTATATTCACTACTCCAATATCATTATTAAAGTCAGGTGCAATTTTTACGACTCCTACTACATCTTTCCTTCCTGAATTCATATATTCACCGACGAACCAAAAAGATTTGTCATCCGACGGGTCAATAGACATTTGACCATAGTCTCCGTAACGGGTTCCTGGTATGTTTGCATTACCATTGGCAATTAGACTCTCTGTAATTGTCATTGATCCAAGTGGGTCATTGGCATATCTCCCCGTATAATATGTGCTTACTACTTGGTTATTAAGCCCTCCCATTCCTGTATATCCCATCGCGATGTTTCCTTGAACATCTATTCCCATACTAGCCATCCAAGCATTCTTCTGATTCGGGGAACTGTAAGTACCTTCTTGATAAATCGACCAAGGCAAACCGTCACCATCTTGACGAAGTTCATACCATCTTACCGCCGCTAACTTTGCAGCAGTACCATCGATATCAACAACAAAATTTAGAACAGCAGCATTATGGGAAGGGAATTTTCGGAACTGCACCTGATTCATAATTGTTGCTTGTAAAGCATCAATCAAAGCTCCACCTGAAGGCTGAGGAAGGTTCACGAAACTACCACCATCAAAAACAGAAGTGAAAGGCGTTGTAACCAAAGTTTGCCCCGTAGAAATATTAGAATTCGCGGGAACAGTCCAATTCACATTGATAGTCCACAATTTCAAATGATCTTGCGATACTCCAGCCCAAGCATCATCTTGCATATAAACAATAGGCACATTTCCCGCCGCTGGAAAACTTGAGCTTGTTACATTAAATGCCTGTGGGCTATAAAAACCACTCGTAACAATGCCTGGCAAAGGAAATCCAATGATTTGTGCCGAAGGATCGCCAGACAACATTTTTGTTCTTTCTAAAGCGTAAACTACTTCCGAGGTATCTGCTTGTCCGGAATCTTTATTTGCAGTCAAATAATAGCCGTCACTCCAAACAGATAATTTTTGATAATCTGTGTTCATTGGAAAATCATACACATTCCAACCATCATTCAACGGGTCAGATGTCTGACTTACCGCTACTTGAACGCCACTTCCTAAGAAAGTCATTATAAACCTCTGAGCTTGCGTGTCGTATGTACATGTTAAATCACAGCATCCTGAGGAAGGAAAAATATTGCTGGTGTCCAATTGTCCAGTTAAAGGAGTTCCTAATTTATCAAAAATTCTAAAGCCGGTATTGAAAACGAGAACATAATGATTCGGTCCCACAGCCCCAGCTGGATCTGTCGGTTGTGAATTAGAGGAGGCACCATCAAATACAATTGATGGAGTTCTACCGGTAATCTTATTGTTAGATTTGTTTCTTGCAATTAATGGGTCATCGCCATTTGGCAAACCCTTTCCGTAAACGACAATGTTTTTTCCCGACTTCTTATCCTTAGCTTCGCCCAAATTTTCTTGCGCCGGAATTAGCGATGATCTAGAAGCTAAACTAGGAATAATAGTCATCTTTGTTGCCCTATTAATTGAAGTTGGGCCTTGCTTTTCTTGAGCATTAGTATTCAATTGAAACAATTGAAATAACAAAATAGATAAAAGAATTTTTAGTTTCATGGGATAATTTTTGTACATTAAATATTAAATTCAAGAGGAGACTGTACTGTTTTTTAGAAGTTGATAATTCAATAACTAGTTCAAATATAACTTATTTAAGAGCAATAAATATAATGGCTTCTCAAATTAAACAATAATGAAATATTACTATGTCTAACAAAAAACGCATCTAGTAATATAGATGCGTTTTTTGTTTTTGCATTTTCTTCATTAATCTATGAAATACTTGCTTTCAAATACTCTCTATTCATCCTAGCAATATTCTCCAAAGAAATTCCCTTCGGACATTCTACTTCGCAAGCTCCCGTGTTCGTACAATTTCCAAATCCTTCTTCATCCATTTGACGCACCATATTCAATACACGCTGTGACGCTTCTACCTTTCCCTGCGGCAACAGTGCGTATTGCGAAACTTTCGCCCCCACGAAAAGCATGGCAGAGCCATTTTTGCAAGTTGCAACGCATGCTCCGCAACCTATGCAAGCAGCGGCCATAAAAGCTTTGTCTGCATCATCTTTTGGTACTGGAGTAGCATTGGCATCAATCGTTCTTCCTGATGTATTTACAGAAACAAAACCTCCGGCTTGTTGAATTCGGTCAAAGGCAGAACGATCTACAACTAAATCCTTCACTACTGGAAAAGCCTTACTTCTCCATGGCTCAATATAGATTGTGTCTCCATCACTAAACTTTCGCATGTGCAATTGACAAGTAGTTGTTCCTGTATCTGGACCATGTGCCCGCCCATTAATATACAAAGAACACATTCCGCATATTCCCTCGCGACAATCATGGTCGAAGGCAACAGGCTCCTGTTTTTCGTTAATTAACTCCTCATTTAATTGATCTAACATTTCCAAGAATGAACTATCTGTAGAAACATTATCCAATTTATAATCTACAATTTTACCCTTATCATTTGCGTTTTTTTGACGCCAAATTTTAAGTTTTATGTTGATGTTTTTTCCCGTAGCCATACCTCTAATTATTTATAATTTCTAGCAGCAATTTTAATAAACTCATATTTCAATTCTTCTTTATGAAGCACTTCTTGAGCAATATCATTTCCTTTATACTCCCAAGCACCAACGAATGAGAAGTTTTGGTCGTCACGAAGTGTTTCGCCTTCACTGTCTTGATATTCTTCACGGAAATGTCCTCCACAAGATTCTTTTCGTTGCAAGGCATCCATCGCCATCAATTGACCTAAGTCAATTAAATCGGCAACTCGAAGTGCCTTTTCAAGCTCAGGATTCAATTCATCATTGCTTCCTGGCACATATACCTCTTTGTAGAATTCTTCTTTTAAAGCGGCAACTTCTGCAATAGCTTGTTTTAAGCCTTCTTCATTTCTTGCCATTCCAACTTTATTCCAAATTATCAAACCTAGTCGCTTGTGGAAATGGTCTACAGATTTTGAACCGTTATTGTTTAAAAATGTTTCAATTGTTGTTCTAACCCGGTTTTCTGCATCAATAAACTCTTGAGAATCCGTCGCTATTTTACCTGTTCTAATCTCATCAGCCAAATAATTTGACACTGTATATGGTAAAACAAAATAACCATCTGCCAAACCTTGCATCAATGCGGAAGCTCCTAATCTATTGGCGCCATGATCCGAAAAATTAGCTTCTCCAGCAACGAAACATCCTGGAATTGTTGATTGTAAATTATAGTCTACCCATACACCTCCCATAGTATAATGCACTGCTGGATAAATTTTCATTGGCGTTTCATAAGGATTTTCATCGGTTATTTTTTGATACATGGTAAACAAGTTACCGTATTTCTCTTCTAACCACTGTTTTCCTAATTTGGTAATCTCTTCTGCGCTTGGATTGTGATTCCCTTTTCCAAAAGCGGCTTGTCTTCCTTTATTTTGAATTTCAGACGAGAAATCGAGATAGACGCCTTCATTGGTACTATTTGCCTCAATACCATGTCCTTGATCGCATAGTTCTTTTGCCGCTCTTGAAGCTACATCTCGAGGGACTAAGTTCCCAAATGCTGGGTATCTTCTTTCAAGAAAATAGTCTCTGTCTTCTTCGGCTAATTGAGTCGGTTTTAATTTTCCTTCGCGAATCGCTTGTGCATCTTCTTTTTTCTTTGGAACCCAAATACGTCCAGAATTTCTCAGTGATTCTGACATTAAAGTCAGTTTAGCTTGATTCGTTCCATGCACAGGTATACAAGTGGGATGGATTTGAACAAAACATGGATTGGCAAATAATGCGCCTTGTTTATGAATTTTCCATGCGGCCGTTACATTACTTCCCATTGCATTTGTAGAAAGGAAGTAAACATTTCCGTAACCACCAGACGCAATAACGACCGCGTGAGCCGAATGTCTTTCTAGTTCGCCAGTAACTAGATTACGAGCAATAATTCCGCGTGCTTTTCCATCTATCTTAACTAAATCAAGCATTTCATGACGGTTAAACATCTGCACATTTCCAACACCTATTTGACGAGACAAAGAAGAATAAGCACCTAATAACAACTGCTGTCCTGTTTGACCTGCCGCATAAAAAGTACGTTGCACTTGAGTTCCTCCAAACGACCGATTATCTAACATCCCACCATAATCACGCGCAAATGGAACGCCTTGAGCAACACATTGATCGATAATGTTTGAGGAAACTTCTGCCAACCTATGAACGTTTGCTTCACGAGCTCTATAATCACCACCTTTTATGGTGTCATAAAACAATCTGTAAGTACTGTCGCCGTCATTTTGATAGTTTTTAGCAGCATTTATTCCTCCTTGAGCTGCTATTGAATGCGCTCTTCTAGGAGAATCTTGAAAACAAAATGCTTTTACATTATACCCCATTTCACCAAATGAAGCGGCCGCAGAAGCACCTGCTAAACCAGTTCCTACAACAATAATGTCGATTTTGGGACGGTTATTTGGCGCAACAAGTTTTAAATGATTTTTATGATTAGTCCATTTTTCAGCTATTGGACCTTCTGGAATTTTAGAATCTAATTTCATATGATATATAGCTGTTTATTATTTAAGAAAAAAATGAATATACACAGGAATAATAGCAAACAATAAAGGCACAACAATAGCAAATCCTTTTCCGAATGCTTTGATAATTGGGGTGTATTTTGGATTATTAAGGCCCATTGTTTGAAAAGCACTACTAAAACCATGTAGTAAGTGAAATGACAAAACAATCATCGATAAAACGTACAAAATCGTATATAACAAACCATACTGCGGCTGTTTAAAAAACTCAATGGTAATTTTGTAAAGATCTTTATAACCTTCTTTTATTTTCACATTTGCACCAGCATCATAAAAATCTGTGCGGTCCTTAATCACAATCATTTTTTGATCGACTTGCGTTTTAGGCAAATAACCGCCATCTGTAGTTAGGTAAAACTCTTGAGATTGACCTTGAGCGGTAATAGTCATAGTTTGTAACGGCATCTTTTCGTCAAAATGCATTCTGGCCCAAAAACTAACCATGTGGGTTACAATAAAAACTAAGATAACAGTACCTAATACCGCCATATTTCTAGAAGCCCAAGGGCTATTCGCCGACGGGTTGTTTTTTGCATAGCCTATAGGTCGAGCTGCTTTATTTTGAAAAGCCAACATAATCCCATCGATAGCATGAAAGAGAATCGAAATGTACGTTAGGTAAGAAAGAATTTTGACCGCTGGATTTGAGGTCATAAATAATGCGTATTTATTAAAATTCAACGCATTGTTGGGAACCAATAACTGAAGGTTTCCCGCCAAGTGACCGCTTAAAAACAAGCATAAAAACAAGCCTGTTAAGGCCATCCAATACTTCTTTACCAGCGAAGACTTCATTAATGCAGATTTTGCCATAAGATGTGTAATTTGTTATAAAAAGCACACAAAAATAAGGCTATTTGCTTTTAACTACAACCTTTTCGGTGTAATTTATAATGATTTTAAAATGTTTAATATAAAACCGACGGCAGTTATAGACTCCGCCGCCTTACAAAGGCGGAGATATCCGCTCCAACTTGGCTGTAGCCGCCGTTATAGTACTTAAAAAGAACTAAAATAAAACTCGTTATTGCATGGCTATTCCAACTTTAAAATATCCCAATATCAGAATTGTTGAAGTGTAATGTTCTAAGAGTAAAAAACTGTGCTGCAGCACTAAACAAAAACTAAATAATTGCAAACTATCATTACTATTCGCAAGATTTAAAAGATTAAATATTCATTTACAATTTTTGTTAGTGCGTTTCTCAAAAATCGATAAAAATGCAAGTTTTCAATGTTTTTATCACGTTAAAAACAAACTGCCAACTCAGTGAAATTATACCTTTGCATCCTAAAAAGAAAATAAATGAAGATAGGTATTGATGCAATTAATTTTGATGTAGCGAAAATCCATTTGCCCATCAAGACCATCGCGAAAGCAAGATCAATAGATCCTGAAAAGTTAGAAAAAGGGCTTGGCTTAATTCAAATGACACTTCCTGATGTTCATCAAGATGTCGTTGTTTTTGGCGCAAATGCTCTGACAAAATTAATTTTAGAAAACAAAATCAATTTAGATGAAATTGCCAGAATCTATGTTGGAACGGAGAGCAGCATTGATAATTCTAAACCAATTGCCTCTTTTCTACTTGCTTTACTTGAACAAAAATTTGGAGAAAATACACTTTCTGAATGTGATGCAGTAGACTTTACTTTTGCCTGCATTGGTGGCGTAGATGCGCTCCAAAACTGTTTTGACTTTATTCGCTTAAATCCTCGCAAAAAAGCAATTGTAGTGACGACCGACATTGCAAAATATGATCTAAACTCAACTGGTGAATATACACAAGGTGCAGGCGCTTTAGCTATGTTGATTAGTGCCAATCCACGGATAATTGCATTTGAAAATCTTTGGGCAACTAACACAAAAGGGCTTTTTGATTTTTTTAAACCGCATCGCACGATTTTGAAATCAAATATTACGGGAAATGAAAATAACGATTCTTGGTTTGACAACCTTGAAGCGGAAATAGCGATTCACAAAGACCAGCCAGTTTTTGACGGTCAATATTCGAATCAATGTTATATGGATCGGACTCGGAATGCTTATTTTTTGCTAAAAAACTTAAAGAAAACAACTCAGACCCTTTATGCTTCTTGGCATAGCATCATCATGCATTTGCCTTATGCTTTTCAAGCACGAAGAATGTTGTCTGAAATTTATATTTTAGATAATGAAAATAAAAAATTTATCAGAAACGAAACGCCGGAAGAATTTCAAAACTTACTAAAAGAAACTAGCAAATCTGAATCTTACAAGGCGTTTGTTGACTCGAAATTACAACCAGCAGAACTAGCCTCATCATTAATTGGGAATTTATATACAGGTTCAATATTTATGGCTTTGTTATCAACATTAGCTCATTTTTATGATGCTAAAAAAGAAATTTCTAATTCAAAATTTGGATTTCTGGCGTATGGAAGTGGATCAAAATCAAAAGTGTTTGAAGGAACTATTCAGAGTGAGTGGAAGATTGCTTTATCCGATGTAAAACTCTTCGAAACGCTTGCCCATAGTTTTGAAATTGATTTTGGAACTTATGAAAGACTACATAAGAAAGAGCAAGAAAAGAGCGTTTTAACTCCGAAACAGGAGTGGGTACTTGACCGAATCGAAAAGGAAAACCTAAACTTACTCGGCGCCCGATACTACAAATGGATTGATTAATCTACTTTTGTCTAAATTAATTCAGGCATGAAATCTCAAGAAATTCAATCAGCGTTGTTTAATTATTTGAAGTTGATCGTTTCGGACGATTCAATCAACGAAGAAGCGATTAAATCTAAAGAATCCTTTAAACTTCTTGAACTCAAGAAAAACGATTTCCTTGTCAAGGAAGGACAAATTTGCAACTACTTTTGCTTTATTGAAAGCGGAATTCTACAACACAGTATTATTGTTGAAGACCTAGAAAAAACAACTTATCTCGCGTTAAAAAACACAGTCAATTCTTCATTAGAAAGTTTTTTAAGTCAAAAACCCTCTCGAAAAAGCATTAAAGCCCTTTTCAATTGCAAGCTTTGGGTCTTAGATCTTGATGCTTTTGTTTATTTGAAAGAAACGAACGAGGCTTTTAGGAAGTTTTATTACAACTTAATAGAAAAACAAATTTGTCGTATCGATGATTATCGTATTGATTTACTCACGTTAACTCCAGAAGAACGCTATAAAAAACTGCTTTTGAAAGAGCCTAACTTAATCCAACAAGTTTCCTTACATCATTTAGGTTCTTTTCTAGGAATCTCTTCAAGGCATATGAGTCGCATTCGCAAGAACATAAATTAATGCCTTTTGGCTGGTTGATAAGAAAATACTTTCCTTAATTTTGATGTCTGTTCAAACTCAAAATTAATCTTATGAAATACCATCAAATTGACCGAAACCTCTTTATAAAAAATCGCGCTAAATTTACTGCAAACATGAAACCCAACAGCGTCGCGGTTTTTAATTCTAATGACATTTATCCAGTATCCGCAGACAGCAGCTTGCCATTTGCGCAACATCGTGACATTTTCTATTTGTCTGGTGTTGATCAAGAAGAAAGTGTATTGTTGCTTTTTCCAGACGCGCCGTATGAACACCACCGTGAAATACTATTTCTAAAAGAAACTAGCGAACATATTGCGATTTGGGAAGGAGAAAAACTAACCAAAGAGCGTGCTTTTGAAGTTTCTGGAATTCGAACTGTCTACTGGCTGCAAGACTTTCATAAGATTCTAAATGAAATGATGACTTATTCTGACACGATGTACATCAACACCAATGAACATTATCGTGCCGCGGTCGAAACGGAAACTAGAGAAGATCGTTTTGTAAAATGGTGGAAATCAAAATATCCTGCGCATCAAGTGGCGAAAAGCAATCCAATTTTGCAACGTTTGCGTTCTGTAAAAGAAAGTGAAGAGTTAGATTTGATTCAACAAGCGTGCAGCATCACTGAATTAGGCTTTAGACGTTTATTGCCTTTTGTGAAGCCAAATGTGACGGAATACGAAATTGAAGCCGAGTTAATTCATGAATTCGTTCGAAATCGATCAAAAGGATTTGCTTACACGCCAATTATCGCTTCTGGGAATAACGCCAATGTGCTACATTATATCGAAAACAACCAACAATGCAAAGCTGGTGATTTGATATTGCTGGATGTAGCGGCTGAATATGCAAATTATTCAAGTGATTTGTCTAGAACAATTCCAGTTTCTGGAAAATATACAGCGCGCCAAAAATCAGTTTACAACGCCGTTTTAAGAGTAAAAAATGAAGCTACAAAAATGCTAACGCCAGGAACACTTTGGAAGCAATATCACATTGAAGTTGGAAAACTAATGACGTCTGAATTACTTGGACTAGGATTAATTGACAAAGCAGATGTTGCAAATGAAAATCCGGATTGGCCAGCGTATAAAAAATATTTTATGCACGGCACTTCTCATCATTTGGGCTTAGACACCCATGATTATGGATTATTGCATGAGCCGATGAAGGCGAATATGGTTTTTACAGTTGAGCCAGGAATCTACATTCCTGCAGAAGGATTTGGGATTCGCCTTGAAGACAATGTAGTGGTACAAGAAAAAGGGGAACCATTGAATTTGATGAAAAATATTCCCATAGAAGTTGATGAAATTGAAAGTTTAATGAATTCCTAGCGAAAATTATCAATTCAAAAAAACAGGTCATTAGTTTGTTTCACCAAAATATTAATTGTTGAAAGTACTATTTTATAAAAACACAGTGGTTAATTATGCTGACAACGGTAATGGAGCCGCTGTTGTTTTGTTGCATGGCTTTCTGGAAAACCAGTCGATGTGGAATAATTTTATTCCTGCATTGTCAAAAAGAAACCGTGTTATTACAATTGATTTACTGGGGCACGGCGCAACTCAATGTTTGGGTTATGTTCACTCTATGGAAGATCAGGCTGATGTGGTTCATGCAGTTTTAGCTGAATTGAAAATTAGGAGAGCTGTTTTTGTTGGACATTCGATGGGAGGCTATGTAGCTTTGGCTTTTGCAGAGTTGTTCCCAGAATATGTGAAAGGGCTAGTTTTGATGAATTCAACCTCAAGAGCGGATAGTGAGGAACGAAAAACAAACCGAGATCGCGCTATCAAAGCGGTAAAAAAAGATTATACTTCATTTGTTCGCCTTTCTATTGCTAATTTGTTTAGCGAAGATAATAGAACAAAATTAGAATACGAAATTGAAAAAGTTAAACTTGAAGCGCTAAAAACCCCTTTACAAGGAATAATTGCTGCGCTGGAAGGCATGAAAATCAGAAAAGACCGTGAAGTTTTATTGCATGTAACAGCATTTCCAAAATTACTGATTCTCGGCAAGAAAGATGGCGTTTTAAGCTATGCAGAAAATGTAAATCAAATCGAAAATACGGATGCACAGTTACTTTCTTTTCCGGATGGGCATATGAGTCATATTGAAAATAAAGCAGAAACTTTTACAGCAATCCTTGATTTTATCAAGAAAATTTAAACTCTTTTATTGTACCTTTTCCTCAAAAGGAATTTCAGTGTTGAAAATTTCCTTCAGTAATATTACTATTTCATGGATAAAGTTGCTGATTATTTCGGCATTAATTGTTGAACTTTCATCATTTTCCCCCTTAAAAGTAAAAGGCAAGAAACCTGATTTTAAGTTTTTGAAAGAAATAATTCCCGCTTCAATGTCTTTGCCATTTGCCTCCTCAAAAAACATGTAGGCATATGACAGAATTTGAATTATTTTATCGTTTTTAAGTTCAAGCGTGAGTCCGTCCCAAGCTTTTAATTTGACATTACTCTTTTCTACTTTACCGGTTTTATAGTCAATAATTCGAATAACACCGTCGCGTTCATCGATGCGATCTACATTCCCTTTGATTAAGATTGGGATAGGTAAATCTGGGTGTTCAAGTACGCGTTCATATGTTTTTTCAATTGCAATAATCTTAATTGCAATTCCTTCCTTAATGCTTTCTAATTCATGTCGAACAAAATTTTGGACATGCCGTTTGGCCACTTCGAAAGCCAATAAATTGCGCCCTTTTTTTATTTCGCCCTCTTTGTAGATTAATTTAAACTGCCTCAATACTTCCTCATCACTTTCTTTCAAAAAGGATTGTAGAATAAACTCACTTAAAAATTTACCTTCATATGGTTTATACAATGTTTTTAAGGTTTCGTGTATAATGGTTCCGAGCGTGTTGACTGCAATGCTTTCTTCAACCTCATCTACTTCTCGAATTTGTAGGATTTTTTGAATGTAGAAATCAATCGGATTTCTTATATAACTTGTTAGAGAAGAAGGAGAAAAACCTTTAGTTGCTATGTCATTTAATCGCGCAATCACAGATTCCGATTTTGTTATTACCTTTGATTGATAGAGGACTTCTGGCAAGATTGCATTGTAAATTTCATGAGACAAAATATGATTTGGTCTCTTTTCTATTTCTAGTTGAGTGATAAACCTACTTTTCTCGCCAGCATCCAATCCTTCACTTTCTGTATTATAAATCAAAAAGACTTTTTTCGCTCTTTGCAAAATGTGATAAAAGTGATAGGAATAGATCGCGTCTTTTTCTTTAAATGTAGGCAATCCATATTCTTTTTTGACGTCATACGGAATGAAAGAATTATTAGATTTCCCGGCAGGAAACTTCCCTTCATTCATAAAAGTGATGATTACCGTTTCAAAATCTAATACACGGCTTTCTAAAATTCCCATGACCTGAAGTCCTTTCAAAGGTTCGCCTTCAAAGGAAACCTCTGCCAAGTCTATGATTTGCTTGTAGACAGAAAAAAGAACAGGCAAGGAATTCATGTGTTGGTATTGAATCGAATAAGTGATCAACTTATTTATTGTTTTGAATATAGAGTACAAGAATGTCTTCGCAACTTTTTCTTCCTCATTGTCATTATTAAATCCCTCTTTAATCTCTTGAAGAAGTCGAATTATCTTGTTTAAGGCGGCCTCAACATTGCCTTCCCACTTTTCAAATATTAGATTAAATACTTCTGTTCGAACTTTTTGCAATTCAAATAGCTTATCATAAGAAATAAAAGAATAGTTGTTCTTATTAATAGTTCTTACCAGATTCTTACCATCAACATACGGTTCAATCAGTGGATGATTTAACACATCCAACACATCTTTAAAATAGAAAACATAGCTACCGCCCTTGCGATTTATTGCATGAATGTGCATTCGAAATAACTTCTCTACCAGAATTTGCGCTGGGTTGTTTTTACTCGAATAACCCATGGTAATATTTAAGCTTTCGACGCTATCTGGTAAGGAATATAGTAACGGAACTAATAAATTCTCCTCTGCAAGAATTATGACCACTTTATTTAAGTCATCTTCGGGCTTCTCTAGTTTAATTTTCTCAATTATACTTGCAGTAATCTTAGCCTGCCCAACTGATTTTGGAGTGCCAATAATGTTAATTTTTTTTGATTTCGAAAAATCATTGCTTACCCATTCAAATGGGTTGTTTTTATAGTACTTCCAATTGTTTTTGTATTTTCTGATAAATAATCCGGCATCGTGTGAAGAGTCTTGCAGCAAGGATTCATCAAAATCCCAATAGATTTTCGCTTGATTTGAAACTAGAAGATGCTGAATAATGATTTCTTCAGCAGCATTTAGCGCATTAAATCCCGCAAACACTATGTTTTTGTTGCTGTACAAGTCTCGATTTTTCTCAATTCCGAGCACCGCCTCGCGATATATCATCCCCTGATATCCTTTCTTTTTTTCTAATAAATCATTGTAGAAAGAGGTATAATATTTAGGCAATAATTTCCAAAATTCTAGATGTTTTGCAATGAGCTCTGTTCTCGCTTCAGCATTCAAAGACCAATGTTCTATTTCCTTTATGTTGTCTAGATAGGTAAGTATCTTGTTTGGTTCTAATAAATATCGATCTATTTCATTAAAATCTTGGAGGAGTATTTTTCCCCAATTGGCAAATACTTCGAACGATTGTGATTCTGAATTTTTGGTTATTTTCAGATATACTTGATAGAATTCGAAAATTAATTCAATTGGATCGATGAGACGGAGGCCGGACATTTTTTGAACCAGATCTTCAATACTTAATATCTCGGGCAAAAATACTGGGGTATTGATTTGTTTCTTCAATGCATCGACTAAAAACACTTTTGCTCTCTTGTTGGGCAGAATGATAACAGTTGTAGGTAGCGAATCACTGTAATTGTTAATTACTGTTTTTGCAATCTTATCAAGAAATGAGGGATCTACCATTTTATAAAAATAAAAAAAACGTCTCGAAATATCGAGACGTTTCTAAAAAATATTATCTAAAAAATTACTTCACTAAATTCACTTCAACTCTTCTGTTATTAGCTTTACCTGCTTTAGTCTTGTTGCTATCTATAGGCTTAGTTTCACCATAACCTGTAGAAGTTAATCTACCTTCAACAATTCCATTAGTAATTAAATAATCTTTAACTGCTTTAGCTCTGTCTTCTGATAATTTTTGGTTTGCAGCATCTTTACCATCACTATCTGTATGCCCTTCTATACTGAATTTAGAATCTGGATATTCTTTCAAAATTGCAGCAATAGATTGTAAAACAGGATATGTTTGTTGTTGGAAAGTTGATTTACCAGAGTTAAACAAGATTGTTTTTGCATAAGCATTTAATCTGTTTACTTGCTCTTCAGATATTTCTGGACAACCTTTGTTTGCCACCGTACCTTTGACATCAACACACTTGTCATCTTTATCTAACACTCCATCTCCATCAGTATCAGGCCAAGGGCATCCACCATTTTCTTTTGGTCCTTTAACTTGAGGACATTTGTCATCTTTATCTGCGATACCATCACCGTCTGCATCAGGGCAACCATTCAAAGATTTTGGACCTGCCACCTCTGGACAAGCATCATCTTTATCAGCAATACCATCTCCGTCCGTATCAGGACAACCTTGGAATTCTGCTAAACCAGGAACATCTGGACAAGAATCACTTCCGTCAATTATACCGTCTCCGTCAGTATCAGGACAACCTTTAAATTGCTTAAGACCCGCTACTTCTGGACAAGCATCGTCTTTATCATAAATTCCGTCACCGTCTGTATCTTTGCCTCCAAATTTAAACGTTAAACCTGCAAAGTGCTGCATGTGAGAAGGAACATTTTGCTCTGGGATTCTAGCATCAGTATCAAATGAGTATTTGTATGTCGATTGAAAAGATAAACCTACCATTTCAGTAAACCAGAAAGTCAATCCAAATCCACCGTTGGCAGTTCCAAAACTTGCTTTCCCCATTGACGCATAACCTCCACCAATGTTAATAGAAGGATCGATAACTTTCCATCCAAACATATTTGCAAAACTATATTTAATAACACCATCAGCTGCGTAGTAGCTTAAATCTCCAGGGTTAATAACTGGATAATCTCCAGGGATAGTTAATCTAGGCTCTACCCATCTTTTAATTCTATTAACAGATCCTGTGATACCAAATGAAAAACTTCCACCAACATTTCTAGAAACGTTAATATACGAAACAGAAGGAAGGATATTCCAATTGTCATTTACGTTGAAATACTGAGAAAACTGATCTTCCACTTTAGTAGCTGCACTAACTCTAGTGTCTACGGCGTTTGTTCCAAAGGAAATCGCCCATGGATTGTTACTATCTTGTGCTTGTGAACTTAGTGCGGTCAACATTAACACAGCAGCAAATAATTTGTTAAGATGTTTCATACTTTAATTTTGTTAGATTACAATATTTTGTTAGGCAAAAGTAATGCGTAATTTTATAACTACAAAATGAAATGTTAAAAAAAAAGCAACTAATTCCCTAGTGAACTGCCATTTACAGCACATTTAACATTTTTCCGACTTCAGAAAATGCTGTGATTGCTTGATCAATCTGTTCTTTGGTATGGGCTGCGGAGAGCTGAACCCTGATTCTTGCTTTGTCTTTAGGAACGACTGGGAAAAAAAATCCTACAACATATATGCCTCTTTTCAATAGTTCATTAGCCATTTTTTGGGACAATTTAGCATCATACAACATTACAGGAACTATTGCGGAATCCCCATCAATAATGTCAAATCCAACTTTCTTAATTTCTTCTTTGAAGTACTTTGTATTCCACTCTAGGCGATCTCGTAAGGTGGTTTCTTTTTCTAATAAATCGAAAATTTTTATCGACGCTCCTACTATTGCGGGAGCTAACGAATTTGAAAATAGATAGGGCCTTGATCTTTGTCTTAAAATTTCAATAATTTCTTTCTTTGCTGTGGTATATCCGCCCATTGCTCCGCCCAAAGCTTTTCCAAGCGTGCCAGTAATTATATCTACTCTCCCCATTACGCCTTTAGCTTCTATAGTTCCTTTTCCTGTTGCTCCAATAAAACCCGCAGCGTGGCATTCATCAACCATTACCATGGCATCATATTTATCTGCTAAATCGCAAATTTTGTCTAATGGAGCAACAATTCCATCCATGGAAAACACGCCGTCGGTGACAATTAGCTTAAATCTTGAGCCTTGCAAATCTGCTTGAATCAATTGTTCTTCCAAGTCTTGCATATTGCAATTATTGTATCGGTATCTTTTTGCTTTACATAATCTAACGCCATCAATAATTGAGGCATGGTTCAAACTATCAGAAATTATCGCATCATTTTCATTAAATAATGGTTCAAAGACACCTCCATTCGCGTCAAATGCAGCAGCATAAAGTATTGTGTCTTCTGTGCCGTAAAATTGTGCTATTCTTTTCTCAAGTACCTTATGAATATCTTGCGTCCCGCAGATAAAACGAACTGAAGACATTCCAAAACCATGGGAGTCTAGAGCGTCTTTAGCTGCTTGAATAACTTCTGGATGAGAAGATAAACCTAAATAATTGTTTGCACAAAAATTAAGCACTGTTTCGCCTGTTTCAATTTTTATCTCTGCTCCTTGAGGTGAAGTAATAATTCGTTCTTTTTTGAAAAGCCCATTGTTTTCAATTGTTTCGAGCTCCAATTCAAGGTATTCTTTTATTTTTCCGTACATTTTTGCTGTTTTAAAATTGAACTATTTCTATTTTTTCTCCAATATAAATTAAAGTTCTTGCTACGACTTTAAAATTCATTTTTTCCAAAACACTCTGATAATTCTCCAATTGCCCTTTATGCTTATCAGAATGAATTCCTGTTTTATAATCTAATAAAAAGACCTCATTATTAGATGTTATTACTATTCTGTCTGGTTTTATTGTATTACCTTCATTCTGTACAATCGTTTGTTCATTATGTACTTTATTACCTGTTGAGTAATAAATACGTAAATCATCATGATTAATTATGTCGAAAATGGTTTTCTGCACCACTTCTTTTTGATTTATGTGGATCAAACCTATTTCTAGAGCGTTTCTAATAGCAAAATTAACATCATCTTGACAAACAATTTCTGATAGTATTTTGTGTATGATATTCCCATACTCAATAGCTGATTTCTGAGAAGTTCCCCACAAAAGTGCTTCATTTTGTGCAATTTTGACTCTTCTTGGATTAAATCTACCAGAAACCGAAATTATTTCATTTTTGTTAGAAGGCAATATTTCATCTTTCGAAATTTTTTCATTATGTCCAAAATGATACTGCAATTTATGGTCTTCAAAAATATTTATATCGTGTAAGTATTTTAAAAAAAAGGAAGCCATGTTATAAGGATAATTGCCATCCTTCTTAGGTTGAACAAAGGTAGAAATAATAAATAACTGCTCCTCAGCTCTTGTCAATGCAACATAAAGTATGTTTATGTTATCAAGTAATTCCTCCTCTTTTTGTTTCTCGTAAATACTAATCGCTTCCTTTCCAAAATTTTCAATCGCTCTACTATTGTCAACTAAAGCTCTCGGCATTCCAAAATCATCAGCTAAATCTTTAATCCAAATCTTATCTTTTGGTTTTCTTTCATAGTCTTCATCTGCAAATGGAATTATTACAACGGGGAATTCAAGTCCTTTTGATTTATGAATTGTCAGAATTCTAACAGCATTATCTCCTTCAGGAGAAGGAATACTATATTTGCTACTATTCGCTTCCCAAAAAGTAAGAAAGTCGGAAATGCCTGCTTGTCGATGATAATCTCGTTCTAAAACTAAATCTAGAAAACATTGTAGATAAATATTGCACTTCTTATCCGGAATAAGTCGATACAAAATAAGCTCTACAACCTCGTACAAGGACTTTCTTCTTAAATCCTTAAATGTAATTGATATATCAAATTTTAGCAGCCACGCTTCAAAATCGCTTTCTTTTTGACACTCGATACCTTTCAAAATAAAATCATGTCTTGAATGCTCTTTCTGATTTTTAGATGCCAGGTAATAAAGAAAATTAGCCTTGGCTTCAAGGTTATCTTGATTGAATAGGTACCCCAAGATGTCTAAAACAAACTGAACGTCCTCCGAATTTGAAACCAATAATGATTCTGATGAAATAATAGGCACATTACTACTTGATAAATAATGGGCAAGCTGGATCCCTTGAGTTCTTTTTCTTGTAAGAATTGCAATGTCCTTGTACTGAAATCTATTTGAGATAATTTCCCTTATCTTGTTTAGAGTGATTTTACAAAATAACTCATCTCGATTTAATTCTTCTTGAGCATCAAAATTGAAGTCCTCTTCAATTTTTGTATTCAGAAAAGTCAAATCAACATAGCCACCTTTCCTGCTATTGGCGAATTGATGGCTATGATTTTCATATAAGTCTTTATAGTCGGCATCTCTAAACTCCTTTGATAAAAACCGGAAAAAATTGTTGTTAAAATCAACAATTTGCGAACAACTCCTATAATTGGTGTCTAAGTGAAAAATTTCCTTGTTTGGATTATGAAAAGGATTTTCATTCTTGCAAAGTGCAATAAATTGCTCTGCTTTTCCTCCACGCCATCGATATATCGACTGCTTAGGATCTCCCACAATCAATAAAGTACCCTTTTCTCCTGATGAAAACTCTGTGGCTAAAGCATTGTCTATAAGTGGAATCAGATTTTTCCACTGCATTTCCGACGTGTCTTGAAATTCATCGATAAAAAAGTGATGATACTTTTCTCCTAATTTTTCGTAAATAAATGGTGCTGGTTGATTTTGAATCTCGTTGTAAATCAACGTGTTGAATTCAGAAATTGACAACACATTTTGTTCGTTCTGAATTCTTGCCAGTTCCTTTGAAATGGTATTTAGCAATGATAAAGGTGTAATGTTTTTCAAAAATGCTTCATAAAATTCAATTTTTTCAAAATTAGAATATACTTCTTCTAATAGTAAAAGTAATTCTGGTAATTTTGCTTCTATTGCTTCTCGATCGGCGGCCGACTTATTAATTTGCACATCGCTTTCTTGATGAAATTTTTTGTTTCCCAATCTATATTTACCTTCATTAATGGCAATCAAATGATTCGGGAATGTTTCTCTGGAAAATGATTTTAAATCAATATTATTTGAAACAATTAATTCGATTGCAGATGCGCCAAGAACTTTGTTTTGAGATTCTAAATCCCTTTTCACACTCTTGATTTTTTGTCTTACTTCGACAAAATCCTGAATAGATTTGTCCTTAAGTTCGTTGATAGGTTCCTTATTATTTTCGTTATAAACAAGTTTACTTATTTCAAGTATTTCCCTTGTTACGTCCCAAGATTTATCATCATCTATTTTTCCTAATGTGAAATCAATTAAAAGATTGGTGATTGTTTCGTTTTCACCTACCTGTGAGACTATCGCATCTACTGCTTCTGACAACAAAATATCGGTATCTAAAGTGACTTCAAAAGTGCTTGATAGATTGAGGTCATGGGCAAATGCTCGAATAACTTTGTGAGTAAATTTGTCAATCGTCAAAATATCAAATGCCGCATAATTATGAACTAAGTGCTTTATTGTCTGCTTGGATTTTAACTTAAGTTGAGTAGCTGACATCTTAGTCTCTAAAGATATTTCGTTCAATAAGCGTAGTGGTTTATCAGCTGTGTTTTCCTTTGAGAATTCATACAAATTATGAATAATTCGGTTTTTCATTTCATGAACCGCTTTATTCGTAAAAGTTATCGCCAGTATATTTCGGTATGCATCATTCTTTTTTGAAGCAAGAACAATCTTAAGGTATTCTTTTACAAGTGTGTATGTTTTTCCAGAACCAGCAGAGGCATCAAAAATGGAGAACGAAGGTTTTTGATTTGTAAATATATTCGCCATTTAGTACTGCATATTAAGATATCTTGTAATTTGTTTTACAACCGATGCTTATCGCGTAAAATTATCCAAGTGTATTATTTCATTTCCAAAGTTAAATGTTTAATTTTGAATAAAATATTTATAAATCATTAAAACAATATATCATGGCTTTCGAATTACCAAATTTACCTTACGCATATAATGCTTTAGAACCTCACATTGATGCACGCACGATGGAGATTCATCATACAAAACATCATAATGCATACACAACCAACTTAAATGCTGCTGTTGCCGGAACCGATTTAGAAGGCAAAACCATTGAAAATATTTTGATCAATCTTGATATGAAAAATGCTGCTGTTCGTAATAATGGCGGCGGATTTTATAATCACAATTTGTTTTGGACTGTGATGACTCCGAATGGTGGTGGACTTCCGTCTGGTGAACTAATGATTGCAATAGAAAATGAGTTTGGTAGTTTTGATGAGTTTAAATCGCGCTTTGCAAAAGCTGGAACAACACAGTTTGGCTCTGGTTGGGCTTGGCTTTGCGTTCATAAAGGCGGAAAATTAGATATTTGTGGAACTCCCAACCAGGACAACCCACTAATGCCTAATGTTGGTTGCGGGGGAACTCCTATTTTGGGGATGGATGTTTGGGAGCATGCATACTACCTAAATTATCAAAACCGTCGACCGGATTACATTGAAGCTTTTTTTAGCGTTATCAATTGGACAGAAGTTTCTAGAAGATATGCTTTAGAAAAATAGATATTATTACTTCTCAAAGAAAAGCCCGATTTCAGTGATTTGAAATCGGGTTTTTTTTGTGTGCTATATTTTAAAAATTATAAGTATGGATTTCATCAATTTATATGCTTTGAGTCTCTGCGCCTTTACGTGTATAAAAAGATCTCGCAAAGAGCATTTGATATTTTTTGTTCTGAATATCAAATAATCTATAGGCTTGCTTATTTTGATGTCGAAGCATTTTGAAAAGTCAATTCATAAAAATAAAAAAGGTGAACAGAAGTTCACCCTTTTTGCCCCAAATCTACCATAAGCTTAAACCTACTAAATTATGGTGAGGTAAATTTAGCCACAATTTGCTCGTTTGATATTTTAACTTGCATAATTAATTGGAATGATAGGCAAATAAGAGTCTGTATACCTTTTATGTGGGTGATTTCGGAAGTTTTATAAAATAAAAAAGGTGAAATTTCTTTCACCCTTTTTGCCCCAAATCTACCATAAACTTAACCTACTAATGCTATGGTTCACCAAAAGTATAGTGGTAACACGTTATTAACAAATAAATTAGATGAAATACACCAAAACTCGATAAAGTGTTAAAATTAGCCTGTTTTAGTAGGCTCTAGCGTCTTTTCCTTCATAGAAGTTCATAAAAGCTCTGTTAACAACTCTGTTCCCTCCAGGTGTTGGATAATTTCCGGTGAAATACCAATCCCCTAAATTTTTGGGACAAGCAAGATGCAGATTCTCTACTGATTGAAAAATAATCTTAATCTCCGCATTTAATTCTTTGGTGCTTAGCAAACTTGCAATCTTGTCTGATATTTCTTGCGGAAGAAAGGGCTTGTAAATCTCTGTAACAACATTTGTAATTTCAAGATCCTTCATGTTCTCTTGTTCCTTACATTTTTTGTATACCTCATCTACGATGTGATATAAATCCCTTTCATTTAGTAGCTCTAGCGCAGCCTTAAATGCGATCAAACCTTCCAATTTAGCCATGTCAATTCCGTAACAATCTGGATATCTAATTTGAGGTGCAGAAGAAACGATGACAATTCTCTTTGGCTTTAATCGATCCATCATTTTCAAAATACTCATTTTAAGCGTAGTTCCTCTTACAATACTATCGTCTATGATTACCAGATTATCCGTTGGTTTGATAACGCCATAAGTTACATCATAAACATGTGCGACAAGATCGTCTCTACTGCTATCTTCAGTAATGAATGTTCTTAATTTCGCATCTTTAATGGCTATTTTTTCAGTTCGGATTTTTACTGACAAAATTTCTTCTAGTTTTTCTTTAGTTAAGGTCTTTCTATTATCTAGAATGAACTTATTCTTCCTCTGATTTAGAAAATCTTGAGCAGCTTCTATCATGCCGTAAAATGATGTTTCAGCAGTATTAGGAATATATGAAAACACGGTATTATCGGTGTCTTTATCAATGATAGAGAGAACAGCTGGCAAGACTAGCTTTCCTAAAGCTTTTCTTTCTTGATATATCTCTGCATCGCTGCCTCTTGAAAAGTATATTCTCTCAAATGAACATGCTTTTTTTATAGTAGCTGGTATAATTTCTTGTTCTGTTAATATTCCATTTTTCTTAATGATTAATGCTTTCCCCGGTTGCAATTCTTGGACTTTTTCAAAATCTACTTTAAAAACAGTCTGAATTACAGGTCTTTCCGAAGCTACCACAACAATTTCTTCATCTTCATAATAATACACAGGACGAATTCCTGCTGGGTCTCGAAAGACAAAAGCATCACCATGACCAAATAGCCCTGCCATTGCATATCCTCCATCCCAACCTCGAGAAGCCTTCTTTAGAATCCTTGCTACATCCAAGCGTTCCGCTATTACTGGAGAAGCTTCTCTTTTTGAAAGTCCACTGTTCTTGCAGTCCTGATATAATTCTGTAACTTCCTCATCTAAGAAATGTCCGATTTTTTCCATTACTGTGACAGTGTCTGTCATTTCTTTTGGGTGTTGACCTAATTCGACCAAACTATTAAATAGTTCGGTAACATTTGTCATATTGAAATTACCAGCAACTATAAGATTTCTATGCATCCAATTATTTTGACGCAAAAATGGATGAACACTTTCTATACTGTTTTTCCCAAAAGTTCCGTAACGCACATGTCCTAAGTAAAGTTCTCCGATATACGGTAGGTTCTTTTTTTGCATGGCCACATCATCAATATATTCAGGATGCAATTCCATCTCTTCATTGATTCGCGCATTGATTTGAGCGAAAACGTCTTGTATGGCTTGCGACTCATTTGAACGAACTCTACTAATATACCTTTCCCCCGGAGCGACGTCTAATTTGATAGAAGCAAATCCAGCGCCATCCTGACCACGATTGTGCTGCTTTTCCATTAACAAATACATCTTCTGTATTCCATAAAAGGCAGTACCATACTTTTCCTTGTAAAATTCTAATGGCTTCTTTAGTCGTAGTAAAGCAATCCCGCATTCGTGTTTAATCGCGTCGCTCATTATAATCTATTTGTTCATTTGTTTAAATAAAAATGCCCCGAAAATTCGAGGCATAAAGTTAACTACAATTCTATATCGAAATGTGTTAATGCTTTAAATTGTTTTAACCGCTCTTGCACTTCCTCTTTTTTGAGTTGCTGCATTCTTTCGGTTCCGAATTTTTCTACACAAAAAGAAGCTAAGTTGGATCCTTGTATGATGGCTTGCTTCATATTGTCGAAGGAAATGTTTTCGCTTTGCGTAATAAATCCGGCGAATCCACCTGCAAAAGTGTCTCCCGCTCCTGTCGGGTCAAACACCTCTTCTAAAGGCAATGCCGGTGCAAAGAAGATCTCTTTATTGTGGAACAACAAAGCTCCATGCTCACCTTTCTTAATCACCACATACTTAGGTCCCATCGTATGTATTTTTGCTGCTGCTTTCACCAAAGAATATTCACCAGACAATTGACGGGCCTCTTCATCATTAATTGTTATTACATCAACGCGTTTGATTACGCCCAATAATTCAGGCAAGGCACAATCCATCCAAAAATTCATGGTGTCTAAAACTACTAGCTTTGGTTGTTTTGTCATTTGATCCAAGACACTACTCTGCACCAAAGGATGAAGGTTTCCTAACATTACAACATCTGCGTCTTTAAAGTTCTCTGGCACTTTAGGTTGAAAGTCTGCGAGTGTGTTGAGCTCTGTCACGAGTGTATCACGTGAATTTAAATCATTATGGTATCTTCCACTCCAGAAAAATGTTTTTCCTCCTTTTACTACCTCGAGTCCTGAAATATCGATATTTCTAGCAGTCAACAAATCCAAGTATTCCTGTGGAAAATCATCTCCAACAACAGAGACAATGGCTGACTGCAAGTTAAAATAGGAAGCAGATAATCCGATAAAAGTTCCTGCTCCACCTACAATTTTATCTGTTTTGCCGAAAGGCGTTTCAATAGCGTCGAAAGCAACCGTTCCAACAATCAATAGTTTATTCATCTGATAGGTTTGAAATTAAGGCCCAAAGGTAGTTCATAACTTTGAAAGTTACAAAGAGGAAAAAACAATGTTATTATAAAAGTTTTGCTTCTACTTTTTCATAAAATTCATCAATAGAAAGTTCTTTTTGTAACGATGCCATCACCCCTAATTCGTCACATCTTTCATTTTGACGGTGGTTGTTATGACCTTTAATCCATTTGAAATCAACTTGATGTTGGCGGTAAATCTTGAGGAACCGTTTCCATAAATCCGGATTCTTCTTTCCATCATATCCCTTTTTTTCCCAGCCGAAAACCCACTTCTTTTCTACAGAATCCACTACGTATTTAGAATCAGAAACAATGAGAACTTTGGTATTTGGATTTTTTAGTTTCTCCAAAGCTACAATCACCGCCAACAACTCCATTCGATTGTTGGTCGTCATTCGAAACCCTTCGAAAAATTCTCTTTGATAAGGCTTTCCAACCCATTCCATAACTACCCCATAGCCGCCATTACCAGGATTTCCCTTGGCCGCTCCGTCGGTGTAAATATGTACTTCGTGCGATGTGTGCAATTGATTATTATTGTATTAAAAGTTGTTCGATTACTTTCGGGTAAAATTCATGCTCGAGTGCATGCACCTTAGTCGCAATTTCATCCGCCGTTGCACAATCATCTACTGCAATAGATTTTTGAAAAATCACTTCTCCGTCATCATAATGTTCGTTTACAAAATGAATTGTAATTCCAGTTTCTTTTTCATTGTTATTTAAAACGGCTTGATGAACAAATTGACCATACATTCCTTTACCACCATATTTCGGAAGTAATGCTGGATGAATGTTAACAATCTTATTAGGAAAGGCATCAATCAAGACGGTCGGTAATTGAAGTAAAAAACCTGCTAAAACAACTAAATCCGGATTAATAGCCTTCAATTTATCCAATACAACATTGCTTTTGAACTCCTCTTTTGAAAAAACCACCACCGGAACATAATTTTCTGTAGCCCGAACGATTACTTTTGCATTGGGATTATTACAAAACACACTTGCAATTTTAACCTCAGGTTTAAAAGCAAAATATTTAATAATATTATCTACATTAGTGCCAGTTCCCGACGCTAATAGCACAATTTTTTTCATATTTATTGTAATAGAGCACACAAAAAAAAGAATAATTAATGATAAATAGCGCTATTTAATCGCCTTTGTGAAATTATTTTTTTAAATTCGTTTGCACATTTATTAACTAAATCGTGGTTTTAAAATAAAGTTTTTTATTTTTGCCAACAAATTAAATTCTAAAATTAAAGATTATGTCAGACATTGCATCAAGAGTTAAAGCGATTATCGTAGACAAATTAGGCGTTGACGAAAACGAAGTTGTAACAGAAGCTAGCTTCACTAATGACTTAGGGGCTGATTCGTTAGACACTGTTGAGCTTATTATGGAGTTCGAAAAAGAATTTGATATTCAAATTCCAGACGACCAAGCAGAAAACATCGCTACTGTTGGTCAAGCTATTTCTTACATCGAAGAAGCTAAAAAATAATAACCATTACACCCGTAAATTAATTTTTACGGGTGTTATTGTTTTTTAATGTAAATCATTGATTGATATTCAATCAAAAAGTATAGAAAATACCCATGTCTCTTTTATGATATTCATACATGAAGAAATATTTGGGTATTCTTTGTTTAAAATCAAATCAACAAAATTAATATTATGGTGTTAAAGCGAGTTGTAGTGACAGGTTTAGGCGCACTTACCCCAATTGGAAATAACATTCAAGAATACTGGGATGCTTTAATAAATGGCAAAAGCGGTGCTGCTCCTATTACGTACTATGATACCGAGAAACATAAAACTAAATTTGCCTGTGAAGTAAAAAACTTCAACATTGAAGATTTTATGGATCGCAAAGAAGCTCGCAGAATGGATAAATTTGCACAGTATGCAGTAGCTGCCAGTGAAGAAGCCATAAACGACGCAGGTATTAATGCAGACAATGTAAATAAACATAGAGTAGGTGTTATTTGGGGCGCTGGAATTGGTGGGTTGGAGACTTTTCAAGAAGAAGTTATCAGTTATGCTAATGGTGATGGAACTCCAAGATTTAACCCTTTCTTTATCCCTAAAATGATTGCCGATATCGCACCAGCTCATATTTCAATGAGAAATGGCTTTATGGGTCCAAATTACACAACTGTTTCAGCTTGTGCTTCATCTGCAAATGCTCTGATTGACGCTTTTAATTATATCCGTCTTGGCATGTGTGATGTAATCATTTCAGGTGGTTCAGAAGCAGCAGTAACTATTGCTGGTATGGGAGGATTCAATTCTATGCAAGCGTTATCTACTCGAAACGAAAGCCCAGAAAGTGCCTCAAGACCATTTGATGCTACTCGAGATGGTTTTGTCCTTGGAGAAGGAGCCGGTGCTTTAGTCCTTGAAGAATACGAACACGCAAAAGCACGCGGTGCAAAAATATATTGTGAAATCGGAGGTGGAGGAATGTCGTCAGACGCGTACCATTTAACCGCTCCACATCCAGAAGGAATAGGTGTTATAGCAGTTATGGAGAATACGCTACGCGACGCCGGAATGAAACCAGAGCAAGTAGATCATATTAATACGCACGGAACTTCAACACCTCTAGGAGACGTTGCTGAACTAAAAGCAATTACTGCAGTTTTTGGAGATCACGCGAAGAACATAAATATAAATTCTACAAAATCAATGACTGGTCATCTTTTAGGTGCTGCTGGTGCTATTGAAGCGATTGCCTCCATTTTAGCAATGAAGCATGGAATTGTTCCTCCAACAATTAACCATACCGTTGTTGATGAGAACATTGATCCAAGTTTGAATCTAACTTTAAACAAAGCTCAAAAAAGAGAAGTGAATGTAGCTATGAGTAATACGTTTGGTTTTGGCGGACACAATGCATGTGTTTTATTCAAAAAATTAGAAAACTAATCTTGAGAAATATTCTTAATAGACTTTTTAGAAATTCCCGTTCACATGATGACGGGATTTTTTTTACTACAATTGAGAAAATTTTGGGGTTTCCTCCGAAAGACATTTCGGTTTACGAGAAGGCTTTTACCCATAGATCATCAAATAAATTAGATTCCCAAGGCAATGCAATTAACTACGAGAGATTGGAGTTTTTGGGCGATGCAATGTTAAGCGCGGTCATAGCAGCACATTTATATAACAAAGCTCCCGCAGGAGACGAAGGATACCTGACTAAAATGCGTTCAAAAATTGTCAGTCGCGAACACTTAAATGAATTGGGAAGGGATTTCAATTTGATTGACTTTATAGAAAGTAAAGTTCCGTCCGCCCATTTCGGCGAAAATATTCATGGCAATGTCTTTGAAGCCCTTGTCGGCGCTATATATTTGGACTTAGGCTATGATTACTGCGAGAAGTTTATTCAAAAGAAAGTAATCATTCCTTATGTTGACATTGCTAAATTAGAAGGAAAAGTTATAAGCTATAAAAGCTTAGTCATCGAATGGTGCCAAAAGGAGAAGAAGTCATTCAATTACGATGTTTTTGAAGACAATAGCATTACAGGAGAGCGACTATTTGGCGTAAAATTGAGTATTAACAACAAAGTTATTGCAAAAGCACGAGCTACTTCTAAAAAGAAAGCGGAAGAAAAAGCATCTCAACGAACCTATTTTGCACTTCAGAACAAAATAGATCCAAAATAAAAATTTCTTTAACCTATATCGATTTCGCTGTTAAATTAGAATCAAGAAGGCGGTTTTGGGTGATTTTTATCAATAAGAAGTGCTATATTTACCACTTAATTTATTTCATAAATGGCAGTTTTAAAATTGCATCTGGAAGAATTTGATGAAGTTGACTATAAACTAATAGCTATTCACAGTTCTTTAGACGATTTCCGACTTGCATACTTTATTAATCAGAAATTACCAATTGTACTTTCTCGAAATAAAGACGAAGTCACTATAACCGTCAAAGAGGGAGATGCTTTTTTTTCAAAATACACTTTTGAGGAAGAAAACACAGATCGTTTATGGAGTTTAATTCAAAATAAAAACGACATTTTTTTAACTCAGAAAAATACCAAGCAAAACCTGTTTTTGAACAGTGTCGAGGTGATTTCGAGAAAGATCTTTCTAATCTCGGAACATAAAAAAGTAGATTTTTTTTTGAAAATAGAAAATAATTGCGAGCACTTACAAGTTGAAAAGATAGTTGACCAACTGAAACAAATCGAACGAATTTCGGCTGTTTATTCCTTAATTCCAGAAAATATTAAATCAAAAAACAATTTAATTTTTTAGATACAATGCCAACAAACAAGAAAACTAAAATTGTAGCCACGCTCGGACCAGCTTGTAGCACAAGAGAAGTCATGAAAAGTATGATTGATGCTGGAGTCAATGTCTTTAGAGTCAATTTTTCGCATGCTGACTATGAAGACGTAAAAGAAAAAATCAATTTGATCCGAGGCTTAAATGACGAATTTGGTTATACTACCGCGATTTTAGGCGACTTACAAGGTCCTAAACTTCGTGTGGGAGTTATGAAGGAAGATGTAGTTGTAAACGATGGTGACCTGATTACTTTCCAAACTGCTGAGGACGTGCCTGGAACTGCGCAACGGGTTTATATGAACTACAAGGAGTTTCCAAAAGACGTTAATCCTGGCGAAAGAATCCTTTTGGATGACGGAAAACTAATATTCGAAGCCGTTAAAACTGACAAAAAAACAGAGGTTGTCTGTAAAGTTATCCAAGGCGGGCCACTGAAATCTAAAAAAGGAGTCAATCTGCCAAACACAAAAGTTTCCTTGCCTGCATTGACAAAGAAAGATATTAAAGATGCGATTTTTGCAATCGAACAAAAAGTAGATTGGATTGCACTATCTTTTGTTAGAACTGCAGAAGACTTGATGGAACTTCAAGAATTAATTTCTAAACATTCTGATCACAAAATTCCAATCATAGCAAAAATCGAAAAACCAGAAGGCGTTGCAAATATTGACAAAATCGTTGCTTATTGCGATGGATTGATGGTTGCCAGAGGTGATTTAGGTGTAGAAGTTCCTGCACACGAGGTCCCACTAATTCAGAAAAAATTAGTGAACAGAGCAAAAACCGCGCGCATTCCGGTAATTATTGCAACTCAAATGATGGAAACTATGATTACGAGTTTAACGCCAACTCGGGCAGAAGTCAATGACGTTGCCAACTCCGTAATGGACGGCGCAGATGCGGTTATGCTTTCGGGAGAAACTTCGGTTGGAAACTACCCTGTTCAAGTAATCGAAAAAATGACCCAAATTATTACTGCTGTTGAAGATTCACCTTTAATTCAAGTCCCGCAAAACACACCGCAAGTAAGAACAAAACGATTCATAACTAAATCGATTTGTCATCACGCTGCTATGATGGCTAATGTGATTAAAGCAAAAGCAATTTGTACCTTGACTAATAGTGGTTATACAGCCTTTCAAATTTCAGCTTGGAGACCATCTGCGCATATCCTTGTTTTCACGTCAAATAAGAGAATCTTAACGCAGTTAAACTTGCTTTGGGGTGTTCGTTCATTTTACTACGACAAGCACGTGAGCACTGACGATACTGTTACTGACGTCAATCAAATGGCTCGTGACAAAGGATTTGTAGACAAAGGGGATTTTCTCATCAACTTAGCGGCGATGCCTGTAGCTGAAAGAGGGATGGTAAATACGTTGAGAGTTTCTGAAATAGAAAAATAAATGCACGAAATAAGTAAAAAAGCCTTCAAATCATATGAAGGCTTTTTTATTTAAACTAGAAATCAAATTTTAACTGTACCACAACGGCTTTTTTTGTTTCTGTATTAAGATTATTAAGGGAAATTCCCAATAATCTGACGGAGTCTTTCATTCGTTCTTGAAATAACAATTCTTTTGCCGCCTCTAGCAATAAAGCTTTTTCTGAAATGAAATAAGGCAAGGTCTTACTTCTCGTTTGTAGTGTAAAATCGCTGTATTTTATTTTTAAAGTCACTGTTTTCCCTGCAATATTATACTTCTTCAATCTTCTTTCTAATTCCTCCGCAATTTTTTCTAGTTTCACTAACATGAAAATTTCTGATGATAAATTTTCATCGAAAGTATGTTCAGCCGCAACTGATTTTGCAACACGTTCAGGTTTTACTTCACTATGATGAATTCCACGTACAACATCGTAGTAAAAAATACCGGATTTGCCAAAATACTTTTCCAAAAAATCAAGCGATTTACTTTTTAGATCTAAACCACTAAAAATTCCCAATTGGTACATTTTTTCTGTTGTAACTTTTCCAACACCGTAGAACTTTCGAATTGGTAAATCCTCCAAAAACGTTAGAACCTCATCTGGATTTACCGTTTTTTGACCATTAGGTTTATTGTAATCAGACGCTATTTTGGCCACGAATTTATTAACTGAAATTCCAGCAGACGCAGTTAGTCCTACCTCGTCAAAAATCCGCTTTCTAATCTCTTGTGCAATAAGCGTGGCGCTTGGATTCCCTTTTTTATTCTGAGTCACATCCAAATAAGCTTCGTCTAAAGAAAGCGGCTCAACCAGATCGGTATAGTCGTAAAATATTTTTCGAATCTTACTTGAAATCTCTTTGTAACGATCAAATCGCGGTTTTACAAAGATGAGTTCGGGACAATTCTTTTTAGCCAAATAACCACTAATTGCACTTCGCACTCCAAATTTTCTAGCTTCATAACTAGCTGCCGCGACAACACCACGATGCTCTCCTCCTCCAACAGCAATGGGTTTTCCACGAAGCAATGGATTGTCCATTTGCTCGACCGAAGCATAAAACGCATCCATATCAACATGAATGATTTTTCTGTTTTGGAGCATTTGTTTCATTTAACAAATTTAGCTAGAGTTGCATTACAATGTACCTCATCTTACTAAAATAATACTGTATCTTTGGTTAATTAGATTAATAACTATGGTTGAAATTGAAAGAAAATTTTTGGTGTTGAATGACGATTTTATCACATTGGCGACGCACAAAAATCAAATTGCTCAAGGTTATCTCAATTCACATCCAGAAAGGACTGTCCGCATTAGAATAAAAGGGGAAAGCGGTTTCTTGACTATTAAGGGCAAAGGAAACAAAACTGGAACTACGCGTTTTGAATGGGAAACAGAAATTTCACTTTTGGAAGCAAAACCATTGCTTGCCTTGTGCGAAGAAAACATAATTACAAAAACACGCTATGAGGTTATATTCGCAAAACACACTTTTGAAGTAGATGTTTTTTCTGGAGAAAATGAAGGACTAATTATAGCTGAAATCGAGCTTACTAATGAGAACGAGCACTTTGAAAAACCCCAGTGGCTAGGTCAAGAAGTTACCGCTGACAAAAGGTACTATAATGCTTACTTAAGCAAAAGGCCCTTTTCAAAATGGTAGGGATTTAGTTGTCTACTTCAATTTTAACCAGCATACTTCCGCTATTCTTATTGCTGGCGATTTCCATAAATGCGCGTTTTGAAAGATCAATTTCTCGTCCTCTTGAGAAAGGTCCACGATCTGTAATTTCCACTAAAACACACTGACCATTGGCTTCATTGGTAACTCTTACGATTGTGCCAAAAGGCAATTTCCTGTGCGCGGCAGTATATTTTTTGTTGCTGAATTTTTTTCCGCTAGCTGTCTTTCTACCGTTGAATTTATCTGCATAATAAGAAGCATGTGCACTTTTTTTGTATAAACTAAATTTGCCTTTGACAGCAATTACGGTATCATTAAAAATAATCTCTGGCTGCACTGTCGCGGGATTTTCGATTGAAATCGTATCCTTTAGTACTGATGCCTTACCCTTTTTCTTGGGACTAGATTGAGCACTAGCAAGAGTTACAAAACCCAATATAAAGAATATATAAAATGCTTTTCTCATGTAAATCTTAATTTAATACTCTGAGTATTGATAAGGATTAAAGTTGAAACTACGCGCTATTAAAACCACAATGCCCAAGGTATTCTGGACAATATTAATAGTAATCCAATACCATAAAAAATGGCTATTGCTTTGTATTTGGCGTGATTTTCTTCAGCCTTTTTATGCTTTGACCAACCAACTGTAATTAGAGCGATTGCAATAAGGTTGACTAAAGGATGCTCCAACGATGTTAAACGTAGTGCGCTATCACTCATTTGTCCAAAAGAAGCTGATCCGAGCGGCGAAACAAAATACAATATCATCCCGAAAACAAGTTGTAGATGTGTTGCAATTAATGCTAGAAGTGCAAATCTTTTGTCTTTCGGCCCAAATTCTTTCTTGGCGTTCATTCCAATAATAGAATTCAATATTGCAATAAATAAAGCTATTAAAACTAAATAAGCCCATCCTGAATGCGCTTTCTGAAGAATCTCGTACATTTTTCTTATTTTTAGGAATTCAAATATACATAAAAACCGTAAAAAAATACTTGCTCTTCTTACGGATTTTTGAATTAACGGCTGCCGATCTTTTACTTATTCAAAAAATGATCTAATAAAAACGTGGTCGAAGAATCATGTTGGTTTATTGTCTTGGAATTGATTTCGTCTAGAATGGAATTTGCTAATTGTTTTCCTAGTTCAACTCCCCATTGATCGTAACTAAAAATATTCCACAGAATTCCTTGCACAAAGATCTTATGTTCATAAAGAGCAACTAATGAGCCTAACGACTCTGGCGTTAGTCTCTTAATCAAAATGGTATTTGTTGGTTTATTACCCTCAAAAACTTTGAAAGGCAATAAATATTGCGCTTTTTCTTTTGAAACACCTTGCTTATCAAACTCCGCTTGGACTTGCGCCGCAGTTTTGCCATTGAGAAGTGCTTCTGTTTGTGCGAAAAAATTCGACATCAATTTATTATGATGGTCATCATCACCATATAGTGGCTCCACGAAACCGATAAAGTCGGTTGGAATTAGTTTCGTGCCTTGATGAATTAACTGAAAAAAGGCATGCTGTGAATTGGTTCCTGGTTCACCCCAAATAATCGTTCCTGTTTGATAGTTTACGCGTAGCCCGTCTCGTCCAATACTTTTGCCATTACTTTCCATAATCCCTTGTTGGAGATACGGAGCTAGTTTTTGCAAATATTGCGTGTATGGGATTAGAGCCTCACTTTCAGCTCCAAAAAAGTTATTATACCAAATGCTTAAGAGCGCAAGGATAATAGGAATATTCTCTTCGAAATTAGTTGTTTTGAAATGCCCATCCATTTTATTTGCGCCTTTCAATAATGCCTCGAAATTATCAAATCCAACTGCCAAACTTATCGATAATCCGACAGCGCTCCACAATGAAAATCTTCCGCCAACCCAATCCCACATTGGAAAAACATTATTGGCATCGATCCCGAATTCGGTTACATTCTTAATGTTCGTAGATACTGCAACAAAGTGATTTGCAACATCTTCTTGCTTTGCCGATTGCAAAAACCATTTTCGGATGGTTTCTGAATTGGTCAAGGTTTCTTGCGTAGTAAACGTTTTTGAAACAATTACGAAAAGCGTCGTTTCAGGATTTATTTTCTTAAGAATTTCATGAACGTGGTCGCCATCAACATTTGAGACAAAATGAACATTAAGATGGTTTTTATAAAACTGCAACGCTTCTACAACCATCGCTGGTCCTAAATCAGAGCCACCAATTCCAATATTTACAATATCTGTAAACGGCTTGCCTGTATAACCTTTTCGGGTTCCGCTAATAATTTCATCGGTGAACTTTCTGATATTTTTTTTGACTTCATAAATCTCCGGAATCACATTAATCCCATCAACCTTAATTGTGGCGGTGTCTGGAGAACGCAAAGCGGTGTGAAGTACCGCTCTATTTTCCGTTTGATTGATGAGGTCGCCTTCAAAATATTTAGAAATAGCCTCTTTTAGCTTCGTTTCATGCGCTAATTCCAGCAATAAATTTATTGTTTCTTTATTGATATTATTTTTTGAAAAATCAACCAAGAAATCATTCCATTGAATATGAAATTGATTTGTTCTTGTCGTATCATTTTGAAACATTTCTTTCATAGAATTGTGTTCCATGGTTTCAAAATGTGCTTTTAACTTATGCCAAGCCGGCGTAGATGTTGGATTAATTTGGTTTAATGCCATTTTTCTTTTGTTTAATTTGACGTGCAAATTTACAATTATGTTTGTAAATAAACGGTTAACAATTAGCCCAGATAGTAGTGAAAACTTTGCTGGAAAAAACAATTTTATTTTTGGAGATAAAAGAGTGACAATAGGAACTCCTTTTACCTCCAAAAAATAACTTGTTTTGACAAAAAGTTGGAATGGATAGCTGGAAATAGCTGCCTAAAATCAATTTTTCGCTTTCATTTGCGCAACACTATCCAATTCTCTTTTTAACGGTTTCATTTGGCTGAGAAAACGAGGTAAATTTCGTTTGTTCATAGGTTCTGAATTGGGTAATTTTAATCGCAAAGCATCGACTTGCGCTCCGTTTTTCCAAAATCGATAGCAAACATGCGGTCCTGTAGCTAATCCTGTACTTCCTACTTTTCCAATTACATCTCCTTGGTTTACGCGTTGTCCACGACGCACTAGTATTTTCGACATATGCAGATATTGTGTCGAATAAGTGCGATCGTGTTTGACTTTGACGAAATTCCCGTTTCCTGCGGTAAAACCAGTTTGTTCAACTACTCCAGATGCTGTCGTCATGATAGGCGTGCCTGTTGGTGCAGCGTAATCCGTTCCCTTGTGTGCTTTCCAAATCATTTGAACAGGGTGAAAACGTGTTTTTGCAAAGCGAGACGTTATATTGACATACTTCAAAGGCGCTTTAAGGAAGAAATTTTTGAGTGCTTTTCCTTCATCGTCGAAATATTCTAATTTTCCTGAGCCTTCATTTTGTTCGAAAGGGAAAGCATAGATTGTTTTTCCTTTGTATTCGAAAAAGGCTGCTTTTAAGCTATCAACACCATCGTAAATCGTGTCGTCAATAAATCTTTCCGTGAAAGTGATTCCAAATTTGTCACCTCTTTTGAGTTTAAAGAAATCTATTGACCAAGCGTATATCTTGGTAATTTTACTTGCTAAAGCGGGATCAACTCCTTCTTTTTCAATCGCTTCCGATAGCGAACCGTTTAGGCTACCTGCAATAGTTTTTCTTTTAAATGTTACCGGTCTAGTTCTCTTATACACCTTAATAGAATCTCTGAAGTCGATGACATAATAACTCCCTTTGTCAGGTTGATACACAAATGCTTGTAATTTTTTATTTCGGTCCTTAGATCTGAAAAGTGTAAATGGTTTTCCAATTCTCATGATTCTAACATCAAAACTGTCTTTCACTTTTTCGATGATATCATATACTTTTTGATTACCCAAGTTTTGTTGATCTACGATACTTCCGAATGTATCGCCACTTTGAATGGTATCGTTGGAGACATTAAAATCATTGTATTTGAATCCAAATTTTTCTACAATTGGAATAGATTTGCTTTCTTCAAATACAACTACATCTTCCGACTTTTTGCAGGAAAAGATTGTTGCTAGTAGAAAAGCTAGAAGAAATATTCTTGTCAAAATATTAATTTTGTGTGATTTATGATTCAGCGCCCCAGTTTTTCAATTCCTCTTCAGACCATAATTCTGGAAAGAAAATTCTTCTTTGATATTTTGGGTGCATGTATTTTTTCCAGTCGCTTCCACCAGTCGCTTCGCCAGTTCCTTGGCCGCTATCAATGTATTTCTTAGCAGCATTAAGATGACCCATTACCCACGTAATATTTACGGTATGATCATAATGACGCATGGCTTTAATAAGAGCGGGATTCTCTTGATCTAATTCAGGAAGCTGTTTAAACTTCTGCCACAAATTAATTGTGTTGAAATACTCCATTTCTCTTAGAAATAAGCTTTTATACTTTCTTTCAAATTCAAGAATTAAGAATGATTTTTCACCGGTCTCATGATCTTTACCAGCCGCTTGCCAATATAGATGTTCAAATGCATGCTCATAAGGTGTATTTCGATCTATTGTAGCTCGAAAGCGGTAATCTATCAGGTTAATCAAGTCGGTGGAAGCAAATTCGATTAAACGATATTGTGCACTTTGAAAACCACTTGCTGGTGTTAAGGTATTTCTAAACTTCATGTATTGTTCTACTTCCATTCCGTCTCCCATAATGTCAAAAGAAGTGGTTAGCATATCAAAATAGCGGCTAATGCGCATAAGTCTTTCTGTAAAAAACGCTGTTTGCGGCTTTTGATGGTTGGATATTTGATTTATTTCCCAAAGAATCATCTTGAAAAGTAACTCATTAACTTGATGATACATGATGAATACCATTTCATCGGGCAATGTGGTTCTTTGAATTTGAAGATTTAGCAGAGCATCTGTTTGTATGTAATCCCAATAGGTTATTGGCTTTGCCCACAGCAACCCCTCTAGATGCGTTGCTGTTTTTTGATTGATTGCCTCAAACTTACCTTCTAGATTGTCTAAAATTTCTTGAGTAGTGTCATTAATCTCCATTAGGGTTTTGCTTTTACTTTAAATGAATATTTCAATCCTTTGAAGCCGTCTAAATCTGCTTTAATTGACCCAACTGCTAGGCTTGCTTTTATACGTAGTGGTAATTTATTGTCGTCGTTTGAAATCCAAACCGTTAAACTTTCTTCTTCTTTGAAGACTCTTCCAGACTGAACCAAAGGTCTAAAAATCATTGTCGAAACTATCCCGAATTTAGTTTCGATGTCTTCATAACCTAGAAATTTTAATTTGAATTTTGTAGATTCATTATCAAAAAACATATCAATTGAAACTGATTCGCCTATTTTTAATTTATCAACCGACGGGTAATTTCTAAGGTAATAAAAAGTAGAAACAATATCTTGCGTATGAGTTGGAAAGGGAAAGGTTTTTTCTATTCTGTTTTTGTAATCTTTAACAAGAATCTTATTTGTTTCTTGATTGACAAAACCTTCTTGATTTTTTGTATAACCACCTTCGTTAATCTTTCGTAAAAATTGATACGAATTACCAGTTTCCTTGTCGAAATAACTTTCGTAAAGATCGTCAACCCTGAAAAAAAACCTTGATAAGCCAGTGGTGTATCCCTTTCCGATTGCGTGATACACTTTTTTATTATTTATGGTCGCTTCTTTTACTTCTAATGTGGCATATCCAGCATTTACAAGACCGTAATGAATCCTGAATTTGAACCACTCGCCAACATCAAAAGCTCTTTCTTTCTGCGCACTAAAACCAAAGGTTGTTGCTACAAAAACTAATACTAGGATTTTCTTCATTTTTTCTGGGGAATTGATTTCGGCCCGAAATGCAATATCTGTTCCAAATGTATTAAAACAAAAAAACTCAGTCAAATAATGACCGAGTTTTTATGCTATTAACCAACCAAAAAATATAAATTATGAAAAATCTATATAAAAAAATCCGGAAACCACTCCTTCATTTTTGTTGGAACAAAGATAGTTTGTTTTTGTAGTATCTCTATAAAAAAATAGACTTTAACAAGATATATTTAATAACGACATCACTACATCGTTGTATTTTATTAATAATTCAAAAAAAACGTCGAAACTCTACAAAGTTCCTCTTTTTTCTTGTTCTCTTTCAATCGATT
This sequence comes from Flavobacterium sp., assembly GCA_031373195.1. Classification (GTDB taxonomy): domain Bacteria; phylum Bacteroidota; class Bacteroidia; order Flavobacteriales; family Flavobacteriaceae; genus Flavobacterium. The sequence continues at coordinate 59,631 of JANMML010000033.1, read as the reverse complement.
CAAATAGCGCTTTAAAATTTCCTGCGCCGAAACCTTTCGCCCCCATTCTTTGAATGATTTCGAAAAACAAAGTTGGTCTATCTTCCACTGGTTTAGTAAAAATCTGAAGTAAGTAGCCATCTTCGTCAGCATCGACCATAATCGCCAGCTTTTCAATTGTGTTTATATCTTCGTGCATCATTTTCATATGTTCGCCAAGACGATTAGGAATGTCTTCATAATATGCCCGTGGCGGTGCCGATAAGAACTCTATTCCTCTAGCGCGCAATTCAGTAACCGTTGCAATGATATCATCTGTTGCGATAGCGATATGTTGCACTCCCGAACCTTCATAAAAATCTAAATATTCCTCAATTTGTGACCGTTTATTTCCTTTTGCTGGTTCGTTAATTGGAAATTTAATTCTGCCATTTCCATTACTCATTACTTTACTCATCAATGCGGAATACTCGGTGTGAATTTGCTTGTCATCGAAAGAAAGGAAATTGACAAACCCCATCACTTCTTCGTACCATTTCACCCAAATATTCATTTGGTTCCAGCCTACATTTCCAACCATGTGGTCTACATACTTCAGCCCGACAGACGTTGGATTATAGTCCGATTTCCATTCTACATACCCAGGTAGAAAAGTTCCCTTATAGTTCTTGCGTTCTACAAACATGTGCACTGTTTCACCGTAAGTATAGATTCCTGCACGAACTACCTCGCCGTGTTCGTCCTTTTCGACTACTGGTTCCATATAAACCTTAGCCCCGCGTTTGGTGGTTTCTTCAAATGATTTTCTAGCATCTTCTACCCAAAGTGCAATTACTTTAACGCCATCACCGTGCTTTTTAACATGCTCGCCAATGGCAGAATCACTGGTTAAGGCTGTTGTGAGAACCAATCGAATCTTATCTTGTTTCAGAACGTATGACGCTCGGTCTCGAACTCCTGTTTCCAATCCAGCGTAGGCTAATGATTGAAAACCAAATGCTGTTTTGTAAAAATGTGCTGCTTGCTTGGCATTTCCTACATAAAATTCTATGTAATCTGTTCCCATCAATGGAAGAAAGTCTTGTGCTCCTTCGAATATTTTTTCGAGTCCGTACTCAACGGAAGTGACTTGTTTTGACATGATTGCTGTTTTTTTAAACTTCTTTCTTAAGAATTGTATATTACAAGAACAATAAAGAAGTGAATTTCAATTAATTTAATAGTTGTTGTTAATCTGAATCCCTAGCCCTGATGGCAGCGGCATCCTTTTGTGCGGTTGTTCAGCACAAAAGATATAGTGAACAGCAGGAAGTTGCTCCTTCTACTTATTCGACCCAAGATTTGTAATATTTTCCATCGTCTATTCCCATCGCTTCTTCTGTGACCATTAGAGGACGGAATGTATCAACCATGACGGCTAATTCTTGCGTTTCTGTTTGACCAATACTACGTTCCATTGCCCCTGGAGCTGGGCCATGAGGAATACCTTTGGGATGTAATGTAATATGGCCTTGTTCGATGTTATTTCGCGACATAAAATCTCCATCCACATAATATAAAACCTCATCACTGTCGATGTTGCTGTGGTTATAGGGCGCTGGGATTGCCTTTGGATGGTAATCGTACAATCGAGGCACAAAAGAGCACACTACAAAAGTAGCTGTTTCAAAAGTTTGATGCACTGGTGGCGGTTGGTGCACACGTCCGGTAATTGGCTCAAAGTTATGAATTGAAAACCCGTAAGGAAAATTATAGCCGTCCCAACCAACAACGTCAAAAGGGTGCGTCGCATATACGATTTCGTGAACCATACCTTCTTTTTTAATTTTGATCAGAAAGTCGCCTTTTTCGTCATGCGTCTCTAATTCTGTAGGTAATTTAAAATCACGCTCACAGAACGGCGCGTGCTCAAGATGCTGACCTGATTCGTTTTTGTATCGTTTTGGTGTGTAAAACGGAGCAAATGATTCTACATAAAACAAGCGGTTTTCAGCAGATTCGAATTCGATTTGGTAGATCATTCCACGAGGAATAATAAGGTAATCCCCGTATTCAAAAGGAATGTTTCCCATCATCGTTCGTAATTTTCCTTTGCCTTTATGGATGAAAATCATTTCGTCGGCATCCGCATTTTTATAAAAATAACTCGTGAGTGATTGCTGTGTTGCGGCTAGACCAATCGTACAATCTCGATTGACCAGCATGGGTTTGCGGCTTTCCAGAAAATCAATGTGCGGTTTTAAATCAAAACCTTTTAACAACAATGATTTTATGTTCTTATCAATGGCGATTTTAGGTTCGACCGAATAGGATTTGATAACTTCTTTAACTTGCGTTGGTCGATGAACATGATACAGTAGTGACGAATGTCCGTGAAATCCTTCGGTGCCAAATAGTTGTTCATAATACAACCCTCCGTTTGGCTTTTCGAACTGAGTATGTCTTTTCTGAGGGAAATTTCCCAGTTTATGGTATATTGGCATGATTTGAATTTTTAGAAAAATGATTTGAAAAATAATTTGTTCAAATTATATCTATCACTCTGGATTTCGCTTCATGAGAAACTGTAGGTACTCTAATAATCCTTTCCAATTTGTTTTCATAAGTGTGAGCTTTATTTGTTATAGGTCACTTATGGCATTGCCTTTACCCATAATGTGCTTAAACGAACTTAATTCTATAAGCAATTTCATAGTAACAAATATCGCAAAAAAAACCTTGTTTAATGATAATATCGAAATGATATTTTTTAGTTTAATAAAAAAAGGCACTTTTAGTTATTATGAACTAAAAGTGCCTTTTGCAACGTTTTGAAAATTTTATTTTTCGGGATTGTTTAATTTACTGTTCTTTTTACCATAAGTGAAGTAAATCACCAGTCCAATAGCAAGCCAAAGTAAAAGTCTTAACCAATTAGTCCAACCTAAACCGTAAATCATTGCTAAGCAAACTACGATGCCAAGAATTGGAACTAAAGGAACGAATGGTGTCTTAAATTCACGTTTCATGTTTGGTTCTGTTTTTCGTAAAACAATAACAGAAAAACAAACTAATATAAAAGCGAATAGAGTCCCAATACTAGTCATGTCTCCAACTATATCACCTGGAATAAAGGCTGCGAATAATCCGACTATTACCAGAATTGCCAAATTGGCTTTGTAAGGTGTTTTGTATTTTGGATGTAAGTCTCCGAATGCTTTTGGTAACAAACCATCTTTCCCCATGGCGTAAAAAACACGTGATTGTCCTAGCAACATGACCAAAATTACAGAAGAAAATCCTGCAAGAATGGCTACGGTTACAAACTGTGCCAACCACTCGTATCCAATCATGTATTTATTAATTGCGAATGAGACTGAAGCTTCCTTACCGCCAGTTCTAAAATCTTCTACAGTTGCAACTCCTGTTAAGACATGCGCAAACAAAATATACAGAACAGTGCATATCGCTAGCGATCCTAATATTCCAATTGGCATATCCCTTTTGGGGTTTTTAGTTTCTTGGGCCGCAGTACTCACTGCATCGAAACCAATAAAAGCAAAAAACACAGTTCCAGCAGCACCAAGTATTCCCATAATCCCGCCATAATGATGCCCGATTCCTTGGTCGTCAGTATAAGTCCCAACTTCTGGAATATAAGGTGTATGATTTACTGGATTAATAAAATGCCATCCCAAAACAATAATCAAAACGACAATGGTTACTTTGACAACAACAATTAATCCGTTAACGAAAGCTGATTCTTGTGTCCCTTTAATAAGAAGTAAACTTATAACTCCAACTATAAACAATGCGGGCAAATTAATAATTCCTTGTTGCAGTATTTCTTGTGTGTTTGGATCGATGACTTTTTGAAAGGGCGAATGACAGAGCGAATAAGGAATTGGGCTCATATGGAGCACATTGGTCAACAGATTGTTGAGATATTCACTCCACGCAATTCCAACCGTGGCGGCTCCGACAGCATATTCTAAAATCAAATCCCAACCGATTATCCATGCTAAAAGTTCACCCATCGTAGCGTAAGTATACGTATACGCACTACCTGAAATAGGAATGGAAGAAGAAAGTTCCGCATAACACAATCCTGCTAAAGCACAACCAACAGCAGCCACAATAAAACCGATTGTAACTGACGGGCCGGCATTTTGTGCTGCGGCGGTGGCTGTTCTTACAAATAATCCAGCACCAATAATTGCGCCTATTCCTAAAGCGACCAGCGACCAAGCAGTTAATGTCCTTTTTAATCCTTTTTCAGATTCTGAGGCTTCAGCAAGTAAAAGTGAGATAGATTTTTTCTTCCAAATAGACATAGTTACTATTTTTATAATTTATAGAATTTCAAATATATTATTTTTTCGACAACATCAAACATAAATTTTGAATGTTGGTAATCCTTAAAACCAAAATCCTACACTAAACCAGGCAAATCCTTTATTTGTTTCTGGTGACCAAGAATATTTAAATTCAACTGGACCAAGTAGTGACTCCAATCCATAACCAGCAGCATATCCTGAATAACTAATTCTGGAAATCCAATCAGAGGTCTCGAAAAGATTATTTTTTATATTGGCAAAATTTGCTGACAAATTGACGTGGTTCTTCCTATAAAATTCATAGTCAATAGTAACATCATTTTTTATATAACTATCTCCTGAAAGACTTAAAAAATCATAGCCATAAAATGGTTTGAAATTATTTATAGGAGTAAAGCCGTAACCTCCCAAAACAAAATCAAAAAAATGAACGCTTTCGTTTCCAAAGGCAAACCCCATTTCAGTCTGTATTTTTACAGTTGTTTTTTCGAAAATAGTTCTTGCAAATCCAACATCTCCTTTAGCTATCGAGAATTCATTATATTGTTTTGTATAATCAGAAGAATATACATATGATTGTACATCTCCCAGAAAATACCAGCCTCGTTTTGGAAAAAACTTATTATCTAAAGCGTCATATTTCAAATAGCCAAAAAAACTTAGGTAATTACTCTTTTCAAAATCCGAATTGGCTGTGTTAAGCGTTGCAGAACTAATGTTTATATGTTTATGCTCAATGCCAACACCGAGGAGAAATTTCTGTATGAAAATGGTTTGCATATAGAAGTTATTTGTAAATTCGGCATAATCTAAATTTAAACTTCTAATTCCTAGTTGTCTTAGCAAATCACCATCGCTAAAGTCTGTTTCAACATTCCGATTAAATCGATTGTACTTTGATTTAACACCAAAACTCCAATAAAAACCATTGTCGACGTAATAATCAAAATTATAGCGTACATTATCACCAATGACAAAATCTAATGAAGTAATGTCGTTTCTGAAAACACTGTTCTTTTGTGTAAAGTTTACTAGTGCTCCTGTTTTGAACAAATCGTCATAATGGAGCGCAAATTTTAGAAATGTCTTAGTTGTATTTTCTGTTAAGTTTAATACCAAATCATCTCGATTATTATTTTTTTCAAATTGATAACTAATGGCACTGAAATTCTGAGTAGCGGACAAATTATCTATTCCTTGTTGTAAGTCATGGTAAGTAATACTAGTGTTTTGTTTCATTCTGAGCTTTCCAAGAACATAAGCTCTTGTATACTTTTTTAGCGGATTAATTACAATATTCTGAAGTCTTAAAGTATCAATCTTAACCTTAATTGCGGTCAATTTATCCAATCTTGTGGAGTCCCCTAATTTTTTGATTGCTTCATACTGAGCAAAAGCGGCTTCTTCACCTTTCTTGATTATTTCTTGACCATCATCAAACGAAATAATACCATAATCATTAATATCAGGTTTTATATATATGTCTGTAAGGGCAACCTTTTGCTTCATTTTTTCAATCATTTGCAAATTGGTTATTTGCACCAAAATTCGCGTCGCTTCTTTCAGTGATTTTCGGTCTTTAAGGTCATCTTGAACATCGACCCCGATAATAACGTCTGCTCCTAGTTTTTTTAATTCCTCCACAGGAAAATTATTTGTTACACCGCCGTCAACTAATAGTTTACCGTCGATTTCGATAGGAGAAAACAAAGTCGGAAAAGCGCCGCTGGCCAACATTGCTTGTGCTAAATAGCCCTTGTTTAGTAAAACTTCCTCTCCAGTTTCTATATCTGTTGCTATACATAAAAATGGAATTGGTAATTGATTGAAGTCACGAACATTCCGAACACTATAAGTGAGTTTATTAAGTAAATTGTAGTTATACAGTCCTTTTGACAGCGATGTTGGAATACCAATCTTCAACTTTTTGAAAGGTAAAGTAAAGGCATACATCTCGTCATTTCTCTTCTCATAAAAGTTTTTGGATGATCTAGCGACATAATCACTGAGCAACGCGTCAAAATCGGTAGCCTTAAATATCGAGTCTATTTGCTGTGCTTTATAGCCGGACGCATATAATCCGCCAACAACCGCGCCCATGCTAGTTCCTCCAATATAGTCGATTTTTACACCTGCCTGCTCCAACACTTTCAAAACGCCAATATGCGCAAAACCTTTCGCTCCGCCGCCGCTAAGAACTAAACCAATTTTCGGTTTCTTCTTTTCGAGTTCTTGCGAAAACAAATTCACCATCGTAAAAAATGCTAAAAAAAGTAAAGCAAATTTTTTCATGAAAAGTTTACAGGTTAGATGTTTTGTAAAAGTCGGTAATTTTTTTTGCTTTTGATACGCCAACAACAACAGAAATTTCAATTTCAGTTGCTAATTTTAATCTTTTAACACTTTTGAAATGCTGAATTAATGTTAACATCGTTTTTTCTCCAATGCCTGGGATGCTGTCTATTGATGAATTTAAAGCCGACTGACTGCGTTTGTCTCGGTGAAATGTAATTCCAAAGCGATGCGCCTCATTTCGTAAATATTGAATCACCTTCAGTGTTTCCGACTTCTTATCTAAATATAGCGGCGCAGAATCTCCGGGATAAAACAACTCTTCCAAGCGTTTTGCGATTCCGACTATAGCAATTTTACCTCGCAATTCCAACGCGTCAATACTTTTTAGTGCCGACGACAACTGCCCTTTTCCACCGTCAATAATGATCAATTGCGGTAAAGGTTGTTGTTCATCGAGCATTCTTTTGTAGCGTCGGTAAACCACTTCTTCCATCGATGCAAAGTCGTTCGGTCCTTCAACGGATTTGATATTAAAATGGCGATAGTCTTTCTTGCTTGGTTTTCCGTCCTTAAAAACCACACATGCCGCAACTGGATTGGTTCCTTGAATATTTGAATTGTCAAAACATTCTATATGGCGCGGCTCAACTTGTAACCTCAAATCTTTCTGCATTTGTGCCATAATCCGATTGGTGTGGCGGTCCGGATCGACGATTTGCAATTGTTTGAGTTGCTCAATTCGATAATACTTGGCGTTTCGAATGGACAACTCGAGCAGTTCCTTCTTGTCTCCTAATTGCGGAACGGTCACTTTAAGCAACTCTCCAACCTCAACCTCAAAAGGAACAATAATTTCTTTGGAAAGTAGGTGAAATCGCTCGCGCAATTCGATAATCGCCAAACCTAATAACTCTTGATCTGTTTCTTCTAACTTCTTCTTCATTTCCATGGTATGCGCCCGAATTATCGAACCATAGGCGATTTGAAGAAAATTGACATACGCCGCGCCTTCATCCGAAACAATCGAAAACACATCAATGTTGGTTATTTTTGGGCTTACGATCGTAGAACGCGATTGATAATTCTCTAAAACTTCTATCTTCTCTTTTATTTTCTGTGCCTCTTCAAACTGCATTTGCGCAGCAAAATCTTTCATTTTGGTTTTGAAATCTCGCATGCTTTCTTTAAAATTTCCTTTCAAGATTTCACGAATGGCGTTGACCTGCGTTTGGTAATTTTCAAAAGATTCATGTCCTTCACACGGCCCTTTACAATTCCCGATGTGATACTCTAGACATACTTTAAACTTACCGCTTTTGATATTCGACGCGCTCAAATCGAAGTTGCAATTGCGTAGCGGATACAATTCTTTAATCAAATCTAAAATGGTAGAAACGGTCTTAAAACTAGTATATGGGCCAAAATACTCCGATCCGTCTTTGATCATTCGTCGCGTTGAAAAAACTCTGGGAAACGGTTCGTTCTTGATACAAATCCACGGATAACTTTTGTCGTCGCGCAACATGACATTGTAACGTGGCTGCAATTTCTTGATGAGATTGTTTTCTAAAAGTAAAGCGTCCGATTCTGTGGCAACGACAATATGTTTTATCGTTACAATTTTCTTTACTAGTACATTTGTTTTGGCGGTGTCGTGGATTTTATTGAAGTACGACGACACTCTTTTCTTCAGATTTTTAGCCTTACCCACATACAAAATCTTATCTTCTTTATCGTAATACTGATACACCCCAGGATTGTTGGGCAGTGATTGTATTTGTAGTTCAAGTGATGGAATGTTCATTTAATGAAGTAGCGTTTGCAGTACAAAAATAGTGTATTAATTGATAATTAATAAGGAACAAGTAATAATGAATAGGTGGGGATTAATTACTTTTACTACATGACTAAAGCTGAACTTCGTATTAAATACAGACAGTTACGAAACGCACTTTCCGAAAAGAAGGTAGAAGAAATGAGTTTGGAAATTGCGAACCAATTGGTAAAAATGCCCGTTTGGGAGCAAAAATATTTCCATGTTTTTCTACCGATTGTAGCAAAGAAAGAAGTTGATACCGAATTCATACTGCACGTATTGGCAGGCAAAGACAAAGAAATTGTAGTTTCAAAATCGGATTTTGCTACGATTAAAATGAACCATTTTTTGTTGACCGATTCGACAAAATTTGAAAAAAATCAATACGGTATTTCTGAACCTGTTGATGGGCTAGAAGTTCCTGTTGCAAAAATTGATGTGGTATTTGTTCCCTTGCTAGCCTTTGATATCAAAGGAAATCGCGTGGGTTACGGCAAAGGATTTTATGATGTTTTCTTGAGTGAATGCCGTCCAGATACAGTGAAGATTGGTTTATCTTTTTTTGAAGCGGAAGAAGCTATTGAAGACGTTTTTGAAAAAGACGTAAAACTACACTTTTGTATTACGCCGAATCATTTATATGAATTCTGATGTCTAGCCCTGATAGCAGTGTAAATCCTTTTTTTGTCATAAGTAAAAACCCTTCGACTGCGCTCAGGGTGACAAGAACAAAAAAAGATTGGAACGAATAGCAGGAAAAAGCTCCTAAAAATACTACTCTTTGTGAAACGCTTTTTTATTAAAGACAATCAAAATTCCTACTCCAGTGGAGATTGCCATGTCTGCAACATTGAAAATAGCATTAAAGAAAGTGAACGGTTTTCCTCCTAAAAACGGCACCCATTCTGGCATAGGATAATCTTGTATGAAAGGGAAATACAGCATGTCGACCACTTTTCCGTGGAAAACTTTACCATAAGGGTTTTCAGAAAATAATGTCGCTAAATGATTGTGACTATCGTCGAAAACAATACCGTAAAAAACCGAATCGATGATGTTTCCAAAAGCGCCGGCAAGTATTAGCGCGATGGCAACAATAAGATAAGTAGAGCTGCTTTTTTGCACCGAATCCCACAACCAATAACCTATTGCGGTCACCGCCAACAGCCTAAAAATGGTCAGAAATAATTTGCCGTAGGTTCCGGGAATTTCTGTTCCCCACGCCATGCCTTCGTTCTCGATAAACAAAATCTTAAACCAACTAAAAACGTTGATTTCCTCGCCCAACACAAAATTGGTTTTGATGTAAATTTTAGAAAGTTGATCTACCAGTAGAATAATGAAAATGAGAAAATACGCGTTTCGTAATGACATTTTTGAATTTTTAATGGCGCAAAAATAGATTATTTTCTAAAAAAAACGCTCCCAATGGAGCGTTAATTTATAGTATAGTTTTGCTATTAGCGTTGCATGTTTTTAGCTTCAATGCTCATTGTAGCATGAGGCACAATCATCAAGCGTTCTTTGCTGATTAATTTGCCGGTTACTTTGCAAACGCCATAGGTTTTGTTTTCTACACGGAAAAGTGCATTTTTCAAATCGCGAATGAATTTTTCTTGTCGAATAGCCAATTGAGAGTTTGCTTCCTTCGACATGGTTTCGCTTCCTTCTTCGAATGCTTTAAAGGTTGGCGACGTGTCGTCGGTTCCGTTGTTTAAATCATTCATATACGCACTCTTTATCAAATCTAAATCGGATTGTGCTTTGTTAATTTTTTTTAAAATCAATTCTTTGAACTCTGCTAAATCAGCGTCTGAGTATCTTGCAATTTCATCTACCATGTCTACTTATTTTGTAATTAATATTCTTGTTTTTATATCGTCGAATTCTATTTCAAATCCGTTTGGTATTGTTGTTTCGAAAACCAATGATTCTGTTAATGTTTCCGACTTAATATAGTTTTCGTTGGCGTTTACCGCCTTTTCTAACTGGGTGTTGTTTTGCAAATGCACTTTAATTTTGTCTGTTACTTCAAAACCGGAATCTTTTCGAATGTTTTGAATTCTATTGACCAATTCTCTTGCGATGCCTTCCTCTTTCAATTCTGGAGAAATCGTAATGTCGAGCGCAACGGTTATTCCGTTCGAATTGGCAACTAACCAGCCTTCAATATCTTGCGACGAAATCTCTACATCCTCTTGTGATAAAGTTATAGTATTTCCTGAAACTTCAATATTCAGCACACCTAACGAATCCAATTGGTTGATTTGCTCTGGCGTAAAAGATTGTATCTGTTTGGAAATCAATCCCATATCTTTACCAAAACGTGGCCCAAGTGTCTTGAAATTAGGCTTGATCTGTTTAATTAAAATACCCGATGCATCGTCTAAAAGTTCAATTTCTTTGACGTTTACTTCCGCTTTTATGAGGTCAGAAACCGCTTCAATTTCGTGTCGCTGATTCTCGTCAAGTATTGGTATCATTACCTTTTGCAAAGGTTGACGCACCTTGATCATTTCCTTCTTACGAAGGGACAAAACGAGTGATGAAATGGTCTGCGCTTTTTGCATTTTACTCTCTAAAGATTTATCAACAAAGTTTTCAACGTAATTCGGAAATTCCGCCAAATGTACGCTGTCAAAATTTTCTGACTTTGTCCTTTGTGTTAAGTCTCTGTAAAGTTGATCCATAAAGAATGGCGCGATTGGAGCGCTTAATTTACTGATGGTCACGAGGCAAGTATATAACGTTTGATAGGCTGCAATTTTATCTTGTGCATACTCGCCTTTCCAGAAGCGACGACGGCACAAACGCACATACCAGTTACTTAGATTTTCTTGAACAAAATCAGAAATCGCACGAGCTGCTTTTGTAGGTTCATAATCCGCATAGAAACCATCAACATCTTTGATTAAGGTGTTTAATTCAGAGATAATCCAACGATCAATTTCTGGTCGGTCTTGTAGTGGAATTTCCGCCTCTTCATTTTTAAAATTATCGATGTTTGCATATAGTGCAAAAAACGAATAGGTATTATACAGTGTTCCGAAGAATTTTCGTCTCACTTCAGCAATTCCCTCGATATCGAATTTAAGATTGTCCCAAGGATTAGCGTTAGATATCATGTACCAGCGCGTTGCATCGGGTCCGTATTCTTCTATTGTTTTGAACGGATCGGTAGCATTGCCCAAACGCTTGGACATTTTTTGTCCGTTTTTATCCAATACCAAACCGTTGGATACAACATTTTTGTATGCAATTTTATCAAAAACCAAAGTTCCGATGGCGTGTAATGTATAAAACCAACCACGAGTTTGATCGACACCTTCGGCAATAAAATCGGCTGGAAAATCTTGGTTTTGATCTATTTTTTCTTTATTTTCAAATGGATAATGCCACTGTGCATAAGGCATTGCGCCCGAATCAAACCATACATCAATTAAGTCAGCCTCGCGCTTCATTGGCTTTCCGGAATTTGATACCAACACAATTTCATCGACTACATTCTTGTGCAAATCAATCAAATCATAATTGCTTTCCGTCATGTTTCCGACTTCAAAACCTTTGAATGGGTTTTCCTTTTGCATGCCAGCTCCGATTGACTTTTCAATTTCTTTGTATAATTCTTCGATAGAACCTACTAAAATCTCTTCGGTTCCGTCTTCAGTTCTCCAGATTGGCAATGGAATTCCCCAATAGCGAGACCGCGACAGATTCCAATCGTTGGCATTTTTCAACCAATTTCCAAAACGTCCTTCTCCGGTGGCTTTTGGCTTCCAGTTGATGGTTTCGTTGAGATCGAACATGCGGTCTCTAATTTCGGTTACTTTGATAAACCAAGAATCGAGTGGGTAGTATAAAATTGGCGTATCAGTTCTCCAACAATGCGGGTAACTGTGCACGTATTTTTCTACTTTGAAAGCTTTGTTTTCTTCTTTTAATTGTATTGCGATTTCAACATCGATAGAACGTTCTGGCGCATCGCCGTCGGTGTAGTATTCGTTTTTTACATATTTCCCAGCGTATTCGCCCATATGTGACGTGAATTTCCCTTGCAAATTTACCAAGGGCACTGGATTTCCGTTCTCGTCTAACACCAACATGGGTGGCACTTCTGGAACAGCTTCTTTAGCCACTTTGGCATCATCTGCTCCGAAAGTTGGGGCAGTATGCACGATTCCGGTTCCGTCTTCCGTTGTAACGAAATCTCCTGAGATGACGCGAAATGCATTCTCTGGATTTTGATAAGGCAATACGAAAGGCAACAATTGTTCGTAGCGAATCCCCACTAAATCCAAACCTTTGCATTCGGCTAGAATTTGATAGGGAATTTTCTTGTCGCCTTCTTTGAAATATTCGAAATCATGTGGCTCGTTGCTTTCAAAAAATGTCTTTCCGAATTGTTTTCCGACTAAGTTTTTTGCCAAAATTACATTGACTGGGCGGAAAGTATATTGATTAAAAGTATTTACAACTACATAATCGATTTTTGGTCCAACGGTTAATGCGGTGTTGGAAGGCAACGTCCATGGTGTCGTCGTCCAAGCAAGAATGTAAATATCGCCATGATTTTTCAGAAATGCTGGTAAAGATTCTGGTTTGGCTTTGAATTGCGCCACAACAGTTGTATCTGTCACATCACGATAACTTCCAGGTTGATTGACTTCATGCGAGCTCAAACCTGTTCCTGCTTTAGGAGAATAGGGTTGAATGGTGTAGCCTTTGTACATCAAATCTTTGTCGTAGATTTGTTTTAATAGCCACCAAACGCTTTCCATATATTTGGATTTGTAGGTAACATACGGATCTTCCATATCGACCCAATAGCCCATTTTTTCTGTTAAGTCATTCCACACATCGGTGTAGCGCATTACCGTTCTTTTGCATGCTTCGTTGTATTCTTCGATGGAAATTTTCTTTCCGATATCTTCTTTGGTGATTCCTAACTCTTTTTCGGTTCCGAGTTCAACAGGCTAACCGTGCGTATCCCAACCTGCTTTTCGTTTGACTTGAAAGCCTTTTTGGGTTTTGTATCGACAAAAAATATCTTTGATGGCACGTGCCATGACGTGATGAATTCCGGGCAAACCGTTTGCAGAAGGTGGCCCTTCAAAGAAAACGAATAGGGTATTGCCTTCGCGAGTGGAAATGCTCTTTTCGAATATGGTTTCTTTTTTCCAAAAATTAAGAACTTCTGAGGCGACTGTGGGCAAGTCAAGTCCTTTGTATTCAGTAAATTTAGTACTCATGGTATCCTTTTCTAAAATCGAGATGCGAAAGTAATAAATTGTTATGAGTAATAACTTGTTAGGTGTGAGTTTTTGCGTGAGCGGTTGAAGCGGCATCCTTTTTTGAGGCACGAAAAAAAGATAGAGCGTAAGACGCGACCTGCCTTTTTCGGCGGGTCACGCCCAAATTATTAAGAAAAAACCTCTTTCAAAACCTCGAGTGACTTTGGTTGTTTAAATCCATCAAGATGCATACTGTAATAATCGATTAGGATTCTAAGTACAATTTGACGCTCTGAAACGTGAAATGTTTTTTGTTCATTTTCGAAATTTAGATCAATCAACTTTTTGAAGAGCATGGAATCGTTTTCTGAAAGTGAAGTCAGGCTATGAAATGGTGAAAAGACTCCTTCTTTCATTTCGAAATAAGGAAGTTGATACTCTGAAATATCTGGATAGAATCCCAAGTACTTTGTAATTTCCAGCAGAAAAATTAGGTGAAAATTGGCAATTTCATCATGGTGATCAAACCAATGTAATGCAGATTCTATAAAGCGGAATAGCGGCTCGTTTTTTTCTTCCTCATGAATAGCATGATGCAGCATTTCCGAGAGAAATAAAGTCAAAGTGCTTTTGACAATATTGGAATGAATGTTTTGAAAAGGGCTGTCAATCTTGATTTCTTTGATTTGTTCCAAAGTGCCTTTATTCTTGTGAACAGCCTCAATTTCAATCAACGTTAGAGGTTGAAAATACGCTATTTTTTGATTTCCTTTTCGAGAAGAGAAGGCATCGCGAACAAAATAAGACTTCAGGCCATCAGACAGTGTGAAGCATTTTACAATCAGGCTTTTTTCTTGAAATTTAAGTGAAGAAATGACGATTGCTTTGGTTTTGACAAACATGTGGAGTCTTCGTAGGTTAGTTTGGCACCCTTCGGTTATTAACTAGCGCTATTTTTAACGAATTATCATTACTTTTTTGACTTTCGTTTCTGATCCGTCATCAGCTGAAATGAAAATCATATAAACTCCAGAAGCGACTTTATATTTGCCAAAAGCGGTTGTATCCCATTCGATAGTTCCTCCTTCTGCAATGGCTTCGTGTACTAAGTTGCCCTCAATATCCGAGATTTTAACATTTGCCTTGTCGATCAAACCACTAATTTTTACTGTTCCGGAAAATTCTGGGCGAACCGGATTAGGATAAACGTATACATTGCTCAAATCTCCTTGTGCTGTTGTGGAAGTTCCTTTGAAAGACACCAGTCCTTTGTCTGTTGCGAAGAATACTTCTCCCGTGGTTCCATTGATATCAATATCATTAATTGTATTACTCGGTAGTGGAGAGTTCCTGGTTGTAAAATGATAGATCGTTTTTTGACCGTCTTGTGAGACATAAAACACTCCTGAATCGATCGTGCCAATCCACTTGTTATTGGCGCCGTCTACAAATATATCAGAGATTGATTGTTCATAGAGCAATTCTTGCGCTAAATTATCTTCAATAATAATGATCGGATTGGTTCTTAGCGTTTCGTCAGAACTAAAACTATCAACATTAGAAAGAACACGAAGACCAGCAAGCGTTCCAATCCACAATTGATTACGATTGTCAACAGCAACGGCTCGTGCATCAAACGATGGTAAATTACCACCTACTGCTGCGCTGCTAATCACTCGAAAACGATTATTTAATGCTTCGTTAAATCCAATAACGCCATCTCTCCATGTTCCCATCCATTTGGTGCCGTTCTTATCAATTACCATACGTCCAAATCGAAGTTTCCCGACGTTTGCATATACATTCTGCATGTCGAATGACTGCCACTGACCATTTTGCTTAAGAACTTTCATCCCTTTTCTAACAATGCTATTAGTCACCCATAAATTGCCTGACTTATCGAAAGCGGTCCCGTTTATTCTGACATCGTCCGGAACTTGACCAACGATGGTCTGCAATCCGTCTGATCCCGTATTCGTCGTGTTAAATAATGTTGTTACTTGATCATTTTCCATCTTCAATAGGCCTGAATAATAGGAGCTGAAAAAAACTTGATTTTCATTATTAGGATTAACGGCTATCCTTGACAACGCTTTCGCTTCCAAAAGATCGTTATAAGGGATATTAAGCCATCCGTTCTTATTGAATTTGCTAATTCCAAACTTAGCAAGACCTGTTGGTGTATAGGCGTATGGATTGTAATCAAGGTCATATCCTCCAAATACGGCCCAAAGATTTGAAGATGACGCGTCTATTGCAAATACATCATTCCGAAAAGGTCCTTGTGGTGTTTTGTTCTCTATTGTGGAATCTGTTAAGCCCTTGCTGAAGATACCATCCTCAGTAGTTCCAAAGAAAACAACGTTATTGATCATGGTTGCGCAAGTAAATTCAACCGTTACATCTTGAATTTGACTACTTGAAATATCAGCAATCTGAACTATTAGGTCGTTGTAAATATACACGTGGTTCTTTGTTGTAACTAATAAATAAGATCCGCTGCTTCTAAGATCATTTACAGGCTCAGGTAGTTGAATCACCGGAACAAATGTACTCCCATTAAATTTTTGCAAACTTCCGTTACTAGTAGTCGCTACTAGAATGTTTCCGATTTTTTCAACGCTGCTCCATCCAAATCCGGCAATTGTATTCCATTGATTAAAATCATTGAGGAACGGACTTGCAATATCCGCTGCTAAAATTCCATTGTTTTTCGAGGCTGCATATATGATCCCGTTGAAGACGGCAGTTTGGGCAATCCCAATTTGTGATCCATTAGTTCCAATAAAAAAAGTGTCCCCAAATTGCAAAGTACTTAGGTTGTATTGCACGATTCCAAAGTCGCAAGAAACATAAATCACTCCATTGTACTCCATAAAATGATTCACTCTTTTTACATTTTGAGGGATTGATTTATTGATGATATCGACCACATTCAAAATCGACCCATCGACCTGATTATAAACGATTATTAGTCCATTTTCATAACCAATTATTGTTTTCTTCAGTAAAGGACTGTCGTAAATTGCAGTAATTGTTAAACCTGAAAGTCCGTCTATAGTATTTATTGTTTTGATGTCCCCAGAAATAATATCTTGAGAAAAAACTGCATTTTCAGTTGCAGCAAAAATTTTGGTTTCATCTTGCGAAATGTCGTTTATCCGCGTGTAGGAAAAATAACCCTTCCACAACTTATTGTTTTGAGAATGACAAAAGTGAATACTAAAAAATGCAACAAGAGTCAAAAAAATTATTTTCATTAAAAAAAGTTCTAGATTGAAGACAAATATAATACAAAACGAAAAAAATCTTGTTTTAATATTTGAACAAATAAAAAAGCCTTTGAGCTAAGATAGCTAAAGGCTTTTTTTATTATTGTGCCGAAAATTATACTACTCCTTGTCCGAGCATTGCATCAGCAACTTTTACAAAACCAGCAATGTTTGCTCCTTTTACATAATCTATGTATCCGGTTCCATCCGAACCGTATTGCACGCATGAGCTATGAATATTTAGCATAATGTTTTTTAATCGATCATCTACTTCTTCGCTTGTCCAACTTAAACGCAAAGAGTTTTGAGACATTTCTAAACCTGAGGTTGCAACACCTCCAGCATTAGACGCTTTTCCTGGAGCAAATAATATTTTTGATTTTTGGAGTACTTCTACTGCTTCTGGTGTAGATGGCATATTTGCGCCTTCCGCTACACAAATACAACCATTAGCAACAAGTGTTTTTGCTTCTTCTTCGTTCAATTCGTTTTGAGTCGCGCAAGGCAATGCTACATCACATTTCACTTCCCATGGTCGTTTACCCGCAACATATTTAGCATTTGGGTATTTCTTTAAGTAATCACTAATTCGGCCGTAGTTTACGTTTTTGATTTCCATGACGTGCGCCAATTTTTCAGAATCAATTCCATCTGCATCGTATATATATCCTGCAGAATCAGACATTGTTACCACTTTACCTCCAAGCTGCGTCGCTTTTTCAGCTGCATATTGCGCTACATTTCCAGAACCAGAGATTACTACAATTTTTCCTTTAAAACTGTCTCCTTTTGTTGCTAACATACTTTGTGCAAAGTAAACGTCGCCATATCCTGTAGCTTCTGGACGTATTAATGACCCTCCAAAAGAGATTCCTTTACCAGTTAAAACTCCTGTAAATTCATTTCTCAATTTCTTGTATTGACCAAACATATAACCCACTTCTCTGCCTCCAACACCAATATCCCCAGCAGGAACATCGGTATCAGCACCAATATGTTTAGATAGTTCAGTCATAAATGCTTGACAAAAACGCATAATTTCTATGTCAGATTTTCCTTTGGGGTCAAAATCAGCACCTCCTTTTCCACCACCCATTGGCAATGTGGTCAAACTATTCTTAAAAGTTTGTTCAAAAGCTAAGAATTTCAGAATACTCAAATTTACTGAGGGATGAAAACGAATTCCTCCTTTGTAGGGCCCGATTGCTGAATTCATTTGAATTCTGTATCCTCTGTTTACTTGCGTAGTTCCAGAATCATCGATCCATGTTACGCGGAACATAATGATGCGCTCTGCTTCGACCATTCTTTCCAAAAGCATTTTGTTCTGGTACTTTTTGTTTTCTTCAATAAAAGGGATTACAGCTTCAGCAACTTCCTTTACAGCCTGCATAAATTCAGGTTCGTTTGGATTTCTTTTTGAAACTGTTTCAATAAAAGTTGTAATACTTTGTGACATGATTTATAGATTAGTAGCGTTTAAGAAAACGTTTTCGTTAATTGGAGACAAATATACATTTTTATCAAAATATGTATTATTATTTTTTTGCAAAATGATTTTTTAGAATATTCCTCTTGTTTGTTTTACTAATTTTGGCATTTCATTAACTATTGAAACAATTTTCTTGCTTTTACGTTATTAAAAATGTATTTTTTTTATTTTATTTTAGAAGTGAATGATGTTTTTATATATTTGTCGAGAATTGATTTAATTAGTATGCAAACACCAAAGTATTTTATCGCAATCATCTTGTTTTTATTTGGTTACTCAAGTGAGATAATTGCCCAATATGGTTTTTCACATGAGATAGGTGTAATTGCTGGTCCCGTGGCATTTCAATCAGATTACGGTGAAAGACGTAATTACGACACCAATTTTGGAAATACAGGCTATGGCATTGGTCTTATTCATTATTTGAATTTTTCTTACAAAGCGGATTGTAATTGCTACACGCCTGAAACTTATTTCAACGACCACTTCAAGTTAAGAAGTGAACTATCTTACAACAAAACTAATCTTCGACACTACGGCGAATATGTTTCTGGTGATAAAAAGAAATTATTCAACCGCCAATTAAGAGGCATGAGAGGAAGTACTGCGGTTACGAATATTGGAATGCAACTAGAGTATTTCCCCTTAAGCATTCGTGATTTCACCTCAACCGTCGGTGCTTTAGCTCCTTTCATAAGTTTAGGAGGTCAATTTAGTTTTTACGATCCTGAGGCTTATTCAACTCTTGGGGACTTAGACACTCCAGCTACTACTCCTGTTAAATATTTCGGCGCAACGCAAAATAGCAGTGGCACCGTTTGGTCTGTTGTTGGTAGCGTGGGTACTCGATATAAGTTAGCCCCTTTGTCTGACTTAATGATAGATTTTAGATTACAATATTACTTCTCTAATTGGGTAGATGGACTAAATCCAAACCCAAGCAGATATCCAGAAAACAAGGCTAATGATTGGCTAGTTTGGTTTAATGTAGGTTATATTTATTATATTCAATAAGATTTAGAAAAAACATCAAATAAAAAAAGCCCAATCTGCTGTGATTGGGCTTTTTTTATTTGATATTCCTAAACGAGTGCTTGTTGTAAGTCGGCAATCAAATCTTCTGCATCTTCAACGCCAACACTTAGTCGAACCAAATCATCTGTAATTCCAATCTCTTTCCGTTTGTCTTCAGGAATTGAAGCGTGTGTCATTAATGCTGGATGGTTTGCTAATGATTCTACACCCCCAAGAGACTCCGCCAAGGTAAATACTTTTACTTTTTCTAAGAAGGCAATTGCATCTTCTTTTAAACCCGAAGTGAATGTAAACGAAACCATTCCTCCAAATCCACTCATTTGCTTCTTCGCAATTTCATGATGCGGATGGCTGCTTAATCCAGGATAATATACTGTTTTTATTTTGGGATGATTGCTTAAAAATGCCACTACTTTCTCCCCATTTTCACAATGTCTTTGTACTCTTAAATGCAGCGTCTTGATGCCTCGCAAAACCAAAAAACTATCCATTGGCCCCAAAGTGGCGCCAGTTGCAAATTGCTGAAAATGCAATTGCTCTCCTAACGCTTCGTCCTTTACAATCAGTGCTCCTGCAATGACATCCGAGTGACCTCCAAGATATTTTGTTGCCGAATGCATGACGATATCTGCCCCTAAATCAAGAGGTCTTTGGAGATAAGGCGTTGCAAAAGTATTGTCGACGGCAAAGAGAATGTTTTTTGCTTTTGTAATCTTAGCAATTTCGGCGATATCCGCCAATTTCATCAACGGATTTGTAGGTGTTTCCACCCATACCAATTTTGTGTTTTGGTTTATCAATGATTTGAATTTCTCCATATCATTCATGTCAACAAAATGGAATTTGATTCCTGAGTCTTTATAAATTCTGGTAAACATTCTATAGGTCCCGCCGTACAAATCATCCATGGCAATCACTTCGTCTCCAGCCCTAAAAGAACGTAAAAGGCAATCCGTCGCGGCCAAACCAGAAGAAAACGCCAGTCCACGTGAACCGTTTTCTATACTTGCTAACGCCAACTCCAGCGCAGTTCTTGTAGGATTTGCAGCTCTGCTGTATTCGTAGTCAGGATTTACTGGCTGCCCTGGGCTAATTTGAACGAATGTAGAAGTTTGATAAACTGGAGGCATCACTGCTCCTGTGCTTGGATCATGGTGCTGTCCCCCATGAATTGTTTTGGTATTGAATTTCATGCTGTTATTTTTTTGCAAATGTATTAAATAAACTTTCTAATATTCATCATAAAACCCAGATGTAAAGCTTCGTGATAATTATTAAATTCCAATGCTTCTTCGGTAGATTTCAGATTAAAACCAGTCGCAGTATTGTATTCATGATACGATATAAATTTACCTTCATGATAATCTGACTTTGTTTTATCAATTAATGAAATCAAGAGGACTTTTAATTGATCAACTTCTTCCGCTGTCGTACTTCCGGTTGGTTTTGAACCGTTTTTGTAGGTTTCAACCAAACTTTCCTCAATATAACTTGGCAAACCCGAAAGCCGATAAACCAACCCTTGTTGCGAAACAATAATATGCCCGATATTCCAAATCAGATTATTGCTAAACCCATCTGGAATTTTATTGAGTTGCTCCAAAGTATAACTATTCAAAAATTTTAAATACAATTGCCGATTGGTTTCCCAAATTTTGAAGGTAGTTTCCATAAAATATTTTTAATAAAAATACTGTTTTTAACCCTTAAATGGATTTTCTTTGTATACAGAATCTCAAAATTTATGAACAAAATATATTACCTCGCTTCCTGTGACACATGTAGAAAAATTATAAAATCTTTACCAAAAAATAGTTCCTTAATTTTTCACGACATTAAACAAAATCCAATCTCAGAGGTTGAATTAGAATCCATGAAACAACTTGCGGGAAGCTACGAAGCTTTGTTCAGCAGAAAAGCCCAACTTTATAAATCTCTGGATTTGAAAAGCAAGTCGCTCAGCGAAAACGACTACCGTGATTATATGCTACAACATTATACTTTTCTCAGTCGACCCGTTTTTATAATCGACGAAAAGATTTTCATCGGCAATAATTCCAAAGTTATTCAAGAAGTTTACGAAGCCTTGTCCTAATGTCTAAAAGAAATTTGGCTTTATTTTCTGCAACAATGGTGTCCGTTATTTATGGGCTAACCTTTACTATTGCGAAAGATGTTATGCCTAATTACATTCTTCCTTTTGGATTTATTTTACTTCGCGTAAGTGGCGCTGTTGTCCTTTTTTGGCTTGTCTCTTTTTTAGGTCCAAAAGAAAAAGTGGCTTTGGAAGATTTTCCAAGAATTATTGCCGCGGCTTTCTTTGGTGTTGCGCTCAACATGCTGACATTTTTTAAAGGATTGAGCTTAACATCACCAATCTCAGCAGCGGTCATTATGGTTACTACGCCCATAATTGTTCTTGTTTTATCCTCAATTTTGATGAAAGAAAAAATGAAAAAAAAGAGAATAATTGGGATCATCATTGGACTTGTAGGAACTGTTCTTCTCATTATTTTTGGAAAATCAATCGGATATGCCACGCACGCTGAATTAGGTAATTTACTCGTGTTTATCAATGCGGTTTCTTACGGTTGTTATTTGATTTTAGTGAAAAAACTAATGGACAAATACAATGCTTTTACTTTTGTAAAATGGATTTACACTTTCGGATTTCTAATGGTTCTACCTTTTGGATGGAATGAGTTTCTAGCCATCGACTGGCACCACATTCCAATGAACTTATATTGGAAAATTGGATTTGTAATTCTATTCTCAACTTTCTTTACGTATCTCCTCAACTTGTTATCGATGCGTGAACTGAAACCAACTACTGTCGCTGTTTTCATCTATTTACAACCATTATTTGCCGCCATCATTGCTGTTGGATTAGGAAAAGATGAATTGACGTGGGTAAAGATTTCAGCTGCCATTTTGATTTTCATCGGCGTTTATCTAGTAAGTCATAAGAATCCCTCTGAAATCGATTCATAAACAATCCGCATTTTACTTATCTTTGAGCACTTTTTAGTACAATTTATATGATACAATCAATGACGGGTTTTGGTAAAGCTACTTTACAATTACCCTCCAAAAAAATTACCGTCGAAGTAAAGTCGCTGAATAGCAAAGGCCTCGATTTAAACGTACGAATGCCTTCTGTATATCGCGAATTAGAGTTGGGATTACGAAACGAAATTGCAACAAGACTAGAACGAGGTAAAGTAGATTTTTCAGTTTATGTTGAAATGACCGGCGAACAAACTTCTACAAAAATAAATGTTCCAATTGTTAAGGCATATATTCAACAAATGAGAGCGGTAATTGCCGATGCCGATGAAACCGAGTTGATGAAAATGGCGGTCAGAATGCCAGACGCGCTCAAAACAGAACGTGACGAAATTGATGAAAATGATTGGGTCGAAATCAAAAAAGTCATTGAAGAAGCCCTTAACAATATTGCACAATTTAGAGTTGATGAAGGGAAATCTTTAGAAAACGAATTTCAATTGCGTATTGGCAATATTCGCCAATATATGAGTGAGGCGCTGGCGCTGGATCCCGAAAGAATGCAAGCTATCAAAGACCGTCTGCAAACAGCGATCGATGAGTTGAAAGTCAATGTAGACGAAAACCGATTCGAGCAAGAGCTTATATTTTACCTCGAAAAATTAGACATTACCGAAGAAAAAGTACGTCTTACTACACACCTCGACTACTTTTTGGAAACCATCAAAGGAACGGAAGCAAACGGTAGAAAACTAGGGTTTATTACCCAAGAAATGGGTCGAGAAATCAATACAATGGGTTCAAAAGCAAATCACGCTCAAATGCAAAAATTAGTTGTGATGATGAAAGATGAATTAGAGAAAATCAAAGAACAAGTACTCAATGTACTTTAACTCGAAATAATTGATGGGAAAAGGAAAATTAATTGTGTTTTCAGCGCCATCTGGCTCGGGAAAAACCACGATAGTAAGACATTTATTAGGCATTCCTGAATTGAATTTAGAATTTTCCATTTCTGCGACTTCTCGCGAACCTCGTGGAGAAGAAATTCATGGGAAAGATTACTATTTTATTTCCCTTAGTGAATTCAAAAACCATATCAAGGCCCACGATTTTTTAGAATGGGAGGAAGTCTATCGCGATAATTTTTACGGCACTTTAAAAAACGAAATCGAACGCATTTGGGCACTAGGCAAAAATGTGATTTTTGATATTGACGTGGCTGGAGGATTGCGAATTAAGTCCAAATTTCCTGAAGAAACACTAGCGGTTTTCGTCAAGCCGCCAAGCATTGATGAGTTGAAAATTCGCCTCAAAAAACGTTCTACCGAAAGTGATGACAAAATCAATATGCGGATTGCAAAAGCGTCTGTTGAGTTGGCTACTGCGCCACAATTTGATAGAATTATCAAAAATTACGACTTAGATGTTGCTAAAGAAGAAGCCTATCACTTGGTGAAGGATTTTATTGGGAAGAATGAATAGTGATAAGTGAATAGATAGAAAAAAAAAAATTGTTAGAACATATATTATACGCCATTTAGATTATGAAAGAAATTAAAAGCCACAAAGATTTACTGATTTGGCAAAAAGGAATTGAAATTACAGTGTTTGTTTATCAGTTAGTTAATTCGTTTCCTAAAGACGAAATTTACGCATTGAGTAATCAAATAAAAAGGGCTGCGGTTTCAGTTCCGTCGAATATTGCTGAGGGATATGGAAGAAATTCCAATAAATCATTCCATCATTTTTTGTCAATATCTAGAGGTTCGCTTTTTGAATTAGAAACCCAATTGCTAATCGCACAACAATTAAACTTTATCGGAAATGAGAACTTGTTTAATCAAACTCAAAAACTTATTGAAGAGGACTCTAAAATGATCAATGCTTTTTCCAAATCACTAATTCACTAATAACTCTTTACTAATTACTAATCACTATTTACTAATCACTATTTTTCATGAAAATTGGACTCTACTTCGGAACCTTCAATCCCATTCATATTGGGCATTTGATCATTGCCAATCACATGGCAGAATTTTCCGATTTGAACCAAATTTGGATGGTTGTAACGCCGCATAATCCACTAAAAAAGAAAGAGCATTTACTCGATGATTACAAACGTCTCAATTTGGTAGCGCTTGCCACAGAAGATTTTCCAAAAATAAAACCTTCGGACATTGAATTTAAATTACCTCAACCCAATTATACCGTTCATACTTTAGCCCATCTGCATGACAAATTCCCGCAACACAAATTTTCTTTAATCATGGGGGAAGACAATCTCAAGTCTTTGCACAAATGGAAAAATTATGAAGTCATTCTTCAAAATCATGATATTTACGTCTATCCTAGAATTTCTTCTGAGATAGCAACGCTTGATCTCAAGAACCATCCTAGAATTCATCATGTTGATGCGCCAGTTGTAGCGATTTCTTCCACTTTTATTCGTGAAAGCATCAAAAACAAAAAAAACATTCAACCACTGATTCCTTATAAAGTCTGGGAATATATCGATTATAACAATCTGTATAAAAAATAGATGGCCGAAAGCTCTAATTGCCTTTTAGTTAACATCAATTTACGAAATCCCCATTTTTCTTTGCGTAAATTTACAATCCACAATTTAAAACGCGACACCCATGCTTAACTTCGAACTTTACAATCCAACAAACCTGATTTTTGGTAAAAATCAAATCGAAAAATTAGCTTCTCTATTACCACAAAATGCTAAAATCCTGCTCGCTTATGGAGGCGGAAGTATTTTTCAAAATGGCATCTACGATCAAGTAACAGCACAACTCAAAGGATTTGAAGTCATTGAGTTTGGTGGCATTGAACCCAATCCGCATTTCGAAACTTTGATGAAAGCCGTCGAAATTGTTCGGGAACAAAAACTCAATTTTATCCTCGCTGTTGGCGGCGGTAGCGTCATCGATGGCGTAAAATTTATCTCTGCTGCAGTAAACTTCATCGAAAATCCGATAGACATCCTAAAAAAACGAATCCAGTTTAAAGACAAAGCGCAAGTTGTTCCTTTCGGAACCGTATTGACTTTACCTGCCACTGGAAGTGAAATGAACTCGGGAGCAGTAGTTACCATCGCCGCGACTCAAGAAAAACTGGTCCTCGGCGGTAGCGCACTATTTCCTCAATTCTCAATCTGTGACCCAACGGTAATCGCTTCTTTGCCGAAAAGACAGCTTCAAAATGGTGTGGTAGATGCTTATACGCATGTATTGGAACAATATCTCACTTTTCAACACGATGCGCCACTTCAAGACCGTATTGCAGAAGGTATTTTGCAAACTTTAGTAGAAATTGGCCCAGCGGTTGTCGAAAATCCAACCGACTATAAATTAGCATCTAACTTTATGTGGTGCTGCACCATGGCGCTCAATGGTTTGTTAAACAAAGGTGTTCCAGTAGATTGGGCAACGCATATGATTGGCCATGAACTCACAGCGCTCTACAATATCGATCATGCAAGAACATTAGCCATCATTGGACCAAATTTATATCGTGCGCTTTTCGAAACCAAAAAAGAAAAATTGGCACAATATGGAGAAAGAGTATGGAATGTACCAGGGAAAACAGTCGACGAAAAAGCGATGCAAGCCATCGAGAAAACAGTTGATTTTCTCCATATTATGGGTATGCAAACCAAACTATCCGAATATATTTCCGAGTATGAAAATACCGCAGATTTTATTGTCAAACGTTTCGACGAAAGAGGCTGGATTGCCTTGGGTGAAAAACAAAATGTTACTTTAGATAAAGTAAAAGAAATTGTAGAAATGAGCTATTAGTTTCAAATGGCAAAAATTCAAAAGGCGTTCAAAATAAATTATTTTGAACGCCTTTTTCTAACATAAAACAAAGCGAAACTAATTCGATAATATAGTAATCTAACCAATTAACCCTTGAATAACGCAACACATTCAAAAGTATTGTATTGAATTTCAAAAGAACACGTTAAAATTTACATTTCATACAAAATCCATTAATTTTAGTGCATTTTTAATTTGCTTTTTTTTGGTTACTTTTGGAACCGGATAATTTCCTGTTTTCTAATTCACTAGAGCAATCGAATTAAAATTAGGAGCTATTTCCCGCTATCCACTGCAATCTTTTGCGTCGAACACCGCCACAAAAGGATTTACGTTACTATCGGGGCTAAACCAAACAATTCAATGACAGAATATCCAAAATTTGCTGTGATCGGTGGTGGTAGTTGGGCAACTGCTATTGCTAAGATGCTATGTGTAAATCTTCCGGAAATTGCGTGGTACATGCGTAATGAAGAGGCCATCGAACATTTAAAAACACACCATCATAATCCCAATTATTTAAGCTCGGTAGAATTTAAAACTTCGCAATTAAGGCTTACTAGCAATATTAATGAAGCAATCACCTACGCCGACTATATCATTTTTGCGATTCCATCTGCTTTTTTAAGTTCAGAATTATCAAAGCTGACAGAGAGCATAAAAGACAAAGTAATTTTTTCTGCCATCAAAGGAATTGTTCCTGAAACCAGTCTAATTGTTGGCGAACATTTTAATAAAGTATATGAAATTCCGTTTGAAAACATTGGTGTCATTACGGGTCCATGTCACGCGGAAGAAGTGGCACTTGAACGTTTGTCTTACTTAACAATTGCTTGCGGAGATTCTGCAAAGGCCAAAATCGTAGCCAAATGTTTGTCCGGAAATTACATCAAAGCGAAAATTTCTGATGATATTATTGGAACTGAATATGCAGCCATGCTCAAGAATATCTATGCCATTGCTGCAGGAATTGCTCATGGAATTGGTTATGGAGACAACTTTCAATCGGTGTTGATGAGTAACGGCATTCGCGAGATGAAAAAGTTCATTCGAAAAGTACATAAAATGAAACGCAACATCAATAATTCTGCTTATTTGGGTGATTTATTGGTTACCGGTTATTCGGTTTTTTCGAGAAATAGAATGTTCGGAAACATGATCGGGAAAGGCTATACGGTACAATCAGCCATGATGGAAATGAGCATGGTTGCTGAAGGATATTACGCTACCAAAAGCGCTTGGGAACTCAATCAGACCTACGGCGCTAATACTCCAATAATTGATGCCGTTTACGCTATTTTATACGAGGGAAAAGAAGCTAAGAAAGTCTTTAAAAAATTAACGGAAAAACTAGACTAGATTTTTTAGAGAAAAAAAACAAGAGCCAAGAAGCAAGATGTTATATCTTATTTCTTGGCTCTTTTTTCTTGATTCTTTCCCTCATCTATCGCACAATCACGCCATCTACAAATAAAATCGGCACTTCTTCTACCGCTTTTTCGTGAATTGAGTTGGCTATAATAGTATATTTCTTATCATATAAAGTACCTCCAATAAAAAAGGTTACCATAAACTCATTGTTAAGTGCCAAGACGCTGTTTTCAATCATTTCTACTTTGACCACTGAAACCGCTGGAACCTCAACAAAAGCGTGTCGCAACAGGGACGTTTTTTTCATTTCGCCATCTATGGTGCCAAACGCTTTCGAAACGACCATCACGCTATCGAGATTGAAATCGCTGTCGTTAATCAAATAAACGTACCACATCTTGTCCATAAAGTCGTCGTTCCATTCTTGAACAGCGGCTATAAATACGTTTTCTACGGTTGGGATGATGATGTCTTTTTTCATGGATAGTAAGATTGCAAGATTTTAAGACTTTATGATTCGTTCTTTGGTGTTTCCCCTCCTTTGGAGGGGTGCCCGGAGGGCGGGGTGGCTTAGCCCCGATAGTAGCCTTTTGCGCAGTTACTTGCTTCGTCAATTCACTCCGTTTGTGTGGCGCAAAAGATTTAGCGAATAGCGGGAATAGCTCCTGACCCTTCGACTGCGCTCAGGGTGACAATGGAATTATATACTCGATTTAAATTGCTCTAAAAATCGAACATCATTTTCGTAGAACATACGAATGTCTCCGATTTGGTACAAAAGCATCGCGATTCTTTCAATTCCCATTCCGAAGGCGAAACCGTTATAATCCTCTGGATTGATCCCGCAGTTTTTTAGCACATTCGGATCGACCATGCCGCAGCCCATAATTTCCAACCAGCCTGTTCCCTTGGTGATTCGGTAATCGGTTTCTGTTTTGAGTCCCCAATAAATATCAACCTCAGCGCTTGGCTCCGTAAACGGGAAATACGATGGTCTTAAGCGTATTTTTGATTTACCAAACATCTCTTTGGTGAAATATAAAAGCGTCTGCTTTAAGTCGGCAAACGAAACGTCCTTATCAATATACAATCCTTCTACTTGATGAAAAATACAATGGGATCGAGATGAAATGGCTTCATTTCGGAATACTCTTCCTGGAGAAATCGTACGAATGGGTGGTTTGTTGTTTTCCATATAGCGTACTTGTACCGAAGATGTGTGCGTTCTTAGCAAAATATCAGGATTCGTTTGGATAAAAAACGTGTCTTGCATATCACGCGCCGGATGGTATTCTGGCAGGTTCAATGCGGTAAAATTGTGCCAATCGTCTTCTATTTCTGGTCCTTCTGAAACGTTGAATCCGATGTTTGAAAAGATATCAATAATTTGGTTTTTTACAATCGATATTGGATGTCTTGATCCGATGGTTATTGGCTCACTAGGGCGTGTTAAATCGCCATAAAAACCTTTAGTTTCTTCTTTACTTTCTAGTGATTCCTGAATTGCTTTTACTTTTTCTTCAGCACTGGTTTTTAGCAAGTTAATTACTTGTCCGAATTCTTTTTTTTGATCGTTAGGAACATTTTTGAATTCAGCAAAAAAGTCCTTTAGCAAACCTTTACTTCCTAAATATTGTATTCTGAATGCTTCAAGTTCAGTCGCATTTTGTGTGGTGAATGCTTGAACTTTGGCAATATGTTCTTTGATTGTATCTATCATGGTCGTGCTGTAAATGAAAGCGCAAATTTAATTAAAAGTTGTCAGTATTTAATCAATGACTTCTCTTTCTATAAAGTAATTGACAATAGCTTCTTTCATCAACACCGATTGTTCCCCTGCTTTTAGTGTTGGCAACTGTTCTTTGATGGTGTAATGCGGCCAACCTTCATCGTCAAAATAGTCGAATTCGTAGAACCCATACGGCTCTAGTAAGCGACAAATAGCGATGTGCATCAGGTTGAGTTTCTCGTCTTTTTTGTATTTCTGGTGTACTTTCCCGAGTTCTTGAACGCCAATCAAATAAATTATTGCATCCAAATCGAGGTCTTCTCCTTGCGAAAATTGATTGGAAAGCAAATTGACAAGCTTTTCCCAGCGTTCTTTGAGTTGTTGGTCTCTAGACATGAATTGAATTTAAAATTTAGGATTCTAGACTTAAGATTTGGGAATACTAACCAAAATCGAGGGCAAAGATAAGAAGTTGCCTGCGGATTAGACCACCAATTCGTTTATATTTGCTCGGTTTTAAAGCGTAATAATGGAGTTGATTGATATAGTTTTAGCGGTAGTACTTATCTTCGGAATAATCAAGGGATTTCGCAACGGTTTTTTCGTAGAACTTGCTTCTTTGATCTCGATTATGCTGGGAATTTACCTCGCGATCCGTTTTTCTTATGTTACTAAATCTTATTTAGAAAAAGAAGTCTCTTGGGATGCTACGACCATTCAAGTTGTGGCATTTGCGATTACTTTTATTATTGTCATCATTGTGGTTTCGAGTTTAGCAAAAGCTTTTACATCTATAGCCAATTTTGCCAGTCTTGGCTTTATGAACAACTTTTTGGGGGCGTTTTTAGGGCTGCTGCGTACCATTTTAGTGGTAAGTGTGTTGCTTAATTTGTTTCAAAAAATAAATTTTGAAAACCGTTTTCTTTCAAAAGAAATGAAAGAGAAATCGACACTTTATCCGATAGTACAAGAAGTGTCTAAAAACATTTATCCCGCTATTTCAGCATGGTTTGAAGTATTTCAATCTAAAGAATTTCGATTGGAAAATGATTTGCAAAAAGAATAATTACTTCACTGATCTAACGGCAGAATTTTCAATCCAGCCTTCTGAGCCGTCGGTCAATTCAATCTTAACCCAATTTTCTATCGATTCGTGAAGAAACACTTTTGCGCCTTCGTGTAGCATAAATACATCTGAACTTGAAGATTTTGGTTCGCTCTTTACTTGCGTGATTTCTGCAAAAACAATTGCTGGTCTTTCACTTTCAAAGTGCGACTTTTCGAATATTGCTGCCAATCCACTTAATAAAATCAGAAAAACAATCATAAACATCCCAATAAAAAAAATCCTTTTCGATAATGTTAATTGTGAAAAGTAATATCCAATAAAAAACAGAAGGAAAAATCCTGAAAGCGCAACGGTAATCCATGCCCAAGTATTGTAGTGGAAAGCGCCTGTAAAGTCTCGTAATAATTTAGCAAAACCCACTTTAGGAACCACTTTAATTTCATCAATTGTTAGTTTGTGGGCAAAGGCTAGGTTATTTTGGATTTCGCTATCATTGGGATTCAAAACCAGCGCTTTTTCGTAATTATAAATTGCTGGAGCCACCTTGTTGAGTTTATAGTAGCAATTGGCCAAATTGAAATAAAGTTCCGCCGATTCCTTTTTAGAATCCAAAATAGTTTCATAAGCAGCAATCGCTTCTTCGTATTTCCCTTTTTGATAGAGCGCGTTTCCCTTTTCAAAACCGTTTTGGGCAAAGAAAAATTGCGAGATCAAAAGCAATAAATAAAGTGTCTTTTTCATTTTCTTCTAAAGTCAATTATGAGATTTGCTTTTCTAATTCTGAAATAATCGTCACCGCTTTGTCGTAATCTTGTTGAATCGCTACACTCGATGCTGGCGCATAACGAGCCAATTCACAGTTCTTCGTTAAATCAATAAAGGCCGCTACTGATGCTACATTGCCATTTCTAGATAATAATAATTCTTGAATAAAATCTTTACTCATCTCAGAAGTCTCAATTTTAAGCTTTGCTTTTAGAAAGTTATGCATTGCTTTTTCTAGCGCAACATAAAACATTTCTTTATTTTGCAGTTGCTGCTTGGCTTCTGACAAGTATTTCTTCGCTAATTTATTAGAAAGCCTGATTTTATTTCCAGCGACATCACCGTCAATGGCTTCTTTTTTCTTTTTCACCAAAACAATGATGGGTATGATCAACAACGGAAGAAAAGTAAGTACATAAAATAAGGTCGACCCTAAGAAGTCTTTCTGGTTTATTGCGGTCAAACTCGTTTTTAATTTTATAAATTGAAATTGTTCTCCAGCACTCACTTTCATTTTTGCCACACCGGAATTTGAGGCTACTTCAGTGTTATCTCCCGTTGATGGGCCATCCAAAACATGGATTAAGATTTCTGGTGATGTAATGGTTTTATATTTACCTGTTGATAAATCGAAATAGGTAAACGACATTGGTTTTATCGGGTACTTTCCTTTAAATTGTGGAATAATTGTATACGAATCTGAAATGCTTCCGTTCATTCCCGACAATGGCGTATTTACTTTCTCATTATGCACAGGGTCATACATTTCAAGTGAATTGGGAACTACTGGTTTTGGGAGCGTAAATAATTTTAGGTTTCCTGTCCCTGATACCACTACTTTTAGATCCAACGACTCCCCATTTTTTAAGTTGGTTTTGGACGGCGTCACTGAAAAATTGAATCGTCCGACCGCCCCTGAAAAATCGATTGGTTTGCCCGCTTCTGGTAATGGTTTTACTGTTATGGTCTTGCTTCCTGCTGAAACTCTTTTGTTGTCATTAACCACTTGCACTTGCCCAAAGAAATTTCTTCTGTTGGTTGGAACTTGTACATCGATATCTAATGAAAGTGGCTCAATTTCTAGTTTTCCTGATTTCTGTGGATATAAAACTGTTTTTCTCAGCACCACACAACGATATTTTTCTCCGTTGTATTTTCCTTCTTCTGCGACCAATTGTTTGATGTCGATGTTTTGACTCCAAAAATCATTGTACTTTGGTTTGTTGAGTTCGCGCCAATTGGTGATTCCGATATTATAGCTGAAGTACAATTTATAAACAACGGTAATTGGTTCGTTGACATAAGGATTTCCTTTTGAAATTTCTGCCACCAAGTGAATCGCGTCATCAGCTGAAATTTGCGGTTCTTCGTTAGGATCTCGTGGTTGCTGAACAGCTGCAGTGACATTTATCTTTATTGGATTGGTTTTGTAAATCTGACCGTTTATTTCAACCGCCGCTTGCTTAATGGTTAAAGTCCCTTTTTGTATAGGTAATAGAAAATAAGAATACGATTTGTTAAACGAACTTCTACCGTTTACCCACGATTGACTCACTTGCTGGCTTGGTCCTGCTACGATTCTGAATCCTTCAAAAGATGGTGGCGAAAAATTATCCCCATCGGCATTCATGGTGAAATCGATGCGTAATCTTTCGTTTAATCCCAGCGTGTTCTTACTTACTTTGGCTTCAAATTGCACTTGAGCCCAAAGTCCGTGGAAACTAATTAAAAACAGTATTAAAAATTTCTTCATTTCATTTAGCAATCTTAAAATCTAATAGTCTTATAATCTTGCGGTCAATCTACCAATCTTTCTCAGTTTGTACTGGTTTGCCTTTTACTTTTTTAGCATTCACCTTATCTTGAATTTTCTTTTCTTCATTATTTACAGCGTCTAGCAAGTTCTGTAAACGTTCTTTAGAAATACCACCAGGTTTTGGTTTTGGTTCGTTAGGCTGATTGTTTTGTCCTTTATCTTCTTTTTTGTCTTTATCTCCGTCTTTTTTCTCGTCTTGCTTGTCTTTATTTTCGTTTTTCTTCTCGTCCTTTTTATCTTTTTTATCGTCTTTCTTGTCTTTCTTTTTGTCCTTTTTATCCTCTTTTGGCGGATTGTCTTTCAACATCTTTTTCGCCAGGGCAAAATTATATCTTGTTTCTTCGTCACTTGGGTTATTTCGCAATGCATTCTTGAACGCTTCAACGGCTTGGCTATAGTTCTTTTCTTTCATAAACACGTTGCCCAAATTATGAAAGGCTTGGTGTTTTTGATCTCTTGAATTTGTACTTTCAATCGCCTTCATATAGGAATTCTTGGCTTCACTAGCTTGATTTTGACGATAAATCGAATTCCCTAAGTTGTAACTCGCAGTCGCATTTTTACGCGTCCTTGACAGCGATATTCTATAGTCCGCTTCTGCGTTTGAATATTTCTTGGCTTCAAATTCATCGTTTGCTTTTGGCAAGTTTTTATCCACTTCCTGAGCCAAAGAAACGGAAGAAATATACAGCAGCATTAATAAAATGAATTGTCTCATGATGCTTTTTCGTTAAACAAATTCAACTTTGTAATCCAGTTGGTTCTTCTGTCAAGGAAGAAAATATCTAAAAATAATAAGGAAAATGCGATCCCTAAAAACCACTGAAACTGGGATTCAAAATCTGCCATTTGAGTGGCTTCAAATTCTGTTTTTTGAATATTATCTAGTGCCTTTTTTACGTAGGCGAGTACTTCCTTAGTCGAATTGCCACTAATATAACCTCCTTTGGTTGCTTTGGCAATTTCTTTTAAACTTTCTTGATTTAATTTGGTAATGACCACTTCGTTATTGTTGTCTCTTTTGAAACTTTGAACAACACCATTTTGCTTCATTGGAATCGGACCGCCTTTTTCTGTTCCAACACCAATTGTAATGATCTTCATTCCATTCTTATTGGCTTCTGCCGCAGCTTCGGTTGCTCCGTCAGAGTGATCTTCACCGTCAGAAATTAATATTAGCAATTTACTCGTTTTGTTTCCTTTGTCGAAATACGTCGAGGACAATTTGATGGCATCATCTAAAGATGTTCCTTGCGACGAAACAATTGACGTATTCATACTCTGCAAAAACATCTTTGACACGCTGTAGTCCGTCGTAATAGGCAGAACAGGAAACGCACTCCCAGCATATGCTACAATTCCGATTCTGTCATTCCCTAACTGATTGATGATTTGCGAAACGATCTGTTTACTTTTTTCTAATCGATTAGGAGCTACGTCTTCCGCAAGCATACTTTTGGAAACGTCGATTGCAAAAACTATATCAATCCCTTCGCGCTTGATAGTTTCCATTTTGGTTCCTATTTTTGGATTCACTAACCCAAGTATTAAACCAACAAGTGCTAAAATCAATAGAATAAATTTCAATGTAGGCTTAAACACGGATCGTTGTGGACTTAATTTTCTGACCAAATCTAAATCTCCAAATTCGCGTTGCTTTTTTCTTTTCCAAAACTGCACGTACAAGAACAGCAACACCAATAGTGGAATGATGGCCAAAAGATAGAGATACCCTTTTTCTTCTAATTCGTACATATTAAATAAAACTTTTGAAAATGGTGTTTCGTAATCCGATTTCAATTAATACAAGCAATCCCGCAATTAGAACCAATGGCCGGTATTTCTCGTCATAATCATAGTATTTCAACTCTTCAATTTCGGTGGTTTCTAATTTATTGATTTCATTATAAATCTGAACCAATTTAGTATTGCTGGTCGCTCTAAAATACTTTCCGCCTGTTTTTCGGGCAATGCTTCTCATTAATTTCTCGTCAATCTCAACCTGCATCATTCGGAATAAGAATTGTCCGTTTGGTGCGATTGCATAAGGGAATTCTGCCATTCCGTTGGTTCCAATCCCAATCGTATATACTTTTATTCCGTATTGTTCTGCGATATCTGACGCGGTTTCTGGTTCAATAAATCCCGCATTGTTCACACCATCAGTGAGCAGAATAATCACTTTACTTTTTGCTTTGCTGTCTTTCAGACGATTGACCGCTGTAGTTAATCCCATTCCGATTCCAGTCCCATCTTGCAGCACATTATCATATTTGATACTATTTACAGCGTCAACAATAATAGCCTTGTCGCTTGTGACTGGTGTTTTGGTATAAGCTTCTGCCGCATATACCACCAAGCCTATTCGGTCATTCGGTCTTTGCTCTACGAAATCCGACGCTACTCTTTTCAGCGCTTCCATTCTGTTTGGCTTCAAATCTTTGGCAAGCATACTTCCGGAAACATCGACGGCAATTACGATATCAATCCCTTTTGTGGTTTTAGTTTCATTACTAATATCAACAGTTCTAGGTCGCGCCATCGCTACAATAACTGCGCTCAAGGCAAGCAAACGCATGACAAACAATATTGGCTGCAATTTTGCTAAAATTGATGGCGTTGTTTGAAATCCTTGCAATGAACTTATCTTTAACGTTGGCGCTTGTTGCTTTCTTTTCCACAAATACCAAGCAATTGCTAGCGGAAGCAAAAGAAATAACCAAAAGAAACCTGGATTTAAAAAAGTGATCTCTTTCATTATTCGCTTACTTTTTTAAGTTCTACTGAATCTAAAATTCGTGATGAAATTTGATTCGCATAGGAATCGCCCTCTTCGTGTATGATTACAATTTGCTGTAATCCGCCATCCTGATGGAACAATAATACTTCATAGTAAAACTTGGTGCTACTCTTTGTTAAACCGTCAACTCGAGAAAAGGTTCCATACGCTTTTAATCCTTTGATGCCTTGTTTGGTGTCGAATTCTTCTTGTTTGACAATCATATTTTGAGCACCTTGATTTTCCATAAATTGTAATGATCCATCGATTGATTTGACCAAATCTATCTCGCCTTCTTGCTTAAATTTGAAAGTAGAAACCGCAATTTGAAATTTTCCGATCAAACTTCCATAGATAAAAGTCTGCATTTCTTTGATCAAAGCCATACCATCTTTTGGCATACTTTGCGACAAATCTGTTCGCATGAGAACCATCGGGGTTTCAATCGTTACTCTTGGATTTCCATACTCGCTGTAAACCCATTCTCCCTCCAATAATTCTTTAGAAGTATTGCCCAGGATAACATCTTTCACGTAAGTAAATCCTTTGGTTGTTATCATAAAAGCAAAGGTGAAAACGACAATTCCGAGAAGAATCCCTACAGAAAGTTGGATGCGTTTCTTGCGTTTCTTTAGCAGCTGTAAACGTATTTGTTCTTGTTTTTGCAATTCGTTGAGTAGCAATTCGTCTTCTTTTTCGACCACGACTGGAATTGATTTGTCAAGAATTACAATGGCGCGTTCAATTTTTTTACGATCTTCTGTGATTTCGAATTCAAGTGGTCTTGATTTAGCAAATTTTACCAAATCTGCTTGCTGTAAAACATTTTCAAGATTCTTTAATGTATCTGGTGACAACGACATTTTTTTCTTTTGTGACGCCTTTCTTAATCCTTCAATTAATTCTGACGTGGTGCTTTCCATGGCAGGAACGTCGATGGCTTCTTCGATATAATTTCGAGCAATGTCCGTAAGTTCACTATAATACGCTTTTACTTCACCCTTCTGCCACAATTGCTTTTTCTCTAAAGAATTCAGCAGACTTGTTGCCTTTTCTATTGGTGTTTTATAAACTTCTTCTTCAATTTTTTTCTTCTGTCTGTTTTTGATAAACCAATAGATGAAGGCGCCAATTCCGGCGAGAAGCAAAAGAACTAGTGCCAATTTCCAAATCCAACTTTTACTTGAATTGACTTCGATAATTGGTTTGATGTCGTAAAGTTTTTGCTTTAAAGTGTCGACAACCACATTGTTAACCTCAACGCGAAGACTGTCGGAAAAAAATGGTTTGTTGTTGATTAAAATGGTAAGTCTTGGAATACTGTACTTTCCGCTATCAAATTGCGTCAAGCCATATTTCTTGATTAACTCGTAACGACTGTCTTTTTTGATGGTGTCGATGTCGTAGGACTGAATTACTTCTAATGCACCGAGAATCTTCGGATTTGGAAAGGCTACTTTAGCAGAGGTATCGACGGTAGTTTTAATCGTAAGCTTAAATTCAGCGCCAATCTTATTCTTAGTTGTATCAATACTCGTTTGCAATTGCTTTTGTTGTGAAAAAACAACAGAAGTAATCAGTAAAATTGATACAATAAAAAATGTTCTTCTCATAGTTTTACGCCTAATTTGGCAATTATCTTGATTTAAAATAACCTAATAATTTCGTGACGTAACTTTCGTCAACCCTTGTACTTACGACTCCCGAACCCGATTTGCTAAAAGTTTCTTTGAAATAGTTGATTTTGTCTTGATAGTATTTCTCGTAATTCAATCGAACGGATTTGGAACCTGTATTGACCCATTGAATGGCGCCCGTTTCAGCATCTTGCATAGATACCATTCCGATGTTCGGCATTTTCTCTTCTCGATTATCATATACGCGTATTCCCGTAATATCATGCTTTTTAGAAGCGATTTTTAGGGTATGTTCATATTCATCTGACATAAAATCAGAGATGATAAATACAATTGCTTTCTTTTTTTGTGTGCTTGACAAAAACTTCAGTGCTTGTGCAATATCGGTTTTGTTGCTCTGTGGTTCAAATTCAATTAATTCTCGAATAATCCTTAAAACGTGGGATCTCCCTTTTTTAGGCGGAATATATAACTCGATTTGGTCTGAGAATAGAATTAATCCTATTTTGTCATTGTTTTGCGTAGCAGAAAAAGCCATAGTCGCAGCAATTTCAGTCACAATGTCTTTCTTAAACTGGTTTTTTGTGCCAAAACTCTCAGAGCCGCTAATATCAACCATTAGCATCATCGTAAGTTCTCGTTCTTCTTCAAAAACTTTGACATGCGCTTCATTATATCTTGCCGTTACATTCCAATCGATAGATCGAATGTCATCTCCGTATTGATAGGGTCTTACTTCAGAAAAAGTCATCCCACGACCTTTAAAAGACGTGTGATATTCTCCCGAAAAGATATGATCACTCAATCTTCGGGTCTTGATTTCTATTTTGCGAACTTTCTTGAGAAGGTCTTTTGTTTCCATATAATTAGCCACAAAGGCGCAAAGGCGCTAGGGTTATTGGATCTAAGGTTTTTGGAAATCTTTATGGAACTTCAACCTCGTTAACGATTTTATTGATAATATCAACTGAAGTGATGTTTTCAGCTTCTGCTTCGTAAGTAATGCCAATACGGTGACGCAGCACATCATGCACAACTGCACGGACATCTTCAGGAATTACGTAGCCACGACGCTTTATAAATGCGTAACATTTTGCCGCGTTGGCTAAATTGATACTACCACGAGGGGAAGCGCCGAAGCCAATTAAAGGCTTCAAGTTTTGTAGTTTGTATTTTTCGGGATAACGTGTTGCAAAAACGATGTCTAGAATATATTTCTCGATTTTCTCATCCATATAAACTTCTCGAACTGCTTCTTGAGCACGCAGAATTTGCTCGATAGAAACCACCTGATTTACTTTTTCGTATGCGCCGCTAAGATTTTGACGAACCACCATTCGTTCTTCTTCCATTTTAGGATAATCAATCACCGTTTTCAACATAAATCGATCGACCTGCGCTTCTGGTAAAGGGTACGTTCCTTCTTGCTCGATTGGGTTTTGAGTAGCCAAAACTAAGAACGGCTTGTCTAAAACAAAAGTTGAGTCGCCAATGGTGACTTGCTTTTCTTGCATCGCTTCTAACAAAGCTGATTGGACTTTCGCCGGCGCTCTATTAATCTCGTCTGCTAAAACGAAATTGGCGAAAATTGGGCCTTTTTTTATCGAAAATTCATTTTGTTTGATATTGTAAATCATAGTACCTACAACATCGGCTGGTAATAAGTCTGGCGTAAACTGAATTCTGCTGAAAGAACCGTGTACGGCTTTAGCCAAAGTGTTAATAGCAAGTGTCTTTGCTAAACCAGGAACTCCTTCAAGCAAAATGTGACCCTGGCCAAGCAAACCAATAAGTAATCTTTCAATCATGTGTTTTTGGCCCACGATTACTTTGTTCATTTCCATTGTAAGTAAATCGATGAAAGCGCTTTCTCTTTCAATTTTTTCGTTGATCGCTCTAATATCGAGTGTGGTGGTATTTTCTTCCATTTCCATGATTTTTGTCCTGTGTATTATGCTTGTTATTTTTGATGGTGCAAATTGAATTTTTTTTTAAAAGAAAGATGTTAAAAATTGGTTAAAACTTCTTGAAAACCCTCAATTTTAAGGACGATTTGTGATTGTATTTTTATATTTTTAAGAACTAAAAAGAATAGTCTTTTAAATATCATTTTTTAACCTTTTTAATTATTTCTTTGTCCCTATGAATACACATCCATTTTCAAGAATTATAGCCGGAACCATGACTTGGGGCATTTGGGGTAAAAACCTCAGTGAAAAACAAATGATTGATTTGATGAAATGCTGTCTTGAGAGCGGAATTTCAACATTTGATCACGCGGACATTTATGGCGGCTACACCACTGAAGCCGCTTTTGGAAGCGCGCTAATTGCGAGTAATATAGACCGAGAAAGTATTCAATTGATTTCAAAATGTGGGATTCAATATACTACTGAAAACCGTAATAACACCATCAAGCACTATGATTATTCTAAAAAATATATTATTTGGTCAGTAGAGCAATCGCTTCAAAATTTGCAAACTGATTATTTAGATCTTTTATTGCTGCATCGGCCAAGCCCTTTGATGCAAGCTGACGAGATTGCCGAAGCCATTCTTGTTTTAAAAGACGAAGGGAAAATTAAAGATTTTGGCGTTTCAAATTTTACGCCCACGCAAACCGATTTGATTCGAACAAAAACA
This sequence comes from Flavobacterium sp., assembly GCA_031373195.1. Classification (GTDB taxonomy): domain Bacteria; phylum Bacteroidota; class Bacteroidia; order Flavobacteriales; family Flavobacteriaceae; genus Flavobacterium. The sequence continues at coordinate 19,550 of JANMML010000033.1, read as the reverse complement.
GCAGTGAATTACAATCAAATACAATTCTCCGTTACAGACTTAGACGCTATGTTAGACGGGAGTTTGGATCATATGCAAATACACAATATCTCTCCAATGGCATGGAACCCGCTTGGTTCCGTCTTTAAGAATGATGATGAGAAATCCAAACGCGTAGCTTCTCAAGCGCTACTCTTGGCGAACAAATATGAGGTTTCTGTAGATTTGATTTTAATTGCTTGGATTTTGAGACATCCGGCACATATTTTTCCAGTTTGTGGCACAACGGACTTCAAAAGGGTTTCTCAATTAACAGCCGCAATTAATATCGACATGGAACTCGAAGATTGGTTTTCCTTATGGGTTGCAAGTACGGGAAATAAAGTGCCATAGTTTTATTTTACGAAGCAAATGATTAACAAGCGCCTTTTAATAAAGAACCTCTTAGCTCACAACGATGAGTCGAGTTTTTATGACAAAAAGCGTCAGTTAAATTTACATACAAGAGAAGGTAAAGGCAAGTTTCTGAAGCATATTTGCGCGCTTTCAAATTCGAACCCAACCAATAATTCCTATATCGTTGTTGGTGTCGAAGATCAAGATAACGAAATTGTTGGAGACGACTTTTTTGATGATAGTCGGATTCAGAATTTAGTCAATGCATTTCTAGAAAATCCACCTAAAATCTCCTATGAAAATGTTCCATTCCCGAATCTGCCCAAGGATAAAGTAGTTGGTTTGGTAACGATTAAGCCAAAAAGTAAAACTTCTTATTTCAAAAAAGGAATTCACACGATTCTACCCAACACCGTTTTTATTCGAATAGGAAGTAATACCGTGCCTATCGAACAGGAATATGAAAAAAACTACCAGAATACAGAAACCGTTATTGGAATTGAGAACAATTCGAGGAACAGTATAGGCTATACCTTAGATGGCGTCATCGACTTTATGAATTTTCGGCATAAGGACTTGTCATCAAAGTATAAAGTTTTTAAGGAACTATTTGTAATTTGTTGGGCTGGAATTCCAAAGAAAGTTCGAGGCAAAACATTTCTATCTCGTGTTGATATTGAGTTAATAAACGAACAAATTAAGTTGTTCTATTCTGCTCAAGACGAAGTTACAATTACTTTCGATGAAGATTCTTTCACGATAATTGAATATGTCCCATTGGGCTTAAATGACAAGACTAGTTATTATCCATTGGAGAAACAAACCATACGGTTTTATGATAATGGATATTATAAGATTGACAGAGAAATTCTATTTGAGCCGCCTGAATTCAATAAAAAGATGCTTTTTCACATTTACAATTCAAACATGGCTTTGTTGGTTAAATTACAAAAAGGCGCGCTTTTGAATGAAGGTGAAAATCGTGATTTGCATAATTTGCCTTCGACTTTAATGATTTGCTATCTCAATGGTTTCGAGGAAGCCAAACAAAAATTGATCGATGCCAAACCACTTCTAAAACCATATCCAAATATCTATTTGTCCTTTAAGGAGGCGCTCCGAATTTTGCGAAAAATGAAATATGACTTACAATAGAACCATTTAGTTTTTTCTTAGAATGATTCGGGTCGTTTTACACGTTCCGTTGATAAAATAGCATAGGAAGTAGAGCCCATCTGACAAATTTGATATGTCAATTACATTTTTGTCTAGCCACTGAAAACGTCTTGTTTTAGTAGCTTCATCTACAATTACCAAATCCTTTATTGCAATATTTGTAAATAATTTTCCATTTGATGGATTAATGAATATAATCTCGATTTTTTCCGAATCTTCGATTAAATTCTCCGACAAATGAAGTGAATTCTCTAAAGGAGTTGTAAAAAAACCACTACGAGAGTCGGCTAAATCATCTTCTTGAGATAACACATAATATACATTGACTATTAGATAAAAAGTCTGCGCTACTAAAGTGTCAAGCGGGATTTCAAAATTGTTATTTAAAAATGCAATTGTTGATCCGAATCCTTCAACAAAACGCGCTTCTATAACAATAGTGTTTTCGGATATCTCGTAGTCCCAAGAACTAAAATAATACAATTCCTTTGCTTCAGTATCTAAGGAAATATTAATGGCTGAATCAGAAAGTCGACTCACTACTATTTGCCGAATATTCAATGCAAGGCTTTGCGAAGAAATTAAAATAAATAGGGCTATGTGTATAATTCGTTTCATACTTCTTCTATTCCGTTTTTTCAAACTCGTTTAAGCCATAAAGAATTTCCTTCATCTTGGTGCCATTTATTTCTACTGGTTTGTAGGCAACGTTAAATTTATCAATTGCCACATTAATATCAGCTTTGAGTTTTTTGTACTCTACCGGTAATTTTGTTTCACATTGTTTTTCATTTTCATAGCTATTGAGAATAATACTAAACTTCTCGTAAAACTTGCCGCCTTGATCGATAAAGTAATTGTACTGCGAAATAAATTGTAGCAATCGATCTACAGGAAAATCAAGATTGACTTGCATTTTATACTGCGTCGATCCAGAAGTAGATTTCATTTTAGTCAAGTAATCTTCCATCTTTTGAGTGATGTCTTCCCAATCGTCGTTGGTTCGGCAATTTTCTAAAGTCGCGGCATAGCCAATTGGTTTCGTATATTCTTTAAACAAAATCTCAATGTCTTGTTTTATCCTCTCATTACTGGTTTGAAGAAAAGCGGTTTCGAAATAAATAGTATTAAGATCATTTTGCATTCGAAGCGTAAAATCTAAAATACATTCTACTTTTGTCAACTCCTTTTCTTTTTCTTCCTTAGACAGACCAGAAGACACCATTGAAGTTAATGTTTGTATTACCGATGCAATCGTGTTTGTGCCCAATAATGAGGTGAGCTCAAAAGCAGTTTTCTTATCTTTTTTGTTAGCCAAAAACTCTTTCAATTTTTCATATTCTGGATATTGATTGGGGTTCGCAATTTTACTAATTTCATTAAATGTTCTCACCGACGCAAAATGGTGATCTAGACTTAACACTTTTTCATAGAGAATCTTGATGATTTGCAATCCTTTTAAATATCGAATCTTGGAAACATCGTTCAAGTTAGCGATGCGCAAATGATGTATCTCCTCTTGAATTTGGTCTTTCAGAATCAATAGATCAACTTTTTCCTGAAGTTTAGAAGCAGCAATCAAGTCTCGATTAATAACCGCCAATTTTGCCTCTTTAACCAGAAAAACGGAAGTGTAATGAGCATTTATAATATTTATAGCTTGAGAAAGCTCGATTAAAATGTCATTGGGTTCGTTTTTACTTTCGTGAAATATCGGAGCAGCGTTGATGCGGCAAAACAATAAAAGTATTGTAATGAGGATTTGAGATTTCATAATCCATAGGTTTGAATGGCGTGTACATATTAAATGGTGATTACTTTGAATTGGAAAGAACTTCAATTTGCAAGCTGCTCCAATCTTCTGTTTTATTGAGCAAATCTTGCAATTCACATTGGTTTTCGGCAGTTACTTTTTGTCCATTTACAGAAACAATTTCATCTCCTAAGTTGAATTTGGTTTGTGATTTTTCTTTGACTACAATTTCTAATTTCTCTGCATTAACTTTGGCGTAGTAGGTCACTTTTCTTTTAAAATTGCTATCTAGGGTGCTTTGATTTCGTTTTACATATACTTTATTATGGTTGTAATCGATGAGCCAATCGAATGATTTTATGAATTCAATACCAATATTTTGTGCTTTTATAGAAGTAGAAACATTTACCTTTGCCTCGAAAGCTTGTCCGCCAAACTTAATCGGCATTTTTTCGTAGATTAATTCGTTTCCATTAGTGTGAGAAGAAATAGTTTGAAAAATCGAACCCTCAAGTTCTAACTTTTTGTCGTTTTTGAAATTCAATTTTTCATTGTAAGGCATGATAATATTTCCTGTGTATCCTGTGTCTAGCTAAAATTTGTATTCCTTACCTTCGATATAAATAAAAATAAAAATCTGGTTCAACTTACAGAGTGATTTAACTAAACGGTAGGAATTATATGAGAGAAATTCCTGTAATTCATCCTCGTGAATGTTGCAGATCTTGTTATTAGAAAAATCAAGTTGCAATAAGTTATGTTCATTAAAAAAAAGGTCGATTCCAATAATTCCAGTATATTCTTTTTTATTGTTTGAACACTTACTTTCAGGTATTTTAATATATGTCAAGACTTTGTTCTCACTGATAAATAATTCAGACTTTATTTCTACTGTGAAAAACCTGTTCTTTGTTTTTTTTCTGTCGGCGCCCTTAACATAACCTAAATAACCAAATTCCTTTTTTTCGAAATTATCAATAACCGTTGAATCTACCAAAGCTGAAATACCAGCTCCTGTGTCAATTACAAATTTTGTCCTTGATCGATCAATTTCAAGTTCTATAAGAGCTCTTTTGCCGTCATAAACAATAGTGCTACAGCCATTAACTTCTTTTACCTTTTCAGCTCCTAATTGACTAATAGCAGTACAAAAAGTTAAAGTAAACAAAATCGGAATGAGAAATAGTTTCTTCATGATCACATAGATAAAAAAGGGTTGCAAGAAAATTCACAACCCTCTTTCTATTTAATAATTTATGGGACTGTTGGCGGGTCAATTAGTTCTCCTAAAGTATCGTCTAGCCAATCGAAAAACTTTCTAATTGCATTAAGCCAGCCTATTCTTGTTTGCGAACTAATAGTTCCGACCTCCTTTACATATTGACGAAGTAAATTTACTGTGTTTGAAAATTCGCTACCCGTGATTCGATCATAAACCATATCAGCTGTTAGCTTTTGAGTGTGAAAAGAATAAATTGTTTGCATATAGGGCGTCAATATTGTCAACATTTTTTTATCACTAACTCCAGTAAGTCCTTTTTGTACAAACTCTTCACTTGTCATTCCTTGTCTGTAATAGTCCTTTGATTCTAAGAATGTGATAACCGCATGATACTTTGCAACTAAAACAACAGATGTAGCTATTTTATTGGCAGGCTTGACGACCTGAGAGAAAGAAAAATTTGAAAACATAACTGTGGCGATTAAACCTAAAAATAATTTTTTCATGGTGTGTAAATTTTAATGAGTTAAAAATAAATTGAATTTTTCAAATTGTCTCGAGTCATTTGATAGGGTAAAGCTACTTTTTGCAATGGAAGTTGAACTGAAGTTTTTCTGCACTTTTTGTTAAACTTATTTATACTATTTTTGCTGCAAAGACTGAAATTGGAAATGAGAACTTTAGTGATAGGGGATATTCATGGTGGTTTACGAGCATTGCACCAAATATTTGAACGCGCCAATATTTTGACAACTGACCGACTCATTTTTTTGGGGGACTATGTAGACGGATGGAGTCAGTCTCCTCAAGTACTTGACTTTCTGATTGATTTAAAGGAAACGCATCATTGCATTTTCATGCGCGGAAATCATGATGAACTCTTATGCGAATGGCTTTCCGAATCCAAAGACAATCTTTCCTGGTATCAACATGGCGGTGAATCGACGGTCCTGGCTTATTCTGAGGTAAATGAAGCCACTAAGAAAAAGCATATTGCTTTTTTAAATTCGCTCGAAAACTATTATCTAGACGATAACAATAGATTGTTTATTCATGCTGGTTTTACCAATATGAATGGCGTTACGTTCGAACATTTTCCAAAACTTTTTTACTGGGAAAGAACCTTATGGGAAATGGCACTTGCTTTTGACAAAACCCTTCCGCGGGATTCTAAACGCTATCCCAGACGACTCAAATTGTATAGCGAAATATATATTGGGCATACGCCAGTTACGCAAATTGGCAAAACCATCCCAATTCAAATGGCGAATGTCTGGAATATAGATACGGGCGCGGCCTTTACCGGACCGCTCACTATACTTGATATAGACACTAAAGAATATTGGCAAAGTGAGCCGTTGCCCGACTTATATCCCAACGAAAAAGGAAGAAATTGAACATATATTTCTACATTTGGAAAAACTTAAATTTCAGGAAAAAATGAAAAAAAATCTATTTTGTTTGTTGCTACTATTAAGTGGTGTTACTTTATGGTCGCAATCTGGCGGAAACAACAAGCACGAAATCAAATGGAATATTGCAAGCACCATCTTTTTGGGTTCTGTTGAGATTGGCTACGAATATTTGATTGACGGAAATCAATCAGTCGGTGGTGAGATTCTTATTAACGATTCCTATAATTTCGGAATAGGACGGGACGCAAAGGATTTTAATACCAATAGTTTTATTATCAATTACAACTATTATACTGGAGCAGAAAAAAATAATTCAGGGTTTGTAATTTCACCAATGATCAAATTCAGAACAGGAAATTATCAAAAAAGTGATTTAGATCCCAAGATAGATATGAATAGCTTTATATTAGGAATTGGCGGCGGATACAAATGGAACTTTAGCGACAAATTTGTCTTCGGTCCTTACGCCACAATTGGAAGGAATTTTAGTTCCGAAGTAAATGATGAATTTAATACCGCAATTGAATTTAATGCAGGATTTGGGGTTGGTTACCGATTCTAAAAATGAAATGAAATAAAAAAAGCGACTAAAATTAGTCGCTTTTTTCTTGTGCTTTTTTATTGATTACAAATCAAATTTTATTCCTTGTGCTAATGGCAAACTAGTCGTGTAATTGATTGTATTGGTTTGTCTTCGCATATAGATTTTCCAGGCATCCGATCCTGATTCGCGACCGCCACCCGTTTCTTTTTCTCCACCAAAAGCACCTCCAATTTCAGCGCCTGAAGTTCCAATATTCACGTTGGCAATCCCACAATCAGAACCCGCAACCGATAAGAATCTTTCTGCTTCACGAAGATTGTTGGTCATAATCGCAGAAGACAATCCTTGTGCAACGCCGTTTTGAAGATCGATGGCGTTTTCAACTTCACCTGAGTATTTCATTAAATATAACACTGGAGCAAAAGTTTCGTGTTGAACGATTTCAAAAGAATTTTTAGCTTCGGCGATGGCTGGTTTTACGTAACATCCGCTTTCGTATCCTGCTCCTGAAAGAACGCCGCCTTCAACGAGAATTTTTCCACCTTCCTCGATAACTTTCGACAATGCTTTATTATACATTTCTACGGCATGCGTATCGATAAGTGGTCCAACGTGATTGTTTTGATCTAGCGGATTTCCGATACGCAATTGTTTGTAGGCAGAAACAATAGCTTCTGTTACTTTGTCATAAATGCTTTCATGAATAATCAAACGTCTGGTAGACGTACATCTTTGTCCAGCTGTTCCAACAGCTCCAAATACCGCTCCGATTACCGTCATTTTGATATCCGCATCTGGTGTTACGATGATTGCATTGTTACCACCGAGCTCCAATAATGATTTTCCTAAACGACCTGCAACGGTTTGTGCTACTATTTTTCCCATTCGAGTAGAACCAGTAGCAGAAACCAAAGGAATCCGTTTGTCGGCAGTCATTAGTTCACCTATTTTATAGTCTCCATTGATTAGGCAAGAAATTCCTTCTGGAAGATTGTTCTCTTTTAAAACCTCAGCAATGATGTTTTGACAAGCCACACCGCACAATGGTGTTTTTTCGGAAGGTTTCCAAACGCAAACGTCGCCGCAAATCCAAGCTAGTGCCGTATTCCAAGCCCAAACTGCCACAGGGAAGTTGAATGCAGAGATGATTCCAACAACACCCATTGGATGGTATTGCTCGTACATTCTGTGTCCAGGTCGCTCTGAATGCATGGTCAATCCGTGTAATTGTCGAGAAAGCCCCACGGCAAAGTCACAGATATCAATCATTTCTTGAACTTCTCCGTAACCTTCTTGTAATGATTTTCCCATTTCGTAGGAAACCAATTTACCTAAAGCTTCTTTATTCTTGCGTAATTTTTCTCCAAACTGACGAACGATTTCGCCACGTTGTGGTGCAGGCATGAGACGAAATGTGTTGAAAGCGGTTGTAGCGGACTGCATCACTTTCTCGTAGTCAGCAGCTGTCGTTGTTTTTACTTGCGCTATTAATTGGCCATCAACTGGGGAAAATGAATCTAGAAGTTCTCCATTAGAAAAATTATTTTGGCCTGTTGAAGTTCCATCGTTAATTGTCTTTACGCCCAATTGTGCTAAAGCTTCTTTCATTCCGAATTGGTCTGCTATTGTTGTCATTATTAGTTATTTTTTGAATTATATCGATTTACTGTGTCTGTTCGCAAATAAATTTGCTCGAGTGCGTGGCAAAAGTAAATATTAATTGATAATTAGTAATGTTTAATTAACAATTCCTTTGCGGCAGAATGCCCTAGCCCTGATAGTAGCGGAAATCTTTTTTTGTTTTTACAAAGAAGCCCTTCTACTGCGCTCAGGGTGACAAAAAACAAAAAAAATTGGGAGCGAATAGCAGGTTCCCGGCTTCTAAGAAATAAACTACTTGATATATCTCGGATCGGTTTCCATGATGGTCCCGCAATTGTTGCAGGTTCTCAACTGCTCTGAATTGTAGAAATGCTCGTAGTGCGGCAGAAAATCTTTTTCAATATCGTGAAGTTCGAAATAGACTTCATGAAGTTTATTATTACAATTGTCGCAATGCCAAAGCAAACCATCTTTGAATCCTTTTCCTGCGCGCTTCCGTTCGATAACCAAACCAATTGAATTTTCAGTACGCACAGGAGAGTGTGGCGTTTTCGCTGGATGTAAGTACATATCTCCGGCATGCAACCCCATTTCTTTTCGTTCCCCGTTTTCTTGAATAATTACTTTGATGGAACCTTCGAGTTGATAGAATAATTCTTCCGTTTCATTATAATGATAATCCTTTCTAGCATTTGGACCTGCAACAATCATCACAATATAATCTTCTGAATCTACGTAGATGTTCTTATTTCCAACGGGCGGCTTCAACAAATGTTTGTTGTCTTTAATCCATTGATTGAGGTTGAAGGGTTTTGCAATTGCCATAGGATATTATTTAAAATTCGAACTGTGTAAAGCTAAAAAAAGGTTAGCGTGAACTAACCTTTTTATTTTAAATTATTTTGATTCCTTTATTAAGTATACATACACTGGAAAGTGGTCACTAAAACCAATCTCATTAGCGCCATGACGAAGTGGATAGCCTTTGTATTGCCCCGTAGTCGTAATCATGTAGGGCTTGTTGTAAATGCCCGCTTTCCAATATTGATAGGATGAATAATCTTTTCTGATTAATGCTTCCGAAACCATAATCTGATCAAAGATATCTCCGGCATCGCGATAGAAAAGGGATGCATTTCCTTCTTTGGCCATTTGCTCGAATGGGTTGTAAATATCAAATTCCTTTACTTCAGATTTCTTCAATTTTGCACCTATGCCTTCTTTAACGCTTTTGTTGTACGATCCGTCATTCAAATCACCCATCGTGATAATCTTTGCGTTGGGGTTGATTTTATAAATTGAATCCATTATTTTTCGATTGAGTCTTCCTGCTTCTTCCCGAAAAGGGCTACTCTTTTTCTCACCGCCTGATCGAGACGGCCAGTGATTGACCATGACGTTGACCTCTTCGCCGTCAAGAAATCCTGTCACCAAAAGTACGTCACGCGTATACACTCTTTCGCCTGCTTCGGCTTCTATCTTGTCTTTGTCTGCTTTATCTTCTTCAGTTTCTTTATCTTTTTCCTTTGACTTTGTATCTTTTCGGTAAATCAACAAAGGGATATTCACATAACTTGTCGGTTTGAAATGCTTTTTTTGGTAGAGAAGCGCCACGTCAATTCCTCGTTTGTCAGGCGAATCAAAATGAACAATGCCATAATCGTGCACTGCTAATTTTGGTTCTTTAACAAGATCTTCAAGAACGCCTCTGTTTTCTATTTCGCAACCTCCTATTAACGTTGGTGAATTTGTATTCTCTGTTGAACCAATTTCTGATAAAACGCGAGCTAGATTCTCTAATTTTTTATGGTACTTTTTGGAAGTCCAATTCTGAGCGCCATTAGGTAGCCACTCTTCGTCATTATTTGGATTATTGATGGTGTCAAATAAATTTTCGAAATTGTAAAAAGCAATCGTATGGACACTAAATTTTTTTTGTTGAGAACTAACAGTTGTGACAAATACGAAAAGAAAAAGAAGTGTAAAAAGTTTAGTACCTTTCATGTGAATTTAGTATTAATTTAAAATCAAGTTTAACATAAACTTGGCACCAAAAGTAATTAATATTAATTTAATAGGTACATTTGCATCCGTTAAGAAATAATTATTCTTACTAAAAGACGAATTAATTTACATTATTTATGAAAAAACTTTTTATTAGTACATTATTTGTAATGCAGGTGGTTTTTGTTTTCGCGCAATCAGCTACTGGAGTAACTGGGAAAGTAGTCGACTCAAAAACTCAGAAAGCGTTACAAAACGTTGTAGTTACAATTTTAAACACGAATCTAACCTCATTGACCGATGTTAGTGGGACGTTTATATTCAATGATGTCAGTCCAGGTAATCAATTATTGCAAATTAAGACTCAAGGTTATGAGGATCAACTGCTTCAAGTAGCAATTGAATCAGGAAAAATATTAAATTTAGGAGCTGTTGTACTAGCAGAAGATCAAACACAAGAGCAACAGCTAAGTTTAATTACTATTACTGAAAATGACCTTGGAGATGACAATAGTGGTTCGGAAAGCACGGCTGGTCTTTTGCAGGCTAGTAGAGATGCATTTCAACAAGCGGCTGCATTTAATTGGGGTCAAGCTCGATTTAGGATTCGTGGTTTAGATAACGAATATGCGACTACCATGATCAATGGGGTAACCATGAACAAGATTTATGATGGAAGACCACAATGGGGTAACTGGGGTGGACTGAATGACGCTACTAGAAATCAAGAATTCACCATGGGGTCGGCACCTTCTGACTATACTTTTGGTGGTATTTTAGGTACTCAGGAAATTAATACAAGAGCTTCTATCTATCGAAAAGGTTCAAGAATCTCATTTGCAGGAACAAATACCAATTACAGCTGGAGAATGATGGGAACGCATGCATCAGGAATGAACACAGATGGATGGGCCTTTGTCGTTTCCGCTGGAAGACGTTGGGCTAAAGAAGGCTATTTCGAAGGAACTGATTATGCGGCAAACTCTGTTTTTGCTAGTGTTGAAAAGAAATTCAATGATAAGCATAGTTTAAACTTCACTTCTATTTACGCACAAAATAGTAGAGGTAAAAACTCTCCAAACACACAAGAAGTTACTGACATCGCCGGAGTAAAATATAATTCATACTGGGGATGGCAAGATGGTAAGAAAAGAAATTCAAGAGACAAAAATGTTGAAGAACCAATAAATATGTTAAGTCATTATTGGAAAATAAGCGACAAAACCACTTTGAACACCAATCTAATGCACCAACAAGGTTCAATAGGAAATAGCCGATTGGATCTTCAAAACGCAAATAACCCCGATGCTACCTATTACAAAAACCTTCCAAGTTATTTCTTGAACTTCCACAACAATGGACAGTGGTTACCTAACCAAGTTGGCGCTGCTAATGCATTAGTGAATTTTCAAAACAATCAACAGATCAATTGGAATGAAATATATCAAGCCAATCAGAATACCGCACTAGGAAATAGCGCCATTGTTTTATATGAAGATAGAACTGATGATAAATTGTGGTCTTTGAACTCTATTTTGAGCAGTTCGGTAGCTGACAATATCAGTATGAACGCCGGTGTAAACTTCAGAAAACTAAAATCCCATAATTTTCAAAATCTAATAGACTTGTTGGGTGGTCAATATTTTAATGATTTCGATCCTTTTAATTCGCAAATATCTGTAGATGCTACTCAATCTGATTTGAATAATCCAAATCGTATTGTTGGCGAAGGAGATACTTATGGATACAACTACGACTTATATGCAACCACATTTGATGCTTTTGCTCAGTTTAAATTTAGATACAAAAAAGTGGATTTTTATTTAGGTCAGACATTTTCAAAATCTATTTATCAGAGAGATGGTTTATATAGAAACGGACTTTATGCCTCTAATTCATTCGGTAAAAGTGAAAAGCAAAATTTTGAAAATTTTGGATTTAAAGGCGGTTTAACCTATAAAATTTCAGGAAGACATTTCCTGGATTTTAATGGCGCGTTTATGACTAAAGCACCTAATTTGAGGAATACCTTCGCAAATGCTCGTTTAAATAATAATATTACACCTGATCTAGAAAGTGAACAAATTTCAAGTCTTGATGCTAGTTATATTATCAAAACTCCAAAACTAAAAGCTCGATTAACTACCTATTTCGCGCAAATCGAAAATTCAACAAAAATCTCTTTCTTTTACGGAGAGGGCATTTCAGATGCAGATGGCGACCCAACTACTGATAATGAGGACGCATTTATTAGCGAAATCATTACGGGTATTAACAAAAGAAACGTTGGTGCTGAATTAGGTCTAGAATATCAAATTACATCAACAATCAAACTTTCTGCGGCTGCTTCTTACGGACAATACATTTTTAGTAACAATCCTAATCTTAAAATTAATGACGACGCGCTAGCAACGGCAACAAATTCGCAACCACTTCTTGATTTAGGTAAGACTTACTTAAAAAACTACCGTGTTGCTGGCAGCCCACAGCAAGCTTATTCTGTCGGTTTGGAATATCGAGACCCAAAATTTTGGTGGATTGGCGCTAATGCCAACTATCTAGCCGATACATTTTTGGACGTTTCTAGTATCTTAAGGACCAATAACTTTACAATCGATCCTACAACTGAAATTTCATACGCCGGCGTTACAGAACAATCTGTTCGAAAAGTGCTTAGACAAGAAAAATTTGATCCTTATACCTTAATTAATATTACCGGTGGAAAATCATGGAGAATAAAAAATGACACTTTTGGAATTTTTGCTACCATGAATAACGTTTTTGATATTGAATATAAAACGGGAGGGTTTGAACAATCTCGTAAAGCAACATATCCTTTCTTACAAGAAGATTTGGTTAGCGGAAACGATTTGCGTTCTTTTGGACCTAAATATTTCTACGGTTTTGGACGAACTTTCTTTGTAAATCTTTACCTTAACTTCTAAAATAATTTGCTATGAAAAACATAAATTTTAAAACAACATTTCTTTCGGCTTTGGCGTTTGTACTATTTACAAGTTGTACTAAAGAAGCTGATTTTGCTATTCCAAAAGTGATCCCGGTTTATTTCTCAGAAGATTTTAAAGCGATTGATTACAATCAAGACTTTGACTACGCTAATTGGACCAATTTCGCAGAGGCTGGTTCTAAAGTATGGATAGAAAGAGAATATAACGACGACGGTTACGCGCAATTTAGTTCTTATCAAAGTGGAGACGATTCTAACATTGGTTGGTTAATTACACCTTCAATAGACTTGAACGACGCGGTTAACCCTACGTTTTCATTTACTTCTGCTTCCAACTTCGTGGATAGTGCTGACAACAAATTGGAAGTTTTTGTTTCTACTAATTACGATGGCACAAATGTATTAGCGGCAACTTGGACGAAAATTGATGCGGTTGTTGCGGATAGCACCACTAATGGATATGTTTATCTTCCTTCTGGGGATATAGATATGTCAAGTTATATAGGTACGAAAATTAATATCGCTTTTAGAGTAACTGGTAACGGCACTGATAAAGCAGGCTTGTTTCAAGTTGATAAAATTAAAGTCTATACATTAAATTAATAATACCATGAAAAAAATAAATCTAAAAATAAGTGCTTTCAGTCTTTTTATAGCTGTAATTGCCTCTAGCTGTGTTAATAGTGATGTATACGATGCTCCTGACTTAAGTAACGAATGTACAACTCTTACACCTACAAAAGAAGTAAGCGATATTACTGCGATGACGACAACAGAATTCGCAAAGTATACCGATCCAGATATCATCGAAGCTTATGTTACCTCAAGTGATGAGGGTGGAAATATTTACAAATCAATCTCTTTGGTTTCGACAGATGGAGCAATTGGTTTTAGTATGCCAATTGATGATTATAATCTATATACAAAATTTGAACCTGGAAGAAAAGTTTATGTTAACATGAAGGATCGTTACTTCGTTAAAGAGTTTAATTCAACTGTAATTGGCTCTTTATATGATAACAACACGCCAGCAGATTTAACTGATGATTCAGTTGGAAGAATCTCAATAATTGATTATAAATCAGTAATAAAAGCTTCTTGTACAAAAGTTAATGAAGATGATATCACAAATAGAATCTCTATTCAATCTGCTAAAAACGATTCATACTTGAATAAATTGATTGAATTTGATAATGTTCAATTTACTGATGAATCTTTGGGTAAAAAATTCTTCGATACAACTTTAAATAATTTGGGAAGTGCAACCAATCATCAAATAATAGATGCAAATGGGTCAACGGTTATTTTGAGAGTCAGTCAATATGCTGGTTTTTCACTTCAATCCGTTCCTAGCGGTAGCGGAAAAATTGTTGGCGTTATGACTAAATATAATAGTGACTATCAATTCATGGTTAGAACAATTAATGACATACAACTAACCGAAAACAGAGTTTTACCGTTCTTCGAAGAGTCTTTCTCTTCTAATTTTCCAAATTGGGAAAAGAGATCTCTAATTGGATCACAAGTTTGGACCTTAGACACGCAATATGGAAACCCTGGTTCTTGTGCTAAAATGTCTGGTTATGCAAACAGCATAAACAACGCTAACGAAGATTGGTTAATTTCTCCTGTTCTAAATATGTCTTCATTAGCATCAGCTACCCTTAGCTTTGATACCGCAACCAAATTCAGTGGTAACCCAATAAGTATTTTGATTTCAAGAGACTATAATGGCCTTGGAAATCCATCATCTGCAACGTGGACAACTCTCTCAGGAACATTGTCACCAAGCACTGGAAATTACGTTTGGACTGGTTCAGGCCCTATTAATCTTTCTTCATTTACTGGCTCTGGAAATTCTGCGGTCTATCTTGCTTTTAAATATACTTCAACAACGTCAGCTTCTGCAACTTGGGAAGTTGATAATGTTAAGATAACTTCGAACTAATTTAAAAAAAACAAAAAAAAGGAGGCCTACAGCCTCCTTTTTTTTGTTAGATCATTTTGTCCACTTCAATGTATTTGAAAACAAGTAGATTAGAAACTAAAGCCGCTGATCAATTTTCCTATACTATCTATAAAACATTGATCATGAAACTAGGTAAGTCCTATTTGATTGTTTCACAAAAAGAACTTCTTATTATATTAAAAGAGTTAATTGCTTTGAATCGATACATACAGATGTCATTTAAAAAAATCTAAGTTGCCAAAAGATAATTTAGAATACAGCAATCATATTCTCATCAATTCATCTTCTCTGCTCATTAGTCTATTAGTATGAGTCCCTCCGCCTTTATTAAGGCTTTCTTGGCGACTTAAATCCTATCTTTTCAAATAAAACAACTGAGGTTAGAATAAAAAAAAACCGAGCTTTAAAACTCGGTTAATCTATAAAACTATTTTTATTAAATATTTACTTCACAATCAAGAATTCCGAACGTCTGTTTTGTGCATGTTGCTCTTCAGTACAAGCCTCTTTACAATCTACTTTCGGCTCAATCTCGCCCATTCCTTTACCAGAAATTCTTTCTTTCGCAATTCCTTTAGATATTACGTACTGAACCGTAGCTTTTGCTCTTCTGTCAGATAGCGATAAATTATAAGCATCACTACCTCTGTTGTCAGTATGTGATTTCGCCAAGATTACTAGCTTATCATTGGTCTTCATTACTTGAACCAATTTATCTAACTCAAATGCACCTTCTTGTGTGATATTGCTTTTGTTGTATTCAAAGTAAATAGGATTCAAAACAATCTCTGTATCTGTGATGATGCTCTCGATCGGTTGTAAAGCAGCGTCAACTTTTACTTGTCCGCCTTTAGTATTAGCTACACCGAATGAACTTCCTTCAAATCCATCTTTTGACGCTTGAATACTATATGTTTTTTCACATTCGACATCGTAAGAAACTTCCCCTTTTTCATTAGTTGTTTTAGTTGCTATAACATTTCGTTTTTCGTCAACAATTGAAACACTGGCATTCGCCAAAACCTCTCCTGTTTTTGCATTTGTAACTTTAGTAAGTACTTCTACGCCACAAACCGGTGTTGCTCCAAAAATATCATCATTACCATTTCTGTTACTTGCGAAAAATCCTAAGTTTTTTGACTTATTAAATGTAAATCCAAAGTCGTCTTTCTCAGTATTTACCGGCTTCCCAAGATTCACCGCTTCTTCCCCTTTACTTAAGTCAATTTGAAAAATATCCAAACCTCCCATTCCTTGTTTGCCACTTGATGCGAAATATAAAGTGTTATTATCATCTGCAATAAATGGAAAACTTTCATTTCCTTCACTGTTCACTTTACTTCCAAGGTTCTCTGGTTTTCCATAACTCCCATCCGCATTTACAGCAACTTTCCAAACATCAACACCACCAATACTGCCTGGCATATCAGAAGAAAAATACAACGTTTTTCCATCACGACTTAAACTAGGATTACTGGTCGAATACTCGCTACTGTTAAACGGCAAGGAAATTATTTTCCCCCACTTTCCATTGTCTTTCGTGGAAACAAATAAGTTATTTCTACTCAATTTCAATTTATTTTTCTTGTCTTTCTCAAATGATGCCTCTTTGAAACTATCGCTTGAAAAATAAACCGTAGTACCATCAGTACTTATTGTCAGTGGTCCGTCATGGTATTTTGAATTTAATTCGCTTACTGTATTGGCATTGGTAATCGTACCGTCAATATTGTAATCAGCCTTGTAAATGTCAAGGAACGGCTCTTTGTTCCATCCATACTCTTTACTCGATCCGCCTCTAGCGCTCGTAAAATACAATTGGTTATCATATAATACAGCTCCAAAATCTGACTTGTCACTACTAATTTCTAGTGATTTCACATCGTACTTCTTTTGTTTGTCAAGAAGCTTTGGAATATAATTAGGATCTTTTTTAAATGCTATTGCTCTTTGGTCATTAGGCGCTAACGCTGCAAATTTCTGCATTTGCTTATTTGATTCTTCGTACTTCCCGTTTGATTTAAGCATTTGCGCATAACGATAATATGTTTCTGCGTCCTGCGGTTTTTCAGTTGCTTTCGCATACCAACGTGCCGCCTCCGTTGTGTTGAACATATTAAAATACGTATCAGCCAATCGTTTGTAAACGTAGTCATCTGATTTACCTTCGTCAACTAATTTTAGATATTCTTCTGCAGCGGTAACGTACTCGTAACGACTGTACAATTTGTCTGCTTTTTTGGTGGATGCGTTTTGAGCGGTAATTGTGCTACTTGCAATCACAAAACTAAATGCTATATAGAGATTTTTCATGTTAGATTACTTTTTATTTTAGAAATATCTAGGTGATTGTGACACTTTTTTCGGGAAATTCAGATCGAACAACAGGATGATTTCGTGTGACGATGTGGTCGCAACTTTCAAATCAGAAATGATATGGTCGTACGCATAACCTACTCTCAAATTTGGACTAATAGCATAATTAACCATTGCACCAAAACTGTCTTCTTTTCGATAAGTAGCTCCAATTTCAAATTTCTGATTAAATAAGAAGTTGGTTGAAATGTCGTAAGAAATTGGCGCGCCAAAAGCCGTTTTAATCATTGTAAATGGTTTAAATTTTACATTCTCCGATAAGTCAAAAACATATCCTCCAGTTAAGAAATAGTGCGATGTTTCAGAACCATATTGTCTTCCATTAAAATCTAAGTGTTTAGATTTTAACATGTTTGGAACTGAAAAAGCAACATAATATTTTTGAGTATAATAGAAAAGACCTGAACCTATATTCAAAAACGTATTGTTGGTATCCTCAGCAAATGCTGGATCATCAGGATCAGGAACATTGCCATTACCAATTTCAGTAAATAGTCCTACTTTGTGAAAAGTAGCTCCAGCTTTCATACCGAAGGCCAAACGATGCTCGCCGCCGAGATTTAATGTATAAGAGAAGTCGCCATAGACATTGTTCTCTTCCACAGGTCCAATCTTATCTGAAATAATCGACAAACCAACACCAACGTTTTTTCCCACTGGTAGAGATCCTGCGAGTGAGAATGTTGCTGGCGCTCCTTCAACATCAACCCATTGTTTACGGTATAATAATCCGAAAGACAGATTCTCTTTTGAACCTGCGTAGGCCGGATTGATAACATTCATATTATACATGTATTGTGTATAATGTGGGTCTTGTTGGGCATTGGAATCAATTAATGCGAAGACCGTTAGTAAAGTAGTAAAAAATATTTTCTTCATTTTAGTATGTTTTGAATTGTTTGCTTTGCTGTCTACAATCTACAGCAAAAATTTCTACCTTTTTCTATTATAATTCGTGATTAATATATATCCAACCTGTTTTTGAGTCTTCACCATTTCTTTCAATTACATAGAAATAAGTTCCGTCTGGCAATTCATCTCCTCCATCTGTTTGACCATACCATTCTTTAGAATAATTTGTTTTACTATAGACTTTAGTTCCGTATCGATTAAAAATCTCAAGCAAGGTTACATTCTGACCTTCTAAGTCAAAATAGTCATTCAGGCCATCTCCTACTCCATTCCCTTTAGGTGAAATACCTTTTTGGATCGTACAAGATACTGAAATAACATTAAATGGCTCTGAAGTAGCGCAGCCTTGATATGTAACCTCACAGCTGTAATTACCTGTTTGAGCAACAATTATTGTAGGTCCGCTTTGATCATTGATAACGGTATTCTCATAACTCCAAACAAAGTTTGCAGTTTCAAGATCAAAGTCAGCGGAAGTAATCGTAAGCGTGTACTTACCGTTTAAACAACCACCAGTTATAGCAAACTGCGGATTTGAAGAAACAGTTACGTCAAAATTCTGACCAGTCGCACATTGGTTTGCATCTGGAGTAAATACATATACGCCGCTTTGTGCAGGGTCAACTACACTAGGTGACCAAGAACCAGTAATTCCATTTGGAGAAGTCGGCTCCAATATTGGGGCCGTACCGCCAGAGCAAATAGTCAAACTAGTATCAAAATCTGATGTTGAACTTGACAATACTGTCACATCTAATGTGTTTTGCAGAGCACATTGACCTGCATTTGGTGTGAAAGTATAAGTTGTAATCCCAATCGTTGTGTTATCCACTACTGAAGGTACCCAACTTCCGCTAATGCTATTTATCGATGTCGGCTCTAGCTGAGGAGCCGTTGTCCCTGCACAGAAGTCATTGATTGCAGCAAATGTCGGAGTAATATTCGGAGCAGTAACATTTACAGTAAGCGTTTGAGCTATAGCACATTGGTTCGCATCTGGTGTAAAATTATAAGTTGTTGTTCCTACTGTGACATTGTCAATTATAGAAGGTGACCAACTTCCACTAATGCCATTCTGTGATATAGGCTCTAACTGCGGTGTAGCTGTGCCTGAACAGAAGTCACTAATTGCAGCAAATGTCGGAGTAATATTCGGTGCAGTAACATTTACAGTGAGCGTTTGAGCTATAGCACATTGGTTCGCATCTGGTGTAAAATTATAAGTTGTTGTTCC
>JANMML010000030.1:0-70040 GCA_031373195.1 Flavobacterium sp. | reverse complement strand
AATGATGTCACTCCAAGTGGTCTAAGTTATCCTTCTCCAAATGTGTTTACTGTTGGGACTGTAATTTCTGATTTAACTCCTTCGATTTCCGGTGGTGCTGTTTTAAGCTATAGCATTTCGCCGAGTTTGCCTGATGGGCTTTCTTTTGATACAACGACTGGCGTTATTTCTGGAACACCAACGACAATTAGTGCCGCTGCTACATACACCGTAACGGCTTTCAACTCTGGAGGTAGCGTTTCTTTCGAGATTCAAATTACCGTCAATGATATATCTCCAAGTGGTCTAAGTTATCCTTCTCCAAATGTGTTTACTGTTGGAACTGCAATAGCGGATGTAACTCCCACAGTTCTTGGCGCTGTTTTAAGCTACAGCATTTCACCTAATTTGCCGGATGGACTTGCTTTTGATACGGTAATGGGAATCATCTCTGGAACTCCAACGGCAATTAGTGCCGCTGCTACATACACCGTAACGGCTTTCAATTCTGGAGGTAGTGTTTCTTTCGAAATTCAAATTACCGTCAATGATGTCGCTCCGAGTGATCTTAGTTATCCTTCTCCAAATGTGTTTACTGTTGGGACTGTAATTTCTGATTTAACTCCTTCGATTTCCGGTGGTGCTGTTTTAAGCTATAGCATTTCACCTATTTTGCCGGATGGACTTGCTTTTGATACTGCAACTGGTGCTATTTCTGGAACACCAACGACAATTAGTGCCGCTGCTACATACACCGTAACGGCTTTCAACTCTGGTGGTAGTGTTTCTTTCGAGATTCAAATTACCGTCAATGATGTCGCTCCAAGTGGTTTAAGTTATCCTTCTCCAAATGTGTTTACTGTTGGAACTGCAATAGCGGATGTAACTCCCACAGTTCTTGGCGCAGTTTTAAGCTATAGCATTTCACCTAGTTTACCTGATGGTCTTGCTTTTGATACTGCGACTGGTGTCATTTCTGGAACGCCTTCTGTAATTGTTAACGCTGCTGCATACACCGTAACGGCTTTCAACTCGGGTGGTAGTGTTTCTCTCGAAATTCAAATCACTGTCAATGATGCCGCTCCCAGTGGTCTTAGTTATCCTTCTCCAAATGTGTTTATTGTTGGGACTGTAATTTCTGATTTAACTCCTACGGTTCTTGGCGCTGTCTTAAGCTATAGCATTTCGCCGAGTTTGCCTGATGGGCTTTCTTTTGATACAACGACTGGCGTTATCTCTGGAACTCCAACGGCAATTAGTGAGGCGGTTTCCTACACAGTTACTGCCGCTAACCCAGGAGGTAGTGTTTCTTTCGAAGTTATTATTACCGTGGAAGAATTATTAAGTAGTAATGAAAATCAATTTAAAAACCTTACTGTTTACCCAAATCCATTTTTGGATATTATTAATGTAAATGGTTCGATATTGAATAGTTCGTTTACAATATATTCGGTTGATGGTAAACTCATACAAGAAGACTCAATAAAAGGCTCTGTAATCAATGTTAAACATATACCAAGCGGTGTTTACTTTCTAAAATTATCAGATAAAGAAAATCGAGAGAGAATATTTAAAGTAATTAAGAGATAACGAAATAAAAGGAGGAACATAATGTTCCTCCTTTTTCAATTCTATAACAAAGCCTGTTCCCAAGTTTTTATGGAAATGTTGAACTCCTTTTTGATTTTGGATGTGTCTAAAACGCTATATTTTGGACGTTTAGCAAGAGTTGGATATTCTGAAGTTGAAATCCCTTTCAAATCAATAGAGACATGATTGATTTCGAAAATCTTCTTAGCAAATCCATACCAGCTTGTATTTCCTTCGTTGCTGAAATGATAGATACCATAATTTACACTTTTGCTCTGTAGCATATTTACTAAAACCTCAGCCAAATCTACTGCGTTTGTTGGTGAGCCTATTTGGTCGTTGACTACGTTTAGACTTTCTTTTTCCTTGGCTAGTTTCAACATTGTTTTTTTGAAATTATGCCCAAAATCAGAATATAACCATGAGGTTCTCACAATAAAGTACTTTGACATCGAACGTTCGATTTCTATCTCCCCATTTCTTTTTGATAAGCCG
Source organism: Flavobacterium sp. (assembly GCA_031373195.1). Classification (GTDB taxonomy): domain Bacteria; phylum Bacteroidota; class Bacteroidia; order Flavobacteriales; family Flavobacteriaceae; genus Flavobacterium. The sequence goes on along the minus strand of JANMML010000030.1, from coordinate 67,976 downwards.
TAAATACCTTGTGGGTTGGCTGGATCTGTTTCTAAATAGGGGGAATTTTTCTCTCCGTCAAAAACGAAATCTGTTGAAATATGGAGCAAAGCTGTATCGTGACTTAGACAAGCATTAACAATATTCTTTACCCCAATTCGGTTAACTAAATCTGCTTTTTCGGTTTCTATTTCCGCCTTATCAACTGCAGTATAGGCCGCAGCATTTATGCAAAAATCAGGTTTAAACCTATCAAAAGCTGCGTAAACCATTTCGTTATTTGCAATATCCAATTGATGCGAATCGAAGAACTCAAAATGAATAGTACTATTTAAAGATATAGTTTGGATTGCTTGCCCTAATTGTCCGGCTGCACCAAGCACAATTACTATCATGTTTTTTTAGCATTTTCAAAAGATGGAAGGTTTCTATCTTTTTCAGAGATAATCCAATTGGTTTCTTGTTCTCCCCAGTCAATATTCAATGTGGGATCATTATATATGATTCCTCCTTCAGACTGTTTGTTATAGAATTGATCACATTTATAGAATATAGTCGCCGTTTCACTTAATACGACAAACCCATGTGCAAACCCAGCAGGAATAAACATCTGTTTTTGATTTGTTAAAGATAAGACCTTTGAAACATAAAATCCGTAAGTTTTAGAATTTGATCTTAGATCGACAGCAACATCTAAGATTTCGCCACTTAGAACCCTAATTAATTTAGCTTGTTTATGAACACCGACTTGATAATGAAGCCCTCGTAGCACTCCTTTAGTCGAAAATGATTGATTATCCTGAACGAAGTGAATGTCAACACCAAGAGCTTTTTGGAAATGGCTTTCGTTAAAACTCTCCATGAAATACCCTCGCTCATCCGCAAATATTTTTGGTTCAAGGATAAAACAGCCTTGCAAATCCGTTTCAATAAAATCCATAAACTAGATTAAACTTAAAAGATGATTTCCGTATCCACTCTTCAGTAATGGAGTAGCCAATTCCTTTAATTCTTGTGCGTTTATAAAACCCATTCTAAAGGCAGCCTCTTCAATAGCTCCTATTTTTAAACCTTGTCGTTCTTCTATTACTTGAACAAATTGTCCGGCCTGCATTAGCGAATTAAAAGTTCCTGTGTCAAGCCAAGCTGTTCCTCGATCTAAAATGCTCACTTTAAGCTTCCCTCTCTTTAAGTACTCTTTATTTACATCTGTAATCTCCAATTCTCCTCTGTGACTCGGCTTAATATTTGAAGCAATTTCAACAACATGATTATCATAAAAGTATATGCCTGGCACTGCAAAATTTGACTTGGGTTTTTCGGGTTTCTCTTCAATTGACAATACATTTCCAGCATTGTCGAAATCAACAACACCATATCTTTCCGGATCATTGACATGATAAGCATATATAATCCCACCATCAGGATTATTATTCGCTAATAGCAAATCTGAAAGGCCTGTACCGTAAAAAATATTATCTCCAAGTACTAAAGCAACTTTTTCCTTCCCAATAAAATCCCTTCCTATTATGAATGCTTCTGCTAAACCATTCGGATTTTCCTGAATCGCATATTGAAAATTACATCCTAGTTTTTTTCCATCGCCAAGCAATTGCTGGAATAATGGCAAATCATGAGGTGTAGAAATAATAAGAATTTCATTAATCCCCGACCACAACAAAGTAGACAAAGGGTAATAAATCATTGGTTTGTCATAAATAGGCATTAGTTGCTTACTTACAGCTAAAGTCAGTGGGTGCAATCGCGTTCCTGAACCACCTGCTAAAATAATTCCTTTCATGAGCTACAAATTCTAAAGCGTTTCTTCTTTGTAAAGTGAAGACTGTTTTTTATAAAAATTGACAAGACCTAACAATAAAAGATATGACAAAAGAAATACGGTTGGTAAAACAACTCTTAATTTACTGTCTATTGTCCTTGTATTATGTACATTCATAATACTGCTGCTTTCTTTAATTACTTTATCGTGGCTTTGCAGTTCTTTTCTAATATATCCAATTTCACTTACCAAAGCGTCTTTTGTCTTAATAAGATCGTTTATTTGTGAATTCTCATTTATATAAACCGACTTGTCGTTTTTTGCGCTTTCTAAGTTCTCTTTTGCAAAAGTACTGAGCAATCCATCTATCTGAGTAATCATTGTTTTATTTGCTTCAATCTTAGATAAATAGTTTTCTATATAAACTGTTTTTGCATCATTAAAGTATTCATTACTATCAAGATATTTTAGCAAAGGCTCAAGAATCTCTTTTCTATTCGAAATTGATCTACTTACAAAATTTATAACATGAAAATCATAATTCTTACTTGTTGTTCGATCCTTAATAAGCGTTTCCATGTCACCATCTTCAGCCATTAATTTTAAGACTTGAAAGGTTTGGTCGTTTTGTGCAGTGGTAGTAGTACTGATAAACCCATATATGTCAATAATAGGATGAATTTCAATAAAAGTTAGTTGACTAGGATTTTTAATGCCTATTGATTTTAAAAACAGAGTGTCACCATCATTAATTTTTGAATAAACCAAATCAATTTTATTGTACAAGTAATCTGAAGACCCAAAATTTGTTCGAACAATTACACAATTATTATATGTCTTTTGTGTTTTGTCGAAAAAAATACCTATTCCAACACCAAGCACAAACAGTACTCCAAGTATAACATAATGCTTCAACACAAATCGAATCAATTGGAAAATACTTCTATTTACTGATTGAAAAAAAACTGAAACCATTTTTGAAATAGCAGTGATATCTATCTCTTCGTCGTTACTGCTTTTACTATCATTTTTGCTCATATTATGATCTAATTTATGTTGAAAATTTGTTCTAGTATTTTTATAGTTATTAAGTAGGTTGGCTTAACTCCAGTTGTTCCCAAACCTCCCGAAGCTAGTGTACTTCCTGTCTCCAAAGGATTGTCGGAAGCGTAATAAGCGTATCTCACTTTTACATCTGGGTTGATACTTTTTCTAATCTTGGATGCCGATTGAATTGCTTTCTGGTAATATGCACCTTCCATTTCTAAACCAATTACACCCCATGTTGAGTCATGGAAAAATTTTAATAAATCCTTATTCTGTAAAGAGGTTCCCAAAACAGTAACCATCGGCCCTGCAAAAACTGGAATTCCATTGCCGTCTAACATTGCCGCCGTCAACTCATTTTCAAAAGGATAATTGTCGCCCGTGCCTTCGTTGATATGTGCTGATGGAATCATGATGTCACCTTTACCTCCTTGCAGAATTCCTGCCTTTCCCATAATCGAAACAGACTCGACATTTAGAAAGACTTTTTTGTGTTTGGTTTCTTGGAAAGGTTTCAATAATTCATCTATAGTTTCGTAGGCTTGTTCCCCGAAAGCATAATCCATTACAATAATAACTGGCTTGGATGCGGCTATCTTGGCCGACGGGAATGCAGATTTTTTCCAATCTATTTTAGCGGTGTCAAAAATTTGAACATCGATGTTTGTTCCTGAATTATCTGGCAAAGAAATCATTCCGTGTTGTTCTGCGAAAGCAGCTACTTTGTCTCTTATGTCATTTGCGCCAGATTTACTTAATTCTTCATAAATGAAAAAATCAGTTTGGTCTTTATATTTTGCTTTCAGCACATGGGTGGCAAAAATCGAATTCATCACACTATGCATATTCGCGCTGATAATGTGAATTGGCCTGTCTAAAAGACTATTATTTTTTAAGACTTCTTTGATGTTGTTTGCCCAAATTTCACCGTGGATATGATGCCCCAAACGCTCTCTTAAAATCGGGCTAAACGTAATGGTTCTTTTATTGTTTTCTATAACCTCCTCAATGGCCAACTTTCCTAACCAATAGATTACATGTAAGAAACGATCTGGCTTTTCTGTAGTCCCAAAAGCATCGTAAATATCAAGAACTTCTGAAAAAGTACGTCCTAAGATATTAGCAGTATGAGAAATTGTTTTTTCTTTCTCTATTAAAGTTAACTTTTTATTTTGCAAAACAGCTTGCGCCAATTTTTGCCAGTCACGTGTTACTTCTCCGCTTTCATCAATTAGAATTCGATCCTTAATTTTATGTGATTCAATAAAAATAAAGGTCAAGTGGGTTAGTATATCATAAATGTCTGATCGCCCTCTTGTTATTTCGACATTCATTTGTTCGTCATCTATTCGGTAACAATTTCGCCTTCTTTTTGGCGGGATAATAGCCTTGAAGTGTGATTTGGAATAGCCTTCATCAGAAGTTAAATTGATAAATCGACATTCTTCAATTCCAATTGGAAGTCGTTCAATAACATACAAAAGCCCATCCAGCTCTACTTTTTCTTCTGCTATACTTCCATAAATTTCTGGGCGTAGCGATAATAATGCTTCCCTCAAAGTTTCACCTGAAACGCCCATCGGTTTGTAGAATCCTCTGTTAAATAAATGGCGCATGGTAATGTACAATTTTTCAACAGCACTTGATGATTCTTGTGCTCTCGACCGTACAATGTTTTTTATTTCTTTCATTAATATTTTGATTTCTAACAACAATTCGCAAACTTCCTTCTCATATCAAGCCCATGTTTCACGAATTTAGCCTCTAAAGTTGCAAATGTATGTTTTTTATCTGTTAGTTTACAAGAATCAGGTTAATTGCTGGTTCATAAATAGTTATTTTGTTTGACTCGCCTGGCGCCGCAGTAAGCGATTCTCTGGTCCATTTGCCACTTATAAATGTATATCGGAAATCCCTTTCCACCCTATTGTAAAGTATTAATGGGTAAAATGTTGTTTGAACAATATTAGTTCCTGTGTTAGCATCTCGAATCGACTTTTCGGCTTTGTTCTTTTCGATTTTGAGTCGCTCAAAGCCCACAAAAAGACCATTTTTTGGCATTCGCAAATCAAAACCTGATAAATTGAATAATGTCTTCTTTACTCCTTTATTAACCGTAGCAACAAATTCTTTTTCTAGAAGTTCATCACCAGGCAAACCTTCTGGGTCCACCTTATAAAAATGTAATTTAAGTGTCGCTTCTTCAATTCTGCTATCTGTATTTAAGACAACTTGCTTGATAAATTTTGTTTTTTTATACTTTGCTTTATAAGGAAAAAACTTAAGGTCTATTCGGGGCCCATTCTCATAAGCCTGCAAAAACGGACTGTCTGTCTGACCTATTTCTATCTCTCGTGTGCCATATTTCTTGGTAAGTACAACTTCTTTTAATTCAATTGTGTTTGGAGTCATTTCAACCTTCATTTCACTTGAAATTAACGCTGTTTTCTTTTCATATCCCAATGCGGAAAAAAGAAGATTTTTGCTTTTTCCTGAATAGGTCATTTGAAACGCACCGTTTTCTTCTGCGGTTGTGCCATTGTTTTCATTTTCAACCCAAATGCTGACATACGGAATTGGATTCTTCGTGACACGATCAATAACAATTCCCTTGACTTGAGCCGACATGATTGTACCTCCAAAATATAGAAAAGATATATAAAATAGTATGGATTTCATCTCTTAGTAACTTTGTAGCTTATCAACAATGGCTCTATCATTACTTAATCTAGGAATCTTATTTTGACCACCTAATTTTCCTATTGATTTCATATAATCTTGAAAGCCATTCTTCACAACTTTAGTGATCTTTAGTTTTTGCAACACATTTCCTTGAATCAAATCGTCGTAATAGACATTTTGAGCTCTCATCGATTGATCAATAGCTTCTATAAAACTGTTTTCGTCTTCTGGCGGATTTTCAAATTCGATAAACCATTCGTGGTAAGGCAAACCTGATTTCGGTGTGATTTGCGGCGCGACTGTAAATTCATTAATTCGAATTGCTGTTCCAATCAGCGCTTCTTGCATCGCTTGTTCCACTTCTTTCGCAATAACGTGCTCACCAAATGCAGAAATAAAATGTTTGATTCTTCCGGAGACAATGACGCGATAAGGATTCGTCGAAGTAAACTGTACCGTATCTCCGATATTGTACGCCCAAAGTCCTGCATTAGTAGAGATGATCAAGACATAATTGACGCCTATTTCTACTTCGCCGATTGTATGACGCTTTGGATTTTCATTGTGAAATTCATCTACTCTTACAAATTCATAGAAGATTCCTGAATTTAAAAGCAGCAACATTCCTTTCTCGTTCTGACAATCTTGATAGGCAAAAAAACCCTCCGATGCTGGAAATAATTCGATACTATCAACTTTTCGCCCGATTAAATTTTCAAATTTAGCGCGATAAGGCTCGTAGTTTACACCGCCGTAAATAAACAGATTGAAATTCTTAAATAGCGTTCCGACAGGTTTTTGAGATTTTTCTTGAAGTTTTTCAAAATACATTTGAACCCAAGACGGAATCCCTGAAATTACCGTCATGTTTTCATTGATTGTTTCTTCCACAATCGCATCAACTTTAGTTTCCCAATCTTCAATACAATTTGTTTTTAATGAGGGAAGTCTATTTTTCTGCAAATAATTTGGGACATAATGAGCAACAATTCCAGAAAGTCTGCCTAGTTGAATTCCATTTTTTTCCTCTAAAATCGGACTTCCTTGTAAAAAAATCATCTTACCATCAACAAATTCTGCATTTCCTGTTTCATGTATATAATGTAAAATTGCATTTCGTGCCGCTTCGATATGATACGGCATTGATTCTTTGGTGAGTGGAATGTATTTAGCTCCAGAAGTTGTTCCCGATGTCTTGGCAAAATACAATGGTTTTCCTGGCCAAAGAATGTTTTCTTCTCCTTGAACTACCAGATCTACATAATTTCGTAGTCCTTCGTAATCTTTGACGGGAACTTGTTTTGCAAAATCTTCAAATGTTCCGATAGCATCAAAATTATGATCTTTCCCAAACTTTGTGTTTTTTGCTTTTTGAATCAATTCATTAAAAACATGCTGCTGCGTTACAATAGGATTATTCGCCCATCGATTGGTTTTCTTATAGATATAATCAGCAAATATTTTGGCAGCAATCGTTTTTAATGACATCTTTCTTCTATTCAAATTCAATGAATTGCGTAGGGTCGATGGCGTATCCATCTTTCCATAACTCAAAATGCAAATGCACTCCTGTTGATTCTTTTCCAGTAGATCCAGCCAAGGCTATGACTTCACCTGTTCGCACGACATCTCCTTGGCTCTTGGTGAGTGAAGCTGCGTGTTTGTATACCGTTAAGAATCCATTATTATGTCTAATAATAATTACATTTCCGGTACTTGGTGTCCAATCAGCAAAAATAACTGTACCGTTCAATGCGGCTTTAATAGGAGTGTCCTTTGCTACGGCAATATCTATCGCAAAATGTTTATTTCTTAAACTAAATCTTTCCGTAATAGATCCCTTAACTGGGGCAAAAAGCACGCTATTCACTTTTGGTTGCGCCTTTTCAAAAAGATTGTATTTATCTTCCTGCATTACTTGATTTCGCAATTCCAACTCTGCTTTGCTCGCTTTATTCTCCTCCGAGTTTTCGTCAAATTGAGCAGCATAAATTGAATCTTTACTGAATTTAGCATAGTCTAAATCGCCTGTGAGTATTCTCTTTATCGAAGCAATATACGCTTCATTTTTTTTGATCGAATTTGACAAAGAATCCGATTTTAAGGCCAATTCTGTTGCATTTCTTTTCAGTTCATCAGAAGCGTAACCCGGAATAAACTCCCGTAATGGTGTAAAAGCAATAAGAAATGTAGTGATTGTGATGATTAGAATAGCTCCTATGGTAGCCACTACGAAGACATTCATCAAGGTCAAACGCAAAGAAAAAATTTCTTCAAAAGAATCCTCATTCAAAATCACCAAGCGGTTTTTTGTAAATAGTTTCTTCTTAATTAATTGACGTTTGAGTCTCTTTTCCGACATGCTCTTTATTTAGAATGCAAATATAGAAATTAATGTTTGAGGAGTTATTGAGAATATACCTAATCCCATCTTTACGCCAGCGCATCGGAGTCATAAATATTTGCTATTAAAAGAAAACTTTTCATAATTCTGTATATCTTTGTGACGTTATATATTACCAATTTTGCTTCGGCAACAAATTATTTCAACATGGGAAGATTAGGCATTACAGAAATTCTTATTATATTATTGGTCGTTCTTTTACTTTTCGGAGGGAAGAAAATTCCAGAATTAATGAAAGGCTTGGGTAGCGGAATCAAAGAATTTAAAAACGCTGCAAAAGACGAACAACCTGCTGAGAAGAAATCAGAGGAAACCAAATAATCAGGTATTATAGACTGATAAATTCCAAATTAAAAAATTCCAAATTCCAATAGTATCTATTGGGATTTGGAATTTTTATTTTCTAGTGTTTCCTTACAAAATCATTGTAAGCTGTATTCGCTTTCTGTCTTCATCCACATCGGTTACTTTTACCTCAACGTGCTGATGTAATTTTACTACTTCGTTGACGTCCGACACGAAGCCAGCTTTGAGTTGTGAAATATGAACCAAGCCACTTTCCTTTATTCCGATATCGACAAAACAACCGAAATTGGTAATGTTGTTGACAATTCCAGGCACAATCATTCCGATTCTCACATCCTTAATCGATTTGACGTTCGGATCAAATTCAAAAATTTTGGCTGATTTTCTGGGATCTAATCCGGGTTTTTCGAGTTCTTTGATGATGTCTTTTAAACCTAAAATTCCTATTTCAGCCGTCACATAAGTTTCCGGTTTGATTTGCGCTGTCTTTTCTTTATTGGCGATCAATTCGTTGACAGAAATCTTTAAATCTTTCGCCATCTTCTCAACAATTGGATAGGCTTCCGGATGCACCGCCGATCCATCTAATGGATTCTTCGCATTCGCAATTCTGATAAATGCAACACCTTGTTGATAGGCTTTTTCGCCTAATCGCGGCACTTTTTTCAATTCTTTTCTGTCGTGAAAAGGACCGTTTTCATTTCGATATTGGACAATGTTTTCCGCTAACTTTTCCCCTATTCCACTGACATAACTCAACAAAGATTTGCTAGCGGTATTGATATTAATCCCGACAGAATTCACACATCGAATTACCGTCGTATCTAGTTCTTCTTTCAGTTTTGTTTGATCAACATCGTGCTGATACTGCCCTACTCCTATCGATTTTGGATCTATTTTGACCAACTCCGCCAACGGATCTGAAAGTCTTCGCCCAATAGAAACAGAACCCCGAACCGTAACATCAAAGTTGGGAAATTCTTCTCTGGCGATTTTAGATGCGGAATACACCGACGCGCCCGCTTCACTTACGACAAAAACTTGAACGGATTTGTCGAACGCAATTTTCTTAATAAAAAATTCGGTTTCTCTCGACGCCGTTCCATTGCCAATAGAAATGGCGTCTATTTTATAAGCATTGACCATCGATCGAATTTTCTTCATCGCAATCACGTCCTCGTGCTGTGGCGCATGCGGATAAATGGTTTCGTTGTAAAGCAAATCGCCTTTTTCGTCCAAACAAACCACTTTACAACCACTGCGATAACCGGGATCAATCGCCAAAATTCGTTTCTCGCCCAAAGGTGGCGCCAACAATAATTGACTCAAATTAGACGCAAAAACCTGAATCGAATTCGCATCCGCTTTGGCTTTGGCCTCTTGCAAAGTTTCATTCGAAATGGCTGGCGTCAATAACCTCTTATAACTGTCTTCGATTGCTAATTTGAGATGCGGCGTACAATCATTATTTCTTTTGATGATGGTGTCTTCAATATTGGCAATCGCGTCGTCAGATTCGATTTCAACTTTAATCTTAATAAAACCTTCATTTTCCGCACGGAGCATCGCCAACAATCGATGGGCTGGCGCTTTGGTGATGTTTTCCGACCAATCGAAATATTGACTAAATTTTTGCGCATTTTCGTCGTCTTTCTTGGCCTTCACAACTTTGGTCGTGATCAAGGCAGTTCGAGTAAAGAGTCTGCGCAACAACTTTCTAACATAAGTGTTTTCATTAATCCATTCGGCGATGATATCGCGAGCTCCTTGCAACGCTTCGTCTTCATTGATTACTTTATCGTTCAAATAACGGGAAGCTATAAAATCGACATCATCATTATTTTGCGCCATGATGATTTTGGCGAGTGGCTCCAATCCGTTTTCGCGTGCGACATCAGCTTTGGTTTTTTTCTTCTTTTTATAAGGTAAATACAAGTCTTCGAGTTCTTGCAAATCGAAACTATCCTGGATTTTTTTCGCCAATTCCGGTGTTAATGCTTGCTGCTCTTCAATCGATTTTAGAATCGCTTCTTTGCGTTTTACAATCTCATCGTATTGTTTCTTGCGCTTGGCAATTTGTTCAATGACAACCTCGTCAAGATTTCCGGTTTGATCTTTTCGATATCGAGAAATAAAGGGAATCGTGCAATCTTCTTCGAGAAGTTTGATGGTGTTTTCAATATTTTTTGGCGCAGTATTGACTTGGCTTTGAATAAACTGAATTGCATTCATGGCGTTGATTTTAATGAATCGAAAATGATTTGCTAGTAATCTCTAAACCAATTTTCACATAAGCATAGGCAATTGGAATGTTGAGTAATAATAAAAGCATCGTGTTACCAATTTTCTTTCTGTGGGTCTTATTCGCAATCCAACAAAAGAGGAGTTTTATAAAAATAAAGGTATTGGTAAAAAAGGAAGCTACCATAAAGAAAAGGCTCAAAAAAAGGAAACTACTGTCGTTATAAATATAATACGCCCCAAGAATAGCGCTACCAATTAAAAAAGTAAATAGCGCAACCTTTCTGCCAAAAGAAATGCAGTCTTCTACGAGGTCAAAATCTGGAATATTTAATTTTAGCATTTAATTTTATCTACTCTATTTGCATGCCTACCGCCTTCAAACGAAGTATTTAAGAATACTTCTACCATTTCAACAGCTTGCTGAATGGATGTAAAACGAGCAGGAATACTGATAATATTAGCATCATTGTGTTGCCTCGCTAATTGCGCAATTTCCTTTGTCCAGCAGAGAGCAGCACGTACATTTGAATGTTTATTTACTGTCATAGCAATTCCGTTTCCACTACCACAAATAACGATGCCAAAACTAACTTTCCCTTCAGACACATCGTTGGCAACCGGATGTCCAAAATCCGGATAATCTACGCTATCAAAAGTATCGGTTCCATAGTTTGTGACTTCATATCCTTTGGTTTGAAGCATGTCGAGAATGGCTTTTTTATAATCGGGTCCGGCGTGGTCGTTACCAATGGCTATTTTCATTTTTTTAAGGTGTTGTGATATGAGGCAAAATTAATCAATCTTGGTGAAGTAATTCTTTTAAGTGTTGTATAATCTTTGAAGTAAAAAAGTTAGCCACAGCTGCATTAAATTAAGATTTAAAAATTCGAGTATTCGTCGCTAAAAAACATAAGTGATTTAAAATCAGCTATTTTAATATTTATAAATCGTTAGTTTTACGTTATGTTAATAGATTTTCCTAAACGCTTGATATTCAATTTACTTTAATTTAACATGGGTTGTTCATAACTAAATATATAAAATCAGAACTTTTTCTTGTTGGTGTGCGATTAAATTGTAATCCAAAACTGAGATGAAAAAAACAAATTTAGTTTGGCTTTTTTTTAGAAAAGTTATGCGCTATTCAAACATCTTTGTTAACAAAAAACGGCAATAAACTTATTTACAAAACCAATTCGTTTTTGATTGTGAACAACTGTTGATAGTTTTAAAATTCAACTTCAAAATGAGCGATTTATCATGCGAAAAGTATGTTAACAAATCGTTATAAAAAAAGGTAACTACAAAATTCAAATTTAAAATAGAAAGTTATTGTAAGTATTAACACGCTATAATAACCATCATAAAATAATTTAAATTTAAATTTTCTTTTTGTTGTTTTTAATAAATGTTGACAACTCTCAAGCAATAGTCAAATTTCCACCTTTCAATTCTTCTAAAATCAATCGAACAATTTCAAAATCGTTGGGATGTACTTTTAATTTAATCCCACCTAGAGCGTTGTTATAAAAAGGCGCTATACCTAAAGTAGCTTCGTTTTCAAAAAAATAAGCGATTCCTTCTTGTTCCAACCGATGTTTGATAATAATGATTTCATGAGTGAAATTGAATATAGCAATAACTTCAAAAGCTTCCATCTTTTTTTTATAAAGATAGGTAAATGTTACTTTTCTATTAAAACACCCAACTTATAACTTATAACTTACAACTATTTTGTAATTTTCAAACTTTAAGAAAAGACAAGATGAGCAAGAAACCCAAAAAGTTTGGAAAAAAGGAGAAAACGTACTCCGAAAAAATATTAAAAATACTATCTCAAAACGCTAATAAACCTTTCAACTACAAACAAATAGGAGCCATTTTAGAGCTTGATGATACGAAAAGTAGAAATGAAATCATCAAAGATTTAAAGATTTTAGCTGCACAAAAAGTCATTATCGAGTCGGAACCTGGAAAGTATTTAGTCAAAGCAATCAGCCAAGATTATTACGAAGGCACAATTGATATGACTTCCCGTAAAACTGCTTATTTCCTTTGTGAAGAATTTGAAGAAGACGTTTTTATACCAACCAACAACTTAAATCACGCATTAGATAAAGATAAAGTAAAAGTCTATGTGTACAATCGTAGAAAAGGAAAGCGTCCTGAAGGAGAAGTCATTGAAGTTTTAGAACGCGCGAAATCTGAGTTTGTTGGTGTAATCGATATTCAAAAGAATTTTGCCTTTGTCACAACAGCAAATGCCAAAATGTATACCGATATTTTTATTCCAAAAGACAAAATTGGTGAAGCGCAGCAAGGCGATGTCGTGATCGCAAAAATTGAAGATTGGCCGAAGAAAGCTGATAGTCCGTTTGGTTCTATTATTAAAGTTTTAGGAAAACCAGGGGAACATGATACCGAGATTCATGCGATTTTAGCGGAATACGGATTGCCTTATGATTTCCCGATAGAAGTAGAATTGTTCGCTCAAAAAATTGATACTTCCATTCAGGAAAGTGAAATCAAAAAGCGTCGTGATATGCGCGATACCTTGACATTCACGATCGATCCTAAAGATGCAAAAGATTTTGATGATGCGTTGTCTTTCAAAAAATTAGAGAATGGAAACTACGAAATCGGAATTCACATTGCCGATGTTTCTTATTATTTACAAGAAGGAACAATCTTAGACGACGAAGCTTTTAACAGAGCAACATCGGTTTATTTAGTAGATCGGGTGGTACCAATGTTGCCAGAAGTGTTGTCGAATTTCGCTTGTTCATTAAGACCTCAAGAAGAGAAATATACCTTTTCTGCCATTTTTGAAATCAATGAAAAAGCGCAAGTGATCAATCAATGGTTCGGGAGAACGGTGATTTTTTCGGATCAGCGATTTGCTTATGAAGAAGCGCAGTACATTATCGAAACTAAAAATAATACGATTCCAATAGAAACTTCCATTACAGGAAAATCCTATGTAGTCAAAGATGACATTGTTGCTGCGACTTTAAAGTTGGATGAATTAGCAAAAATCCTTCGACGCAATAGAATGAATGAAGGCGCGATTTCGTTTGATAAAGTAGAAGTAAAATTTAATTTGAATGATGCTGGTGAACCAGAAGGCGTGTACTTTAAAATATCGAAAGATGCCAATCATTTGATAGAAGAATTTATGCTTCTAGCAAATAGAAAAGTCGCTGAGTTTATAGGAAAGCAAAAGAAAACCTTTGTTTATCGAATTCACGATGAGCCAAATGAAGACAAATTAATCAACTTACAAACAATCATTTCGAAGTTTGGTTATAACATAAATTTCAAGTCTAAAGCAGATATTTCAAAATCATTGAACAATTTATTGAATGATGTTGTCGGTAAAAAAGAACAGAATTTAGTAGATACACTCACGATTCGAAGTATGAGTAAAGCCAAATATTCGACTGATAATATTGGTCATTATGGATTGGCATTCGATTATTATTCGCATTTCACTTCACCCATCAGACGTTACCCTGACGTGATGGTGCATCGATTATTGCAGTTTTATTTAGATGGCGGAAAATCGGTTGATGCTGAATTGTACGAAGAGAAATGTCAACACTCTTCTAATATGGAAGGATTAGCAACCAATGCCGAACGCGATAGCATCAAATACATGCAAGTTAAATACATGCAAGACCATAAAGATCTCGAGTTTTTAGGTGTTATTTCTGGCGTTACAGAATGGGGAATTTATGTAGAAATTGTTGAGAATAAATGCGAAGGCATGTGCAGAATTCGCGAAATAAAAGACGATTATTACACGTTTGATGACAAACAATATGCTTTGGTTGGTGAGATTTCGAAGAACATTTTACAACTTGGCGATGAAGTCATTGTCAAAGTGAAGAATGCTGATTTGGTGAAAAAGCAATTGGATTTTCATTTTATTAGAAAAAACGAATAATATGAATAAAATCGGTTTTTTATTGGTCTTATTGACTACAAAATGGATGTTTGCTCAAGAAAAAAATGTCGGTGATTTTACTAAAGTGACCGCTTTTGATCAAATTGATGTCATGTTAATTCCGTCAGATGAGAACAAAGTTAGCTTGAACGGTTCGGGTTCGGATGAAGTAGAGTTAATTAACAAGAATGGCGAATTAAAGATTAGAATGCCATTAACTAAAATGTTGAGGGGAGATGCTATTTCAGCGATGGTTTATTATACTCAATTGAAAGCTGTAGAGGCAAATGAAGGTTCTAGAATCGCTAGTGAGTCAGTAATGTCTTCAGAGGATTTTGATATAATCACCAAAGAAGGATCGATAGTAGAATTGACTATAGATGTAAAAAATTTAATTGTGAAAATGAATGACGGTTCAAAGGTAAGCCTTGAGGGTAAAGCAGACAGTCAAGACGTTTTACTTAATTCAGGAAGCGTATATAAGGCAGAAAAATTACAAACAACTTCAGCAACAATTACTGCAAATACTGGTGCCGAAGGATCGGTTCGAGTTTCTGATTTGGCAAATGCTAAATGCAGGGCTGGTGGAAAAGTTTATATTTATGGCAAACCGAAAAGAATTAATAAGAAAATCATTGCTGGAGGAAAAATCTACGAAAAAGAAGATTAAAAATTTATTGTTATTTTTACATCAAAACCAATAGATGATTGAAGATATTTTGACTGGCATTCCTTTAGGTATTTTTCTCAGCTTTCTAGTGGGTCCGGTTTTTTTTGTTTTATTAGAAACCAGTGCTGTAAAAGGTTTTAGGGCAGCCATGGTTTTTGATTTTGGTGTTGTCTTAGCAGATGTATTGTTTATCGCAGTCGCTTATTTTAGTAGTTATCAGCTTATTCAAACTATAAAAAATGATCCCGCCATTTTTATTTTTGGAGGTATTATGATGCTAACTTATGGCATCATTTCATTTATAAAACTAAAAAAAGTTAGCAAAAAAGTGGAGGAAATACCCGTAGATGAGTTGATCAAGAAAAACTATCTTGGATTGTTTTTTAAGGGTTTCTTTCTAAATTTTATCAATGTAGGTGTATTGTTGTTTTGGTTCATGATTCTCATCACTATTGGTCCAAAATTAGAATTAGAAACTTCTAGAATGATCACTTTTTTTTCCACGGTATTACTGACTTATTTAGTTGTAGATATTGGCAAAGTACTTTTAGCCAAACAATTAAGAAGTAAAATGACCCCAACAAATATTTTAAAAATTAAGAAATTGATTAGCATTTTGTTGGTGATTTTTGGCTTGACTTTAATGTTTCAAGGATGGTTTCCTAGTGAGCAAAAATTGGTTAAAAAGGCTTTGGAGAAGATAGACTAAACTATTATTAGTTAGAATTCACTTTAAATGAATTTTTCAAAATTCATAATAAGAAAAATTCACAATTAAAAAAAGTCTCCAATAAGTAATAGCCTTCCCACTGGATCGTTCGGATTCGAACAGCAACTTTAATTCATTTTTTCTAAAAATGAACCATAAAAAAAACCTTCAAAATTAATTGAAGGTTTTGAGGCATCGTCCGGATTCGAACCGGAGTAGGAGCTTTTGCAGAGCCCAGCCTAGCCGCTCGGCCACGACGCCATTGTGTATTGGACGGCAAACTTAATAAATAATTTTGAATTTCATATTTTAATCTTGAAATTCTTTTGGGTATCAATTTCTGTACTCCTCCATTTCGATGGTAACCGCTTCAACATCACCATCTATAGGAGGATTGATTTTAGAAACCGCTAGTACAATTCTAGAAATAGATGGAATTTCTTTAAAAATCCTAGCAATAATCCGATGTGCGACGTGCTCAAGTAATTTAGAACGAATCTCCATTTCTTCCATTACAATTCGATTCAAAATTACATAGTCAACCGTGTCTTCAAGTGCGTCAGAAATGGAAGATTTACGCAAATCGGTTTTAACTTCTAAGTCAACTTTATAATCTGATCCGATTTTTCCTTCTTCCAATAGACAACCGTGATAGGAATAGGTTCTGATATTTTTTAATTTGATAGTTCCCATGAAATTATAAATGAATTGGATTTAGTGTCTTTTTAGTAAAAGTATGAAATATTTGTTTGTAGTAATAAAATCAAACAAGCAAATCAACAGTAGGACGAATTTACCAACTATTTTAATAACTTTGCGAATCAAATTTTTGAATATGTCAACGGAAGAAAAAGCATTGAATTTTATCGAGCAAATTATTGAAGAAGATCTGAAAAATGGCTTATCAACTTCAAAATTGCGTTTTCGTTTTCCACCAGAACCTAATGGATATTTGCATATTGGTCACGCCAGTGCTATTGCGTTGAATTTTGGTTTGGGAATCGATTATAAAGCGCCGGTTAACCTGCGTTTTGACGATACCAATCCAGCGAAAGAAGAACAAGAATTTGTGGATGCTATCAAAAGAGATGTTCAATGGTTGGGTTATGAGTGGGCTGAAGAGCGTTATGCTTCTGATTATTTCCAGCAATTATACGATTGGACGATTGATTTCATTAAGAAAGGAAAAGCATATGTAGACAGTCAATCTTCTGAGGAAATGGCTATTCAAAAAGGCACGCCATCTGCAGCAGGGACCGACAGTCCTTATCGCAATCGATCTGTTGAAGAGAATTTAGATCTTTTTCAAAGGATGAAATCGGGTGAGTTTGAGGAAGGAACTCACATTCTTCGTGCGAAGATAGATATGAAGTCGACCAATATGTTAATGCGAGATCCTATTATGTATCGCATTCTGCACAAACACCATCATCGAACTGGTGACCAATGGTGTATCTATCCAATGTACGATTGGGCGCATGGAGAAAGTGATTATTTAGAACAAATTTCACATTCTTTCTGTACTTTAGAATTCTTGCCGCACCGTGAATTATACGATTGGTTTTTGGATCAAATATATGATGCCAATCTTGTGCGTCCAAAGCAACGGGAGTTTGCTAGAAGAAATCTAAGTCATACTGTTGTTAGTAAAAGAAAACTCTTGCAATTGGTAAAGGAAAACCATGTAAAAGG
Source organism: Flavobacterium sp. (assembly GCA_031373195.1). Taxonomy (GTDB): domain Bacteria; phylum Bacteroidota; class Bacteroidia; order Flavobacteriales; family Flavobacteriaceae; genus Flavobacterium. The sequence continues at coordinate 50,517 of JANMML010000030.1, read as the reverse complement.
TTGGGATGATCCGAGAATGTCTACGATTTCCGGCTTGAGAAGAAGAGGTTATACGCCGGCATCACTTCGCAATTTTGCTAATACGACTGGAATTGCCAAGCGCGATAATCTAATAGACGTTTCGGTTTTAGAGTTTTGCATCAGAGAAGATTTGAACAAGACTGCTCCAAGAGTCATGGCAGTTTTAGATCCGGTAAAGTTGGTGATTACAAATTATCCAGAAGGACACGTAGAATGGCTGGAAGCTAAAAACAACCAAGAAGACGACAGTGCAGGTTTTCGAAAAGTACCTTTTTCGAGAGAATTATACATCGAAAGAGAAGACTTTTTAGAAGAAGCTCCAGCGAAGTTCTTCCGGTTAAGTATCGGTAAAGAAGCTCGATTAAAAAACGGCTATATCATTAAGGGAGAAAGCGTTATCAAGGATAATTCGGGAATAATTACTGAAATTTACGCAACTTATGATACCGAAAGTTTAAGCGGAAGTGGAACGGAAGCCAGTCAAAGAAAAGTATCTGGAACTTTACATTGGGTTTCTATTGCGCATGCTGTACCAGCTGAAGTGCGTTTGTACGATCGTTTGTTTGTGGATGAAGCGCCTGATTCGCATAAAGAAAAAGATTTCCTTGAGTTCGTTAATCCAGATTCTTTGAAAATTGTTACCGGTTATGTAGAGCCAAGTTTGAAGAATGCTCAGATTGAAGATAAATTTCAATTCCAACGTTTGGGTTATTTTACTGTGGATAAGGATTCTGTGGCTGAAAGTTTGGTTTTTAATAGAACAGTTGGACTCAAAGACGCGTGGGAAGAGAAAGGCAAAAAAGAAGAAAATAGCTTGAATAATTCTTTAAAGGAAATCAACAAATTCTTTAAGGTAGATTCAGATTCGGAGCGAAGTGAAGTGGAAAATGCAATCAAGGACAGCATTCAGGCGGTGACGAATTTTAGTTTACTGCAAAATGTATTGAAGAAAAATATTGCCAATAATAAGAGTTCATTATTATTTGCTAACTATATGTTGAAACATTCTAGTCAAATTGCGCCCAAGGATTTTGACGAAGAGACCATTCAAAAATTGTATACCATGTCGCTTAGAAGTGAATCTCCGTTTGTGAGAATTGAGGCGATTCATAATTTACGAAAAGACGATGTTTCATCGCAAGCTTTACGTTCATTTCTTGAAAATCTCAAAACAACAGAAAAAGACGAAAAAGTAAAAGAACTCCTTTTTTCGATGTAGTTTTCGACAATAGATAATTTAAATAAAAAAGCGCTCTAATCAGGGCGCTTTTCTATTATTATCAAAAACTATCTTAATTCAAAAATCTATTGCGAACAACTATTAAAAACAAACCTCATATTTCAGTTATAAACAACATTTATTTATTTTTTGACTTACCGTATATTTTTTAAAAATTACGTCAATACAACAAGTCTAAATGATAAATTTGAACTTATTAAGCAAATTTTCCGGTTATTAACACAGACTTGTTAACAAAAGCCGTACCTTTAGTTAAGTTTAATTTTAATACACAATATCATGTCAAATAACACAGGAAATACCCTTTTAGCACTTTTGGCTGGCGCAGCAATTGGAGCTGTTGCCGGAATTTTGATGGCTCCTGATAAAGGATCAAAAACTAGAGAAAAAATCAAAGACGGATTTGATGAAGCTAAGAAAAATCTCAAAAATAAAATTGATAGTGCAACTGAACAATTTAGATCGAAAGCGTCAAACACGCAATTTGATTTAGAAGAAACTTACGATGATCTCGTATCGAACATGAGTCATAAAACCGAAGATGTGATTTCGTTTTTAGAAACGAAATTGGCAGACCTAAAAAAGGAGAATGCGAAGTTGCAAAAATAATTGAACCAAAACTTACGCTTATGGCTTTTGATGAATTAAAAGAACATACAGAAGATATTCAAGAACAAGTGCATGTGTACCTTGAAAAGAGTGTCGCTTATTATAAATTATGGGGATTTAAGGTTGCGATGAAGTCGACAACGATGATTCTCAAGTTTACTTTAATTCTCTTATGTTTCAGTATGGTTTTGCTTTTTTGCTCGGTGGCTGCTGCCTTTGCGATAGGTAAATCATTAGGCAGTTACGCGTTAGGATTCCTAGTTGTTGCGGGAGTTTATGCAGTATTTACAGCGCTTCTGTTTCTAATCAAGGACAAAATAATAGAAGGTAAAGTGATGGAGAATTTTTCAGAAATCTTCTTTAACGATTAAGTAATGGAAACTAAGAAATATTCGTCTTATGCCCAGATTGAAAAAGATCTTGAGATCTTAAAACTCGAGAAAGAAATCGAATATCAAAAGCTCGTTTTAAGTTTTCAAAAGACAAAAGAAAGCTTCACGCCACAAGGAATCGTGAGTAATTTTTTGAGTTCCTACAAGACGATTTTCGCTAATTCCTACATGGACGTCATCAATATAGCACTGCCCTATTTAATCAAGTGGATTTTAAAAAGAAAAAGAGACGATTAAGTCTCTTTTTCTTTTTAAATTATTGTTGTTCCTCTTCTTGATTTTCATCATTCTCTTTCGGAGGTTTACTGTTTTTTAGTTGTTTATCGATTTTCATTCCTTTCTTCATCGACTCACCAACTAAATTACTCGCGGTAAAACTTGCTACCATATTGTTTAGCATATCGCTTCCCGCTTGAGGAGAATTGGGTAAAAGAATTAAATTCGAATTGGTATCGGCTCCAATAGCTTGCAAAGTATCGTAATGTTGTGTCACGACAATCAATGCGGAAGCTTCTTGCGAATTGATCCCTACTTTGTTCAAAACATCAACACTTTCCACCAATCCTTTAGCAATTTCGCGTCTTTGATCGGCAATACCTTGGCCTTGTAAACGTTTACTTTCCGCTTCTGCTTTGGCTTTAGCGACAATTCGAATTCTAGATGCTTCTGCTTCAAATTCAGCCACTGTTTTCTCACGATCAGCGGCGTTGATTCTGTTCATGGCGTTTTTTACTTGAATATCAGGATCAATATCGGTCACTAAAGTGTTAATAATTGTATATCCGTAAGTGGTCATCGCTTCGTTTAATTCTCTTTTTACTGCAATAGCAATATCATCTTTTCGTTCAAAAACATCGTCAAGAATTAGTTTAGGAACTTCAGCTCTTACGACATCAAAAACATACGATGTGATTTGATCGTGCGGATATTCTAATTTATAAAATGCGTCGTAAACGGTATCTTTTACCACCATAAATTGCACAGAAACTTTCAGTTTTACAAAAACATTATCCTTGGTTTTCGTTTCAATAATCACATCCAATTGTTGAATTTTTAGATTGACGCGACCTGCAATTCGATCGATTAAGGGAATTTTTAGTTGCAGTCCAGATTGGCGAATACTCAAAAACTTACCAAATCGTTCAATGATAACAGCGGTCTGCTGCTTTACCGTAAAGAAGGACGAAAAGAGAATAAATAGTCCGAAGAACAAAAATGCCAATAAGATAGTACTCATAATATTTGATTTAAGATTGAATTTTGCAACAAATTACAAAAAACAAACTACTTTAGCTTCTGTTATTATTAAAAGAGATGAAAAAAATTCTATTATTACTACTTGCTTTGTATTGTTCAAATGTCGCCACAGCGCAATACGGTTACCGAGACGGAAACCGCATTGGAATTTCAGCCGGCGTCACTCAACTGTCTTTATTGTCTAGTAACTTCAAAGCAAAACCCGGAACGGGCTGGATTGCCGGATTATCAGTGCGAGGGAATTATTACAATGATTTTAGTATGATTTTCGGAATGCAGTTCACAGAAAGTACATTTTCATTAGAAACAGCAAATACATCATTCAAAAAAGAAGATGTAAAATACACACTTTCAGGAGTGCAAATAAAATTGTTGATGAGTTATAATTTGGTTGAAGATCATGTTTCTTTAGATTTTGGACCCGTTTTGCAAGTCAATGGAAAGCTCAGAATTGACAAAGAAAAAAAAGATAATTTGATTTCAGGAACCGGTTTAAAGGCAGAAGATATTGTTGATGTAACGACCATCAACGGAAATTTATATTTCGGTATTTCTGCAGGTGGAAGAGTCGTTCGAGCACTTGTTTTTTACCAATATGGTTTGAATAGTATTATGAACAAACTCAACAAAGACGATGATTTGAAAGCCTTAAATAACGGCGATAAGTTTAAAGGAAATATAGGATTGTTGAGTGGGCAATTGCTAATTAGTTTATAAAAAAAGCTCCCGAATTTGGGAGCTTTTTTTATTTTATAAAGTAGCAATCGCTTTCTCTAAACGCTTGATGGTTTCTTCTTTTCCAATAAGCGCCACAATATCAAAAAGATGCGGGCCTTTTAAAGCTCCAACCAAACTCAATCGAAACGGCTGCATCACTTTTCCCATGCCGATTTCGTTTTGAGTCATCCAATCCTTGACGATGGTTTCAATGTTTAAACTGCTAAAATCATCAATAGATCTTATGATTGCTATTAATTGATTCATCAATGCTGGCGTGTCCTCCTTCCAATTTTTAGAAGCTTTTTCATCATAAGACGTTGGTGCTTCAAAAAAGAAATCGCTCATTTCCCAAAATTCCGCAACAAAGTTCGCACGTTCTTTTATTAAGGAAACAACCATAACTAATTTTTCATTTTCAATAGAAATACCTTTTTCATTAAGTATTGACGAAAAGGAATTGGCTAAACTTTCGTTCGTTTGCTTTTGCAAATATTGATGATTGAACCATTTGTTTTTATCAGGATCGAACTTGGCTCCCGACTTGTGCACACGGTTCAAATCGAAGGCTTCAACCAATTCATCTAATGAAAATAATTCTTTGTCAGTTCCGTCGTTCCAGCCCAAAAGCGCTAAGAAATTGATTACAGCTTCGGGGAAAAATCCGTTTTCTCGGTAACCTGATGAAATGCCTTCTTCTGTCTTCCATTCTAACGGAAATACCGGAAATCCTAATTTATCTCCATCGCGTTTGGATAATTTCCCATTGCCGACTGGCTTTAAGATTAAAGGTAAATGAGCAAATTCAGGAGCTTCCCATCCAAATGATCGGTATAGCAAAACGTGCAATGGCATTGATGGTAACCATTCTTCGCCACGAATCACGTGAGAGGTTTCCATCAAATGATCGTCAACAATATTAGCCAAATGATAGGTTGGCATGCCATCACTCTTAAACAAAACCTTATCATCTAAAAGATTGGTTTCAAATTGAATGTCTCCACGGATGATATCGTGTAAGTGTAGAGTCTCATTGACTGGAGTTTTAAATCGAATGACAAAATCTTCGCCAGCCGCAATTCGCTTTTCAGTTTCTTCTTTTGAGATTACTAAAGACGTATCTAATTTTTCTCGGTTGTGCCAATTGTAAATAAAAGTCTTGCCTTGTTCTTCGTGTTGTTTTCTTTGGATATCTAGTGCTTCAGCCGTATCAAAAGCATAATAAGCATTTCCAGAGGCAATCAATTGATCTGCATATTGTTTGTAAATCGCTTTTCTTTCACTTTGACGATAAGGTCCAAATTTTTCGTTCTTTCCAACGGTTTCACTTGGCGCAATTCCTAACCAATCTAATGCTTCAAAAATGTACTGTTCAGCACCGGGAACAAAGCGGTTTTGGTCGGTATCTTCAATTCTTAGAGAGAAAACGCCATTGTGTTTTTTGGCAAATAAATAGTTGAATAAGGCAGTACGAACGCCGCCAATGTGCAATGGTCCGGTTGGACTTGGAGCAAAACGAACTCTAACAGGTTTTGACATGGTCTAAAAATTTTCGGCAAAGATAGTAAATCGAAGGTTGGATTTTGAGTTAATTGATGACCGAAAAAACGGAGCGTCTTTATCGCATTTCCGCTGGTATTCTTTTGTTCATCACGGCAAACCACAAGGGCGGCACAAACGAAAGTACCATACTTGTTGGGTAGCCAAAAGGCAATTGTGGACTCACATCGTGGTATTCTAAGATTTGATATTTCTTTTGAGATTTGTAGTGATGATCGCTGTGTCGTGTGAGTTCGTAAAGCATAATGCGTCCAAGAATGTGATTGGAATTCCATGAGTGCTTTTCGGAAACGCGTTCGTATCTTCCTGATGGTAGTAAGTTTCTTTTTAAGCCGTAATGTTCAATGTAGTTGATGGTTTCTAATAGCAAGAATCCAACAATACCAGCGCAAGTTGCGAATAGTAAGCCATTAAAATCAAAGAAAAAATAGATTACGACCAAGTACGACGATTGAATAATTGTAAACCAAAACATATCGTTTTTGAAAGAAAGGAAAGAGCGATGTTCTACTTCATTGAGTTTGCGTTGAATTTTCCATGCTTTCGCATACGTCCCAACTACTGTTTGAATCCAGAAGGAATAGAGATTTTGATTGTATTTCGCCGTAGAAGGATCTTCGGGAGTAGAAACATGAAGATGATGTCCGTGATTGTGTTCGATAAAGAAATGGGTGTAATGGCTTGGAATTAACAGCAATTTACCCAACATTTTTTCGATGAAGGAAGTTCGGTGACCAAGTTCGTGAGCAACATTAATTCCGTTGGAACCTAAAATGATTCCTACGCTCAAGGTCATTCCAACGAGTTCCGATTGCGTTAGGGTGGATGACGTTAATTTGTGAAGAGAATAAAATAATATTCCATAAACAAGCGGAACATTCAAATACAGCAAAATGTCAAAAAGTTTGTTTCTTAGTTGCTCTTCGATAGCGGATTCACTGTAATTATCAGCGTCAATAGGAAGCAATAGTTCTAATATCGGAATGATAATGAAGGCAAACACCAATGCAGCATACATCCAAACGCCACCACAGTAAACGCCAAGAAGTCCAACGAAGGGAATGCTATATGCCCATAAATATTTCATAATCAAAGTAATTTTGAACTAAAATTAGTCATTCCTTTTGCCATTTCCAACGGAAAAAGTTTGCGTTTTATTTAACGTTTTCTAATTCAGATAAAATCGTACTTTTATCGGTTGTTAAAATAAAACGCGATCACTTGGATTCTACCAGCATTATTTATCAAAAATTAGAAGCATTTATCAAGAAGTACTACACGAATGAATTGATTCGCGGCATGCTTTTTTTTATTGGCTTAGGTTTGTTGTATTTTCTTTTTGTTCTTTTTGTAGAGTATTTTCTTTGGCTCAAACCGATGGGAAGAACCATCCTGTTTTGGGCTTTTATCGGCGTGGAAGTATTTTTATTGTTGCGTTATATTTTGTTTCCGACATTTAAGTTGTTTAAGATTCAGAAGGGAATCAACTATAATGAAGCTTCTACCATTATTGGAAATCATTTTTCAGAAGTCAACGACAAGTTAACCAATTTTCTGCAGTTGTCGTCGCAAGGTTTACCATCGGAGTTATTGCTGGCGTCAATCGATCAAAAAGCAAATTCGTTGCAACCCATTCCTTTCGGAAATGCAATTAATTTCAACAGCAACAAAAAGTATATTCCATTGGCATTACTGCCAGTTTTATTTTTCGCTTTCTTTTACATTTCGGGGAATAGCGACATGATTTCACAGAGTCTGAATAGAGTAGTGCACTTCAAAAATCAATTTATTCCTCCCGCGCCATTTGAGTTTGTAGTATTAAATAAACAAATACAAACCGAGCAGAATAAAGATTTCACCTTGACCATACAAACAAAAGGTAAAGTGGTTCCAGAAAACGTGATGATTTTTATTGAAGGCGAAAGTTATTTTATGGAGTCGGTTAAGCCCGGTGAATTTCAATATAAATTTTCGAAACCGTTAACATCGATTCCGTTTTATGTTGAAGCAAATACGGTGACTTCTCCAGAATATGAATTGAAGGTGATCACGGTTCCGTCGATTGCTAATTTTGAAATGCAATTGAATTTTCCGTCGTACCTACATAAGAAAACTGAGCTAATCAAAGGTTCAGGCAACGCTATCATTCCAGAAGGGACAAGGGTTTCTTGGAAGATGAGCACACAGGCGACACAAAAAGTGATTTGGTCTGACTTGAAAACAAAAGCGCTGTTTACTAAGAACGAAAACACATTCTTATTGTCAAAAGCTATTTTTGAAAATACAGATTATCAAATTATTACATCGAATGATAAGGTTGCTGATTATGAAAAACTGAACTATCAAATATCTGTGATAAAGGACCAATTCCCTACAATTACGGTCGATAATGCTCCTGATAGCCTGAGAACGGAGAAGAAATATGTTGTTGGTCAAGTTTCGGATGATTATGGTTTATATAAGTTGTATGTGGTCTACAATGAAAGAGATAAGCCGCAAACCGCCAAGAAGGCACTTTTGAATGTAAAGAAAGACGTCTACGATCAATTTGTGTTTTCTTTTCCAAGTACTTTGCCTGTAGAGCAAGGCGTTTCTTACGAGTATTATTTTGAGGTTTTTGATAATGATGCAATTCATAATTTCAAAAGCACAAAGTCTGCTGTGTTTTCTGACCGAATCGCTACTGAGGTAGAGAAGGAAGATCAAATGTTGCAACAACAAAACAGTAATATCAATGGTTTAGAGAAGTCTTTAAAGAATCAAGACAAGCAAATTTCGGAAATAGAAAAACTGCAAAAATCGAATAAAGAGAAAGATAATTTAGAGTTTAAAGACCAGCAAAAAGTGAATGATTTGTTAGAGCGTCAAAAGAAGCAAGATAATTTGATGAAGGAATTTGCTGAGAATATGAAGGACAATTTGGATAAATTCAAAACAGATAAGAAAGATGAATTTAAAGAAGAGTTGCAAAAACGTTTGGAGAAAGCGGAAAAGGATTTAGAGAAAAACAAGAAGCTATTAGATGAACTTAAAGAGTTGACCGATAAGATAAAGAATGAAGATTTGATGATGAAGTTGGATGAGTTCAAGCAAAACAGCAAGAATCAAACTAAGAATTTAGAGCAATTGGTCGAGCTTACGAAGAAGTATTATGTTGAAAAGAAAGCGGAACAGCTGGCGGATAAGCTCGACAAGTTAGCTGAAAAGCAAGATAAGTTAGCGGAGAATGAGAAGGAAAACTCGACTGAAAAGCAAAACGAAATCAATAAAGAGTTTGATAAGATACAAGAAGATTTAAAAGATCTTGAAAAGGAAAATAAAGAATTGAAGTCGCCAATAGACATTCCTAAAGATGCAGAAAAGGAGAAAAGTATTGATGAAGATTTAAAGAAGGCGTCTGAGGAATTACAAAAGGACAAGAAGGACAAAGCAAAGCCGAAGCAGAAAAGCGCATCAAAAAAGATGAAAGAAATGTCGAAGAAAATGCAAGAAAGCATGGAGGGCGCTGAGATGGAACAAATGGATGAGGATGTAAAAATGTTACGTCAAATACTAGATAATCTATTAGCATATTCATTCTCGCAAGAAGAGGTGATGGGCCAATTTAGAGGCTTGAAAAGAGGTTCGCCATCATTCAATAAGAATTTAAAAATTCAGCAAGACTTAAAACAGCAGTTCAAGCATGTTGACGACAGTTTGTTTGCGATGTCATTAAGGAATCCCAAGATTGCCGAAGACATCACTAGGGAAATAGGTAAAGTTCACTACAACATAGACAAGGCTTTAGAAAGTTTGGTGGAGGCGCAAATCCCTAAAGGACTTTCCCATCAACAGTATTCGGTTTCTTCCGCGAACAAACTAGCTGATTTCCTGAGTGATTTATTGAACAGTATGCAAATGTCGATGTCTGGTGAAGGAGCGGGAAAACCAAAACCAGAAAAAGGACAAGGCGCGGGTATGCAACTTCCGGACATTATTAAGAAACAGGAAGGCCTGGGTGAAAAGATGAAAGATGGCATGAAGAAAGGAGATAAGCCAGGAGATAAGCCAGGTGAGGGCAAAAAACCGGGTGAGGGAAAGAAACCAGGAGATGGAAACAAGCCGGGAGAAGGTAAGAAGCCAGGTCAAGGAGAGAAAGGGAAATCAGGAAAAGATGGCAAAGGCGGAGAAGGAGGCGGAGAAGGGCAAGATGGTGAAAATGGAGAAGATGGAGAGGGTGATGCTCGTAATATTATGGAAATTTACAAAGAGCAAAAGCAATTGAGAGACGCATTGCAAAATGAACTAGATAAGAAAGGATTGGGCGGAAGTGGACAGAACGCACTAGAGCAAATGAAGCAAATAGAAAAGCAATTATTGAATAAAGGTTTTAATAACGAAACACTTCAGAAAGCCTTGAATTTGAAGTATGAATTATTAAAACTTCAAAAAGCAGTTCAAGAGCAAGGTGAAGACAAGAAGCGCCAATCAGAAACCAATAAGAAAGATTTTAACAGTACAAGCAATCCGCTACCTATTTCCGTGCAACAATATATCAACAGCATTGAAATTTTAAATAGACAAAGTTTACCTTTGCGCTCCAATTTCAATAAAAAGGTGCAAGAATATTTTAAAAGCAATGATAAGTTTTAATTACGAAACCTCGTTCAAGTTAAAGAATAAGACTCATTATTCAAAATGGCTTTCTCTAGTTATTCAAACGGAGGGTAGGAAAGAAGGTGATATCAATTATGTCTTTTGCGACGATGATTATTTGATTGGAATAAACCAAAAATATCTCAATCATGACACTTTAACAGACATAATCAGCTTTGACTATTCTGTAGGAAACGAACTACACGGAGACGTGTTTATTTCTATTCAAAGAGTGCGAGAAAACGCGACTGATTTTAATGTCTCATTTGACGATGAGCTTAAGAGGGTAATGGTTCACGGCCTACTTCATTATTGTGGATATAAAGACAAGACTAATAAAGACAAGAAGGTAATGCGTCTAAAAGAAGACGAAAAAATAAAATTGTTTCACGTGGAACAAAAGAAAAGCGTGAATCTTAATCCAAAACAATAATGTTTCAAGACAAATATGATGTTATCGTCGTTGGCGCAGGTCATGCTGGATCTGAAGCAGCTGCAGCTGCGGCTAATTTGGGATGTAAAACGTTATTGGTTACGATGAGTTTGCAAAACATTGCGCAAATGTCTTGTAATCCGGCAATGGGTGGCATTGCGAAAGGACAGATTGTAAGAGAGATTGATGCGATGGGCGGCTATTCTGGTATTGTGTCAGACAAAACGGCAATACAGTTTAAAATGCTCAATAAATCGAAAGGTCCCGCAATGTGGTCGCCCCGTGTTCAAAGTGACAGAATGCGGTTTGCTGAAGAATGGAGGCTGATGTTGGAGCAAACGCCAAATCTTGACTTTTATCAAGAGATGGTAAAAGGGTTGATAATTAAGAATAGCAAAATCGTCGGAATCAGAACTTCTCTAGGAATTGAAATAAAAGCAAAAACGGTCGTCTTAACTAACGGAACTTTTTTGAATGGATTGATCCATATTGGGGACAAGCAATTTGGTGGCGGTAGAGCGGGAGAAAGCGCGGCTTATGGAATTACAGAGGATTTGACAAGTACTGGTTTTGAATCTGGCAGAATGAAAACCGGTACGCCGCCGAGAGTTGATGGACGTTCGTTAGATTACTCTAAAATGAATGAGGAAAAAGGAGACGAAAAGCCAGATAAGTTTTCTTATTCAAACCTTACCAAACCATTAACGCTTCAGAAGTCTTGTCACATGACGTATACTTCTTTGGATGTTCATGATATTTTGCGGGAAGGATTTGATCGTTCACCTATGTTTAACGGAAGAATAAAAAGTATTGGTCCGCGATATTGTCCGTCGATCGAAGATAAAATTAATCGCTTTGCTGATAAAGAGCGTCATCAGTTGTTTGTTGAGCCTGAAGGCTGGAATACGGTTGAAGTGTATGTGAATGGATTTTCAACTTCATTACCAGAAGAAATACAATTTAAAGCATTGCGTTCCGTTGCCGGTTTTGAAAAAGTGAAGTTTTTTAGACCCGGATACGCGATAGAATACGATTATTTCCCGCCGACCCAATTAAAACATACGCTAGAAACCAAATTGGTACAAGGGTTGTATTTCGCGGGCCAAATTAATGGGACTACTGGATACGAAGAAGCGGCCTCACAAGGCTTAATGGCCGGTATTAACGCAGCATTGAAAGTCAAAGAGCAAGAACCGCTAATTTTAAAAAGAGACGAGGCGTATATTGGCGTTCTAATTGACGATTTAATTACGAAAGGAACTGAGGAACCCTATAGGATGTTTACATCTAGAGCGGAGTTTAGAACACTGCTTAGACAAGATAATGCTGATTATAGACTTACGCCAATGTCAAATGCAATCGGCTTGGCTTCGGAGGAAAGATTGAGAAGAATGGAGTACAAGTTTGAAGAGTCCGAGAAAATGGTCGGGTTTTTTAAGGAAACAAGCGTTAGTGTTGCAGAAGTAAACCCTATTTTAGAAGCTAAGGAAACAGCTCTTGTGAGTCAATCAGATAAGATGTTTAAAATATTTTCTCGTCCACAGATTGATTTAGAAGATGTCCTAAAGTTTGAAAAGGTGCAAGCCTATTTGAATGAAAACCCATTAGATCAGGAGATTTTGGAGCAAGCCGAAATTCAAGTTAAGTATTCAGGTTATATCGAAAAAGAGCGAAATAACGCTAATAAATTAACACGTTTAGAGGATGTGAAAATCCCGGAATTCTTCGATTATCATAAAATAAAGTCAATGTCGATAGAAGCCAAGCAAAAACTTTCCTCAATTCGACCAATTACAATTTCACAAGCTTCTCGGATCAGCGGAGTTTCTCCATCTGATATTTCAGTGCTTCTAATTTATATGGGAAGATAATATGTTTCACGTGGAACGACAAAAGCAAACCTTTATGAATAAAAGGATTACGGCATTATTGTTTTTATTTATTTTACTTTCAAGTTGCAATGTGTCTCGGCAAACCGTGCAAATTCCAGATTATATTCTTGTGCCCAATGGAAAAGAAATATTGGGAAATAAAGGTTTGAATGCTTTTCTTTTTGAAAACAACACAAAGAACCTAACGATAGAAAAGTTTCTCTCCATGAAATTTAAAGGGGAGAATTACTTTGCCAGTGAATATTGGATTACCGTTGAAAAAAACAAATACAAATTGATTGTTTACAGCAATGATGAATTTGAAAAATATTTTAATAGTGCAAACTACTCAGTTATAAATTTAGAGCCTGAAAACGCACAAAATGGTATACAACGAAAGTTTATTGCTTTCTCAGTGATTAATGACAACAACGAAGATTGTCTCGCCAATGATTCATTGTTTCAAAACATCGTGGTTAGTTATCTCAAAAAATTAAAAGACGAATATTATAATTTATAATGGACATTTCTAAATATCAACATTATCTTGACGTCAAAGATCATTCTATATCGAAAGAAGAATTTCACTTGCTGAGAGATGAAACCATTGATTTGGTCTTTACTTATCCGCAACCTATTGAAGAAAAATTAGCCACATACTACGAAAGCGAAGATTATATTTCTCATACAGATGGCAAACGCTCCTTGTTTGAAAAAGCATATCAATTCGTCAAGAACATTGCTTTAAAAAGGAAACTGAAATTAATAAATGAACTTCAAAGTAGCAAAGGAATATTACTTGATGTCGGAACCGGAACTGGTGATTTCCTTTCCCAAGCAAAACAAAACGGTTGGCAGATCATTGGTGTAGAACCCAATGAAAAGGCCAAAAACATAGCTTTGACAAAAGACGTAACTTATATTGATAGTACAAGTGAACTGGAAGATCATTCCGTCGATGTGGTTACGATGTGGCACGTTTTAGAACATGTTCCAGATGTTGGTGCACAAATCAAAGAACTAAAGCGTTTGCTAAAACCAACAGGAAAAATTGTTATTGCAGTGCCAAATTTTAACTCTTATGACGCAAAATATTATGGAAAATTTTGGGCGGCTTACGACGTTCCTAGACATTTATGGCATTTTTCAAGACAATCTATCGAAAAACTTTTTGAAAGAGAAAAACTACAATTAGTAGAAACACGACCGATGCTGTTTGACGCCTTTTATGTCGCTTTGCTTTCAGAAAAATATAAAACAGGGAATATGAATTTCATATCAGCCTTCCTTGTTGGATTGAAATCAAATTGGAAAGCAAGATCAACCACTGAGTATTCTTCCCATATTTATATTATCAAAAACATAATTGAATAATTTCTCAATCAAAAACTAGAAATTATAGAAGCAGCTTATCATAATAAATTAATACTTTTGAAATCTTAATTATCTCTTCAATCATGAAAAAATTACTCCTACTTTCTTTATTGTGCTTTGCAATTATTTCTTGCAACAAAACAACAACTCCAATTAAAGAAATGAAAACAGCCTACGTGGATACCTCTAAATTATTAGAGGAATACAACGAAGCGAAAGACATCGAAACAAAGTACAAAGCTAAAGGCGATGAGATGGGCAAAGAGTTAGAAGCTGAAGTGGCTAGATTCAAACAAGAAGCAACTAGTTTTCAAAAGAACGCACAAGCCAATGGTCAAGCATGGGCGCAAGAAAATGGCGCTAGACTTCAAAAGAAAGAGCAAGAATTGAGTTATGCACAACAAGCTTTAGTTCAACAACTTAGAGAGGAAAGCGGTATTGAAATGGACACTTTGGTAAAGAAAGTCAAAAAATTCATCAAGGACTACGGTAAAGAAAAGGGCTACACTTATATCTATGGGACTGGGGAAGCTGCAACTATTCTATATGCAGAAGATAAACTTGATATCACCAAAGAAATCGTAAAGTTGCTCAATGATAAATACAAGTCGTCCGACAAAAAACCAGACGCAAAAGACGACAAAAAATAAGTGTACATCATGAAATTATCTCAAGCCTCGTTCGAAACTGAAAGAGGCTTTTTTTATAAAAATTGAGGATTTGTTTATTCTATCTCTGATGAGGAAGTTTCTTTTAAAATTATTATTGTTTCTTCTTCCATTTGTGCTCATGCTTGTAGTACTGGAGGTTTTCTATAGATATATACCAAATAATTATAGTTGTAAAGACCAACAGATTAATAAAAATTTTCAAAAAATAGAAGTGCTTCTTTTTGGCGACTCGCACTGTTTGTATGGTTTAAATCCAAGTTGCTTTTCAAAAAACACTTTTAATCTCTCCAATGTTAGTCAGACCATTTATTTTGATAAGTTGCTCTTCGATAAATATGTCGATAAACTTCCAAAGCTAACGCAAGTGGTGTTTTGCATTGAATATACCAACTTAAGTCAAAGAGATAATTCCGGCGATGACGGTTGGCGAAAGTTCTATTACCAGCGCTTTATGCATCTCGAAGTTCCATTAATTTCAAAACTTGATCCAAGAAATTACTGCTTAGCATTCACCCAAAGTTTCTACAAATCGAGGGACTTGGTCAAACGCTATGTAAAGAAAAAAACCATTCTCGATTGCGATTCACTAGGTTGGGGAACAAATTACAAGAAAGCAGATCGAATTCCAGCAGCACAAGTGGCTCAAAATAGAGCTATTGTTCAAGAAGATGGCCTGATGGATTTTGAAGTTAACAAAAGCAGAATCAACGATATCATTAGAAGATGCAAGCAACGAAACATCCAAGTTCTGATTGTTTCTATGCCACAAACGAAAGTTTATGAAAGCTACTTGAATCAAAATAAATTAAGCAAAATTAAAGCTACTTGTTCCGAGTTTCAAACTAAGAATCCAAAGGAAGTTTTTTATCTCAATCTATTTGATGACACTCGTTTCTCCGAGGAAGATTTCTATGATGCCGACCATCTGAATAATGAAGGCGCACTTAAATGCTCTAAAATTGTAAATGACTATTTAACAAGCATTGAAAAATAAAAATCACTATTTTTGTTTTCTAATCTAAGCCAAATGGAAACTATCTCAGCCGAAGCCAAATACACGCTTCAATTTATCAATCAAACGCAAAGATCTATTTTTCTAACCGGAAAAGCCGGAACAGGAAAGACCACACTGCTGCGCGAAATCATTCAAACCACACATAAAAACACAGTAGTTGTTGCTCCAACCGGAATTGCAGCGCTCAACGCATCGGGCGTCACAATTCACTCTATGTTTCAATTGCCTTTCGGTGGATTTATTCCCGATACCATTGCCCCGCATTTTTCCGATTTCGTAAAATTTGAGACCAAAAGCACGCTGATCCGTCACTTCAAAATGAGCGGCCTCAAGATGGCAGTGATCCGCAATATGGAACTGCTAATCATTGATGAAGTTAGTATGTTGCGGTCGGATTTGTTAGACGCCATCGATTTTACCATGCAATCGATTCGCAAAAACCGTATGCCTTTTGGCGGTGTTCAAGTAGTTTATATTGGCGATTTATTGCAATTGCCGCCAGTAGTTAAAGACGAAGAGTGGAGCGTATTGAAAAGATATTACAAAGGGAAGTTCTTCTTCCATTCGCATGTAGTTCAAAATAATCCGCCCATCTACATCGAACTTTCCAAAATATTCCGACAATCCGACGATACCTTTATTTCGATTTTGAATAATCTTCGCAATAATGAAATCACGAAGAAAGATATCGAAAAACTAAATGCATACGTTCAACCTCATTTTGATCTAAAGTCTAATCAAGGTTACATCACGCTCACAACGCACAATGCGAAAGCAGACGCCATCAATCAGCAATCTTTGGTTGATCTAAATGGAAAACTTGTCACGTATTCGCCAGAAATAGTTGGTGATTTTCCAGATAAAATTTACCCTGTAGATGCGCAACTTGAACTCAAAGTCGGAGCTCAAGTGATGTTTGTCAAAAATGATCTGTCTTTCAACAAACAATATTTCAACGGAAAAATGGGCGTCGTGCAGTCGCTGTCAGCTGAGGAAATCTTGGTGAATTTCCCCGAGGAAAACGTTACCATTGCGGTCGAGAAGTACGAATGGCAAAACATCCGATACACCGTCAACGAAATGACGAAAGAAATTGAAGAAGAAGTGTTGGGAACGTTTGTGCATTATCCGATCAAATTGGCGTGGGCCATTACCGTTCACAAAAGCCAAGGATTAACGTTCGACAAAGCAGCAATCGATGTATCGCAAGTTTTTCTTCCCGGACAAGCCTACGTGGCGCTTTCTCGACTTCGTTCGTTAAACGGCTTAGTTTTACTTTCTCCGCTGCGAATGAATGGAATTTCGAGCGATCAAGATGTCATGAATTACGCCACCAACAAAGCCGAACCTTCAATTTTAGCCAATACGCTTCAAACGGAGACCTTGAAGTTTGTGCATTCCTATCTCAAAAACACTTTTGACTGGTCGGTGTTAGCACAAGAATGGCGGAATCATCAATTTAGTTACAATGAGAAATCAGAAGTTTCCGAAAAAGCAAAGCACGCTACTTGGGCAAAACAAAATGCAGAGATCATGGGCGAATTGGTTGAACCTGCTCGCAAGTTTCTAAATCAATTGAATAAAGTATTCGAGGCTGATGCAGTAGACATCAATTTTGTTTCAGAAAGAATACAAGCGGCTTATGATTATTTTTATAAAGCGATGGATGGTTTAGTTGGCGAAATTTTATGGAAATTAGAAGAAATCAAACGCGTCAAAAAAGCCAAAGCCTATTTTGATGAATTGCTCGAGTTGGAAGAATTACAAACCAAAGCCATCTTGCGCATGATGAAAGCGAAAGCGCTTATTCAAACCATTGCAGCTGGACAGGAAATTTCAAAAGAAAATATTAACACGGCAGCTATTAGAAATTACAAATCCAATAAAGTCGAAACTATTCAAACCGAATTCAAAGCGCAAAACGTAACGCTCATTGAAGACGAATATGATGTAGCACGTTATACCTCCAAAAAAGCGGCTAAGACCAAAGAGCCAAAAAAATCTACTTTCCTTGTGACTTATGAACTGTGGCAAGAGAAAAATACCATTTCTGAAATTGCCAATATTCGAAAATTGACCAAACAAACCATTTGTACGCACTTAGCAAAATTGATTGAAATTAAAGCCGTCACCATTTCAGAAGTGCTACCAGAAGATAAACTAAAATCCTTAGCCCAAGCGTTTGAAGGTTATGAAGAAGAATCGCTCAATCCGCTCAAAGAAAAATACGGAGACACATTCACTTGGGATGAATTGAAATTGTTCAGGGCGAGTTTGAGCGTATAACATTTACGAGAGTTTGCGTCTTTGCGAGCAATTTATTAACTCAACCAAAACACCACCATCACCGCCGGAACAAAATAAATTACAATCGTTCTTGCACCATCGTAATCTTTCGCCAATCGCTGTCCAAACAACAGCATGATCAAAGTAATACACGAAAAAATGCCGCCATACAATCCGAAAGTTCGACCGCTATTCACCAACAATTCGATGCATCCTACGATACACAAAACCCCCGAAATCAATTCCAAAATCAGCACATGCATCAAGGCCAAAGGCACATGATTTTTCAAACGGGTTTTGGAAAAATGTTCTTTTAACCAGTTAACGTTTCCACTCCAGTCCATGACTTTGTCGTAACCAGATTGAATAAAAGTAACCGCTAGAAAAATTAAAATCAGAATCGGAGCACTATTGACCATCAGCTTAGTTTTTATGAATTAATCGCGTCAGCTTGATAGACAAATCAGTGAGTACAATTTTCGCATTGCCGTTGCGCTCAATGTGATACATCGCATCAGAAAGTTCTTGAAAAATCGCTTGAATATTATTGCCATTCACAAACGGCGCAAAATTCTCTAACTTAAACTTCTCGATTTTCGGTTCTATAAAAACCAAACTCGTCGTTTGATAATTCAACAATAAAGCCTGACGAAACATCGTAATGCAATAACTCAAGAATTTCTTTTGTGTTTCGCGACCTAAACCTGCAATTTGTTCACTCCAAGTTATTAAATCTTGAATCGCAGCCGCATTACCCTTAGCTCTAAAAGCAGCACGAACCCAATCGACAAACCATTTTTCAAATACCGCATCTTCACCATTTTCTTGCAGCAATTGTAAAGCCTTGTTGTAATTTCCTTGCGCTTGATGTGCGATTTTAGACGCTAATCGAGGTTCAATATTTTCACGTGAAACCAAGGAAGCTGTGATTTCCTTTTCAGGTAAAGCACCAAAATGCAACGCTTGACAACGCGAACGAATGGTCTGAATCAAATCTTCTTCATTTTCAACTATCAAAATAAACAAAGTTTTGTCTGCAGGTTCTTCCAATAGTTTCAGCAACTTATTCGACGCAGCAATATTCATCTTTTCCGCCATCCAAACAATCATGACTTTATAACCGCCTTCATAGGATTTCAAAGCCAAGGATTTCAAAACTTCCTGCGCATCTTCTACACGAATTTCTCCTTGCTTGTTTTGCACGCCCAAAACTTGATACCAATCAAACAAACTCCCATACGGATTTTCCGCAACGAATTGTCGCCAATCGGTAATAAAATCAAGGCTTTTGGGTTTGGTTTTTACGTCTTCGGTAGTTACCGTCGGATACACAAAATGCAAATCCGGATGCGAAAGATTTTGAAATTTCAAATTACACGCTTCATTTCCGTCGGTATTTTCGGACTCCAGATTGTTGCACAAAATAAACTGTGCATAAGCAATCGCCATCGCCAAAGTGCCACAACCTTCTGGTCCGACAAACAATTGTGCATGCGGAATTCGTCCCGAAAGTGCACTTTTCGTCAAGTGATTCTTGATGTAATCCTGCCCTAAAATTTCTGAAAATTGCATGAGCAAATATAACAGAAAGTTGCCAAGAGCCAAAGTTTATTGATTCGTAGCATCACAATTCGTCACGACTCAGCCGTCGTCCCGCTTTCCGCTATATCTTTTTTGTTTTATTGTCACACCGAGCGCACTCGAGGTGTCTTTCAAAAACAAAAAAGGATGCCGCTTTAATCGGGGCTATTCGAGCACGTTTTGTACTTCGTAGGATTTCTCAAAAAAAATTTAAATGTATATTTGCAGCAGATTTAAAAAACTAAACTTTCATGAAAACACTAGCTGACTTCAATTTCAAAGACAAAAAAGCACTCGTTCGCGTTGATTTTAATGTGCCTTTAGACGAAAATTTCCAGGTGACCGATGCCACCAGAATTGAAGCTGCCAAACCAACCATCGATAAAATCCTTGCCGATGGAGGAAGTGTTATTTTGATGTCACACTTAGGCAGACCAAAAGGCGTGGAAGCAAAATATTCTTTAAAGCACATTCTGGCAACCGCGTCGGAAATTCTAGGTGTTTCGGTGAAGTTCGCTGAAAATTGTATTGGAGAACCAGCGAAAACAGCTGCGGCAAATCTAAAAGCTGGAGAAGTTCTATTGTTAGAAAATTTGCGTTTTCACAACGAAGAAGAAGCCGGCGATGTAGCGTTTTCAAAAGAATTGGCTTCACTAGGCGATATTTATGTCAATGACGCTTTTGGTACCGCGCACCGAGCACACGCATCGACTACAATTATTGCGCAATTCTTCCCAAATCAAAAATGTTTCGGAATGTTATTGGCTCGCGAAATAGAAAGTTTAAACAGAGTTCTAAAAAACAGCGAAAAGCCAGTAACAGCAGTTCTTGGAGGATCAAAAGTGTCATCAAAAATTACCGTGATTGAAAATATTTTAGACAAAGTAGATCATATGATTATCGGCGGTGGAATGACGTTCACTTTCGTTAAAGCACTCGGCGGAAAAATAGGTGATTCTATTTGCGAAGACGACAAACAAGAATTGGCTTTAGAAATTTTGCGTCTGGCCAAGGAAAAAGGAGTACAAATTCATATTCCAGTTGATGTTGTTGCTGCAGATGCATTCTCTAACGACGCTAAGACTCAAATTATTGATGTGAACAATATTCCTGACGGTTGGCAAGGATTAGACGCTGGTCCAAAATCATTAGAGAATTTCAAAAAAGTCATTCTTGAATCTAAAACTATTCTTTGGAACGGACCTTTGGGTGTTTTTGAAATGCCGTCTTTTGCAAACGGAACCATCGAATTGGGGAATTATATCGCCGAAGCTACTGCAAATGGCGCCTTTTCTTTAGTTGGTGGTGGTGATTCTGTATCGGCTGTAAAACAATTTGGACTCGAAGAAAAGATGAGTTATGTGTCGACTGGCGGTGGCGCCATGCTCGAAATGCTAGAAGGAAGAACCTTGCCTGGAATTGCCGCAATCCTCGATTAAAATCACAATTAACACGACTAAAAGCGACTTTTTACAATATTTAGGACAACTTTAAGTTATAAATATAGTTTTAATTATTATAAGATTCCTATTTTTGCCACGGACAATGTTTTGAATTAGAACGATTTGAAATTATAAAAGTCCTCTAAAAGACAAATTTTTAGACTCTTAAGAACATACTTTCTACCTACAGAAACAAAAATATACTTTATGAAATTAAAAAAAATAATCGCCGTCGTCACCATACTATTTTTAGTAAACACGACCTTCGCTCAGGATCTTTTTACCAAGCCCCAAAGTAATTTATCCTATCTCGATTCCATCAAAAAAACATTCATTAAAGACAATATCGCGTCTTGCGTTGATAGCTTATGGATGAAGGAATTGACCAGTTTAGATTTGTATAACGACCTGGAGAATGACATCAAAACCATCAATCTTGATGAAAAAGTTGATTATGAATTGCCAACAGAGTTATTGAAACAACGTTTGAAAGATATGGATTCTAAATCTCCATTTCATATCGAATACAATCAAGGTTTAGAAAACATCATCAAGTCATTTCTTAAAAACAGAAAAAAAGCCTACGAACGTTTAATGGCGATTTCTGAATATTATTTCCCTCTTTTTGAAGATGCTTTAGCAAAACAAAATGTGCCTTTGGAGATCAAATATTTGGCAGTCGTTGAATCAGCATTAAATCCTAAAGCAGTGTCTAGAGTGGGCGCGACTGGACTTTGGCAATTTATGTATCAAACCGGAAAGCAATACAATTTGAATATCGATTCTTATGTAGATGACCGAAGCGATCCATTAAAAGCTAGTGAAGCAGCAGCGCAGTACATGACCAATATGTACAAAATATTTGGCGATTGGGATTTGGTTTTAGCTTCTTATAACTCTGGACCAGGGAACGTTGCTAAAGCAATTAGACGTTCAGGTGGACAACAAAACTTTTGGAATATCAGAAAATATTTACCGCAAGAAACTCAAGGATATGTGCCTGCTTTTTTAGCAACCATGTATATTTATGAATACCATAAAGAGCACGGAATTGTACCCAATCGTGCGGTTGTAAAGCATTTTGCTACGGATACGATAATGATTCAAAAGCAAATATCCTTCAAACAACTAGCGGATTTATTAGATATTCCTATCGCTCAATTACAAATGTTGAATCCACAATTCAAGTTAAATGTGGTGCCAGCGTATTTTGACAACAAACATTTTTTGAGATTGCCTTTGGATAAAATCGCTGTTTTCACTTCCAACGAAGATAAGATTTATGCTTATGTTCAGCACGAGCTGGATCAACGCGAGAGACCGTTTTCTCGTTTCCAAACCGCTTTGGCGTCGCGTGACTCTATTGAAAGAGGTGAAAGTTATACTGTTTCTAGAACTAAATTTCACAAAGTCAAGCGAGGCGATAATTTGAGTGAAATTGCAGATCGCTACGATGTTTCTATGTCTGATATTAAAAAATGGAACAAACTGAAGAGTAATAAAGCGCCGTTAGGAAGAAAATTGAAAATCATTACTAGCGAACGAATTGCTGCTCGAGTTAAGAAACCTAAAGCAGATTCTACCGCTGTTGCAAGTGTTTCAAAGCCAACAACAACCGTTACTACTGCTATAGCGCAAGTGACGCCGAAAGATCAGAAAGTTTACAAGGAAGAGAAAGTAGTTTCTTTTCAAGATGTAACTAAATTTCACAAAGTAAAAAAGGGTGATAATTTGAGCGAAATTGCAGCAAAGTATGATGTTGCGATGTCTGACATCAAAAAATGGAACAAGCTGAAAAGCAATAATGTATCTTTAGGAAAGAAATTAAAAATTATTTCTAACGAACGTGTTGTTACAACAGTGAAGAAGTTAGTAAAATCAGAGAACATCGCTGCGACTGAGAAATCTAAAAAAGAAGCGGTTGAAAATACGGAGAAGCCAGAAGATTTTTATATCGTAGAGCAAGGAGATAATTTGTCGACGATTGCTAAAAAGCATAATATTACCATCGATGAATTGAAAAAGTGGAATAATTTGCAAGACAACACCATTCAATTAGAGAGCAAACTGAAAATTGCAGACATCACGAATAAAGACGATAAAGCGCAAGTTGCTCCTAAAACTGAAATTAGAAATATTGAATATACCGTTCAAGCTGGAGATAACTTAGGAAGTATCGCTAGAAAAAATAATGTAGCCGTTTCTGATATCAAGCTGTGGAATGAACTATCTGATGATAATATTCAGTTAGGAGACAAGTTAATCGTTGCTAAGAAATTAATTGTAAATAATAGTCAAACCATTGCAGAGAAATCATCGAAAAAGGAAAAGCTTTCTAAAGTTGAAAGAGAAGACGATCATTACTATGTGAAAAAAGGCGATTCGCTTTTTAGTATTGCCAAAAAGTATCCTGGCGTAAGTGTTTCAGACATTAAAAAATGGAATGGAATCAACGGCAATTCCTTAAAACCAGGAATGAAGTTGAAAATAAACGGATAATAAAAAAAATCTACATAAATTTAGGGCTTATTTCATAGAAGATACAATATGAAAAAAGCCCTTTTTTTTGTGCTTATTTTTTCCGTTTTTTTTCAATCTTGCCTTCTTAAGAATAACAAAGAGAAAGAAAAAACCGCTGGTAAGATTAATACGATTTCTGTTATTATTGACGATCCGCTATGGAATGGTGAAATTGGAGATACCATTCGAAATAAGTTCGCCTCACCAGTCATCGGACTTCCACAAGAAGAACCCCTTTTTACAATCAATCAATTTCCAGTTAAACTTTTGGAGGGTTTTATGACCAATTCTAGAAATATTATTGTCATTAAAAAAGAGGCTAAGAATAGGTTTGAAATTATAGAAAATGAATATGCAAGCCCTCAGAATGTTATTCATATTTCTGGGAAGACCACGCCAATTATTTTGGACTTAATTGAAAAAAACACGACAACAATTATTTCTAAAATGCGTCAAACCGAAATTGAGGAAAATCAGCGTGTCATCGATACTGCAACCATCAACACAAAGAAGATTAAAAGAAAATTCAAGATTGACCTTAGAATTCCAATAGGATACAATTACGTTTTGGAAAGGCGCAAATTTATTTGGCTTAAAAAGGAAATTCCCAGTGGAAACACAAGTATCTTAATTTATCAAATCCCTCTTGGAGCGTTGAACCGGAATCTCCCTATTACGCAAAGTATCATAAGAAAAAGAGATTCTATAGGAAATCTGTATATTCACGGAAGGGCAAGCAATACACAAATGGTCACTGAAGATTCTTACGCACCCTATTTATTTCACATTAATATCAAGGGTAAAGAAACGTATGAAACTAAAGGTACCTGGGAACTCAAAAACGATTTTATGTCAGGACCTTTTATCAACTACAATATTATTGACCGCGCCAACAAGCGAATTCTTGTTTTAGAAGGATTTTGCTACGATCCATCCAAAGAGAAGAGAGATTTGATGTTCGAACTAGAAGCAATTATTAAGTCGGTTGAATTTATTAAAAACCCTAAAAAAACCAAGTAATGAGTTTAGAATGGAAAATAAGGCGATTTCAGGAACTATCTGCAGCCGAGCTATATGATTTGCTGCAATTGCGTAGTGAAGTGTTTGTCGTGGAGCAAAATTGCGTCTATCAAGACATTGACGGAAAGGACAGAAAGGCTTTGCATCTAATCGGGGAATACGATTCAAAAATTGTGGCGTATGCGAGACTTTTTAAAGCGGGAGATTATTTCGATGAAGCGTCTATTGGCCGCGTAGTTGTAGGGGCGAATTACCGATACAATAAATGGGGACATGAATTAATGACACAGGCAATTCGTGCTGTCAAAGCGTATTTCAATACTGCGGAAATCACCATTTCTGCGCAATTATACCTACAAAAATTTTATGAAAGCCACGGTTTTGTGGTGACAAGCGAAACGTACTTGGAAGATGATATTCCGCATATCCAAATGAAATTGGCGAACTAGATTTTCGTGATGACCAATTCAACTCTTCGGTCGTATTCAGAGCCTTTTCCTAAAGGAACCGAGTTGCCATATCCTTTGAAAGTCATTCTTGTTTTGGCAATTTTCTTAAATGCCAAATATTTAAAAACAGATTCTGCTCGGTTGCTTGATAAGTTTCTTTTTCGAGTTTCTCGGTCAATGGCTTCTTTTTGATAAGGTGGCGTGCAGCAAACATGACCTTGTATTTCAAATTCCAGTTTTCGGTATTTCAGCAGCAATTTCGCAATCTTATCGAGCTGTGTTTTGGCTTCAAAAGTAAGTTTACTGCTTCCGCGTTCGAAAAGTAAATTCTCAAGATAAACGTGATCACCAACGATGTGATTTTTTTGAATGGTGGTATAAAAACCTGGAATTTCGATTTTAGGTAATGCTTTTAAATTCAGAACCAAATCAACTCTGCGGTTTTTAGACCTTTTTTCAGGAAGATTTTCAACTACGTCATCGTCAATCAAGATGCGGCCTTTACCCTCAATGGTGACAATAATTTTGTTTTTGATGCCGCTTTGAATGAGCTTTTCTCGAATAGCATTGGCGCGATTGGTGGATAATTTAAAATTATAGGCTTCCTTACCAACGTCATCAGTGTATCCAAAAATCTGAATGGATTCAATTCTGGTAGAGTCCGTATTTTTGATAAAGTCGACAACTGTATTGGCTTGTTTCTCGTCTAATTGGAACTTGTCAAATTCAAAATAGACGGACTGAACCACTTCTTCTTGAGCGTACA
This sequence comes from Flavobacterium sp., assembly GCA_031373195.1. GTDB lineage: Bacteria > Bacteroidota > Bacteroidia > Flavobacteriales > Flavobacteriaceae > Flavobacterium. The sequence continues at coordinate 24,658 of JANMML010000030.1, read as the reverse complement.
AAAATCCACAAAAAAACAAAAGGGAAAAGGCAATAAATTGCTTCATTATTTACTTAATATTTTAGTATATTCAGGGTTGTTGGCAAGAATCTCGACCGCTTTTTTAACCTCTAAATTGTTCTTGATATAATATTGGTATAAGCCTTCTTTGTATTGATACCGCTTGATGATTTCATCCAATATTAGATTTTTTATTTCTTTTTCATTTTTATTCAATTGCGCTTCCTCGCTTTTTTGAATTGCCGCTAACAATTGATTGTACTCCGTTGAAATGGCGCCGTCAATCTTGTCTTTCTTTGCCGCTTCTAACGTTTTCTTTAAAGCCAATTCTGACTCAGAATCAAAATTAAAATTTTGCTTTTTCAGAAATGCTTTAAAATTTGCAAAGTCTGTATCAGTAATCGCCGGAATCGTTGCTCCCAGATTTGGATTTTTATAATAATAGTCCGTTACAAAGTTGAAGATTCCATCATTTTTGACGAGCGCTTCTGTAATCGGACTTAGCTTTGTTTCATCCATAACCACATCAGGAAGAATACCGCCGCCATCATAAACCGTTCTGCCTTTTTGGGTTTTGAATGCGTTGTATTTGTCCGAAGCTGTTCGAATCGCTTTTCCATCTTTATCTTTATGAGAATAATCCAGCGCTTGGATGCATCGTCCTGATGGCGTATAATAGCGTGAAATCGTAATCTTAATTTGGGTTCCATAAGTCAAGTCGACAGGTCGTTGAACCAGCCCTTTTCCAAAACTTCTTGAGCCAATGATGACGGCACGGTCTAAATCTTGCAAAGCACCCGATACAATTTCAGAAGCAGAGGCGCTTTTGCCGTCGACAATAATTGCCAAAGGAATTTCTGTATCAATAGGATCTCTCGTGGTTTTGTAGGTATTGTTGTGTTTATCTATTTTAGATTTGGTCGTTACAATCACCTCGTTTTTTGGAACGAAAAGATTGCAAATACTAACCGCTTCGTTTAAAAGACCACCCGGGTTTCCTCTTAAATCCAATACAATTCTCTCAGCTCCGTCTTTCTTCAATTTTTCAAGCGCTTCTTTGGTTTCTAGTGCCGCTTTATTATTAAATTGAGACAAAACAATATAGCCTGTTTTATCATCAATTTTTCCAAAGAATGGTACCGCTTTGATATCAACTTCATCCAAGACGATTTCTGTGGTAAGTACTTTTCCTTGACGAATATACTTAAGGATAACTTTCGTATTCTTTGCGCCTTTCAGTAATTGAGAAGCATCGTCTTTAAAATCTTTCAATTCGACATCACCAATTTGAATAATTTCATCGCCAGCCTTCAATCCAGCTTTGTCAGCAGGAAAATTTTTGTAAGGTTCTTTAATGATGACTTTATCTTCTTTTCTAGTGATCAACGCGCCAATACCTGTATATTCTCCCGTATTATTGATCTTAAATTTTACAACATCTTGTTCGTTAAAATAATTGGTGTATGGATCTAGATCGGTCAACATACTCTTTATCGCTTTGTCCATTAAATCTCCTGGATTCGTTTCGTCGACATAATTAGAATTAACAGCCTTGAATAATGTTGTAAAAATTTCTATTTGTTTGGCAACTTCAAAAAAATCTTCTTTAAAACTGGCGCCGACAAATATAAACCCACTTAAAATTACAGGGATAATATATCTTTTTTTAATGAAAGTTGCGTTGAAATTTGGTTTCATTGGGATGTGTAAATAGTTTGAATTATCGAATTCGCTCCAAATATAAAAGTTTAACGTTTAAAAACAACAATTATTGGGAATTCCTTAAAGAAACTGCCAGATCGTTGATGCTTCAGTTTTCTTTTTCAGACTTGATTTGCACTTTAAATTTTTCAAATAACTGAATTGTTTTTTCGTGAATTTCAGCGTATGATAATCGATCAGCACTTTGGTAAAAGAACATCAACGCGTAAGGCTGATCTACTGCATCCATAATTATATGCTTGTTTAAACGGAATGTTTCTCGTAAAACTCTTTTAAAATAATTACGATCAACAGCTTTCTTGAAATACTTTTTTGAAACAGACACGCCAACTTGAACATCAGCTTCACTTTCTTTTTCGACGGCAACATACACTAATCTTAAAGGATACTTCGACACCGACTTCCCTTTCGAAAAAAGCAGGTCAATCGTGTTTTTGCCTTTAAGACGTTCTGATTTCGGATATTTTTGATTCATTTTTGTTTTCTAAACAAGGTGACAAAGGTACAAAGCGGTTTCTATAAAACGAGAATAGCAAACAGTTTTGAAAACGTGAATATGAATTGTGAAAGTTAATCCAGAAACTATGTAAAAAGCACCACGTTGTTAATGACTACCTTTACATTTCACAATCAACTAACGACCAAAAGACAAGCACAATCCTCAAGTTGAAGAAACAACTGCTATATAAAGAGGATCAATAAAAACAATCATTTAAAAGCCTTCTGGTAATATTTAGGAAGGCTTTTTTTATTTTTTTACTTCTGGTTTTATTTCTGCGGGGTAAACATTGTTGTCTTTTTTAACATCCGCCATCAAGCCGCTTTCGTCAATTGTTATTTTTTCAATGCTATTGAGTTTCTTCGAAATTTGAAAGGTATAAGTCGGGTAAGCCCAAGCCCAATCTGCCAATACGGTTCTTTTATTTTCTGGCGTAGGATTCTCTTTTACAAAACTCATCATGCGCAACGGAATGTAAAAAGTTTCTTTTGTTCCGTCTTTGTAATTTACGGTGAGGTCAATCGGCATAGGCATTCTTCCAATTCTTTCCAGCGTAACGGTTGTAGCATTTTCTTTGTCTTCTACATTTTTAATTCCGTAGTCAATAGTATTCGTTGTTTGCGTCCAATCGGTTAAATACCAGTCTAAATTGGCACCCGAAACACGCTCTGCAGTTCGTTTGATGTCATTTGGTGTTGGATGTTTGAATTTGAAATCAGCATAAAATCTTTTCACGGTTTTCATCAAATTTTCTTTTCCGATGAGATATCCTAATTGCGCCAAAAACACATCACCCTTACTGTAGGAGGTAGTCCCATATATTTGATTAAAATCGTAGCGATCTGCATGTGTTGATTGTGGCAATTCTTTACCTGAATTAGCCATAAAATAATATCCCTTGTAAGAACCTTCATGCGGATTGGCGGTCTTTTTTGTTGCAAGTTTATTCATCCCCAAATCTTCAAGAAAAGAAGTAAAGCCTTCGTCCATCCATCCATGTTTACTTTCGTTAGAAGCCAAAACATGTTGAAACCACGAGTGCGCCATTTCATGCGCAATAACACCAATTAAACCGTCATACTCGCCTTCACCCAAGATTAAAGTACACATCGCGTATTCCATTCCGCCGTCGCCGCCTTGAATAACCGAGTATTGATCATATGGATATTTACCGACAGTTTCGTTGTAAAACTTCATTAAACTTGCCGTTTCGGCCTGGGCTTTTTTCCAATTGTCAATAATTTTCGGATTGTTTTTGTAGAGAAAATGAAGTGTAGCTCCATTTGGTATTTGATAGATATCGTGCAAATAATTCTTATCGGCCGCCCATGTGAAATCATGTACGTTTGGCGCAGTAAAATGCCAAGTCAATGTTTTTGTTTTCTTAGGATAATTGACCACGAAGCCCGCATCTTGATAACCTTTCCCGATTTCATTTTTATTTTGAAGATAACCGCTTCCTCCCAAAACGTAATCTTTATCAATCGTAATCTTTACATCAAAGTTGCCCCATACGCCGTGAAATTCACGAGCAATATAAGGATCCGCATGCCAGCCTTCGAAATCAAATTCCGCGATTTTAGGATACCATTGCGACATAGAAAATTCGACGCCTTCGACATTATTTCTACCCGAACGACGAATTTGAACCGGCACTTGTCCGTCAAAATCTAGAGCGAACATGGTTTGAGAGTTAGGAAGTAGCGGTTTTGCCAGGGTAACTTCGAGAATAGTGCCGACTTCTTTTGCTTCAGCATTCAGGCCATCTTGTTTGAAATTTGAAATTCTTAAATATCCGATTTCATTAGGTTTCAATTTAGCAATTCGACTTTCTTTGATTTCCTTTCCATCTGCTTTAATTTTAGTAATCATTCGTCGGTCTGGATCGGCAATACTTTGAACACGCGCATCCATTTCGCTTCCTGGCTGAAAGGCATTGTTATACAAATGATAAAACACACGTCTTAAGGTGTCCGGAGAATTATTCGTATAAACCAGGATTTGATTGCCTTTGTATTGATAGTTTTTGGCATCTACGTCAACGTTCATTTTATAATCGACCCTTTGCTGCCAATAATTGGAGTTTTGAGACCATCCAATTGAAGCGACAAGGAAAAGAATAGAAAGTAGATAGAACTTATTCATGTTTTAGAAATTTGATGTTTTATAAAATTAAAATAAGCTTGTAGATTAATTATCTCACAAGCTCATTTTAACAAAAAGGGTAACGAAAATTATCCTTTTACTTTTTTCTTCGCTGCTTTTACAGACATTTCTTCTGCCATTTTAAAAGCGTTGTATGCATTTACCATTTTCCCAGAAGTCGAAATTTGACTAAGAGGACGCAAATCTTTCGGGTCTCCGCCTACTTCAACATTAGAATCGACTGCGGTTCCGGAATTCATAAGGATGTACTTTACTTGTTTTGCCTTTAGATTCGGAAAATAAGAACGAATTAGAGCAGCAACCCCAGCAGCATTTGGAGAAGCCATTGAGGTTCCTTGTTCGTATTTGTAGGTATTGTTTGGTGTTGTTGCATAAATTTTCATCCCAGGCGCAAACACATCTACATTAAATTTTCCGTAGTTCGAAAAAGGCGCAAGCATATTACTGCCGTATTCATAATTCAAAGCACCAACCGTTAGAACGTTCGAGGCAAATTCTGTTTTTTTATCGTCAGAATCATTTGGGAAATTACTTTCTATGTCGATGTCTTTTCCGTCATTTCCAGCGGCATGAACAATTAAAACGTCTTTGCTTTCTGCGTATTTGATGGCATCATAAACCCACTGTTTGTGCGGAGAATAACTTTTCCCAAAACTTCCGTTGATCACTTTTGCACCGTTGTCAACCGCATAGCGAATACCTAAAGCAATGTCTTTATCATATTCATCTCCGTTTGGCACCGCTCTTATCGCCATAATTTCTACATTATTTGCAATTCCGTCTCCGCCTAAATTATTGTTTCTGCTTTGAGCGATAATACCTGCGACGTGTGTGCCATGCAGCGCCCCTTTTTTCTCTGGACCATAAACGACATTATTGCCATAATACTTACTACTTAGATCATCTGCATTGTCACCCAAAACTTTCCTCCCATCAAATTCCTTGTTGAGGTTGTAGTTCAGCATGTCATATACTTGGTCTTTGTAATCATTCAAGTCATCATTAAAGTTCGGACCGGCCTGACCGATAACACTCATCATCACTTGTTTACTTCTATTTACGGTTGCGTCGGTAGATTCAATGGCTTGAACCTCTTCTAAAGTATAGTTTTCTTTTTTTAGAAAATCTGCAATGGTTTGCTTGGCTTTGAAAATAAAATCAACTTGTTGTTTGCCCTGCATATTGTCTTGCAACATTTTTTCATATTCGGCTTTAACAGATTTATATACTTCAGAACCATCATCTGCCTTTTTCAAAATACGGGTCATTTCTAGGTTTTCTAGACTAATATCGCCTAAAAAATTCCACCCATGAACATCGTCTATATATCCGTTTTTGTCATCGTCTTTGCCATTGCCGGCAATTTCTTTCGGATTTGTCCAAAGTACAGATTTTAGGTCTTCATGGTCAGTATCAACTCCTGAATCCAAAACTGCAACTATTATTTTTTTGCTTTTTTTGTTTTTGATCAATTCCGCGTAGACGCGATCAACGCTCATTCCGGGGATACTGTCTTTGGCAAGATCTAGATGACTCCATCTTTTGAGTTGTTCATCAGTTAATTTTCCTCTTTTAGTAGCGAATGTCGAGGTGCTTTGAGCTTGTAAGGAAAATGACATTGCCAATGTTAAGGCAATTGATAAACAAGCGGACTTAATTAAATTCATGTTTTTCATATTTAGGAATGGTCAAAAATAATTAGGATTAGTAAGATAATCAGGTTTAGTTAACAATAATTTAGGATGGCTTCCAATGAATAGCATCACCTAGAAACCAAGATCGTTCAGAAGAAAAAACCAAACTTAATTTACTGCCACAAAGATTCAATTAAAGAAAAAATAAATTTAATGGAAGCAATAAACAGGAGTGTAACAAAATAGATTATTTTCAACATAGCCAAAAGAGTTTTTAAGATTGACAATTAATAATTATTTTCTGTAAAGTGCGATTTAAGTTTTCAAGGTCTTCTATAGATATTCCCAACTGAGCATTTCTTCGATTTTGCAGCACCAAATCTTGAACTTTATAAATAATTTGTTCTCCAGAAGCAGTTACTTTTAAGATCGATGTTCTGCGGTCTTTCAGATTCGTTTTGCGATCTAAGTACTTTGCTTTGACTAATAAATCAATTATTCGAGTCACAGAAGCGTTATCCTTAAATACCTTCTTAGCTAAATCAATTTGAGGAATTCCAGGATTTTCAAAAAGCAGTTTAATTATCAGCCATTGGTCGACAGTGATATTAAACCCTTTTTCTTTTAATTTCTTTTGTGAGTAATTCCGATAAGTCCGAATTGCTTTGTCAAGCAAATAAAAATTAATAGTTTCAATACTTCCCATACGAATTGTATAAAAATTCGATGTCAAAATTTGACGGGTCAAATAAACAAAAAAATGTTTAAAATGCAGCTATAGCTCTAAAATTTCTTTGCACGTGAAAACATCTTTCAAACGAATTCCTTTTTCAGTTCTTTCAACGGTAATAATTTCATTGTGCGCATCGTGCTCTAAAAACAGATAATAATTATGATCTGCCGCAGTATTCAAAAAGGCCTCTTTTTCGGGCAAAGTCAATAGCGGTCTCGTATCGTAGCCCATGACGTGCGGCAAAGGAATGTGCCCTGCGGTTGGAATTAAATCTGCCATAAAACAAATTGTTTTGTCTTGAAATTGAATTTGAGGAATCATCATTTTGTCGGTATGTCCATCAACGAAATGAATTCCGAAGTCTAATTCGGATTTTTGCAGAAAAGCACCGTCCGGTCTTTTAATAAACGACAAATGCCCGCTTTCTTGCATCGGCATTATATTTTCAGACAAAAAGGACGCCTTTTCTCTTGCATTGGGTTTGGCTGCCCATTCCCAATGATCTTGATTACTCCAGTATTTGGCATTCTTAAACGCAACTTCGTAACCAGTTCTGTCAGAATTCCATTGTACACTTCCTCCGCAATGATCAAAATGCAAATGTGTCATAAAAACATCGGTGATATCGTCGCGATGAAATCCAAAACGAGCCAAGGATTTATCAATGCTGTGCGTGCCCCACAAGGAATAATATCCAAAAAACTTCTCAGATTGTTTGTCTCCCATTCCGGTGTCAATAAGAATGAGTCGACTGCCATCCTCAATCAGAAGGCATCTTGCAGCGATATCAATTAGGTTGTTCGCATCTGACGGATTGGTTTTATTCCAAATAGTTTTTGGAACGACACCAAACATGGCGCCGCCATCTAATTTGAAATTACCAGCTTCAATAGGATAAAGTTTCATATGTTATTTGTTCTAAAAAGTGTTCAATTATAATGCGAAAAATACTAAAAATCAGTTGCAATTAGCATTAAAATCAGTTTTTTCTATGTTAATATTATATTTAAAAATGTGCGCCTTTATTTCGTAAAGTATATTTTAGCATATCTTTGCGGTTAATTTAGACAAAATCAATATAAGGAAATCAAGATTGTTTTTTCATAACTGTTTCCTCTGATTGAAAATCGTCCAAATAATAATATCAAAGCAAATTAGATATGATACAAGTATCAGATACAGCAAGCAAGAAAATCATAGACATGATGAAAGATGACGGTTTTGACGCTTCCAAAGACTACGTTCGTGTTGGCGTAAAAAGTGGCGGTTGCTCAGGGTTATCGTATGAGTTGAAATTCGATAAAGAAATCGGAGAAACCGATAAAGTATTTGAAGTAAATCAAGTAAGAATTGCAGTAGAGAAAAAATCTTTCCTATATCTAGCCGGAACTATCTTAGAGTTTTCAGGCGGATTAAACGGAAAAGGATTCGTTTTTAATAATCCAAATGCAAGTCGAACTTGCGGATGCGGAGAATCATTTTCATTATAAATTAGCCTACCAATTATGCCAAAATACACTGAAGATGATTTAAAAATCGAACTCGAAAATAAAGAGTACGAATACGGATTTTATACCGATATCGAATCGGATACTTTTCCCATCGGTCTCAATGAAGATATTGTTCGTGCTATTTCGCTTCGAAAAGAAGAGCCGCAATGGATGACCGACTGGAGATTGGAAGCTTTCAGAGCCTGGGAACAAATGAAAGAGCCAGAATGGGCAAACGTTCATTATGAAAAACCAGATTTTCAAGCCATATCGTATTATTCTGCTCCCAAAAGCAAAGCGAAATATGAAAGTTTAGACGAAGTAGATCCTGAATTATTGGAAACTTTCAAAAAACTAGGCATTTCCATCGATGAACAAAAAATGCTTTCAGGCGTTGCAATGGACATCGTCGTCGACTCTGTTTCAGTAGCGACTACATTTAAAAAAACATTGGGTGAAAAAGGCATCATATTCATGAGTATTTCTGAAGCAATCCGTGAACATCCAGAACTGGTTAAAAAATATTTGGGAACAGTCGTGCCTCAAAAAGATAATTTCTACGCGGCGCTAAATTCTGCAGTTTTTTCCGACGGTTCGTTTTGTTATATTCCAAAAGGTGTTCGTTGTCCGATGGAATTGTCAACGTATTTCAGAATCAATCAAGCGGGAACAGGTCAGTTTGAAAGAACTTTGGTGATTGCAGATGAAGGCAGTTATGTATCGTATTTAGAAGGCTGCACGGCGCCAAGTCGAGATGAGAACCAATTGCACGCAGCAGTGGTTGAATTGATTGCCTTGGATGACGCTGAAATCAAATACTCTACCGTTCAAAACTGGTATCCAGGAAATAAGGAAGGAAAAGGTGGCGTATTCAATTTTGTAACCAAACGTGGATTGTGTGAGAAAAACGCCAAAATCTCATGGACACAAGTTGAAACAGGTTCGGCAGTCACATGGAAATATCCTTCTTGCGTTTTAAAAGGCGATAATTCAGTTGGAGAGTTTTACTCGATTGCGGTGACCAACAATTTTCAACAAGCAGATACCGGAACGAAAATGATTCACTTAGGAAAAAACACCAAGTCAACAATTATCTCAAAAGGAATTTCTGCTGGTAAATCCCAAAATAGTTACCGTGGATTGGTTCAAATAAGTGCTCGTGCTGAAAACGCCCGAAATTTTTCACAATGCGATTCGCTGTTGATGGGAAATAATTGTGGCGCTCACACGTTTCCTTACATCGAAAGTAAAAACCCAACGGCCAAAATAGAACACGAAGCGACCACTTCAAAAATTGGTGAAGATCAAGTGTTTTACTGCAACCAACGTGGAATTCCAACCGAAAAAGCCATTGCTTTGATCGTAAATGGTTTCAGCAAAGACGTGCTCAACAAATTACCAATGGAGTTTGCCGTTGAAGCGCAGAAACTTTTAGAAATTTCGCTCGAAGGAAGCGTCGGATAAACCTCAAACAAATTCAAAAGCCTTAATAAAAGCAACATGTTACAAATAAAGAATCTACACGCTTCAGTCGAAGACAAAGAAATATTAAAAGGAATCAACCTTGAAGTTAAAGCGGGTGAAGTTCACGCAATCATGGGTCCAAACGGCTCTGGTAAAAGTACACTTTCAGCAGTCATTGCTGGAAATGAAAATTACGAAGTAACCGACGGACAAGTATTTTTAGACGGTGAAGATTTAGCGGATCTGGCGCCAGAAGAACGCGCTCATAAAGGTATTTTTCTTTCGTTTCAATATCCAGTTGAAATCCCTGGTGTTTCGGTGACCAATTTCATGAGAACGGCCATCAACGAAACCAGAAAAGCGAACGGAAAAGAAGAAATGCCAGCCAATGAAATGCTGAAATTTATTCGAGAAAAATCAGAATTATTAGAAATCGATCGTAAGTTTTTGTCGCGGTCACTTAACGAAGGTTTTTCAGGCGGTGAGAAGAAAAGAAACGAGATTTTTCAAATGGCCATGCTTGAGCCGAAACTCGCCATTTTAGACGAAACCGATTCCGGATTAGACATCGATGCGCTTCGAATTGTTGCCAACGGCGTTAATAAATTGAAAAGCGAAAACAACGCCATCATTGTTATTACCCATTATCAAAGACTTTTAGATTATATCGTTCCGGACTTCGTTCACGTTTTATACAATGGTAGAATCGTGAAATCAGGCGGAAAAGAACTCGCCTACGAACTCGAAGAAAAAGGATACGACTGGATCAAACAAGAACAAGAAGTATAGAAAAGTTGTCCGTTGTCGGTTATCAGTTAAAAACTAAACTACAACCTACAACCTATAACTTACAACTTACAACCATATGGAATTAAAAGAAAAACTCATCGCCTCTTTTATGGCATTTGAAGAACGCGTTGATGTAGACGCCGATTTACACAACATCAGAACTTCTGCCATCCAAAATTTTGAAAACAAAGGTTTTCCGACCAAAAAAGAGGAAGCGTGGAAATACACTTCGTTGAATTCTTTGCTGAAAAATGACTTTACGGTTTTTCCAAAAAATGAAAATACAATCCAATTTGCGGATGTAAAAAAGTACTTCTTACACGAAATCGATACTTATAAAGTGGTTTTTATTGATGGAATTTTTAGTTCATTCTTATCTTCAACAACACACGATGGAATTGATGTTTGCCTGATGTCTTCAGCGCTGAACAAGCCGAAATACAAGATGATTATTGACAATTATTTTAATCAAATTGCCAATAAAGACGAAAGTCTTACCTCGTTAAACACGGCTTTCGCAAGTGAAGGCGCCTATATTAATATTCCTAAAAGTAAAGCCGCCGATAAGCCTATCGAAATTATGTATTTCTCTACAGGAAGTGAAGCGGCACTTTTGGTTCAACCGAGAAATTTGGTGATTGTTGGAGAAAATTCCCATGTTCAAATCATTGAAAGACATCAAAGTCTCAACGAAAACGCTGTCCTAACCAACTCCGTTACCGAGATTTTTGCACAAAAAAGAGCTATTGTTGATTATTATAAAATTCAAAACGACAATCATACCGCGTCTCTAATTGATAATACTTACGTATCGCAGCAACAAGAAAGCCACGTGCATGTGAACACCTTCAGTTTTGGGGGAAATCTAACGCGAAACAATCTCAACTTCTATCATTTTGGTGAACGAATCGAAAGTCATCTCAACGGCATTACCATTATTGGCGAAAAACAACACGTAGATCATTATACCTTAGTGCATCACGCGCAGCCGAACTGCGAGAGTTTTCAAGATTACAAAGGAATTTTTTCTGATAGCGCAATTGGAGTATTCAATGGGAAAATTTACGTTGAAAAAGAAGCGCAAAAGACCAACGCATTTCAAAAGAACAACAATATTCTATTGAGTGATAAGGCGACAATCAACGCCAAACCGCAATTGGAAATTTTTGCCGACGATGTCAAATGTTCCCATGGTTGTACCATCGGTCAACTAGACGAAACCGCGATGTTCTATATGCAATCGCGCGGTATTCCGAAGAAAGAAGCGAAAGCATTGCTGATGTATGCATTCTCGAATGCCGTAATTGAAAGCATCAAAATACCAGAACTCAAGCAAAGGATCACGAAAATCATCGCTACCAAATTAGGCGTAAAAATCGGTTTTGATTTGTAGTTCATTAGGAGCTAATCCCGCTATCCGCTAAATCTTTTGTGCCACAAGAGTGGAGCGAACAGATGAAGTAACTACCGGCACAAAAGGATATCGCTGCTATCGGGGATAGGGCATCTCGAATCGATTGAAAATTGATCGAAAAAAAACATAAATCCTTTGCGCTTCTGCGTCTTTGCGAGCTAAAAAAGTGCAACAAGTCGCCTCTAATTTATTAACAACTGTTTGCTAAAATTCTAATCCAATTCAACTACTTTTGTTCATTGATTTTCCAGAAAAAACTATGTTTGATATTGCTAAAATAAGAGCCGAATTCCCCATCCTTTCCCAAACGGTAAACGGAAAGCCACTGGTGTATTTTGACAACGGAGCCACGTCTCAAAAACCTCAGATTGTGATTGATGCTTATGCAAAATATTACAGCGAAATCAACGCCAATATTCACCGTGGTGTACATACGTTAAGTCAATTGGCTACCGATGCGTATGAGGAATCTCGAAAAAAAATCCAAAAGCATATCAATGCAAAACAATCCAACGAAGTTATTTTTACTTCCGGAACAACGCACAGTGTCAATATTATTGCGGCGGGTTTTGCAAGCATTCTCAAATCTAGCGATGAGGTTTTGGTCTCCGCGCTAGAGCATCATAGCAATATCGTGCCGTGGCAAATGTTGTGCGAAAGAACAGGAGCTACTTTGAAAGTAATTCCCATGAATCAGTCAGGTGAATTGATTCCAGAGGAATATGAAAAGTTGTTATCGACCAAAACAAAAATTGTAGCGGTAAATCATATCTCAAACGCGTTAGGAACCATCAATCCGATTCGCGACATGATTCGAAAAGCACATGTCGTTGGCGCTGCTGTACTAATTGATGGCGCACAAGCAGTTCCACATCTAAAGCCAGATGTGCAAGATTTAGATTGCGATTTTTACGTTTTTTCTGGACACAAAATGTGCGGACCAACAGGAACCGGAATTTTGTACGGAAAGGAAAGTTGGCTCAACAAACTGCCACCCTATCAAGGCGGCGGTGAAATGATTGCAACGGTTACTTTTGAAAAAACGACTTATGCAGAATTACCACACAAATTTGAAGCGGGAACACCTAATATTGCAGGAGGCATTGTCTTAGGTGTCGCGGTAGATTATATGAATTCAATTGGATTTGATGCTATTGCAGCATACGAATTAGAATTGCTCGAATACGGAACCAAAAGATTATTAGAAATAGAAGGTTTGAAAATTTTTGGAACCGCAAAAGAAAAAACTTCCGTAATTTCGTTTAACATAGAAGGTATTCATCCTTATGATATCGGAACTATTATTGACAAAAAAGGGATTGCGGTTCGAACCGGACATCACTGCGCACAACCGATCATGGATTTTTATCAAATACCAGGAACAATCAGAGCTTCATTTGCGTTCTATAATACAAAAGAAGAAATAGACGTTATAGTTGACGCGATAATGAAAGCAAAAACAATGTTAAGCTAAAAACACTATTATGAAATTACTATCCTTATTATTCTTGACTTTCTTTTTAGGAAAAGGCTGCGATGCAGAGCAAAAACAAGATATAGAATCTGCCGTAATCGAATATACCGCAACTACAAGAGGGTTTTACCAACAAATCGTGGTTCAAAACCAGAAATTTACAGTAACAAAAGACCGAAATGGAAATGAAAAATTAGCGCAACAAATTATATCCAAAGGAGATTGGAAAAAAATCATTGAAGCCTTTCAGGACGTAGATTTAGAGAGCTTTAAGGATTTAAAGGGTCCGACCGAAAAGAGATTTTATGATGGGGCAGCAATAGGTAATATCAAAGTCAATTATAAAGGAAAAACATACGAAACTAACGGATTTGACCACGGAAATCCACCGTTAGAAATCGAAAAATTAGTCAATAGAATTACTCAACTAGCCTTGCCAAACGAATGACAATACAAGAAATACAAGAAGAAATCATCGATGAGTATTCTATGTTTGACGATTGGGACGAACGATTTCAGTATACCATTGATTTAGGAAAAAGTCTACCGCTCATTGAAGAAAAATACAAAACTGACGAGAACACCATCAAAGGATGTCAATCGAAAGTTTGGCTGCACAGCGAAGAAAAGGACGGAAAAATTGTCTTTACGGCAGACAGTGATGCGATTATTACCAAAGGAATCATTGCTATATTGATTCGTGTTTTTTCCAATCAGAAAGCAAATAGTATATTACAAGCAGATACGACATTCATAGATAAAATTGGATTGAAAGAACAACTTTCTCCAACAAGAGCCAATGGTTTAGTATCGATGATAAAACAAATAAAAATGTATGCGTTGGCATACGATTCGAAGAACTAAGTTGAACATATAACGTTTGTAAGTAAAGAAGATTCGTAGAATTCATCTAGAATATCTTCTCCATATTTTCTTATAATCCTTATATGGTAAGTAGAAATTCTAATTTATAAATAAGAGTAATTGATTTTAAACGCCACAACAATTAAAAAGATGAAACGCCATGAATGTGATTTCAAAAACATATTTGAAGGATTTAGTATACCATATTAATGGTGCTGCGATTGAAGTCCATAAACATTTAGGACCAGGACTTTTAGAAAACGTTTATCATAAATGCCTGATTAAAGAGTTGTCAGACAAAGGTTTTAGTTTTCAATCTGAGTTGATTTTACCAATTAATTACAAAGGAATTGAGGTTGAAGCAAATTTAAAATGTGATTTATTCGTCGAGAATTGTTTGGTTGTAGAATTGAAGGCAGTTGATAAAGTTTTGCCCATTCATGAGGCTCAATTAATAACCTACATGAAGCTTCTTAAGGTACCAATTGGATTGATAATAAATTTCAATGTTACCAATATTTATAAAGAAGGACAAAAAACCTATGTGAATGAGTTCTTTAGAAATCTAGAAGAATAAATAATCATTCGAGAATAACCTTTTATTTCTTTATGACCCTTAAATGGTTCAAAAAAAGTCAACCATATAAGGATTATAAGAAAATAAAAGAATTAAAAAAGACAAACTTAATTAGTTATAAAATTATGGAACAAGAAATAGACACCGCCGTTTTAGGCGAAGCGATCGTCAAGAAATTAAAAACAATATACGATCCAGAAATTCCTGTAGACATCTATGAATTGGGATTGATCTACGATGTTATGGTCAATGAAGATTATGAAGTAAAAATTCTAATGACATTGACTTCTCCGAATTGTCCTGTAGCAGAAACGCTGCCAAGAGAAGTCGAAGAGAAAGTGAAAGGAATAGAGTATGTTAAAGGTGCTGAAGTTGAAATAACCTTCGATCCGCCGTGGAGCAAGGATTTAATGAGTGAAGAAGCAAAACTTGAATTAGGAATGCTGTAGTATGCAAGACGAAATTGTAAATAAAGTTGCGAATAGCGTCTTAGAAGTTTTCGATTTAGAGGACTATTATCCGGAAGGCGAGCGTCTGCAGCTAGATATTTCACAATGGCTGTATGAAGGAATTCTTTTAAAAGAGAAAGATTTTAGAGCGGCACTTCTATCCCACGATTGGACGCAGTATCAAAATCAATATGTTGCGGTTTATAGTGGTCAAGACATTATTATTCCAGCTTGGGCGTCAATCTTAGTGACGAGTCATTTAATTCCGTTTGCAAAAAGAATTGTTTTCGGAACACTAGAGGATTTAGAAACAGCCTTATACCAAGAATCTTTGCCAAAATTAGATTATTCCCAATACGAGAATAAGCCTGTAATTCTAAAAGGTTGCTCTAAAAAACCAGTACCTCGAAGCGCTTACTTACTTGCTATCCAGTACCTTCAACCCGTTGCGAAAAGCATTATGTATGGCGAAGCTTGTTCGGCCGTTCCTCTGTATAAAAAGAATAAATGACGTTAATTTCGTTGTCGATTTGACAGATTTTTTATCTTTGGCCGATAAACAAAAATCAAAATCATGAAGAAACTTTTACTTTTTGTTTCCTTTTTTATAGCAATAGCAGGGACTCAAGCACAAGATGCAGAAAAGGAAATCATCACCAATACCGAGAAAGCCGTAAAGAAAATTAGCGACACCACTAAAAATGGTTGGAAAAGAAAAGGAAATTTGATTTTTCTTTTTAATCAATCAAATTTCAACAATTGGTTAGCTGGAGGTGAAAATAATATGTCTGGAAATGTTGGCGTTAACTACGATTTCAATTACAAGAAAAACGACCTAACATGGGATAATAAGGTTATTGCTTCCTATGGTTTATTGCAGACAAAAAATTCTGATTTTCAAAAGAAAACGGATGACCGATTCGAATTTAATTCTGTGCTAGGGAAAAAAGCAGTTGGATATTGGTATTACTCGTTCTTTTTAAATTTTAGAACTCAGTTTGCCAAGGGTTACGTTTATGATAAAGATGCTAATGGAAAAGAAACTAGAACAGAATATACCAATATATTTTCACCAGGATACCTCACCTTTGGTCCTGGTATGTTTTGGAAAAAGAGCGATAATTTAAAAATTAATCTTGCTCCATTGACATCAAAAATAACGTATGTTGATCGCGATTTTACCTTGCCAAACAAAGCGTATTTTGGCGTTGAAGAAGGAAGAAGTTCGCGTTATGAGCTTGGTTTTTATTCATCTGCATATTACAAACTTGATATTATGACAAATATTTCGATGGAAAACACATTGAATTTGTACTCAAATTATCTAGAAGACCCGAAAAACATAGATTTAGATTACACTCTTGCAGTTGTCATGCGAATCAATCGATACTTAACTACCAATTTAGTTGTTCAGACCATTTATGACGACAATGCATTTAATGGATTTCAAACAAGACAAATTTTTGGTCTAGCTGCAAATTACGGTTTTTAAGAACTTACAATTAATTAAAAAGCCCTTCAATATATTATTAGAGGGCTTTTTTATTGGTTGGTCATTTGTCCGTTCAATTTTCATCTTCGTTTTCGATCACGTCCTTGTAATCAGGATAGAGAAACTTATTGTACGGAAATCGAGTAATATGAATTTGTCTCACAGCTTCATAAACGCGCTCTCGAAAGACTTCTAAATTTTCTTTGTGTGTCGCAGAAATGAAAAGTGCGTTCTTTTCACCAACGTCGCTCATCCAAGTTTGTTTCCATTCCTCGAGCGTAAAGTGTCTTTTTGTTTTTTCAGTAATCAAATCATCGTCGTCAATCGTAAGGTTTTGGTAAGCATCTATTTTGTTGAATACCATGATTGTTGGCTTTTCGTTACTTTTGATATCAACTAAAGTCTGATTTACGGAAGCAATATGATCTTCGAAATCAGGGTGTGATATATCAACAACATGCAACAGCAAGTCGGCTTCGCGAACTTCATCTAAGGTGCTTTTGAATGAATCTACCAATTGAGTCGGAAGTTTACGTATAAAACCAACGGTATCAGAAAGTAAAAACGGCAAATTTTTGATGACCACTTTTCGAACCGTTGTGTCTAATGTTGCAAATAATTTATTTTCCACAAACACTTCGCTTTTGCTAATCACATTCATCAAAGTAGATTTTCCAACGTTGGTATATCCGACCAAAGCGACACGAACCATGGCGCCGCGATTGCTTCTTTGCACCGACATTTGTTTATCGATTATCTTTATTTTATCCTTCAGCAACGCAATCCGGTCTCTTACAATACGACGGTCGGTTTCAATTTCAGTTTCTCCAGGACCACGCATTCCAATTCCTCCTTTTTGTCGTTCGAGATGCGTCCACATTCCTGAAAGTCGGGGTAATAGATACTGACATTGCGCCAATTCAACCTGAGTTCTCGCATAAGAAGTCTCCGCTCTTTGTGCAAAAATGTCCAATATTAAATTAGTTCGATCGAGCACTTTACATTCGAGAATTTTTGTGATGTTTTTCTGTTGTGACGGAGATAGTTCGTCATCAAAAATAACTGTAGCGATTTGGTGTTCCTTTACATAATGATTGATTTCGTCCATCTTTCCAGTTCCTAAAAATGTCTTAGGATTGGGACGCTCCATTTTTTGGAAAAATCGCTTGATTACTTCACCGCCAGCAGTAAAAGTAAGAAACTCTAATTCATCTAAATACTCCGTGAGCTTTTCTTCGGACTGATTTTGAGTAACAATACCAACGATTACTGTTTTTTCAAAATGGATTTTTTCTTTTTCTAACATATATTCAAGTTCTCTTGCAAAAATAATGATTTTGAGTCCTTGAAATGCTATTTTTTTTCGATTATAAAAGGGGTTATCTTTCATAAAACCGTTAAAAAACAAAATAATCTTAATGGTTTCATAATTTTTGTTAAATTTGGTGCTCTAAAAACACAAAACTATAATAAACCAACTAAATTTTCATTTTATGAAAAACTTTATTTTATTCATTTTATTGTCTTTTTCCTCTGTATTGGGATATTCTCAAATCTTAATTGAGGATTTCGAAGTGGCACCACCCACCGCCGATGCTTCAGGAGTATGGACAAACACTTCCGGGAACTGGTTAGTAAAAGATAACCGAACCAACACAGGTCAAAATTGGAAAAGGAACGCACCTTCAGGAACTTTTCCAGCCAATAGCGGAACAAACGCAGCATTTGTTGATCGTGAAAACACAGGTCCTGGTGTTTATGCCGAAGAGTGGCTCATCACACCGCAAAGAAATATCTTAGCGAATAGCCAATTGCGGTTTTTTACTAGACAAACTTTAGCTGGAGACACAGGAACAAAATATCAAGTTCTACAATCTTCTGCGGCAGATCCTGCAGATTTATCGCAATACACACTCGTGATTGAATATACAGAATCAGAATTAAGCACTTTAACCGCAGATCAATTAGATTATGAAGAAAAAGTAATCAATTTATCTTTTACAGGTCAACGTTATTTGGCGTTTGTAAAAGTAAATACGCAACCAGGAAATGCAACAACAGGTGATCGATGGTTGATAGACGATGTGAAAATTGTTGAAAGATGTATTGATCCGGTAGCGCCTCTGGGAACACCAGTAATTGGAGCTACAACAACTCGATTAGAATGGACAAGTACAAATACAACTTTTCAAGTACAATATGGTCCAGCAGGTTTTACGCTTGATGTGCCTGCACCAAACGTGGTTATTTCGCCAGTTTTTACAAATAACAGCACGCCAAGACGTCGATACGAAGCAACTGGATTATTAGCGAATACATGTTATCAGTTTTATGTAAGAGCGGTTTGTACAGATTCTAATAGTAATTGGGTTGGACCCTTCAACTGGTGTACCTTACCGTTAGGAAGAACTTGTGCTGAACCAATAGTGGCAACTAATCCACTACCTTATTCAGATTCTAGTAACACCAGTATTTATGGAAATAACATTGTAAACGGTTCGCCAGGCGGAGCGGCACTTTGTGGTGCAGGCGCAGGATTCTTAGCGGGTAATGACGTGGTTTATTCCTATACAGCAGCGGCAGACGGGAATATTTTCATTTCGATGAATCCAAATGGCTCGACTAATACAGGAGTATTTGTATACGCAAACTGTGCCAACGTTGGAACAACTTGTATTGCCGGGGTAGGAAATGCCACTGCAAACATTAGAGTTATTCCTTCACTTGCAGTGACTGCAGGACAAACTATATATATTGTAATTTCTTCTACAACAGCTACACCAACATTCCCGTATACTTTAACCATACAACAAGCGACTTGCCCACAGCCAGTTTCGCTAGCTGGAGCGGTTACAGGTCCAACAAGCGCCACTGCCACATGGGCTAACGGAGTGGGAAGTACCGCAGCGGCTTGGGAAATAGCAGTACAAACGGCTGGTTCTGATATTCCGACTGTAGCAGGAACAGCTACGACTCAAAACACAGATTATCCGATAACTACTACTTTGGCGGGCACGCCACTAGTGGCAGGAACTGCCTACCAATATTGGGTGAGAGCCGCTTGTGGCGACGGACTTTTTAGTCCATGGTCTGGACCATTCCTTTTTACTACTGCACTTTGTGAAGTTTCGCAACAATGTAGTTATACTTTTGTCCTAACTGACACTTTTAATGGTTGGGAAGGCGGCAGAATGCAAGTAAGACAAAATGGTTTGGTATTAGCCACCTTAGGTGCAACTTTAGGAACAGGGTTAGGACCGGTAAACGTAACAGTTCCACTGTGTGACAACTTGCCTTTCGAATTGTTTTGGAGCGAAGGAGGTATTGCACCTGACGAAATGCGTATTGCTATCAGAAACAGTTTTAATCAAACTATATATGCATTAACCACAAACGGTCAAACTTCTATAGGAACTATTTTATATACCGGATTGGTTGATTGTAATGATCCGCTATGTTTGCCAGTAACAGGGGTGTCTGTCCCAAATGCGACGATTACATTTAACAGTGCAATTATCAATTGGACAACTTCTGGCGTTCCAACAACAGCGTGGGATGTATATATTGTACCGCAAGGTTCTCCAGCCCCAACAGAAACAACGATTCCGACTTATGCGGGAGTTATCCAGGTTCCTTTTCCGACGACCATACCTTTGTTGGCCGACACAAACTATACAGTCTATATTCGTTCGGTTTGTTCTGTAAACGGACCAAGTGTATGGACAAGCGGAACGAATTTCAGAACGAAAGAGCAATGTCCTAAACCAACTGCTTTAACAGCGACTGCGATAACTCCGTTTGGGGCTACTTTAGGTTGGACCAATCCCACCGGAACAGCGTGGCAAGTAATTGTCTTGCCTGCGGGTTCACCTGCTCCATTGCCAACGGATGCGTGGGTTAATGCTACAAATTCTATTATCTGGACAGGCCTAACACCAGAAACGGCTTATGTATTCTACGTAAGAACAGATTGTGGTGGCGGAATTATTAGTACTCCTGCAGGACCAAGAGCATTTACTACTGGTATTGCTTGTCCAAGACCAACGGCATTGCAAGTTTCAGCAATTACTACAACAGGAGCAACTTTTAATTGGACAAATCCAGGAGCAACGGCATGGCAAGTTTTAGTATTGCCAGCAGGATCTCCAGCACCAACGGCAGGGTCAACAGGTTGGGTTGAAGCTACTTCAAATCCATTTGTTTATACTTTACCGGCATTGACACCTGAAACCAATTATGTTTATTATGTGAGAACAGATTGTGGCGGAGTAAACGGATTAAGTACATGGGCAGGGCCGCGAGCATTCACGACTGCACCAGCATGTTTTAAGCCAACGGCATTTTCATCCACTGCTCTTGAAGCATTTCAAGTTACTTTAACATGGGATAGTGTGGCGACCACTACCGCTTGGCAGATTTTTGCACTTCCACAAGGATCACCAGCACCTACTATAGATCAAACAGGATTTGTTTCTGTCACTACAGGAACGCCAGGGTTTTTGCAACTGGATGCTAATTCTTTCAGTTATGTTTTTACGGGCTTAACACCTGAAACGACTTATGTGTTTTACATCAGAGGAAATTGTGATCCATTCATAAGTAATCCCGTAGGACCAAGAAACGTAACAACACCACCATCTTGTTACAAACCATCGGCTCAAACCGCAACAATTTTAACTCCGTTCAATCCAGCTATAAGTCCGTTCACCGCGACTTTAGGTTGGACAAATAACGTAAATAGTCCTGTGACAGAGTGGCAAATTTCAATTCAAGCAACAGGTTCACCAGCACCAGCTGTGACACAAATAGGTACAACAGTTACCGCAAATCCATACTTGGCAACAGGATTAACGCCAAATACTTGCTATGATTACTATGTAAGAAGTGTTTGTGGTGGCGTAAATGGTTTAAGTACATGGACAGGACCATTTAATTTCTGTACACCACCTACTTGTCCTCAACCAATTAATTTAGGTTCAACAAATCCAAATGAGCCAACTGCTAATTTATTCTGGACAGAGGCAGGCACGGCAACCCAATGGGAGTATATTTTTGGACCACCTTCAGGGCCTGTTCCGGGAAGTACAACTTCTGGTACTATAACAAACGGACCAGCAGTGACTAGTGTTGTAACAGTAAATACAGGTATTTTAGCACCTGGTTTTTATGAGTTTTATGTTCGAAGTATATGTTCCGATAGCGACAAGAGTATTTGGACTGGACCGCAAACTTTCTTTATAGCACTTCCTCCAGCAGTTTGTGCGAGTGTTGAAATTGACGTTGCTACTACAAGTCCAGGAGTTATTGATCTATGTCCAGGAGAATCTTGCGTTGATCTTACGGCAGAATTTACAGAATCGAAAGATACTTCAACGTATACCGTTTTGCCGGTAATATTTGCTCCACCATTTCCGTTTACGGGAGGAACGCAACTACCTGTAACAACTGACGACGTTTGGTCGGCACCTTTTACGCTACCATTTAACTTCTGCTTCTACGGCGTTAATTATCCTACAGTGAATGTTGGATCGAATGGCGTAATAACATTTAATACACAAGCTGCAAATTCAAATTGTCCTTGGGCATTTAATCAAACAATACCCAATCCAGCTTTCCCAATTCGAAATGCAATTTATGGCGTATATCAAGATATCAATCCTGCGGTAGAAACCACTCCGATTTTAAGAAGTATTAATTATCAAATCTTGGGAGAAGCGCCATGTAGAGCATTTGTTGTAAATTACTATAATATTGCTCAATTTAGTTGTAATCTAACTGCGCCTCTTCAAACAAGTCAAATTGTTTTATATGAAACTTCCAACATAATAGAAGTATATGTTGAAAATCGTGTGTCTTGTACTACATGGAACAGCGGAAGCGGAGTTATTGGACTTCAAAACAATGAGGGTACCATTGCTCATTTCCCACCAGATCGAAATACGGGTACTTGGACAGCAACAAATGAAGCGTGGCGATTTACACCAGACGGAAATTCAATTGTAGAATTCTCTTGGCTCAAAGATGGAGCGTTTTACAGTAGCGATTCAACAATCAATGTTTGCGTTTCTGAAGACACTAACATGACTGCACAAGCTATATACACAGGCTGTGGAGGTCAAACAACTACGAAGACAGAAAACGTATTACTTAATGTAACTGACCAAATTCTTCAACCAATCGAAAATGTAGTAGCTTGTCAATCATATACATTACCAGCATTGACTATAGGAAATTACTTTTCTCAAACAGGAGGCGTAGGTCCAGTAGGTCCAACAATCACAACTCAAGGTGTAAATACAATTTATGTGTACGCAGAAACTACAGCGGTTCCTGCATGTGAATACGAAATTAGTTTTACGGTAGATATTCAACCTAATTTAGTTGCGCCGGTGTTAGATCCTGTCACTTCATGTCAAAATTATGATTTACAACCTTTAGCATCGCCATTTAATTATTACACAGGACCAGGCGGAACAGGAACGATGTATACCGGTTTGGACGTAGACGAAATTACTACTCCAGGTCTACAAACACTTTATATTTATGGCGTATCTGGATTGTGTACTGCAGAAAGCACTTTTAACGTTACTATTGAGACGATTTTAACTCCAGATTTTGCTAGTCCACTTACCTTCTGTGTAGGATCAACTGCTCCTGCTTTAGAATTAACATCTCCTAATGGAATTACGGGAACTTGGTCCCCAGCAACAATACAAACATCAACGGTAGGAACTTCGGATTATGTATTTACTCCTAACAGTGGCACGGCACCAAGTCCAAACTTGGTGGTAAATGGTGATTTCTCATTAGGGAATACAGGATTTACATCAGATTATCAATTTTTAACTGTTACGATACCTGTGGGTGAACAAAAAACCTATGGCATTGTAACCAACCCTAATGCATGGTTCCCAGGTTTTGCAGCTTGTACTGATCATACGTCAGGTGCTGGAAATATGATGGTGGCGGATGGTTCTACTACAAATGCCGGAAATGACATCGTATGGAGTCAAACAATCCCAGTAACGGCAAATGAAAATTATACTTTTAGTTATTATTTAGAATCTGTGGTTGCTGAAAATCCAGCGCAAATCGATGTGGTTATTAACGGAACTGTCATAGGTTCAGCGACAGCTGGTGCGACTATTTGTGATTGGGTTGAATACTCTTATCAGTGGAATTCAGGAACTAGTACTTCAGCGCAAATCAGTCTTTACAATAGAACTGTGACAAGTGCTGGAAATGATTTTGCAATTGATGACTTGTCATTCATTCAAAACACTGCGCCTTGTGCAACAACTCAAACGATCACTGTAATTATTACAGCTGAGGGTATTATTCCTACGTTTGCTGCAATTAGTGACTTCTGTTCAGGTACAGCTACACCGCAGTTAGAGCCTATATCACAGAATGGCATTAGTGGAAGTTGGACACCTGCTGTGATTGACAATATTACAATTGGAAGTACAACTTATAATTTTGCACCAGATGCTAACCAATGTGCAACGGCTCAAACGCTTATTGTAAATGTTACTGCTCCGAATATTACTCCGACATTTGCTGCAATTAGTGACTTCTGTTCAGGGACAGCTACACCGCAGTTAGAGCCTATATCACAGAATGGCATTACTGGAAGTTGGTCACCTTCTGTAATTGACAATGTAACAATAGGAACAACAACTTATAATTTTACACCAGATGCTAATCAATGTGCTATAGCTCAAACGCTCACTGTAAATGTTACGGCACCGAATATTACTCCGGCATTTGCTGCAATTAGTGACTTCTGTTCAGGAACAGCTACACCGCAGTTAGAGCCTATATCACAGAATGGCATTACTGGAAGTTGGTCACCTTCTGTAATTGACAATGTAACAATAGGAACAACAAC
>JANMML010000015.1:0-111382 GCA_031373195.1 Flavobacterium sp. | reverse complement strand
ATCACTCCCAGCAACGGCTAGTTTTACCGTATTCAGCCAACCCAGATACGTGCCGTATTCGCGCTGACCCTCGGTGTTAAAGCGCATATAAAAACCGTTGTTGTTGTCACCATAATATTGTGGTTGACAAATGACACAACCCGCAGAGCTTAAATTAACCTGAGGATACGGGAATGTTTCTACATTTAGGGTAAAACCACTCACATGAACACCATTACTGTCCACAGCCAGGCTTTGTCCTATGCCTTGCAAATAAGTGCCCCAAAGCAGTAAACCTGTGGCTGAAAATTTAGCAAGAAAACCCGGACTGTCTTCAATTCCTGCAAGAGTTATATAATAACAATTTGGTGTCGTTATGCCTCCAAAAGAACTTTCAGAAAGGGCTTCACCCGTCAAGTAAATGTTGCCACTTGCATCGAGCGCGATATCATTTACCAAATCACGACCGCTGCCACCAAAATAAGTCGCCCAAAGCACATTGCCCGTTTTTGAAATTTTACAAATGGCGATATCAGTATGTCCACTGCCGGAAGACGGACTCGGAATGGGTTTGTGAGCGCCAACCGTGGTGTATTGCTGGTAATAGTTAAAAGGCAATCTTAAATTAGCTACCGAAGTGACCATAATGATATTGCCTTGACTATCTATTTTTTCGATCACTTTTTGGGTATCGTTGCACCAATAATAGGTGCTCCAGCTTTTTTCTAGTGGTGCTTGTGATACTGCTGCGAATGGCATTACTGCTATAGAGAATGATAATAAAAGGGTTTTCATTTCAAATAAAAATTTAATTATGACTTAAAAGCAACATTACAACTCAAAAATAGCTTTCGCCAACGAAAGTTAACTCTTTTTTAGTAAACCTGTTAGATCCAATAATAACGAAAAGCAACTTTCTTCTTTCGACTTTGTAAACTCGTTCGAATGCGAAAATGAAATAAATCATATTGTTTTGATTTGTTTTGTGGGATTCCTTCGTTGTCGGAATGACAAAGCACTAATTACATAAATTAATTTCGTTTTTTGGAATAAATTTGCCTG
Source organism: Flavobacterium sp. (assembly GCA_031373195.1). Taxonomy (GTDB): domain Bacteria; phylum Bacteroidota; class Bacteroidia; order Flavobacteriales; family Flavobacteriaceae; genus Flavobacterium. Next base: position 110,341 of record JANMML010000015.1, on the reverse strand, counting down.
ACAGGTTAACCTTTATAGAATTCAATTCGCTTGCCAACATCCAATCCGTTGTTCTTAGCAAAAACACCACACAGATGATACAACATTCTTGCACCGACATTACCGTCCCAATCGTTATCGCCTGGCGCCACTTCTACAAAATCAAATCCAATAATTTCTTTACCACTAGTGGCTAATTTGTTGAACAGATAAGTTGCTTGTTCATACGAAAATCCTCCAGGAACCGGTGTTCCCGTATTGGGTCCGTACCACGCATACATCCCATCAACGTCAAAACTTATCGCCACTTTTTGAGGCAAGGAAGCAATAATGTGCTCGCATTGCGCATCCCAAGTTTTTCCTTTATAGGATTCCGCTTTCATATCCGCATCGGTATGCACTTGCACGCGCTGACCTTGCTGCAGCACCGTTTCCACTTCCTGCTTGCAAAAATCTCTGATGCCAATTTGGACAATCTTCGATATTTGAGGCAATTGCAACGCATTATACATGATAGAAGCATGAGAATACGTAAATCCTTCATAAGCAATCCGCAAATCCATGTGGGCATCCAAATGCAGAATTCCAAAATTATCGTGCTGGCTTGCCAACGCTTCATAATAGCCCAATGGCGTAGAATGATCGCCGCCCAACAACGCTACTTTTTTTCCTTTTTTCATCCAATACAAAGCGCGCTCACGAACCTCATTTTTGAGTTCTTTGCACACTTTGTTTATTTTATCCAAATCCGATTGCAAGGCCGGATGACTTTCTATGACTTCACCGCTTTCTAAAGCAGCGATTATGGGTTGTGCCATTTCTTTGTATTTGTCGCTGTTGTCGCTCCACGCTGCAGTTTGCTGATTCAAATCGAGGTAGATCCCTAATTTCCATAAATCAGGAAAATCTTGATGTTGCAAATCGACTTGAAACGAAGCTTCCAAAATGGCTTCAGGTCCACTGGAAGCTCCCGAACCGTAACTGACAGTAACTTCCCATGGCACTGGAATGATAATAATTTCGCTTTCTTCAGCGGTAAATGGCAATCCAAAAATACTTTCATCCGCAAGTCCGGGTTGCGATGGATCGAAGTTCTTAATTTTTTCTTGTTTGTTCATACTATTACAACTATTGAACAGCAAAGATAATCGCATTCCTTTGATAGCAAAAGAAAAGCATCAAATTCAATCATATGACATTTATCAGCCTTTTGGCAAATTGAATTCCTAACCTTTGCGGTCTATTAATTTGATTTATCCTTATGAACAGTACCCAGTCTCTTCACACTTTTCATATCCCAGTAATGGGTTTGGCGTTTACAATAGACAGTCCGATTCGCGTGGCGCATTTTGGCATCGACTCGGTAATATCCATAACCGACGATGAACTTATCGAAAAAATGCGCGCTTTTTACAGCGCCAAATTCCGAGTTCCTTACGAAGAAATATCGAACAAAATAGACGATTTTAGAGCCAAAAGAATTACCCATTATTTAAATTTAGTGGATCAAATCGTCAAAGAAAAATTCGAAAAATTCAAAACAGAACTTGTCGAAAGTAAAGTGGTTTTGGATAACTATATCGCGATGCTACCGAATCACTCGGAAATTAAATCGCGGTTGCTGCAATTTGCGGAAGATACCAACAGCCGTAAAGAAGATCTCAAGCGTTTTATAGAAGAATATCTATCACCTGGCGCCATCGACGTCAATATTATGACCAAAGTGGATAAAGAAAACTTCGATAAAAACGAAGCGCTTCCTGTTGAGTACAACGATGCGCACGCTGCACTAAGAGGTTTTGCTAATAGCAATGTGACTTCTTCAGTAGTGCTTTCGGCAGGAATGAACCCGAGACTTTACAGTTACATCGAACAATTCCAAGATTTCTTCCCTAACACCAATGGTCAACTCAAAAAGAAAATTATTTTGAAGGTCAGCGATTTTAGATCAGCGATGATTCAAGGAAATTTCTTGGCCAAAAAAGGGCTTTGGGTTTCAGAATATCGAATCGAATCGGGACTCAATTGCGGTGGACATGCTTTTGCTACAGACGGTCTGCTGTTAGGACCAATTCTCGAAGAATTCAAACAGAAGAAAAACCAATTGATTCAATCTGCGCAAGAATTGATGGAAAAAGCATTACTGCAAAAACAGATGACCGTTCCGACGCAACCACTTTCTTTAAAAATAACAGCTCAAGGCGGTGTTGGAACCGCAGAAGAGCACGAGTTCTTACTCGACAATTATAATCTAGAAGCAGTGGGTTGGGGTTCACCTTTTTTATTAGTTCCAGAAGCCACTTCGGTAGATGATGAAACAAGAGCATTACTGGCTAAATCAAAAGAAAGTGATTTCTACGTAAGTCACATTTCACCACTTGGAATTCCGTTTAACACGGTAAAAGGAACCACCAATGAGCAGCTAAAACAACAAAGAATTCAGGATAACAAAGCGGGTAGTTCCTGCCCGAAAAAACTATTGGCTTTGGGCAAAGAATACGATCCAAAAGGCATGTGCACCGCGTCGAAAAAATACCAAGATATCAAGCTGGAAGAATTGGATGCTAAGAAAGAACTACTTTCTGAAGCAGACTTTATTAAAATGCAGACAAAAATCACGGAGAAATCTTGTCTTTGCGTCGGTTTGGCTAACGCGAGTTACCTTGAAAACAACATCAAAATCAAGGGGCAAGATCAAGGTATTGTGATTTGTCCAGGCCCCAATTTGGCTTATTTTGATCATGAAATTTCCTTGTCAGATATGGTGCGACACATTTATGGCAAAACTAATGTCATGACGCATCACAATCGACCTCACGTATTCGTCAATGAATTGAAATTGTATGTTGATTATCTTCAGCGCGATATTGAAGAAGCCGGGGAATTCACCGCAGCTCAAGTAAAAAAATGGCAATTGTTTAAAGCGAACTTGCTAGACGGAATCACTTACTATCAAAATTTGTTTGCCAATACGGCATTTTTCAGCAACGCAACGAGCTTAATTCAAAATCAACTTTTGAAGTATAAAGAGGCAATAACGGCGATCGAAATTCCTACTTTGGAATTGGTTTAAGCCTCGGTTTTTTGCAAAATGCCTTGTTTGAGAATTTGACCAAATTGGTACATATCCTCGAACGAGCAATACAAAGGCACAGGTGCAAATCGAATTACGTTGGGTTCGCGCCAGTCGGTAATTACGCCGTTTTTCATCAAATATTCAAATAAAGATCGACCTTGTCCGTGGAAGAAAACCGACAATTGCGAAGCGCGTTGCGATGGATTTGTTGGCGTGATGATTTCAAAAACACTATCGACTTCCTTATCTATTTCGTGAAGTACAAATTCGAGATAGGAAGTGATTAGGTCTCTTTTGGCGACAAGCGCGTCCATGCCTACTTCTTCAAACATCTCCACTGACGCCAAATAAGGCGCTAAAGAAAGTATCGGCAAATTGCTGACTTGCCATCCATCGGCGCCATGAACAGGATCAAAATCCGGCTCCATTTTGAAACGACGTTCTTTGTTATGTCCCCACCAACCTGCGAATCTCGGCAACTCACTATTGTTATGGTGTTTTTCGTGAATAAAGCAACCAGATGCATTTCCAGGTCCAGAATTCATATATTTATAACTGCACCAACAGGCAAAATCTACATTCCAATCATGCAATTGCATTTGTATATTTCCAGCGGCGTGCGCCAGATCCCAGCCGACTTGAGCGCCCACATGGTGACCTGCTTCAGTAATAGTCTTCATATCGAAAACTTGACCCGTATAATAATTGACACCACCGATTAACACCAAAGCCAATTCGTCGCCGACCTCACTAATCTTAGCCAAAACATCTTCTAACCGAATGTTGTGTTCTCCTTCACGACGTTTGATTTCTACGATAGCATCTTCGGGTTTGTAGCCGTGAAATTGCACTTGACTTTGAAACATATATTGGTCCGACGGGAAAGCTTTCTCTTCACAGATAATCTTGTATCGTGTTTTCGTAGGACGATAAAAGGAAACCATCAGCAAATGTAGATTGACGGTAAGCGTGTTCATTACGGTTACTTCTGAAGGTTTGGCTCCAACAATTTTGCTTAGAGGCGCTGCGAATCGTTCGTGGTAATCCCACCATGGTTTGTCTGCATAAAAATGACCTTCAACAGCGAGATTCGCCCAATCATCCATAATCTCGTCTACGTATTTCTTGGTTCTTTTTGGTTGTAATCCCAAGGAATTTCCTGTAAAATAAATCACGTTTTTTCCGTTGTGTTGCGGAAAAATAAATTCACTTTTATAGTGATGCAGCGGATCTTTTTGATCGAGTTCTTGCGCAAAAGCGAGCGTATTTTGAAAAGTCATTGTTGTAAAATTAAGGTTCGTAAAAGTAACAAAAAATAAGATGTTGCGTTAGGTTAAAATGTATTCAAAAATTGTCTATTTTTAAGCTTTAAATTTCGTCCTATGAAAACCAACGCCAACTCCATTATCATTGCACTCGCTGTTATTATTGCCGCATATCTGTTTTCGAATGCCTTTCAGAATAGGAATCAAAGTAGCGATACGATTAGCGTAACGGGACTCGGGAAAAAAGATTTTACTTCAGACTTGATTGTTTGGAGCGGTTCGTTTTCTAAAAAAAGTATGGGCTTGAAAGAAGCGTATGCCGCTTTAGATTTTGATCGTGAAAAAATAAAATCCTACCTGATTTCAAAAGGGATTCTAGAAAAAGAAATTGTGTTTTCTGCGGTCAATTTTAATAAAGATTTTGATTATGTGTACAATGAAAATGGTTCGACCAAACAACAAATTTTTACTGGTTTTTCTTTGACGCAAACCGTTACCGTGCAATCAAAAGAAGTGAATAAAATTGAAGACATTTCTAGACAATCGAGTGAGTTGATTAATTCTGGGATTGAATTTTACTCGAATCCTCCTGAATATTACTACACAAAATTGGCGGAATTGAAAATCAAGATGATTGCCGAAGCGACCAAAGACGCCAGAGTTCGAGCGAAAAGTATCGCTGAAAACGCTGGCGCTAGTTTAGGAAATTTGAAAAAATCGGACATGGGTGTTTTTCAAATTACTGGACAGAATTCATCGGAAGATTTTTCTTATGGTGGCTCGTTTAATACGATTTCGAAAAACAAAACGGCGAATATTACCGTGAAGTTGGTGTATCAAGTAGATTAGACACGCTGCACTTTGGATTGTAAGACACGCTTCGCTTTAGACATTATGACTTGAATCGGAGTAGGTTTGCGTGAAGGATAGGAACGGCATCCTTTTTTGAGGTACGAAAAAAAGATAGAGTGGATAGCCTGACTCCGAACCGAGAAGTTCTTGTAAAATTCAATTTTGATTTCGGGGGCACGCCCAAATAATTTCAAAAAATTAGAGCCACCCCGCCCTGCGGGCACCCCTCCAAAGGAGGGGAATAAAAAAATCCAAATTCCAAAACGAAATCGAATTGGAATTTGGAATTTTTAATATTGTAATTTATCTTTCTAGATGATTAGCATCGCATCACCATAAGAGTAAAAACGGTATTCTTCTTTAATCGCTTCTTCGTAGGCTTTCTTCATTAAATCGTGTCCGCAAAAAGCAGAAACCATCATCAACAACGTCGATTTTGGCGTGTGGAAATTGGTAATCATGCAATTGGGTACGCTAAATTCGTGTGGTGGAAAGATAAATTTGTTCGTCCAACCTTCGAACGGATTCAAGGTTTTTGCAGAAGAAACAGAACTTTCGATGGCGCGCATTGAAGTTGTTCCCACGGCGCAAATTCGTTTTTTATTTGCTTTTGCATTGTTGACAATGTCGCAGGCTTCTTGGGAAATGATGAGTTCTTCAGAATCCATTTTGTGTTTTGAAAGATCTTCCACCTCAACTGGATTAAAAGTTCCTAGTCCAACGTGTAAAGTTACTTCGGCAAAATTCACACCTTTAATTTCAAGTCGTTTCAACAAATGTTTCGAGAAGTGCAATCCAGCGGTTGGAGCTGCAACAGCGCCTTCGTTTTTAGCGTAGATGGTTTGGTAACGTTCTGCATCTTCTGGAGTTACTTCACGATTGATATATTTTGGAATCGGCGTTTCTCCGAGTTCAGTTAATTTATTTCTAAATTCATCATAAGAACCGTCGTATAAGAAACGCAATGTTCTTCCGCGAGAAGTAGTGTTGTCTATTACCTCAGCGACTAAAGAATCGTCGTCTCCGAAATATAATTTATTCCCGATTCTGATTTTACGCGCTGGATCAACCAAAACGTCCCATAGGCGTTGCTCTGAATTCAATTCTCTTAACAAAAACACTTCGATTCTTGCGCCAGTTTTTTCTTTGTTGCCGTATAAACGTGCTGGAAAAACTTTGGTGTTATTGAGTACCAAAACATCGCCATCTCCGAAATAATCGATCACATCTTTAAACATTTTGTGTTCGATGGTTTTTTTCTCTCTGTTGATGACCATCAAACGAGATTCGTCTCTGTTTTCGGCTGGGAATTCGGCAAGAAGTTCTTTGGGTAAATTAAAATTGAAGTGTGATAATTTCATAGTTGTACTTTGCTTATACTAAAATTGAATTGGGCGCAAATATACGGCGCTCGAACAGGCGTTGTCAAGTGTTTTGTGGTTTATTTTTATAAAAGGTTCTGAGGTACTGAGTTACTTAGGTTCTGAGGTTACGATTCGATACTCGAAATGTGGAATCCTATGTTTTTCAAATCGTTCCAGAAGTTGGGATACGATTTCGAAACTACGGCAGCATCGATGATGGTAATGGGAACTAACAAAGCTAGTGGCGCAAATGCCATGGCCATGCGGTGGTCGTTATAGGTTTCAATTTTTATGTTGGAATGAATTGCTGTTTTGGGCTCTAAAGTAATAGCATCTTCTGTTGTTGTTACTGTTGCTCCTAATTTTGTTAGTTCATTTTCGAGTGCTTGTATACGATCGGTTTCCTTGATTTTTAAAGTATGTAATCCCGTTAAATGACATCCGAGTCCGAGTCCAAAGCAAGTGACTACGATTGTTTGAGCGAGATCCGGCGTGCTGTTGAGTTGTGCGTTGTAAGTTGTGGGTTGTAGGTTGTAGGTTGTAAGTTGTGGGTTGGTTTTTCGAAGTGTTATACTATTGTTGTTGAAAGTGGTTTCGACACTGAAGTTTTTGTAAATCTCAACTAAAGCACTGTCGCCTTGCAAGCTGTTTTGTTTAAAACTGCAAAGCGTGATTTGCGTGCCGACTTTTGACAAAGCAATGATGGAATAGAAATAAGAAGCGGAAGACCAATCCGATTCGACGGTAATCGTTGTGGGTTGTAGATTGTGGGTTGTAGGTTGTGGGTTGTAGGTTGCGGGGAAAACCTGGATATCATTGTTATCGAACAAAGTTTTGACACCTATTTGATTCAGTAAATCTAAAGTCATTTGGATATATGGAACAGAAGTTAGTTCACCTTCTAAAGTCAATTGCAATCCGTTTTCAAGTTTCGGCGCAATCAATAATAAAGCAGAAATATACTGACTGCTCGTATTCGCTCGAAGTGATACTTTTGAATGGATGAGCTTTTTTCCTTTGATTCTGAGCGGTGGAAAACCAAATGCTTCTTCGTAAGCGATATCTGCGCCTAGTTGCTGTAAGGCTTCGGCCAGAATTTGGATCGGTCGTTCTTTCATTCTTGCAGAGCCCGTTAATACAACTTCACGACCATCTTGAATGGCGAAATAGGCGGTTAGAAATCGCATGGCGGTTCCTGCGTGGTGAATATCTATTTCCCTCGACTGCGCTCGGGAGGACAAATCAGTTCTTAATGCATCCAACATTACTTCGGAATCATCTGAAGTAGACAGGTTTTGTAATTCAATATTGGGAAACAATGCCTGCAGCAATAGCAATCGATTGGTTTCAGATTTCGAACCAGCGATTGAAACTGTCGAAGAAATATTTACTTCGGAAAGCTGCAGCAATAAATTCACTATTTCAGTTTTTCGTTGTTGTGATGGCGGTCGTGATCGCGGTTGGTTTTGATATCCATTTTCTTATCAAAAGCCGACTGAAGGTCGATGCCTGTTTGATTGGCAAGACAAAGTACTACAAAAACTACATCTGCCAATTCCTCTCCTAAATCTTTGTTTTTATCGGATTCTTTTTCGGATTGTTCTCCGTATCGCCGGGCAATAATACGGGCTACTTCGCCGACTTCTTCGGTGAGTTGTGCCATGTTGGTTAATTCGTTGAAGTAGCGAACGCCGTGGTCTTTGATCCAGTTGTCTACTTCGAGTTGGGCGTTTTTGAGGTTCATTACTATAATTTTTTGAGTATGATCTTTTCGTTTTGTTTATCAATCATTTTTTTGTAAAAATCTTTAAGCGCATCATAGGATCGATTTGAAATTAATGCAGAATTAATTTCTTGTACCGCCACAATCTGAATCTTATTATCGGCACTGCTAATATTGAATGTAAAAGTACCGAATGATTCCGTTCCAGTCGATACCTTTATTGGCTTAGGTAACGATTCGATGGAGTAGCCCGCTGGTATTTCGAAACTGACATTGTGTTTTAATTGAAATGGATATCCGTAATAGATGGGCAATTGTCGTTCTTCTAAAACAAATGGGTTTTTTTCTTTTGAATAAAACAACAACGGATTAAAATATATTTTACCGTCGATAATTTCAGATACATTCTCCGAAGTAAAATTGAAAGATTCAGCAATTGATTTGGCTGTATTGTTGTCTAGATCTGAACTATACTCCGACACTTTGAGCCCAGGATATTTATTTTCAAGATTTTCTATATACTGCGATTGATTTTCGTTGCCGTGTTTGTTTCGGAAATACAATCCTTCATGATCAGTTCTTACATATCTAATTTTACCTGATGCGTTTCCGTTTTCAGCAATTTTTGCGGTTATATTTATGGTTTCTTTGGAAAGATCTTTTGGAGCCAATTTGATTTCTTCAGAAGACGCATCTGTTTTTATTAATCTCCCCGTCCAATTTAAGTCTCGTAGCGGCAAGATATTCGGCGCCGAATTTTTGTCGGTAGCATCTAGTAATATTTGTTTGCCATCAATTGTTACTGCGGCAATTACAAAATTAAAAACAGTTCGATTTGGAAAAGCAGGAATGCCATTATTTACAGTGCTAATCAGCACTGGATTGGCAAATAGACCCGCGCGGTTGAGCATTGCTATTACTATGAAATTTATTTCTGCAGAGTTTCCGGTTTGTTCGCTAAAGGCTTTTTCTACTCCTTTTTTAGTTAAATACCCGTAGAATCCATTCCAATTCATGGTACGTTTAACAAAGTCGAAAATGGCAGTCACTTTTTCCATGTCAGTCACAGCGCTACCAATCGCTTGTGCTATAAATGGGTCAATATAAGACCTTTTGAGAAGTTCTTTCCCAAATCGTTCATCTTTATAGATTGTCGCCGCAACGCTTTCCCAGGATTCCGCATAATTTTTTTCAGGAACATCTGGAAAAACTTTTTTTGTAAGTTCATGCTTTAGTGCAAAACGGTAGTTTTCAATATTGTCAACATAAGGTTCTTCTTTCAATGCTGGCGTACTGTAAACGGTATATTTGGTGTTAATTTGCTGATAATTTAAAGTGAGTGTTTGGTTGTACTCGTTTTTGTAATTCTGAAAACCATTGGCAATTTCCGCATCGGTTTTTAAGTAGCCGCTTCCTGTTTTGATTGGTCTATAAATAAAAAACTGCGGGATTTCGGTCGTGTATTCCGAAAATGCTACTGGTATTTCATATTGAAATCTAAAATCTGGAAATTCCGCAATTACATCGGTGGTTTGAACATATTTAAATTCGACTATAGACCCTATTTTGACGTTGGGCATGGTAATTACAGCTTCATTCCAGAATTCGTTGATTTCTTTCTTGAATTTGCCTTCGTTACCTACTTTCGTTTTTGCAATTTTCCCGTTTTCTAAATTGTAGGTTACCGCATTAAAGAAAGCGACCTGATCTTTATCGAGAGATTGATATCCAACACAATACGGCACTTTAAAATTTGCCCAATTCAAGCCCTCAATTTTGTAAATTTTAATTCTGAATTCACATTCATTCACTAAACTAAATCCTTTTTTAATATCATATAGAAAATAGGTACGTGCTTTATTGTATAAGATTGCAGCACTCGCGCTTGTATCAATCGGGTATTTTTTTTGCTCTAGTTCACTTAGTGATACTTTTCCCAATTCATATTTTTGGGCATGCAAAGAAATAGCTCCAAAAAATAAAACAATAATGATAATTCTTACGCTCGGCATATTTATATTCTTTACTATTATATCTTCTTTCTACGACTTTATTAAAACAATTTTTTCATTTTCTTTATCAATCACTTTTTGATAGAAATCCCGAATCACTTCATAATAATCCGCTGGAATAATTGAACGATTGATTCCAAATGAAATCATAATCTGAATTCTGTTTTCGGTACTCGAAAGTATGTACTTAAAAACGCCAATCCCATCACCAGTAACATAATTGACGGCACTTGGCAAAGATGCAACGGCATAGCCCGCAGGTATTTCGATATTTATGTTGTATTTTTCTTCGAACGGAAAGCCATAATCAATCGGGTATTCGCGTGTTTCCATCATAAATGGATTATTTGATTCTGTCAAAAACAATTGTGGTTTAATATATATTTTACCGTCGATTATTTCCGCGTCATTTTTACTTAAGAAAGTATGCGACTCAACAATAGGTTTGTCGAGCGCGGTTAAATTATCTTGCGCGAAATCACTAATTTCAATCGCATTATACTTACTCTCCAAAGATTCAAGATATTCTTCTTTGTTCCTCTTAGCAAAATTGCTTCTATAATTCAGCGCATGGTGATCCGTCAATTGATGCCGGATTTTCCCATTAATTGTGCCGTCGGAATTTATTGTTGCGCTCATATTGACCACCTCTTTCGAAATTGTCTTAGGAACCAAATCGACATCATACGAAACGAAACCTTCTTTGCGGATCAATCTCCCTTGATAATTTAAATCTCGAAAAGGTAATATTCCAGGAATAGCGTACGGATCTGTCGCATCAAGAAACAACAACTGATTATCTGCTTCAACTACTGCTACTACATGATTAAAATTTCTAATGCTTGGAAACAAAACAATTCCATTTTCACGGGTACTGAGCAATACGGGGCTTGTTGCGATATCCGCATAACGCAACATTGAAATGAGCATCAAATTAATCTCGGCGGCATTTCCAATTTTTTTAGTAAAAGCTTCCTTAACGCCTCGATTGCAAAAAATGCCGGTTTCACCATTCCATTTTACTGTCGATTTCACAAAATTGAATATCGCTTCAACTTTTTCTTTATTGGTATTAAGGTTTGCAATTAAGGTTTTTATGTCGTCTTCAAAATATTTTGTCTTGGCTAACTCGTGATCAAAATCATCCGCTCCAAAAATACTTTTTGTCACAGAGTCCCAATCTCTAGAAAATGATTTGAAAAACCCTCCAAACGTAGAAGGAACTTTAATGGACGATAACTCATGCGTCAGGCTCGAAGTATAATTTTCAATAGAGTTTAAGTAGGGTTCTTCTTTAAATGCTGGAACATTCTGAGCTATATACGCCGTCTTAATCGTCTCAAAATTGAGATTATACTGTACTTTTTCGGTCGTTACAACAGGAAAAACAAAGCCTCTTTGGTTTTTACTAAATTCAAAATATTCAGGAATTTGTGTTATGTATTCAGAGTACGTAACGGGTATTTTGTACTGAAAATTCCATTTACCTGGGGTTCCAATACCTTCTTGTTCAATCGTGTAGGCAAATTCAATAATAGCACCTTCCTTCACGTTTGGCATGGTAAACTTTTTTTGTGACCAATAGCGGTTTACTTTATCAAAAAACTTTCCGTCATTTTCCAATTTGCTTTTTACAATTTTTCCTCCCACTAAATTGTAAGTGTACGCATCTGAAAATTTGATTACCGCATCCGAATCTCCGCCACTATAATAGGTAATGACTTGATTGGCATTGTTATAACCTTCTTTTTTGTATATTTTAATTTTAGTTTTCACTACAGTTATGGTACTAAATCCAACACCAGATAAATAGTCATACCGTACACTCCCAGTTTGAAATAATATCGCCGCCACTGCACTGGAGTCTTTTGGATGAGATTTTTCCTCAAGTTCGGATATCTTCACATTGCCTAATTCATGTTTTTGTCCACTCAATTGCACACTCACACCCAACAATAAGCCAAACAAGATTCCTTTAAAAGTAGCCATTTTATGTTTTTTTTGTTAATACAAATTTACTGTTATCATTTCGAGAAACTTGCTCTAAAAAGAGTCTGTAGTTTTCATATTCTGAATTCTTATAGATACCTTTATTTAAAGAAAAATTTCTCTTGTATAAGAAATGTTCCGGATCAATTTTTGTGATCTCCATCATATAACTTCCAAAATTGGACTGAATATCAATTTTTGCCGGTATTGACTCCATAGAATATGATGGTGGAATAGTCACCGTAATTTCATCAACATCCATAAAACCTCGTTGGATTTCGAAAGGCAACTTTCTATTTCTCATCCGCTTGACAATATCTGTAAATGGTGTAAAAACATTGGCTACTACAAGCATTTTGCCAGCGGAAAAAGACGCATAAGCACCAGCGGAAATATCAACATTTTCCGTAAAAACTATATTTTTCTTGTCATTACTAAATGCAATGGAATTAAGCTTAAGGTTGTTAATACTACTCCAATAATTTTTATAATATTTTTCGTGTATGTCAGTAGCGCTTTGCCCCAAGTGGTATTTTCTTCCATATACCGCACCTTTTGAAACTATTACTACTTTGCCGCTTAGGTTCCCGTCCTCACCAATGCTGTATGTTCCATTGCTGGTTTGGATGTTGTCTAAGTTATCATACTTCTTTGTTGTGACTATTTCTGCGTCATCCGGTTTTATCACAATTACTTTTCGATCATCGGTGAAATTTGCCTGGTATCCAAATGGTGTGTCCTGACTTGTACATTCGAGCCAAACATAACTATTACCATCTGCGACGGCCAATATCATATGATTCCCTTGCACTGAAACGATATTGGATTCAATACTTTTTTTAGCATTTGAATCCCCAAATAAGATCGTATTGTAGGAAGGCACGTCTACTGCATTCAACAGTGCTTTGGTATAATTTGTCAATGCCTTACAATCTCCGTAACCCAATCGATCTACATCTTTAGCCATCATTGGTTTCCATCCGCCAATTCCTAGCTGTATACTAACATATCGCGATTTTTCCTGAACATAAGCGTATATTTTTCGTGCTTTCTCAATAGGATTTTTTTCGTCAGCAACTAATTCCTTGATTTTAGCGACCGTTTCTTGCGGCAGTTCTGTAGTTCCTAACAATATCTTTTCGGAGTACCATTTTCCGAATTCCTGCCAATTCTTAGCATTCCCATTGATTCCTTCTAAATGAAAATACTCTAATCCCAATAACACTTTGGGATATAGTGTTGAAAGATCAGGACTAAAATACTCACTGCGTTGTGCCCCTATGTTTGCCGCTACATAGGTCAATTGCGTTGGAGTATCTACTGTTCGATTAACCTTGAACAATCCTAAATTGGTCTCCAACTTCTGCAATCCTAAACTTTCTAACCAAGTTATGTTCAAGACACTCTTTTCGACACTTGTGTAAAAATTGTCAATGGGCATCCAGGCTGGAATGAATGCGGTGTTAACTGTTTGGATTTCGGTTTCAAAAATCATCGTAAACGGATAAGCCGTTGGTGTGTAATCCAAATACATCAGACGATCGTCTACCGCTAAGGAAATGCCATCAAACACACTTTGATCTCTAAAGTCCTTTTTACGATATTTTTTCAACTCCTCACCAGAAGCATTAAGCACAATTGCTTGAATAGACTTAACCGTGCGGCTTTTGCTGTAGTATTCAACAGCTTGGATTGCACTTAGCCCCTTTTCATTCAAAACAGTAACCACTCTCTTATTGTGTATGAGCATCTCATCTTGCGCTTTTATCTTGAGATCGGTTTGTTCCAAGCGAATTACTGCATTAGCATTAATCTTTAAACTATCAGGTATAAGGAGAGAAGAATAGTCCGAAGGTTGGGAGAAAGCTAGGATGAAGCTTAATAAAAAAAAGGCAGATAGAAAAAATTTCATAGTGGCGTAGTTTCTCCAAAAATAGAAAAATTATTTAGAAAACTTTAACACTTACTCTTTATTTTTAGAATCAATAATTATCGTTACTGGACCATCGTTGAGCAAGGATACTTTCATATCTGCTGCGAAGATTCCGGTTTGCACGTGCTTTCCTAAAACAAATTCTAGACTGCTCACAAATTGCTCATACATTGGAATGGAAACTTCTGGTTTAGCGGCTTTCAAATAGGAAGGACGATTTCCTTTTTTGGTAGAAGCGTGTAAAGTAAATTGACTTACCACAATAATATCGCCGTTAATATCTTTAACAGACAAATTCATCACCTCCTCTTCATCCCCAAAAATGCGCAAATTGATAATTTTATTCACCAGCCAATCAATATCGTCTTGTGTGTCTGCTTCTTCAATGCCCACCAAAACAAGTAGTCCTTTTTGAATGTTTGCTACTTTTTTTTTAGCAATTGTAACTGATGCTTCCGAAACTCTTTGAATGACTACTTTCATACACTAAGACTTTCGCGATTGATCACTGATTATGCGGTCTTCATTATGTACATCTGTTCGGTAATGTTCCTCATCTCCTTCTAAAATATGAAGGTAATTTTTATATCTTGACCATGAAATCTGATCGTTTTCTAGCGCTTTTTTGACCGCGCAATGAGGTTCGTCTTTATGTAAGCAATTGTTGAATTTGCATTGGTCTTTCAATTTAAAAAACTCTGGAAAATAGCCACTAATATCATCTTTTTCTAAATCGACAATCCCAAATCCTTTGATTCCAGGTGTGTCGATGATTTTAGCGTTAAAGCTTAAATCGAACATTTCGGCAAACGTCGTGGTGTGCTGTCCTTGTTTGCTCTGCTCTGAAATAGTTTTTGTTTTCAAATCTAAACTGGGTTCCATCGCGTTTACTAATGTCGATTTGCCTACGCCTGAATGCCCTGAAAACATACTTACTTTGCCTATCATCAGTTGCTTCAATTCTTCAATTCCTTTATTTTCTTTGGCAGAAACACGAAGACATTGGTAGCCAATTTCTTGATAGATGTGTTGGAGATACAATTGCTCGTCCAAAGTTGGTTCATCAAAAGTGTCAATTTTATTAAAAACTAAAATAGTTTCGATACCATAAGCTTCGGCAGTGACCAAAAATCGGTCGATAAAATTGGTCGTCGTTGGCGGATTATTAATCGTAATCAACAAAAAAACATAATCAACATTCGAGGCAATGATGTGCATTTGGTGCGACAAATTGACGGACTTTCTAACAATATAATTTTTTCTTTCGTGAATGTTATGAATCGTTCCCGTAACAGTATCCGAAGTTTCATCAAGATCATAATCAACCACATCTCCCACAGCAATGGGGTTGGTGCTCTTAATGCCTTTCATGCGGAACTTTCCCTTAATGCGACATTCTATAAAATCGCCTTCTTCGGGTTTAACAGTATACCAACTTCCAGTAGATTTATAGACGAGTCCAGTCATTAATGATTTTGAATTACGATTTTGAATTACGATTTGGCAAAGGTAGAAAGTTTGGCGGATTTAAACGCAATCCTTTGGCTTTACCCTCGGAAATCCTATATTAAATTAAGAATTAATAATTCGTTCCTGATGACTGATACTTTCCTGGTGAATCGCCTTAAATAATCGCAATATAAATTCCTCACTCAAGCCTTTGTCTTCGCCTTCTAAAATCATTTTTTCTAGAATTTCATTCCATCGTTTGTTCTGCAATACCGCTATGTTTTTCTCTTTTTTCAACGCGCCAATCTGATCCGCAACTTTCATTCTTTTACCCAAAATCTCGAGTATTTTACTGTCTGCAATATCAATATCAGCCCGCAATTTGATCATCTTTGTATTATAATCATCTTCATCGGTACTCATTTTACGAATGCGCAAATCTTCGAAAATTTGTTTCAAAACCGTCGGAGTCACTTGTTGCGCTGCGTCACTCCAGGCGTTGTCGGGATCGCAATGTGTTTCAATAATCAATCCGTCGTAATTCAAATCGAGGGCTTGTTGTGACACTTCAAAAATCATATCGCGTTTTCCCGTAATGTGCGACGGATCGCAAATGAGTGGCAAATCCGGAAATCGACTTTGCAACTCAATGGGCAATTGCCATTCTGGAATATTGCGGTATTTCGTTTTCTCATACGTAGAAAAGCCTCTGTGAATCACCCCTAATTTCTTTATGCCAGCATTGTATAATCTCTCTACACCTCCAATCCACAAGGCCAAATCTGGATTGACTGGGTTTTTTACCAAGACTATTTTATCCGTGTTTTGTAAGGCATCCGCGATTTCTTGCACCGCAAAAGGATTTACGGTTGTTCGAGCGCCAATCCACAATACATCAATGTCGTGTTCCAATGCCAATTTCACATGCGCAGCATTCGCCACTTCGGTCGCCATGAGTAAACCCGTTTCGGCTTTGGCTTTTTGCAACCATTTCAATCCAATGGCACCAACGCCTTCAAATCCGCCCGGTCGCGTTCTAGGTTTCCATATTCCGGCCCGGTAAATACTCACATCGGAATCTTTCAATTCGTGTGCAATTTTCAACACTTGCTCTTCGGTTTCCGCACTGCACGGCCCAGCGATTACTAAAGGATGCGTCAATTTAAAATCATCCAACCACGTTCTCATTGTTGCATTATTTTCCATAGTTTGTTTTTATTAGGAGCTATTTCCCGCTATTCGTTACAATCTTTTTTGTTTTGAAAAAACCCCTCGACTGCGCTCGGGGTGACAAAACAAAAAAGGATTTCCACTACTATCGGGGCTAGAGCTCCTGCTTCTTTTTCAACTTCTTTTTAAATCTCAGGCACTCAGTGACTCAGCTACTCAGTAACTATTTCTTTATTCCACTTAATATCTCCCGAATCTTATTTACACTTTGCATTTCTTCAAATACCGCGTCGTAATTATCTGTCGCTAACAATTCTTTAAATTGCGTCAGATTGGCAATATATTCCTCCAAACTTTTCACCACTTGCTTTTTGTTTTGTTGAAAAATGGGTGTCCACATCGCCGGTGAACTCTTCGCCAATCGCACCGTGCTTTCAAATCCACTGCCTGCCATATCAAAAATATCACGTTCGTCTTTTTCTTTTTCAATGACGGTTTTCCCAAGCATAAAGGCACTAATATGCGACAAATGCGAAACATACGCAATGTGTTTGTCGTGCGATTTTGGATTCATATAACGAATTCGCATGCCCAATTTTTGGAATACTTCAAGCGCTTTTTCTTGCAATTTAAAAGAAGTTTTCTCCACTTCACAAATGATATTGGTCTTTCCTTGAAAAAGATTCCTAACCGCAGAAGATGGACCAGAAAACTCAGTACCAGCAATCGGATGTGTTGCCATAAAATGACTCCTTTTCGGATGATCCACAATCCATTCGCAAATAGGAAGTTTGGTCGAACCAACATCAAAAACGATGGTTTGCTCCCCAATTTTATCCAATACTTGTGGTAAAATCGCAAGGCAAACATCAACAGGAACCGACAGAATAACAACATCTGCTTGATGTAAATCTTCTAAAGTTGCTTTCTGTTGAATAATTCCCAACTGAATTGCTTCTTCTAAATGGCGTTCATTGGCATCCACGCCAAACATTTCCGCATTGGAAAATTGCGATTGAATATCCAGCGCCATCGAACCTCCTATTAATCCTACTCCAATGATATATACTTTCATAGTGTTATGCTGTAGGTTGTACGTTGTAAGTTGCAGGTTAAACCGTCTTAACCCACAACTTACAACCTATAACTATTTGTCAAATCGCTCAATTGCTTCTCTAATTTTTTCTTCCGTAACACACAAAGAAAAGCGAATATAACCTTCGCCTTGACTACCAAAAATAGTCCCTGGCGTAATAAAAATGTGCTTGCTATATAATATCTCGTCTATAAATTGCTCCGACGATTCAACGCCATCAGGCAATTTCGCCCAAACAAATAAACCCACGGATTTTCTGTCGAAGGTGCATTGCAGTTGCTCAGCCAATTCAAAAATCAAGGCGCGTCTTGAAGCATAGACTTTATTGAGGTCTGCAAACCATGAATTATCTAATTGAAGTGCGGCAATCGCCCCTTTTTGAATGCCGTAAAACATGCCACTATCCATATTGCTTTTGACTTTTAGAATGGCTTCGATAAATTCCGATTTTCCAGAAACCCAGCCGATTCTCCAGCCTGCCATGTTGAAGGTTTTTGACAAAGAATTGAGTTCAAGAGCGACTTCCTTCGCTCCCTCAATCTGCAAAATGGAAATCGGATGGTCATTCAAAACAAAACTATATGGATTGTCATTGACTAATAATATTTGATGTTTCACTGCAAAATCAACTAACTTCTTAAACAACCCCAAGCTGCCTGCAGCACCGGTTGGCATGTGCGGATAAGACACCCATATCAGTTTCACCTTTGACAAATCTAGTTTCTCAAGTGCCACAAAATCTGGTTCCCAATCATTGTCTTCTTTCAAATCATAAAAAACAGGCTCCGCTCCGACCAATAGGGTAACCGAACTATACGTTGGATATCCTGGATTGGGGATGAGTACCTGATCACCTTCATTTAAAAAAGCCATCGAAATATGCATGATGCCTTCCTTAGAGCCCATTAGTGGTAGGATTTCTGAATTAGAATCTAGGTTGACGTCAAAGTGCTTCGCATAGAAATCCGTAAATCCTTTTCTCAGTTCTGGCAAGCCTTGATAACTTTGGTATTGATGCGCATTTTCTTCCTGTACAGCCAGTTGAATAGCATCGATAACAGTAGCATGTGGCGCCAAATCCGGGCTTCCGATGCCCATATTGATGATCGGTTTTCCTTCCGATTGCAATTGCCGAACTTCTCTCAATTTGGTGGAGAAATAGTATTCTTCGATATGGTTCAAACGATTGGCTGTTTTTATCATTTTCTTGTTTAATTGTTGAATCGTTTAATCGTGCAATCGCTAGTACGACTATACGATTCTGCGGTTCAACGGTTCAACTTGCTTTCATATTCTCCTAAAATTTTGAGTTGTTCCGCCATAATATTGAGTATTGTCTTGGCCTTCACAAAATCATCGTATTTCTCGAAAGTCACATCTACAAAAAAGGCATATTTCCATGGTGTTTCGATTTTGGGTAACGACTGAATTTTGGTTAGATTTAATTTGCAATCGCTCATCACATTGAGCACGGCAGCAAGACTTCCTCTTTTGTGATCGAGTTCAAACTTGAGCGATGCCTTGTTAATATTGTCTTTAGAAGAATCAGTCAACTGTTTTGTTACTATTACAAAACGCGTCATGTTATTATTGATGGTTTGTATTTCTGGAGCGATGATCTTTAGATTGTACATTTTTGAAGCGGCTTTACTTCCTATTGCTCCAATTCCAGTCAATTGCTTTTGGTCAATTCTGCGCGCCGTTTCAGCGGTATCTTTGTCTTCGACCAATTTGATATGCGGATGCTTTTTTAGAAAATCCATGCATTGCAACAGCGCCATGGGATGCGAATGAATTTCTTGAATATCATCCATATTTTGACCGTCGAGTGCCATGAGGTTTTGATGAATATCCAAATAATGCTCGCCGACAATATGCAAATTATTCTTATCAATTAGTGCATAATTTGGAATAATTGAGCCTGCGATGGAGTTCTCAAGCGCCATTACTGCGAGCGACGATTGTTCCGACAGAACGCTATCGACGACCTCCTCGAAAGAGAGACATTCTGCAATATCATTTTCGTTAGAAAAATACTCCAGCACCACTTGATGGTGAAACGAGCCTTTGATTCCTTGTATGGCAATTCGTTGCTTCATTTAAAAATGCTAAAAAAAATCCCGATTTGCATCGGGATTTGTATATTTTTTTGAATTAATAATTTTTCAAATAACCATACCACAATCCCTTGCTTCTTTGCAGAAGAAATAAAGTAAATTGCTAAAATAGTAACGGTTATTCAACATGGGTAATTTTTATTTGATTGCTAAAGTAAAAAAAATTGTTTAGAGTATCACAAAAGATTTTATTTTTTTGAAAATTTCCTATGGTATTCTTTACTTTTGTTTCAAATCAAATTTTATGTCGATAGAAGTTCATGCTATTTCTAAAAATTACGGTGCTCAAAAAGCATTAGATCAAGTTTCTTTTACGATTCAGAAGGGCGAAATCGTTGGTTTTTTGGGGCCGAACGGCGCGGGAAAATCGACATTGATGAAAATCCTGACGACCTATTTATCTGCGGATGAAGGAACGGCGACAGTGAATGATTTTGATGTTGCTACCCAACAAAAATCCGTACAGCAATCGATTGGCTATTTGCCAGAACACAATCCGCTGTACTTGGATTTGTATGTTCGGGAATATTTGGAGTTTAATGCCAGCGTTTATGGCGTATCTCAAAGCCGAATTGAAGAAGTCATATTATTGACTGGTTTGATGTCTGAGCGACATAAGAAAATTGGGCAATTATCAAAAGGGTATCGACAACGTGTTGGACTTGCCAATGCTTTGCTTCACAATCCAGATGTTTTGATTTTGGATGAACCCACGACAGGATTAGATCCTAATCAACTGGTGGAAATCCGAAATGTGATTCGAAATGTGGGTAAAGACAAGACTGTTTTTTTGTCGACTCACATTATGCAAGAAGTAGAGGCCATTTGTGATCGTGTAATTATCATCGATCAGGGAAAAATTGTTGCCGATAAAAAAATAGATACAATTCAATCGAAAGGTGAAGAGCAAATAATTGAAGTTGAATTTGATCGTGTCATTACAACCGAACTCATTCATTCTATTTCTGCATTAACCGCTGCAACGAATCGTGGCGGAAACCTGTGGGAGCTAAAATTTCTTACAGAACAAGACATGCGCTCCGTAGTTTTTGATTTTGCACAGGAAAATGGGTTGAAAACTTTGCAACTCAATTTAAAAAACAAGAATCTTGAAAGTTTGTTTAGAGAAGTGACTGGTAAAGAGTGAAGAGTGATTAGTAATTAGTGAATAGTAATTAGTGAATAGTAAATAGTGAACTTTCGTTGGAAGCGCGATTCCTAGCCCAGATGGCAGCGGCATCCTTTTGGTGCTTTCTTTAAGCAACAAAAGATATAGCGAACAGCTGGAACTAGCTCCTAAAAAACTAACGATAAATTAATCTTCCTCTATAATGTTCTACAACATTTACATTTTCTTGTGGTGGACGTGAGTAACAATTGACATCACCCACATTAAAAATATTCCCATTAAGAAAACTGATGGGTCTGATAAAAAGATCATTACTTCCTCGATGATAGAAGTTAACGGTGTTGGCATTTAAATTCTCCCCATGGAAGATTCCGCCATTTTCCCAAAAAAATACATTGAGTGTTTGGGTATTTCCTGTAATAAAATAGCGCCCTAAATCATTATTTTCAATAGTTAGTGACTCATTATCAATATTTAGATAAAAATCGCCTGTCCCAACACCATTATAACCATCAAGGTCATTCATAGAAAAAAGGTACATATTTGGAAAGTGCAACACGCCTTCACACGTAATATTTTGTTCTGTTTTGGAATTGATATGCGTAATATTGGGCGCCGTTACATAGACAACCGTATTTCCGTAATCACGAACCCAGTTGCAAGTGGTATTGTCTGAAAGTTTAAGTAAATCTCCTTCCACTGTTACTTCGATATCATTAATTAAATTCTCGCCCGTTTGCACTTCTACTTTGTGCTCCGCGCCCTCAATAAGAACTACATTGATTCTTTTATTAATCAACAATTTTGAGAAAGTCAATCCAGTAAAAACTTTAGATTTTATGGGTCCACTCGATTTAGTGCAATCACTAGGTTTTTCGCAACTAATAAATAGCATAATTGACAAAAAAAGGAATATCGTTTTTTTCATTTTTATCTTTTATAATCGAACTCCAACAGAAAACTCGGTTGCTTCCGCCAAGAACCCATGGGTTTTCACCCCAATTCCGGAATATATTTTAGAAGTCCAATAGTACTTTATTCCCAACCGATCATAAATCGCGACATCCAAATCGAATGGTCGGTAAACGTAATATCCCAACTGCGTTTCCAAGGAAATTCTGTTGATGAATAATTCATGACCGATAAATACACCCACTCTTTTATAATCGGTACTAGGATCTAAGTTGTCGTTTGGATAGGCAATAGATCGAAAGTTAATATACTCTTTAATCGAAGTTGTCATAAACAACTCTGTGCCTACTTGCAAAGCACTTTTTCTACTAATCCGCTTGTCTGCGTAGCATCCGATATGATAGAATGGTTTCTGTCCACTCCCAATGACAATACTTTCATTAAGACCTGAACGAAAAACGAAATTAAACTTAATAGGCTGTTTATATTTGTTACTGATCACGACAGTATCCACTGTTTTGGGTTGCGTTTTGCAGAAATTATAGTTGACGCCCAAATTCACTCCATACGTATTTAGTCCACTATTAGGCGATTTAAATCTCCCGCTAGAATAATGTGTAAAGAAAAAACCCGCTTCTAACCCAAGACCATCTATAATATTATCCTTCTTGAAATTGAACATAAAGTTGGTATTTCCCATATATTTAGAACCGAATGCTCTGTTCTTACTATTATCAACCTTGTCGTATGGATTAGTAGTCATGGCGAGTCCTTGCGCAATTTTGAACTGTAATTTTCTATTCAAAAAATAGAAATTATAATGTGCTCCAATCGCGTAGTTTTTACCTAGAATTTCATTCTTAAAATCTTGATAAATAAAATAACCTCCATAATCTGGATAATTATACAGCTTTTGCCATGCTTCTTTACCATGAGTCTTTCTAGAAAAGCTTAACAAAAAACCTTCGGGATGGCCGGTTATGAGATGATATAATTCTGGCGAATGCGGCATGATGTTTCCACGTAAGAAACTTAATTCTATTGCATTGGTGTCATCTAATTGTTGACCAAAAGCAATGAAGCTAAAAAGGAAAAAAAGTACACTAAATTTATTTTTCATACGCCAAGCAATGCCGCAAATATATTCTTTTTATTAGAATATCGTTTTTGCAATTGCCTTGATATTCTCAGATTTACCCATCGAATAATAATGCAATACTGGAATCCCAGCTGCCACCAAACTTTTACTTTGTTCAATGCACCACTCAATCCCGATTTGCTTTACCGCGTCATTGTCTTTAGCTTTTACTATTGCCATGATGAGATCGTCTGGCAACTCAAGGCTAAATCGATGTGGAATCAAATTCAGTTGTTTTTTAGTAGCTATGGGCTTTAATCCTGGAATAATTGGCACCGTTATCCCGGCGGCTCGACATTTGGCAACAAAATCAAAAAACTTCTGATTGTCGAAAAACATCTGAGTGATAATATAATCCGCGCCGTTTTTTATTTTTTGTTTCAAGAAATGAATGTCGCTATCTAAACTTGGCGCTTCCATATGTTTTTCTGGGTAGCCGGCAACACCGATACAAAAATTAGTGGTTGAAGTGTTTTGTAAATCTTCATCCAAATAAATTCCATTGTTCAAATTACTGATTTGCAAAACCAAATCGGTGGCAAATTCATTTCCATCTTTTTCAGGTTTGAAATAGGTTTCTGTTTTTAATGCATCGCCACGAAGTGCAACAACATTATCAATGCCTAAGAAATCCAAATCAATAAGCAAGTTTTCCGTATCTTCTTTAGAAAATCCGCCGCATAAGATATGCGGAATGGCATCAACGCTGTACTTATTTTGAATTCCAGCACAAATTCCAACCGTACCAGGCCGCTTTTTTACAATTTTCTTTTCCAATAATCCGCTTGGTAATTCTTTATATTCGTATTCTTCACGATGATACGTCACATCAATAAATGGCGGGTTAAACTCCATCAAAGGATCAATACTATCGAAAATAGATTGAATATTTTGCCCTTTCAATGGCGGTAAAATTTCGAATGAAAACAAGGGCTTTCCTTGCGCGTTTTCTATGTGTTGGGTGACTTTCATTTTAGTTGTTGTAAGTTGTAGGTTGTATGTTTTAAGTTTTCTTTGTGTTGGCTACCAACGGTTTAATTTCTATCTTTTTTTGGGCGTGCCGGCGGAATCAGCAGCTGTTTACATTTACAGCTTTCGAGCCGCCGTCAGGCTATCCGCAGTACGCGGTACTTGCTCCTATCCTTCACGCAAATGTTGTTTTCAAAAGTAAGCTCTCGGTAAACTATGTGTCACCTATAACTTACAACCTACAACATTTTAATCCGCTATATTTGGGTTGAGCCATTTCGTGGCTTGTTCTGTACTGATACTTCTTCTTTTGGCATAATCAATCACTTGATCTTCTTTGATTTTTCCCAATCCAAAATACTTGCTTTTTGGATTTCCGAAATAGTATCCCGACACCGAGGATGCTGGCCACATGGCCATACTTTCGGTGAGTTTGACTCCGATTTGCTCTTCAACGTTAAGCAGTTTCCAAATCGTTGGTTTCTCTAAATGATCAGGACAGGCTGGATATCCTGGCGCGGGACGAATTCCTTTATATTCTTCTTCAATCAAATCTAGTTTGTCAAGGTTTTCATCTGCGGCATAACCCCAAATTTCTTTGCGGACTTTCTCGTGTAAATATTCAGCAAATGCCTCAGCCAAACGATCCGCTAGTGCTTTGACCATGATGGAGTTGTAATCGTCTAAATTTTTCTCAAATTCCGCAGCCCATTCGTCGACTCCAAAACCAGTTGTGACACAAAAGCATCCCATATAATCTTGCTTTCCAGAATCTTTTGGTGCAACAAAATCAGCTAAAGCCATGTTGAAAGCGCCTTTCGTTTTTTGAGATTGTTGGCGGAGTGTTAGGAATTTGGTTGTCGGTTGATGGTCGCGGGTTGTCGATTGCCCTTCGACTGCGCTCAGGGTGACAATTTCAATGTCATCATCGTTGATTGTATTGGCTGGGAAAATACCATAAATCCCTTTGGCGGTCAGTCTGTTTTCTTTCAAAATTTGACTCAGCATTTCTTGCGCATCATTAAAAACGGAGATAGCTTGTTCACCCACAACTTCATCGGTCAAAATTGCTGGATACTTTCCAAACAATTCCCACGTCCTAAAAAACGGCGTCCAATCGATATAAGGAACTAAAGTCTCTATGGCGACTTCTATCGTTTTTGAACCAATAAAGTTTGGTTTCTTTGGCGTGTAATTCTCCCAATCTAATTTCAATTTATTCAATCGCGCTTGTTCGATGCTAAGGAAATTTTTATCTCTACTTCGATTTAAATAACCTTCGCGCAATTCGTCGTATTCTGTTCGCAATGCTTTTGAATAGTCTTTATTATCTGCATTTAATAAGTTGCCTGCAACCGTAACGGCACGCGAGGCATCATTCACATGCACGACGGTTTCTTTATACTCCGGAGCGATTTTCACAGCAGTATGCGCACGAGAAGTGGTCGCGCCACCAATCATGATTGGGATTTTTATATTGAGTTTGTCCAGTTCCTTGGCGAGATAGACCATTTCATCTAAGGACGGTGTTATCAAACCACTTAATCCAATAATGTCTACATTTTCTTTGATGGCCATTTCAATAATTCGTTCTGGTTGCACCATGACACCCAAGTCTATGATTTCGTAGTTGTTACATCCCAATACAACTGCAACAATATTTTTCCCGATATCATGCACATCGCCTTTTACGGTTGCCATTAGGATTTTTCCCGCCGACGATGATTTACCGTCTTTCTGCGCTTCGATAAATGGTAGCAGATATGCTACCGCCTTTTTCATTACCCGTGCTGATTTTACCACTTGAGGTAAGAACATTTTGCCGGATCCGAATAAATCTCCAACGACATTCATTCCTGCCATCAAATTGACTTCAATGACTTCAATTGGGCTAGCCACAGAAAGCCGTGCTTCCTCAATGTCAATTTCTATAAACTCGTCGATTCCTTTTACTAGCGAGTGTGTTAAACGCTCTTGAATTGATCCGGAGCGCCACTCTTGAATTGCCTTTTCATTACTTTTTGTATCTCCTTTTACATTCTCAGCAAAATCCAGTAATCGTTCCGTGGCATCTTCTCTCCTATTCAGTAATACATCTTCAACATAATCGAGGAGATCTTTTGGAATTTCATCATACACTTCCAGCATTTCCGGGTTTACAATTCCCATCGTCATGCCGCTTTGAATAGCGTGATACAGGAAAACGGAATGCATCGCTTCACGTACTTTATCATTACCACGAAACGAAAAGGAGACGTTACTTACGCCACCGCTGACATGAGCATAGGGCAGATTCTCTCTAATCCATTTGGTGGCTCGAAAGAAGTCGAGTGCGTTTAATTTATGTTCGTCCATTCCGGTAGCGACCGGAAATATATTGGGGTCGAATATGATATCTTCTGCTGGAAAGCCAACCTCATTGACAAGGATATCGTATGATCGTTTGCAAATTTCGATTCGGCGTTCGTAGTTATCGGCTTGTCCATTTTCGTCGAAAGCCATTACAATTACCGCGGCACCATAGCGTTTGACTAATTTGGCATGGTGAGTAAAAACGGCTTCTCCTTCTTTTAGTGAAATAGAATTCACTACACATTTTCCTTGAACCACTTTCAAACCCGCTTCGATGATTTCCCATTTGGAGCTATCAATCATTACGGGAACACGCGAAATATCCGGTTCAGATGCAATTAAATTAAGAAACGTTGTCATGGCATGAACGCCGTCGAGCATTCCCTCATCCATATTAATGTCGATGATTTGGGCACCGCCTTCTACTTGATCCCGTGCTACAGAAAGCGCTTCTTCGTAGCGTTCTTCTTTGATTAATCGGAGGAATTTACGGGAACCTGTAACATTGGTTCGTTCGCCGACGTTGACGAAATTTGTTTCGGGAGTTATGATCAGTGGTTCTAAGCCTGACAGTTTTAGATACTTTTTTTCCATTGTTATTCGATCGTTTCTAAAATAGTTCTGGGTTTGAATTCGGCGGCGACTTCTGCGATTAACTTAATGTGTTCCGGAGTTGTTCCGCAACAACCACCGATGATATTAATTAAGTTCTCTTGTAAATATTCTCGAATTAACACTTGCATTTCCTGAGCAGTTTGGTCGTATTGTCCAAAAGCATTCGGTAAACCTGCGTTTGGATGTGCGGAAATATTTGAAGACGTATTTCTTGCTAGTCGTTTGAGATAAGGTTTGAGTTGATCAGCGCCTAAAGCACAATTGAAACCAACGCTTAACAATGGAATATGAGAAATTGAAATCAGAAATGCTTCTACCGTTTGTCCAGAAAGTGTTCTTCCTGAAGCGTCAGTAATCGTTCCTGACACCATAATTGGAATATCAATATGGCGTTCTTCTTTGACTTCTTCGATGGCAAACAAAGCGGCTTTGGCATTGAGTGTATCGAAGATGGTTTCTACGAGCAGCAAGTCGCAACCGCCGTCGATCAAGGCTTCTACCTGTTGCTTGTACGCGACGCGCAAATCATCGAAAGTGACCGCTCGATAACCCGGATCATTGACGTCGGGACTCATGCTTGCGGTTCGGTTGGTGGGCCCGATAGAACCTGCTACAAATCGTGGTTTGTCTGGATTTTTAGCTGTGAATTCATCTGCTACTTCACGGGCAATTTTGGCGGATTGAAAATTGAGTTCATAGACCAAATCTTCCAGATGATAATCTGCCATTCCTATAGTGGTACTTGAAAATGTATTGGTTTCAACGATATCGGCACCAGCTTCAAAATATTGCGTATGTACGTCGCGAATGGCTGCCGGTTGTGTAATAGACAGTAAATCATTATTCCCTTTTAATGAATGAGGAAAATCTCTGAATCGTTCTCCACGAAAATCCTCCTCAGAGAAATTGTATCGTTGTAACATGGTTCCCATGGCGCCGTCGAGAACGAGGATCCGGCTTTGAATTGCTTGTTGAATTGTTGACATGTTTTTTTGCTCGCAAAGGCGCCAAGACGCCAAGTGTTGTTATGAAATCGATTGCTCTAGCCCCGATGGCAACGGAAATCCTTTTTTGTTTTATAAAAACCCCTCGACTGCGCTCGGGGTGACAAAACAAAAAAGATTGCAGAGCACAGCGGGATTAGCTCCTAAAAAATAAAAAAGTTATCAAAAAGTGAGAGGAAAATTCTCGTGGTTATCTGTCCAAGTTTGCACTTGGTAGAATGTAGCACCTTCTTTGTGGTAAAGGGTTGCTAAGCTTTCGACGGGTCTAATCCCTCTGGCTTTCGTGATAACAATCAATAAGATTAAGAACAGCGCAAAGTAAGTGAATAGAATTTGGTTTTGCAACTGCTTTTTGAAAAATAAATGCGATAACGTTGTAGTTATTATCGCCATTTCTTGATTTGATTCCAAAAAAAAAGTCCTTGGTTAGGCCAAAGACTTTTTCGTAAATAGTCGTAATTTTATCTCTTGATGACCTTCGTTGTTCCTGTTCCTTGTGCTGTTGTAATTTTCATAAAATAAACTCCAGAATTCAAGTCTGAAATATTAATTTGACTTGTCATTCCTTTTACTTCTTTTACAGTGCGGCCGTTCGTATCTGTCATTTGGATTGCTGTGATATCTATATTAGAATTATTTACAACATTAATTACATTAGTGGCGGGCGTTGGCCATACCGTGAAATTTCCTTTAAAGAATTCGCTTGTCGCTAGTAGCGTTCGGTTGATAGTTAGTGCATCAATCCAAATTGCATTTCCATTTGCGCCAGTTGGTCCTCCGTTGGTAACGAAATATCGAAAGGCTAATTTACAGTCGGTTGCTGTCGGCAATCCTTCCACTGTGTAAAGCACCTCTGTCCAAGTTACTGGGTAAACTGACGGAGTTAAATTTGGATTTACGGTTGCGGCGATCGTCGTAAAACTTCCTAAATCTGTGCTTCCCGTAGATGGAACAATGGAGGTCTCGCCGTCCGAACTTAAGCGTAATTCCAAACGATCAGGAATAGTACTAAAGTTACTTCCTGCTCGTGTATAGAATTTTATTACGTCGCCATCTTTCAGGCTGATAATTGGAGTAATAAGCCAATTGCTAATGGTACCGGCTGAACCAACAGCTACACTGTTATAATTGACAGAAGCATAGGAAGTGGAACCCCCATTAAACCCTGTTCCGAAACCACTAACATTTCCTTGTTGCCAATTAGAGGTTCCAACTGGTTGACTTTGATTGGTTCTTATCCATGTGGTGGGAAAAACGTCAAAATTTTCTGTGAATAGCGTTTGTGCTTGAAGCGTGCCAAAACTTAAAAATAAAGAGAGGTATAGTAAATATTGTTTCATGACGAATGGATTTAAAAGTTTCACAAATATTCAAAAAAAAACCTGACTCTTTTCAGAATCAGGTCTTTTTATTTCTGAGGTGGAATTATTTTTTGATAATCTTAGTGCTAGAGCTTCCTTCGTTAGAAGTCACTTTTAGGAAATAAACACCAGCGTTTAAGTCCGCAATATTCATTTGATAAGAAATCACACCGTTAGTTTTTTCTGACTTAACGATTCTACCATTAACATCTGTAAGTTGAACTTGTTCAAAAACTGAAGTGTTTTTAGAATTGATATTCAATACATTGTTAGCAGGGTTAGGATAAGCAGCGTAGTTTGAAGCAAAGAAACCTTCAGTACCCAAGGCGACAGCTGTTACTGAAAAATCATCAATTGCAAAACCAAACATATCTGGAGAAGTACATTTAATACCAATATACACAGGCAAACCATCGTAAGATGCTGCTAAGTTATAAGTATATTCAGCCCACGTGATATTTGGTGTTGTAGTAAAAGCACCAGTAGATATTTGAACAAAATCTGCTACGTCTGTACCTGTTGTAGATACCCAAACGCTAAATCTTTCTTGAAAGTAAGTAGCATCACAAGCTTTAGCCCAAAATTTAACCGTGTTCGTTGAACCTAAAGTGATTTGTGGAGAAATCAACCAATCATTATTGACCGGTGGTGCAGTAGAAGCTGCAAAACAAACCATGTGTCTATCTCCAGTTCTAGCTGACCAATCCGATGTAGCAGATGGAACAATAGGTGGTGTTGTGGCAGCAGCGTTAAATACTTGAAATGACTTTGCAACTCCAGTATTCAAAAAAGTGATACCTGTAAAGCCATAAGTCAACTTCAAATCAACATCAGTTAAAGTCCAATCTCCAACATTCGCAATTGCGAAATCTTCATAAAATTCGAAAGAATCATCAAAAATAGCAACTTGAGCGTTGGCATGCAATCCGCCGAGGATTAGGAACGAAAGTAATAGTTTTTTCATAAGGATAATTTTAAATTGTTTAAGAACCAAAAGTAATAATAAAAACTACACTAAAAAATTTTTTCTAATCAAAAATGGTTTCATACATTTGCCACCGAAAATCAAGAGGAAAAATTTGAACTGATTGCAACCTCTGACCTTAACTTGTTGAGCGTCGAAAAAATGCTAAAGCAGAACTTCTCTTCTTTAGTTTTTATCGCAATCCTAATTTTTTAAACAGTAATTAAAATACAATTATTATGGCTTATTTATTTACGTCAGAATCGGTGAGTGAAGGACATCCTGACAAAGTTGCTGATCAAATTTCAGATGCACTAATCGATAACTTTATGGCCTTCGATCCAAAATCGAAAGTGGCATGCGAGACGTTAGTTACTACCGGGCAAGTTATTTTGGCTGGAGAAGTAAAATCGGATACTTATTTAGACGTACAAAATATAGCTCGTGAGGTTATTCGAAAAATTGGCTATACGAAAAGTGAGTATATGTTTGAAGCAGATTCATGTGGGGTGCTTTCGGCTATACACGAACAATCTTCAGATATTAATCAAGGAGTTGAAAGAGCGAATCCAGAAGACCAAGGTGCTGGTGACCAAGGAATGATGTTTGGTTACGCCACCAATGAAACGCAAAATTATATGCCTTTGGCTTTAGATTTATCTCATGCGCTTTTAATCGAATTGGCTAATTTACGAAGAGAAAATAGCGAAATCAAATACTTGCGTCCAGATGCTAAATCTCAAGTTACCTTAGAATATTCTGATGATAACAAACCTGTTCGTATTGATGCAATTGTAATCTCGACACAGCATGACGATTTTGATGAAGAAACGAAAATGTTGGCTAAAATTAAAAGTGATTTAGTTTCGATTCTGATTCCAAGAGTAAAGACAAAATATCCAGAATATGCCCATTTGTTTAATGACAAAATTCAATATCATATCAACCCAACTGGTAAGTTCGTAATTGGTGGTCCTCACGGAGATACAGGATTGACTGGAAGAAAAATTATTGTGGACACTTACGGTGGAAAAGGCGCTCACGGTGGTGGTGCATTCTCAGGAAAAGATCCGAGTAAAGTAGATAGAAGCGCAGCTTATGCCACACGTCACATTGCAAAAAATTTAGTTGCTGCTGGAGTTGCTGATGAAATATTAGTACAAGTTTCCTATGCGATTGGCGTGGCACAACCCATGGGTATTTTTGTTGACACCTACGGAACTGCTAAAGTAAATATGACTAATGGGGAGATTGCTAAAAAAGTTGAGGCGATTTTTGATATGCGTCCATACTTTATTGAGCAAAGATTAAAATTGAGAAATCCTATTTATAGCGAAACTGCTGCTTATGGTCACATGGGAAGAACTCCGGAAACGGTAACCAAAACGTTTAGAGCTCCAGGTGGAAATGAAAAAACCGTTACTGTTGAATTGTTTACTTGGGAGAAATTAGATTATGTAGATCAAGTAAAAGCAGCTTTTGGCATTTAATAGTCAAACTCGAAAAATATAGCGCAAGTAGCGTCACTTTTAGAACCTGGTTTCATTTGGAATCAGGTTTTTTTTAGCCCTGATGGCAGCGGCATCCTTTTGCGCCGGCGTATACTTCTTCCGTTCGCTTCGCTCGGGTAGCGCAAAAGATATAGCGGACAGCAGGAACTAGCTCCTAAAAAATCTAAAAAGAAATGCCTTTAACGTTTGATTCAAAAGTGATTAATTGTAATTTCGTTTTATGAAAAGAAATTATGTGCTGCTACTGTTATTTTGTTTTTTGAGTGTACTAGGTCAAAAACCAATCTTGGGAAATTCCGTCAGTTTGAATGCCGACACCTTTTTAGGATATGATTCTTTGGGTGCTTTTTACTCCATTACAAATAATGTTTTGACCAAGCAAATGGGGGAACAAAAATGGCAATACAAGAACCCACAACTGGGAAAAATTGCCAAAGTCGATTTGCAAAATCCTTTAAAAATTGTACTGTTTTATCAAGATTTTAATACAGTTGTTATAGTCGATAATCAATTGAACGAGACTACCAATATCAATCTAAATGATTCGAGTAATCCTATCGTTCCAATCGGCATTGGTTTAGCTGCGGGAAATCGTCTGTGGATTTACAACAATTTGACGCTCAAGGTTGGACTTTACGATTATTCGAAACGCGAGCTCAAAACATTGACGGTTCCTTTTACAAATAATGTTACGAGCTACAGTTCTGATTTCAACTTCTTTCAATGGATTGATGAGCAAGGCAATGCCTATCGGTGTGATGTATATGGAAAAATAAGAGCGCTTGGAGTCGTTCCGGACCATGAAGAAATACAGTATGTTTCTGACTCGATGTTGGTCTATCGAAAAGCATATAATTTGTTTGCATATGATTTACTTGGAAAAAAATCAACTTTAATAGAAATTGACGAAAAAACGTTTAAGAATTTTACTTTTAAAGACCAAATTTTATCTATTTTTACAGACCACGGAATTACGAATTATAAAATAGCAGTACCATAATGCACATAGCAGTAGCAGGAAACATAGGCGCAGGAAAAACAACATTAACTCGTTTATTAGCAAAACATTTTAAATGGGAACCCCATTTTGAAGATGTGGTAGACAATCCGTATTTGGATGATTTTTACCATCAAATGGAACGTTGGTCTTTTAACTTGCAGATTTATTTCTTGAACAGTCGTTTTCGGCAGATATTGCAAATTCGTCAAAGTGGAAAAAAAATTATTCAAGACCGAACAATTTACGAAGATGCTCACATTTTCGCGCCTAATTTGCACGCGATGGGATTGATGACCAATCGTGATTTTGAGAATTACAAATCGCTATTTGAATTGATGGAATCTTTGGTTGAAGCTCCTGATATGTTGATCTACCTACGAAGCTCAATACCTAATTTGGTGTCGCAGATTCACAAGCGTGGACGCGAATACGAAAACTCTATTTCGATAGATTATTTAAGTCGCTTGAATGAGCGTTACGAAGCGTGGATACATTCTTACAGCAAGGGGAAACTTCTTGTCATTGATGTGGACAATATTGATTTCGTAAATAATCCTGAGGATCTTGGAATGATTTTGAATAAAATTAATGCAGAGTTAAACGGCTTGTTTTAGTCTATTCAAATAAAACTTATAGCACTTCCAATCTTTTTCTGAATTTTTCGATTTGTCTTCGATGTCTTAAGACATGAACAACGGCGTGTTCCATCATTTGTTCTATGTCATAGACTTGACCCCAAGAGGTTTTTATTTTCCTTTTTTCATCAAATTCTTCTAATTCATCGTCTTTTATAGCGGTAAAAGTCTCGTTTGTATAGGCGATTAAATCGTTAAGATCATTGTGATATTCAATAGCTGACATTTTCAACACCTTTCCAGGTCGATTGTCCGAGATTTTTTTTAATTTTCGAATATATCCCGCATAAGAATATCCAGAACTAACTACATGCGTTAGTATGGTTTGAATAGAGTGACAATTTGCGTCTGCAGTTGTTGCATCTACCACTGTAGTTAAATTGGCGTACGAAACATTGGCAATCACTTTCTGCAAAGCAATGACCACGTTTCTATACTCTGAAAGTAGCGCTTCGACTGCGCTTCTTTTAACTTCTTCTGCCATTCTACTTCAATACAATTCTATTATTATGGTCGCTAATATAAGAATTCTAGTAGGACCTATATCCAAATTAAAAATAAAATATTAACAGTTATGATAACAAAAAAAGCCTCGCAATGGCGAGGCTTTCCTATTAATGTTTGGCATGTTATTTCAATGCGTCTACTTTTGCTTTTACTTCAGCTTCTGTACCTTCAAAAGTTTGTGTCGCTGCTGTACCGTTTACTGTTGTTGTAACTGTTGCTTTTGCTTTACCATCTTTATTGATGATTTCAACACGAACATTTTTGTCCATCGTTGGCATGGCACCTTCTTTCTTTGCGCAACAGTCTTTTTTTGCTGGAGCTACAAATTTACCGTCAGCATCATAATGTGATAAACACATTTCTTTTTGTTCTGGTGTGCACTGAAGAGAATCGCACATTGCTGCACATTCTTCTTTAGTCATATCAGCACATTTGCTCATATCGCATTTGCCCATCATATCACCATCGCATTCCATTTTCATTTCCATTTTGATCATTTTTGTTGATGCATCGTGGCTGCCATTTCCTAAAATTGGTGCAATAACCAATCCAATCAAACAAGTCAATTTGATTAAGATATTCATTGAAGGACCTGAAGTATCTTTAAATGGATCTCCAACCGTATCTCCTGTCACAGCAGCTTTATGAGCATCTGAACCTTTGTACGTCATTTCACCATTAATCATTACTCCTGCTTCGAAAGATTTCTTAGCATTATCCCAAGCACCACCAGCATTGTTTTGGAACACAGCCCAAAGTACACCAGAAACCGTTACTCCAGCCATATAACCACCTAACATTTCAGCAATCAATTGGTTGTTATCTCCATAAACTAATTTCCCTAACAATACGATTGCAATTGGGAAACCGATAGTCATAATTCCAGGCAACATCATTTCACGTAATGCCGCTTTAGTTGAAATCTCTACACATTTACCGTATTCTGGTTTTCCAGTTCCTTCCATGATTCCTGGAATTTCTTTAAACTGACGACGTACTTCATATACCATATCCATCGCCGCTTTTCCTACTGAATTCATTGCTAACGCAGAGAAAACTACTGGTATCATTCCACCTACGAATAACATCGCCAAAACTGGTGCTTTGAAAATGTTAATTCCGTCAATCCCTGTAAAAGTTACATAAGCAGCAAACAAAGCTAGAGAAGTCAATGCCGCAGAAGCGATTGCAAAACCTTTTCCAGTTGCAGCCGTTGTATTTCCAACAGAATCTAAAATATCGGTACGTGTACGAACTTCTTTTGGCAATTCGCTCATTTCAGCAATTCCACCTGCGTTATCAGAGATTGGTCCGAAAGCGTCAATCGCTAATTGCATCGCCGTAGTCGCCATCATCGCCGAAGCCGCTAAAGCAACACCGTAGAAACCAGCTAAAGCGTATGATGCCCATATAGCACCTGCGAATAATAAAACTGTAGGGAAAGTAGAAATCATTCCTGTTGCTAAACCAGCGATTACGTTGGTTCCTGCACCCGTTGATGATTTTTGTACGATAGCCAAAACTGGTTTTGTACCCAATCCTGTGTAATATTCCGTAACAGAAGAAATAGCACCACCAACGATTAATCCGATGATTGTTGCGTAGAAAACTCTCATTGAAGAAATGTCTTGCAAACCTTCACCGAAGAATTCCATTTTCATTGTTGTAGGCAACATATATTGTACTAAGAAGAAACAAGCAATTGCTGTTAAAACAATTGATACCCAGTTTCCGATGTTTAATGCTTTTTGAACTTGTGCTTCTTTTGCATTGTCGTCTGAAATTTTTACCAACATTGTTCCGATGATAGAGAATAAAATTCCAAAACCAGCAATTGCCATTGGCAATAAAATTGGACCAATTCCACCGAAAGCATCTTGGATGTTTCCACCCATATCTTTAATTACGTAATTTCCTAAAACCATGGCCGCTAATACTGTTGCTACGTATGACCCGAACAAATCCGCTCCCATACCCGCAACGTCACCAACGTTATCTCCAACGTTATCAGCAATTGTAGCTGGATTACGTGGATCATCTTCTGGAATCCCAGCTTCTACTTTACCAACTAAATCCGCCCCAACGTCGGCAGCTTTGGTATAAATACCTCCACCAACTCTCGCGAACAAAGCAATTGATTCAGCTCCTAATGAGAAACCAGCCAATGTTTCTAGAACGATAGTCATTTGTTCTGTTGATGTCCAAACACCACCCATAAAGTAGTTATAAAAGAAAATAAAGAAACCTGTTAGCCCTAAAACTGCTAATCCTGCAACTCCTAATCCCATTACAGTTCCACCACCGAAAGAAACTTTCAATGCTTGCGGCAAACTCGTACGAGCCGCTTGTGTGGTTCGAACATTGGTTTTAGTTGCGATTTTCATCCCCATATTTCCAGCCAAAGCAGAAAAGAAAGCTCCGAAAATAAAAGCGACCACAATTAAAATATTAGTCGTTGGCACTACAAATGAAATCCCAGCTAAGACAATACTAGCAATCACTACAAATATTGCTAACAAACGGTATTCAGCTTTAAGGAAAGCTAACGCACCTTCGTAAATGTAATCTGAAATTTCTTTCATTTTACCGTCGCCCGCATCTTGTTTTAAAACCCAAGCTCTTTTGTATGCCATAAATAGCAATCCAATAAACGCCATTACAATTGGCACATAAATCATGTAAGTTGATTCCATAAATATAATTTTGTTATAAATTTTATCGGGGGCAAAAGTAACAAAACATTAACAAAAAACAAGTATATCAATTGATTATTGTTCATGTAAAGTGAATCTATTCGTAGTTATAGGAAATCTTTCTATTTCTTTTGTTTAAATAGTGATGCCAGAGCAAAAAAGTGGCGTGCGAACGATACGGACTCCATTGCTCAGCCAACAAAAGCATTTCTTCTCTAGTATGAATGTTAAACAATTCCTTAATAGTATTAACAACCGCAATATCTCCAATCGGAATGATATCCGCCACTTGTAAAGAAAACATCAAATAAATATCGATTGTCCAATGCCCGATTCCTTTAATTTTGATGAGTTCATCACGCACTTCAACAGCAGTTTTCTCAGCCAAACTGTCCAAAAAAACCTCCTTGTTGATGATGGTTTGCGACAATCCTTTGATATAAACTGTTTTTTGCCTGCTTACGCCTGCCGCCCGGAAGTCTTCATCTGAAAGCGCGACCAATCGTTCGGGCGTAAATGAAATCGCTTTATCTCTAAGTCGAAGATAAGTTGCTTTAGCAGAATCAATGGAGACTTGTTGCTCTAGAATGAGTAGCACTAGCGTCTCGAAACCTTGTGGCCGTGATGGAATGACTGGCAATCCATACTCCAAAACAATTTGTTTGAAAACTGGTTCTTGATTCGTTAAGAAATTGAATGCCTCTTTCATAGTTTGTGTTTCCCCTCCTTTGGAGGGGTGCCCAAAGGGCGGGGTGGTGTTAGCCCAGATGGCAGCGGCATCCTTTTGTGGCGGCTTTCGCCGCAAAAGATATAGCGAACAGCTGGATAAAGCTCCTAAAAATAAAACCCAATGGCTGCTTTTACCGTAAATCGATTGGCTCCTTGCACGTCTAAATAGTTGCCTCTCCAAGAGAAGTCGATGCGCAATACTTTAAAGATATTTCCCACGCCGGCACTGTATTCCCAATAGAATTTTTCCGGTGCATTGTAGACTAGACCAGAGGCGTTGAGCGCTCTATTTTCATCCGAAACGGTTCCATAAACGCCTCTAAACCCAACGATTTCTCTCCAGTTTAACTTTCGCAAAAATGGAACTCGAGCAAATATTTTTCCTTGAAAATTGTGAATCCATTGAAAAGTAGCATATTCGTCGGTTACGAATTCATAAAAATCTAAATTATTGAAAGTATTTTCAATCGTGAAATACGTTTGATTTCCTGGAACCACACTGAGTAAACCAAGCGGCACTTTACCATAGGTTTTTCCGACTTCGGTAATTAGGTTGGTTCTACCAATTGCACCGATGACGATAGGCTGATTATAGTAGATTTGGAACTTATTGTATGAGAAATCTCCTTCCATAAAACCTTTATATCCGCGACTATAATTGGCAAAAATTCGAGTATACGGATTGTCCACTACATTTCGCTCAACGCCATATCCGACAGTTTTTCTTTTGGGTGTAAAATCAGCTTGCAGTGTAAATTCCGGTTGGATCACATCGCTTTTTGTTGTTGTAAATGTATTGTCTGTAAAATAATCCAAACTAAAAGTAGGAGACGCAGAAATTAGGGTTCGATAGGTAAATCCAGCCTGTAGTGTCAAATTTTTTACAGGTTCCATTTCTAATTTTAATGCCGACAAATTGATTTTAGTCAGTTTACCATTGGTTCCGTTGGTCAACAAAGCAGACGAGGCAAAACTTCTTCCAAGAATGTCGCTTGTTGTCGTTAGGCTGGCGCCAATTTGCTCCACGTCACGCCTATTTCCACCAGAAATGATGATTCTATTTTTCTTGTCGATCATCCATTTTCCAGAAAGCCCGTATTTGACTACGTCGTCTTTAAATCCGTATGCGAGATATCCTTCTAGTCGCCATGGGTCATTCGAATTAAAGTAGGTTCGCAATCCTCCTCTAATCCGTATTCCTTCGACGTCATTATTACCAATCGTCGAATAAATCGAACCATATTCGACATTTCCAAAAGGAATGTAACCACTACCTATAATAGAGACCAAATCATACAAGCGTTTGAATTTTTTTACCGTCTTTAAAGTATCGAGCATTTTGTATACGCCCAATTCATCTTTGGATAATTTTTCAAAACGGTTCTCCGCCCAGTATTCGTCTGGCTTTAAATAAACTGATTCGTCGTTGTAATTGACGTCTTGCTTATAGAAATCGAGTGGTTTCTCTTTATTGAACTGGTGATTTCTAAAATAAGTGGTTCTTTTTCCATAAACTCCTTTTGATTTTTCCTTTTTATTCAAAGCAAAATCAGACATCATATAATCTTTGGTGAGTAGAAAAACAGAATCATTCATTACTTCGAATTCTTGCTCAATATAAATATCTTTTACCCAGTTGATGTTGGCGCTTTTTGTCACGGCCATATTGATGTTCTTGATTGCCCACGTGGTATCATTGACCCAAAAATCTCCTTTGAAAGTCAATTCGTTTTTCCGCCGTGGATAGAAGACAATGTTGTAGCACAATTTCTTATCGATGTAGGCGGTGTCGGTCAAAACGTAATTGTAGACGTCGATTCCGGTTCGTGACAATGGACTTGTAAAACTCTTATCAAAAAAAGTCACATAATTATTGTAGATATTGTAGTCAGAATAGAGGTCTTTGATAAAGGCAATTAATTGTTGATTGGTTTCAAAACCTGAATTCTTATTGGCTTTAAGAATTTCTTTGACTTTTTTCTGAACATTATCTCCATAGACATCCGACAAAGCTTCATTGATAAAAATCGGCAGATACGTTTTTCCTGTAATTTTTGAAGTATCAACTTGATTGAAAATAAACTCCATGCCTTTGAAGATTTTTCGCTTCATAAAAGCACTGTCAATAGAGTTCATGTCAAATTCTACTTTCTCGTACTTCTCCATTTGGTATTGGTTGAACATATTCAAACCATTCTTGCGTTTGCGTTCCCAAATTTTACGAAGAATGTCCAACGCAGGATTGTTTTTCTTGGAAGTCTTTCCAGCATACACCACAACTTCTTTTAGTTTTTGTCCGTCGCTAAGTGTGACTTTAAAATTGTAATTGACATCTTTGGTCAGCGGCACTTCCTTGGTTTCAAAACCCATAAAGGAAACTTGAAGGATTTTGTATGTTTGTTCAGATTCAAGATAGAACTTACCATCTTCATTTGTTACCGTTCCTTTAGTAGAATTTTTAAAGACAACATTGGCATAAGGAATGGGTTGATTGGTATTGTCAACCACTATTCCACTCACTTTGGTTTGAGCGAATAGCATCGGCGAAATAATGGCGAATAACAGTAAGAATAAACTCTTTTTCATAGGACAAAAAAACTTCATCAAATTGTATTCGATGAAGTTTCAAATATAAGGATTTCAATTAGACTATAAGAAACTAAGATTTTAAGATCCTGAAGACCTAAAGTCTTACAATCTTATTTATACATCACTTTTTTAACCGCTTTAATCACATCTCCCGAATTCGGCAACCACTCTTTTAATAAGGTTGGAGAATACGGTGCTGGTGTATCGGCAGTTGTAATTCTCTGAATTGGCGCATCTAAATAATCAAACGCACGTTCTTGAACAATATACGTAATCTCAGAAGCAACACTAGCAAATGGCCAAGCTTCTTCTAAAACTACGAGTCTGTTGGTTTTCTTAACTGAATTCAAAATCGCGTCATAATCCATTGGGCGTACCGTACGCAAGTCGATGATTTCACAAGAAATACCTTCTTTCGCTAACTCGTCTGCCGCAATATGCGCTTCTTTAATAATTTTTCCAAATGACACGATTGTCACGTCGGTTCCTTCTCTTTTAATATCTGCAACACCCAATGGAATGGTGTATTCTCCTTCAGGCACTTCACCTTTGTCGCCATACATTTGCTCGGACTCCATAAAAATCACTGGGTCGTTATCACGAATTGCAGCTTTCAACAAACCTTTCGCATCATAAACTGTTGACGGCACTACCACTTTCAAACCAGGCGTATTCGCAAACCAATTCTCAAAAGCTTGAGAGTGTGTCGCTCCCAATTGACCCGCAGAAGCGGTTGGTCCACGAAAAACCATCGGCATCGGAAATTGTCCCGCTGACATCTGACGCATTTTTGCTGCGTTATTAATGATTTGATCAATTCCGACCAACGAAAAGTTAAATGTCATATATTCTACTATTGGTCGACAACCATTCATCGCCGATCCTACTGCAATTCCAGCAAAACCAAGTTCAGCAATCGGGGTATCAATCACTCTTTTTGGACCAAATTCGTCTAACATTCCTTTCGATGCTTTATACGCACCATTATATTCTGCAACTTCCTCTCCCATCAAATACACCGTTTCATCACGGCGCATTTCTTCACTCATTGCCTCACAAATTGCTTCTCTAAATTGTATCGTTCTCATAGTATTTTCGAATTTTGAACAGCAAAAATAAATATTTTAAACAACTATAAGCATAAAATTTTGGTATTTTATTAGGAGCTCTTTCCCGCTATCCGCTCTATCTTTTTTGCTTGTCACCCCGAGCGCAGTCGAGGGGCTTTTGCAAGCAAAAAAGGATGCCGCTGCTATCGGGGCTACGAAATCGTTATAATAGGGAAATTTATTATGCAAGCATAGTAAATAATTAAAAATAATGTCCTAATTTTGCGCATCAATTTTTATCAAAACAATCTACCATATGAAGATATTAGTTTGCATCAGTCACGTACCTGATACTACTTCCAAGATTAATTTTACCAACGGTGATTCGGAATTTGACACCAACGGCGTTCAATTTGTGATCAATCCAAACGACGAATTTGGTTTGACTCGTGCTATTTGGTTTCAAGAGCAGCAAGGTGCCAACGTAACTGTTGTGAATGTTGGCAGTCCAGATACAGAGCCAACTTTGAGAAAAGCCTTAGCCATCGGAGCGAATGAAGCTATTCGTATTAATGCCAATCCAACTGACGGGTTTTACGTAGCGAAACAACTCGCCGAAGTCATCAAAAATGGTGGCTATGATTTGGTCATTGCCGGAAAAGAATCTTTAGACTATAACGGCGGTATGGTTCCGGGAATGCTAGCAGGATTATTGGGATACAACTTTGTTAACTCTTGTATCGAATTGACTGTTGACGGCACTTCAGCCAAAGCTTCCAGAGAAATTGACGGTGGAAAAGAAATCGTTTCGACTTCATTACCATTAATTATCGGTGGACAAAAAGGATTAGTAGAAGAAAAAGATTTGAGAATTCCGAATATGCGTGGAATTATGACAGCCAGAACAAAAGTTTTGACAGTGTTAGAACCAGTAGCGGCGAATAGCGAAACTAAGGCAGTAAAATTTGAAAAACCAGCGCCAAAATCGGCAGTGAAATTATTTTCAGTAGACGATTTAGATGGATTGATTAACGCTTTACATAACGAAGCGAAGGTCATCTAGTTTTGCAGGTTCGCGTGAGGGATTGCAGTGAAAATCCTTTTGTTTTATGAAAAGCCCCTCGACTGCGCTCGGGGTGACAAAAACAAAAGATTGCAACGTAAAGCCTGACCCGCCTTTTTCGGCGAGGGCACGCCCAAATAAATGAACGATTAAACGATTAAACAAATCAACAAATAACCATTAACAGATGTCTATACTAATATATGCAGAATCTGCAGAAGGAAAATTTAAGAAAGTGGCTTTCGAACTAGCGTCGTACGCGAAAAAAGTAGCCACCGATTTAGGAACAACAGTAACCGCAGTAACGGTAAATGCTGGCGATGTTTCGGAATTATCAAAATACGGCGTTGATAAAGTATTAAAAATCAACAACGACAAACTCATTGGCTTTACTGCAAAAGCGTATGCGGATGCGATCAAACAAGCGGCTCAAAAAGAAAATGTAAAATTGGTTTTATTGTCCTCTACGACGGATAGTTTGTATTTGGCTCCACTTGTGGCTGTTGCCTTAGACGCTGGTTTTGCTTCGAATGTGGTTGGATTGCCGATAAGCACGAGTCCATTTCAAGTCAAAAGAAATGCGTTTTCAAACAAAGCATTCAATATTACTGAAATCAATACGGACGTTAAAGTGTTGAGTTTGGCTAAAAACTCCTACGGTATTTTTGAAAATGCTTCGTCGATGGCTGCAGAAGATTTTTCTCCATCAATCAGTGATGCTGATTTTGGCGTGAAAGTACAATCGGTAGAAAAATCATCTGGAAAAGTGACGATTGCTGACGCGGATATCGTAGTTTCTGCCGGTCGTGGCATGAAAGGTCCAGAAAACTGGGGCATGATTGAAGAATTAGCCGCTACTTTGGGAGCTGCAACTGCGTGTTCAAAACCAGTTTCTGATTTAGGTTGGAGACCACACGGAGAACATGTGGGTCAAACCGGAAAACCCGTTGCAACGAATTTGTATATTGCTGTTGGAATTTCAGGCGCTATTCAACATATCGCTGGAATCAACTCTTCTAAAGTGAAAGTGGTAATCAATACCGATGCTGAAGCGCCTTTCTTTAAGGTTGCGGACTATGGTGTGGTTGGAGATGCTTTCGAAATTGTTCCAAAATTGATTGAAAAATTTAAAGCCTTTAAAGCTCAAAACTAATATTTTTTCATAAATTGTGCCTAGAAAAGGCTATCTAAATAGAGATTGTTTGGATAGCCTTTTTTTTGTTTTGAATTGAAAAATATCTTGGTACTTTGGAACATTTCGTTGTACTTTTGCAATTATGAGCTTAGTTAAATTAACAATAAAAGGAATTTCATACAGTCAAACTCAAAACGGCGCGTATGCTTTAATTCTGAATGAAGTAGATGGTGAACGCAAATTGCCTATTGTTATTGGCGCTTTCGAAGCACAATCGATTGCGATTGCTTTAGAAAAAGAAATCAAACCACCACGCCCTTTAACCCATGATCTTTTCAAAAACTTTGCAGAGCGATTTGATATTGTCATCAAACAAGTCATCATTCACAAATTGGTGGATGGTGTTTTTTTCTCCAGCATCATTTGTGAAAGAGATAAAATTGAAGAAATCATTGACGCTCGAACTTCTGACGCCATTGCTTTGGCTTTGCGTTTTTCTGCACCAATATTTACCTATAAAAACATATTAGACAAAGCAGGGATTTACTTAAAGGGAAATGCTTTAGAAGCCACTAAAGAAGATGCAGATTTAGATGGTGTGCTTTCTACTCCGGAAACTTTTGGTATGGAAGAAAGCAATCAGTCTGGTGAAACTTATACAAAACACAGTCTTTCAGAATTACATGAACTTTTAGAAGGCGCAGTTCGAGATGAAGATTACGAAAAAGCTGCGAAGATTCGAGATGAGATTTCGAAGCGAGAACCGTAATTGTTAAATCGTTGAATCGTGTAATCGCATTGCGAATCAACGGTTAAACGGTTAAACGGTTAAACAAATCAACGATTAAACCAAATGAAACAATACCACGACCTAGTAAAGCACGTCCTAGAAAACGGCACTCAAAAAGGAGATCGAACAGGAACAGGAACCAAAAGTGTTTTTGGCTATCAAATGCGTTTTGATTTGAGTGAGGGTTTTCCGATGGTCACGACTAAAAAACTGCATTTAAAATCTATAGTTTATGAATTGCTATGGTTTTTAAAAGGCGAAACCAATATTGGTTATTTGAATGAAAACGGCGTAAAAATTTGGGATGAATGGGCCGATGAAGACGGGAATTTAGGTCCAGTTTACGGACACCAATGGCGCAACTGGAACAGTGAGAATATCGACCAGATTTCAGAATTGATTGAGACTTTAAAAACAAATCCGAACAGTCGCCGCATGTTGATTTCCGCTTGGAATCCATCAGTATTGCCCGATACTTCTAAATCTTTTGCAGAAAACGTCGCCAATGG
This sequence comes from Flavobacterium sp., assembly GCA_031373195.1. GTDB lineage: Bacteria > Bacteroidota > Bacteroidia > Flavobacteriales > Flavobacteriaceae > Flavobacterium. The sequence goes on along the minus strand of JANMML010000015.1, from coordinate 65,662 downwards.
GAAAGTGGCGCTACCGCCCTGTCATGCGTTTTTTCAGTTTTATGTAGCGGACGGAAAATTGTCTTGCCAATTGTACCAGCGTTCTGCCGATATCTTTTTGGGCGTTCCTTTTAATATCGCTTCTTATGCTTTGTTATTGATGATGATTGCGCAAGTTTGCGAGTTAGAAGTAGGTGAATTTATCCACACCTTTGGCGACGCGCATATCTATAACAATCACTTCGAACAATTGGAATTGCAATTGTCGCGCGAGCCAAAACCACTGCCTAAAATGATTTTGAATCCAGCAGTAAAAAACATCTTCGACTTTACTTTTGAAGATTTTACGTTGGAAGGATATGAGCCGCATCCTCATATTAAAGGCGTGGTGGCAGTTTAAGTCAGCACTTCAAAAAATAAATCAAATAAAAAAACCTCAAATTTTCATTTGAGGTTTTTTATGAGCGGAAGACGAGGCTCGAACTCGCGACAACCAGCTTGGAAGGCTGGAGCTCTACCAACTGAGCTACTTCCGCATTTGGTGGTGCAAATATAAATAATAACTTTATGCTTATGCAAGTTTTTTTTAATAAAATTCTCTTTTTATTTGTCTTTTGTTAGTTTTGAATTCGCAATGATTTTAAAATTAAATTGTTACCAAACCAAAGCCTAAACTAAATTGATGTTTGATATAAGAAAAATTACCGCCACTGAAACCTATCCATTGAGACATAAAATCTTGCGTCAAAATGAACCCATAGAAAAGTGTGTTTACCCTTATGACACTGCAGATTCAACGGTGCATTTTGGTTTGTTCGAAAATAATGTACTTATCGGAATTATCTCTGTTTTCGAAACAAGCAAAGATGTGTTTACTGTTAAAAAACAATTTCAAATTAGAGGAATGGCGATTTTAGAAAATCAACAAAAAAAAGGATATGGTGCTGCGCTGGTTCAACATGCAATCTCCCATCTCCAAAAAGAAAACAACTTTCTTATTTGGTTTAATGCACGCATAATCGCGTTGGGGTTTTATGAGAAACTGGGCTTTGAAAAAATAGGAACGGAGTTTGAAATAGTCCCGATCGGGATGCATTATATTATGTATAAAAGATTTTCGAATTCTTAATTACAATATAACTTTATTTTCGCCAGTGTACGTTCTTGAAGGGTGATAAATAAACAAACACGATTTGTCTTTCACCATTTCGATAATTTGAGGGGTCAATTCAACCGGCAACGCAGGACAACCTTGACTTCTGCCCAATCTTTTGTTACTTCTTATAAATTCATTAGAAACATAATCTGCGGCGTGCATCACTATGCCTCTTTCTCTTGCCTTGTCATTGATTCCTTTTTCTACACCATCTAATTTTAGTGACATTCCGTGTTTTCCGTTATAAATTTCAGCCGTCGTATAAAACCCTAAACTGCTCTTAAAAGAAGAATTTTCATTAGAAAAAGAACTCGCAAACTCTTCTCCAGTGTTTTTACCATGAGAAACATAAGTATTCATCAAAACCTGATGTGCAACCATGTCAATCACCCAAAGTCTTTTCGTATTTGAAGACAAACTAAAATCTATAATGGTCAAAATCTCCTTCTTAACCAAACCTTTTTCTTTCAACTGATAAAACCCAGTGATGGCTTCTGTAAACGAGTTTAATGTAGGAAGTGAAAATTGATTTTCTTTCAACTGTTGATATAAGGACACGGCCTCAATTTCAGCAGAAGAATCAGTGATGTAACTTATTTTAGAAGAAAAAGTATTCCTTTTATCTATCGTGGTAAACGAAAATAAAAAAAATAAAACGAGTGGTAAGAATCTGTATTTCATTGTATCTGTTTAAGTTAATGTATAGACTCGGGGCGACAAATATAGATAAGTGAAATCGCTACACCAACTTTTTATTCATAAAAATGCGTTAAAAAGCAAAAATAACCGATGAAATGCATGTTTTCATACCAATGAAGTTCAAAAGGCAATACCGATTAAAGTTGATTTACCCTAACGAACCAAATGGGAAAATATTGTAAAGTAGTTGTGTTAATCAATATTATAGTTATTTTTGTGAGACAAACCTACCGCCCTATATGAGTAAATTTTCTTACTTTTTACTTCTCTCTATACTCCTATTTCAGGTAAACTCTTACAGTCAAAAAAAAGTTTTAAACGCGGTGGCCTCAGGAAACATAACTATCGACGGAGCATTTAACGAGCCTATTTGGGAATTCGCCCCTGTCGCAAAGGACTTTGTCATGTTCTTTCCAGACAATGGAAAAGCGATTGCTGAAAATAAAAAAACAGAAGTTCAAATTGCCTACAACGACGACGCCATTTACATTGCGGCAAAAATGTACGACGACGAACCAAGCAAAATTCTTCGTGAAATCAAACTAAGAGATAATTTTGGAACCGCAGATCATTTTGGGGTTTTCATCAACGGATTCAATGACAGTCAACAAGATTTTCGATTTTTTGTCAGTGCTGCTGGAGTTCAAATTGACTGCATTTTTACTAACAAAGATGGAGAAGATTTTACTTGGGATGCTATTTGGGACAGCCAAGTTGTTCCCACTGATTACGGCTGGGCAGCAGAAATAAAAATTCCATACGCTGCTTTGCGTTTTTCTAAAGCGGAAAAACAAACCTGGGGAGTTAACTTTTATCGAGAAATTCGAAGAGACCGACAATCCTATACTTGGAATTTCATCGATACAAAAATCAATAACGAAAGCGCACAATCTGGTATTCTAGAAGGCATCGACAACATCAAAACACCAACCCGATTGTTTCTTATTCCATACTCTTCTTTCTATTTGAATAGCAACCGTGACCAAAAAACCCGTGGCGAATTTAAAGGCGGCTTAGATATCAAATACGGTATCAGCGACGCCTTTACTTTGGACGCTATTTTGGTTCCCGATTTTGGACAAACAAAATTTGATAACGTCGAATTGTATTTGGGTCCATTCGAGCAACAATTTAATGAAAATCGTCCGTTTTTTACCGAAGGAACCGACTTGTTCAACATCGGAAATTTGGTGTATTCAAGAAGAATTGGAGAAGTGACAAAAATCAATACTGCCGATAATGAATCCGTCGAAGAATATCCAAATGCCATCCAATTAATTAATGCTGTAAAAATATCTGGACGAACCAAATCCGGTCTTGGAATCGGTGTCTTGAATGCCATCACTGAAAATACAACGGTACAAGTTGAAAATGCTGATACTAATTCATCTCGATTAGCAACGTTACAACCGCTGGCCAACTATAATGTGATGGTTTTAGACCAACGTTTTAGAAAAAATTCTACAGTTTCACTCATCAACACCAACGTTACACGCGATGGTTCCTATCGCGATGCCAATGTAACCGCCGGAGTTTTCGACCTCAATACCAAGCGAAACACTTTCAATTTAAAAGGCGATTTTAAGTACAGTTTCATCAATGACGACTTTCTGCTCAAGGATAAAAAAGGCTTTAATACCTCGCTGCTTTTCGCGGAAACCAGTGGAAAATATCGCTATAAATTGAGCAGCCAATACATTTCGAAAGATTATGATATTAATGATCTGGGAATCAATTTTAGAACCCATTACCATGCGATCAACGCTGAAGCCAGTTACAGAATCATCAATCCGACAAAACGATTCAATTCGCTGAACTTTTTTGTCAATACCGATTCTGAATTCGAAAACAAAACCGGCAGAGTACAATTGTTCAACACCAATCTTAGCTTAAATACCACAGACAAATTGAATGATTATTATGGCGTTGGAACTAGAATCAGACCACTCAAAGTATATGATTTCTACGAAGCGCTTTCGCCTGACGACACGGAATATCTAACGATTCCCGAAAATATTGACTTTTGGTTCTACTTTTCTTCCAATTATAATCGAAGGTTTGCACTTGATTTCAATCCAACATTCTCCTTTTTCAAGGAAACTGAACGAATCAAATATGGCGTTTTTATTAGTCCACGATACCGCTTCAATGACCGCTTTTCTTTAATTTACGAATTCGACTTTTCACGTCTGAATAGCAACATTGGGAACACTTTCGAATTAAGTGGAGATGACTACATTTTCGCACGACGTGACATCATTACGTATACCAATAAATTGGAAGGAAAATATTCTGTAAATAATCGAATGAATATTAATCTTTCCGCCCGTCATTACTGGTCTTACGTTACGAATCGCGAATTTTTGAACCTTCAAAACGATGGTGAAGTAGCAACAAATACGACATTTAAAGACAACTTAAACCAAAACCTCAACGTGTGGAATTTTGACCTTTCCTACAATTGGTGGTTTGCCCCTGGAAGTCAGGTTACCGTGCTTTACCGAAACAATACGGCACTGTTCGAAAGACAATTCCGCCGCAATATCGAACGCAATTTCTTAAACGCCGTAGATAACGAAAATGTCAATCATATTTTCTCCATCAGTCTGCGCTATTTTATCGATTACAATTCCTTGAAAAAGAAGTAATATTACTTACTTTTGTAGCTATTCCTGCTGTACGCTCTATCTTTTGCGCCACCCGAGCGGAGCGAACTGACGAAGTAAACAACGGCACAGAAGGATGCCGCTTCCATCAGGGCTAGGGAAATCCAATCAAAACAACACCAAAAAGAGCTTTGCGCCTCTGTGCCTTTGCGAGCAAAATAAAATTATGAACAAAAAAGTAATCCTCATGATTCTCGACGGTTGGGGAAAATCACCCGACCCAAAAGTATCCGCCATCGATAATGCGAACGTACCTTTTATCAATTCGCTATACAAAAAATATCCATCCGCGCAACTGCGTACTGACGGTCTCAACGTAGGTTTACCAGAAGGGCAAATGGGAAATTCTGAAGTTGGTCACATGAATCTCGGTGCTGGACGAATTATCTATCAAGACTTAGCTAAAATCAATCTAGCCGTTCAAAACAAAACATTCAATAAAGAGAAAGCCATTGCCGATGCTTTTCACTATGCAAAAGAATATGATAAAGATGTGCATTTCCTCGGACTCGTTTCCGATGGTGGCGTACATTCACACATCAACCACCTTAAAGGTTTGATTGACGCAGCGCATGATGAAGGTTTAGAGAAAGTTTATATTCATGCGTTTACAGACGGCCGTGATGTTGATCCGAAATCAGGAAGCGGTTTTATCTCAGAAATTGTAGATCATGTCAAAGGAACTTCTGTAAAATTGGCTTCTATTATTGGTCGCTATTACGCCATGGATCGTGACCAACGTTGGGAACGTGTGAAACAATCTTATGATTTATTGGTGCATGCCACAGGAACCCATTCGAAAGACGCAGTCAAAAGCATCGGAGAAAATTACGCAAAAAACGTAACCGACGAATTCATGCCACCCATCGTTATGACCGATAACGAAGACCAACCGCTAGCAACGATCAAAGAAGGCGATGTTATCATTTTCTTCAATTTCCGAACGGATCGTGGTCGCGAACTTACCGAAGTTCTTTCACAAAAAGACCATCCCGAATTCAATATGCATAAGATGAATTTGTACTATGTCACCATGACCAATTATGACGATACATTCAACAACATCTACCGCATTTTCGACAAAGACAACATCACCGAAACCTTGGGAGAAGTTTTAGAGAAAAACCACAAGAAACAAATTCGTATTGCCGAAACCGAAAAATATCCACACGTAACGTTTTTCTTTTCCGGCGGTCGCGAAGAACCTTTTGACGGCGAAACCAGAATTTTACGTAATTCACCAAAAGTAGCCACTTACGACTTGCAGCCTGAAATGAGCGCTTTCGAATTGGCCGATGCTTTGGTGCCAGAATTAGACAAAGGTGAAGTAGATTTTGTTTGTCTAAATTTTGCCAATGGCGATATGGTGGGACATACCGGTGTGATGAGTGCTGCGATAAAAGCCTGTGAAGCCGTTGATGCTTGTGTAGAAAAAGTGATTACAGCAGCTTTGAGAAACCACTACACCACAATCGTTATTGCCGATCATGGCAACTGCGAAACGATGATCAATCCGGATGGAAGTCCGAATACCGCACACACGACCAATCCAGTTCCGATTATTTTGGTAGATCCAGAATTGACAACAATTCATGACGGCGTTTTAGCCGATTTGGCTCCGACCATTTTAGCGTTAATGGGAATTGAAAAACCCGAAGCAATGACTAGAAATTCTTTACTATAAAAAAAGCTCCATTTTACTGGAGCTTTTTTTTTACATTTTATTTAGCAAATCATAATATTCTCTTTCGATATTTTCCTGATGATTTGGATGTGCAATGCGCACTAATTCCGTTGCACGTTGTCGCAGTGTTCTTCCGTATAAATCTGCAATTCCATTTTCGGTAATCACATAATGAATGTGACCTCTGGTAGTGACAACACCGGCACCTTGTTTTAAAAAAGGAACAATCCTGCTTTCCCCTCTTTTAGTAGTTGAAGGCAAAGCAATAATGGCTTTTCCTCCTGGACTTAAGGAAGCACCTCGAATAAAATCCATTTGACCTCCAACTCCAGAATACACTTGTGGGCCAATAGAATCCGCACAGACTTGCCCAGTCAAATCTACCTCTATAGCAGAATTAATCGCAATCATTTTGGGATTCTTTCGAATACGAGCTGTATCATTCACCATCGAAGATTCTTTCATTTCTATAAAAGGATTGTCATTCACAAAATCATACAAACGCTTAGATCCAATCAGAAAAGTAGCCAAAACGCGACCTCGTAAAGTACCTTTGTAATTACAATTGATAACATCATTCTCAATTAATTCAATGACACCATCAGAGAACATTTCGGTGTGCAATCCCAAATCTTTGTGATTTTTCAACTTGCTTAAAGCCGCATTCGGTATAGAACCAATACCCATTTGCAGTGTGCTCTTGTCGTCAATCAAAGATGCAATATAGCCCCCAATTTGCTCTTCTTCTGCTGAAAAAGGAACAACTTCGTGAGCATAAATGGGGACATCAACCTCCACTAAATAATCTATTTCAGAAACATGCAAAATACCATCGCCAAATGTTCGCGGCATTTGTGGATTGACTTGGGCAATGACAATTTTAGCATTTTCAATAGCTGCAACCGTAGCCTCAACGGAAACCCCAAGCGAACAATAACCATGGATGTCCGGTGGAGAAACATGAATAAATGCAACATCAATTGGCAATACATTTTTTCGAAACAAATGTGGGAGTTCACTTAAAAAAACGGGTGTATAAGAACCGTTTCCTGCCTTTAAAGTGTGACGCACATTAGCACCAATAAAAAAAGAATTAACATGAAAGCTATCCGCTAATTCTGGATTTGCATATCGCGCTTCACCCTCAATATGCAAATGACAAACTTCAACGTTTCGCAGCTCTGCAGCACGCTCTGTTAGAGCATTTGCCAATATAGTAGGTGCTGCGGCAGCAGCCTGAAGATATACACGATCTCCTGATTTCACGACTTTTACAGCTTCATTCGCTGTGACATATTTACTCATACCCTATAATTTTTAACCAAATTTAGAGCTTAAATCGATTGTAAAACACGACAATTCTCATTTAGATGCCTTTTTAAAAAATAATAAATTAAAGTTAAAATTTCATTTGTAATAGTATTGCTATTATATTTGCACAAAATTTTATTACTAATGGAAGCTTTACTAAGTAACTTTAAAATTCAAGTTAATCCAAAAATCTACGTCAAAGACCCTGAAACATCCGGTTTAGGCAAAAAGATTATCGAACATAGTATTATTATGATTGAAGAGATTGGATTTGAGAACTTTACTTTCAAAAAACTAGGGGATCGAATAGGCTCGAACGAAAGTTCTATCTATCGCTATTTCGAAAACAAACACAAACTCATGCTGTATTTATCATCGTGGTATTGGAGTTGGATGGAATATCGATTGGTTTTTAGCACTTCCAATATTGTAAATGTAGAAGACAAACTGAAAAGAGCCATTGCTATAATTACAGAAAAAATCCAAGACGATCAGGAAACAGCGCACATCAATGAAGCTACATTAAACAGAATCATTATCACAGAATTTACCAAAAACCTTCAAACAAAGGAAGTCGACCAAGAAAATAAAGAAGGTTTTTTCTTGATCTATAAGAGAATTATCAACCGCATAGTCGCTTATATCACTGAAGTAAATCCAGAGTATTCATTTGCAAAAAGCCTTGCCTCTACGATTGTGGAAGGAAGCCTACACCAGCATTTTTTGCAACAGCACATCGACACCATTACTGATTGCTGCGAAACTATCTCACCTTCGGATTTTTATATTAATTTAGTTCAAAATGTTTTAAGAAAATAGACGTATGACTCCACTCAAAAGATACTACAGTTTACTTGGCCTTGACAAAAAAGACGTCCTGCAGCTTTTCTTTTATGCCATTTTCGCCGGATTGATTAGCTTATCATTGCCACTTGGAATTCAAGCGATTATCAACTTTATACAAGCTGGAAGAATCAGCGCTTCGTGGATTGTACTGATTATTCTTGTTGTGATTGGCGTTGCCTTGGTAGGAATTCTTTCGCTCATGCAGTTGCGAATTACTGAAAATTTGCAACAAAAAATATTTGTTCGCTCCTCCTTCGATTTTGCTTCACGATTTCCAAAAATAAAATTCGAGTCGATATATAATGTTTATCCTCCGGAGCTCGCCAGTCGCTTTTTTGACACCATATCAATTCAAAAAGGAACTTCTAAACTTCTAATTGACTTTTCCGCTGCTTTATTACAGATTGTTTTTGGGATTATATTGCTGTCGCTGTACCATCCATACTTTATCTTGTTTGGAATTCTTTTGATAATCCTACTGTATATTATTTTTAGATTCTCATACAGATCGGGTTTGGAAACGAGCATGAAAGAATCTCATTTTAAATATAAAGTAGCCAATTGGTTGCAAGAAATGGCACGAAATAATTTTAGCTTTAGAAGGATTTTGAATTATGATTTTGCTCTAGAGAAAAACAATACTATGGTTAAAGACTATTTGAGTTATCGCGAAAAACATTTTAAGATTATTCAAAGACAATTTACACAACTCATCATCTTCAAAATGATTATTACCGCAAGCCTTTTATCAATAGGCGGTTATTTGGTTATTAGTCAACAAATGAATATTGGTCAGTTTGTCGCTGCGGAAATCATTATTCTGTTAGTGATCAATTCGGTTGAAAAAATAATCCTTGGACTCGAGACTTTCTACGATGTACTGACCTCGGTTGAAAAAATTGGTAGTATTACCGATATGGATTTAGAAGAAGAAATTATAGTTGAAAACGACTACTGCTTTACCAATATTCAACTCGAGACAGATAATCTGAAATTCCGTTTTCCTGAAACAAAAAATGATGTCTTGAAATCCATATCGTTAACAATAGCGCAAGGTGAAAGAATATTTATTGAAGGCGAAAATGGCTCTGGAAAGACAACGCTTATTCGCGTTTTGTCAGGCTTGCTTCAACCTACTTCTGGCGCTTTCTTTATTAATGACGATACCTTCCGAAAAATCAATTTACAACAATATCGCTCACAAATCGGAACTATTTTAAACGGCGAAACGCCTTTTGAAGGAACGATTAAAGAGAACATTACTTTTAATGATGCAACGGTAAATGATGAGCAATTAAAATGGGCCATTGATGCAGTTCAGCTCGGGTCATTAATAAAAGCATTACCAAATGGATTGGACACCAAAATTTTTCCTGAAGGAAAACAATTGTCTTCCTCAAATGCTAGAAAAATTCTATTAGCTAGAAGCATTATCCATAAACCGAAAATCCTATTCTACGAAAATCCAACAGACAATATGGATGAAGATGTAGCCAATCAAATTATCGACTTTATCTTGTCTGCCGAAAACAAATGGACAGTAATTGTATCCTCAAAAAACGAACGATGGAAAAGCAATTGCTCGAGAGTAATCAGACTCGACAATGGGAAAATTGTTGCTGAAATAAAAAAATAATTTTATGTTAAATTTATCAAGTACAGATCAAAAAATTGGGCCACTAGAGAAGTATTCTACAGTGAAGAACCTGGCAAATCGGCCGCATTACAAGATATTAAATAGAATTATTGCGATTGTTTCATTGTTTGTTGTTGTCGCATTATTCTTGCCTTGGACACAAAACATATCGGGTCAAGGTTCAGTCACTACTTTAAAGCCCAATCAAAGACCGCAAACCATTCAAACCGTCATTTCCGGACGAATAGAAAAATGGTATGTGAAAGAAGGTGATTTTGTTCAAAAGGGCGACACCATCCTTTTTATATCTGAGATTAAAGAAGAATATTTCGATCCGAATCTAGTAGGAAACACAAAGAATCAAGCTGAAGCGAAGAAGAAATCCGTTGAATCCTACGGCTCAAAAGTAACTTCTTTGGGGAATCAAATTAATGCGATTGAAAATGAAAAAACATTGAAATTGCAGCAAGCGCAAAATAAAATCAAACAAGCCATTTTCAAAATAAAAACTGATAGCATCGATTTAGAAGCGGTGAAAACCCAGCTTAAAATAGCTAAAACTCAGTTTAATCGAGCAACACAATTAAACAAAGAAGGGCTAAAACCACTAACCGACGTTGAGGAAAAACGCTTAAAATTGCAAGACGCAGAAGCTAAAATTATTTCTCAGGAAAACAAATATCTGACAAGCAAAAACGAATACATCAATGCTAGAGTAGAAATAAATCGCATCAAAGCGGAATACAACGAGAAATCATCTAAAGCAGAAAGTGACCAATTTACCGCGTTAAGTAATCAATATGATACAGAAGCACAAGTTAATAAACTCGAGAATCAAGTGGTAAATTACAGCATCCGAAACGGAATGTACTATATCAAAGCGCCACAAACAGGATATGTAAATAGAGCATTGCAGGCCGGTATCGGAGAAAACATCAAGGAAGGAACGCCTATCGTTAGTATTATGCCTGCGGATTATGAAATTGCGGTTGAAACTTTTGTCGATCCTGTTGACTTTCCTCTCATTCATAGAGGAGAAAAAATACGCGTTTGGTTTGACGGTTGGCCGACAATTGTGTTTTCAGGTTGGCCAAATATGTCCTACGGAACTTTCGGAGGTCAAATAGTTGCCATTGAAAACTTTATCAGCGATAATGGAAAATTTCGAATCTTGATCGCACCAGACAAAGAGGATATTCCTTGGCCAAAACAATTAAGCATCGGCTCTGGCGCACAGACAATTGCTTTGCTAAACAACGTGCCAATTTGGTTTGAATTATGGCGAACGCTAAATGGTTTTCCACCAAATTACTACACGCCAAAATCTAAAGACACTAAAGACAAAAAATAATGAGAAGTATCTTATTCGTTTTATTGTTTACTGCATTTACATGTTTAGGACAAAATACGATACCAACAGAATTCACTTATAATGAATTCTTGGGGCAAGTAAAAAAATTCCATCCATTGGTCAAGACAGCCAATCTTGAAATCAGCATGGCACAAGCGAACTTACTGCGAGCTCGAGGCAGTTTCGATCCTAAAATTGAAGTCGATTTTTCAAAAAAACAATTCAAAGACAACGAATATTATTCGCTATTGAATAGCAGTTTCAAGATTCCGACTTGGTATGGAATTGAAGTCAAAGCTGGTTTCGATAATAGTGAAGGTGTGTTTTTAAATCCAGAAAACACCATGCCTAATCAGGGATTAACTTCACTTGGGATTAGCGTCCCTTTAGGTCAAGGATTGTTCATCAATCAAAGGATGGCTGATTTGCGTAAAGCAAAAATACAAGTTCGGTTGAGTCAAGCGGAAAGAAAACTAAACGCAATTGCCGTACTTTACGATGCTTCTGTCGCTTATTTCAATTGGAAAAGAAGCTACAACGAAGTCAAACTATATGAAAATTATGCGACCAATGCGAAAATCCGGTTTGGTGGTGTGAAATCATTAATTGAACAAGGCGACAAGCCAGCAATTGATAGCATTGAAGCTGGAATAATACTGAAGAATCGCTTACTAAGTCTGGAAGATGCCAACCTTAAATTAGCCAAAGCCAGACTCGAATTAGCGAATTATTTATGGTTAGACAACACCGTCCCAGTGGAGTTGGAAGACACACTTATCCCTGAAGATAAATTAGAGATTACCATTCAAGAAACGCTAAAAACAAACGATTTATTAAACGCAGATTTTTCGATTAATAACCATCCTAAAATCAACGCGCTGGAAAACAAAGTGGATCTACTGACTGTTGAACGCAGGTTAAAAGCCAACAGTATTCTACCAAAAATTGATCTTGGGTATACTTATTTATCAGAGCCCAATGCCTTTGACAACTATCGTTTCGAAGACTACAAAGTTGGAATGAACTTCTATTTTCCTCTTTTGCTTCGAAAAGAACGTGGTGATTTGAAAATCGCAAAATTCAAAGTACAGGAGTCTAAATTCGCTTTGGAATTAGAAAAAGTGCAACTGACTAATAAAATCAAAGCTCAAAAAACCGAAATTCAATCTTTGCAAAAACAAAGAGCATTTATCAAAAGCTTAGTAACAGATAATACGACCATGTTGACTTCTGAAGAACGACTTTTTTCTTTCGGAGAAAGCTCGATGTTCCTTATCAATTCGAGAGAAAACAACTTAGTAACCGCACAATTAGCGGAAATTGCTTTGGAAAACAGATTCTTCATATCTAATTCAGAACTCTTCAGAATCATGGCAAATCCCGATTAAAGAAGGTTAGTCGATAGTTCATTTGACTTCAATATTCTCTGTTTTATTTGAGTTAAATATGTACTTTTGCGACTCGAATTCAGAAAAAATGATTATCCAAAAAACACGAGAAGAAATTGAATTAATGCGGGAGAGTGCGCTCATCGTTTCTAAAACTTTAGGAATGATTGCAGGCGAAATCAAACCAGGCGTTACAACATTATATTTAGACAAATTAGCCGAAGAATTTATACGAGATCACGGAGCAGAACCTAGTTTTTTGGGCTTATACGGATTTCCTAATTCGCTGTGCATGAGTCCAAACGCACAAGTCGTTCACGGAATTCCCAACAACAAACCTCTAGAAAGCGGCGATGTAATCTCGGTCGATTGCGGTGCATTCAAAAACGGCTACCACGGCGATCACGCTTATTCGTTTGAGATTGGAGAAGTCGCCCCCGAAACAAAGAAGTTGCTTCAAATTACGAAAGAATCACTCTACGTCGGAATTCGTGAACTCAAATTAGGAAATCGCGTAGAAGATGTGGGCAATGCCATTCAAAAATATACCGAATCGCATGGCTACGGTGTGGTTCGAGAACTAGTCGGACATGGCCTAGGGCAGAAAATGCATGAAGATCCAGAAATGCCCAACTACGGAAAACGTGGTCGTGGAAAATTATTTGTAGAAGGAATGGTCGTGGCCATTGAGCCGATGATCAATATGGGAACGCGCAATATCAAACAGTTGAAAGATGGTTGGACGATACTCACCGCCGACGGAAAACCAAGTGCCCACTTCGAACATGATGTTGCTATTATTGACGGGAAACCTGAGTTGCTCTCGACATTTGCCTATGTTTATAAAGCACTCGGAATCGTTAGCAATGAAGAAGACGAATTTCGCAGACAACCTTTGGTGCTCTAATGAAAAAATTTTTTAAACTTATATTAAATACCATTCCTAGACCAATCCTGATCCGATTGAGTTATGTGGCTCGACCAATATTGGCTTTTCTACTGCAAGGAAAAACGTACACTGATCCGATTGACGGCAAGAGTTTTCGCATGTTTCTGCCATATGGATATGGAACACAGCGCAATAATGTACTTTCTCCAAGCACACTATCATTAGAAAGGCATCGTTTACTTTGGTTGTACTTGAAAAACGAAACGGATTTTTTTTCTGCTCCTAAAAAAGTATTGCATTTCGCACCAGAACAAGCATTTTACAAGCTTTTTCGAAACCAAAAAAACTTAGAATATACGACGACTGATTTACTTTCTCCATTGGCGGATGTAAAAGCGGATATCTGCAATTTGCCCTTTAATGATAACAGCTATGACGTCATTCTTTGTAATCATGTTTTAGAACACATCCCTGACGACACCAAAGCCATGCAGGAATTATTTCGGGTTCTAAAGCCAGGCGGAATGGGCATTTTTCAAATCCCTCAAGATCTCAATAGAGCGGCGACTTTTTCCGACGATTCCATCACAGATCAAAAACAACGATCAAAAATATTTGGGCAATACGACCATGTGAGAATATATGGAAGAGACTATTTCGACAAACTTAGAAGCATCGGTTTTGAAGTCAATGAAGTAGATTATACGGCTAAAATTTCTGCTGATTTAGTCGAAAAATATTGCTTGGCACAAGGCGAAATTATCCCAGTTTGCACAAAAAAATAATCCCATAAAAAAGTTAATTGGAAGTATTTTAAAATCATTATTTTAGTACATTTAACTTCTCAAAAAACCGTTTTATGAAATATTCGATTTTTAATTACTTACTACTATTATTTGTCACTTCTACAGTAACTGCGCAACCGGAGAAGGAAATCGCACCGCCATTCCATATCAAAACAATTACGTTTGTTCAAAATAAACAAAATATGGTTCCTGTTTTTCAATTGGGCGATTCGTTTCAGTTGCAATTTGATGATTTACATGGTAACGAAGCAAATTATTACTACCAAATTGTGCATTGCGATTACGATTGGAAGCAATCCCAACTTTCCGTAAATGAATATTTGAGAGGGTTCGATAACCAACGAATTATCGATTACACGAATTCTTACAATGCGCTACAACTTTATTCCCATTATCGAATTCAATTTCCAAATCGAAACACGCAGTTGATTGTTAGTGGAAATTATATGCTAAAAATAGTAGACGAAAATGGCGATATTGTTTTCTCAAGGAAATTTATTGTTTACGAGAATATTGTGACAGTTCCACTCCAAGTAAAAAGAGCTCGAAATATTGCAGAAGCCAGTTACAAACACAATCTTGAATTTTCTGTTAAGTCAACAGCAATAACATTTCAAAGTCCGTTAAGCAATGTAAAAGTGCTATTACTTCAAAACGGAAAATTAAATTCCGCAATCACCAACATCAAACCAATGTTTACGATCGGAAATGATTTAATTTACAAATACGATACTGAAACACAATTCTGGGCAGGAAATGAGTTTCGTAATTTTGAAAACAAAGACATTCGAGCAGCTACAAATAACGTAGCAAGAATCGATTCTCAGGGTGGCGTATATAATGCGTACCTCTACACCGACGAAGCCAGAGCCAAAGAACCCTATACGTTTAATCCTGATTATAACGGTAATTTTTTGATTAATAATCTAAATGTGGCGACCAGCGAAATTGAAGCAGATTACGCCTGGATTTACTTCACCTTGTCTGCGCCTTCATTTTACGAAAAAAAAGACATTTATGTCAACGGAATGTTTAACAATTACGCCATGAATGCAGAAAGCAAAATGGACTATAATGCCGAAAAAGCAGTGTATGAGAAAGCCATTATGATTAAACAAGGTTTTACCAATTATCAATATGTCGTTGCCGATAAAAATGGAAAAATAGACTACGCTAATGCCATTGACGGCAACTTTTTTCAAACCGAAGACAATTATTTTGCCTTGATTTATTACAAAGAAAACAACCAACGCTACGATCGTATAATCGGAAAAGCTGTTGCGAGTTCAACAGACATTATTAATTAAGAAAATTTAACTTTAATTTGTCTTCTAAAATTGATTTTTTCGTAAATTTGAACAAGATTTTCGACAAATACTACCATGGTTTCGCAAATAACAAGAGGTATAAAAATTTCAGTTTTAACGAATTTTGAAGGCACGTACTTCAAAAATCACAAAATTCATTTTGCCTTTAGCTACCAAGTGTCTATCGAAAATCACAGTAAAGATTCCGTTCAACTCACCTCAAGACACTGGGAAATTTTCGATTCTCTAAACGATAAAGAAGTAGTAGATGGTGAAGGCGTAATTGGTAAAAAACCAGTATTAAAACCCGGCGAGATTCATACGTACAGTTCGGGCTGCTTGCTCTCTTCTCCATTTGGTGCGATGCACGGTCATTTTAATATGATCAATTTTACCTCAGCCAAAAACTTTAAAGTGATTGTGCCAACCTTCAAATTGAGTGCTCCTTTTGCATTAAATTAGAAGCCAATCCAGCTTTCCGTTTCAAGTTTTTGTCCTCACTCCTTTATTAGTAACGCACAAAAAGAGCTCCGATGGTCGCTTTTTTCTGCTGACTAAAAATAGTCGTGAGAGCAAAAAGCTTTTCACTTCTATCTGGGCTAAAAGTCAAAAATTCAATCAATAATTTATGAAACTATAGCACCTACTTTTCCAATAACCTTTGTACTTTTGTGTGAAATTTAGAACCAAGAACTTACAACTTACAACTTACAACTTACAACTCATAACAATCAACATTCAAAAATATGCTCAAAGGATTCTTTCACGTACCCAAAGCAGTTAACGAACCTGTAAAATCGTATGCTCCCAATTCACCAGAAAAAGCTGCCGTTTTAGCCGCTTACAAAAAAATGTGGAACGAAAAAATTGAGGTGCCACTTTACATCGGAAGCGAAGAAATCAAAACTGGAAATACACGAACCATGTCGGCTCCACATGATCACCAGCACATCGTTGGAACCTATCATCTAGCTGAAAAAAAACATGTTGAGAAAGCCATTGCCAATGCTTTGGAATCAAAAGCAAAATGGGCAAATATGGCTTGGGAACAACGGGCGGCCATTTTCCTTAAAGCCGCAGAATTAATCGCTGGACCTTATCGCGCTCGTATCAATGCAGCAACGATGATCGCACAATCTAAAACTATTTTTCAAGCCGAAATTGACGCATCTTGTGAACTCATCGACTTCTTACGATACAATGTCGAATTCATGACGCAGATTTATAACGATCAACCCAAGTCAGATTCTGCGGTGTGGAATCGATTAGAATACCGTCCTTTGGAAGGATTTGTTTACGCCATTACACCGTTTAATTTTACAGCCATTGCTGCTAATCTTCCAGCCAGTGCTGCGATGATGGGAAATGTAGTGGTTTGGAAACCTAGCGACAGTCAGGTATTTTCAGCTAAGATAATCATCGACATCTTTAAAGAAGCTGGACTTCCAGACGGTATCATCAATGTTGTTTTTGGAGATGCTCAAATGATTAGTGAAACTGTATTTGCAAGCAGAGATTTTGCAGGCGTTCATTTTACAGGTTCCACACATGTTTTCAAAGACATTTGGAAAACCATCGGAATGAATATCCATCACTACAAAACTTATCCACGTATTGTTGGCGAAACCGGCGGAAAAGATTTTATTATCGCACATCCAAGTGCCAATGTAAAGCAAGTTGTTACAGGCATTGCTCGTGGTGCGTTTGAATTTCAAGGACAAAAATGTTCTGCCGCTTCTAGAGCTTACATACCAAAAAGCTTATGGAATGACGTAAAATCTCAACTCATCACCGATGTAAATTCAATGAAAATGGGTTCGCCTGAGGACTTTGGTAACTTTATTACGGCGGTTATTCACGAAGGTTCGTTCGATAAATTAGCAAGTTACATTGACCAAGCCAAGAAAGACAGCAATGCAGAAATAATTGTCGGTGGCAACTATGACAAATCAAAAGGATATTTTATAGAACCTACGGTTATTGTTACTACAGATCCAAAATACACGACCATGGAAACGGAATTGTTCGGTCCCGTGATGACCATTTATGTGTATGAAGATTCTCAATGGAGTGAAACATTAAAATTAGTCGACCAGACTTCGGAATATGCGTTAACAGGCGCTGTTTTCAGTCAAGATCGCTATGCTATCGAAGAAGCAACGACAGCACTGCAAAATGCAGCAGGAAATTTCTATGTCAATGACAAACCAACGGGAGCGGTAGTGGGCATGCAGCCTTTTGGTGGCGCAAGAGCCTCGGGCACTAATGACAAAGCAGGTTCTGCTCTAAATTTGTTGCGCTGGGCGTCTCCAAGAACGATCAAAGAAACATTCGTCACTCCAGAAGATTACCGTTATCCTTTCTTGGGAGAATAATAAATTCACATCTTATAAGAAGTCTATTGTTTTACAATAGACTTTTTTATTGCTCTGATTAAGAAATATTTAGTAATTTCGAAATCTATTTTTAATTTATTCTAAATTCAATTTATATGAAAACAAAATTACTTGTCTTAATCACTTTATGTATTGTAGGAGTGAGTTATTCGCAATCACCTATTACCTCTTTTTATGTTAATGACAATGCCGAGTTCGCGGTAGTTACTTCAAGCACTGAAATCAATCAGACAACTTCTGGTCCAAATCAAGTGTGGAATTTTGATCAACTTTTGCAATTGGGCACTTCGAATTACTTAAAAACAGTCCCAACAGCAGCCGAACTTTCTACATTCCCGAACACAAATAATGTAATTGTATCAACATTTACTACAGCAACAACGAGTTCATCACAAATGTTTGTTAGAGAGTTGGCTGGTGTAATTTCAATTACGGGCTTAAGAGCAGCAGGATTGGAATTAAACTTTACAAACAATGCTACTTTGGGCACTTTTCCGATGAATTATGGTTTTACAAACACAGACCAAGTTGCAGGTAATTATATTTATGATACTTTTTCTGGAACTTTTACAGGAAACATAGTTACATCCGTTGATGCTTACGGAACACTTTATAGAAACATTGGAGGCATTCCGAACAGCAATGCTACACGATTGAAAACTGTCATTACGATTTCATTAAATTATGGTTTTCTTACTAACGTTGGTACGATTACACAAACCACTTATAGTTACTATCAAGATTCAAACATCTCTACCGACGGCTTGTTATTTAGAACCGCTACTACTGCAGCAGTCGTAGCACTAGCTGGCATAGACCAAACAGATGTGTCAATAGAAAGTTATATTGGAACAACATTGAACATTGAGTCAGAAAATTTCATTGCAAATCAAATTCAAATTGCACCAAATCCAATCGACAACCTATTGAACATAAATACAATTGAGAACGTAGTTATTCGGTCTATTGCTATTTTTGATTCGACAGGTAGAAATGTCTTAATTCGTGAGACTGATGAAAAGTCAATTGATGTCAGCCAATTACAAAAAGGGATTTACGTTGCTAAGATAACGACCAACAAAGGTGTCATCACGAAGAAAATAATAAAAGAATAATAGTAAAAAGTCTCAAGAAATTGAGGCTTTTTTTATGCTTTAAACTTCAAAGGCAAATGCACTACTTTTTTAGTTTCGAAAAATTCATGATCAAAAAAATCTGCGATAGCATATTCTGTAGCTTTTGGAAAATCCTGAAGTTCCTCGGTTAAGTCGCCGCCTTTGAGATATAAAATACCATTTTTAAATTCGTGCTTGTTTTGCTTTTTGATTTTGTCTTTCACCCACGAATAAAAATCGGGCATATTAGTGACCGCTCGACTCACGATAAAATCAAAATCGCCTTTGACATTTTCCGCACGCAATTGTTCTGCCTTCACATTCTTTAATCCCAAATCAGCTGCAACCGCTTTCACAACATTGATCTTTTTTAAGATGACATCAATTAAATAAAACCTCGTTTCAGGAAATAAAATCGCCAACGGAATCCCAGGAAAACCGCCGCCAGTTCCAACATCTAACACAAAGGTTCCAGGCTCAAACTTCTGAATTTTTGCAATTGCCAAAGAATGCAACACATGTTTGATGTATAATTGCTCAATATCTTTACGCGAAATAACATTGATTTTAGAATTCCAATCAACATATAGTGCTTCCAATTTCTGGAATTGCTCGACTTGATTTTCAGTAAGATTTGGGAAATACTTCAGAATTTCTTCCATGCTTTGCTTTTTTTAACAAAAGTAATACTTTAGTGTTGATATATTTATGGGAACTTTGGCAAAGTAAAAATCTATAATAAGTACATTTGTGCTTTAATTAAATTCTATGAATACTACAACTCCAACTTTTTCGAATCAAGATAATCTGAAATTTTTCAGAACTTTGAACTCAAGAGTCAATAATTATTTTAAAGAAAACAACATCCCAAAAACAGGGAATTGGAAAATCCACCTTAAAACAGTTATTCTCTTTACCATTTTTCTTACGCCTTATTTCCTTATTCTAACACTCGACATGTCTATTTGGTATCAACTTTTGTTGAATATCCTTATGGGAATCGGAATGGCTGGAATCGGAATGAACGTAATGCACGATGGAAACCACGGTGCATATTCTTCTAAGTCTTGGATTAACAAATTTATGGGCGGAAGTATCTACGTTTTAGCAGGAAATGTATACAATTGGCAAGTACAACACAATGTTTTACATCATACGTACACTAACATTCTA
The DNA here is from genome assembly GCA_031373195.1 of Flavobacterium sp. Lineage (GTDB taxonomy): Bacteria > Bacteroidota > Bacteroidia > Flavobacteriales > Flavobacteriaceae > Flavobacterium. The sequence continues at coordinate 45,260 of JANMML010000015.1, read as the reverse complement.
GGGCATGATGAAGATTTAGATGCTGGTAGAATCATCCGTTTTTCTCAGAATGCAGAATGGCGTCGTTTTCATAAATTCCAACATTATTATTCATTCTTTTTGTATGGTTTGCTAACTTTCAATTGGTCTCTTACAACCGATTTTAAGCAAATGCGCGCTTACATGAAGAGAAAGTTGTCTTACGGCGAACCTCAAAGTCACAGAAAATTATGGACAGTATTAGTCATTACTAAAATTATTTATGCATTAATTTGGGTGGTATTGCCAATTGCTTTTGGCGTAATATGGTGGAAAGTGTTGCTTGGTTTTTTCGTGATGCATTACGCTGCTGGATTAATCTTAAGTATTGTTTTTCAATTAGCACACGTTGTTGAAGAAACCGACAATCCAATTCCAAATGCAGCAGGGGAAATGGAAAATACATGGGCGATTCATCAATTATATACCACTGCGAACTTTGCGCCAAAAAATAAAATTGTCAATTGGTTTACTGGCGGATTAAATCACCAAATCGAACACCATTTGTATCCTCATATTAGTCATATTCACTACGGAAAAATTGCGCAATTTGTCAAGCAAACCGCTGAAGAATGCAATTTGCCTTACCATGAATTCAAGTCAATGCGAAGTGCGGTAATTGCCCATTATAAGCATTTAAAAGACTTAGGACAAAACCCACAAGTAGCATAAAAAAACAAAGGCGCGTCAGAGCGTCTTTTGCTTTTAACCATTTTTACAAACGCTTTAAAAGTACCGCATGAATCATCTTCTTTCCGATAGAATTAATAACTTATCAACCTCTCAAACCTTAGCAATGGCAGCATTGGCAAGGGAATTAAAAGCACAAGGAAAAGACATCATCAGCTTAAGTTTAGGGGAACCGGATTTCAATACCCCAGATTTCGTCAAAGCTGCCGCAAAAAAAGCCATCGACGAAAATTATAGCACTTATTCGCCTGTCGAAGGTTATTTAGAACTTAAAGAAGCCATCTGCCGTAAATTCAAAAGAGACAACAATCTCGATTACAAACCAAACAACATCGTTGTTTCTACTGGGGCAAAACAATCTTTATACAATATCGCCCAAGTCATGCTCAACGACGGCGACGAAGTGATTCTTCCAGCACCATATTGGGTAAGCTATTATGAAATCATCAAAATGGCAGGCGGAATTCCCATCGAAGTTCCTACTTCCGTAGAAAGCGATTTCAAAATCACGCCTGACCAATTAGAAAAAGCCATCACGCCCAAAACGAAAATGATTTGGTACAGTTCTCCATGCAATCCCAGTGGTTCTGTTTACAACCGCGACGAATTAACAGCCTTGGCAAAAATCATCGAAAAGCACCCGAACATTTTTATCGTTTCTGACGAAATTTACGAGCATATCAATTTTTCCGGAACTTTTTGTAGCATCGCTTCCATTCCAGGAATGTTCGAAAGAACCATCACTGTTAACGGAGTTGCCAAAGCTTTCGCGATGACGGGTTGGAGAATCGGATATATTGGCGCTCCAGAATTCATCGCCAAAGCTTGTACGAAAATGCAAGGTCTAGTAACCAGTGGCGCCAACAGTATCGCGCAACGAGCTACAATTACAGCGGTTGACGAAGATCCAAGTGTACTTAACGAAATGGTTGCAGCTTTCAAAAGCAGACGTGACTTGGTCGTTGGATTGGTCAAAGAAATTCCTGGCTTCAAACTCAATGTTCCTGAAGGTGCTTTCTACGTTTTTCCAGATGTTTCCTTTTATTTTGGCAAAACATTACGCGGTCAACTGATCAAAAACGCCGATGACTTTTCGATGTATTTGCTATCAGAAGCCACTGTTGCAACCGTAACTGGAGACGCTTTTGGAAACCCAAATTGCATCCGTTTTTCCTACGCGACTAGCGAAGCCTTGCTCACCGAAGCCATGAAAAGAATCAAAGAAGCACTCATCTAAAAATAGCAATCGCCTCAAGTTTTCTTGGGGCTTTTTTTATACATTTGGGCGTGACCACAAGGGTCGGGCTTTGCGTTACAATCTTTTTTGTCTGTCACCCCGAGCGCAGTCGAGGGGCTTTTTCTAAGACAAAAAAGGATTTTCACTGCAATCCCTCACGCAAACACATATACCTGACAGCCACTGGCTGTCCTCCTCTTAATATCACCCGAGGCGCAGCCGAATTGATCGAAGATAAATCTCACGCAATCCAGCATAAAGAACCACTATGAAATACAAAATATTACTACTCGGCTCCGGTGAACTCGGCAAAGAATTTGTCATCGCAGCACAACGCATCGGCCAAACCATCATCGCAGTCGATAGCTACGAAAATGCGCCCGCCATGCAAGTGGCCGACGGTTTTGAAGTCATTAATATGCTCGACGGCGATGCTTTAGATCGAATCGTGGCCAAACATCAACCCGACTTTATCGTGCCCGAAATAGAAGCCATCCGAACGGAACGTTTTTACGATTATGAAAAACAAGGCATCACCGTTGTTCCTTCCGCGAAAGCCGCTAATTTTACCATGAATAGAAAAGCAATTCGCGATCTAGCCGCCAAAGAATTGGGTTTGCGAACCGCTAATTATCGCTACGCCACCACAGCAGACGAATTGACAAAAGCCGTCGCAGAAGTAGGAATACCTTGCGTAGTAAAACCCTTGATGAGTTCATCCGGAAAAGGACAATCCACCATCAAGATCGAGAGCGATATCGAAAAAGCATGGAGTTATGCCGTAGAAGGTTCGCGCGGAGATGTCGTAGAAGTGATTGTCGAAGCTTTTGTCAATTTCAATTCGGAAATTACTTTGCTAACTGTTACTCAAAACGGCAATCCAACGTTATTTTGCCCGCCCATCGGTCATCGACAAGAACGTGGCGATTACCAAGAAAGTTGGCAACCAGCACAGATGTCTGATGAAGCGCTCAGCGAGGCAAAAGAAATGGCAGCAAAAGTGACCGAAGCACTTGGTGGCGCTGGACTTTTCGGCGTTGAATTTTTCCTAACGGATGAAGGCGTTTACTTTTCAGAATTATCTCCACGTCCGCACGATACCGGAATGGTAACGCTAGCAGGCACGCAGAATTTCAATGAATTCGAATTGCATCTTCGTGCCATTTTAAGTTTGCCCATTTTTGAAATTACCTTAGAAAAAGCTGGAGCTAGCGCTGTGATTTTAGCTTCCGAAAACTCGAACAATCCAACCTATTCTGGATTGGAGAAAATTGCTGTATTACCAAAGACAGATTTTCGTATTTTTGGTAAACCAAGTTCAAGACCTTTCCGAAGAATGGGAGTAGTATTGGTGAATGGTGCTACTGAAAAACCCATTGAAGCAATAGTTGAAAAAGCGAAAGCCGCTGCCCAATTAATCACTGTTAATTCTTAAAATATGAAATCACTTATTACAATTGTTTTATTTCTATCGTTTAGCGTAGGTTTTGCGCAAGACAAAAGACCACAAAAAATGGAAATTGTTGAAGTTTCTTGTGGTCAATGTCAATTTGGGATGGAAGCCAAAGGCTGTGATTTGGCAGTACGCATTAAAGGAAAATCATATTTTGTGGATGGAACTAAAATGGACGAACACGGTGATGCTCATGCCAAAGATGGTATGTGTGCTACCGTTAGAAAAGCTGAAGTTGTTGGTGAAATAAAAGACAACCGTTTTGTAGTTTCATACTTTAAGTTGTTGCCTATACAAGAGTAAATAGCAATGACGCAAATTCTTGACAATATTTCTAAAATTGTTGCCCTTACTTCAGACGAAGAACGACAATTGCTATCCAGACTTGAAACAAAACAGTTTAAAGCAAAATCGATTATATTAAACGCGGGAGAAGTTTGCAAATATTCGTACTTCGTCAATTCGGGTTTGCTCCGTAGTTTTACCATCAATGATCATATTGTGGAACATGTTTTGAGTTTCGCTTGCGAAGGTTGGTGGATTGGCGACATGTACAGCCTACTATCCCAAAAGCCAGGCAATCTATTTGTCGAAGTTGTAGAAGACGCGGAGGTGGTGCTGCTTTCCAAAGAAAACCAAGAAATACTATACCAAGAAATTCCAAAACTAGAACGATTCTTCAGGATCTTAACTGAAAATTCCTTAGTTGCCAACCAAGAACGACTCATGGATAATTTGAGTTTATCGGCAGAAGAACGCTTTGAAAAATTTTGTAAAAAATACCCCACGCTGATTCAAAAAGTGCCACAAAAACAAATCGCTTCCTATATCGGCGTTACTCCTGAATTTTTTAGTAAAATGAAAAGCCGCATTTTAACGAAATAGTTCATAGTTATTCTTGCAAAACACGCACAACTGGTAACTCACAACCGACAACAGTTTCTTAATCTACATTAAGCAACAGAGCAATTCCTTGATTGTAAATTTGTATTCAAATAAATACTAAATTTATCAATATGAAAAATACCATCTTACACAAAGCCAACACGCGCGGACATGCCGATCACGGTTGGCTCAACGCACACCATACTTTTAGTTTTGCCAGTTATTACGATCCGAATCGCGTTCAGTTTGGCGTATTGCGGGTTTTGAATGATGATATTGTTGCCGCAGGTATGGGCTTCGGCACGCATCCGCACGATAATATGGAAATCATTACCATTCCGCTCGAAGGCGACTTAGCGCACAAAGACAGCATGGGCAATACAGAAATCATCAAGTTTGGTGATGTTCAGGTCATGAGTGCCGGCACCGGAATCCAACATTCTGAATTCAATCCGAATCACGACCAAAGAACCAATCTGTTGCAAATTTGGGTGTTTCCAAAAGAAAGAAATGTGGAGCCGCGTTACCAACAAATTACACTTGACACTTCCGATCGTCATAACAAGTTTCAACAAATTCTTTCGCCAAATTCAGACGATGCTGGCGTTTGGATTCATCAAGATGCCTGGTTTCATATGGCCAATTTGGATGCTGGAATAACCGTTAATTACGAGCGTAAATTGGAAGGCAATGGTTTATATGTATTTGTAAGTAAAGGTAAAGTCAAAGTTGACGGGCAACTACTTGAACAACGCGATGGCATCGGAATTACTGACTTCAATGAAGTGACTTTTGAAGCAACAACAGATGCCGAACTATTACTAATGGAAGTTCCAATGTTAGCAAACTAATACGATGGAAACAGAAGTACTACAAAAAATCAACGATAAAAACGGCTTCTTTTATATTGACGTGAATGGGAATCATGAAGCCATGATGACTTTCGTTTTTGCCGGCAGCGACAAAATTATCATTGATCATACGGAAGTAAAACCTGGCAATGAAGGCAAAGGTTTTGGTAAAAAAATGGTCGTGAAAGCGGTGGAATATGCGAGAGAAAACAACATCAAAATCATTCCGCTCTGTCCGTTTGCCAAAAGTGTTTTTGACAAAGTTCCTGAATATAGCGATGTTCTTTAATCGACGAAAAACTATCCATTTATACAAGTAACTCATGGGAAATCTCTTAGAAAATAATATCGAAGGAAGCATCGGCACTCAAAAATACTTGTGTACCATTTCGTGGCGCAATGGCACACTTTTGATGGACGAGCCAGAAAATGTAGGCGGACAAAATATTGGACCGGACCCATTTTCAACTTTTCTGGCTTCTTTGGCTGGTTGCACTTTATCAACACTAAGAATGTATATAGATCGTAAGGGTTGGGACATTCCAGAAATAAAAATCTCCTTAAATTTAGCTCAAGAAACTAATCCTGGATTAGAAACAATCATCACAAGAACTATTACATTTTCGAACGATGTAGATGAGGAAACGCGTAAACGTTTGCTGGTCATCGCTGAAAAATGTCCTGTTTCTAAAATTTTAAAAAATAAAATAACCATTCCAACAACTATTTAATCATGGATGCAAAAGATTTAAAAAAGGAATACAGTAATGGAGAAGTTACGATTGTATGGCAAAATAGCAAATGTATACACTCGGCGAATTGCGTAAAAAACAATCCAGATGTTTTCAAACCCAAAGAGAAACCGTGGATTACCCCAGAAAATTCAACGACTGATAAAATCATCGAAACCGTCAACCAATGTCCTTCTGGCGCGCTAACGTATTACAAAAATTCTAAATGAAAAAAATTATCGCCTTTGCTGGATCTTCGAGCAAAAATTCTATTAATAAGCAATTAATCTCCTACGTGGCTTCGCAATTTGAAAATGTTGCGTATGAAATCCTCGACTTAAATGATTACGAAATGCCCATCTATTCTGCTGACCGTGAAAAGGATAATGGAATCCCACAATTGGCGGTAAACTTCTATGAAAAATTGGGTATTGCCGATTTGATTCTAATTTCATTGGCGGAACATAACGGAGCTTATTCCGCTGCTTTTAAAAACATCTTCGATTGGACTTCACGTCACAATAACAAATTGTTTCAACAAAAACCAGTGCTGCTAATGGCTACATCTCCAGGTCCTCGTGGCGGATTAAGTGTGCTTGAAATGGCAAAAGACCGCTTTCCTCGTCACGATGCAAATGTAGTGGCGACCTTTTCTTTACCCAGTTTTCGAGACAATTTTGACCCCGTAATTGGCATCACCAATGAAGCATTAAAAATCGAATTGCAATCGATCGTGAAAGCTATTGTATTCTAATAAAAATGCTACTTTTGCTCTTCAAACTTTGAAACAAAACATAACTATTCAGCATTGATGAAATGCTGATATAAATACAGAATCAAATGAAAGCATACGTTTTTCCTGGGCAAGGCGCTCAATTTACTGGAATGGGTAAAGATTTATATGAAAATTCAACTTTGGCTAAAGATTTATTTGAAAAAGCCAATGATATTCTTGGATTCCGCATTACAGATATCATGTTTGAAGGAACCGCAGAGCAATTGAAAGAAACGAATGTTACGCAACCAGCCGTTTTTTTACATTCTGTTATTCTAGCAAAAACCTTGGAAAACTTCAATCCAGAAATGGTAGCTGGCCATTCTTTAGGCGAGTTTTCTGCTTTGGTTGCCAATGGCGCGTTGTCTTTTGAAGATGGATTAAGGTTGGTTTCACAACGGGCAAAAGCCATGCAAAAAGCATGTGAAATAAAACCTTCCACCATGGCCGCTGTATTGGGATTAGAAGACAAAATTGTAGAAGATGTTTGTGCTTCTATTGATGGAATTGTGGTCGCAGCCAATTATAACTGTCCAGGGCAATTGGTTATCTCTGGTGAATTTTCAGCCGTTGAAAAAGCGTGTGAAGCCATGAAAGAAGCTGGAGCCAAAAGAGCTTTACTATTGCCAGTTGGTGGTGCATTCCACTCGCCAATGATGGAGCCTGCACGTGAAGAATTGGCGGCGGCTATTGAAGCTACTAATTTTGCTGCTCCAATTTGTCCCGTATATCAAAACGTTACAGCTTCAGCGGTTTCGGATCCGAATGAAATTAAGAAAAATCTAATTATCCAATTGACGGCGCCTGTACGTTGGACACAATCTGTGCAGCAAATGATTTCCGATGGAGCTACTTCATTTACGGAAGTTGGACCTGGAAAAGTATTGGTTGGGTTGGTGAATAAGATTAATAGAGAAGTGGAAACGATAAGTGCTTAGTTGAATGTAAGATTTTAAGTCGTTAAGACTGTAGGACTGTAAGATAACAATATATAAGCTAAAAAATCCCGAATATGGAATTCGGGATTTTTTATCTTATAATCTACCAGTCTTAAAGTCTTACAATCTAACTTCTGATTTTCTGTTCCCATTTCCAAGCGCTGGTCAACGCTTGTTCTAAAGTAGATTGTGCTTTCCAACCCAACACCTCGTTGGCTTTATCGGTATTGGCGTAAGCCGAGATGATGTCTCCCTCTCTTCTTCCGACAATTTTATACGGCAATTTTTGACCGCTTACTTTTTCGAAAGTATTGATAACTTCCAACACTGAACTTCCAGTTCCGGTTCCTAAATTGAAGATTTCAACCTTAGCAAGATTTTTTTTATTAATCAAGCGTTGCAAGGCAATGACGTGTGCTTTGGCTAAATCAACCACATGAATATAATCGCGAATACAAGTGCCGTCAGGCGTTGGATAATCATCGCCGTAAACGGACAATTCTTGGCGTAAACCGATTCCAGTCTGCGTTATAAAGGGAATTAGGTTTTGAGGAACACCAATTGGCAATTCACCTATTTCAGCAGATGGATGGGCGCCCATTGGATTGAAATAACGCAACAATATTGAATTGATATTGCTTACTTTACAAACTTCATTAATAATTTCTTCCCCTATTTGCTTGGTATTTCCATAAGGCGACAGCGCTGCTTGAATCGGCGCATCTTCGGTAATTGGCATTTTTTCAGCTTCACCATAAACCGTACATGACGAACTAAATATGAAGTTCGCTTCAGGCTTTTGTTCTAATTCTTGAAGTATGTAAACCAATGTATTGATATTATTTTCGTAATACAACAATGGATTTTCCACGCTTTCGTTAACTGCTTTAGAGGCTGCAAAATGAATCACGCCAGCAATATCAGAATGTTTCTTGAAGAAGTCTTGTACTGCCGGTTTTTCCTTCAAGTCCATTTTTTCAAAAAGAGGCGTTTTGCCAGTAATGGCAACAATTCCTTTTAGCACCTCTTCCGATGAATTGGAAAGATTGTCGATGATGACTACATCAAATCCTTCGTTTTGCAATTCGACTACGGTGTGTGAACCGATAAATCCTAAACCTCCTGTGACTAATACTTTCATTCTTATCCTATGGTTGTTGGTGAGTAGATTGCCCTAGCCCTGATTGTAGTGGAAATCCTTTTTTGTTTTAGAAAATGCCCCTCGACTGCGCTCGGGCTGACAAAAACAAAAAAGATTGCAACGGAAAGCAGGAAATAGCTTCTAAAAATTATTTGAAAAACTCTAAAACGGTGTTCGTTATGTATTGAATTTGCTCATCATCCAATTCGGTGTGCATCGGAAGCGAAATGACTTCTTTGATCAATTGATTGGTCACAGGAAAATCTTCCTCTTTATATCTTGGGTCCGCGTAAGCCTTTTGGCTGTGTAACGGAATTGGATAATAAATGGCACACGGAATTTCTTTGTCTAACAAATGTTGCATTAAGGCATCGCGGTCGCCATCGATAATTCGCAACGTATATTGATGAAAAACATGGCAATCGCAAATATCACAAATGGAAGGCGCGATGATATTTTTGTGACCATCGAAAGCAGCGGTGTATTTTCTTGCCGCATTTTGACGTGCTTGACAATACGCATCTAAATGAGGTAATTTTGCATTTAAAACTGCGGCTTGAATGCTGTCTAAACGAGAGTTTACACCCACAACATCATGATGATAACGCACATACATCCCATGATTTGCGATACCTCTAATTTTGTGAGCCAGTGCGTCGTCGTTGGTGAAAATTGCGCCACCATCTCCATAACAACCTAGATTTTTAGATGGGAAAAAAGAGGTTGATGCCACATGTCCAATCGTTCCTGCTTTCTTTTTGGTTCCGTCAGAAAATCTACAATTGGCTCCGATGGCTTGGGCATTGTCTTCGATTACGTATAGATTGTGTTCGTTGGCGATACGCATGATTGCTTCCATATTGGCAGCGCGACCGAACAAATGCACCGGAACAATCGCTTTTGTTTTGGGTGTGATTGCTTTTTTAATAGCTTCGATCGAAATGTTCATATTAACCATATCTACATCTACCAAAACTGGCGTCAATTGTAGCAAAGCTATTACTTCAACCGTGGCGGCGAATGTAAAATCGGCGGTGATTACTTCATCGCCCGGCTTTAAATCCAATCCCATCATGGCGATTTGCAGTGCATCTGTTCCGTTAGCACAAGGAATGACGTGTTTTACATCGAGATATTCTTCGAGGTTTTTTTGGAAAGATTGCACTTGAGGTCCGTTGATATAAGTATTGGTATCTAAAACTTCTTGGATTGAAGCATTTACAGTCGTGGCAATTTTTTCGTATTGACTTTTAAGGTCAACCATTTGGATTTTTTTCATGTAGCTATTAATTAAATGCACGCAAAATTAGTAATTAATTGATGGGTGACAATAAAAATTATACAAACTAATGTATTTTAGCGACACAATTTAGAAGCTATGTTTTTTTTGTATAATCTATTGGTGACTTTTGCTGGTTTTTGTATTAAAATCTTGGCTGTTTTCAATCCGAAAATGCAGCAGTTTGTAGATGGGAGGAAAATGGTGTTTGAAACTTTAGCAACAAAAATTAGTGCAAAAGACAAAACCATTTGGTTTCATGCTGCCTCTCTAGGCGAATACGAGCAAGGCTTGCCAGTGATGGAAAAGATGAAAATTAACTATCCAGACTACAAAATTGTTTTGACCTTTTTTTCGCCTTCTGGATTTGAAGTACGAAAGAACAACACTGTTGCTGATGTAACAGTCTATTTACCTATAGATACCAAAAGCAATGCAGTAAAATTTATCGATTTGGTGCATCCTGAAATGGTGTTTTTTATCAAGTATGAGTATTGGCCAAATTTTTTAAGGGAATTAAAAAGCCGTCGGATTACCACTTATCTGATTTCTGGGATTTTTAGAAAAGACCAGCTATTTTTTCAATGGTATGGTGGATTTTATCGAAAAGCTTTAGATAGTTTCGAACATTTCTTCGTGCAAAATTCTCTTTCTAAAGATTTGCTATTTCGATTAGGAAAATCAAACGTGACGGTTTCTGGTGACACCCGATTTGATCGTGTAGCAGCTATTTTGGAAAAAGACAATCATTTGGATTTCATTACAGAATTTAAGAGTGGCCAACTTACAATTGTTGTTGGAAGTTCATGGCCGAAAGATGAAAATATCTTGGTCGACTATATAAATTCGACGACACATCCATTAAAATTTATTATAGCACCGCATAATATTAAAACAGAACAGATTCAAGAATTGCGAAAATCGATTGCCAAGAAAACGGTTTTGTTTTCGGAAAAAGAAGGAAAAAACTTGAGCGAATATGAGGTGTTTATTATCGATACCATTGGGATTTTAACCAAAATATATAGTGAAACGGATATCGCCTATGTTGGTGGCGGCTTTGGAAATCCCGGTGTCCACAATTTATTAGAACCTGCGACCTTTGGCGTTCCAATCGTTCTTGGACCAAATTATTCTCATTTTGCTGAAGCAACAGCATTGGTTAATTTGGGTGGTTGTGATGTTGTGTCGAACGAAAATGAATTGAAAGAAACATTCGATAATTTGATTCAAAATTCAGATATTCGAGCGGAGAAAGGTCATATTTGCAGCACTTTTGTGAAAATGAATACAGGTGCATTAGATAAAATTCTACAATACATTTCGAACCAATCGTTATGAAATAAGTTTTAATCATAATTAATTAAAATTAAACAAAATGAAAATTTTAAAAGTACTCTTATTACTATTTGTTATTCAACTTCATGCGCAACAAGGCGGTATGTGGATTCCTTCTTTATTGCAAGGAATGAATGAAAAAGAGATGAAGAATTTAGGAATGAAAATGTCAATTTCTGATATTTATGATGTAAATAAGTCGAGTCTGAAAGATGCTGTTCCACAATTTAATGGCGGTTGTACTTCGGAGGTAATTTCACCAAAAGGATTGTTGTTAACGAATCACCATTGTGGATTTGACGAAATTCAAAGCCATTCTTCTGTTGAACATGATTATCTCACAGACGGTTTTTGGGCCTACAAAATGGAAGACGAATTGCCTAATCCTGATTTGGAAGTTACTTTCATCGTAAGAATTGAAGATGTAACAACTAAAGTCCTAGAGGGAGTTTCGTCTTTGAGTACTGAGGCTGAAAGGCAAAAAAAAATACAAGAAAGCATGACGTCCTTAAGCAAATCCCTGCCGAAAGAAAGTTGGCAAGAAAATAAAATCAGGACTTTTTTTGAAGGCAATCAATACATGCTTTTCGTGACTGAAAGTTATAAAGATGTTCGATTGGTGGGTGCTCCGCCATCGTCTATTGGCAAATTTGGATCTGATACCGACAATTGGGTTTGGCCAAGACATACGGGAGATTTTTCGTTGTTCAGAATTTACGCTGACAAGAACAATCGCCCAGCCGCGTACTCAAAAGACAACGTACCTTACACGCCAAAACATTTCTTACCGATTTCTCTCGATGGCGTAGCTGAAGACGATTTTACACTAGTTTTCGGTTATCCTGGAAAGACCAATGAGTACCTGCCTGCTGTGGCCATTGAGCAAATTGTTAATGAACTGAATCCAGCAAAAATTGAGATCCGTGACAAGGCGTTGAAAGTTCAAGATGGATTTATGCGAAAAGACAATGCGATTAAGATTCAATACGCCTCTAAATATGCAGGTATTGCGAATTATTGGAAAAAATGGATTGGAGAGACGCAAGGTTTGAAGAAATCAGACGCTGTTGCGATAAAGAAAAAACAAGAAGCAGCATTCAGTGAGAACGTTGTTAAGGCGAGAAAGCAAGCTGAATATGGAAACTTACTGACCGATTTTGAAAAAAACTATAAAGAAATTGCTCCATACGCTTTGAGTAGAGATTATTTTATAGAAGTAGTTTTGCGAAATACAGAACTTTTAAATGTTGCGTACAAGATGTACCAATTAGAACAACTGAATACGACTAAAGGCGAACAAGCGTTCACCGATAGAAAAAATAACCTTATTAACGGACTAGGCGATTTCTACAAAGACTTTAATCCTGCAGTTGATGAAAAAGTATTTGAGCAATTGATTGAATTGTATTCCACTAAATCTCCTAAAGCATTTCTCCCAACTAGTTTATTGAATGCCAACATCAAAGAACTTACTAACTCCTTATATATTAGTTCAAAATTGGTAACTTTTGCTGGAACTAAAGAATTATTAACTGGTGACACAAAAACAATTTTAACAAATCTAAATAACGACAAAGGCTATTTATTGGTGAAAGAAATGGCGGATAAGTATCTTAAAGAAGTGGCGCCAAAATATGATGAAATCAATTTAAGAAATTTGGCTTTGCAACGAACCTATATGAAAGCGCAATTAGAATTGAATAAAGAATCGAGAATTTTTCCGGATGCCAATAGCACTTTGCGAATTACCTATGGAAAAGTAAAAGGATATGAACCTAAAGACGCTACTATTTACAAACCTTTCACTTTCTTAGATGGTGTTTTAGAAAAATATATTCCTGGTGATTATGAATTTGATGTGCCAAAAAAATTGATTGACCTATATAAAACTAAAGACTACGGACTGTATGGTGAAAAAGGTAAAATGCCTGTTTGCTTTATTGGCACCAACCACACCACTGGAGGAAATTCTGGAAGCCCAGCCATCGACGCAAAAGGGAACTTAATTGGATTGAATTTTGATCGAGTTTGGGAAGGAACAATGAGTGATATTTACTACGATCCTGCTATTTGTAGAAACGTAATGGTAGATGTAAGATACATTTTATTTATCATTGATAAGTATGCTAATGCAAAAAACCTTATTGAAGAAATGAGAATTACCCATCCAAAACAAAAAATAAAAAAATAAAATGTAGTTTTTTTTTAATAATTGCTTTCATAAACCATACACAACGTTAAATTCAATACGAATTTAATTTAAATGAACACCTCGCTGTTTTTGGCATAATACTTGGTAAACAGAGCGCAGTTGCAATAGAATGTAAATTTTGAAAAAAAAATTGAAAAATATTTTTACATAATAAAAAATTTATATCTTTGCCTCGAATTAATAATTAACCTTTTATAATTAAGTAAGATGAAAAAAGTATTTTTAAGTTTAGCTGTTATCGCTGCATTAACTGTAGTATCTTGTAAACAAGCTGAAGCTCCTGCTGAAGAAGCTCCAATGACTGAAGAAGTTGCTCCTGCTGTTGAAGAAGCTGCTGCTGTAGCTGACACTGCTGCTGCTGCTGCTACTGAAGCTGCTGCTACTGCTACTGAAGCTGCTGCTACTGCTACTGAAGCTGCTGCTGAAGCAAAAAAATAATTAGAAATCACTTCTAAAAATTTTAAAACCACGCTTAGCGTGGTTTTTTTATTTTGTAGAATTTTATATTTTCAAAAAATCAATAAACAAAAAAAAGCTTCAAACGTATGTTTGAAGCTTTTTTGTACTCAGAGCGGGACTTGAACCCGCACGAACATTGCTGTTCACTGGATTTTAAGTCCAGCGTGTCTACCAATTTCACCATCCGAGCGAGATGACCTTGAGCGAAAAACGGGGCTCGAACCCGCGACCTCGACCTTGGCAAGGTCGCGCTCTACCAACTGAGCTATTTTCGCATTTCAATCTTTTAAAGAACGGCCTTACTTGTTTGGTAATGCGAGGGCAAATTTAATACTTTAATTCAATTTTACAAGCCTTTTCAGAAAAAAAAGAATGTGTTTTTATAACGCCTTGAATCCCTATTCTTTAATTATAAATTTTTTATTTTTTCGACAACATTCTCTTAATTTCATTAAGTTTCATCATGGCTTCAATGGGTGTTAAAGTATTGATATCCAAATTTAGGATTTCATCTCTTATTTCTTCCAATAAAGGATCGTCTAAATTGAAGAAACTCATCTGCATTTCAGCCTTCTCAGTCTTGATGCTATCTAAAGCGTCACTCGAGTGATTCTTCTCCAACTTCTTTAATATTTTCTGCGCCTTTAGCAAAACGATTTGCGGAATTCCTGCCATTTTCGCGACATGTAATCCGAAACTATGTGCGCTTCCTCCTTTCACCAATTTTCTAATAAATAGCACTGTATCTTTTAGTTCCTTTACCGAAACATTGTAGTTCTGAATTCTTGGCAGCAATTCGCTCATTTCGTTTAGTTCATGATAATGCGTTGCAAACAATGTCTTGGGCCTAGTAGGATGCTCATGAAGAAATTCCGCAATTGACCATGCAATCGAAATACCATCATACGTGCTGGTTCCACGTCCGATTTCATCCAACAAAATCAAACTGCGTTCTGAAAGATTATTCAAAATTGATGCGGTTTCATTCATTTCCACCATGAATGTTGATTCTCCCATCGAAATATTATCGCTGGCTCCTACCCTTGTAAATATTTTGTCTACAACTCCCATATTTACTGATTCGGCAGGCACAAAACTTCCCATTTGAGCCAAAAGGACAATTAAGGCAGTCTGTCTCAAAATGGCTGATTTACCAGACATGTTTGGTCCTGTAATCATAATTAACTGTTGCGATTCACGATCTAAAAAAACATCATTTGCAATGTAAGGCACACCAACGGGCAATTGCTTTTCGATTACTGGATGACGGCCATTTTTAATCTCCAGATCAAAACCTTCATCTAAATTTGGACAAACATATTTATTTTCAATTGCTGATTGCGCGAAAGAAGTCAAACAATCTAATTGCGCAATTAAGTTGGCATTCAATTGTACTGGCTTGATATAAGTAGCAACCCAAGTCACTAACTGCTCAAATAACTCAACTTCTAATTTATGTATCTTTTCCTCAGCGCCCAAAATTTTTGTCTCATACTCTTTTAGTTCTTCGGTAATATAACGCTCTGCATTGACTAGTGTTTGCTTTCTAATCCATTCTGCTGGAACTTTGTCCTTATGTGTGTTCCGCACTTCTATATAATATCCAAATACATTATTAAATGAAATCTTTAAAGATGCAATTCCTGTCTTTTCAGACTCTCTTGATTCTATTCCTTCCAAAAATTCCTTTCCTGACCTAGATATTAATCGCAATTCGTCTAATTCTTTACTAATCCCTGCGGCAATTGCATTTCCTTTGGAGATCGCGACTGGAGCTTCTTGATTGAGAGTTGTTTCAATTTTTTCTCGTAATACCTCACAGCTGTTCAAACTATCACCAATGATTCTTACCGCTTCTTGCTTGCTCTTTAGCGCAATATCCTTGATAGGAATAATAGCATCAAGTGAATCTTTCAAATAGACCATTTCACGTGGTGAAACTTTACCTGCGGCAATTTTTGAAATCAAGCGTTCCAGATCGGAAATCTGCTTAATTTGAAACTGAATAGTACTTAAAATATCTTGGTTCTCCTTCAAATAGGCGACAACTTCATGACGGTTTTGAATCTTTCGAATGTTTTTCAAAGGCAGCGCCAACCAACGTTTCAATAATCGTCCTCCCATTGGCGACAATGTCTTATCAATTATATCAAGCAATGTAACAGCATTAGGATTGTAACTGTGGTACAACTCTAGATTTCTTATTGTAAAACGATCCATCCAAACATAAGAATCTTCGGCAATTCTCTGAATAGAAGTAATGTGTTGCCTTTTGTTATGCTGAGTCTCAGATAAATAATACAAAATGGCACCGGAAGCAATAATTCCTTCCTGCAATTCTTCAATTCCAAAACCTTTAAGTGTAGTTGTTTGAAAATGATTGGTCAATGATTCAAAAGCAAAGTCTTCTTTAAATATCCAGTCTTCTAAATAAAAATGATGATAATCATCACCAAATGTCTCTTTAAAAATATTTTTATGAATCTTAGCAACCAAGACTTCACTGGGGTTAAAGTTCTGAAGCAGTTTATCAATATATTCTTCGTTTCCTTGCGAAGTCAAAAATTCCCCTGTTGAAATGTCTAGAAAAGAAATCCCTACAACTTTCTTTCCG
This sequence comes from Flavobacterium sp., assembly GCA_031373195.1. Lineage (GTDB taxonomy): Bacteria > Bacteroidota > Bacteroidia > Flavobacteriales > Flavobacteriaceae > Flavobacterium. The sequence goes on along the minus strand of JANMML010000015.1, from coordinate 28,639 downwards.
AAATAAATCGAGGCCAAAAAATTGTTAGAATTAGATTGCAAAACCTCATCGTTCATAGATACTCCCGGCGTTACCAATTCTGTAACACCTCTTTTGACAATAGTCTTTGTCATTTTTGGATCTTCAAGTTGGTCACAAATTGCTACGCGAAGTCCTGCTTTTACCAATTTAGGCAAATAAGTGTTGAGAGAATGATGCGGAAATCCTGCTAAAGCGGTTTCTGTTTCGGATCCAGCACCTCTTTTTGTAAGAACTATACCTAAGATTTTAGAAGCTCTAATTGCATCTTCGCCAAAAGTTTCATAAAAATCACCTACTCTAAACAACAAACAAGCGTCAGGATACTTCCTTTTTATCTCATTATACTGCTTCATTAACGGAGTCTCTTTTGCTTCTTTTTCTGGTGATTTCAATGGCTTAAAATTTTTTTGAGGGTTGAAAATAGAATAGCGAATTTAAAAATTTTAAAAGGATTATGTTGTCGAATTAAAAATTAATTAATTTTAAGAATAAATTAAATTGCAGTTTAAAATTTTTGAATAGTTTTGCCTTGTAATTTTAATCAATAACAACAATGAAAAAAATAGTATTATTAGCTGTATTGACCATTTTTGGAGTAACAAGCTCAAATGCACAAGCAAAAAAAACTGTGAAAAAAGAAGTAGCAAAAAAAGAAGCTGCTCCTGCTAAAGTTGATTCACCTAAAGTAGATGGAGCTGGAATGCTTTTCGAAAACGAAACCATTGATTATGGCACACTTCCTCACAACGCTGATGGAAAACGTGAATTCGTGTTTGTAAACAACGGAAACAAACCATTAATTATCACCAATGCTACTGGTTCATGTGGCTGTACAGTACCTTCATTTCCAAAAGAGCCTATAGCTCCTGGTGCTAAAGCAATAATTGGTGTAAAATATGCAACAGACAGAGAAGGTGCTTTTACAAAAACAGTAACTGTTACCTCAAATGCTGAAGGTACTGCTTCAAAAGTATTAACTATCAAAGGAACAATTCTTCCAAAAGAAACTCCAAAAGAAACTCCGAAAGGATAATCTTTCTAGATAAAATTTAAGGCTTCCATTAGCGTGGGAGCTTTTTTTTTGCAATAACTTAAAATAAATCAGCATGCGCAAACTCGAAAACAGTGAGCTAGAACGAAAATCTATTGAAGACTTCAAAATAGCTACTAAAACACCTCTAATTCTAATTTTAGATGACATTCGCAGTTTGAACAACATTGGATCAGTTTTTAGAACTGCCGACGCTTTCTTGATTGAGAAAATATATTTATGTGGAATTACAGCAATTCCCCCAAACAAGGAAATTCACAAAACCGCCCTAGGGGCCACCGAAACGGTCGATTGGGAATACGTTGAAGACGTAGTGTCAGTCATAAAAAAACTGAAAAGCAACCAAACAAAAGTATTTGCAATCGAGCAAGTTGAAAATGCTACTTTACTACAAGATTTTTCAATAAATGACAACGAAAAATATGCGGTCGTATTCGGAAATGAGGTTTTTGGCGTTAATCAAAAAGCGATTGAAATCTGTGATGGAACAATTGAAATTCCGCAATTGGGCACCAAACACTCTTTGAATATTGCTGTCAGTGCAGGTATTGTCATTTGGGATTTATTCAAAAAAATACACTTCTAATTTGACAATTTGTTTTGAATCGCTTCCAAAACAAAAACATAATCTTCTTGTTTTCTTACGAAATCTTTATCAGATACATCAATAATCAGAACATTTAGATCCGTTTGGGACTTGATGTAATCCAGATATCCTTTGTTAATTTTATCAAGATACTCCGCGGGAATCTCTTGTTCGTATGTTCTGCCACGGTGCTTAATATTCTCTAAAAGCCGCTCCGTATTCTGATAAAGGTAGATATACAAATCTGGCTTTGGCATTTCCTTATAAATAATCTCAAATAACTTTCGATATAACCGATATTCATCATCGGTGAGCGTAACTTTCGCAAATATGAGTGATTTGAAAATATGATAATCCGCAACAATAAAATCTTTAAATAAATCGAATTGCGCTAAATCATCTGAAATTTGTTGGTACCGATCTGCCAAGAACGACATTTCCAGTGGAAAAGCATACCGATTCTGATCTTGATAAAACTTGGGCAAAAACGGATTGTCGGCAAATCTTTCAAAAACAGTCTTAGCATTAAAATCTTCCGCGATCCTCGTGGTCAAAGTTGTTTTCCCAGCTCCAATATTTCCTTCAATCGCGATGTAATTGAATTGTTCGAGTACCATTTTCTTTAGCGGAAAGTCCATAGATTGCAACATCTTAATCTTGCTTTTGTCCTCAGAAGCTTTCAGAAGTTCTGGCAAGTACTTTTGTAAAATTGGATGCCTCCAATCTAAATTCAAATCTCGCATCGGCACCAAGACAAACAATCGCTCCTGCATAAAAGGATGTGGCACTGTTAAGTTCTTCGAAGCAATAATTTCTTCGTTAAAAGCGATCACATCAATATCGATGATTCTTGATTGATATCCTTCAGTCTCAGATCTAATTCTCCCCAAATTATTTTCAATTTCTAAAACTTTATCAAGTACCGTTTCCGCGGAATTCTGTGTATGCAAAACCAATGCGCAATTGTAAAAAGCTTCTCCATCAAATCCCCACGCTGGTGTTTCATACAAATTTGAAACTTTAACTACAGTCCCAACGCAACGATGTACGGAATCAATAGCATTGTGAATATTCTGTAACCGATTTCCTTGGTTGCTTCCTAACGATAAAATAACTTGATGTTGCGTGCTCATATTAACCGCAAATTAAGTAAAAGAATTTTAGAATAGAAGTATATTTGCAGCGACTGTTAATAAATTTAATTACCGTTGTTTTTTGTAACTTTCAGAGTTCAATTTCAACATATTGAAAAAAAAATTATGCGATTCTTAGCAAACGTCTTAGCCACAATTGTTGGTTTATTTGCCTTTTTTATGATCTTCTTTTTTGGATTATTGTTTATTGGCGTATTATTCGGAGGAAGTTCCGACAGCATCACTGTAGATGACAATTCAGTTATTATACTCGATTTATCAAAGGTCTCCTCAGATTATGCAGGAAAATTCAATTATAAAGAGATCGATTATTTCGATGCTAAACATGATGGGCTATCCGATGTTATTAAGGCCATTCACGCGGCTAAAGAAGATGACAACATCAAAGGAATTTCCATCTTAAACGACAATTCTAACCTAGGAATGGCGCAAATCAAATCCGTTCGTGCAGCATTAGACGATTTTAAGAAATCAGGAAAGTTTGTACTAGCCTATGCGAATTTTTATACTCAAAAAGAGTACTACCTGAATTCTGTCGCTAACACAATTTATATCAATCCAATTGGAGAAATGGAATTCAAAGGTTTGTCTTCTGAGCTTTTGTTCTTCAAAGATTTTCAAGAAAAATATGGCGTTAAAATGGAAGTTATTCGACATGGAAAATACAAAAGCGCCGTAGAGCCTTTCCTCGAAAATAAGATGAGTGAGGCCAATAGAGAGCAAATAACCTCATTATTAAACTCACTGTGGAATTCCGTTGTAACTGACATTTCAACAAGTCGTAAAATTCCTGAAAGTAAGCTTAACGAAATTGCAGATCAATTGGCTGCCAGGACGCCAGAAATGGCGAAAATACAAGGATTGGTAGACAAAGTTGTTTATGAAGATGTATATCATAATGACATCCGAAAATTACTACAAGTCGATGCTGACGAAGATTATAATTCGATTTCGATTATTGATTATGCGAAGAATGTGGCTTCAACTGCCACTGAATCTTCCTCTAAAAACAAAATTGCAATCATTTATGCACAAGGAGATATTGGCAGCGGTGAGGGAGATGTGAATATGGTAGGCGAAGGCTCGATGAGACGCTCGCTACAAGACGCTCGTAAAGACAAGAAAATTAAGGCTATTGTACTTCGAATAGATTCGCCTGGCGGAAGTGCTTTGACTTCCGAACTCATTTGGAGAGAAATTGAATTGACAAAAAAAGTGAAGCCTGTAATTGTTTCTATGGGTAATTTGGCGGCCTCTGGCGGTTATTATATTGCTTGCAACGCCAACACCATCTTCGCTGAAAACAATACCATAACAGGTTCTATAGGCGTTTTTGGTTTGTTACCGAATTTTACAGAACTCACTACAAAAATGGGAATCAATTCTGACCAAGTGAGCACCAATGCAAATGCTGCTGATTATAGCATTTTCAAACCTTTAACTGAAAGTTATAAGTTTATTGCCCAAGAAGGTGTCGAGAAAATCTACAATACTTTTGTTACACGTGTTGCCGCTGGACGAAAAATGTCTTTTAGCCAAGTGGATTCTATTGCGCAAGGACGTGTTTGGTCTGGCGCTGAAGCTTTAAAAATCGGATTGGTGGACAGAATCGGTGGACTTGATTCAGCCCTAGAATATGCGGCGTCATTGGTTAAAATCAAAGAGTATAAAACACAAAACTTTCCAATATATGAAAAAGATTTTGGAGATTATTTGGGTAGTCTAGGCGTCCCGTTTATGAAAACCAAAGAGAATTTCATCAAAGAAGAATTGGGCGAAGAAAACTATAAAGTTATCGAACAAATTCGCCGCATTCAAAGTAAAAAAGGCGTGCAAGCAAGTTTGCCTTTTGAAATTAATATTCATTAAATAAGAAATTCCGAGTTCGTTGCGTTGTAATCTAAAACAATCTAGTTATGCTAAAGAAAATTTTAAAAATTGTCGGAATTATTCTCCTCGTTCTTGTGCTGTCTCTTTTTGCAATTCCTTTCTTTTTCAAGGATCAAATCAAAGCAAAAATTACCGATGCCATCAACGAAAAAGTAGATGCGAAAGTTTCGTTTGAAGACGCCGATTTGAGTTTGTTCAAGAGTTTCCCGCAAGCTAACGTTACAATCGACAAACTGCTTATCATTAACAAAGCACCTTTTGAAGGTGACACGCTGATTTCTTTGGGACAAATCAATTTAAAAATGTCCATAAAGGAGTTATTCAAAGGCAAAGAAGATTCTATGAATATTGAAGCCGTTTCAACAGAAAACGGATTAATTAATATCCTCTTTAACAAAGATGGTCTCGGCAACTTCGATATCGCTTTGAAAGACGACAAAGAACAAGACGATAGCAAAAGCAGCCCGTTATCGCTAAAAATTAACGAATACAAAGTCACCAACCTACGTTTCAAATATTTCGATGAACGATCTAAAATTAAGATGATTATCGACAGCTTAAATCATTCTGGGACTGGCGATTTTGCGAATTCTAAATTGGATTTGGCAACGCAATCTAGCGCCAAAGTCTCTTTGTTTATGGACAAAGCCAATTATATGGATCACGTTTCTTTGTCCCTTGACGCTGTTTTGGGAATCGATTTGGATCAAAGTAAATATTCGTTCAAAGAAAACAAAGCGCTCATCAATCAGTTACCATTGGAGTTTGATGGCTTTATACAAATGGTCGAAAACGGTCAAATCTATGATTTGAAATTTAAAACACCTACGTCAAGTTTTCAAAATTTTCTAGGGTTATTGCCAGCCGCCTATGCCGCAAACATAAAAGATGTCAAAACAACCGGTGACTTTACTATTAGCGGATTTGCTAAAGGAATGCTGTCGGACACAACGGTTCCAAAATTCAACGTGGCGATTGCCTCCAACAATGCTTCTTTTCAGTATCCGAACCTGCCAAAATCGATTCAGAATATTATAATAGACACGAAAATAATTAATGAAACAGGTTTAACTAATGACACTTACGTGAATTTAGATCAGTTGTCTTTTCGGATTGACCAAGATGTTTTTAATGCAAAAGCCAACATCAAAAACTTAGCAGAAAATCCGCTCGTTGATGCACAATTGAAAGGTGTAGTAAATCTTGGAAATGTTTCTAAAGCCTATCCAGTAAAGCTAAAAGTCCCGCTGTCTGGTATTCTGAAAGCGGATGTTGTGACCAAGTTTGATATGAAATCTGTAGAAACGAATCAATATGAAAAGATGCAGAACTCGGGAAATATGACCCTAACAGGATTCAAATATGTGGATGACACCAACAAAGCGATGAACATCAACAAAGCAGTGGTTCAGTTTACCAACACGAGAATCAATCTACAGGAACTCGATTTGACCACTGGCAAAACAGATATGAAGGTGAATGGGGTGCTAGAGAACTTTTACGGATTTATGTTGAAGAACCAAGAATTAAAAGGAAACTTCAACATGCAGTCCAACCAGTTTGCTGTCGCCGATTTTATGACGGCTGAAACGACTAATACGAAATCTGAAAAACCCAAGGCTGCCGTAAAAATTCCCGCATTTTTAAATTGCTCGCTAACGGCAAAAGCCAACACGGTTTTGTACGACAATTTGTCTTTAAAAAATGTCTCGGGTAAACTCCTTATAAAAGACCAAAAAGTAACGCTTGAAAACATCAAGACCGATATTTTTGATGGACAGATTTTAGCCAATGGCGATGTTTCTACAAAAGGGAAAATCCCAGTTTTTAAGATGGATTTAGGGATGAAAGCAGTAGACATTCAGAAGACCTTTTCCCAATTAGATATGTTAAAAAAAATTGCGCCAATTGCTGACGTTGTTGATGGAAAAATAAACACAACGATTAAGCTCTCTGGTAATTTAGATGCCAAAGAAATGACTCCAGATGTGAATAGTATTTCTGGAGATCTGTTTGGTCAATTGCTTTCGACGACGGTCAACCCAAGCAAATCGCCTCTTTTATCTAAACTAGGTGGTGATATTCCATTCTTAGATTTGAAAAAATTGAATTTGAAAGATCAAAAAATAGCACTTACTTTTAAAGATGGTAAAGTCAATATAAAACCTTTCGAGTTGAAATACCAAGAGGCCAAGGTAAATATCGGCGGTCAACATGGATTCGATCAAAACATGAATTACAATCTTAAATTTGACGTTCCAGCGAAATATCTCGGACCAGAGATCAATAAACTTTTGGCGAAATTGTCTCCTGCGGACGTAAATAAGTTGGAAAACATTCCGATTAATGCATTAGTTTCAGGTAATTTCAAAAGCCCGAAAATAAGCACGGATATTAAGGGCGGCATCACTAATTTGACAACTCAATTGGTAAAACAGCAAAAAGAAAAATTAGTAAAACAAGGTACTAGCGCTCTAGAAGATTTAATCAAAAAAAATACAAAGACAGATACAACGAAAACGAAATCTCCGGCAAAGGAAGACATCAAAAAGAAAGCAGGAGATTTGCTCAATGGATTGTTTAAAAAATAAAAGCACCCAATCATAAAGCCCTAATAATTTTTAGGGCTTTTTTTATATATCAATAACAACAACACTACCTTCCGAACTGCGGACATTGAACACCGTTCCATCTTCAAAAAGCAAGTATTGCCCTTTGATTCCTATCAAGACTCCTTTGAAACTCGGCGTTTTTTCTAAGCTAAGACTATTTATTTTACTTGGATAGCTGATTACCGGATAGTGCATTTCGTAGACGTCATTCTTGTCTGAAAAAAAATATTCTTTCACTTCAAGCGGAAGCAAACATTCGACTTTTGCTTTTTCTAGAATCAGATCATTAGTGATGATATCATTGGTAAGCATTTTTCTCCAATTGGTTTTGTCTGAAAAATGTTCTTTTAGAGCTACTTCCGTAATTCCCGCCAAATAGCGATTCGGAACTTCTACAATCGAAATGGCTTTTTCCGCGCCTTGATCGATCCATCTTATGGGCACTTGGGTTTTTCTGGTCACGCCAACTTTTACTTCACTCGAAATAGCTAAATAAACAATATGCGGCTGCAATTGCACTTTCGATTCATAGTCCAAATCACGATCAGCAACTCCTAGATGCGCGGTGCTTAATTCAGGTTTCATAATCCAATCGCCCACCGCTGGGCTTTTATAAAAGCAATCGTAGCAAAAGCCTTGTCTGAAGATTTTTTTTCTCTTACCGCAATTCAAACATTGATAACCTTCTAACTGAATCGTCAGTTCCTTGCCTATAACCTGATTGACATTCAAGAAACTATTTTCAAACACCAAGTAATATTGAATTGGGTTTCCAAATTCAGATTGCATTTTAGTTAAAACTCCTTCGTACTTCATTTGATTATTGTCTGATTATCCAAAATTAGCATTAGAATTTCTGCTATATTTTTTGTTATTTTGGTAAAGTTGTAAAGTTATAGATTTGTGCTCAAATAAATTATTCGCAAACCGTAAATCATACATAAAAATCATCCATCGAAATGCCTTTACCAATAATCAATTCTATCGCGTCTTGGGTCTTGAAGCAGCGTATTCATCAAATTGAACTGTTTCTAAAATACCCTAATGAAGTACAAGAGGAATTGCTTATGAATCTCATTAGGGCTTCCGAAAACACAGTTGTGGGCAAGCATTACGACTTTGCGTCGATTAAATCTTACAACACTTTTGCGGAAAGAATTCCAATTTCAATCTACGAAGATATCGAGCCATTTATTGAACAAACTCGAAATGGAGAACAAAATATTTTATGGGGTTCACCTATTAAATGGTTCGCCAAATCCAGTGGCACAACCAACGCAAAAAGCAAATTCATTCCTGTAAGTAATGAAGCGCTTGAAGATTGTCATTACAAAGGCAGTAAAGATTTACTCTGTTTGTACTTAAATAACAACGAAGATTCTCAGTTGTTTATTGGTAAAAGCTTACGACTTGGCGGCAGTTCCCAAATTTACGAAAACAACAATACTTTTTTTGGCGACTTATCGGCCATCTTAATAGAAAATATGCCGATTTGGGCAGAGTTTAGCAGCACTCCAAGCAGCAAAGTTTCCTTGATGAGTGAGTGGGAAACTAAAATAACGGCCATCATCGAGGAATCAAAAAACGAAAATGTTACCAGTTTTGCTGGTGTTCCTTCATGGATGTTGGTTTTGATGAACAAAGTGTTGGAAGATACTGGTAAATCAAATTTGATGGAGATTTGGCCCAATTTGGAAGTCTATTTTCATGGTGGCGTTAGTTTTGAACCTTATCGCGAACAATACAAGAAAATTCTTCCTTCTTCCAGTTTTAAATACTACGAAATATACAATGCTTCTGAAGGCTTTTTTGCCATTCAGGACTTAAATAATTCTAGCGATTTATTGTTAATGTTAGACTACGGTATTTTTTACGAATTTATTCCCATGTCGATTTTTGGAACTTCTGAGGAAAAAGCAATTCGACTTTCTGATGTGGAAATAGATGTGAACTACGCCATTCTCATCTCAACCAATGCGGGGCTTTGGCGCTATTTAGTTGGCGACACGGTCCGATTTACTTCTTTAAGTCCATACCGAATTCGTGTTACCGGAAGAACCAAACATCACATCAATGTTTTTGGCGAGGAACTGATGGTTGAGAATACAGATCAAGCGATTTCGAAGGCTTCCCAACTTACAAACTCAGAAGTTGTTGATTACACTGTTGCGCCAATATTTATGCAAGACAAAGAAAAAGGAGCCCACGAATGGATGATTGAATTCAAAAGTAAACCCCAAAATATTAATGAATTTCAAAAAATATTAGACGAGACATTACAATCCTTGAATTCGGATTACGAAGCAAAGCGATACAACAATATGACGTTAAATCCGTTAGTTATAAATGTGGCGCGCGAAAACTTGTTCTACGATTGGTTAAAAGAGCAAGATAAATTAGGTGGCCAACATAAAATTCCGAGGCTTTCAAACAAAAGAGACTATCTGGAACAACTCAAGAATTTAACGCTTTAAATAAAACTAAGCAATCATGAAGAAGGTTTTTTGTCTCATTATTACTGTCTTAGTACTAGTGTCATGCGGTCCGCATCGAATGCGCTGCGGTCCCAAAGGAATATGCGACAATGCCTCACAAAAAAATCACAATAAAATTTCATGTTGGGTGTAACAATTTTGAAAGATGAAGGTCTATTTGGCAATCATTAATCACTCGAGGCGCAGCCGAATTGTTGGAGCGCAGCGGAAAAAATCAATCCAATCATGAAATCATTACTCACGCTCGGCATGTGCTTTTTGGTCTTGCCATTGATCGCGCAAGAAATCCCTTCCAATCCATCCTCAAAGGATTCCATTTCCAAAATTAAAAATCAAGAATTAAAAGAAGTTACCGTATACGGAAATAAGAAACAATTTCTAAAAGTTGATTCTGACAAAACAACGGTCAACGTCAAAAACAATCCGATGCTCAATAGTGGCAGCAGTTTGGATGCCGTAAAAAAACTACCTGGCGTAATCAGTTCTCCTTCGGGCGGTTTGACATTAAATTCGAAAAATGTCGCTATTTATATCGACGGAATGCCTAGTTCCTTAAGTGGAACGGATTTGCAAAACTACTTGGCCACCTTGCCTGCAACGGCGATTGAAAAAGTAGAATTGATTTATAATCCAGGTGCGGCTTTCGATGCAAATGCCAGCGGTTCTATCATTAATATCGTCACCAATTCTCGTAAAATGAAAGGTATTAATGCGAGTTTCAATATCAATTATAACTTCAACAAATACCAAAAACCGAGTCCGCAGATTCTGCTCAATGGTAAAAATAAAAATCTCAGCTGGCAAACGATGATTGGTTACAATTACATCGATAGCGAGAATAAAACGAGAAATGGGCAAACTTTCACTTCGTTCACACCTAATGAAGTACTAGCGCAAGAGAATTTGACTGTGACGACCAATCGAAATTTCTATTGGAGAACTGGAGCCAATTATAAATTGACAGAGAAGTCGAATCTTTTGTTCAATTATAATCTAAATGCAGCGAACGATCGTTTTGTTTCGGAATCTACCACAGCTGGAACTGGCATTGATTTCGTAAATAATAGCATTGCCAAGAACAAGAACAACAATCATGAGTTGAGTTTGCAATTTAAAACCAAATTAGATACCATTGGGCGAACCCTCGACATTGTTGCGTTTAACAATAATTTTGGGAAAAATCCAATTACTAAATCTAGTGGACTTAACAACAATACACCTTCTTTTTTTGATGGCGATCTCGACTTTAAATTGAATAATTATTACCTAAAATACGATTTTGCTATTCCTTTTGATAAAATTAATTTTTCTATTAATACGGGCGGAAAATACAACACCATCAAAGTCCAAGACAAAGGAATTTATAACTTAAATACAACTGTCGCCTCTGTGGTTGATTTTGATTATAACGAGAATAATTTGGCTTTTTATGTTGAAGCTCGCAAGAAAATCAAGAAGTTCAATTTTACTGCGGGAATCCGTTTTGAAGACTATAAAGTAGAGCGAACTGCTTTTCAAGATTCTAAAAGGACCGACGTTGATTTTAAAAACTCGAACTTTTTTCCGAACGTAAGCGCATTGTATGAGATTAACAAAAACGTCAATGTTTCCGCATCGTATTCCAAAAAAATCCAACAAGCGGACTACAATACTTTAGATCCAAACAACTTTGCTAATTTTGATCAGTACAATTCTTCGAAAGGAAATCCTTTTTTGGACCCAACCTTTTTTGACAATTTTGAATTGAAAATGACTGCTTTTCAATTTGTTCAATTGGGCGGAAATTATACCATTGCGCGTGATATCAATCGATTTATCTTTAATGCCGAGCCAAACGAGTTGGTAAGCAATCAAACCTTTCAACAGTTTGATCGATTGAATACTTTTAGTTTGTTCGCGTCCTTTCCTGTTCCTTTAGATTATTTTTTCAAAGGGAAAGAAGAATTTGAAAAACGAATGAATGATATGGATACGATGAACTATATTTTCCTTAATGTAAATTATATCGACTTCGACACAAAAGGTTATGATTTTGATTTTAAGAAAAAACCCGTGATGAGTTATGCTGCTCAATCGCAAATTATACTGCCGTGGAAAATTAAAAATACAATGTCGTATAATTTTACACCTCCTGGAACCTGGGAAATTTATAGTTTGACAAAAAGCATTCAACAATTTGACATTTCGTTCAACCGCGATTTTCTTGACAAGAAACTAAAAATTGGATTGCATTGTTTTGATGTTTTCAATGCTAATGAAATCAATGCAATAGTCTCATCGACGAATCTTAAAACTAATTTCTATCAAAAACAGGACACGAGAACTTTCCGAATTTCATTGACGTACAACTTTGGAAATATGAAATTGGATAAAGAAAATACGGAAATTCAAACCGAGAAAGTGCAAAGTGGCGGTGGGATACTGAAGTAACTTTAAATAAAATCATAAAAAAATCCCGTATCGATTTGACACGGGATTTTCTCTTTATAAACTTTTGACTTTAAGACGCAATTTCAAGTCGCTTCAATAAGTTTTTAGTCAACGTATCGCTGGCGTAATCTCTATCGATGTGCAGTACTTTTTCATCATTGCTTGGCAATTCATACATCGCATCCGTTAAGATCGCTTCGCATAAAGAACGCAAACCTCTGGCACCTAATTTATACTCAAGTGCTTTATCTACAATAAAATCTAAAGCATCGTCGGTGATGATAAATTCTACATCATCCATTGCAAAAAGCTTTTGATATTGCTTGATTAATGCGTTTTTAGGCTCTGTTAAAATGGCTCTTAATGTTGCTTTATCTAGTGGATCCATATGCGTTAAGACTGGCAAACGTCCGATAATTTCTGGAATTAAACCGAAATCTTTAATGTCTTTTGGAATGATATATTGCAATAAATTGTCTTTATCGATATTATCTACATTCTTCGAAGTGCTGTACCCCACTGCTTGACGATTCAAACGTTTGGAAATGATTCTTTCAATTCCGTCGAAAGCACCACCAGCGATAAACAATATATCTTTAGTATTGACCTCTACAAACTTTTGGTCTGGGTGTTTTCTTCCTCCTTTTGGCGGGACATTTACAACCGTACCTTCTAATAATTTCAACAAAGCTTGTTGAACACCTTCTCCAGAAACATCTCGAGTTATAGAAGGATTGTCACTTTTACGAGCAATCTTATCGATTTCGTCGATAAAAACGATTCCTCTTTCTGCTTTAGTAACGTCGTAATCGGCGGCTTGCAGCAAACGAGTTAAGATACTCTCAACATCTTCTCCCACATACCCCGCTTCTGTTAAGACTGTTGCATCAACAATAGCTAAAGGAACATCAAGCATTCTTGCAATGGTTTTGGCGACCAAAGTTTTTCCGGTTCCGGTTTGACCGACCATAATGATGTTGCTTTTTTCAATTTCTACATCATCATTCAATTGCTGTTGCATCAAACGTTTGTAGTGATTGTAAACTGCTACAGCCATTACTTTTTTGGTTTGATCTTGACCAATCACGTATTGGTCTAGAAAAGCCCGAATTTCTTGCGGCTTCTTCAAAATGAGATCAGCCACCATTTTAGAATTGCCGTTGGTTTTTAGTTCTTCCAATACAATTCCGTGAGCTTGTTCAATACATTTATCACAGATGTGTGCATTGATTCCAGCAATCAAAAGATTGGTTTCAGGTTTTTTTCGACCACAAAACGAACAATCTAATAGTTCTTTTGCCATTGTTTTTTATTTAAAGTTAAGTCCGAAAACTCAACATTATTATCGTCTTAAAACTTCATCAATCATTCCGTATTCCTTCGCTTCATCGGCAATCATCCAGTAATCTCTTTCGCTGTCTTTGTGCACTTTGTCGAAAGTTTGTCCAGAATGTTGAGAAATAATTTGATACAATTCGTCTTTCAATTTCAACATCTCGCGAAGATTGATTTCCATGTCTGTTGCCACGCCTTGTGCACCTCCAGAAGGTTGGTGAATCATCACACGTGAATGTGGTAAAGCAGAACGTTTTCCAGCGGCACCTGCACACAATAAAACTGCTCCCATAGAAGCGGCCATTCCGGTGCAAATAGTTGCTACATCTGGCTTGATGTACTGCATGGTATCGTAAATTCCGAGACCTGCATAGACACTTCCACCTGGTGAATTCAAATAGATTTGTATGTCTTTGGAGGCATCTGCACTTTCCAAAAACAACAATTGTGCTTGCACGATATTCGCGATTTGATCGTCGATACCTGTTCCTAAAAAGATGATTCTATCCATCATCAAACGAGAAAAAACGTCCAATTGAGAAACATTCAACTGGCGTTCTTCGATGATATATGGCGTCATATTCGTTGGTGTCATTGCATTGACGATTTTATCGTAATACAAATTATTTACACCATGATGTTTTGTAGCAAATTTTTTAAATTGCTTCGCCTGTTCGAGCGCAGCTCTCGGGTCTTTACCGTAGTTCATAGTAGGATTTTCTTTTTTATAGCTTTAAAAAAAACAAATGAGCGTCAAAGTTTCGCATTTGACGCCCAAATATATGTATTTAATTTGATTTATTCTCCGTAAGAGGCTGCAATAAATTCTTGGTAAGTCACTTCTTTAGTGGCAGCATTTGCTTTTTCCTTGAAAATTTCCAACATTTTTTCACTGACAACCTGTTGTGAAAGTCTTCTCACTTCCTCTTGATTCGACAAAACACGCGCCACAATTCCTTCTACTTCCTCTTCAGTAGGATTCATTTGCCCGTATTGTGCCATTTGAGCACGAATGGCTTTTGACGTATATGCTTTTAAATCTTCGAATGTAATTTGAATATTATTCTGAGCCAACGCTTTCCCTTCAATTAATTGAAAACGCAACCCTTTTTCAGATCTTTCATATTCAAATTTAGCTTCTTCCGCAGATAATTTTTTCTCTCCAGTGGTTTGCAACCATTTGATTAAAAATGCAGCAGGCAAATCAAACTTCGTGTTATCGATTAAGAAATTAGTTACGTCAGCCATCAATTTTTGGTCTGCTTGTTGTGCGAATTGATTTTCAGCGTCTTCTTTGATTTTATCTTTCAAATCATCCAATGAAGCAATTTTTCCTTCACCAAAAAGTTTGTCAAAAAGCGATTGATTTAGTTCTGCCAAATCAGTTCCGTTGATCGCTTCGATGGTGAAAGTTACGTCAACATCAAGTCCGTGTACATCGTCATGACTCACTTTCAAATAATCCATCAGCATGTGATCATCCTCGAATAAACCTTTGGTTTTTAAAGTTACAACATCGCCTACTTTTTTACCAAGGAAAGAAGCGCGTGTTTTCTTGTCTTTAAAAATATCCAAAGAAAAGGTTGACTTCGCATCGATTCTTTTATCTTCATTGACGAATGTTCCAGTAACGTCGGAATTTTCTGCAACTACTTCTTGTGGAATTGGCGTTCCAAATTGTTTTTGAATTCGAGTCACTTGATCATCAATTAATTTAGCATCTGCTTTTACAATATATTTGATGATGTCGTTTTTCGCGTCTAAATTCAATTCGAAATCGGGTGCTAAACCTATTTCGTATTCGAAGGTTAATTCCTCGGCATCCCAAGAAAAATTCTCGTTGATTTTTGGTAGTGGCGAACCCAACAAATTTAATCGTTCAGATTCTAAATAACGCGACAAAGCCAATTCAACAACTTTGTTTACTTCTTCTACTTTGATTGCTTTTCCGTATTGTTTCTCAACCAAATCTTTAGGAACTTGTCCTTTTCTAAAACCTTTTACCGTAGCCAAAGGCATTTTTTCGTTGATTCTTTTTTGCACTTGTCCTTTATAATCCATGTGCACTACTTGCATCACGATTACTTCGTTTACCGCATCAATTGCGACTCTTTTAATATCCATTGTGATCTTTTTACGTAATAAAATTGGGTGGCAAAATTAGGACATTTTCACCACCCAAACAAGTTTTTATTCTTTTGAAATTGTTTTATTTATCCTTTGGATTTTTAAGTAAAATCGACTGTGAAATCGACAGAATAATGCTGAAAAACACGGCGGTCCAAAAACTCGCAACGTGAAATCCGCCAACAATTTTTGTACATAGCATAATGATTAAAGCGTTGATGACGAGTAAAAACAAGCCAAACGTCACAATCGTAATCGGTAAAGTGAATAAAATAAGGATAGGCTTTATAAAAATGTTGAGTAACCCTAGAACTACAGCGACAATCAGCGATGTGGTAAAAGTATTTACTGAAACTCCCGGCATGAAGTGCGCAATGATGACAACTAAAACGGCAGTAATTAATATTCTAAAAAGTAAATTCATTTTTTTGTTTTTAAATCATATCAAAAGTAAGCAAATTACTTATCCAAAAACGAAGCAGTTATATCAAAAAACAATTTCGGATTCTCCGCATGCAACCAATGCCCCACATTTGGAATCGTTTCAAAAATGGCAACGGGAAAGTGACTTTTAATACTTTCGAAATCTTCGTCTTTGATGTATTTGGAGTTGCCCCCACGGATGAACAAAGTAGGTTTGTCAAAATGAGAGTTTACTGGAAGTGCCGTTCCGATGTTTTCAATTTCACGATTAAAAACGGCTAAGTTGAAACGAAATGCCAACTGCTCGGGTGTTTGCCAATAAAGGCTTTTGAGCAGAAACTGTCGGGTTCCGAAATCAGGAATATGTTGTGCGACAATCGCATCGACTTCGTTTCTGGAAGGTTTTTGAGAAAAGTCGACGGCATTGAGCCCCGCGAGGATTTCTTGATGGTGCGGCGCATAATATTTCGGACCAATATCGCCCACAATAAGCTTATGAATCAAATCGGGATGTTCGACTGCCAAAAGCATTGCCACTTTTCCGCCCATAGAATGTCCGATAATATCGATGCTGCTCAGGTTCTTTTCTTGGCAATAATCAAGAATATCTTGCACCATGACTTCATAATTAAAAACATCAGCATGGAAACTTCTTCCGTGGTTGCGCAAGTCGAGCATGTGCACTTCGTAACCTAAAGTCGCGTATTGCGTGCCCAAGGTTTTCCAGTTGTCGGACATGCCGAGGAATCCGTGAAGAATGAGAAGTGGTTTTGCTGCGCCAGTTCGGGCTATACCCTCGTGTGCCGGAGCTTCTATTTTGGAGTAGAGTGTCATTTTGTTGTAAGTTGTGGGTTGTAAGTTGTAGGTTGTGGGTTGTAAGTTGTGGGTTTGCGTGAGATTTGATATTAAGAGGAGGACAGCCAGTGGCTGTCAGGTATTTTTGTTTTGCGTGAGGGATTATCTCATTGGTTTATATTCTTTATTTGTATTCGATGAATTTCATTTGCAGTGGAAATCCTTTTTTGTTTCAGTTAAAAGCCCCTCGACTGCGCTCGGGGTGACAAGCAAAAAAGATTGTAACGGATAGCCCGAACCGCCATTTTCGGCGAGGTCACGCCCTATTATTTTAATTTATTCAAATACATATTGACTACATTATCCAGACCGAGGTAGAGCGATTCGCAGATCAGCGCGTGCCCGATTGACACTTCGAGAAGACCAGGAATATTTTCTTTGAAGAACTTTATATTGTCGAGACTTAAATCGTGCCCGGCGTTGATTCCGAGTCCCAACTCGTTGGCTAGTTCGGCAGCTTTGACATAAGGTTCGATGCCTTTTTTGTTTCCCAAACCATATTCGTGCGCAAAGCTTTCGGTATAGAGTTCAATGCGATCCGTTCCGGTTGCTTTGGCACCTTCAATCATCTCAAGAA
The DNA here is from genome assembly GCA_031373195.1 of Flavobacterium sp. GTDB lineage: Bacteria > Bacteroidota > Bacteroidia > Flavobacteriales > Flavobacteriaceae > Flavobacterium. Next base: position 11,083 of record JANMML010000015.1, on the reverse strand, counting down.
CTGGATCGACGAAGATAGAAGTTCGGATGTTGTGGCGTTGGAATTCCTGGATGACTTCTTTGAGATACGCTTGGTGCTCGATGGTATTCCAGCCTGCGCTAGAGGTAATCGCGCCAATGGCGTCGGGCACTAACGTTACTTGAGTAGGCTTGGTTTCGAGAACTAGGTCGATGAAATTGTGTTGCGGATTCCCTTCTATATTGAATTCGGTGTAGACGATTGGTTCCAAATCGCGGGCGTCCTGGTAGCGAATATGCCTTTCGTCAGGTCGCGGATGAATGGTAATCCCTTGTGCTCCGAATTGCTGGATGTCTTTGGCAACTTGCAACAGGTTGGGAACATTGCCACCACGCGCATTTCGCAAGGTCGCTATTTTGTTGATATTTACGCTTAACTTTGTCATGATCTAAATAGTTGTGGCAAAAATACAAAGTTAATGTAGGTGTTATTGCATAAATTTGATTATTTTGCATCGAGTAAGAACAAGAAAAACATGACTGAAATTAAAGACTATATCAATAGTGATTTTAAGGCAATAAACAGCACCGATACGGTGGTTGAAGTGCAAGACTTTTTCCATGAACTGACGTTTACACATTTTCCTGTTTTGGATGATGGCGTTTATATGGGCTGTATTGCTTTGGATGATGTGGATACGTTTGATGCAGACAAAAAAATTAGCGATTATCGCTACACGTTGGAGCCTTTTTTTGCTAGAAATTCGATGATGTGGTTGGATGTGTTGGAGGTTTTTGCAAAGAATCATTCGAATGTGGTTCCGGTCTTGGATGGGAACAATTTGTATGTTGGTTATTACGAACTAGACGACATCATCAAGTTCTTCCATGAAACACCATTTTTGAAAGAGCCAGGCGGCATTATTGTCGTTCAGAAACCCATCATTGATTATTCGATGAGTCAAATTGCTCAGATTGTAGAGAGCAATAACGGAAGACTTTTAGGATTGTTTGTTTCTGAGGCGACGTCAGATTTGGTTCAAATTACAATCAAGATTAGTTTAGGCGCCATGAATGATATTATTCAGACATTTAGACGATATAATTATGAGATTATTTCCGAACATCAGGAAGATGCGTATATCACGAATTTGAAAGAGCGGTCGGATTATTTGGATAAATACCTTAATATGTAACTGTTTAATTGCGGAACCGTTTAATCTTTGATTTCCAAAAACGATTAAACGAATAAACGATTAAACGATTAAACAACACCCATGAAAGTTGCCATCTACGGACAATATTACCAAAACAGCACTGAGCCAATTATCAAAGACATCTTTGTTTTTTTCAATAGAAATTCGGTTGAAATGGTGATTGAGTCAGCATTTTTGGCGATGTTGTATGACAAGAAAATAATTGAGAAACAATACAAAACTTTTAGTTCATATACTGAACTAGATCCTAGTTTTGATATGTTGATTAGTATAGGTGGAGACGGAACTATGTTGCGAGCGGCCACTTTAGTGCGTGATTCAGGAATTCCGCTTCTAGGAGTCAATGCTGGACGATTGGGATTTTTGGCGTCTGTTCAAAATGAGAATATTGCCAATTTCTTGCAACTGGTAATTGAAAAAAAATATTCGATTTCGCCGCGGAGCTTGTTGTCGTTACAATGCATTCCTGAAAACGAAGATATTCAAGAACTTAATTTTGCATTGAACGAAATATCCGTGAGTAGGAAAGACACTACTTCGATGATTACGATTGAAACCGATTTGAACGATGAATATCTAAATTCTTATTGGGCAGATGGCTTGATCATTGCCACGCCAACTGGATCAACTGGGTATTCGCTGAGTTGTGGTGGGCCAATCTTAATGCCAGATGTATCTAGTTTTGTCATCACTCCTATTGCGCCGCACAATTTGAACGCACGGCCGTTGGTCATTCCTGATTCAACTGAAATTCGATTAAGAGTTTCTGGAAGAGAAGAATTCTACCTGGTTTCTCTCGATTCTAGAATTGCATCTGTTCGGAATGAATCTATACTAATAATAAAGAAAACTCCCTACAAAATCAATATGGTTGAGATTATGGGAGAGACGTTTTTGAAAACACTTCGCAACAAATTATTGTGGGGTGAGGACAAAAGAAATTAAACTATCCTCTTCTTGAACACTATATCTGTAAAATTGGCGTTTTCTTGTGCTAATGGTTGACAAATTTTTGATTGTTTTCAACTGTTTTATTTTAAATTACGAGAAAACCAAATTTGATGTTAAACAAGACTTCATAATTATTATATTTGCACGCTATTTTTGAATTAATGAAGAGAATTGTATTTGCGTTTATTTTCCTTTTAATTGCACCGTTATCAGAGGCACAAATTCATGAAATTGGAGTGTTTATGGGCGGCAGCAACTTTATAGGTGATATAGGACCAACTGATTATATTTCTCCAAAAAAACCTGCTTTTGGATTATTGTATAAATGGAACAGAAGTCCAAGGCATACATGGCGGTTTTCCTACATGCAATCTAGATTAAGTTCCTATGATGCAGATTCCGATATGACATCAAGAGTTGAACGAGATTTTCGATTTAAGAATGAAATTAAAGAGTTTTGTGCGGGATTGGAATTTGATTTTTTTGAATTTGATTTGCACGATTCTAATCCACAGTTTACTCCGTACGTTTTTACCGGATTGAGTTATTTGCGATATGATAGTCAATATATTAAAGACGGTCAATACAAAACTGATGCATCGCGAGGTACAATAGCAGTACCGATGATTGTCGGAGTCAAAGGGCGGGTATTTGAAAACTTTGTGATCGGCTTTGAAGTAGGCGCAAGAAATTCATTCGCGGATGACATTGACGGAAGTAAACCAAGGAGTTCAAAATATAGTGATTTAAAATTTGGCAACTTGACAAGTAAAGATTGGTACGTTTTTACCGGTTTTACATTGACTTACACATTTGGCGAAAAACCTTGTTTTTGTTCTGAGTAATATGGAAAAATTATTAGATAAGATAAATAAAGACCAACTTCCTAAGCATGTCGCCATTATTATGGATGGAAATGGACGTTGGGCGAAACAACAGGGTTTAATGAGAACTGTCGGGCATGAAAACGGTTCCAAATCTGTTCGCGTTGTCGTGGAAACCTGCGCCAAATTGGGGATTGAAAATCTTACATTGTATGCTTTTTCTACAGAAAACTGGAATAGACCAAAAATCGAGGTGGATATTTTAATGAAATTACTCATTAATTCGCTTAAAAGTGAAGTCAAAAGCTTAATTGAAAATGATATTAAACTATTAACTATAGGCAATATCGAAAGACTGCCAAAATCTGCGCATAAGAAACTTCTAGATGTTAAAGAAAAGACCGCGGGCAACAAGCGAATGACATTGACCATTGCTCTGAGTTATGGTTCGCGTGAAGAAATTATTCATGCTATTAAAGATATTTCCAGTAAAGTTAAAAATAATGTAATTTCACTGGATAGTATTGACGAATCGATTATAAATCAACATCTTTACACGCGAAATTTGCCAGATGTTGATTTGTTAATTCGTACAAGCGGGGAGCATAGAATTAGTAATTTTTTATTATGGCAAATTGCTTATGCTGAATTATATTTTACACAAGTTTTATGGCCAGATTTTGGGGAAGTTGATTTATACGAAGCGATAATAAGTTATCAAAATAGAGAAAGAAGGTTTGGAAAAACAAGTGAACAAATTAAATAAATTTTTAGTGTCATATAAAGGATTAAGATTAGCCGTTCTCGTATCGCTTTTTTGCTGGATTTCTCAAACAAATGCTCAAGATAGGATTCCTTTCGATCAAGGAGTAAAATATGTTTTGGCTAATGTAGATGTTACTGGAAAAATAAGTTTCAACAAACAAACTGTCGTTACATTCGCTGGCTTAGAAAAGGGCCAAGAAATCACAATCCCAGGCGAGGAAATCAGTAACGCAATCAAAAAATTAGGTAAATTAGGCTTGTTTAGCGAGATCGATTTTTTTGTTACAAAAACAGTTGGGGATAGTTTATTTCTTGAACTCAACATTATTGAGTTGCCAAAACTAAGTGAAGTTAAGTTCGCGGGCATAAAGAAGAAAAAAACCGAAGAACTCATAAAAGAGAACGGACTCACCAAAGGAAAAATTGTCAACGAAAATCTTCTAACGACCACCAAAAATTATATTGAAAACAAATTTAAAAAAGATGGATTTTACAATACAAAAGTAACAATCCGAACTATTCCAGATACTACATCGGGGAATGAGGTTAAGATGTTTGTCAATGTTTTTAAAGGAAACAAGATAAAAGTCAAGGAGATTTCCTTTACTGGGAACGAAAAGTTTTCAGACAACAAACTTCGGAAAGCAATGAAGAATACGAAAGAAAAAAATCCGATTCGTATTTTCAAGGCTTCAAAATATATTAAGGACAAGTACAAGGAAGATTTGACAAAAATCATCAGTAAGTATAAAGAAAATGGTTATCGAGATGCTAGAGTAGTTTCTGACACTGTTGCCTTTGATAAGAAAAAGAAAGACTTGTCAATAAAAATAAATATTGAAGAAGGACGAAAGTACTATTTTGGAAATATTAAGTTCTTAGGTAATACGATATATCCAGATAACGGATTACGCAACATACTAGGCATAAAGAAAGGAGACGTCTATAATGGCGTTTTATTAGAAAGAAGAATTGCAGACAAATCAAAACCTGACGGGGAAGACATTACAAATTTGTATCAAAATAACGGCTATTTATTTTCCAATATTAATGCGGTGGAAGTAAAGACAAGCAATGACACGATTGATTTCGAAATACGTATTGTGGAAGGTCCGCTTGCCTATTTTAATAATATTACGGTTGTTGGTAACGACAAGACTAATGATAAAGTAATTTATCGAGAATTGCGAACTAAACCAGGTCAAAAATACAGTAAAGAAGAATTAGTTCGCACCATCAGAGAAATTGGTCAGCTGGGTTATTTTGATCCAGAAGCCATTGAACCAATTTTTAAAAATGTTGATGCCGGGGCGGGTACTGTTGACATTGAATACAAGCTCGTCGAAAAAGGATCAAGTCAAATTGAACTGCAAGGCGGTTATGGCGGTGGTGGTTTTATTGGTACTTTAGGGCTTTCCTTTAATAACTTTTCAGTTCGAAATATCTTCAAAAAAGAGGCATACAGACCTTTGCCAATGGGCGATGGACAGAAAGTTGCTCTAAGATTCCAAGCTAGTTCGTTTTTTCAAACCTATAGCCTTTCGTTTACTGAGCCGTGGTTTGGAGGGAAAAAACCAATCCAATTTAGTAGCTCACTAGCGTACAGTAAACAATTTGCAAATACTGGTACAGGTGTAGATAAAAATAGAAATTTCAATATTATTTCCGCAAATGTTGGTATTGCGAGAAGACTTAACTTCCCAGACGACTTTTTTGTTTTATCGCAGTCTCTTAGTTTTCAATTTTATGACTTAAACAATTATAATATTGGTTTATTTACATTTGGTGACGGAACTTCTAGAAACCTTGCTTACACAATTGGATTAAGCAGAAATAATAAAGGAATAAACCCGATTTTCCCAATGTATGGCTCTGAATTCAGTATATCGGGGAAGTTTACAATTCCATATTCATTATTTGATAATGTAGACTACGCTAATTTAGGAAATCTTGAAGAATATAAAAGACAGAACGAAGGCGCAACTCAAATACCAAATGCGAATGGACAGGGATTCATTAACCCAGGAGATTACATTGATACCAATGGGAACAAAGTAGAAACATACCAAGAAGCAGCTGCAGACGTGAGCAAAGTAGATCAAAAAAGATTTAACTGGTTGGAGTACTACAAAATTAAGTTCAAAGCAGATTGGTTTACAAAAATTTATGGTAAATTGGTTCTGAGAACTTTAAGCGAATTTGGATATCTTGGAGCCTATAACAATGACCGAGGAATTGTTCCATTTGAACGCTTCTTTGTGGGAGGAGATGGACTTGCAAATTTTGCACAAGACGGACGAGAAATTGTACAATTACGAGGTTATCCCAATAACTCTTTGTCTTCGAATAATGGAGGTCCGATTTACAACAAGTTTTCTTTAGAAATGAGGTTTCCGGTTACTTTAAAAGCTGCGGCTTCCATTTATATACTGGGATTTGTTGAAGGAGGAAATGCGTATGAGACATTCAGTACGTATAACCCATTTCAACTTAAGCGATCTGCAGGCGCTGGATTAAGGATTTTTATGCCTGCATTTGGTTTGCTTGGTATTGATTTTGGCTACGGATTTGATCCTTTAACAGGACAAACAAAAGCAAATGGATTGGAAACGCACTTTATTATTGGTCAGCAATTTTAAAATTAACTATATTTGGCATGGAATTTTCTAACGAAATTTAAAAAGTATGAAAAAACATATTGTATTACTGTTGCTTTTGATACCTGCTTTTACATTAGTTCAAGGGCAATCTAGAGGAGTTAAGATAGGTTACATCGATATGGAATACATACTTCAAAATGTGCCAGATTATAACGAGGCGAAAAATCAATTGGAGCAAAAAGCTCAAAAATGGAAACAAGAAATTGAATCTAAGAAAAATGAGATTTCGAGATTAAAAGATCTTTTGGCCACAGAGAGAGTACTCTTGACAAAAGAGCTTTTAGAGGAAAGAGAGGAAGAAATTGCATTTCAAGAAAAAGAACTATTAGATTATCAAGAGAAGAGATTTGGGCCAAAAGGGGACTTAACAATTCAAAAAGCTGTTTTGGCGCAGCCGGTTCAAGACCAAGTTTTTAATGCCGCACAAGATATTGCAGAAGCAAAAAAATACGATTTTATATTAAATAAGACGTCGGATCTAACAATTCTATTTGCAGCAAAAAGATATGATATTAGCGATCAAGTTATAAGAGTAATCACTAGAACCACAAAGAGAAATCAACTTACAAAAAAACAATTAAAAGAAGAAGAGGCTAAAGAAGCCAAAGAAGATATGGTCGATGAAAGTCCAGCTTTAGCGGAAAGAAATAAGAAGCTTGATGAAAGAAAAGCAGCGAGAGAAAAATTAATAGCTGATAGAAAGGCATTAGCTGAAGAAAAAAAACTTGCATTAGAAGAAAAGAAAAAACAAGTAAAAGCTGAAAAAGAAGCGCTTAAGAACGGCACGCCATTACCTTTAAAAAACGAGTTGAAGACAGCGAAACCGAAAGATTCAACTTCTATTAAGGAAGAGAAAAACTTAAAAACAGTCGCCCCTAAAAAGGAAATTGATAGTACACTTATTATAAAGAAGCGAAAAGCCGCAGAGGCCAGAGCTCAAACCTTAGCAGATCGTAAAAAAGCAATTGAGGATAAAAAGAAACTAATTCAAGAGACAAAAGAGTCAAAAAAAGATACTGGAGTAATTACGAAAAAAGATTCCATATCAAACAAAAATGCGACGAAAACACCTGTAGAAAAATTACCTAAAAAAGTTTCTGATACAGCGTCAGTAAGTAAAAAGCAAAAAACAGCGGAAGAACGAGCCAAAATCATTGAGGATCGTAAAAAAGCAATTGAGGAAAAAAAGAAAAAAGCACTTGAAGATCGAGAAGCTGCAAAAAAAGCAAAAGAAGGAAAATAATTTTGTATAGATAGTTTAAGAACAGTTAATTAATAGTAAAAATGAAGAAAGAATTTAAAATCCTAGTAGTAGCAGCGTTTCTTTTCGTTGTTGGTAATCAAAAAATTAACGCACAAGCAAAGTTAGCGCATGTTGATGTTAGTGAATTAATGGCAAAAATGCCTGCAATGCTTGATGCTCAAAAACAATTAGAAAAATTAAGCGGAACTTATGATGGTGAATATAAAACCATGGTTGATGAGTATCAAAATAAATTAAAAAAATACGAACAAGAAGCAACTACCGTAACCGATGCAGTAAATGAAACCAGATCAAAAGAGGTTCAAGACATGCAAAAAAGAATTGTTGATTACAGAGATAATGCTCAAAAAGAATTACAACAAAAAGAAGCTGATATTGTAAAGCCAATTATGGAAAAAGTAAAAGCCTCTATTCAAAAAGTTGGAAAAGCAAAAGGGTATCAATACGTTTTGAACTCAGAAGGTCTTCTTTTGACAGATGGACCAAACATAACAGCTGATGTAAAAAAAGATTTAGGATTCTAATACTATTATTGTCATCATTTGAACTACTCAATTCGAACATAGGATTGAGTAGTTTTTTTTTACCTTTGTTTTATGACGAACAATAATCCCATAGGCCTTTTTGATTCTGGTGTTGGTGGCACATCCATTTGGTCAGCGATTCATAATTTAATGCCAAATGAAGACACAATCTATCTTGCAGACAGTAAAAACGCACCTTATGGAGTAAAGTCGAAAGAAGAAATTTTAGCGCTATGCATTAAGAACACCGAATTTCTTCTGTCAAAAAAAGCAAAAATAATTGTAGTAGCTTGTAATACAGCTACAACCAATGCCATTAAGGAGCTACGTTCACGCTATCAAATCCCATTTATCGGGATTGAGCCTGCAATTAAGCCTGCAGCAATTCATTCTAGCACACAAATTATTGGAATTTTAGCCACGAAAGGAACATTAAGCAGCGAGTTGTTTAATAAGTCGCTTGAAATGTATCAGGACACAAAAATTATTGAGCAGGTTGGGTACGGCCTAGTTGAACTCATTGAAAATGGCGAATTAGAGTCAACGAAAATGACAGAACTTCTTCATTCTTACGTAGATCCAATGGTAGATAAAAATATAGATTTCTTAGTTCTTGGCTGCAGTCATTATCCTTTTTTGATACCTCAATTACGAAGAATTCTCCCTGATCATATAACGATAATCGATTCAGGTGAAGCTGTTGCGAAACAAACCTTAAATGTTCTAAAGGAAAAAGTTGGATTGCACGATAAAGGCGAAGCTAAAACGCAGTTTTACACCAATGGAAACACAAAAGTACTTCGAAAAATTCTGAAAAATGAGTACAAAGTAATCTACAAAGACTTTTGATTTTACTTATCGTCTTTATACCATCCTGAATACAACACGTAGTTAGTAGCAATACGATTAATTTCAGTGCTAAAATCGGATGCGTTAATATCTTTTACCCATTTTGCAGGCACTCCAGCATAAATTGATCCTGAAGGCACAATGGTATTCTGGGTAACTACGGCTCCGGCAGCAATAATCGAATTACTTCCAATATGACAGTTATCCATTACTATCGCTCCCATACCGACTAAGACGTTATCTTCAATCGTACATCCATGAATAATTGCGTTATGTCCTACTGAAACATTATTACCGATTACAGTAGCGTGCTTTTCATACGTGCAATGAACAATTGCTCCATCCTGAATGTTAACCATATTACCAATTGATATTGAATTAACATCGCCTCGCACGACAGCGTTGAACCAAACACTACATGAAGACCCAAAAACAACTTCACCTATGATGGTCGCGTTTTCAGCGATGAAGCAGTCCTCTGGTATTATTGGACTTTTCCCGTTAACCGTTTTTATAAGCATTATAAAAAAAAGTCCCATATTATTGGGACTTGAATTAAATTTTTATGGATTAATTGCTGGACAATTACAGTGATACTTTTCGGGTTTACAGAAGATATTCATTCCTAATGTAATTTGATGAAAGCCACCATTATCAAATCTTACAGCTCCCGTAATAACTGAGTAGGTGTAAGAAAACATATAGTTTTTATAATTTAAACCTACAATTGGTGTGATATACTGCAATTTTTGAGTTTCAGTGCTTGTACCATTTCTGTATTCCGCACCATCTAAACTCCTTCTATAAGACAAACCACCCCAAAGTCTTCCAACTTCTAATTGTTTATAGACTTTCAAATTGACATCAATTGTTTTTTCTTTTGTTTCATTCACCAACTGAAACATGGCACTTGGTTCCCATAATAGCCCATCTTCGTTACCAAAAACGTAACCTGAATTAATAATAAATTTTCTAATATCATCACTTTCATATTCAGTGTATATTTTTCTTCTTGTCTCAATAGCATTTTTCACCGTGAAATGCGTATAAAATTCAAGATAATTGTAGGACATTCCTATATCAACATTGAAATACGAGTATTTTTGTACACTTCCTGAAACAATTGGATCAAAACCACCTGCTTGTAAAAACTCCGTTTGATCTAGTGTGCTTTGTGTAAGTCCGACGCTCATCCCAAACGACAATTGATTCATATCAACGGCATCTCTAGAAAACATGATATGATGTGCATAAGTTGCTTTTATTCCCTGTTGAGAATGATACCCATTCTTGTCGTTATAAACAATAACTCCGGCACCTGATTGATCACTTTCTCCAATCTTTCCATTGAAACTCAATGTTTGCAGTGATGGGGCGTCTTTCTGTCCAAACCACTGTTGACGTCCAGTCAACCTTAATTTTGAACAACTAGAAGCTCCCGCCATTGATGGATGTAATAAATAGTAATTATCCGACAAGTAATCTGAATACACCGCTATTCCTTCTTGAGAAAAAGAATATTGACAAACAAAAAACACAATCAATAATAATAATTTCTTTATATTCATTTTATATATCGTTTTATTGAAAAATGGGGCTAAAATTTCTACTTATTATCATCTAATTTCTGAAACAATTCTTATAAACACTTCTGAAAAAATCCTCCAAAATTCTTAACTAACTCAAACGAAACACTTACTATTTAAGATTTTTTTGGGAACTCGTCAAAGATATAAATTTTTGCATTAGCTTGTCTATTCAATGCAAAAATATTACTATCAGAATATCTTAATCTCATTCTTTATCTCTTCAAAGAAAAATGGGACCTAAATTCTCTGTCTTGTCCATTCTCTTTATAAAACAATTTAAACCAATAATCATCTCCAGGTAAGTCTGTTCCGTTATATTTTCCATCCCAGCCTTCGCCTTTTGTGGCAATTTGTTTAATCAATTTACCGTAGCGATCAAATATGTAGATATAAGCCTCGGTTTGGTCTGCAATTTCAAATATATTCCATGTGTCATTATAAGTGTCGCCATTTGGAGTAAAGAATTTCGGGTAGTTGATAATG
>JANMML010000013.1:0-66594 GCA_031373195.1 Flavobacterium sp. | reverse complement strand
TTAAAAGGAAGAACGCCCGTTAGCGTCCATTTAAATGCCGATATGCCCTATAAATCTTATCGTAGGAATAAAGAAATTATTTATCTAAATTTGAATTGAAAACAGAGTAAAAATCTGTCAACCTATTTCAGGACGCTACATGAACGAGGGCAAATTAGATAAACTAAAATCAGCCAAATTATGAGGTATTTTATGCTATTATTTTTGACATGCTGTTACTATAATTCCTTCGCAACAAACTATTACGTGAATCCATCAGGTAGTAATTCAAATAATGGACTAACATCAGTTACAGCATTTCAAACACTAGAATATGCCGCAAATCAAACTTTGCCAGGGGATACAGTTTTTGCAATGAATGGAACTTACACAAATTCATGGCCAGCAAGTGGTGTTTTAAATATCACTAATTCTGGGACTGCTAGTAATAGAATTGTTTACAGAAATTTTCCTGGACATACGCCATTAATAAAATTGAATGCAAATAATTGGGCTGGAATTGGTATAAATGGAGCTGATTATATCAAAATTGATGGCTTTACAATAGTAGGTAACAATGATTCAATTACTTTGGCGTATGCAATAGCAGAACAGTTGAATACAAATAACCCAGCGACATCAGGAAATGGAATTGGAATTACTCGTGAGTACAACAATATTACTAACAAGCCACATCATAATATCATCCGTAACTGTACAATTTCAAAATGCGGTGGTGCCGGAATTTATGGTTATAGAGCAGATTATACAACAATAGAAAACAATACGATTTTTGAATGTGCTTGGTATGCACCCTATGGTAATAGCGGTATTTCTTTATTTCAATGTTGGAATTCAGATTCCTTGGATATTATCAAAAATTATATAATTGGAAATACATGTTATAGAAATGAAAACTACATTCCGTTTATTGCTGTTGGAAGCATTACTGATGGAAATGGAATTATAATTGACGATGGCCGAAATACTCAGAACAGTTCAACACAAGGTGTTTACTTAGGCAAAACATATGTAGCTAATAATTTAGTTTTTGCTAATGGCGGCAGAGGAATTCATGTTTATGAAAGTGATAAGGTAATTATTGTGAACAATACTTGTTATCAAAATTGTCAATCACCAGCTATTCAAGACGGAGAATATACTGCTTATAGTGCCGATAGCATTTCATTTATCAATAATATTGCGTTTCCAGCGTCAGGTATTCCACCTATTGACAAATCAAATACGACCACAACCAATTTAACAGTTGACCATAATTTGTGGGCTACAAATTCAAGTTTGGCAAATCCAATCGGTACAAATACAATAACTGGAAATCCGAATTTCATATTACCAAGTAATAATCCATCAACTGCAGACTTTCACTTGCAAGCCATAAGCAATGCAATTAATGCTGGAACAAATTCAAATGCACCATTGACAGACAAAGATGGTTTGACACGAACTTCGCCGATAGATATTGGATGTTACGAATATCAGCTGCCATTGAATGTTTCAGACAGTTTGTTAGTAATTAACGAATTTAGTATCTATCCTAATCCAGCGTCAAATATCATTTCGCTACAAACTAATCTAAACGAAAGTCGAGAATATGAAATTTATATTTCCAATGTAAGTGGACAAGTTATTATGCAGCATAATTGTTATTCACATAATGGACTCATAAAACTTGACCTAGCAGCGTTCTGTAATGGAGTTTATTTTATGAAAGTAGTTGACAAAAAAACCAACTCTATTACGACGAAAAAGTTTTTAAAATCAAACTATTAAATTTACGAAAGCTGAATGTGAAGAAAGAACTGACGCTAACAACTGTCAAACGCAATCGCTAGAATGCGGTAATTTTAAACCGACCTCACAAATTCAATAACCTAATGCAACAAATGATAAATTTTATCTTCGTTGAATCGTGGAAAAATCATATAACCGATTAACGCTAAAAGAACGTATATGTTATTGAGACTTTAATCATAACAATAATTAAAGTATGCTGATCAATATAAGTTGCACTTACTGTCTGGATTTACCAATAAATTATATTGAAGATATAACATGATCAGTAAAATAAAGACATTTGACCTTCTATGAAGAAAAATTCATCATGAAAAACGTCCTTGATCAAATTAATCTATTTGAGTTACAAAAAGGAAACTATTTCCTACATATTATTTCAAATACAGGAAGTCGCACCGAAAGAATAATTGTTAAGTGATACGAACGTTGCGATAATAGAAAATATAATCAATTAATAACATTTGTTTAACCTAATCGTTTATTTCGTATTTTCGTTTTGCTTTAATGGAAAGGAAACTTTATATTAGCATCAAATTCACTTACTGACTGAAAATTAATAGTTTATCGAGTCCTTTAGTGAAAGTAAAAAGTTGAAATAGTAGGCAAACCTTAAATGTGTAGAACCATGGAAAACAAAGAGACAAAGGAAAGTATTCTTTCAAAGATTCAAAAAGAAACAAGAAAAAGTGGATTTATTAAAGCACTGATGGTATTTTTTTTCTGTGTAATCTCTTCCTTAATTGTTGGATTTATCTATGATACAATTCAGCTTTCAGTTACTTTAGGAATTGGACTAGGTCTAGTTTGGATGGGCGTTGCTTATTTTAATCAAAAGGAATAACGAATTGATTTTGTTTTTTCTAATTTCCATTTTAGACGATTGGAAGCTACCAGCCATTCATAAGAAAGAAAACTATAAAAAAAAAATTTTGCTTATTTAGCAACAAATGATTGCATTCAAATGAATTGGAAGATTGGCAAATTGCAATGGTTTTCAAATCACGACATTTGTATAATGTCCATACAGAGCAAACTATCGACCGAATCATAAAAACCAACAAATACTTCTGCATCAACCAATTAGCTTTATTTCTAATTCTTCACTGATATTTCTTTTTTTTAGATATTTTATGTTTGGTATCTGATTAAAATCTCTTTTTTAGCCTATGCATTTTCTATTTCACTATTCAAATCTAATTATTAGAATGTGATAGTGATGGTTAAGCTGCAAGTTCAATCTTAACTTTTGAGAAACTTATCCTTGAAATTGAGATGATTTTTAATTAAAAATTTTAAATTTGAAAAGTCCAAAAAAAAAATAACCTACTATTAGAACATTTTGAATCAAACCAACTCAGACGGATTCGAATTTAGAACTATATGAAAGTACTACCAAATTTGACCGGTCTCAGATTTATTCTAGCGTTCTTGGTAGTTATATTTCATATTCCTCATTTTTGCGAAAATAGAGGTTTTCCATTCTTTAATAGTCTAGCATTCTTTAACAAGGGAGAAGAGGCAGTTTATATGTTTTTTTCGCTCAGTGGATTCTTAATTATTAGGCAACTATTTATTGAAAAATCCGAGTCTAATACTGTTAATCTAAAGAAGTTTTTTCTAAAACGAGTGCTGCGAATTTTTCCTTTGTACTATTTGGTCCTTAGCTTTGGATTAGTATACTATAGATTAATTTTGCCGAGTTTTGGATTTGATTACCAAAATAACTATAATTTGCTTTATGGCATATTTCTATCGTATACTTTCTTCTCGAATATATTCGTTTTATACCATCCAGGAGGAATAATTGAAATATTATGGTCGATTGGAATTGAGGAACAATTTTACGTCTTAATTGCACCTTTAATTTTGCTTTTACCGTTTAAGTATATCACACGATTTCTGTTGTTTTTTACTGTTGTTTACTTTGCACTATATTTTTCAGAATCAATAACTTTTCTGAAAGATTATAATATGCTCTTTTTCTATTTTTCATTCAGTGGAATTTGTTCCATTGTAACACTTAACAAGAATATCAAACTTCAAAATTTTAGATATTTAATTTTTGTACTTTTCATCTTATATTTCGCAACATCAATCTTCCAAAGTAGCATGAATAGTATGTTTTACCATCTTTTTAGTACGGTACTATTCGGATTAACAATTTCAAGTTTTGCAGAAAAACCGATAAGAATATTGGAAGGTAAAATACTTACATATTTAGGCAAAATATCATACGGGGTATATATGTATCATGCCATTATGATGCAATTTGTAGGTTTTCTGTTTTTGAAATTAACTGTGATTGATAAAATTCCAGGTTACTTTTCTATAATAATATTTAATGTTCTAGTACTTATTTTTACTGTAATTACTGCTCATTTATCTTACCAATATTTTGAAAGTTATTTCCTCAATTTGAAGAAGAAATGGATAAAATAGAATTTTGTAAAAACTATTGATGGTGGTGTTAGTCAATCCTGCATTTAAGAATAATACTAAGATATGCAAGTCGAAAAACACCTTTGAAAATAGAATTGAGGAATTCATTCTATAACACCAATTACCTTTCATTCAAATTTATGGTGAGGATTACTGATACCGCACTAATAATGGTTTAGCAATATCAAATTCTTGTAATCCAAAATCATAAGTCTTTAACGAGTTGGTCTTATACGAATTTGTAGCATCCTCAGGTAGAATAGGGAAAAAAGAAAGTGAAAATTGGAAATTACTAAATACTAAATAATCATTACTTACGATGACGCCCACTCCAAATTCAGAATACAATTTGCTGTTATTAAATCCTGTATTAGGCTGTCCAATCATACCCAAAGTATAATTTATAAATGGATTTAAGCGGAAACCAAGAACTTGCCATGGAGAATAAGCTTGAGTTTGAAAAGTTAACAGTAGTTTTTTTGTCCCGAAAATTTTGCTGCTGTTAAATCCTGCAAGACCATTTTCACCGTTTAGTGTAATTTTATCAGTATTTGAGTCTATCCGTTTTGTGCCAATTATTGCTTGCGGCTTAATAAATTGTCTAAATTTCCACTTTCCTGTATCAACTAAATTTGTGAAATAGGTGATATTAAAACTATAAGCACTTTGCACCGTAGTTGGTCCGTCGAAAAAAGTTCCATATTCTAAATTGCTACTCAAATACCCAAAATCGAAGTAATTGCCATAGGCAGCTCTAGCGCCAACGTACATTCTGTTATTTTGGTTTTTGTTCTGGGAACCAGTTGTTATCGAAAACGTATAACCCGATGCGATATCCTCCGTGACATTAAAATTAAAAATGTACTTATCTTGCGTATACTTTCTTGAAGAAATTCCAAATGAAAGAAGATATAAATTCTCGTTTGAATAGACTCCTAAGCTGTCAATTCCAATAATCGGAACTTCCGAATACTCTTTATTGAGAAATCGAGCCGAAACTACAAAGTTTGTGAATCGCTCAAATTCAGTATTCCCGTTAAACATTGGAATGGAGTGACCGCCCCAAAAGTCTTTTACCCTTGACTTAGAATTTAGTATCGTATCCGTCGACGAATTTATTGCGACTCCTTTTTCAAAAACTTGGTCCAAATATACTCCACCCGCCCATTTAGCCACAGGCGAATAAAACGGACGTTCGATATTTACATACTGTTTATAATTGCTATCAAGATCTCTTTCGTAGCTCAACGTAGTTTGAATGTATGTGTTTTTTATCGTTGGAATAGTATAATTTGTACCAAATCCATTGCTATTTGACCCTATTTTTTTAGATACATAAGTAGTCAATTCATGTCCCGTTCCTGCAAAATTTCTTTCACGCAAAAAAATGGTCGATTTTGAACCACTTAGCGTAAAATCTGGTGCAAAACTCCACGAATCCAGAACACGAATTGAGACATCAACAGAATCAGAATTCTTATTTACCAAAGTAGAGGAAATGGCGACACTACGAACAAATCTTTGCCTTCTTATCAGACGCTCCGTTTCCTTCATCAATAGAGAATCTAAAGGCTTATTCTTTTTAAATAACAACAGATTATAAATGGCGAACTTCTTCGATTTAAGATGCAAACTATTACCAACTTTGGCCCACTTTTTATTCGGAACTTGATTGGTATCTGTGGCAGAATAACTAAATGGATCTAACGTTGTGACCTTAATTCTTCGGATGATTTTTCCTTCTAATTTTTTGTAATTTTGCTTTTTCATTTTTGCCACTACAACTTTTGTGGCTTTTTGCTTGGCAATTGGTTCGAATAGTAACTTGTAAACGAATGATTTAAATTTGCTTCCTGTCGAGTACTTTTCAATTGCTCTGTAAACTCTGGCCGTGTCTTTTGTTTTACCATTCTCCTGACAGTAGGCAGCTTGATAGGTAAAAAGCACCAAGATGAACAAAAGGCTTTGATATTTCTTCCACCACATCATCTTAGCGTATTAGTTACAAAAATGGTTAAAAGAACGAAGGTAATCCTATTCCTTCAAATAAAAGGAAACCTCTTTTTAAATTTCACAATTTTTAAGACATATAAATAAAATAATAACACATGGACTCAATATGGTCAGAGTTGCATCTGAAATTATAAACTGAAATCATAAACGAATTTTTATCTAAATAAGACTACACGATTTTTCGCAGTTTTGTTGAAGGAATTAACAAAAAAAAACCACTCTTACGAGTGGTTTTAGTGTCAAAACAAAACATAATTAAATTAAACTCAACTTTAATTTATTTTTTAATAAAGATATTCGTGTAGTATTTCTTACCTGTTTCAGCATCTATTCTTATAGAGATACCAAAATGAGTAAAGTTTCCTTCAATGTTTTCTTTATGACCTGGACTATTTAACCATGCATTTAGGGCAGAACTAGATGACACAAAGTTATATGCCACGTTCTCATTTACTTTTACAGCACCTAAAACTTCAATAATATTCTCCGAACGCTGAGGAAACAAATCGTGATTAACGACTTTTCTTGCGATCATGTAAGCATTGTGCTCCTCTGATTTGTATGATACGTGATTGATTAATTGTAGTGGATTTAATCCTAAGCTAACTCTATGTTCATTAATCAAATCAGCTAATTGCAACTCAGATGAATTGTAATCGTAGTTTTGAATTAATTCTGGTTTTGCTGCTGCAGTTTCTTCTGTTTCGTTAGAAGAACAAGAAATCAAAGTGAACAAGAATGCCATTGGCACGATTGCTCTAAGTGCATAAGTTTTCATAAGCTGTAGGTTTAAGTTTAAAGTAGATTGTGGGGCAAACTCCTTTAATATGTTTTTTAAAACTCGAGAAGCATGTGGGGCAAACTTCCTTTATTTTGTAATGATGAACGTATTGTTGTTATTTCTTGAGTCAATATTACAGCAATTACCGTTTAAGTGCAAAATAAAATCGTTGAATTACATCTTTTTTAATTTTTATAAGATAATTTTCTTACAAATTAACAAACAATCATGCATAAAAAAAGACCGCCTTTTAGCGATCTTCAATTGAAATAGTATATTTATTTGATCATCAGGGTGCCAACCGTTCCACTTTCCAGTTGTAGTCGTCGTTCAAGGTATATCTAATGCGATCATGCAAACGATTTGGTCTGCCTTGCCAAAACTCAACAGAAATAGGACGAACCAAAAAACCGCCCCAATGGCTAGGTCGCGGAATTTCTTTTCCTTCCCATTGCTTTTCTAAATGACGCAGTTTGTCTTCTAGGATATCTCTGTTTGGAATAATCTCAGACTGTTCAGATACAACTGCTCCCAATTGACTTCCAACAGGACGAGAGGCAAAGTAGTTATTGGAAACCTCAGGACTTGTCTTCTCTGCGATTCCTTTTATGATCACTTGCCTTTCTAATGAATGCCAAAAAAAAGACAAACAAATATTTGGATTGTGCAATATCGACTTGCCTTTTTCTGAATTATAGTTGGTGTAGAATACAAATCCTTGCTCATCATAATGCTTTAATAGAACCACTCTAGCTTTTGGAAAGTTATCCAGCCCTATAGAAGCAACCGTCATCGCATTTACTTCCTCTACACCTCCAAAATTTTTGACTTCATGAAACCACTTGTGAAACAAGTTTATCGGATCTTCAGGAATCATATGCTCTAGAAGTTCACTTTTGTCATAAGACTTTCGGTAATTGCTCAAATCATTCATCCTAAATAATACTAAGTTTTTAAAGTGCTAAGGTAATAAGTTTGTCTTGTTCATCAATTCTTAGTGACGCTAAAACTCGAAAGAGACACCATCGTCAGCAAGCAGAATGTTTGGAAAAATTGTTTCCGCTTCCTCTTTAAATAGTTCGATACTGCTATACCTCGTTGAATAATGTCCTAAGATCAATTGCTCAACATTGGCTTTCAGCGCAATTCTGGCGGCTTCCTTTGCTGTACTGTGCATCGTAATCGCACCTTTTTCAGCTTCCGATTCCAAAAATGTAGATTCGTGGTAGAGCGCCGTCACATTTTCTATTAAAGGAACGATTCCTTCCTCATATTGCGTGTCTGAACAAAAAGCATAACGCTTCGGTTTCTCGGGATCGAAAGTCAATAACTTATTCTCGATTATACGACCGTCATCTAAAGTGATATCTTTCCCATTCTTTATTTTCTGGTAAAATACGGTATCAATTTCATATTGTTGTACCGCATCAACGTTCAACTTTCGATCGCCAATTTTCTCTATAAAAAGAAAACCATTGGTGTAAATTCTGTGTCGTAGTGGAATTGTTTTGACGATTACTTTTTCATCTTCAAATACAATTTCACTTTCCTTTGATTCCAATTCATGAAAATACAAACCATAACTGGTCCACGAATTGGCAAGTCGAAGTTGCAACGTGATGACTTCCTTAATTCCTTTCGGGCCGTAGATATGCAAATCATTGGTTCGATTCAGCAACATAAAAGTCGAAACCAGTCCAATCAAACCATAAAAATGATCCCCATGAAGATGTGAAATGAAAATATGATTGATTTTCGAAAACTTAATCTTGTGTTTTCGCAATTGCACTTGAGTGCCTTCACCACAATCAATCAAAAACATTCGGTTCTTTATCTCTAATACTTGCGATGTCGGATTGGTAATGGTTCGTGGTGTAGCGGCGTAACAGCCGAGTATGGTTAATTTCATTTTTAAGGTAAAAATCGATGATGTAAATAGTAGTTTTGGTTATTGATTAACCCTAGCCCTGATGGCAGTGGAAATCCTTTTGTGCCGGCGGTCGGCGCAAAAGATTGAAACGAACAGCAGGTTCCCGGCTCCTGAAAAAAATCAATTGATTAGAATCCTAAATCCCGTTCTATTTCCTCCATATCGATGATGTCGTGCGCTTCTAGAAGTGTGGGAACGATGGTAATGTGTTGTGATACATTGGTAAAATGAACGCCATCAGCGACAAGTACGATTGATTTCTTCGCTTTTGAATGCGTCTTAATTAAAGGAAGGAAACTATTAATTTGTTTGATTGTCAAATCTTTATGATGGGAAATGTCCAGAATAATATTGTACTTCTCAAAAGATTTGTATTCATGCGTGACTTTCATCAAAAATGAAACTAAATCACCTTGTGTATCTTTGATGGTTACCGTATGTCCTTTTTGCTCAACTTTCATGTCGTAAAATATTAGATGTACGCTAATTTACAACTTTTAAACTTTATTATAATCGAAGAATTGAAATTTATTGTTGAATTTTAGACGCCAGCAAGTAGATGACTGCCATCCTAATCGCTACGCCGTTTTCGACTTGATTCAGTATGACAGATTGTTTAGAATCGGCAACTTCGCTAGTGATTTCTACACCGCGATTGATGGGCCCGGGATGCATGATGACGATCTCTTTGCTTAAGGATTCCAAAAGTGTTTTATTGAGTCCGTATTGTTGCGCATATTCTCTAGTGGATGGAAAGTAATTTACTTCCATTCGCTCATTTTGTACACGAAGCATATTGGCTACGTCGCACCATTCTAATGCTTTTCGAAGATCCGATTCGACCGTCACGCCTAGTGATTCTATATATCTTGGTATGAGCGTCTTCGGGCCGCAAACTTTCACTTCTGCGCCTTGCATTTGCAGCGCATAAATATTCGAAAGCGCCACTCTTGAATGCAATATGTCGCCTACAATTACCACCTTTTTTCCTCCGACATCTCCTAATTTTTCGCGGATGGAATAACTGTCTAATAGTCCTTGCGTAGGGTGTTCATGCGCACCATCTCCAGCATTAATGATACTTGCCTTAACATTTTGTGATAGAAAGTACGCTGCTCCAGGATTGGCATGTCGCATGACGACCATATCCACTTTCATGGCTAATATGTTATTAACCGTATCAATCAACGTTTCTCCTTTTTTGACCGATGATTGTGCTGCTGAAAAACTGATGACATCGGCTGATAGTCGCTTTTGGGCTAATTCAAAAGAAAGCTTTGTTCTCGTACTATTTTCAAAAAAGATATTGGCGATAGTGATGTCTCGAAGCGACGGAACCTTCTTGATTGGACGATTAATTACTTCTTTAAAGTGATCCGCAGTTTCAAAAATAAGTTGAATATCCTCGGGCTGAAGATATTTGATTCCTAATAAATGATTAACACTTAATTCACTCATCTCTTCTTAAGTTGTTGGTTGTTGATTGCTGGTCGTCGGCACTAAATACACGGCATCTTCGCCGTCTTGTTCTTTCCAGCACACTTTCACTTTCTCATTATTGATGGCATCTACTTGTCTCCCACGATAATCAGGTTGAATGGGTAGATGTCTGCTAAATCGTCTGTCAATCAAAACCAAAAGTTCAATTTCAGAAGGTCGACCAAAAGATTGAATCGCTGTTAATGCCGAACGAATGCTTCTCCCAGTATACAAGACATCATCAATAAATATGACGTTTTTATCTTCTACAACAAAATCAATCTGAGTTCGATTGGCTTCTATTGGTTTGTCCGTTCTTCTGAAATCATCCCTAAAAAAAGTAATATCTAGTAATCCCAGCGAGATGTTGCTAATATTGAAGTCTTTTTCCAAAAGCAATTTTAACCTTTCCGCGAGAAAAATACCTCTTGGTTGAATTCCAATCAGAATAGTGTTTGAAAAATCAAGGTGTTTCTCAATCAACTGACAGGCCAAACGGTGCAATATAATATTGACTTCTTTTGAGGTGAGCAATACTTTTTGACTCATGCTTTAAAGTGTTTGGTGTGTAAAAATACGTTTTTATTTAATTCGCTTTTGCCGTTTTATAAAAAAACCGCTTCAAAATTGAAACGGTTATTTGTTTTTATGAATACATCTTAACACGCAATTCTTGCACTTTCTCATCATCCAAATAATCATCGAAAGTCATATATCTGTCAATCGCTCCTTGTGGTGTTAACTCGACAACCCTATTTCCGACAGTTTGAGCAAACTCATGATCATGCGTTGTGAAAATCACAGAACCTTTAAAATTCTTCAATGAATTATTGAAAGCGGTAATCGATTCCAAATCCAAGTGATTGGTAGGTTCATCCAACATCAACACATTCGCGCGTTCCATCATCATCCGTGACAACATGCATCGCACTTTTTCTCCTCCGGACAAGACGCGACTTGTTTTCAATGCTTCCTCTCCAGAGAAAATCATCTTTCCTAAAAATCCACGGATATTCACTTCTTCTCGTTCTTCTTCTGTTTTGGCCCATTGACGCAACCAATCTACCAAAGTGTAGTCATTTTCAAAAAACGAGTGATTGTCTAACGGTAAGTACGCTTGATTGGTTGTAATTCCCCAATCGAAGGTGCCAGAATCTGCTTTTTGATTTCTATTTAAAATTTCATAAAAAGCCGTTGTAGCTCTAGAATCTTTGGAGAATAAAACAATCTTATCACCTTTCGCCATATTTAAATCGACACCGGAAAACAAAGTTTCGCCATCTAAAGAAGCGCTTAAGTTTTCCACATTCAATATCTGATCGCCCGCTTCTCTTTCTTGGTCAAAGATGATTGCTGGATAACGACGGCTTGATGGTTTGATTTCAGAAATATTCAACTTACTAATCATTTTTTTTCTGGAAGTCGCTTGTTTCGATTTGGCCACATTCGCGCTAAAACGTCGAATAAATTCCTCTAATTCCTGCTTCTTTTCTTCCGCTTTTTTATTTTGCTGCGCTCTTTGTTTTGCTGCTAATTGCGAAGACTCATACCAAAATGTATAATTCCCAGAATAATGGTTGATTTTACCAAAATCGATGTCAGATATATGAGTACAAACTGCATCTAAAAAGTGACGGTCATGCGAAACAACAATTACTGTATTTTCATAATTCGCTAGGAAATTCTCAAGCCAGGCGATGGTTTCAAAATCTAAGTCATTGGTAGGCTCATCCATGATTAGCATATCAGGATTTCCAAATAAGGCTTGTGCTAATAATACACGAACCTTTAATTTTCCATCCAAATCGCTCATTAAAGTATAGTGATTGTCTTCCGTAATTCCTAAGTTTGATAACATCGAAGCCGCATCAGAATCGGCATTCCAGCCATTCATTTCCTCAAATTGCACCTGCAACTCTCCTATTCTATCCACATTGGCATCATTATAATCGAGATACAGTTCATCCATTTCCTTTTTAACGGCATACAAAATCTTATTTCCCATCAATACCGTTTCCAAAACCGTATGTTCATCAAACATATTGTGGTTCTGATTCAACACCGACATCCTTTTCCCAGGTTCTAAGTGAATGTGTCCTGAAGTCGGATCGATATCGCCAGCGATGATTTTTAAAAAAGTTGATTTTCCAGCACCATTTGCTCCAATAACACCGTAGATGTTACCATGAGTGAACGTTGTATTCACTTCATCAAATAAGATTCTCTTTCCAAATTGTACCGATAAATTGTTAACTGTTAACATGAAAACTGTTTTATAAAATTTCTGCAAAAGTATAAAAATAGGAATGATTATTTAGAGCTAAAACCATTAAATATGGGGTTTTTTATTTAACGCACTGTTAACAGAATAACTCGGCTCAACTGAATATTTTTGTACACTAGCCTAGTCTCCATGTATAGCACCAAACTACATACACTTCTACTACTTACTACTTCAGTCATTACCCTGTTTTGTTCTTGTGATAAAGCTTATAAAGGCGACAATTACACTGCTTATTTTGGGGGAGAAGTCACGAATCCCAACAACCCATATATTCTTTTTTGTCGCAATTCCGAAGTAATCGACAGTGCAAAGATTGATGAGAACAATCGTTTTTTCATCAAATTTGATTCTCTAACTCCAGGAATGTATACTTTCAAAAACGAACCAGAGTATCAGTACGTTTACTTCGACAAGAATGATAGCATCATGGTTCGGATTAATGCAAAAGACTTCGATAATTCAGTTATTTTCTGCGGTAGAGGCGATCGAAAAAATAATTTTTTGATGGAAATGTATATGAAAAACGAAGAAGATCGTAGTACGTTATTCGACGTTTTCGATTATTCGATTGCTGATTTTACTAAGAATATAGACTCTTCTTACGCGTCAAAAAAGAAATTTTATGACATTAAAAAAGAGGCCATCAAGTGGAGCGATGAATTTGACAAATACGCCAAAGCAACGATAGATTTTCACCACTACTCCAAGAAAGAAATGTACCCGACTGCCCATATGATGCGCACAGGTGAAGATATCTACGAAAAATTGCCAACAGATTTTTATGATTATAGAAAAATGATTGACTACAATGATGTGCAGCTCAGCGGTTTTTCACCCTTTGTAAATTACCTTTCTTATATGCTCAACAATGTATCGACGATTCACTATCATAATCATTATTCTCAGGTAGATTTAGAGTTAAGAACTAACATCAAAAAGCTAAATTTCGCCGATAGTCTAATCAAAAACAAAGCGGTGAAAAATATCATTCTTAATAATATTGCTTTTACTTATTTGTTGGAAGACCAAAATATGGTCAACAACAAGATTTTCCTTGATACTTATCATAAATATTCAACCGACAAAAGCAAAAAAAATGAAATTATCAAGATTGGCAACGCCATTCAATTGCTAAAGATTGGTAACGCATTGCCAAAAGTAGAGTTAGTCGATTCAAATAACCACTTGATATCTTCCAATGATATCTTAAAGAAGAAAACAGTAATTTTCTTATGGACGGAAAACCTCTCCTCACATATGATCGCTGCTCATAAAAAAATAGTTGCGCTTAAATCAAAACATCTTGATTATCAATTTATCGGTATCAATCTCGATAAAGATCAAGATCTTTGGAAAGCCAAATTGAAAGAACTGGAATATGCTGGAATTACAGAATTCCGCTGCACCAACTTCGAAGATCTCAAAGCCAAATGGGCAATTATGAAAGTGCACCGAACCATTGTCCTTGACCAAAATGGTGCAATTAAAAATGCCTTTACGAATTTGTTTGACGTCAATTTCGAGAAAGAATTGTAAGTTAGATCGTAGGACTATAGGATTTTAGGATAATAAGATTTGCATTGTTATAAAATAAAAAATGGGCTTCATTACGAAGCCCGTTTTTATATCTTAAAGTCCCTAAATCTTACAGTCTAAAAATCTTACGGTCTATAAACTTTACTGATTTCCCTTCGCGTAATCCGCTAAAAACTGCGCCAATCCATTATCGGTCAACGGATGTTTAAGTAATCCTAAAATGGCAGAAAGTGGACCAGTCATCACATCAGCACCCAATTTAGCACAGTTTACGATATGCATCGTATGACGAACTGAAGCCGCAAGAATTTCCGTTTCAAATCCGTAGTTGTCATAAATCAAACGAATTTCTTCAATCAAAATCAAACCATCCGTAGAAATATCATCCAATCGACCAATAAATGGAGAAACATAGGTCGCTCCTGCTTTGGCTGCTAATAATGCTTGACCTGCAGAAAAAACCAACGTCACATTGGTACGAATTCCTTTGTCAGAGAAGTATTTACAAGCTTTCACTCCATCTTTTGTCATGGGCAATTTGACTACAATCTGCTCGTGCAATTCCGACAATTCTTCGCCTTCACGAACCATTCCGTCAAAATCGGTCGCAATAACCTCGGCACTCACATCGCCATCCACAATGTTGCAGATATCTACATAATGTTTCAAAATATTATTCTT
Organism: Flavobacterium sp.; assembly: GCA_031373195.1. Classification (GTDB taxonomy): domain Bacteria; phylum Bacteroidota; class Bacteroidia; order Flavobacteriales; family Flavobacteriaceae; genus Flavobacterium. The sequence goes on along the minus strand of JANMML010000013.1, from coordinate 51,657 downwards.
ACCGGTGATCCCTTCTTTTGCCATCAACGACGGATTTGTAGTAACGCCATCTAAAATTCCGAGCGATTGCGCTTCTTTGATTTCGTTTAGGTTGGCAGTGTCAATAAAAAATTTCATATAATAATGTTTATTTGTGGATTCGTTAATTTGTTTAATCGTTGATGTGTTTAATCGATTGGGCGTTTCCCTGCGGGTCGGGCTATCCGCAGTACACGGTACTTGCTCCTATCCCTAACGCGGTATAAGTTAAAAATTAGTTTTTTTCTATAAATTTAATATCAAAAAAATACCTGAAGTCCACTGGACTTCCTCCTCTTAATATCACCCGAGCGCTAGCGAACTGGCGAAGCAAATCTAACGCGGGCGTAAAATTACAACTTATTTTTTAAGTTTCTGAGTACCTGAGTTTCTAAGTTCCTGAGATTTTTTTTAATCCCTACACAAATAATCCATAAAAAAATCCCAAACTCTTTTAGAATTTGGGATTTATAAATTGAAAATTGCAACTTTTAGTCTTTAACCACTTTCAAAGTTTTAATTGCATTGTCTGAAGTTACTTTTACATAATAAGTCCCAGCTACCAAACTTGAGAGATCAATTGTAATTTCTTTGCTACTATAAAATCTCTTCTGTATTTCTTGGCCGAGCACATTATAAAGCGACACAGCCGTAATATTTTGTTCAAGGCTTATGTTCAAAATATCCTTCACTGGATTTGGATAAGCTACTACATTTTTCAATTCAAAATCAGCCGTTCCTAAAGTCGTCTGTATACTGATAACATTTTTGAAAGCTGGTCCCCAAACGCCCGAATTATCTTTGATACGAATATTGAAAACATGTAATCCTAGTGGTGGCAGCGCAATTCCGGTTTTGTTTATTTGTTCATAGGCACTGTTGAAACTGCCATCTGTGGCTAAAACTGGAGTGCCAAGACCAAAACCTGGATCTGTATCCCAAAAATATTCGGCTTGCATTATTGAATTCTGAGCTAAACAAACGACTACTGTTAAGAACGCCGTTGCACTATATATAAATTTTTTCATCTGTATTGCTTTTAAAATTATTTAGAATATCCTGAACCCGAAACATTCAAAGTGCTGGTGCTTAAAATTGCTCTAGGAGTCACCAGATAGTTTACTTGTGGCATACCTCCACCATCGGCAGGCCAGTAGTTTTCCCAACTATTTGAGCCACCATAATGACCTGCGTCGTTTCTGGTTAAATCTAAATCAGTGTAGATTACGGCAGGATTTCCGGCGTTTACATTACCGCCAGTAACCGCCGTCCAAACTACATTATCAAAATTCATATTGACTGCTCCAGTATTGTTGCTTTGCGTAATGGTCCCTTCGGTAAGAAAGGCATTTGTAGAAACGTTATAGGATGCCGTTACTGTTGCTATGCCATCGGTTTGTATGCAGGAATTGGTTTGTCCCACTACAAAAGAAATCGCATTATTCATGATTGCAATGTTTCCGCCACTGCCAGGATCGCCATTTCCCGTAAGATATATGGGTGCGATGTCTCCGCCATTAGGTTGATAAATTGTATTGTTTATGATTTCATTAGAACTGTTCGGTTTACTACCGAAAATATTAATGCCTGATGTAAAATTATTCAAGAACTTAAAACTATAACTGCTTTGTTGATTGGTGATTCCGTTCCCAGTATAATTTCCTATAATTTCGACATCCTCTGCGGCAAGATTGGTGTCAATACCCTGACTATAGATGCTGATAAATCCAGCACTATTTCCCGTGCATCTTCCATGTGAAAAAAAGGCATAGCCGTTGACGACGCATCCCGACATGTTCACGGTAGTATTAGGAAAACTCGCATCTACATTATTCAAAAAACAATTATAAAGGTTAACGGTAGTTCGCCCGCCAATAGTAGCTGCAGTAACATTTACATTATAAATTGTAAAATCTCCAGAGCTGAGACTACTAAAAGTAACGACTCTTCCAGCTTGTGGCGTAATGTTTATGCTACCTTGAATAAAATATCTATTATAAATGGTTTCAGATACAAAAGTGAGCGATTTGTTTATCGTTAAGTTTTCTACATAAGCACCTGTCCCACTCGTTTTGGGTTTAATAATAATTCGGTCGCCATCAGAAGCCGCTGCAATTGCTGCACTTACCGTGGAATAAGCACCGCCAGCACCTAAATTTCTAACATACAAATCGGTCGCTGAAGCTATCGAAGTAACCAGACTTGCGAAAGCAATAAAAAGTAATTGTTTTTTCATTTAATGTTTTTTTAGATTTCCTACTCGTATAGCTTTTCGGTTACGCTTAGTTTTCTTTATGTTATAATCTCTACTCTACTATAGTTTATAATGATTCATCAACATTGTTTCATAAACCGTATCCGGCAGAATTTTCTTTAAAACAATCGAGAACTTCTGTAGCAAAAGTCCCACTCTATAATGCACTTTTGGATTTGGATTTTGGATTATTGAGTAGATTGCTTCTGCCATTTCTATTGGATTGCTTCCAGAATCGACATGCGCATCCATCATTTGTAAAGTGGCAGCGTATGGTTTTTCATAAGCTGAACTTTTACTTGGTGCATGATAACGACCCGCAGCGATGTTGGTAGCAAAGTCTCCAGGCGCCACATCGGTAATTTGAATTCCGAAAGATTTTACTTCCATGCGTAAGGCTTCGGTAACTAGACTCAACGCGCCTTTCGACGCCGAATAAATACTGCGATACGGCAATCCCATACAACCAGCAATGGAAGAAATATTGATGATTAGTCCAGATTGTTGTTCACGCATTTGAGGCAAAACGGCTTGCATCACGGTAATCGGTCCGAAAAAATTCGTGTCAAAATTCGCTTTGATTTCTTCCATTGGAATTTCTTCTAAAGGTCCAGTAATACCAATTCCAGCGTTGTTGATGAGTATGTCCAATCTGCCAGAAATAGCGATGACTTTAGCCACTGCCACTTGAATGCTATCAGAATTTCTTACATCCAAAGTAATCAAGGGAAAAACAGAATTGGTAATTTTATCTGGATTTCGACTGGTGCCATAGACCATGAATCCTTTATGATGCAGGAATTCGCCGATGGCTTTGCCGATACCTGAGGATGCTCCGGTGATGAGAACGACTTTGTTCATGTTTTTGGTTGTCGGTTGCATGTTGTAAGTTGTACGTTAGGACTATTCTAACCTACAACTTACAACATATAACTTTTTCTATTTCTTTCGTTCGTAATAATACATTTCTTGCTTGTCTTCCGCTCCTTTTTTGGTCGCGCGAATGGTATAAAATCGATCGCCTACAGGTTTGATTTCGTATTCCCAATCTTTTGCAAGCTCTGGGTTTTTTGCTTTATCATAGCGGTTCAAATCGAAACACAATTTGCGTGCTGGTGGTGTATTGACCAATTGCTTTTCGCCTTGTCCAGTAACCATAAATATCAGGTTATACTGTCCACATGGGCCGGGTTTTAGGGTACTGTTTTCCGAAGCGACTTCTGGGTTGTTGCTATAAGCTTCAAAGTCTGCAGCAAAAGTTTGATATTGTGCATTAGCGTCGGTTTGGGCGAAGGAAAGTGTTGAGATGAATAAGAATGCGATGAGAATAGATTTCATTTTTAGACTGTAAGATTATGAGATTATGAGACTGTAAGACTGTTTGAGGGTAAAGATAGTATTTTTTCGATTTTTGGATAAGTAAACTGTAAGATTTCGCGATACTGGTTCTCTTCATATAATCTCTTATTCTAGTAGTCTTTCAATCTTACCTTCTGCCCTAGCCCTGATAGTAGTGGAAATCCTTTTTTGTTTTGGGTGAGGCACCTCGACTTCGCTCGGTGTGACAAAACAAAAAAGATTGTAACGAATAGCAGGTTCCCGGCTCCTTAAAAAAAATCAAAAAAAAATCCTCCATCAAGGAAGATTAAAAAATGGCAAGCGACCTACATCGCACCGCTCAACCACATACCTTTGCTATGTTCCCATCCTGGAGGATTTTGCAGGAGCTGGTCGTGTAGGACTTGCCGGCGCAAATATACAATCTTTTTGTATTTTCGCAAACGGAATTGGACATATAAATTACTATTGTATATTGCATTTGTAAAATTTTATTGATGAAAAACTATAACTCCCTATTGCTCATTTTATTAGCATCATTCGCAGCATCTTGCGGTAGCTCTAAAAAAGATAATGAAAGTCTTTTCAGTTTTGATACGGCGGCTTTTAACGAAGTGTATCAACCCAATGAAACGGCGACTTTGTCGGTTTTGAATCCGCAAAACAAAAAAATTGACAGTATTATTTACTACGCCAACGACATGAAAATCGCCTCGAAAACTGGCGATGAAAAAGTCAATTTGCCACTGAATGGCAAAAAGCTTGGTTATCAAAACCTCAAAGCTTTGGTGTATTTTGAAGGTGAAAATGTAGAAACGACGGCGCGCATTGAAGTGGTTTCGAATATTGAACCGAAATTGCTCAACTACACGATTGTCAATACGTTTCCGCATGATACTTTGGCTTTTACTGAAGGATTTGAGTTCTTTAGAGATACTTTGATGGAAAGTACTGGTCAAAAAGGCGCATCACATTTTAGAAAATACGATTACAAAACCGGAAAAGTATTCAAGCAAGTGAATATGGACAATCCGGATCATTTTGGAGAAGGAATTACGGTGATCAACAACAAAATTTACCAATTGACTTGGCAATCGAATGTTGGATTTATCTACGATGCTAATACACTAAAACAAATCAAGACTTTTGCTTATGACAAACCTATCGAAGGTTGGGGAATGACCAATGACGGGAAAAATATTTACCAATCGGACGGAACAGAAAAAATCTGGACCATGAATCCAGAGACGCAAAAAATGGAAGGTTATATCAATGTGTATACGAATACCAATAAAATCAAAAGCATCAATGAGCTCGAGTGGATTGACGGAAAAATCTACGGCAACATTTGGCAAAAAGATGCGATAGCAGTGATTAATCCTATTTCTGGAGCAGTAGAAGGTGTATTGAATTTAGCTGGACTGCGAAGTAAAATCAAATTTGCTGGCGCGGAAGTGTTGAATGGAATCGCCTATAATCCCAAAACTAAAACAATCTTTGTTACGGGAAAAAATTGGGATAAGATGTTTGAGATTAGGGTGAATTAATTTTGAGCTGCAAGTTGTACGTTGTACGTTGTAAGTTACACTTTTGATAAGATAAAAAAAGCGGTTTCATTGTGAAGCCGCTTTTTCATTTTTTATTAAGAGCGCAACCAACAACTTATAACTTACAACCCTCAACTACTTCTTCTTCGCAAGATCCTTCAAATTCTGATACACATTACTCGACGCATTATAGCTCAAGTTGTTTTCTTGTGTTTTGTTTTTCAAATTCACATCGCCTTCCTTGGTTAGTGTAAAAGCGAGTCCTTCGTTGCGAATTTTATCAACAGTTTGTGATGCGTTTTTCAATTTATCGAGATATTGAATTTCTTTAATCTTGGTAGTGGTTTGCAGGTTTGAAAAGGCTTTAGTTTTGGTTTTGATATTCCAGACTTCATTGTACTGCATGGTCTTATTCTCGGTCTTTTCCTTAGATTCTGTAATAGATGTTTCCGCCCAAGTTATCAAATGTAAAGCCGTTCCTTTAGTTATAAAAGCCGTGATTTTACAGTCGGTTGGATTGCCTTTCACCTCATACTTTTTAAGCAAGATGGTATCTTTTTTTGCGCCTTTGTTTTCAATAAATAAATAGAGATTATCTTTAATTAATTCCATCGAAAGATTGTTAAGCTTCGCTAATGCAGAAGAAGCGGCAGTTTTTGAAGCTTTCTTTTTCTGCGCAAAAGTGGCTGTTGCCACAAAAAATAAAGCAACAATAAGCAAACATTTTTTCATAATCTATTTTTTGGTTGCGGAAAATTACAAAAATAAATGAGAAGTAATTGCTTTTTAACAAAGCATAAAAAAACCAGATTATCGCTAATCTGGTCTTACTTAAAAAACTAAAAAAATGGTTTAAACTAATCTTTCTGAGATTTAATTGCTAAGCTGTAAATTACCAATCCAAATCCGATTTTGTTGATGGCATCTGCAATGTTGTAAGCAACGTCAACATTTCCTTTCCCAACAATGCTTGTATACCACCCGTCAGTTCCTAACATATATCCTAATGGATAAATTGCCCAACCAACTAGTACGAACCAGCATAAAATTTTGTGTGCAGCCAAAACATTTCCTCCAGCAGCAGCAGCTAATTTTGACGCTTCACCTAACCAGATTTCATATACGATTGCGAAATAAGCGATACCTGAAACTAATCCCCAAATCCAAGCATTCATCGGATCAACAGCTTCACCGAAATATCCAGTAACCAACATGATAATTGAGTAGAAAATCATTTTCCACAACAAATTTTGTTTTGCACCAGCAACTTTAAGAATTAAGTAAAACTCAAGACACATTAAAGGCACCGTTAGAATCCAATCGACATAACGGAAAAATGTTGGTGATTCTTGAAAAGAAGCCCAATAATCTCTCATGTAAAAATAATGTACTGCGGCAATGAAGGTAATTAAACCTGAAACTAAAACCGAAGTACGCCACTTTTTGTCAAATTGACTTAAAGACAAAAAGAAAAAAGCTGACGCAGCCATCATAGCCATACAGCCAACAAAGAAAGTAAAACCAACATAGTCAGTTGGCAACATTTTCGCGATAAGCGATGTAGATAAAAATAAGTTTGACATAAAATATAATATTTAGTTAGTAATTTGTTTAAGTAAAACTAAAAAATATTAAACAAAATAAAAAACAAATTGTTTACTTTTTTTTACTTATATTCAAACAAAATATAAAATTGAATGGCTAAATATTCTAACTTTGCAATAATAGCAAGCTTTATAGGTTTGTGGATAAATTCATTTTTTGAAAATGAGTTTCAATTATTTGTAGGATTTGTACTAATCTTTTCCTTTGGAATTCTGCATGGCGCAAACGATTTAGCGCTGATAAAAAATGTAAATACCGAAAAGAAGACACTCTTTTTCTATAAAATACTATTCTACTACGTTTGCATCGTGCTTTTCGGAGCGTTACTATTCTACATTATCCCTTGGTTGGCATTGTCTCTCTTTATAGTGGTCAGTGGTTATCATTTTGGTGAACAGCAATGGAATCATCAACTTCAAATTGAAATTGCTTGGGTTAAGTCTCTTTATCAAATGGTCTATGGACTGCTTATACTATTCCTGTTGTTTTCGTTCCACGCAGTAGAAGTTCAAAAGGTAATATTGGCCATTTCAACAATCAACATACCATTACCCCACTTTTTGCTGGTTCTTAAAATTCACATAACACTATTTATAGGAATAAGCCTATTTCTTTACTTTCGAATTCAAGAATTTAAAAACTACTTTTTTTCGGAACTTTTTTACCTATTCGTCTTTGCTATACTATTTAGAGTCTCCAGTCTTATATGGGGATTTGCTTTATATTTCATTTTCTGGCACAGCATCCCATCAATCATGGATCAGATCAGATTTCTGTTTGGCAAAGCCACGTTTGATAATTTTAAATTGTATTTCCGCTCGGCATTTGTCTATTGGATCGTCTCACTGGCCGGCATCTTTACTCTCTATTTTATTTTTAAAGATCAAAAAATCTTCAACGCACTCTTCTTTTCTTTCTTGGCATCGATAACTTTTCCCCATGTACTCGTTATTCAGAAAATGTTTGGCAAAAGCAAGTAGGAATTGAACATAAAAAAAAACCGAGTTATTGCTAACTCGGTTTCATCTATTATCTAAAAGTCTATTATCTTTTATCTAACTACTTCACTTCTTCAAACTCCACATCTTGTGTGTTATCGCCTGAAGCATCTGCTTGCGGTTGCGCGTCTTGCGCTTGTCCTTGTTCTCCTTGAGCATACATAGCCTCAGTTGCTGTTTTCCAAGCTGCATTGATCTTGTCCAATGCAATTTGAATCGCCTCCAAATCTTGATTACCATGCGCCATTCTCAATTCAGTCAAAGCATACTCAATCGCCACTTTGTTATCATCGGTTAATTTGTCGCCCAATTCTTTCAATTGACTTTCAGTTTGGAAAATCATGCTGTCTGCTTCGTTCAATTTCTCCACGCGCTCTCTAGCAATTTTATCTGAATCTGCGTTCGCTTCCGCATCTTTTTTCATTCTTTCGATTTCTTCCGCTGTCAATCCAGAAGAAGCTTCGATACGGATATCGTGTGATTTACCAGTTCCTTTATCAGTAGCGGATACTTTGATGATTCCGTTCGCATCGATATCAAAAGATACTTCAATTTGCGGAACACCTCTCGGTGCTGGTGGAATGCCATCTAAGTGGAAACGACCGATCGTTTTGTTATCTGCAGCCATCGCTCTGTCTCCTTGCAACACGTGAATTTCAACTGTTGGTTGAGAGTCCGCAGCAGTAGAGAATACTTGTGATTTTTTGGTTGGAATGGTTGTGTTGGCTTCAATCAATTTAGTCAAAACACCACCCATAGTTTCAATTCCCAAAGACAAAGGCGTAACGTCTAACAACAATACATCTTTTACATCTCCAGAAAGTACACCACCTTGAATCGCAGCTCCAATCGCTACAACCTCATCAGGGTTAACTCCTTTTGACGCTTTTTTACCAAAGAATTTTTCTACTTCATCCGCAATTCTTGGCATACGAGTAGAACCTCCAACTAAGATTACTTCGTCGATATCTTTTGTAGACAAACCTGCATCTTTCAACGCTTTAGCAACAGGTTCCATAGAACGTTTTACCAAAGCATCTGACAATTGCTCAAATTTAGCTCTAGTCAATTTTTTTACTAAGTGTTTTGGTCCAGAAGCAGTAGCCGTAACGTAAGGCAAATTGATTTCTGTCTCTGATGAAGAAGACAATTCAATTTTTGCTTTTTCAGCCGCTTCTTTGATACGTTGCAATGACATCGGATCAACACGCAAGTCGATTCCTTCTTCAGCGTTGAATTCGTCTGCCAACCAATCGATAATCGTTTGGTCAAAGTCATCTCCACCTAAGTGCGTGTCACCATTAGTTGACAATACTTCGAAAACACCGTCTCCTAATTCAAGTATAGAAATATCAAATGTACCTCCACCTAAATCGTATACTGCAATTTTTTGATCTACTCCTTTTTTATCCAAACCATACGCTAACGCAGCAGCAGTAGGTTCGTTGATAATACGCATTACTTTCAAACCTGCAATTTCACCCGCTTCTTTCGTCGCTTGACGTTGTGCATCGTTAAAGTAAGCTGGAACCGTAATAACAGCTTCTGTTACGGTTTGACCTAAATAGTCTTCCGCAGTTTTTTTCATTTTTTGAAGTGTCATCGCTGACAATTCTTGCGCCGTGTACAAACGACCATCAATATCAACACGTGGTGTGTTGTTATCTCCTTTTACCACTGAATAAGGAACTCTTTTCGCTTCACCTGTAGTTTCAGAGAAAGAATGTCCCATAAATCTTTTGATTGATCCGATGGTTTTTGTCGGATTGGTTACCGCTTGTCTTTTCGCAGGATCACCTACTTTAATCTCACCACCTTCCACAAATGCAATGATCGATGGTGTGGTTCTTTTTCCTTCTGAGTTTGGGATTACTACTGCTTCGTTTCCTTCCATTACAGAAACGCACGAGTTCGTTGTACCCAAGTCAATTCCAATTATTTTACCCATTTTAGTTTTATTTTAGTTTATTATAGTGTGCTTAATTTAACAACTCGGCGTGCATCAGTCAATCTTTGTGCCAAGCGAATTGGGGTTTCTAAATTGTCAGTTTTGTAGAAAATTAGCTGACATGATGTCATTTTTAGGAGCTGTTTCCGGCTATACACTATATCTTTCGCGCCACACGAGTGGAGCGAACTGAAGAAGTAAACAACGGCGCAAAAGGATGCCGTTTCTATCCGGGCTAGGACAGTAAGACACGGCTGCGCCTTCAGATTGTTGGACACGCTGCGCTGCAGACTCGGCTGCGCCTTTGGAAGGTTGGATACGCTGCGCTGCAGACTCGGCTGTGCCTTTAGACAGTTAGAAACGCTTCGCTTTAGATGCGGCTGCGCCTTTGGATGGTTGGATGCGCTACGCTATAGATTCTTAAATGTTGTAGAACTTACAAAATTTCTCCTGATTTGGACTTACAATCCCAAAGCCCGAAGGGCCCGTCTATAGGCCCAGCCGTGTCCAAAGCGAAGCGTGTCCAAAGCGAAGCGTGTCCAAAGCGAAGCGCGTCCAAAGCCCGCAGGGCGTGTCTAAAGGCGCAGCCGCATCTACAGCGAAGCGTGTCTTCTCAACAACCGCTCATTAAAAACCACAATCGAAATCAAAATCAATCCATACGAAACAATCTGATTGAGATGTACTTCTTCTTTAAAATAGAATACCGCCAAAATAAAATGAATCAACGGATTTGTATACATCAAAATCCCAACTGCAGAAGAATTCATTCCTTTTAAAGCATACAAATTCAAATACAAGGGAACAATCGTAAAAACAATGACAATCACAACTAACAACATATAAAACAAGGAAGTTGTCGGTAATACTCCACTATACGCTGGATAAAAAGGAAGAATCACGACAGAGGCAATCAACATTTGCACCGTCAATACTACAAATCGATCAAACTGATTGTTTTTCCGTTGACTGATCAAATAGAGCGCAAACGAAAAAGCAATAACCAAACTATACATTAAATCGGTGATATGTCCATAAGCCAAGATGGCGCAGCTAATAACACATAGCGATACGGAAAACCATTGCCATCGACTCAACTTTTCTTTCAAAATAAAGAATGCCAAAATCGTCGTGACAATCGGACAAATCATATAGGCAAACGACGCCGACTGCAAACTGACATGGTTAATCGCGTAGATAAATAAGAACCAATTTAGAATGAGCAGAAAACCACCAGCCACCGTAAGAAAAACAATCTTTGTTCGTGTCGTACGTTGCATTTTCTTAAATGAATTAAAATCCTCTCTAACCTTATGCTTCCTAAAAAACAAATTGATTAGTAACAACAGCGCTGCCGCCAAAAATATTCTGTAAAACAAAATATCCAGCGAAGCATAGTCTTGCAATGGTTTCAAAGCCAAACTAAAAAATCCCCAAATGACAAAGGAGGAAAAAGCCGCTAGATAATATTTGTTGAATCTCATAATTGCAATTTTGCCGCAAATGTAATCATTAGTCTTTGCTTGAACTTGTGTACTATTGACTAATTCTTAATATAAAGCCTACATAATATTAAATTCTGATTATTTAAAATCAATTATTGTCTTTTAAACATTAGTTAATTTATATTTGCGATACAAATCTACTTTTATGGAAGAATGTATCTCGGTTTTTGACATGCTTAAAATTGGTGTTGGTCCATCGAGCTCTCATACCCTCGGACCATGGCGTGCGGCAGAACGATTTTTGGGTGAACTTCGAAACCAAAATATACTACACCAAACCACCAGTATCAAAGTCGATTTATTTGGTTCACTTTCCTTAACCGGCAAAGGACACGCCACTGATTTGGCGGTGATGTTGGGTTTGAGCGGGCAAGATCCGGAAACAATTCCCGTAAAAGATATCGCTGGAATCATTAAAGAAATTGAAGATAACAACCAACTCGATTTAGGTAACGAACACAAAATTCCATTCTCATTCTTAATGGACATTGTTTTCAATAAAAACTTTCTTCCTTTTCACGCCAATGGTTTGACTTTTACCGCAAACCTCGACAATAACGAAAAGTACGAACAAACCTATTATTCTATTGGCGGTGGATTTGTCGTTGTTGAAGAACGCGTCAATGCGAAAAAGAAATTAGAAATCAAATGTGCTTTTCCCTTCCCAATTCAGAATGCAGAGGAACTTCTCAATTATACCATTTCGGAAAACAAAACCATTTCGGAAATTGTTTATGAAAACGAGAAATCGATGCGCTCTGAAGAAGCTATTCATCATGAATTAATGCGTATTTGGAGTACCATGTTAGAATGCATGTTTATCGGTTGTCATTCCGAAGGCATATTGCCAGGCGGGCTGAATGTTCGTCGACGCGCTTTCGATATGCATCAAAACCTCATCGGACTAGCGAATTACCATTCACCTCAAACCTGGCTGGAAGAAATTCGGAAAACGGAAGTCAAATTTCGTCAAATTCTCAAATGGGTGTCCTGTTTTGCTTTGGCGGTCAATGAAGTCAATGCCGCTTTAGGACGTGTTGTCACGGCGCCCACCAATGGCAGTGCCGGTGTCATTCCAGCCGTTTTAATGTATTACTTAGTCATCGAAAATCACGACGCTGGAGAAAAAGAAATCAAACAATTCCTGTTGGTTGCTGGAGAAATTGGCAGCATCTTCAAAAAAGGCTCAACGATTTCCGCTGCGATGGGCGGTTGTCAGGCTGAAATTGGCGTTTCATCAGCCATGGCAGCTGCAGCTTTATGTGAAGTCATGGGCGGAACACCAGACCAAGTCTTGATGGCAGCAGAAATCGCGATGGAACATCACTTGGGATTAACCTGTGATCCGATTGGTGGATTGGTTCAAATTCCGTGTATTGAGCGCAATACGATGGGCGCCATCAAAGCCATCAATGCCGCTGAACTCGCCATGGAAACCGATGCTAAAAATGCCAAAGTACCTTTAGATAAAGTGATCGATACCATGTGGCAAACGGCAAAAGACATGAATTCGAAATACAAAGAAACTTCAGAAGGTGGATTGGCTGTGGCAGTAAATATGGCGGATTGTTAGGATTATTTTGAATGTTGAATGATGAATTTTGAATGATGGGAAACAATCGCACTATCTATTTCTTCATTACGTTCTTTGTTGTTGTGCTTGGTATGCTATCCAGAAAAACCAATACTATTCCTTTATTTCTAGGTGATATTTTGTATGCCGTGATGATTTATTTTGGCTGCCGTATGCTTTTCACCTATGGGAACAATCTTGTCAAAATCCTTTTTCCATTGCTGCTTTGTTACCTTATCGAATGGCAGCAACTTTATCATGCGGAATGGCTTGTAGAAATTAGAAATACAACCTTTGGACATTATGTTTTAGGCCAAGGTTTTCTGTGGAGCGATTTGGTTTGTTATACGTTTGGCGTTGGTTTGGCTTTTTGGATCGATTGGAAGGCGATAAGATTTTAATATCAACCTGCTGTTTTTCGACTATTCCTTTTGATAAATGTTGAATTTTGAATAACGAACTTCGAAGTTGACCGTCCTAGCCCTGATGGCAGTGGTATCCTTTTGCGCCGGTTTTCGGCGCAAAAGATATAACGTACAGCAGGAAATAGCTCCTAAACCTCGTTCAAATTAAAATAAAAGGTAACTAACATCGAGATTCAATATATTTTTCTTGTTCGACTTATTCTAAGCCTATACACTTAAAAGGAAATTGCCAATGCGGTCGTTAAGAAAGTATTTGTATCCGTTGGATCTCCGTTTTTCAAAAACACTTCATCTTTGCTTGATAAATTTCGGGCTTCCAATCTAAATATTGCATTATCGGAAATGATATAATCGAAGTTTGCTGAAAAGCCATAGGTTCTAAATCCGTTCATCGTTCCAGTGGCGATAATAACGCCTTGTTTGTCCTGGTAATATTCGGCTCTGGCGGCCAATTGTATCTTTGCCGTAGGTTTGTGTTGCAAGATTAAAACCTGCGAATACCAAACATCATAATCGTTGCTGCCGTTTAAAGTTTGTTGCGCACCGATATCAAAACCAGCAGTCAAATTGGTTTTAGTTGTCAATGCGAATTGTCCATAAAAATTATTGAAATAGCGCCATTTTCGATCCACATCAGGTTGCTCGTTTCCAATGTAGGTGCTCCAATTTAATGTCGCTTTTGCAGAAGGTTTGTAGGTTACTTGAGTTCCGAAAGCGGGCGTCTGATTGCCTTCTATTTTTTGAATACGTTGCCAACCATTTAAATACATCACCGCCACATACCATTTTTCAGATGAAGACGTGTAGCCTAATTTTACGCCAGCTTCAAAATAAGGTGAATTATCTGCCAAAATACTTCGGGTTAAATTGGCGCAATCTTTCCCAATGGCACTTTCAAAACCAATGTGTGACGGCATAATTCCAGCATCGACCCACAGTTTGTGTTTCGAAGAAATTTTCACGCCTACATTGGCTTCAAAAACATGGCGCATGAGATCTTCTTCGGCTGCCATGTTGTATTGGGCATAGGTTCCGGTCATTACCGCAAAATTTCCGCGGATGTTGTCTTTGGCATAATTGGCTTTGATTAACGCTAAATTGAGGTTCAATTCATTGTGTTTGTTGTGACTGTAAACAAACCCAGGACGCAAATGATTCTCTGGATTTCCGAAATCATAACTGTAATAGGTTTCAACATAACCTGAGAACGTCAATGGATTGTTTTCTTTTTCCTGCGCAGTAAGTGATGTGCCCACGAAGGCTACGAAAGCGGCAAATAGTATTTTCTTCATTTTTATGTCATTGCGAAGACCGAAGCAAATTTACTGTTTTTAAGTAAATAGATTTATTCTTGACTTTAAGACAATAAGACAGCAGAATTAAATTTCACATTCTAAAGTTCTTATAATCTTAAAATCTTACAGTCTTACAGTCTCAAAATCTACCTCACTTCCTTCGCGTATCGATAATATAAACAATCTTCCACTGGTCTTTTTCCTTAAATAGCGTAAAAGCATTGACGCCTTTGTGACTTAATTTGCCGTCAAGATAAAATTCGTAGGGTGTCCACGCGTGTCCCATCGAACCATCGACTTGCGTGGTATAACTTAAAATTTGTTCATTAAATTTGAGATTTTTAGGCATCGATGCGATGGAGCGATAAAAGAACTGCAGCGGTTCCTCTGTAAGACTATTTCCATTTGCGTTTTCTGTAATCGATTGCAAAATCATTTTGTCTCCGCAAACCTGATGTAACAAAACCGTGTCACGATGATGAAAGCCTTCGAAAAAGGTTTCGATGGTATGTTTGATATCGTCATTTTGTGCATTTACGAAATTTGTAAAAGCAACAAATAATAATAAAGTGATACTTCTCATAAACTAATTTTAAGCGGTTGACAATAATAAGAAAGTAAAATCATCACCCATATTTTCTTGGGCAACGGGCACAAATAAATACCAAAGATAAAAATCTAGTAGATACGATTGATTGTTACTATCGGTTTGGATTCGAGTTACTGCTTTTCCGTCATTAACGTCTAAGCCGTAAGATAATATTTCTGTTTCACCATCTAGAATTGCGTATTCTACCAGAGGATTATTTCGAATTTTTAAATTTAACTTCCTGCCCTCAAATTCGATTAAGGTTGCATTCGAGTACCATTTTTCTGTATCAGTTCTCAAAACAACATTTCCTTGAGCATCAACAATCTCAATATTATTCTTCCAAAAGCCAATGTGATTCAAATGGTAGACTTGATTTTCAATTTCAAATGTTGCTTTTCTTTCAAAAACACTTGATTTGATTTTTAAATGACCTATTCTATTCTCTTGCTTGCTGAAGGAATAGTTTCCCTCTCCTATTTTCTTCCAGTTTTTAAGATTAATTGCCATATTTTATATCTTTAAAATTCACACGGTTAGTAAAGTTTACAAACGAAATGTTACAACATTATTGCAATTCGCCACGGTTATTTTAAAAACCCAAAGTGATTTTATTACTTTTACAGCACTAAACAAGAAACCTATGTCTGTAGCCAAAAAAGATTACAAAAGAATTACTACAAGATCATTGATTGAAATGAAGGAAAATGGCGAGAAAATCTCCATGTTAACGGCATACGATTTCACTATGGCAAAAATTGTAGACGCTGCAGGTGTTGATGTCATTCTTGTTGGCGATTCTGCCAGTAATGTCATGGCGGGTCACGAAACCACGTTGCCGATTACTTTGGATCAGATGATTTATCATGCTTCCGGGGTTGTTCGCGCTATTCATCGGTCTTTAGTTGTGGTGGATTTGCCTTTTGGAAGTTACCAATCGGATTCCAAAGAGGCATTGCGATCGGCGATTAGAATCATGAAAGAAAGTGGTGCGCATGCGGTCAAAATGGAAGGTGGTGGTGAAATCAAAGACAGCATTAGAAAGATTTTGAATGCTGGAATTCCAGTCATGGGACATTTAGGACTCACGCCACAATCGATCTATAAATTTGGAACCTATACGGTGCGCGCCAAAGAAGATGCGGAGGCAGAGAAATTATTAGAAGATGCGAAACTACTGGAAACATTGGGTTGTTTTGCCATTGTTTTAGAAAAAATTCCGGCTCATTTGGCCGAGAAAGTTGCCAAAAGTATTGCGATTCCTGTGATTGGTATTGGAGCTGGCGGTGGCGTTGATGGTCAAGTCCTTGTGATTCATGATATGCTTGGGATGAATAATGAGTTTAGTCCACGATTCTTGCGCCGTTACCTCAATTTATATGATGAAATGACAAAAGCCATTGGGCAATATGTTGATGATGTGAAGTCGAAGGATTTTCCAAATTCGGGAGAACAATATTAGACACGCTGCGCTATAGACACGGCTGCGCCTTTAGACGCGCTTCGCTTTAGAAAATAAAATTATAGATAACGCCAAATAGAAATTATTATGCACCGATTTAAAAAACTAGAGATGTGGCAGCAAAGCCGCGTTTTTTGTACTGAAATTTACACCGTTACAAGTTCATTTCCAGACAGTGAAAGATTTGGTTTAATAAGCCAATTAAGAAGAGCATCCATTTCAATTCCATCTAATATTGCTGAAGGATCATCACGCAATTCAAACAAAGATTTCTCTAGATTTCTCGATATTGCAATAGGTTCCGCATACGAAATAGAAACACAATTATTAATTTCATCTGACTTAAATTTCATCGCAGAAGAAAAATTGAATACCCTCAATGAAAAACTTCAATCCGTTACCAAAATGATGTATCACTTCAAAAAATCCTTAAACCAAAAGGTATAGCCATGTCCTAAGTGAAACGTGTCCAAAGTGAAACGTGTCCAAAGCGAAGCGTGTCCATATGAAAATAATCTCCACAAAATCCAACCTCCAAATTCTCCACGAAGACAACCATATTATTGTCGTCAATAAACGCGTGGGAGATATTGTGCAAGGGGACAAAACGGGTGACAAACCTTTATCGGAAGTGGTTAAAGAATATATCAAAGACAAATACAACAAACCTGGCGAAGTTTTTTTAGGAGTTGTTCACAGACTGGATCGACCTACAACGGGCATCGTGGTTTTTGCAAGAACCAGTAAAGCCTTGACAAGATTAAACGAAATGTTTAGTGCGCGCGAAACACAAAAAACCTATTGGGCTGTGGTGAAAAACAAACCCGAAAAATCAGAAGACACACTCGTACATTTTCTGAAACGCAACGAAAAAAACAACACGTCTAAAGCGCATCTCAAGGAAGTTCCTGAAAGCAAAATCGCTAAACTCGATTACAAAATAATCAAAGAATTGAACTCTTATTTTGTTCTAGAAATCAACTTGCATACGGGAAGACATCATCAAATTAGAGCACAATTAGCCGCTATTGGTTGTCCAATTAAAGGTGATCTAAAATATGGTTTCGATAGAAGTAATCCCGACGGCGGTATTCACCTTCACGCTAGAAAATTAGTTTTTATGCATCCTGTTTCAAAAGACAAAATAGAAATTGTTGCTCCTACTCCAAAAAATGTAGTTTGGGACGCAGTTTAACTACTATAAAATTGTATTTTTACAGTTGGACAAATCTACTTAATTAACAAATTACTAATGAAAAAAATCATCCTGTTAACTTTATTGCTTAGTGTATGTAATATTTTTGCCCAAGAGCATTTTTCGGGTGTTACTACTTCTTCCAGAGTTGGTATTTTAAACGTTGGAATGAATCCAGCGGAAATAGTCAACCTATCAAAAAGGTTTGAAGTAAACATCTTTGGACTGAGTCTCAATTTTTCAAATAATGTAGTCGGACTGGATGATTTGAATTCCGACGCCAACATTGAAGACCTGATTTTCAAAACTACCAATACTGTTAATGCTAGTGGTGACATTGAATATGCAGGTCCAGGTTTTGCGATGAAATGGAGAAAATGGGGATTTGGAATATCTTCGAAAGGCCATATAAAATTTGATATCGTAGATGTTGACCCTAAATTGGGGAATGCCATCCTAAACACAGATGAAATTACAGAAAGCGGGACAGACTTTATTAAAAACGATTATAATCAAAGAATGAGCGGTGTTTCTTGGGGTGAAATAGCACTTTCTGCTGGTCGAACGGTATTTGAAAATGAAAAACATCGCTTCAATGCTGGAATTTCATTGAAACTTTTATTTCCAGGTTCCTATTCTAATTTTGGAATTGACAAATTTCAAGGAAACGTAACCACCTTTTTTGACGCAAATAATCCATCTAACTCCAGTGCCTTTCTGACTACAACTATTCCCGTAAATGTTAACTTTTCTTACTCAGGAAATTTAGCCAATCGATTTACTGATGCAAATGATTACACAAGTTCTGTCTTTGGTAACTTAAACGGAATCGGAACAGATATTGGCGTCAATTATCAATTGAAAGATGGGGATAAGAAGTACAAAATCAATGCGGGGATGTCCATTCGAAATATTGGAAGTTTGACTTTCACAGACTCCAACAACTCGTCAAATTCCTATAGTTTAAATATTCCGGTAAGCAATCCACTGAACTTAAATGAATTTGAAGGTACAGAAAGCCTTATCGAAGTCGAATCCTTGCTACAAAGCAAAGGGTATTTAAGCAGTGAAAAATCGAACAAAGACTTCAAAACCAAACTCCCAACACTCTTCAGCATCTACGGTGATTTTAAGGTTTTTCACAAGTTTAATATCACAGGCTATTTGCAACGAAGAATGGGCGACAACAATGAAAACCGACAAATTACTGCACAAAATAGTTTCAGTATCATTCCTAGAATCAACTTGGGTTATTTTGAAGCTTATATTCCGTTTTCACACAATGAGATTTCAGGAGGAAATACCGGACTTGGATTCCGTTTAGGAGGGTTTTATATGGGATCAAGCTCTGTTATTTCGACATTAACTAGTAACACGAAGAAAGTCGATTTTAATATGGGATTCCGTTGGGCATTTCTATAGAATTAGAAAAACAATACTCCAGTAATTCATGTAAATGCATACCAAAACTGAAATAACGGTTCGTAAAAAAGTACTTATTCGATTACTACATGAATTAAACATTCAGGAAGAATCGATCTTGAACGCACTATACGCTGATTTTAAAAAACCAGCCTTCGAAGGAGTAGTCACTGAAACCGCGCTGGTTAAGTCAGAACTAAAGTACACCATTAGAAACATTAATAAATGGGCTAAACCAAAAATGGTGTGGCCGACTTTGGTGAATTTTCCATCAACGGATTTCATCTACAAAGAACCTTACGGAAAGGTTTTGATTATTTCGCCATGGAATTACCCTTTTCATTTAGCCATGTATCCGATGATTGCAGCATTTGCCGCGGGAAACCAAGTTGTATTAAAACCATCTGAACTCACACCAAATACCTCGCGTATAATTTCCAAAATAGTTAGTACCGTCTTTGAAAAATCTCAAGTTGAAGTCATTGAAGGTGGAATTGATGTTGCTAATGAATTACTTGCCAAGCGTTGGGATTATATTTTTTTTACGGGAAGTGTCGCGGTGGGCAAAGTTGTAGCAAAAGCCGCTGCGCTACATTTGACACCGGTGACATTGGAATTAGGCGGGAAAAGTCCATGTATTGTTGATGAAACAGCAGTATTACGATTAGCGGCAAAGAAAATAATTTGGGGAAAATTTCTCAATGCTGGACAGACATTTGTCGCACCAGACTACCTTTTGGTTCATGCCAATATCAAAGAGCAAATGGTAAAATATTTACAAGAGGAAATCGTTACCGCTTATGGAGAAAACCCTGAATTATCTCCAGACCTTGCGAGAATAATCAACCTAAAAAACTTCCAAAGACTGGAACGTTTGCTAAAAGAACAAGAGATAATTACTGGTGGAAAATCGAATGAAAATGATCTTTATATTTCGCCCACACTGATTGACGAACCTGCTCTCGAAAGTGAATTGATGAAAGATGAAATTTTTGGTCCGCTATTGCCAATCCTCTCGTATCACAGCGAACAAGAGTTAGAAAAAATACTGTCGAAATATGAAAAACCGTTGGCTCTTTATGTCTTTTCAACCTCAAAATCTTTTATCGAGACTTGCCTTTCAAAATACTCCTTTGGTGGAGGCTGTGTCAATGATATAGCCATTCATCTGGCGAACAGAAACCTCCCATTTGGCGGAGTTGGTCAATCGGGCATTGGCGCGTATCATGGCAAGTTTAGTTTTGATACGTTTTCAAATCATAAATCAATTGTAAAAAAAGGTAACTGGCTCGATATTCCTATCCGTTATGCACCGTATCGAGACAAAATTAAATGGGTTCGTAAACTCCTTAATTGGTTATAATTAAAAATAAAATCGTACTATTGAAAATCAAAATATCTAAAGCAATTTACTATGAAAAATACTAATGAGGCGATTGAAAACATTAAATCACATGGTTATGATCTTGACTTTGGAACGGTTTTCAACCACGCGTTCGAGACTTACAAAAAAATTGCTATAAATGGCGGTGTAGCATTCCTACTTTTTTTACTGCTCATCATGATTGTAGGAGGAGGACTTGTGATCGGGATTATTGGTTTCGGAACCAATCTTGAAGATCTTCAAAATTTTACCATCGCCAATTTTTCTACCATTGGTATTCTTGTCTATATCGTCGTTATGATACTGTTTACATCGCTATCTAGTCCATTTAATGCTGGCTTACTTAAAATGGCGAGAAATGCGTCCAAAAACGAAGAGTTTTCTATCGGAACAGCATTCGAATATTACAGTAGTTCTTATTTTAAAGACATATTCATTGCCACAATAATCTTGAGTAGTTTTACTACGGTGGTTGCGGTTGGACTTGAATTGGTTGATTATAAATTTTTAGGGGTATTGGTCAATTTGCTTTTTTCATTTATGACGTTCCTAACTGTGCCGCTAATCGTCTTCGGTGATCTAAAACCAATGGAGGCGATTCAGGGAAGTATTACCCTAGTTTCTAAGCAATTTTTCATTATATTAGGATTATTAATTGTAGCTGGTCTTTTTTGTATGGTTGGGATTTTTGCCTTATGTATCGGAATCGTTTTTACAATTCCAATGCTTAGTGCAATCACCTACAGTATTTATGCTTCGGTTATTAACGATGATGAAAGCGAAAACCAAAGTGAAGAAAATAATGACAACGAGTTAGTTCTAGAATAGCCAAATGATAAAAAACTGAGGGGAAATTCAAATTCAGCTATGAAAAATAGCAGATAAATTGAAGATTATACTTTATTTAAATGGAACAACATGACATTGCTAATTGAAACCATTTCTAATTTTACTGGGTTTTTTACCTTGGAAGACTTATTCCCTTTAAAAACACATTTCGTTTGGGTTATTGTTCCAATACTCCTCCTACTTGTTGTCTTTTTAGTGTATAGCTTTCTAAAAATCAACAACCAATTTACTCGCAAGCAGCTAGAAACAAATTCAGAACAAGAGTCGACCACAAAAGAATACCAACTCTATTTTTTCTTCCTTGGTATTCTATTTATTTTCTTGGAAATTATTTTAGAAGTTTATTCAATTCGACCGACTAGTCAACTACTCATTAATTGTACTGTGGGAATTGTAATGATACTCATGTACTTTCTTAGTAAAAAATTTCAATTCATTTATAACCACTTACAGACAATTTTTATCATCATTTTTTTCCTCTATTTTATAAGGCTTGAGATTAGTTTGGTTTTGCAAAAATATGATTACATCAATTTAATCGGATTTATTGTTGCCTTTTTCTTTTCCCTACAAATTCTGAGGCCTATAAAATTGTATTGGATTTTTCTCTTATACGTAATTCTTTTTATCTGTTTTTCCTTTACTTTTAAATGGGTTCCATTTCAAGCTTTAATAATATTGACGAACTTCTGTCTGATTATTGCTTTTATCCATTATATACAGTACATCACCTATTTAGATACACAAAATAAGTTTCGATTCACCAATGAAATAGTTCAAAAAGGCAATTCACTAATCATTGCAACCAACAAAATTGGGGAAGTTTCTTTTTGTAGTGATTCCATTGTTGAAATTCTAGGTTATACCCCAGAGGAAGTGCTTGGTTTCGGGTTTTGGACACTAACGGAAGATCCAGATTTTGTTGGTGAAGATTATCATGAAGAATATATTGATAACCGTTTACATGTTAGAAAACTAAAATGTAAAGATGGTCAATACAAATATATTCAATGGAAAGATAAAAAATTTACAGAGAACATGGTGATTGGCATAGGTCACGATGTTACCGAAGAAATAATAGCAAAAGATCAATATAAAAATTTGATCCAAACGGCCAACGACTTTATCTACGAAACAGACAACAATGGATTGTTTACATTCATCAACGAGTTTAGCGAAAAAATGCTTGGCTACAGTTCGAAAGAAGTGCTAGGAACACATTATTCAAAGTACATTCATCCAGAGTACGTCGAAAAAGTAAATCATTTCCTCAAGAATACAGATTTTGATGATTCAAATAGTGCCACGATTGAGTTTCCCATTATCAAGAAAGATGGCGATTTACTTTGGGTATCTGAAAAAGTAAATTTTAGAAAAAATAATGCAAGTGAGATTATCGGATTTTCAGCTATTGCTCGCGACATCTCTGCGCTTAAAAACATTGAAATAGAAAAACAAAAAAGTCAAAATAAAATATCAAAATACAATGATATTTTAAAATTGCTGATGGCTAAGAGTTATTCTGGCAACGAACGTTTTGACGAAATGATGAAAAACTTGTTGGAGGTATCATCTCTAACTATAGGTGTCGAACGATCTAGCTATTGGAATTATTTTACTGAAAAAATAGAATGTCTAAATCTCTACGATGCGGATAAGAAAAAATTTGAAAAAGGCTTTGTTTTAACAAGAGAAGAATACCCCAGCTATTTCAATACGCTTGAAAATGAATTACAAGTGGTGTCTACGAATGTTCTTACAGATCCTATCACCAAAGAACTTGCACGCAATTACGCGATAAAAAACAACATAAAATCAAAAATGAGTACCCCAGTTTTTATCAATGGCGAACTCAATGGTATCTTGTGTTTTGAATCAACTACTGAAATTCGCAACTGGGACAACGAGGATATTTCTTTTGCTAGATCCGTTTGTGATTTGATTGTAATTGCGGTCGAATCACAACTTCGACTGGAAGCTGAAAACAAATTGGCTTACAAGAGCGAAATTCTAACCGTAATTAGCAAAAATACGCAGCAATATTTGCTAAAAAAGAACTCCGACGATATCTTCAACGGCATCCTAAACGAAATTGGACCAGTCACAAATATGGAACGAATTTCGTTTTTTGAAAAAAACTACGAAACGCAGAATTTTAGTCAAAAATACAGATGGATTGCCAAAATGAATGGGATTATCGATCCAAATCCAAAACTACAAGAGATTTCATTTTCGACATTTGCAACTGTTTTTCAAAATCTGACGCCTGATTCTTTTTACAATGTTCTTACGAAAAATGTGAAGAATGAGCAAGTGAAAAAATTACTGATAGAATTTGAGATAAGATCGTTGCTTTTCCTTCCTCTTTTTGTAAAAAACGAATTTTATGGTTTTCTACTTTTTGACGAAACAACCAATGAAAGAGCATGGAGTACCGATGAAATAACCATCCTACAGTCATTTACAAAAAACATTTCTTCTGCCATCGAAAGAAATAGAAATGAGGAAATTATCTACCAAAGTGAAGAAAAATTCCGACTCTTAGCCAATAACATTCCTGGAACTGTTTATCTTTCCAATTACGACGAAAAGTGGTCTAAGATATACCTTAACGACGAAATTGAAAAACTAACCGGTTACCCAAAATCTGAATTTCTAGAAAACAAACGTTTCTATATCGATCTGGTGCATCCGGATGATCTCGAAGAATTTGCCGCCATAGCCCGAAAATTTTTTAGTGAAAAGAAAAAAATTCATCTTACCTATCGCATTTTGCACAAAGACGGGAGAACTGTGTGGGTTGAAGAATTTGGAGAACCAATTTTAAAAGATGGCGAAATCCAATTTATTGGAGGTATTTTTATTGATATCACCGAAAGAAAACTATCGGAAAATAATATCAAAGAGAAAGAAATTGCTGAAGCTGCAAACAAGGCCAAATCAGAGTTTCTTGCGAATATGAGCCATGAAATACGAACACCTTTAAATGGTATTATCGGATTTACAGATTTATTGATGAAAACGGATCTCGAAGATTTCCAAAAACAATACATGAATACCATTAATCAATCTGCGAATCTATTGATGGAAGTCATTAGCGACATTCTAGACTTTTCGAAAATTGAATCTGGAAAGCTTGAACTCAACATCGAAAAATACAATGTCATCGAGTTGGCGCATCAAGTCATCGAATTAGTGAAGTATGAATCCAATCTAAAAAACATACAATTAATTTTAAATATTGATCAGGAAGTTCCTAAAACAATCTATATAGACTATATCCGCTTGAAGCAAGTATTAATTAATCTTCTGAGCAACGCCGTTAAGTTTACTGAAAAAGGAACCATTGAATTAAATATCTCTTTTAAAGGAAAAAAAGGTGACAAAGTAATGCTGCGGATTTCAGTTAAAGATACGGGCATTGGTATCAAGAAAAATAATCAAGAAAAAATATTTGAAGCGTTCTCACAAGAAGACTCCTCAACGACCAAGAAATTTGGAGGAACAGGCTTGGGGTTGTCTATTTCAAATCAACTTCTAAATCTTATGGATAGCCACCTGCAATTGATAAGTACCTATAAAGAAGGAAGTGAGTTTTTCTTTGATGTTGAGTTAAAAACAGCCAACGAATCTAAAACAAAAGTTGCCAAGACCAGCTTGTTGGCAGAAAATAACGCAAATGGAACTAAAGAAAATTTTACAAAAACTTTCAACGTTCTTATTGCTGAAGATAACAAAATTAATATGCTTTTAGCGAAGACATTGATCAAGCAAATTCTACCCAACTCAGTTATAATCGAAGCCGTTGATGGCTTAGATGCGATTGAAAAATTTAAAGAAAATGTCGTCGATATCATCTTGATGGATGTGCAAATGCCCAATATGAACGGCTACGAAGCAACAAAAAAAATACGAGAATTGCAGACTACCAGAATTCCAATTATAGCGCTTACCGCAGGAACCGTTGTTGGAGAAAGAGAAAAATGCCTTGAAGTTGGTATGGATGATTATGCATCAAAACCCATCATCAAAGACACACTCGAATTGGTTATTGCGAAATGGGTTTCGATCGAATAACACAACTTAAAATCTCACAATTATGAAATGGATTGGCAGAAGACAAAGTGACAATATGGAAGACCGACGCGGTGTTTCTGGAGGGAAAGTTGCAATTGGTGGCGGATTAATTGGTATCATCATTTTATTAATCAATGCCTTTGGGGGCGAAAGTGCGCAGCAACTGACCCCAGTTTTAGAGCAACTTCAACAAAATCAAGGACAACAAACCGAACAAACTGCAGTTGCGTTAACTCCAGAACAAAAAGAACTGGGCGAATTTGCTGCAACAGTTCTTGCCGATACAGAAGATGTTTGGAGAAAAATTTTTCAAGAAAACGGAAGAACCTACGAAGAACCAAAAATGGTATTATTCACCAGCACTGTAGAAACTGGCTGTGGCTCGGCAACTGCTGCCTCAGGACCATTTTACTGTCCAGCGGATCGAAAAGTCTACATGGACCTGGCCTTCTTCGAAGAACTCAAGTCACGTTTTGGTGCGCAAGGTGGTGATTTTGCCATTGCTTATGTGATCGCGCATGAAGTTGGACATCACGTGCAAACACTCCTAGGAACCTCCGCAAAAGTACGTCAATTGCAAAGCGGAAAATCAGAAGCCGAGGCTAATAAATTATCAGTTGCCCTTGAACTCCAAGCCGATTTTTACGCAGGACTCTGGACGCATTATAACCAAAATATGAATCAGGTGCTGGAAGCTGGTGATATCGAAGAAGCCTTAAGTGCCGCCAATGCTGTTGGTGACGATGCGATTCAAAGCAAAATGCAAGGTCATGTCGTTCCAGATAGTTTTACTCACGGAACTTCTGAACAAAGAATGAATTGGTTTAATCGCGGATTTAAATCAGGAGATATTAAGTTGGGAGATACGTTTCAGTAGGACACGCTGCGTTTTAGATTGTTGGACACGCTGCGCTTTAGACTCGCTTGCGGCTGTGGATGTTTAGGAGCCAGGAACCTGCTGTTCGCTATATCTTTGTTCGTTCCTCACAAAGGATGCCGCTGCCATCAGGGCTAGGCAACTCAATTAAAAACAAGAATCTTCTATCTAAAGCAAAGCGCGTCCAAAGCGAAGCGCGTCCAAAGCGAAGCGTCTCCAAAGGGAAGCGTCTCCAAAAATCTACTCTTCCTCCTCACCTGCCGCATTCGACTTCGAATAACCGCGCCATTTCTCAATCAATTCTTTCATATCATCTGGCAATTCGGTATCAAAACGCATCATTTCACCTGTTGTCGGATGAACAAATCCAAGCGTTTTTGCGTGTAAGGCTTGTCGCGGTAAGATTTTAAAACAATTATCAATAAATTGCTTGTACTTGGTAAAAGTGGTTCCTTTCAAAATCAAATCACCGCCGTACCGCGCATCATTAAACAAAGGATGTCCGAGGTGTTTCATGTGCACACGAATTTGATGTGTTCTTCCCGTTTCTAATATACAAGAAACCATCGTCACATAACCAAATCGCTCTAAAACTTTATAATGTGTTACTGCTGGTTTTCCAATTTCTGGATCAGCAAAAACAGCCATTTGCATGCGATCTTTCACGTGGCGTGCGATGTTGCCTTCAATCGTTCCTTCATCTTCTTTTACATTACCCCAAACGATAGCAATGTATTCTCTTTCAGACGTCTTCGCTTCAAATTGCTTCGCCAAATGGGTCATGGCCGCTTCTGTTTTGGCAATCACCAAAAGTCCAGAAGTGTCTTTGTCGATGCGATGCACCAAGCCTGGACGTTCACTGCTGTTCAATGGCAAATTCTCAAAATGATACGCCAAAGCGTTGACTAAAGTACCGGTATAATTTCCATGACCAGGATGCACCACTAAACCTGGTGGTTTATTGATGAGCAATAAAGCATCATCCTCATAAACAATTTCCAAAGGAATATTTTCAGGATCAACCCGGTTTTCAAAAGGAGGATGCGACAAAAGAATACGAACTACATCTAAAGGTTTGACTTTATAATTCGATTTAACTGGTGCGTCATTCACATAAATGTCTCCATTCGTAGCCGCTTGCTGAATCTTATTTCGAGTCGCATTCGGAATCAAATTCATCAAAAACTTATCGATACGCAAAAGCAATTGCCCTTTCGGAACTTCAAATCGAAAATGTTCGTATAATTCGTCTTCTAATTCAGGACTGTCTTCGTTAGTTTGCATTGACTGGAGTTTCATCAGTTGGTGGAATACTGTCCAATTCAGTGTCGTCAAAGCCTACTTTGCCATCACCTAAAACCAAATCGATTTTTGAAGACTTAAATACTTTGTCTCCCGGATTCAGTTTTTTACCATTCCAACGCATTTCTAAAACCATGTCTTTTCCTAAATAAGGTTTATAAGAAATAGTTCCTTCTTCTAATCCAAGTGCTTTCAACGTCGGAACCGCCTGGCGATATGTTTTTTCAATCAAATTAGGAATCTTCACCGTTGTAAAACCAGAAGAATTAATCTTAATATAGATTTTGCGATCTTCCTTCACTTTCGATCCCGCAATCGGATCTTGCTCAACTACCGTATGCTTAGGAAAATCCGGATTATAATCTACGCTGTCTAAAAGCACATAATCTAAATTCAGATCATCCAACTTTTCCTCTACTTGCTGTTCGCTCAGTTTTTGCAAATTGGGTACAGTAATTTCATTGCCGTGATCGGTCGTATAAGTCAACCAATGCATAAACAAATAACCCAGCACGCCGATGATCACCATCGCTATTAGCATCTGAAATAAAAATGTCCGACTTTTAAGATATTCCTTTAAACTCATTGGTAAAATATTTTGGCAAAGATATAAAAATAGAAGCGGCATTTTGTTTGAAAAAAAATGATAATTTTGTTTTGATTTTAGGAGCTATTTCCCGCTTTCGCCTTTATCTTTTTTTGGAGTTGCCATTCGCTCTGCTGCTGGCAAATCCAAAAAAAGGATACCGGTTCAATCGGGGCTAGGGTTGAATCGTTTAATCGTCTAACCGTTAAGCCGCCTCCCGATGACACGATTTAACAAATCAACGATTAAACGACTAAACGAATCAACGATTAAACAAATAAACAATTCCACACCAATGAAAAACATTGCCATCATCATGGGCGGCTATTCCAGCGAATTTGAAATCTCTCTAAAGAGCGGAAACGTAGTCTACCAATACCTCGACAAAACCAAATACACCGGTTTCAGAATTCACATTTTGAAAGAAAAATGGGTGTATGTTGATGACAATAACAACGATTTTCCCATCGATAAAAATGATTTCTCTGTAATTGTTGCGGGAACTAAAATCAAATTTGATGCTGTTTTCAACGCCATTCATGGGACACCAGGTGAAGATGGCTTGATGCAAGCTTATTTCAACCTAATCGGTTTGCCACAGTCTTCTTGCGATTATTATCAAGGGGCTTTGACGTTCAACAAACGCGATATGCTGTCGGTGCTAAAACCATACGGAATCAAATGTGCCACCTCCTACTATTTGAATAAAGGAGAAACCATCAACACTAGTGAAATCGTAAGCAAAGTCGGTTTGCCTTGCTTCGTCAAACCCAACAAATCAGGATCGAGTTTCGGAATTTCAAAAGTTAAAACAGAAGCTGAATTGCCCATCGCCATTGAAGTGGCGTACAAAGAAGACAACGAAATCATCATCGAAAGTTTTCTCGATGGAACAGAAGTTTCTGTCGGAGTGATTAATTACAAAGGGAAAGTCACCGTTTTGCCGATAACCGAAATCGTCTCTGAAAATGATTTTTTTGATTACGAAGCGAAATATCTAGGCAAATCACAGGAAATTACACCGGCTCGAATCTCATCTGAAGTTGCCGAGAAAGTCAATGCCGTTGCCAAACGTTGTTATGAAATATTGAACATGAAAGGTTTCTCCAGAAGCGAGTTTATTTTAGTGGATGACGAACCGTATATGTTAGAAATGAACACGATTCCTGGATTGACGACCGAAAGTTTGATTCCACAACAAGCTAAAGAAGCTGGAATTTCATTAGAAGATTTGTTTACCAATGCGATTGAGTTGGCTTTGCAATAGTGACTGAGTCTCTGAGTCTCTGAGAACCTAAGTTTGTGAGTTTTTGAGATTATCATTGTATACTTGAAACCCTAGCCCTGATCGCAATGAAAATCCTTTTGTAGCGGCGTTCGCTGCAAAAGATTGTAATGGAGAGCAGGAAGTAGCTCCCAAAAAACTTGGTAACTCCAAAAGAAAAAAAACTCAGTAACTTAGTAACTCAGTAACTCGAAAAGAAAAAACTCAGTAACTTAGCCACTCGTAACTCAGCAACCCTAGAAAATGAGAAAAGCCATATTCCCCGGATCCTTTGACCCCATCACTTTAGGGCATTACGACCTTATCAAGCGAAGCATTCCGTTATTTGATGAAATTGTAGTTGCCATTGGCATCAATGCAGAAAAAAAATACATGTTCTCCCTTGAGGAAAGAAAACAATTTATCGAAGCTTCTTTTGCCGATGAACCAACCGTTTCGGTGGTTACTTATGAAGGATTGACGATTGATTTGTGTAAGAAACTCAAAGCGAATTTCATTCTACGCGGCTTGCGAAATCCAGCTGATTTTGAGTTCGAAAAAGCCATCGCCCACACCAACAGAAAACTATCTAAAATAGAAACCGTGTTTTTATTAACGGCTTCAAAGACTTCTTATATCAGTTCAAGTATCGTTCGCGATGTGATCCGAAATGGCGGTGAATATGAGCTGTTGGTGCCGGATGCAGTGCGGGTGAAAAAGTAGATTTATAGACACGCTTCGCTTTAGACACGCCTGCGGCTCTAGATTTTTGGACAAAAAAACTTAATATAAAAAAAGCGGCTTCAAAATAAAGCCGCTTTTTTTCTAGAGTGAAGCGTGTCTGCAGCGCAGCGTCTCCAAAGGCGCAGCCGTGTCTAATAGTCCTCTTTCTTAACAACTTTTCGCGCGACTTCAATCTTAAACTTCTTGCCTTTCATTTTTTCGTCGCGAATCAAACGCAATAAGTCAGGAACTTTCTTTGATTTGACCGCGGCAAACGAAATAAAATCTTTGACTTCGATTAATCCTAAATCACCTTTTTCTAATTTGCCTTTTTGAGAAAAGAAACCCACGATGTCAATTTTATTCAGTTTGTTTTTCTTTCCGCCGCTGATGTAAATGGTTTGAAACTGCGGTGGTTTGGGCAATGTAGTCGCCCCTTCAACTTTCAGTACTTTCATACTGTAATCGATATAATCCAATTTCTTTTCACTTTCATGAATAAGAACATATGCGGTTCCCGAAGCGAGCATCCGTGCAGTTCTTCCATTGCGGTGGGTAAACTCGTCTTCTTTGGATGGCAAATGGTAATGGACTACGTGCTTCATTTCAGGAATATCCAAACCGCGGGCTGCCAAATCCGTCGTCACCAAATAAGTCACACTTCCATTCCGGAATTGAATCAGCGCACGTTCGCGTTCATCTTGATCCATGCCTCCGTGGTAATACGTGGCGTAAATTCCCTTTTCATTTAAAGTGTCGCTGATACGTTCAGCCGCATCTCTGTGATTGCAAAAAATTAAAGCAGACTCAGACTTCAAAGAACAAATCAGATGAAATAAGCAATTGATTTTATCTTTCTCTTTCGAAACAACCATTACCGTAGATAATTGTTGATTTTCTGACTGCTCTGGAATAAAATCCAAAACGGTGGGATGGGTTACTTGCGTATATTTTGGAATTTCGATATCGGAAGTTGCTGATACTAAAACTCGTTTGTTTAATTTGGTTAATTTACTAATGATGAAAGACATTTCTTCGTGAAATCCGAGTTGCAATGATTTATCAAACTCGTCGAGAACTAACGTGAAAATACGAGTCGTAGCAAAAGTCCCACGTTCTAAATGATCCGCAATTCTTCCCGGAGTTCCAATCAAAACCGCAGGTGGATTGCTTAGGTTTTTGATTTCTGTGTCTATTGAATGTCCACCGTAACAAACATTTACTTTAAAATCAGTCCCCATCTTCTTCCAAACTTGTTCAATTTGAAGACCCAATTCACGGGAAGGAACTAAAATTAAGCACTGAATATTCTTATCTTCAGGATCTAATAACTCAAAAATTGGCAGTAAGAAAGCGAGTGTTTTTCCAGATCCCGTCGGAGAAAGAAGCAAGATATTAGCATCGCTCAAGATCGATTCTTGAGAGGCAATTTGCATTTCGTTTAAGGCTTCTATTCCTAAATTTAGAAGAATATTGTTTGAATGGTGGTTTTTCATCTGCCAAAGGTAAACCATTCTGCATTGAAAAGTAATAGTTGGTAAAGGTCTATTTTACAAGACGATCTTCTTCGAAAACCAGTTTGATATTTTCGTACGAATTTTTCATAGCTTCTTGAATTTGCTCCGGGTTTAACCAGGCAACTTTTTCGATACCTTCTTCGAGCTGTCCTACTGGAGTACCTTCAAAATCGGTTTTCATTTCATACCACTGCGTGATTTTCAACTTGTAAATACCATTGCGTTTAAAAATGTGATAGGTCTTTTGCAGTTTTTTAGTAATGATCAAATTGTTCACACCGGTCTCCTCTTCGACTTCGCGCATGGCGGTCAATTTCATCTTTTCTCGTTTTTCCTTGCCTCCTTTCGGCAAGTCCCATTTACCATTTCGGAAGATAAAAAGTACTTCGCCGTTCTTGTTGTATACCAAACCACCTCCTGCTCGCTGCACAGGAATCTTTTCCTTTAGTTTTTTGAGGATAATTTTCTCATCCGGATAATACAAATAACACTTTCTAATCTTGTTATTAAACATATTAATCACCAACTTCTTAATGTCGGTGCTCTCTAACAAAAAGAATTGAAAATCTGTTTCTTTAACAATTTCATTTGTTAAGAAAAAAGGTTTATCGTTTACAAAAACTTTATACATTTGTATCTATGATTTTTAATAGAGACACCGCCGAGAAAACCGCCGAATTGCTTTTGCAAATAAATGCAATTAAATTGAATCCAAGAAATCCTTTTACATGGGCATCCGGATGGAAGTCTCCTATTTACTGTGACAATAGACTGACACTCTCTTTTCCACCGATCAGAAATTATATCCGAGAAGAATTTTCTAAGAATATTGAAAAGCAGTTTGGAAAACCAGATGTTATTGCTGGTGTTGCCACGGGCGCAATTGGCATTGGAATGCTGGTTGCGGAATACATGGGACTACCATTCGTATATGTGCGCCCCGAACCAAAAAAACACGGTCGTCAAAATCAAATAGAAGGTTTTTTGCAAAAAGGTCAAAATGTTGTCGTTGTAGAAGATCTAATTAGCACGGGAAACAGCAGTCTACTTGCCGTTCAGGCCATTAAAGATGCTGGAGCAAATGTAAAAGGAATGGTCGCCATTTTTACCTACGGATTCGAAATCGCTGAAGAGAACTTCAAAAAAGCACATGTCGACTTATACACTTTAAGTAATTACCAAAACTTATTGAATTTAGCTGTTGCTAAGAAATATATTACCGAAGAAGAACAATCTACCTTACAGGAATGGAGTATAGCTCCAGAATCATGGGGAATTGAAGTCTAATTTCTCCCAACTCAAATTAAAATTATGAATTTAGAAAGCCCAAAAACGAGCGTGGATCAATCAGCTCAGTATTTATTTGATTCTCTTTCGGACGTCAAGAATTTTGAAAAATTAATGCCAGAGTCTATCGCAAAGTTTGAAGTCCTTGGCGATGATTCTTTCCTTTTCGGATTGCAAGGCATGCCAGAAATTAAATTGAAGATGAAAGAGAAAATAGCGCCGAGCACCATTGTATTGGGAGCGGCAAGCGATAAATTACCATTTACCTTAACTGCGAAAATTGATCCTATTTCTGAAAATAAATCTGAAGTACATTTAATTTTTGACGGTGAATTTAACGCGATGATGGCCATGATGATTAAAGGCCCCATCTCTAAGTTTATTGAAACCTTATCACTAAATATGAATAAGTTATAGTAACTATTTGTGTTGTCAAATAAATAAAGCCTTCTAGTTTTTCGACAGAAGGCTTTTTTATTTCGACGAACAACAACAAAAGTTAAAATTTTAGCATTTTAACGAGTTTTCAGGTTACTCACAGAACATTTTAGACGATGCGATTTATTCTGTATAATATTGTATCGAATTATTTTAATAACAGTCTAGTAACATTTAATTAACAAACTAATTGGATAAGATAACCCCCAAATCTATGCCAAAGACAGACCAACAACTCAAGAGCAATGATTGCGGAATCAGTGCGATCAAGACAGTTTTCAATATTTATGAGAAGAATATTTCTCGTAAATATATTGAAGAAAACATTCCGCTAGATCAAAAAGGATCTAGGCTCACCGACCTAAAAACGTTCTTCGATTCGAATGGTTTTGAAGCTCATTTTAAGCTTTTAGACGTCAATTTTATTGAAGGAAACGAATCGCACATTAGAAGCTTATTCCCATTTATTCTGCCGGTAAAGCACAAAAATGGTTCAAGGTATATTATCATCAATGAACTAAAGGGAAAGAAATTTAAGGTCTACGATCCGAGCAAAGGAAGTCAATATTTTTTAACACTCCCTGAGATCAAGAACAAAGCATTAAGTAACAAAACTGACTGGGATTTTGCAGAAGCAGAAGACAAGATTGTGGCTATTTGTTCCGAAGATTTGAAAGAGTACAAAATCAATATCGCTGAAGTAATAAGCGAAAATGGTCATGCGAGTGCGTTCAATAAATTAACGTATTTCAAATATCTAAAAGAAAGTTTTGGTTTCAAAGATGCAGAAGCTGAAAAGAGTTTCTTAGTAGATTTGCTTAAAAACCAAGAGATTTCTAACATTCCGAATAATTTTAAAACTTTAGAATTAGAAAAAGGTAAAATAAAAAATAAAGCGCCACTCATTCTGGTCATTAAGTCAAACGAAGAAAAAGAAGCTGCAATTTCTTATCCTGAGGAAGAAAAAGGAAGTTTGTATTGGCAACTTTTTAAGCAATTAGGCGAGTATAAACAACTTTGGTATATCTATATTTTTGCAGCATTATTTTCTGCAATTACAGCACAAATCGCAGTATTTACCAATCAGATTCTTATTGATAACGTATTACCAACCTACAATCTCAACACCTTAATACTTTTTGCTGCAGGTTTAGGAATCTATAAAGTTTTCGATTTGTTTACGACTTTATACAAAAATTATGTGAGTATTCATCTTGGGAACGCATTAGATCGATATTTTCTTTTTTCGTTTGATG
Organism: Flavobacterium sp.; assembly: GCA_031373195.1. Lineage (GTDB taxonomy): Bacteria > Bacteroidota > Bacteroidia > Flavobacteriales > Flavobacteriaceae > Flavobacterium. The sequence continues at coordinate 16,923 of JANMML010000013.1, read as the reverse complement.
AGAAAATCAATAATTCGTCATTAGCTTACATTCATTCTTATAAAAAAGGTGATTTGATGGAGCGTGTAAGTGATTCGATGAAATTGAAAACTTTCTTTATGAAATTTTTCACTGGAATATTAGTTGACTTGAGCGTTTCAGTGTATTCATTGTTTATTTTATTCTTCATCAACAAAACACTAACGCTGGTAGTGCTAGGCGTAATGATTTTGTTTGTACTATGGTTCAAGTTTATAACTCCATACTTGAAACAAAATGAAAGATTGCGATATATCAGAAAAGCTGATTTCATCTCAAAAATGATGGAAAAAGTAGAAGGTATTCAAGTTATAAAAAGTTTTAAGATTGAAAGATTTCATTCTAACAAAATCTACACTAGTATTAATGATTACTTGAGAATTCAATTGCGAAATGGGCACATTGACATTATTAATAAAGTAGTTGTAGCTTTGATTATTATTTTCTCGTCTGTCATTATCATGGTATTCTTGACCATGTCAGCAATACAAACTCAGATCATTACACTAGGTCAAATAGTAACATTTATTGCGTTGTCTTCTAAAATATTTTCTTCTTTAAAAGGTATTTTGGATGATAATATGACGTTGCAAGAGAATGAAGTTATTCTAAAAAGATATTTAGACTTTGACGAAGATACCAAAGTCAGAACCAATAAAGGAATTAAAGATTTTACGATTGATAAGATTGAATTTCAAGGAATTCATTACGGCTATATGCCAAATGAATTTGTATTGAAAGACATCAACTTAAAAATCAAAAAAGGGGAGAAAATCAAAATTGAAGGGCAAAATGGATCTGGGAAATCTACCTTCAGCAAAATTCTAACAACGCTTTATCATCCGGATTCTGGGTCAGTATTGATAAATAATAAAGACAAAAAATTCTATGATGAAGAAAAAATGAGAGAAAAAATCTTGTTGGTAACCAACGAAGACATCTTGTTCAATGACAGTATTTATAACAATATTGCTTTAGGAAAAGATATTAGTATCTCAGACATTTTAGACAAAGCGAGAGAGATCAATTTTTACGATTTCATTGCATCTAAAGAAGATGGATTGGATTTTATTATTAATGAAAATGGTAAAAATCTATCCACTGGACAACGGAAGAAAATTCTTTTGCTTCGAGCGCTTTTTGCCATCACTGAGATTATCATTCTAGACGAAGTACTTTCCGGAATGGACGTAGAATCTCGCAGCAAAGTAGAATCATTAATCGACACCGACAATGATAAGACCTACATTATCATCTCACATGAACCAATCAAAAACATTAACTTCACGAAAAAATATAAAATAACAAATGGAGAACTCTACATTTTACAACACGAGGTCGATCAATTTTATTAAGATTCTCAATAAAATTCTAGTTGCTTTTTTGATTGTTGTTTTAGTGTTGATTTTTGCCTTGAGGTTGAATGATACTGTTAGTTTCAAGGAAGGTCAAATCTACTCGGACACACCGCAATTAAAAATCAACGCACCAAACGAAGTCAAAGTACTCAAAGTTGCCGTAAAAGAAGGTCAAGAAGTCAAAAAAGGCGATACCTTATTTGTCTTAGAAAACAAAAAGACAGAATCTGACTTTAATGTTTTGAATACCGACCTAGCTTCGAAAGAGCACAAAATCGGTATCATAAAAAAATTGATTGCAAACACTACGGATCGCAAAAATTCTTTACTTCAACTATTGAAGATTCAATCAGGAATTTATAAAACGGACCGTAAAAAATCAGCATTAGAAATTGCAGCCTTGAATAATAAATTGAATTTGTCTTCTCAGCAAAGTTCTATTTTGACTGATAAGTTCAAAACAGACTCGCTGCTGTACGCAAAAGGAGCCATTTCTCGCTATGAAATGACTGATACAAAAAACAAGAATTTGGACGACAGAAAGTCGCAAGTAGAAGTTAAATCCACTTACGGTGCTAAGAACTACGATTTCGAGAACTTGTATAACAATTACCGTCGATCTAAAAATGATTTACAGCGGACTATCATTGATGTTGATAACGAATTGCAAAATTATCAGCGGGAATTAGTTGAACTTGAAACTGAGATTAAAGACGGAAAATACAATCTTACTTATATTGCAGACGAGTTGAAGAAAATGGTCATTCTCAGCACCATTGATGGAACAATTTCCAATCTTTTTAATTCAAGACAGAATATAGAAATACTTGCAAAAGGCGAGTTGCTGACCATCATTGCTCCTAAGAAAGAACACTTTTATGCGAAGGTAATCTTAGATGAAAAAGACTTGGCATACGTTAAAAATGGTCAAGAAATAAACCTAAAACTGGATGCTTACAATTACTATAGATATGGCGCCATAAAAGGACAGATTACGTATGTATCGCCATCTGATGTGGATAAAACATTTTACTGTTTGGCGACAATAAAAAAATACAATCCAAGCATCAACTTAAAAGCAGGATATAAACTCAAAGGAGAAGTGATTATCGAAAGAATGCAGTTATATCAGTATATTATTAAGAAGTTGTTTAATAAAATTGACAGTAATGTTAATTAACGCAATGAAAAAGTTTCTCTATATACTTCTTTTGGTAGTTTCAAATATGACATTTGGACAAGACCTTATGACCTATAAAGACTGTTTGGAATTGGCGATGAAAGAAAACTTAGACCTAAAAACAGCCGTCAATAGCAATCAAATTGCCCGAGTTAAATATAAATCCAGTTACGGTAAATTATTACCGAACCTATACGGATCAGCTGAAAATAAAAACTCTTGGGGTCGCGATATTGATCCGAATTCGAATCTTTTTATCAATACTGACATCAAAAATTATGTCGGCTATATTAATGCTACTTATAATTTATTTGCAGGATTTAATGTTTTAAATACCATTCGATACAACAAGCAAGAAAAGAAAATAACGGAAAGCAACATCGATCGCATCGAGAATTTAATTACGATTAATCTTGCCGAGAAATTCATCACCATACTTTACTTGCAGGAAATTATCCTGGCCAATCAAGAGCAAATCAAATCGAGTGAAAAACAGTTAGAATTGGCTACTTTAAAATTCGAAGCAGGTGCCATTTCTGAAAGCGAAGTGTTTAAAATCAAATCTCAAAAAGGGTCAGAAGAGTTAAATTTATTGACGAATCAAAACAATCTTAACGATAATTTTGTTGCCTTGAAGCAACTTATGAATATGCCTTTGGAAAAAGAAATTGTGTTGGTCAAACCGATATTGCTATTAGATCAAAAAGTAACACTAGAGGAAGATCCGTATGCTTTAGCAAAAAAAGCGGTTGAAATCAATCCGGCGTATTCGATGAGTTTGTTGCGTGAAAAAAAGGCAAGAGCTTCATTGGCTATTGCAAGAGCTGGACGTTATCCAGTTTTATCGATGCGAGCACAATACGGAACCCAATACACCAAAACGCAGTATGAAGATAATGAAGAAGATTTACTCGATTTTAATGAGCAAATAAGAAACAATGAAGTAAATATTTTCAGGTTGAATTTAGTCATTCCGATTTTCAGTCAACTCGATAACCGATCAAAAATAAAAACTAGTAAATTTGAATATAAGCAATCTAAAATCGATACCAAGATTACGGAAAACTTATTATCAAATGAGGTTATAAAAGTCATCAATAATACTAAAACTTCCATAAAGAAAAACGAAGCTTCTGCAATTGCTTATGAGTTTTCTCAGAAAAGTTATGATGCCGATTTGTTGAAATTCGAATTGGGAAAAATTAATATCAATGAATTGAATTTTACCAAAGCTGTCTATATCGATTCGCAAGCAAAATTGATTAAGTCGAAATACGAATTATTGTATAATAATGCGCTGATAAAGTTCTATTTGGGCGAAGCGTTTTCTCTCTAAAAATAAATAGTAAACGCGCTAAAATATCATTTTTACTTCTTTGATATCAAAATCGATAAGATTTCCGTTTTCATGTTTAATAATTAGTCGACCCAGTGGTGTAATTCCTTGAATCACTCCATTAAAGAATAAAAGATCTGCACCTTGAAAAACCATCTTTTCATCCTTCTTATAAAGTAAATTTGTGTACTTATCACGCAGGTACTGAGCATTGAGTTTCCAAGATTTGATATTTTCTTGAATTCCAAGAACAATCTGTTCTAGTAAAGCATCCTTGTCGATCGTAGCTCCAGAGATTAAAGCCAATGATGAGGCCTGCGGCAAGTTTTCAAATTCGAGCTGATTGACATTTAGTCCAATTCCGATAACAGAATCAACGCTACTGTCACTCTTAAAACAATTCTCGATTAAAATACCTCCTATTTTCTTGTCATCTGACATAATGTCGTTCGGCCATTTGATCGCAAGTTTCGGAATATTCAAGGGAATCAAAGAATGGAGCACTGCTAGCGAAACTACAATATTCAAGTCGAACATAGAAGTTGCAGAAAGAGCGAAATCTCTAACCAACATACTCATTATTATGTTCTTACCTTTTTCTGATGACCAGGTAGAACCTCTTTGACCTTTTCCATTTGTTTGAAGTTTAGCGGTCACTACACTATAATTTTCTAGTGACTGATTACGAACTAAGTCCTTCAAATAATCATTTGTGGAGTCTATGGCATCGAGTTTGACTAGCTTCATATAGAATATAAGGAGTAACAGAATTTAATCTTATGTTAAGGTTCAAAAATAATGACAAAAAATGATAACTTTGCAAACATATACAAAATAATAAATGACGAAAAAAGCGATTAATAATGATGTTCTTCTAGCAAATATCATTAAAGGAATTGAAGAGGTAAAAGGAAATGATATTGATATTTTAGATTTAAGAGAGATAGATAATTCAGCTTGCGACTATTTCATCATCTGCAACGGAAATTCAAATACACAAGTTAACGCAATAGTTAACTCCATTCAAAAAACAGTTTCAAAAGCAATCAAAGACAAACCATGGCATGTAGAAGGTTCCGATAACGCGGAATGGGTGCTGATGGACTATGTGAATATTGTTGTGCATGTCTTTCAAAAACAAATTAGAGAATATTATAACATAGAAAGTCTTTGGGGCGATGCTAAAATTACAACTATTGCTAATAAATACTAAAAATGACTAACGATAATAAACCCAATCCTAATAAACTCAAAGTAAGTCCATGGGTACTATATGCGGCTATAGTAGTGGTATTCTTATTTATAAGTTATGCTACTGGTGGTTCTAACTTTCAAGATCTAGCGAAAACTTCATCTTCAAAATTCAATACTTTTCTTGATCACGGAGATGTTCAAAAAGTAATCGTTTATAATAAAGCAGAAGCAGAAGTCTACTTGACTCCTGAAGCGCTGAAACTTCCCATTCATAAGGCTGTTGCAAAAGATTTATTAAACCGACCGAATACAAAAGGACCACATTATGTTTTTGATATAGGTAATGATGAGATCTTTCAAAAGAAATTAGAAACTGCTGTTGCAGAAGGAAAGTTGAAAGATTATAATTTCATGCCAAAGAGTAATTGGTCTGAAATCTTAATTAGTCTATTGCCCATACTAATTATCGTTGGTATTTGGATATTTATCATGAGACGAATGAGTGGAGGCGGCGCAGGTGGCGGCGGACAGATTTTCAACATCGGAAAATCGAAAGCAAAACTATTCGACGAAAAGACAGATATTAAAACAACATTTAAAGACGTTGCTGGTTTAGAAGGCGCAAAAGAAGAAATTCAAGAAATAGTAGAATTTTTAAAGAATCCCGAAAAATACACCAATTTAGGAGGGAAAATTCCAAAAGGAGCACTTTTAGTTGGTCCTCCTGGAACGGGAAAAACCTTACTCGCAAAAGCAGTGGCAGGGGAAGCAAAAGTTCCTTTCTTCTCGCTTTCAGGTTCTGATTTTGTTGAGATGTTTGTTGGAGTTGGTGCTTCTAGAGTGAGAGATTTGTTCAAACAAGCGAAAGAAAAATCACCGGCAATTATCTTTATTGATGAAATAGATGCTGTTGGACGAGCTCGTGGGAAAAGCAATTTTTCGGGAGGAAATGATGAACGTGAAAATACATTGAATCAATTACTCACAGAAATGGACGGTTTCGGAACCAATTCGAACGTTATTGTTTTAGCAGCTACTAACAGAGCGGATGTCCTTGACAAAGCATTAATGCGTGCTGGTCGATTTGATAGACAAATTTTTGTTGATTTGCCAGATATTCGGGAACGAAAAGAAATTTTTGAAGTTCATTTAGCTCCCTTAAAAAAGGTTGAAAATTTAGATACTGACTTCCTAGCCAAACAAACTCCAGGTTTCTCAGGTGCTGATATCGCTAATGTCTGCAACGAGGCAGCTTTAATCGCTGCTAGAAATAACAAAACGGCCGTTGATAAGCAAGATTTCTTAGATGCTGTAGATCGAATCGTAGGTGGACTAGAGAAGAAAAACAAGATTGTAACACCAGACGAAAAGAAAGCGATTGCGATTCATGAGGCAGGACATGCTACCGTAAGTTGGATGTTAGAACACGCAGCGCCTTTAGTCAAAGTAACTATCGTCCCTCGCGGACAAAGTCTGGGAGCTGCCTGGTATTTACCAGAAGAACGATTGATTGTTCGTCCAGATCAAATGTTGGATGAAATGTGTGCCACAATGGGTGGCCGTGCAGCAGAAAAAGTGACTTTCAATAGGATATCTACCGGTGCATTGAGCGACTTAGAAAAAGTAACCAAACAAGCGCGCGCCATGGTCACTATTTATGGGCTGAATGATAAAATTGGAAATGTAACCTATTATGACTCATCTGGTCAAAGTGAGTATAATTTTTCAAAACCTTACTCTGAAGACACCGCAATGGTAATTGATAAAGAAATATCGTCATTGATAGAAAGTCAATACCAAAGAGCAATTCAGATTTTGGAGGAAAATAAAGACAAACTGAACCAACTTGCTGATATTCTGATAGAAAAGGAAGTCATATTTAAAGACGATTTGGAAACCATCTTTGGTAAAAGAAAGTTTGATTCAAATTTGCAAGAAGAAACGGATTTGTAATCCAAAAATAAATAGATTTTTTTTTAAAAATCTTAATTCAAAATTACATTTGAATTAAGATTTTTTTATCTTTGGCTGTTTTACTAATTATATTAATAACGAGTACCTACTATATGAGTCTTTTTAGAAAATTTTTCGGTTCTGGAAATGATTCTTCGGAAGATGAAAAGCACAGCGAATTCAATGCGCAGCAAGCTCATTTATCAGCCCCAGCCGACGAAAAATTTACTTTTAATTTTAAAAAGAATGGAGGGAAATTTCTTTACTGTGAAAATCTTACAGAAGTAAAAGACCATTTTGAACATATTCTAGAAGAAAATGATTGGTTTGAGTCTGAAGCGGTTTGCTTTGAGCCAAAACTTTTCTCCATGCTCGACGAAAATAAATTGACTTACAAAAATACAAATGATCCTAAATTTCTCTTAGCAAGTTGTGAGAACTTGATTGCGGATGAAGGTTCCATTTTATTTTCTTCAAATCAAATTAAGCAGAATAAGCCAAATGACTTGCCTGTAAACATGGTAATACTAGCTACTACAAGTCAGATATTGGAAAGCAAAAGTGATGGATTGAGAGCCATCAAAAAAAAGTACGATAAAGACTATCCTACCAATATCACTACCATAAAATATTTCGAAAAAGCGAAAGAAGAAGACTTTTTGCAATACGGAAGTTCCGCTAAAAATTTATATTTACTTCTTTTAGAAGACCTCTAAGATGAATGAAACTCTAACAAGAGCACTTTCTGGGGTTTTATATATCATTATATTAGTCTCGGCAACTTTATTCTTAGACAGTTTCTTGGTATTATTTGGACTTTTGCTTTTATTAAGCGTCTATGAATTTTGCGAACTGGTGCAACTTGATAAAGTGGTTCCAATTCTGGTTGCAGTAACTTGCTACTTTTTCTGCACTTACTGCACTAGTAATTCTGTGGTTGATTATGTATTAATGGTAATTTTTCTTGTTACGGCAGGTAAGGCATTGTTATTTTTGTTTGATCGTGCGGAGAAGATTATTAGTCCATATGAAAAGTCCTTTTTTTTAATTGGTTACGTAGTAATTCCCTTTATTTTACTTGCAAAATTACCTTTTGTAGAAACACGATTCAATCCGAAAATTGTAATTAGCCTATTTATCCTGATTTGGTTTAATGACACTATGGCTTATGTGGTGGGAAAATCTGTGGGCAAAACAAAATTATTCGAGAGAGTTTCTCCTAAGAAAACGGTTGAAGGATTTCTAGGTGGCCTTTTCTTTTCTGCTTTAGTAAGCATCTTTATTGCGGTTTATTATATTAATGAACCTATCTCTAGATGGATTATAATAGCATTAATTGTAAGTATCTTTGGAACACTTGGCGACTTAATCGAATCAAAATTTAAAAGAACATCTGGCGTAAAGGATAGTGGAAAAATAATGCCCGGGCATGGTGGTGTATTAGATCGGTTAGATAGTATTATATTTGCAGGACCTTTTGTATTTTTGTTTTACCAAATTGTAAATTATGTTTCATAAAGAAGGAGGAAAAATTATCCTAATTGCAACTACTTTGACAGTAGTTTTTTTACTACTAGCAGATCATTATATCACTTTATTTTGGCTTAAGAAAGGGGTTGAACTTTTTATTTTGTTTTTTCTTATATTAATTCTACAATTCTTTAGAAATCCAAAAAGAGACGTTGCCATCAACGATAATCATGTGATTGCTCCAGTTGATGGAAAAGTTGTTGTCATAGAGGAAGTTTTTGAAAGCGAATATTTTAAAGACAAAAGATTACAAGTCTCTATTTTTATGTCTCCAATAAACGTGCATGTAACGCGCTATGCTGTCAGTGGAAAAGTAAATTTCAGTAAATATCATCCTGGTAAGTATCTTGTAGCTTGGCACCCAAAGGCAAGTACCGAAAACGAACGAACAACGGTCGTTGTAGAAAATCGTGTCTTCGGTGAAATATTATACCGTCAAATTGCAGGAGCTTTGGCGAGAAGAATAGTAAATTATGCTGAAGAAGGCATGCAAGTCATCCAAGGAACTGACGCAGGGTTTATTAAATTTGGTTCTAGAGTAGATTTGTTTTTACCTTTAGGAACACAAATCGATGTGCAGCTCAACCAAAAAGCAGTAGGAGGAAAAACCATCATAGCTTCAAAATAATGGATGCTAAAGATTTAGATACTAGATTTCAAGAAGCAGTAATTATTGCGGACAATATGTCGCAAGCCTCTTTACCACAAGACGTGCAGTTACGGTTGTATGCCTATTATAAACAAGCAACTTTTGGCACTGTTGATCCATCTTCGATATCTGCCACTTACCATCTTCGAGACGCTTTTAAGACTAATGCGTGGATGCAAATAAGCCATATTACCGCGGACGAAGCAAAAGAATTATACATAGAAGCCATTGAGGCACTAACAAAGAAATAAAAGTAATGAAAAAAGAATACTCTATTTTCCTGAGCCTACTCTTACTTACCATTATTTCATGCAATAATAAAAAACTGACTGAAGTTGTTGAAGTGCCCTTGCCTTCAAAAGAAGATAAAATGTTAATTGGAAGCCCAGATGACGTTAAGGCCGATGAGGGTACATTCCAAATGGTAAAACTACCGTACGGATATGAGGCTTTGGCTCCAAATATCGATGCGCTAACGATGGAGTTACATTATTCTAAACACTATTTGACTTATACCAATAATTTTAATAAAGCCATTGCAGGAACGGAACTCGACAAATTACCAATTGAAGAGATCTTAAAGAAACTCGATCTTAGTAATAGTGACTTACGCAACAATGCAGGCGGCTACTACAATCACGGTTTGTTTTGGGAAAATATGGCGCCGAAATCTGGAGGGGAACCAAAAGATTCATTGGCAGTTGCTATTGCACGTGATTTTGGTTCTTTTAATGATTTTAAAAATCAATATGAAGATGCTGCTTCCAAGCAATTTGGCTCTGGTTGGACTTGGTTGGTCACGGACAAATCTGGAAAATTACAGATTACAAGTACCGCTAATCAAGACAATCCTTTAATGTCAAATGCTATTGTTAAAGGTACGCCAATCTTAGCTTTAGATGTTTGGGAACATGCATACTACTTGAACTATCAATACAAAAGAAAGAAATATATTGATGCTTTTTTTAACGTGATTAATTGGAAAAAAGTTGCGGAACGTTATGAAGAGGTAAGAAAAGCAAAATAAAAAAATCCCAAGTTCACACTTGGGATTTTCTATTATTTCAAACTAGCTAAACTCTGCTCGATTGTCGCAATCTTTGCCAAAGCATCCGCTTCCTTCTTGCGTTCAATTTCGAGTACTTTTTCTGGAGCACCTGCAACAAATCGCTCATTTGACAATTTTGCTTGTACTGATTTCAAAAATCCTTGCGTATATTTTAATTCTTCTACGAGTTTTGCCACTTCCTCTTCAACATTAATAGAGCCTGCAACCGGAATAAAATACTCATTCGATTTCACTCTAAACGTGAGTGCTCCATTCACTTTTTCTTCAATATATTCGTAGGATGTGATATTTCCCATCTTCGTAATGACAGTATCAAAATGACTTGAAACCCTGTCATTATTGATTACTTTAAGATCAATACTGTCCTTAAAAGGAATGTTCTTTTCTTTTCGAATGGTTCTAATTCCAGAAATCACTTCAATAGTGGTTTCGAAATCGGTTATTACTTTCTCGTTGAATGGTTTTAAAACCGGCCACTGGGAAACAATTAAAGCTTCTTCTGTACTTCTTTCCGCGATATGTTGCCAAATTTCTTCCGTAAGAAATGGCATAAATGGATGCAATAATTTCAAATTACTTTCGAGCATCTGTATGGCCGCATCAAAAGTGACTTTATCAATTGGCTGTTGATAAGAAGGCTTAATCATTTCTAAAAACCATGAGCAGAAATCATCCCAAACCAATTTATAAATTGCCATTAAGGCATCTGATATTCTATACTTTTCAAAATGATCTTCTATCTCAACGAGTGTTTGTTGCAATTTCGCTTCATACCACTCGATGGCAACCTTAGATGATTCTGGTTGTGCTATCGAAGTTGAAATTTCCCATCCTTTGATTAACCTAAAGGCATTCCATATTTTGTTGGAGAATGCTTTACCTTGATTGCACAATTCCTCGTCAAACATAATATCATTTCCAGCAGAAGCGCTTAATAACAAACCAACCCGAACACCATCGGCACCAAATTTTTCAATTAAATCTAGCGGATCTGGTGAATTTCCGAGTGATTTGGACATCTTGCGACGGTTCTTATCACGAACCAATCCGGTCAAATAGACATTCGTGAAAGGTTTTTTTCCGGTATATTCATAACCTGCAATAATCATTCGTGCCACCCAGAAAAACAAAATATCTGGACCAGTAACCAAGTCGTTTGTTGGATAATAATATTTAAAATCTTCGCTTTCAGGATCCATGATTCCGCCAAAAACTGCCATGGGCCAGAGCCATGAGGAGAACCAAGTATCTAAAGCATCTGCATCTTGAGTTAAGTCGACGGTTGTCAGTTGTTGGTTGTTGGCTTTTTGTTTGGCTAAAACAAGCGCTTCTTCAATAGACTCGGCTACAACAAAGTCTTCTGCCCCATCACCATAATAATAAGCTGGAATTTGCTGTCCCCACCACAATTGACGAGAGATGTTCCAATCACGAATATTCTCCAACCAGTGACGATATGTATTATCGAATTTCTTCGGATACAGTTTTATTTCTTCATCTACCAACACTGATTGAATCGCTGGCTTTACCAACTCTTCCATTTTTAGAAACCACTGGTCAGACAAACGTGGTTCGATTACTGCTTTGGTTCTTTCGGAAGTTCCTACTTTATTTAAATGAATTTCGGTTTTGGCTAACGCACCAATCGTCTCCAATTCCTTGGCAATTACTTCACGAACAACAAAACGATCTTGTCCTTGGTAATGCAATCCGAAGCTATTTAATGTAGCGTCGTCGTTGAAAATATCTACAATTTCAAGATTGTGCTTCTCGCCTAAGGTTCTGTCATTCATGTCGTGCGCCGGAGTGACCTTTAGGCAACCCGTTCCAAATTCGATATCGACGTATTCATCTTCAATGATTGGAATGACGCGACCACAAATAGGAACGATGGCTTTCTTTCCTTTGAGAAGTACAAATCTTTCGTCATTTGGATTAATGCAAATTGCAGTATCTCCAAAAATAGTTTCTGGTCGTGTTGTTGCGATGGTTAGAAAGTCTTCCGTGCCGTCGATTTTATATTTTAAGAAATAGAGCTTTCCTTGTTGTTCTTCATAAATCACTTCCTCATCGGACAAAGTTGTTTTGGCCTCGGGATCCCAATTGACCATACGGTAACCGCGATAGATGTAGCCTTTATTGTATAAATCAACAAAAGAACGAATCACCGACGCTGACATGTCTATATCCATGGTAAATTTGGTTCGGTCCCAATCGCAAGAGCAACCCAGTTGTTTGAGTTGTTCGAGAATTACCCCACCGTATTTGTCGGTCCAATCCCACGCATGTTTTAGAAATTCCTCACGAGACAAATCATTTTTGTTGATGCCTTCCGCTTTGAGTTTTGCCACTACTTTTGCTTCGGTTGCAATTGACGCATGATCTGTTCCCGGAACCCAACAAGCATTGAAACCTTTGAGACGCGCACGACGAATCAATACATCTTGAATCGTATTGTTGAGCATATGTCCCATATGTAAGACTCCGGTCACGTTTGGTGGTGGAATTACAATAGTATACGGCGTGCGATGGTCCGGTTTTGAATGAAAATAATTGTTTTTCATCCAGTAGTCGTACCATTTAGGTTCTATCGTTTTGGCGTCAAATTGAGCAGGTATTGTCATTTGCTTGGGTTGATTTGTTTATTCGTGTAATCGTTTATTTGCTTATTCGTGTAATCGTTTATTTGTTGAACCGTGGGATCGTTTAATCGTTTAATTGTTGGTTGATATACTTTTTTCTTTGTTGGACGACAATACAATTTGATTCTGCAGCCCTAGCCCCGATTGCAGTGGAAATCCTTTTTTGCCAATTAAATTTCCCACAACCATTGCAGGATTACTTGCAAAAAAGATTGCAACGGAAAGCGGGAAATAGCTACTTAAAAAAAACATTGATACTGGTATGCTATTTGTAGGCCTTGCAAAAGTAAATAATTAGCTCCTTATAAAAAATTAAGAACTAAATATTTGCAAATTTCATAAAAGAAAGTACTTTTACTCCACTTAAAATTAACAGAGAAATGAAAAAATTACTAATTGCATTTGCTTTTGTAGGATTCACGTTAAGCGCTGCCGCTCAAGGTGCCAAAATAGAGTTCGTAGCCAAAGATAATACGGTAGATTATGGCAACGTATATAAAGATGAAGATAGTGGATTGCGAACTTTTGAATTTAAAAATACAGGAGATGCACCATTAATCATTACCAATGTGCAATCAACTTGCGGTTGTACCGTGCCATCGAAACCCACAGAACCAATCATGCCGGGAAAAACTGGAAAAATAGACGTGAAATACAATATGAATCCAGGGCCAATCAGAAAAACAATCACCGTTGAATCGAATGCCACTAATGTAGAAGGCGGACGCGTTGCTATCAAAATCAAAGGTGAAGTTTTGGTCAAAGAGGCAGTCAATGTTTTAGAAAAGAAAAAAGGAATTATGTCTAGTGACAATTAAAAATAGAGAGCTTCAAGTGAGGCTCTTTTTTTTTGCTTTACCTATTGCAACACCGTTGTAAAACCTATAAAATACTTTTGAGTTGAAACTTGAACTTCAGTTTCTTACCATTTCGTTCCACTTCAAAATACAGCCATTTTCCTTCCTCTGATTTGAGTAGATCATTGATGGACTGCAAAGAGTAGCGATACGCTTCGACCTTATTGATGGATATAATGAGATCGCCCACTTGTATGCCGCTGGCTTCTGCAGGAGAGTTTTTTCGAACGCTGGCAATCGAGAAGATTGGTTTGAGTGTAAACTTGAGTTTGAAGTCATTTTGTGTTCTATTACCATTTCCATCGTAGGAATTGTCTAGATTGACCGTTTGTAAATTGACCGTTTCCTGCACCCATTGCATACCTTCGTTTTGCAACTCAATTCCGCTCATGTTATAAGAAAACGGATCATCGTAATAACTGCTTTTTTTCAAATAGAACGTTTGATTTGGGTAGTCAAAAATGATATTAAAACGTTTCAGGAGTTCACCACCAATGGAGCCTACTCGATCAGCAACCCGATTCACACTTTTAATGGAAACCGAGTCTGGAAAAGCCACAATCGGATTCACGAACTTGAACGAATTGATTTGTATATTGCTGATCTTCGCCCGAAAACCATGGATCTCGCCACTGAATCCCTTTCCTAAATAATCTTCAAATTTTACATCTGGGAGTCTAATATTTTTCTCCTTGTTTTCAAAAAGCCATAACGCATCACTGTTTCCGATGTCAATCAAAAGTTTCGACGGAACTTCATCTTTTCCTATGGCAACAGTTGACATCAAATAAGGCTTATTTCTTTCAATAGTTATCGGAGATGCAGTGTATTTCAACTTCTTATTTCTAATCTTCTTTGTATCTTTATAGACAAAGACTTTCTTTTTATCATAATTAACTTCGACGATATTGTCTTTGAAGAAATTATAGCCGATAATTCCATTTACGGGAATTCCAATGTGAGAAGAAAAATTAAAACTCTGGTCTAAAACAATGTAAACATCGTGATTTCTATCGACCAGACCTTTGTATGACAATATGTTGTTGGAAGATTTTAAGCCTTCAATAGGTTCGTTACTTCCTAAGCCTTTCAGCTTAATTTTCTTTACACTATGCAAGCTTACTTCCTCTTTGTCATCAAGGCTCAATAGGATGGTTTCGTCTACACCAGAATCTAAAAGAAAATTTAGAGGCACGCCATTGACTTCAAGCGGAATAAAAACCAGGTTATTAATGAGCTGGAAAGGGATTGCAATCTTGTCTTTATTATTTTCAAATTGAAATCCGCTCTGGCCATACATCGAGACGTGCCAACAAAATAAAATTAAAATGAAGATGCGGAAATTCATGAAAATTGTTTGCATAAAATTAAATAAAAAAAGGAAGTCAAAGTGATAATAATATCAACTAAAACAATTGGTGTACTCTCAAAAAATTCGCAAATTTGCAATTCAAAAAAATTAGTTCATCATGCCAAGAATATCCAACAAAGGAATGCAAATGCCAGAATCGCCAATTCGTAAATTGGTTCCTTTTTCTGACATCGCTAAAAAGAAAGGAAATAAAGTATACCACTTAAATATTGGGCAACCCGATATCAAGACTCCAGAAGTTGCGATGAATTCAATCAAAAATCTTGATATCAAGGTTTTAGAATACAGCCACTCTGCGGGTTTTGAAAGTTATAGAACCAAGCTGTCTCAATACTACAAAAACCATGGTTTACCCATCGACGTCGCTGATATAATCATCACAACTGGCGGATCGGAAGCTTTGCTTTTTGCTATGGGAAGCACCATGGATCACGGAGATGAAATCATTATACCGGAACCGTTCTATGCTAATTACAATGGATTTTCTACTGCCTCTGGAGTAAAAGTGGTTCCAGTAATCTCAACTATAGATACTGGTTTTGCCTTACCTCCTATTGCCGATTTTGAAAAGCTCATTACGCCGAAGACCAAAGCTATTTTGATTTGCAATCCAGGAAACCCGACTGGTTATCTGTATTCAAAAGAAGAGATGATGCAATTGGCAGAATTGGTTAAAAAGCACGATTTGTTTTTGATTGCGGATGAAGTGTACCGCGAGTTTACATACGACGGCGACATACATTACTCGGTAATGAATATTCCCGGTTTGGAAGAAAACGCGATTATGATTGATTCTGTATCCAAAAGATATAGCATGTGCGGCGCTCGAATCGGATGCATCGTTTCGAAAAACAAAGAACTGATGGTTACCGCGATGAAATTCGCTCAAGCGCGTTTGAGTCCACCAACCTTTGCCCAAATCGCCAGCGAAGCAGCACTAGAAACACCTCAAAGTTATTTCGACGAAGTGATTACTGAATATAGAGATCGCCGCGATACACTGATTGCGGAATTGCAAAAAATTGATGGTGTGAAAGTAGCCAAACCAAAAGGTGCTTTCTATTGTATTGCGCAATTGCCGATTGATAATGCAGACAAATTTGCACAATGGTTATTAGAGTCTTTCGACTTGAACAATGAAACCGTAATGGTGGCACCAGCTGCTGGGTTTTATTCAACTCCAGGTGTTGGATTGAATGAAGTTCGTATCGCTTACGTTTTGAAGAAAGACGATCTAATCAAATCGGTGCAAATTCTAAAAGAAGCGATTCGGGTGTATAACCAAAAGTAGTTTTAGGAGCTAATCCCGCTATTCGCTATATCTTTTTTGCTACCGCCATAGGCACAGTCGAGGGGATTATATCAGCAAAAAAGGATATCGCTGCACACGAGCGCAGCGAACTGGCGAAGCAATCGGGGCTAGGGCACTTGAATTCATTGCAGTTATATCTTATAAAAAAAAGCAACTCTACCGAGTTGCTTTTTTTGTGAAATTTATCTCTTCAAAGAAAAATGGGACCTAAATTCTTTGTCTTGTCCATTTTCTTTATAAAACAATTTAAACCAATAATCATCTCCAGGTAAGTCTGTTCCGTTATATTTTCCGTCCCAGCCTTCACCTTTGGTGGCAATTTGTTTAATCAATTTACCGTAGCGATCAAATATGTAGATATAAGCCTCGGTTTGGTCTGCAATTTCAAATATATTCCATGTGTCATTATAAGTGTCGCCATTTGGAGTAAAGAATTTCGGGTAGTTGATAATG
>JANMML010000010.1:0-3542 GCA_031373195.1 Flavobacterium sp. | reverse complement strand
TTCTTTCGAGATTCAAATTACCGTCAATGATGTCGCTCCAAGTGGTCTTAGTTATCCTTCTCCAAATGTGTTTACTGTTGGAAATACTATAGCTGATGTAACTCCTTCGATTTCCGGTGGTGCTGTTTTAAGTTATAGCATTTCACCTAATTTGCCGGATGGACTTGCTTTTGATACGGTAACGGGAGTTATTTCTGGAACGCCTTCGGTAATTGTGAGCACTACTTCCTATACTGTGACGGCTTTCAATTCTGGAGGTAGTGTTTCTTTCGAGATTCAAATTACCGTGAATGATGTCGCTCCAAGTGGTCTTAGTTATCCTTCTCCAAATGTGTTTATTGTTGGAACTGCAATAGCGGATGTAACTCCGACAGTTCTTGGTGCAGTTTTAAGCTATAGCATTTCACCTAATTTGCCGGATGGACTTGCTTTTGATACTGAAACGGGAATCATCTCTGGAACTCCAACGGCAATTAGTGAGGCGGTTTCCTACACAGTTACTGCCGCTAACTCAGGCGGTAGTGTTTCTTTCGAAGTTATTATTTCCGTGGAAGAATTATTAAGCAGTAATGAAAATCAATTTAAAAACATCTCTATTTACCCAAATCCATTTTTGGATATCATACATGTGGATGGAAATTTTGAAAATGCTACATACAGAATTAATTCTGTGGATGGAAAGTTTATTCAAAAGGGTATCATAAATACCCGCGAAATTAAAATTGAGCACGTCCCCAGCGGACTTTATTTCCTTGAAATAAAAGATAAAAGTATGGAAAAAATATTTAAGATAATAAAGAGATAGAACACTCTGGATTTTTTTAGAAATCAAGAAATTAGCTCAATATTGTGCTATTTATCCTGCTGTTTTTTTGTAAAATTTCCTTTTGTCGAGTAATTCTGTTTTGTAACGATTAAAATTAACATTCCGTAAATATTGACTTAATTTCGAACTGTCAAAAACTACCCTAATGAAAAAAATTACTTTGGTGCTAATTGCACTCCTCTCTGCCGTATACGCAATTAAGATAAATGCTCAGACTATTGTTATCAATGAAATTCTTGCGTCAAATACTAATTCGATTCAAGATGAAGACAGTTCCCGTCAAGATTGGATAGAATTATACAACACAGGACCTTCATCCGTAAATCTATTGGGTTTTGGTTTGTCCGATGATCCGCTACTTTTATACAAATGGACATTCCCAAATGTTTCCCTTGGCCCTGGACAATATCTAATTGTTTGGGCTTCAGATAAAAATCGTTCTGTAGCAGGAAGTCCATTACACACCAATTTTAAAATTAGTGCCTCAGGGGAGGCTTTATATTTGACAAACACCTCAGGAGTTACAGTAAACACCGTTCCGCCTGTTAGTTTACAAGCTGATATTTCTTACGGTCGCTTTCCAAACGGAACTGGTCCTTATGTCTTTTTTGGAACTCCAACTCCAAACGCAGTAAATGCTGTCGCTGGCTTTTCTGAAGCACTAAATCCTCCTGTATTTTCTCAGGCTTCTGGATTTTTGACTTCTGGATTTAATTTAACTATTTCATCGCCAGATCCCGGAACAACTATTTTATATACTTTAGACGGCTCGGAACCAGACGAGAATAATTTAAGTGGCACGACATACAATTATAGGAATCAATATGCTAGAAATCCGGGACAAGCATTTGGCCCTTTTCTGTTCAATACTTTTCAAACCCTTACCTATACTGCGCCTATTGCCGTTGCCGATAGAACGCCGCAACCCAATAAAGTTTCCGTGATTTCAACGACTTATGACTTTACACCGCCTTATTTTCCCAACGGCCCTATTTATAAAGGAAATGTAATTAGAGCGAAAGTGATTAAACCTGGTGCTTTAGCTAGTAAAGTGGTTTCTAAAAATTATTTTATTACGCCTGCAGGTCCAAGTAAATATTCGCTTCCAGTACTATCTTTTTGTTTCGATGAAAATGATTTATACGATTATGAAGATGGAATTGCAGTTGCTGGAATTGACTTTGAAACTTGGCGTCTTGCCAACCCAAATAGCACGCCAACAAGACAATGGGGGAATTATGAAAGAGATGGAATTGAGAACGAGCGGAAAGCCAATATGCATTATTTTGTTAACGGTTTAGAAAAAATAAATCAAGATGTGGGTATTCGAGTTCGAGGTGCCTTTTCACGCGTTTATCCAAGTAAATCTTGGAATATTGCAGCTCGCTCTGATTTCGGCGATGATAATTTATCTTATAAATTTTTTTCTGATGAGACCTATACTAGCTATGAAAGATTAAGTGCAAAAACTGGAGGTAGCGATTTTTACAATACAATGATCCGAGATCCTTTGAACCATCAACTGGTAAAGGACTTGAGAATGGAGACTGAGTCACATCAACCGATGGTGGTCTTTATGAATGGAGAATATTGGGGAATGCTTAATATGCGCGAGAAATATGACAATAATTATTTTAAGCAGGTTTACAATATTGACGACGTTGACTTGATTGAAAATCAAAATGCTGTTCAAGAAGGCGATATAGTGGATTATAATAATATGTATTCCTATATTTCGAGCAATTCCTTTACAAGTGATGCTAATTATGCCTTTATCCAAACCCGAATGGATACGGATAATTTTATTGATTATTTCACCACAAACATTTTTGCTCAAAATGATGACTGGCCAGGAAATAACATCGTATACTGGAGAAAACGAACTGCGGGCTTTGTGCCAAATGCGCCTTATGGACATGACGGTAGATGGCGTTGGGCCATCCACGATATGGATAGTACTTTAGATGAACCGGATTACAACTCGCTTGCAGATGCAACTGCTACCAATGGCTCGAGTCCTAATCCACCATGGTCTACATTAATTCTAAGAAAGTTATTACAAAATACAACTTTTAAAAATGATTTCATCAATCGATTTGCCGATTTGATGAACACCAACTTTCTTCCGGCAAGGATGATCGCAAAACAAAATGAATTAACTGCTGTTATTGCTCCGGAAATGCCTGATCAATATTTTAGATGGAAAGCACCGCTAAACAATGGGGATTGGCAATATCATTTAAATGAGCATGTAAATTTTTTTAATCAAAGACCTGCTTTTCAGCGTACACACATTCGTTCGAAATTCAGTATCTCGTCAAACATCAATGCAACGTTGAATGTTTCCAATTACGATCATGGATATGTAAAAATAAGTACCATTGAGATCAAAGACGGAACTCCTGGTATAACCGGAAATCCTTATCCATGGACAGGGGTTTATTTTAGTGGTATTCCACTTAAACTAAAAGCCATTGCTAAACCAGGTTTTGTGTTTAGCAATTGGACCGGAGCTTCAACGAGTACCGATGCCGAAATCACCATTACCCCAACAGCCAATTTCTCTATCACTGCTGTCTTTGTTCCAGACGGAATTGTAGATGTTAGCGTGCCGATTTATTTCTGGATGATGGATGGAAATATTGTCAACGGGGCACAATTGACTTCATTGAATTCTACTTATGAACTCGCTGCTAATGGCGTGATTCAATATCAA
>JANMML010000008.1:0-54216 GCA_031373195.1 Flavobacterium sp. | reverse complement strand
GTTTTTTTTATCCGAGCTAATTCGCCATCGGCAGCATCTATTCCTGATTTTAAAACAATAAAAAATCCGGCAGCTAAATAGTGGTTATTTAAAATGCAATAGATTGCAATTAAACCGGAAGCTCCAAAAAGAAGCGTAACGTGAATAGGAGTGAAGCGGGTATTTTTAAGTTGATTAGCAAGGAATTTCCCAAAAGGTCTTCCGTAATCGGATAAGTCAAGAAAAGCATCTTGAGCAGTAAGTTTTGACATTAAAAGTTACTAAATAGAACTGCGACAATATAGTCTTGGTATTTTATTTTGAAAAACGATGCAACGTATAGGTCATGGTTGTCAATAAAATAAAAGCCATAATCTGATGGGTTAAACCCAGCCACAAAGGTACGCTATATAACAATGTAAAAACGCCTAAAGTAAATTGTAAAAAAACGATTAAAACTAAGGTATTTAATCCGTTTTTTTGTTGAGAAGTAAGGGTGTATTTTTTACTTTTGAAATACAAAAATAAAATTAATCCAACCACTACATAAGCCATCGTTCTGTGCACAAACTGAACACCGCTTTTTCCTTCTGATAATCGCAATAACCAAGAATTTTTCTCAAGAATTACACTTTCGTGGATAAACTGTCCATCACTCATTAACGGCCAATGGTTGTGAATTAATCCGGCATTTAAACCAGCGACAAATCCGCCATAAATAATTTGAATGAGTAAGAAAACGAGTGAAATTCGTGCTAATTTTCTTAATGGAAGAATGACCGCTACTTTATCTGGATAGATTAAATCCAGCGCCACCCACAATGTGTAAGCAAAAGTGATGAAGGCAAAAGTTAAATGCAACGCCAATCGATAATGACTCACATCTGGATTGTCAATCAATCCGCTTTTCACCATAAACCAACCCAAGAACCCTTGAAATCCACCCATTCCGAGCAAAACAATGCATTTTCTTATCGTTGACTGATCTAATTTTTTTCGAATCAAGAAATAGAAGAACGGAACAATAAAGACTAAACCAATAATTCGACCTATAAAACGGTGAAACCATTCCCAGAAGTAAATAAATTTATAGTCAGACAACGTAAAATCATTGTGAATATTGATTTTTTGATATTCAGGAAATTTCTTGTATTCTTCAAAAGCCAGCGACCATTTTTCCTCAGACAAAGGCGGAAAAGTATCGGTAACCAAATGCCAGTCAGTCATCGATAGTCCTGAGTTCGTCAAGCGTGTAATACCGCCAACAATGACCATAATAAAAAGCAAAGTACAACCTGAAAGTAACCAGAGAATGACAGATCTATTTTCTTTATTCATTTTTAGGAGCTATTTCCCGCTATCCGTTCCAATCTTTTTTGTTTTTGTCACCCCTAGCGCAGTCGAGGGGCTTTTCGAATAAACAAAAAAGGATTTCCACTGCTATCGGGGCTATGGGATGTTATTTTTCAGTTGCGAATTTAAGGTAAATACAGAAATTATTTTACTTAACAATCGTTAATCTTCAAGCCAATTTTTTGTGCTTTGTTGAGCATAAATGCATAGGCAGCGTCGTATTCGTTTGGGATTTCACCTTCGAGTATGGCTTCTTTAATCGCTTCTTTCAACACTCCGATTTCTCTTGAAGGTTTCAAATTAAATAAAGCCATGATTTCTTCACCAGTAATGGGTGGCTGGAAATTACGCACATGATCACGCTTTTCTACTTCTACAATTTTCTTTCTCACCAATTCAAAATTAGCGTGGTACTTTTTAAATTTCTGTGGATTCTTGGTCGTAATATCAGCTTCACACAACGTCATTAAATCTTCTACGTCTTCCCCAGCGTCAAAAATCAAACGTCTTACCGCGGAATCAGTAACTAAGTCTTGCGACAATACAATCGGTCTAGAACTCATCACTACCATCTTCTGCACAAACTTCATTTTCTGATTGAGTGGCATATGCAATCGCTCGAAAATTTTCTTTGCCATTTTTCCGCCCAAAAACTCATGTCCATGAAATGTCCAGCCAAGTTTTTTGTCAAAGCGTTTTGTTGGCGCTTTCCCGATGTCGTGTAACAAAGCAGCCCAACGCAACCAAACGTCATCGGTATTTTTGCAGATGTTGTCTACTACTTCAAGTGTGTGGTAAAAATTGTTTTTGTGTGTCTGACCTTCAATTTCTTCTACTTGATTTAAAGCCGTCAATTCTGGTAAAATAATTGAAAGTAATCCCGTTTTGTACAACAACAAAAATCCAATGGAAGGTTGATTTGCACTCAATATTTTATTCAATTCTTCGACGATTCGTTCACCTGAAATAATCTTGATTCTTTCTTTGTTTCTTTCAATTGAAGCGAATGATTCCGCTTCAATTTCAAATCCCAATTGATTGGCAAATCGAATGGCTCTTAACATACGAAGCGGATCATCTGAAAAGGTAACATCGGGATCTAAAGGGGTTTTAATGATTTTATTTCGCAAGTCAATTAAGCCATCAAATGGATCAAGTAAATCGCCGTAAGTTTTTGAATTTAAAGACAATGCCAATGCATTTATAGTAAAATCTCTTCGGTTTTGATCGTCTTCTAAAGTTCCATTTTCTACTACTGGATTCCTGCTTTCAAAGTGATAACTTTCTTTTCGAGCGCCTACAAATTCGATGTCAGTATCCTCGTATCGCAACATCGCAGTTCCATAATTTTTGAAAACCTGAACCTTTGGTTTTTTGGGGAGTAACTGAGACACTTTTAGGGCCAATTCAATTCCGCTACCAATAGCAACAATATCAATATCTTTCTTAAAATCGCGTTGCAAAATATAATCACGAACAAATCCCCCGATAACGTAACTTTCAATATTAAGTTCATGAGCCGCTTTTGAAACAAATTCAAAAATGGGATGTTGTAATGCTTTGGAGTAGTTCTTTTTTATAGCCACGAATTCACGAATTATTTTCCATTTTTTAATAAATAATTCTCAATCAAATTATTATTCTTTTATATTCTAATGATTCTCTCTTAAAGTTTGCAATAATAGCTAATCTGTTGCCAGATACTTTTAATTAATTCATTGCTTGCGCAATGTGCGAATCAGATATGTAACTGCATGATTTTACCTCTAAAATTATTTTATTAAAAATTACGAAATCAGCATAAAATTTATGATTAAGAATGGTTTGCTTATAATTAACAACGTACTCTTTTTCTCTAGCATAAATAATTTTTGATAGATTCAATTCGTATTCAATAGCATCTTTATAAACAATTTCAAGAAATCCATTTCCTAAATTATTATGTACTTCGAATAAGATTCCTAAAAGCTTATAACTTTCGGTTTGATAGATAATATTTGGCATATAAATTCGTGCATTTGTGGCTTATAACTTTATTTTCTAATCACTTTAACTTGCGAATCATTGGTTAATTTGATTATCGTCGACGGTTTTCCTCCGATTTTTTCGCGGTGCAAATTTACAACATAGTCAACACCATTGATGATTTCTGGACTAATTTCTTTAAATGAATTGGGTGTTGGCTGTCCAGAAATGTTTGCTGACGTTGAAACCAGAGGCTTTTTCATTCGCTCCATCAGTTTGAAACAAAAAGGTTCTTTGACGATTCGAATTCCTAAAGTTTGGTCTTGGGCAATTAGATTTGCTGCTACATTTCTCGGTTTGTCCAAAATTAGCGTCGTTGGTTTCTCCGACAGGTCGATGATTTGCCAAGCTACTTCTGGAATTGCAGCAAAAACATTGTACATCATTTTTTCGCCATTCATCAAGCAAATTAAGCTGTGGCTTTCTGCTCTTTGCTTTAGAGCATATATTTTCGCAACTGCTTCTGGATTTGTGGCGTCACATCCAATTCCCCATACAGTGTCGGTAGGATAGAGAATTATACCGCCGTTTTTGATGACTTCTAAGGCATTGTGAACTTCAGAATTGAGATCCATAAATCAGTGTTATTTTATATAATTAACCATTCAGAAGACCTTTGATATATTTATAATCGATAGGCGTCAGCGATTCTTTCTTTACTTTCTTGGAAAATAGTTTTTGTAAAATCGACTTTGGTGCTTTTTCTCTAAAATTAGAAAGTTTCTGATTGGTGAAAATATGGATGTTCCCACCGCGACAGTAATAGTTTTTATTAAATTTATCGGCAATTAACTGCATCGATTTCTGCGAATAAAAAGCAATATGTTGACCAGTTTCTACTGTTAGATACCACCAATTTTCAAATTCAGTATTTGAAAGTGGTCCTATTTCAGTGGAGAATATTGCCGTATCTGCATACGAAAGCACTTTTTCTATTTCATTGATTGGGTCATTAAAATGTTCCAGTACCTCGAAGCTAGTAACGATATCAAACTTCTTAATTGAAGTATCGGTAATATCAAAATATGGCGTGAAAATGTTGGCGCAGTAATCATCTTGCCTATAGAAATTGTATCCGGCATCTCTCATCAGTCTAGCAAATACGCCATAGCCGCCGGCATAATCTAAATATATTTTAGATTTCGGAAAGTAGTTATCGATAATATTTTTAATTTCTTTTACCAGCTTAACATTTCGGCTTAATAGCCCGATATCTAAAGCGGTTATGGCCGATTGATAGGCTTCTTCCAACCAAATCGGGTTGTCGGTTTGAACGAAATCACATTGCGTGCATCTGTAATATCCTGAATTATATTTTTGCAGCACTTTCTTTTCGAAAATCAGATTCATTTTAGAATCACATACTTTACAGTTCATAACAGTTTCGTTAAATTTTTTTCAAAAGTAAAGAAATAGAATTTAAGTTTTCTTGCCAGTTCAATTTTTATAAATTATCCCAATTTCATAGAAAATAAATGGCTAGTTTTGTCACTCAAACAATTTTTTACTAAATTTAAATTAGTGTTTTAAGTGCCAATAATGAAAATAATCTTAGACTCGCAAATATTTAATGATCAAAAATTCGGTGGTATTTCTAGATACTTTACCGAATTATATTTGGCTCTTTCAAAAGAAAAATCGGTCGTTATTGAAAGTACAGTGTTGTATTCGGAGAATATGCATCTTAAAGATGCAGGATTGCATCAGAATTATATGAGCGTTGTTCTTGCGCAGCGTTGGATTCCAAAATTTATAAGAAAAAAAATACTCAAGAGGTTCAAGAGCATCAATATTAAAAATTCAATTCAAGTGTTGAAATCAGGAAATTTTGATGTGTTTGTGCCTACTTATTATTCGACTTATTTCTTAGAACATTTGAATGGCAAACCATTCGTATTGACGGTTTATGATATGATTCATGAAATTCTACCTCAATATTTTACTGGTAATCAGGATATCGAAACCGTAAAGAACAAAAAACTCCTGATGGAAAAAGCGACCAAAATTATCGCAATTTCCGAAAGTACAAAAACCGATATTCTCAAAATTTACCCACACATTGAAGCTTCAAAAATTGAGATAGTTCATTTGTCACACAGTATAAAATTGGACCATAGTTTAAACTTGGATTTACCAAAAGAATACATTTTGTTTGTCGGCAACCGTACAAATTATAAAAATTTCCAGTTCTTCTTAAAATCAATTGCAGTAATCCTGCAAGAAAACCCGAATTTGCATGTTGTTTGTGCGGGTGGCAACAGGATTTATTCGAGCGAACAAAAACTTATCAAAGAACTTAAACTTACAGAACAAGTCCAACAACGCAATTTTGAAGACTATGAATTGTCTGCTTATTACGCTAATGCTTACTGTTTTGTTTTTGCATCTGAATACGAGGGTTTTGGAATACCAGTGTTAGAATCAATGGCGTGTGGCTGTCCTGTGGTATTGGCAAATCACAGTTCATTTCCCGAAGTGGCTGGTGATGCCGGTGTTTATTTTGAATTAAATAATCCAGATGATTTACGTGAAAAAGTAGCATCGTTAGTATTTAATAAAGCGCAAAGGGATTTGTATATTGAAAAAGGATTTGAACAAGTAAAGAAATTCAGCTGGCAAAAAACAGCTGATGAATGTTTGAAAGTGTTTGATAAAGCCGTCCATAATGACAAATAAAATAGCTGTAATTTATGAAATTATGAGGCAGGACAGTGTTTATTTGGCTTAGTTCCTGGTTAAAAATACACTGTATGTAGTATGTTGTGTTACATCTGCAGTCTTAACGTATTAGGATTGTAGCTTTATCATCAATTATAATTTTTTTAAAAATAGATTTATCCTAATTTAGCGATTGTTAAATAATTACCCCGAAAAATAGTATCATGGACGATATATCACCAATTTTTGGAAAATATTTTTGCGCGTTCGCAGATTCAAATCTCCGGATTAGTTCAAAAAGAATTAAGAAGCAAGCTGACAGAATGAAAATCTACGACGGTATTTATATTTTTGACGAACGTAAATTAGATAGTAATTTCATAGAAAAATTTAAAGATACTTTAATACTAGGAACCAGAGGTTATGGCTATTGGTCATGGAAACCACAAGTAATATTGCAGGCATTTGATTTTATGAACGAAGGAGATGTTCTTCAATATACCGATATAGGTTGCCATTTAAACCCAAAAGGAAGGCCACGTCTTGTAGATTATTTCAATATTACTAAGCATTCTGAAAATGGCATTTTGGCGTTTACAAACAAAGTCGAAAGAGACTTATCGCCAAACGAAGTATTCTACGATTATGACGACTTAAATTATACCAAGATGGATCTTAGTGAATATTTTGGAATTGCAGACGACCTTGATTTGTTGAAAAAACCGCAATTTGGAAGTGGTATTATTTTTTTTAGAAAAGACGCCAAAACAATCAAGTTTTTGCAGGATTGGAGTAAAGTATATGCTACCAATTTTAGTCTAGTAGATGATACGCCATCCGTAATTCCGAACCATCCAAATTTTATTGAGCACCGACATGATCAAAGTATTTTTTCTCTACTTTGCAAACTAACTGGGGTAGAAGCGTTATATGCTACTGAATATTTTACACCTGGAGATTGGAACGATTTGTCTAGTTTTCCAATTTGGGCAAAGCGAGATAAGAAAATTCCTTGGATTAAGAAAAAGATGTTAAAGATTCGCAAGACAAAAAAGAAAATAATTTCATTCTTTAACAAAGAAAAGTAATGGTATCCTTAAATTTTGGCAAGACTAAATGACAAAGAACATTTCAATAATAACCATCAACTACAACGACAAAAATGGCCTGGATAAGACCATTAAAAGTGTTTTGAGTCAGACGTTTACCAACTATGAATTCATCATCATTGACGGAGGAAGTAGTGATGGAAGTAAAGAACTAATCATAGAAAACAAAGCTAAAGTTGACTATTGGGTAAGCGAAAAAGATAGTGGCGTTTTCAATGCGATGAATAAAGGAATTCGGGCTTCATCAGGCGAATTTCTTATTTTTATGAATAGCGGAGATATTTTTAATTCTAAAACAACACTTGAAGAGGTTTTGCCTGACCTTACTGCTGAATATGATATTTATTACGGTGACAATTTTAAGGAAAGCCCAACTTCTAAGAGATTAAAAACGTATCCTGAAAATTTGACTTTTTCTTTCTTTTATACTGGTGCCATCAATCATCAGTCGACATTTATACGAAAATCACTTTTTGATAGATATTTCTACTATAACGAAAACTATAAAATTGCTTCCGATTGGGAGTTTTTCGTGTATGTAATTTGTCACCAAAATGTGCCATACAAATATTTAAAGAAAACGATCGCGACCTATGATTTTACCGGAATTTCATCAAGTCCAAAGTTTTCAGACTTATTTGCGAAAGAGAAACTACTAACAATTGAAAAATATTTTCCAGCATTTGCAGAAGATTATAAGAACGTAAGTGAACTCAACTCTAAGCGCTTTATCCAATTTCAGCACATTAAATCCCACAAACTATCTTGGAAAATATTAAAAGCAACTATGAGTATTATTCTACTATTTTTACCAAGAAAAAAATAACAAAACATGAAAAAAATTCACGTTGGTTTTCTACTTTCGTATGATTACGATAAATTAAAGTTGTCAATTCCTCCAGTATATGAGGCAGCTGATGGAATTTTTTTAGCCATTGATGAAAACCTCAATACTTGGTCTGGAAATAAATTTGAAATCGACAATTCCTTTTTTAAATGGCTTGAAGAATTTGACACGGAGAAAAAGATTGAAATTTATAGAGACAATTTTTATGTTCCTGGTTTGACCGGAATCCAGATGGATACTCGTGAAAGACATATGCTGTCATTAAAGATGGGCATCGGAAACTGGCTGGTTCAGGTTGATAGCGATGAATATTTCTTAGATTTTGAAAAATACGTTAAATCATTGCGTAAATATGATTCCTATTTAGTTGACCCAAAGTCGCATCCAGTGCAGATTTCTGGTTACCATATCGACATTTATAAGCATTTAGACGATGGAATTCTTTATGTGAAAAACACTTGTAAAGTGTTGCTGGCAACCAATTATCCAAATTATAAGTTGGCAAGACAGTCACGAGAACGCATTATTTATGTCGACTCATTTACTTTGCATGAATCCCTCTCACGGTCTGAAGCAGAGTTAGAATATAAACTGAAGAACTGGAGTCACAGGGAAGACGTAAATCCTGTATTTTTGGATAAATGGAAGAAAGCCAATAAGGAGAATTACCACGAAATTAAAGATGTTTTTTATCTAAATCCAAAACAGTGGAAAGATCTTGGTTACGTCCCATTTAAGACATTAGAAGACATTACAACGTATTTTGAGCAAAGAGAAGATATGAAATTTTCAAAGTTTTATCTCTTCAAAAAGAACTTCGGCCAATGGTTTAAGCATCTCAAAATATTTAATTTGAACAAGAAAGTGGAATTCGAAAAGTACTTCTAAGAAAGTAACGTGTGATACACTTGTAAATATTCTGAAGCTGCTTTTTTCCAATCAAAATGAAGGGCTCTTTTAATCATGAGTTCTTCCATTTCTTTTTGATTATCATAGAAATGTTCAAGGCCTTTTAATATTACAGACTTCATATATTCCGGATCGAAATGGTCCCAATAATAACAATTCTCACCTCCAATTTCTGGTAGTGAAGTCCTATTCGCTAGAAATATTGGTTTTCCAAATCGCATCGCTTCAATTGGAGGTAGCCCAAAACCTTCGCGTATCGATGGAAAGACAAATGCATAACATTTGGAAAGATAAAATTGTTTCGCCATTTCATCTACTTTACCTGTTAGAAAAATCTGGTTATTAAGTTTGTTCTCGTCAATAAACTGTTGTATTTCTTTCCCGTAAGATTTATCATTATTGCCAGAAAGAATAAGATTAAAATCTCCTAAATGCATCATCATTTTTACGACAGCCATAAAATTCTTTCGTTCTAAGAAATCTCCAATCGAGTACAAAAATGGCTTATCGATTGGAATTGTAGTTGTATAATGTGAAGTGTCGAGTAAGGTTGAAATGGGATTTCCATTATAAATGATATATTCAGGAACATCAGGAACCTCGAAATGCTGATGTGTTTGTTTTTTCGCGAATTCTGATATATAGTTAATTGCGGATGATTTCGCCAGTTTGGCAGCAAAGAGCTTGTTTAATCGATGATTTTTATCTGATGAAATTTCTTCAACAAAATTTACATCATGTACAGTTAGCAAATATTTCCGCAAATAGTAAGGTTCAACTTTGGTATTTTGGTTTACTGAATGCCACAAGTCGAATTTTTTTCTTGTTCTGAATAAGGTATGCCGCGACAGGTTAGTATATTTATGGTAATGAAACTTGGTTCCGAATTCGGTCGAAAGCGATGCAGTTTCTTTTACATTTAAGGTTAGTTCTAAATCGTCAAATTCAAGTTGAGCAAGCCCCTTTATCAATTCGTAGTTAAACGTGCCGAGTCCACTTGCTTTATTTTTAAGGTTATGCGTTTCTAGAAAAACCGATTGTGCCATAAATACAATTATATTTGAGTAAATATATTGCTTAAATTGGATAAATAGAAAGCAATACTTACTTTTGTTCCATCTTATTCCCACTTGATGCACATAACTATTCATCCTGAATTCCAAAAGTACCATATTGAAGTCTCTAACTTTATAGCGACGTTTGATGAATCAGGGGTTTTGTTTGTGAATGGCAAGCGAAACAAAATAAAGTTGTTTCAATTGAATGACAAACAGTTGAGTATAAAATCATTTAAGGTACCAAATCTTGTCAATAGAACTGCCTATAAATTCTTCAGAAAATCAAAAGCTAGAAGGTCTTATGAGTATGCAAATCGTCTAATTGAATTGGGGATAAACACACCTCAACCCATTGCGTTTGCTGAGGAATGTACTAGTTTTGGAATAGGAAAAAGTTTTTACGCCTGTGAACATTTAGAAGTCGATTTGACTTTTAGAGAGTTAGTGGAGATTTTGGATTATCCTGACTACAATACGATTCTTAGTCAGTTTGTTTTCTTCTGTTTTCAATTGCATGAGAAAGGCATAGAGTTCTTAGACCATTCACCAGGAAATACCCTAATCAAAAAGGTTGCGGATGGAAAATACACGTTCTTTTTGGTCGATTTAAATAGAATGAATTTCTTAACGGAGCTGAATTTTGAAACGAGAATGAAAAATCTATCTCATCTGACCCCGCGAAAAGATATGGTTGCCCAGATGAGTGCCGAGTATTCTAAACTATATGAAAAGCAAGCCGAAGCAAGTATATTTGAAGCTATGTGGACTTACACTGAGGAATTTCAAAAAAGATATCACCAAAAAATCCGATTTAAGAAGAAATTTCAATTTTGGAAGTAATTAATTTTGTTGCTTCCCTCTAATTTTTTGCAATTCTTTGTATCGTACAGATACACTTAAGGCATTTAGGTAGCAAATAATTATTCCTTTTCTACCATCTAGAAAACCTAGCCTTATGATAAATTGGTAAAGGAACTTGTAGGCTGGATGTAAGTAAAAATGATAAAAATTAGGCCGAATTCCTTTTGCATATTCTTCTTTGGCTTTCAGTTTTCCATAACTCACCATTTTGTTTTTATAGGATTCAAAATCAGTGTACGAAAAATGAATAAGTTTATGTTTTAGTTTTCCAATTTTTCCTTTGACTTTTAATTTCTCGTGCACCAATCGTTCTGTAACATACTCGGCTTTGTCCTTTTGAAATAGCCTAAAAATTTTATCAGTTTGCCATCCACTAAAGTTTAGTCTGGTGTTTTCAAACATAAAAATTCTGTAGAAGAGATAGGCACTTGATGCGTCGGGTTGCTGAATTGTTTTGATGACTTCTTCTTTGAGTTCATCGGTAAATCGTTCGTCGGCATCGATAAATAAAATCCAAGGATTCTGCGCACATTGAATGGCAAAATTTCGTTGCGAACTATAATCTACAAAAGCATGCTGGATGAGTTTTGCTTTTGGAAAGGCATTAACCAAGTCTACTGTTTTGTCCTTACTATAGGAGTCGATAACAATTATTTCATCTGCAAAATCGATATCTTCTAGGACTTCTTGAATGTGCTTTTGTTCATTATAGGTAATAATTAAAGCGCTAATTGGGAGACGGATAGGCGTAATTGTTAGCGTTACTGCTGTTTGTTCTGGCTTTAGATTTGTATCCATGAATTGAATCAGCTGATCTCGAAACAACTCAGGTCTAAACGATAGATATAATTCCTGTGTTTTTTCTTTGAGTTCTTTTTCGGAATAAGATTCAAATAAATTTGGCTTAAAGTCTTTGAGGTGAACAGAAACTTGGTGAACACCATCTTCAAAAGTTGACCAGATTTTTTTTTCAATCCATGGTGAGAAGATAATGAATGACGGTTTATTCAACGATTTTGCGATATTAATTGCGCCTCCATCATTTCCTAAAATCATATCACATTGATTCATGATTGAAATAAAAGCTCTTAAATTTTCTCCTAATAGGTCAAAATATATTTTTGCTTGAGCTGTTTTCGAACATTTATCATAGATTGTTTTTGCTATTTCAATTTGTTTTGGAAAATAATTAAAGAGTATATTAACATCATAATTTTCTGCTATGGTGTTAATAATTTCTGCCATATATTCTACTGGATAGGTTTTCGATTTTTCGCTACCAATAAGGCTAATCATGATGTTTTTACGATTTTTTCTAACACCAAATGTTTCAAACAACTCGGCAGTTACGCTACTTTCCTTTTCAGTAATGTATAACTTTGGATAGGGATCAATTTCAATAGAGAGATTTAGTGGCTTTAATAGGGAAAGCCGCCTTTCAATGGCTAGTCCTAAATTGGTTTTTGGAAACGTGATTAGTGGTACATTGTCCGTATATAAGAAACTTCTACCGGGTTTTTTGTACGATATTCGACGTTTTGCTCCACTTAAAAACACAAGCACCCAACTTTCTAATTTAGAATAGGCATCAATAATGATATCGTATTTTTCTTTACGAATTCGCCATGCTAGTTTAATCAATTTTATGCTACTAGTGCGATGCTTATTTTTAAAAAGTATAACGTTATTAATGTTTGGATTTCCTTCTATTACGGGAGTAGTTGACTCATAAACGAGGTAATCTACTCGTGCGTTTGGGTATGCTTTTTTTAAATTGTTACAGAGAATACTGCTGACCAAAACATCACCGATCATCTTTTGCTGAATTACCAATATTTTCATAGATAATTTATTTTATGGTCAATTCATTTTTAATTTGCCTTGTGTTGAAAGATTGAATATAAGCCTTGATGAACTTTTCCATTTTTAACAAAATATCATTCTCCTTTTTCATTAAGTTGTTTTTCAAAAAAGGGTCTTTCTTAAAATTGTAGAGGCCTATTGATTTCTGACCATTAAACGCCAAGTAATAGTCGTCCTCAATGTAGTTGTAGACATTGTCAAGATAGTTAACTACAAAATTCTTATCTGATTTAAATGATTTTCCATAGGTAATGACATTGTCATTTATATTAAGATAGTCGATAATGCTGGGTAGCACGTCCGTCTGTTGAAAGTTCTTTTCACTAACGCCAGTAAAAGTAGGATCTGAAGTGTCTAAGAAAAACATTGGAATTTGAAACTTACCTACGCTCGTTTTGTAAATTCCTTCGCCATAAGCCGCAGTGTGATCAGCACTAAAAACAAATAAAGTATTCTTGTACCAATCTTGCTTTTTTGCCTTTTCAAAGAACTTTCGTAAAGAGTAATCTGCATAACCTATGCTTTCATGAATAGGGCTGGTGCCTTTTGGGAATTTTCCTTTATACCTTTTTGGAATATTAAAAGGTTGGTGCGACGAAATTGTAAAAACCGTAGTAAAAAAGGGTTGCTTAAAAGTGTTGATCTTATCACAGAAAAATTGTAAAAATTCTTCATCGTAAATCCCCCATCGACCATCAAAATCTGTATCTTTTGGATATTGGTCTTTACCATAATACGCGTCAAAACCTGCCACTTTGCAGTATTGATCGAAGTTTTGGCTGCCATTAAAAGCACCATGAAAGAAACTGCTTTTGTAGCCCTGATTCTTAAATATTTTGGGAAGACTATATACTTTATTTAAAGAGTATTCGGAGGCAATTAGTGATTTGTTCATTAAACTTGGAATACTCGACATAATACTCGGTACGGCATCTATTGATACTTTACCATTCGCAAAACCATTCTTAAAATAGTATGATTTCGTAATTAATGAATCTAAAAAAGGAGTGTAACCTTTTTGAACATTCTCATCTCCAAAACTTTCTAAAATTACAATTACTACATTTTTTTTAATGGATTGAGTTTGTGAATTCCTTCTAAATTCAGGGTCAAAAATACTATTTAGTTCTGCTTTACTAAAAAAGTTAGGATCAACCAAAGTTTCTTTCCTTCCAATTGTTTTAAGAATACAAAAAGGCGTATTCAGTGCCAAAGCGGAATTACCTAAATTAGAGTACTCGATTGCATCGACAATCCGAATTGGTTTACTCTGAAATCCACCACGGCCCATGATCAGTAGGATGACTAGGACGCCGATAAATAGAGAAACCTGCTTTACAATTATACTTTTCTTACGCTTTTCGGTAGGAGAAGATATTATTTTAGTCGACAGTAATTTCCAAAATAAATAGGCAAATACCACTAGTAGAAGCGGTAAGTACCAAAATTGAACTAAAAAAGTTGGGATCAATCTCGTAATTTCATGTTCCATTCCCCGAGCCGTAATTAAGTCGAATGAACTTCTTCTACCGGTAAATTTGTAGTATTCAAAATCTACAAAGTTGGTTGCGATAAATACTAAGTTCACGATATAAAAGAGAATCTTAATGTTTTTTTGATAGCTAGAGTTATAAATGATTCCTATTGGCAAAAGAAATAAAAAGCCAAAAAACATATTTATAAAACCAATTGCTGATAAATCATAAATTAATCCACCGTAAAGTAATTTTAGCGTAATGTTTGAAAAAGCGGTTCGATTAAAAAATAGAAAAAGTAAGCGGCAGATTTGATAAATTGCCAAAACTACAAGTATTCTTTTTCCGAAAAGCCGAATGATTTTCAAATAGGTACTCATCAAAATAATAGATTAATCATTTCTAAACAGCTACATCATATTCTCTAAGTGCGTCATTTAGTGACGTTTTTAGATCTGTGGAAGGCTTCCTTTTACCTATAATTAAAGCACAGGGAACTTGATATTCTCCCGCTTCAAATTTTTTAGTATAACTTCCAGGAATCACTACTGATCGAGCGGGAACATATCCTTTCATTTCAATTGGAGAAGCCCCAGTAACATCAATAATTTTAGTGGATGCAGTCAAGCAGACGTTCGCGCCCAAAACAGCTTCTTTTTCAACCCGTACACCTTCAACAACAATACATCTTGAACCAATAAAAGCGCCATCTTCAATTATAACTGGTGCTGCTTGAAGTGGTTCTAAAACGCCACCAATACCAACGCCTCCAGATAAATGTACATTTTTGCCAATTTGAGCGCAACTTCCAACCGTTGCCCAAGTATCTACCATGGTGCCCTCATCAACATAAGCACCGATATTCACATAACTCGGCATTAAAATTACTCCTTTAGCAATAAAAGCACCGTGTCTAGCTACCGCATGAGGAACTACTCGAATTCCTTTTTCAGCATAACCTCTTTTGAGTGGAATTTTGTCGTGATATTCAAAAATACCAACTTCGATAGTTTCCATTTTTTGAATTGGAAAGTATAAAACGACGGCTTTTTTAACCCATTCATTAACCTGCCAACCTTGGTTTGTCGGTTCAGCGACGCGCAATTCGCCAAGGTCTAGTAATTGAATAACTTCCCGTATTGCCGAAGTTGTTCCTGAATCTTGCAATAATTCGCGGTTGTCCCACGCAGATTCAATGATTTTTTGAAGTGAATTCATAGTCGAAAAATTTTGGCTAATATAAGACGGATTTTACGAATGAAAATCGATAGGTACCTATAAATTCTAAAAATAACTAGTCCATGTCAGCCAACTGAAACAAACTAACCTGACTCTTAAAATTGATTAAAAATCGACGTGTTTTCGCATACAAATACATTCTAATGTCGTCAATTAGCATCACCGTAATTGGATTTGATTTTTCGTCTTTACAGAGATAAATTATTCCTTTATCTGGCAAATTAGTTTTAGAAACTATTGTGAGTTGATAGTTCTTATCAATCTTTAAATTGATCTTATCACTAGTAAATTCAACGGTTTGAGTAGCTATTTTTTCAGCAGTTCCCCATTCTTGAAGTTCATTTCTAGATTGAACTTGGTCATAGGAAAAAATTTTATGCTGCGCAATTCCTCTACAAGGGAGTAAAGCTATAATAAAATAGAACAGGTTTTTAAAGGACATTTAATAGATTTTGGTACTGCAATAACGCATTTTTATTTTAATTGGAGTAAGCGTTTAAAATAAGTTGTTAACACTTTTATTAGCATTGTTAATAATTATTTGAACTTAATTAATTTCGGTTGCTTTAGATGCAGCGGAACTAAGTTACAAGGAACTCGCTAGATTTTATGTACTTTTGAACTATCAAAGGATGGACTTATGAAATATTTTAAATAAAAGATGCCACGAATAATTGCTATTGACTACGGACAAAAAAGAACCGGGATTGCTGTAACCGATGAGTTGGAAATCATAGCATCGGGTTTGACAACAGTGCCAACGGAAACAATTTTTGATTTCTTGAAATCTTATTTTGAAAAAGAGAAAGTATATAAAGTATTGATTGGCGAACCAAAACAGATGAATGGCCAGCCTTCTGAAAGCGCAGCAATGATTGACGATTTTGCCACTAAATTTGAACAACTTTTTCCTCAAGTGAAAGTGGTTAGAGTAGATGAAAGATTTACTTCTAAGATGGCGTTCCAGTCCATGATTGATAGTGGACTTAGTAAAAAGCAACGTCAAAATAAAGCATTGCTTGACGAGATATCGGCGACTATAATGTTGCGAGATTATTTAACGAGAAAGATGATTTGAATCTAGCTCGGTATTTTATTTTCAAATGCATTTCCCATAAAAATTTGCTAATTATTTATTTCCAATTATTCGTTGTGCAATTTTTCACTATTTTTGCCCACCACTTTAGCATAGTTTTGCTAAAGCGCACTTAAATTTTTACTAGAATGATTTTACCAATTATCGGTTATGGCGATCCTGTTTTGAGAAAAATGTGCGAGGATGTTGCGCCTGATGATCTCAATTTGAAGGAAACAATTTCGAACATGTATGAAACCATGTATAATGCCTATGGTGTCGGATTAGCAGCGCCTCAAGTTGGATTGCCTATTCGAATATTTATTGTTGATACAACTCCTTTTGGTGAAGATGATGACTTGCCAACTGAAGAGCAAAACCAATTGAAGAATTTCAAGCGCACTTTTATCAATGCTAAAATGCTCAAAGAAGAAGGTGAAGAATGGGGATTTAATGAAGGTTGTTTGAGCATTCCAGAAGTTCGTGAAGACGTTTTTAGAAAAGATACCATTACGCTCGAGTATTTTGACGAAGATTTTACAAAGAAAACAGAAGTTTTCGATGGATTGGTGGCACGAGTGATTCAGCATGAATATGACCATATCGAAGGAATATTGTTTACAGACAGAATTTCTTCTTTAAAAAAACAACTCATCAAAAAGAAGTTGCAAAATATCATGGAAGGCAAGACCAGACCAGATTATAGAATGAAGTTTGTTGCTAAAAAAGGAAGATGATTTCAGTTTAATCGTTAATTCGTTTAACCGATTCAACGATTCAACGATTCAACAATTCAACGATTAACCAAATAAACGATTAACCAAATAAACGAATAATTATTAAAAAATGAATTTAGAGAAAATATTAGCCATATCTGGAATGCCTGGAATTTATGCTTTAAAAATGCAAACTCGTACAGGATTTGTTGCTGAATCATTGTTGGATGGAAAAAGAGTGACTGTTGGTTTAAGAAGTAATGTTAGTTTATTAACAGAAATTTCGATTTACACACATGATGCAGAAAAACCTCTAGCGGAAGTAATGCGTGCTATTGCGGTGAAAGAAGATAACGGTCCAGCGATTTCTCATAAAGAAGACAATTCCAAATTAATTGCTTATTTTAAAGAGATCATGCCTGATTATGATGAAGATCGCGTATATCCATCAGATATAAAAAAGGTTTTTAATTGGTATAATATATTGCAAAGCAAAGGTTTGGTTTCTAAAGACGAGCCAAATGCTGCCGAAGAGGCGCGGGTGGAAGAAATCGTTAAAGAGAAGGTAGCCGAAGCCAAGAAATCCAAAACGGCGGCAAGCCCGACCAAAAAGGCTAAGGAAGCTGGAGATGATAAACCAGCTGCGAAAAAGAAAACACCAAAAAAATAGTAATCGAATTACCGATAATTAAATGAATCCTGTCTCGATTTTCGGGACAGGATTTCTTATTTTTACACAAACGCCTTTTGATTGCTAATCAGGCAAATAATTTTATCAAGATGAATTCAAGACAATTGCAACTACAGTCCTTTGAACGTTTGCTAACAATTATGGATGAGCTTCGCGAGAAGTGTCCATGGGATAAAAAGCAAACGTTTGAATCTTTACGACATTTAACCATCGAAGAAACCTACGAACTCGGCGATGCCATTCTAAATCATGATTTGAATGAAATTAAAAAAGAACTGGGTGATCTTTTATTGCATATTGTTTTTTACGCTAAGATTGGCAGCGAAACGGATTCCTTTGATATTGCTGATGTCTGCAATGATATTTGCGAGAAACTAATTCACCGTCATCCTCATATTTACAGCGATACTGTTGTTGCGGATGAAGAAGAGGTGAAACAAAATTGGGAAAAACTAAAGCTTAAAGAAGGAAAGAAGTCCGTTTTAGAAGGTGTTCCCGCAGGTTTGCCAGCCTTGGTCAAAGCGAGTCGCATTCAAGATAAAGTGAAAGGTGTCGGTTTTGACTGGGAAGAACCGCATCAGGTTTGGGATAAAGTACAGGAAGAATTGAGTGAGCTGCAAGCCGAAGTACTGGTGGGTAACCAAGAAAAAATAGAAGCAGAGTTCGGTGACGTTCTTTTCTCGATGATTAATTACGCACGTTTTTTAAATGTCAATCCAGAAGATGCTTTAGAACGTACGAATAAGAAGTTTATCAAACGTTTTCAATATCTCGAAAGTAAAGCGGCTGAATTAGGAAAACCTTTAATGGACATGACTTTAGCCGAAATGGATGTCTTTTGGAATGAAGCAAAAAAGTTATAATGATTCCGCTATTTTTCGCAATTTGGGTATGTCATTAATCACAATTTTCTTTCCATCTAACGCAATCAAGTTTGATTTATTGAATTCAGAAAGCAAGCGAATACAGCTTTCCGTTGCTGTTCCAATCATTCCGGCCAATTCTTCTCTAGAAAGTTGAATATGTAAAGAACCATCTTCATTGACTCCAAAAGTTTCATGCATATATATTAAGGACTCTGCCAAGCGTTCTTTTACTGACTTTTGTCCCAAAGAAACAACATGATCGTCGGCATCTTTCAAATCGCCACAAATCGTCTTCATCACGTTCATGGAAAATACATTGTTTTCATTAAAAAAACCAAGAATTTCAGTTTTAGGAATAAAACAAACCTCCATATTTTCCAACGCCACGGCACTTAAGTTGGCCACTTCTTCGCTAATCATAGAACGTTGTCCTAGTAATTCGCCCGATTTGACCAATTTTACAATTTGATCTTTTCCGTTCGAACTCAATTTAGATAATTTACAAATCCCGTCTTTGATACAGTATACGCCCTTTAAGGTGTCACCTTCTTCAAAAATGGGCTCACCTTTCTTTATGGTATAAGACGTCTTACAATTTGTCATCTTCAAAAGCTCGTCCTTATTCAAAGCTTTCAATGAACTAAATTGCCTAACGATACATTGCTCGCACTTACTCATAATGGAAAATACTTTTTTCAGTTGACCAAAAATACGCTTTTATATGATATATATCATATTTTTTGATGATTCATAATACCAAATTTGCATAGGTAAAATGAGCAAAGTTATGGATACAAACAACTGTTTCCATTGTGGTTTAGCATTTAGTAATGAAGTAGTAATCGTATTTGAGGAAAAAGATTTCTGTTGCCAAGGTTGTAAAACCGTCTACGAGATTTTTAGCTTGAATGATATGACTTGTTATTATGATTTTGAAAAATCACCTGGAGCAACGCCAATAGACATTCAAGGCAAATATGATTTTTTAGAAAATGAAAGTATCGTTTCAAAACTGCTGGACTTTCAAGAAGATTCGACAGCAATTGTTTCACTTAACATTCCTCATATACATTGCAGTTCATGCATTTGGATTTTGGAGAATTTACAACGTCTTCAACAAGGAATAAACACTTCTCAGGTTAATTTTCCGGAGAAAAGCGTTCGGATTAATTATAATCCAAAAATGGTGTCACTGAAAACAATTGTTAATTTGTTGAGCTCCATCGGATACGAACCTTATATTAGCTTGGAGAATTACGAAAATGGAAAAACAAAAGTAGATCGGACTTTGACCTACAAATTAGGTGTCGCCTTTTTCTGCTTCGGTAATATCATGTTACTTTCCTTTCCGGAGTATTTTGAAGTCAATGAATTTTGGCTCGACCAATATCGTGACTTTTTTCGGTGGTTGATTTTTGCATTGTCTTTGCCGTCTTTCTTCTATTCGGCAAGTGGATACTGCGTGTCAGCCTATAAGAGTATTCGTTCTAAAATGCTGAATATTGATATTCCTATAGCTCTGGGAATTGTCGTCATGTTTATCCGAAGCACTTTTGATATTGTAATGAATTATGGTTCAGGCTTTTTCGACAGCTTAACTGGACTGATATTCTTTATGCTTCTCGGAAAAATGTTTCAAATCAAGACCTATAGTTTCCTGAGTTTTGAACGCGATTTCAAGTCCTACTTTCCCATTGCAATCACTAAAATAAACAGTGATTTTTCCGAAGCGTCGATTCCGATTTACGAAGTGAAGAAAGGCGATCGATTGCTTATTCGCAACCAAGAACTGATTCCAGTTGACGGAATTTTAATTTCCCAGAAAGCGGAAATTGACTATAGTTTTGTCACCGGAGAAGCCATTCCAATTACAAAAAACTCTGGAGATAAAGTTTTTGCCGGAGGAAAACAGATTGGGCAGGTCATTGAGATGGAAGTGCTGCATTCCGTTTCGCAAAGTTATCTGACACAGTTATGGAGCAATGATGTTTTTCAAAAGCATGTCGACCAAAAACATAAGTCAATCACCGATAATATCAGCCGTTATTTTACACCGATACTTTTTTTAATCGCATTTGGTGGATTTGGTTATTGGATTTTCTTTAACGCCAATACAGCATTCAATGTTTTTACTGCGGTTTTAATTGTTGCCTGCCCGTGTGCTTTGGCCTTAACCGCTCCATTTACTTTTGGAAATGTACTCCGCATTTTGGGCAAAAAGAAACTGTATCTGAAGAATGCGCTCGTGATCGAACAATTGGCAAAAGTAGATACGATTGTTTTCGACAAGACGGGAACCATTACAACAAGTAAGAAGTCGAATATTATATACGACGGAACGCCGCTTTCATCGTACGAAAGTCAGCTTATCAAAAACATATTGCGTGCATCAAACCATCCTTTAAGCAGAATGCTTTATAACTATTTGCCCGATAGTCCAAGAATTGACGTCAGTTATTTTGAGGAAGTTTCAGGTAAGGGAATTCAGGCGATTGTTGATGGTCTATCCGTAAAAATTGGTTCTTCAGAATTTGTTGAACATCAGGAAGAATTAGCGATAGAGCAAACAAGCGTTCACCTCAAATTTGGTGAAACGTATTGCGGGAAGTTCATTTTTACAAGCGAATACAGAGAAGGACTTTCCGCTCTTTTTGAAAAACTCAGCAAGTCTTATCAAATAAAAGTCTTAAGTGGCGACAACGAAGGTGAAAGGGAAAATCTCGAACACCTATTGCCCAAAGGAACGGAACTAATATTCAATCAAAAACCAGAGCAGAAGCTAGCGTTTATTAAGACGTTGCAAGAAAATGGACGCAATGTGATGATGGTGGGAGATGGATTGAATGATGCTGGTGCTTTGGCTCAAAGCAATGTTGGTATTTCGATTGCGGAAAACGTCAATGTTTTTTCTCCCGCTTGTGATGCCATTCTTGATGCGGCTCATTTTCAAAAAATACAGGCCTATTTGCGACTGTCAAAGAATTCAATCACAACAATAAAAATGAGTTTTACCATATCACTTTTATATAATGTAGTTGGATTATCATTCGCCATAACAGGAAATCTGTTGCCTTTAGTTGCTGCGATTATCATGCCTTTGAGCACCATAACCATAGTGAGTTTTGTAACCTTGATGAGTAATTATTTCGCAAGAAGAATATAGAATTACGTAAGTTTTTCGGAATGATGTCGCTTATTTTTAAGGGAATGAATCAAGCATGACAAATGTCATATTTTAGAAAGAATTGAGAAAGTATTTTTGTTAACGTAAACTTAAGGTATGAGTGTTATTTATCTTTTAATCTCCATCAGTATCATTGTAGCAGTCGGGTTTTTTATTGCATTTATTAAAGCAGTAAAATCGGGACAATACGACGACGATTACACGCCATCGGTCAGAATGCTTTTCGACGATGAACTTATCAAAGTCAAACCAAAATCAATAGAAACAACCCAAGAAAAACAAATTTAATTATGGAAGTACAACAGTTTTATTATGACAACAAAATTGTAAAGAAATTCCTCTACGCAACGATTCTTTTCGGTGTGGTGGGAATGTTGGTTGGACTCATCTTAGCCATTATGTTTCTTTTCCCGAATATCACTGATGGTATTTCGTGGTTAAGTTTCGGTAGACTAAGACCATTGCATACCAACGCCGTTATTTTTGCATTTGTCGGTAATTCGATGTTTGCAGGGATTTATTATTCATTGCAACGACTCTTGAAAGCAAGAATGTTTAGCGATGCTTTGAGTAATATTCACTTTTGGGGCTGGCAGTTGATTATTGTTGCCGCCGCAGTTTCATTGCCTTTGGGATACAGTACATCTAAAGAATATGCGGAATTGGAATGGCCTATCGATATCGCGATTGCTCTGATTTGGGTAGTTTTCGGAATCAACATGATTGGTACTATTCTTAAAAGAAGGGAGCGCCATTTGTACGTAGCCATTTGGTTTTACCTCGCTACTTTCGTAACCGTTGCAGTTTTGCATATCTTCAACAGCTTGGCATTGCCGGTTTCTGCTCTAAAAAGTTATTCTGTTTATGCGGGTGTTCAAGATGCTTTAGTGCAATGGTGGTACGGTCATAATGCTGTTGCGTTTTTCTTAACCACACCATTTTTGGGATTGATGTACTATTTTATTCCAAAAGCGGCTAATCGTCCGGTCTATTCTTATCGATTGTCGATTGTTCACTTTTGGTCATTAATCTTCATTTATATCTGGGCTGGACCACACCATTTATTATATTCTGCTTTGCCAAATTGGGCACAAAACTTAGGCGTTGTATTCTCTATTATGTTGATTGCACCTTCGTGGGGTGGAATGATCAATGGATTATTGACCCTTCGTGGTGCTTGGGATAAGGTTCGTGTAGAACCAATATTGAAGTTTTTTGTGGTTGCTATTACCGGATACGGAATGGCCACATTTGAAGGACCGATGCTATCATTAAAGAATGTGAATGCCATTGCCCACTTTACGGATTGGATTATTGCACATGTTCACGTTGGTGCTTTGGCTTGGAATGGATTTATGGCGTTTGGTATGATCTACTGGTTGATACCAAAAATGACGAAAGGAAAATTATATTCACTTAAGTTAGCTAATTTCCACTTTTGGATCGGAACATTAGGGATTATTCTGTATGCATTACCAATGTATGTTGCCGGGTTTACGCAAGCTTCGATGTGGAAACAATTTAATCCAGACGGAACTTT
Source organism: Flavobacterium sp. (assembly GCA_031373195.1). Taxonomy (GTDB): domain Bacteria; phylum Bacteroidota; class Bacteroidia; order Flavobacteriales; family Flavobacteriaceae; genus Flavobacterium. The sequence continues at coordinate 30,768 of JANMML010000008.1, read as the reverse complement.
AACTTATGGCAATTTCCTTGAAACAGTCAATCAAATTATTCCAATGTATTGGATGCGGATGATTGGAGGAACCATGTATCTCATCGGAATGTTTGTTCTTGTTTATAATATTATCCAAACAGTCCGCGCCAATGCGAATGTTGAAGATGAATTGGCAGAAGCTCCAGCATTAGAAAGATTGGGCGCTGCGAGAATCAAAGGTGAAAAATATCACAGTTGGTTGGAAAGAAGACCAATTCAAATGATATTGTTAGCTGTAGTTACCATCTTAACTGGTGGAATCATTCAAATTGTCCCGACCATTATGGTCAAATCAAATATTCCAACAATTGCCAGTGTAAAACCATATACGCCGCTAGAATTAGAAGGTCGCGATTTGTATGTCCGCGAAGGTTGCGTAGGTTGCCACTCCCAAATGGTACGTCCGTTTAGAAGTGAAGTAGAGCGATACGGACCGCAAGCAAAGGCTGGAGAGTTTGTTTACGATCATCCATTTTTATGGGGTTCAAAACGTACGGGTCCTGATTTGCTAAGAGAAGGACGTAAGTATAATGATAACTGGCATTTTAATCATTTTTGGGATCCACAGAGTATCTCTGCGGGATCGATTATGCCAAGTTATAAGTGGCTTTTCGATAATGAAGCTTTAGATATTTCGAATATCGAAGACAAGATGAAAGCGATGAGAACCTTGGGAGTTCCGTATTCAGATTTTCAAATTGCGCACGCTAAAGACGCCATCAGAGAACAATCAAAACAAATTGAAGAAAGTTTAAAATCAGATCCGGATTTTGTGAAGAGTTATGCGGATAGCAAAGCGAAAGCAGCGGCAAAAGGAGAGCAATTTGTGCCGATGAGTGAAAGAGAAATTGTAGCAATGATCGCATACATTCAACGCTTAGGAACTGATATTAAAGTAAAAGATAATCTTAAAAAATAAGGTCATGTTCGAACAAATCAAACACAATATGGAAACGATTGCTGGTGTAGAAATCTATCCGATACTCTCGTTATTGATCTTCTTTGTTTTCTTTCTCGCACTTGGAATCTGGGTGTTCACTTACAAAAAAGAGAAAATTCAAGAATTGAGTCAATTGCCACTAAATGATCACTAATCTCAAATTTTAAAACATTCAATATGAAAAAAATATTTCCAGTATACGTTCGAGTTCCTGTAATTTTCTTTACAGTAATGATGGCTTTAGAATATTTTATCGATTCTGGAGATCGGCCGGCATTTATCAAGTTTCCCATTGTTTCCGTTTTTCTTTTTGTATTTCTTTTTCTGCTCGTTGCGATTGAAATTACTTCTAGCGCAATCGACAATGTAACGTATCAATTATTAACAGAAGAGCAGAAGAAAAAGTTGGATGAAGTCAATACGATTTCAATAAAAGACAGTGCTTGGTACCAAAAGATGATGAAGTTATTGACCAAGTCAGTGCCAATTGAAAATGAAGGGCAATTGTTATTAGACCATGATTACGATGGAATCAAGGAATTAGACAATACGTTGCCACCATGGTGGGTGTATTTGTTCTATGGGACCATCATTTTTGCGGCTATCTATTTGGTTCGATTTGAAATAATGGGAGCCGATAATCAAGAAATGGAACTCAAAAAAGAAATGGCACAAGCCAAAGTAGATATTGAAGAATATATGAAAACTGCGCCCGATCTAATGGATGAGGAATCTGTTACTAGGTTGACAGATGCTTCATCATTAGCGGAAGGGAAAACGATTTTTGCAACAAACTGTGTGGCTTGTCACAGACCAGATGCTGGCGGTCAAATCGGTCCAAACTTAACTGACGATCATTGGATATTAGGCGGTGGAATCAAAAATATTTTCCACACACTAGAACACGGCGGGCGTGACGGAAAAGGAATGATTTCCTGGAAAGGAACGCTTAAACCAAAAGAAATGCAAAAGGTAGCGAGTTACGTCCTGTCTTTACAAGGTAGTAATCCGAAAGATCCTAAAGCACCCGAAGGAGAAATTTGGGTTGACCCAGCAGCAAAAGCAGATGTGGCAGCAACGGCTAAAATTGATAGCACACAAGTAAAATAAAATCATGTCAAATCTACCAGACGAATCATTTAGGGATACTATTGGCACTATTGACGAGGAAGGTCATAGAAAGTTTATTTTTCCAAAAAAGCCTTCCGGTAAGTTTTACGACTATCGGAAGTGGGTTAGTTACTTTCTGCTTTTAATTTTAGTGGCCAATCCGTTTGTAAAAATCAACGGAAACCAGTTTATGATGTTCAATGTCTTGGAACGGCGGTTCAATATTTTTGGATTTCCTTTTTGGCCGCAAGACTTTTACATATTCGTGGTTTTCATGATTGTCGGAGTTGTGTTTGTCGTTTTATTTACGGTGATTTTTGGTCGAATTTTCTGCGGATGGATTTGTCCACAAACCATATTCTTAGAAATGGTTTTTCGCCGAATTGAATACTGGATTGAAGGCGATCGTGGCGCTCAAATCAGATTGTCGAAGCAAGAATGGAACGCGGAGAAAATTAGAAAAAAAGGCGTTAAATGGCTCCTGTTTTTGATCATCTCGTTTTTTATTGCCAATGTTTTTCTAGCATACTTAGTCGGTAGTGATGTCTTGATACATATGGTAGAGGAAGGTCCAGAAAATCATGTGAGCACATTGATTTCGCTAGGTATTTTTACAGGCGTATTTTATTTCATCTTTGTATGGTTTCGAGAACAGGTTTGCATTATTGCATGCCCATACGGAAGATTGCAAGGCGTTTTACTCGACAATAAATCAATCAATGTTGCTTATGACTATGTGCGTGGGGAAAAGGAAGTAGGTAGAGCAAAATTCAACAAACAAGAGGACCGAGCAGCTTCCGGAAAAGGAGATTGTATTGATTGCAAACAATGTGTTCATGTTTGTCCAACAGGAATTGACATCAGAAATGGTGTTCAATTAGAATGTATTAATTGCACGGCTTGTATCGATGAATGCGATACGATAATGGAAAGTGTTGGTTTAGAAAAAGGATTGATTCGTTATGCTTCTGAAGATGAAATTGAGAAAAAAGCGAAGTTCAAGTTTACCACGAGAATGAAAGGTTACACCGCAGTTTTAGTAATTCTAATTGGCGTTTTAACTGGCCTATTATTCTTGCGGACTGAAGTAGAGACCACAATTTTACGATTGCCAGGGCAACTATTCCAGCACAAAGGCGATAAAATCAGCAACATTTATACTTTTAAAATAATTAATAAAACATCGAGAGATTTTGATTCCATTCATTTTGTATTGCACAATATTAAAGGGAGCATAAAAATCGTCGGAGAACCGCATTTAAAAGTGATGAAGCAAGGAATGATTGAAGGGACGTTATTTATTGAAATCAATCAGTTTATTTTAGAAAGTGACAAAACGAAATTGGAAATTGAAGTCTATAATAAAAGCAAGAAGATTGAAACAACCAGAACCAATTTTTTGAGTCCACGTAGTTTCGATTAAAATAAAATTAAATCATGAGAATAAATTGGGGAACATCTATCGTAATTGCATTCGCACTTTTTATGTCGTTTATCCTCTATTTTGTTATCAAAGTTCAAAGCAATTCGAAATACGATAACGAGTTAGTTGTTGATGAATACTATAAGAAAGATGCAAAATTTGGTGCGGAAATGGTACGCGTTCAAAATGCAGCCGACTTATCCGAAAAACCCGCTATCACTGCTTCTAATGGTGAAGTATCCATTGTATTTCCTAAGATCTACGATGCAAATAAAATTACTGGAAAAGTGTCTCTATACCGACCGTCTAACAAAAAATTGGACTTCGAAATTCCACTTTCGTTGACCAATTCCACTTTGCTCATACCTAAAAAAAGTTTGGTAGGCGGTCGATGGGACATTACTATTGATTGGCAATATGATGGAAAACTCTATACAACCAAGGAAGATTTGTATCTGAATTAATCATTGATTAAAGTATATGATTTATACGGCATTTATTTTTGGTTTAATTAGTAGTCTGCATTGCATCGGCATGTGCGGTCCCATTGCCATGATGCTTCCTGTTGATAGAGACAATTCTGCTAAAAAAGTCACACAAATTCTAACTTATCACATAGGGCGTTTAACAGCGTATGCGATGATAGGATTCCTTTTTGGACTTTTGGGCAAAGGACTTTTTCTTGCCGGGATTCAGCAAGAACTCTCTTTGTTTATTGGCATCATGATGATATTGATTATTGTAATTCCAGAACGCACTTTCGCGAAGTATAATTTTTCAAAACCATTGTACCGTATCATATCGTATGTGAAAACTGCTTTAGGTAGCCAATTCAAGAAGCGAAGCTATTCTTCACTTTTTACAATAGGATTGCTGAATGGATTTCTCCCATGTGGCCTAGTGTATGTGGCATTGTTCGGTGCTATTGCAATGCAAAGCGTAAGTTTAGGTATATTTTATATGATTTTATTTGGATTGGGAACGGTCCCAATGATGAGTAGCGTTGTTTACGTCAATTCATTTCTATCCATTCATTTCCGAAGTAAAATTCAAAAAGTGATTCCGTACGTCGCTATACTTATTGGTATTTTGTTTATTTTTAGAGGATTAGGATTGGGAATTCCATACGTTTCGCCATCCAATCTGAATCTTTTCGTTCAACAGCAACCTAATTGTCATTAAACCTTAGAATTTTTATTATTATAAACTACTTATTATTATGGAGAAACACGATTTACTGCATGAGTTTCCTGAGCATCAGGATAAAATACACCAGTTAAAGATAGAAAATAGCTATTTTAGAAAATTGTTTGATGAGTATCATGAGTTAGATCATCAATTACTTAGAATTAAGACAGGAATTGAAATCGCTACCGACGAAGCTCTAAAGGAATTAAAATCAAAGTCTTTACATCTTAAAGATGAATTGTACAAGATGATAAAGAATTAAAAAAGAGAATCACGCTAATTGGCGTGATTCTCTTTTTTATACTGTCATCGAAAACAGTGAAGTAGCGGGTAACTTTCTTTTTAGCCTGACATCGAAGGCCATACAGATATTTCGCACAAATGGTTTTCCTTCCTCCGTAACCCTAATTCCGGAAGGCAGAATTATTAGTAGTCCATCTTTTTCCATTTCGTGTAGTTGTGCTACAATTTGTGGAATCTCATCCAAATAATGATCGTCGTCGCTCCATGAAGTTTCAAATTGACACATGAGATTTAGGATGTGTTTTCTTATTATGAGGTCTTCTCTTGTAAGCAAATGCCCTTTAACAACAGGTAATTTGTTCCATTCTAATAGTTGATAGTAATCGTCTAAGTTCTTTTCATTTTGTGCAAAACTGTACCAGCTATCACTGATAGACGAAACCCCAAGCCCAATCATAACTTGTGTCTTCGATGCGCTGTATCCCATGAAATTACGGTGTAACCGATTGTTTTTGAAAGAGGTATATAAACTGTCAGTTTTTAAGGCAAAATGATCCATACCAATTTCATGATAGTCATGTTCAAAAAGTAATTGTTTTCCAACCTCATACAGTTCTCGCTTTGCGTCATCTTTCGGCACATCTTCATCTCTAAATCCACGTTGTCCATTGCCTTTAATCCAAGGAACATGCGCATAACTATAAAAGGCCAATCGATCTGGCTGTAAAGAATTTGTTTTCTCGATTGTATCAATCACATCCTCTAATTTTTGAAAAGGCAATCCAAAAATGAGATCATGTCCGATGGATGTATAGCCAATCTCTTTTGCCCAAAACGTTACTTTCGCAACATTATGAAATGACTGGTGTCGATTTATAGCAGTTTGAACTGTTTCGGAGTAGTCTTGCACACCAAAGCTAACTCTACGAAAACCTAAATCATATAGCTTTTGAAGATGGGCTCGCGTCGTATTATTGGGATGTCCTTCAAAACTAAACTCATACGCATCCGATTTTTTTGCGTGGGCAAAAATCCCGTTAATTAAATCCTCTAAATTCTTTGTTGAAAAGAAAGTTGGTGTACCTCCACCTAAATGAATTTCCTTGATAATAGGTGTTTCACCTAGAATGGAGCAATATAACTTCCATTCTTTTAAAAGTGCCTCAATATAAGGATGTTCTACGTCGTGATTTTTCGTGATACGTTTATGACAACCGCAAAAGGTGCACATACTTTCACAAAATGGTAGGTGAATGTAGAGACTGATTCCTTCTGTGCAATTGCTTTCAAGAAACGATTTCTTTACAGTTTCAATCCATGTTTCTGAAGTAAATTGTTCTTCATCCCAATACGGAACCGTTGGATAACTGGTATATCTAGGTCCAGGAACATTGTATTTTTGAATTAAAGAAGTAGCCATTTCATTTGGAATATGATTAGTCAAAAATAGGGGAGTGTCTTTAAAATAATACTGACAATTATCATATTTTGAAAATCAAAAAAAAAGCCTCGCAGTTATTAACCACGAGGCTTTTAGTAAATATAAAAAAAATTACTCTGCTTTCACTTCACGTAATTTCTTTAATTTTTCCTTCAAAACATCTAGGCTTTCTTTATGCTTCGCGATGTTTTTTCGAACTTCCAGTACAATCGAATTTTCTTTTTTAGCATTCTTTGTATTGGTAAAAAACTGAATGTTATTCTCCAATTGAAAGATCTCTTGTTGTGTTTCCTCAATTTTTCGAATCAAGAAGATTTTTTCACTTTCTAATTTTCGAGTATCATTATTTTCTGATAGATTTCCAACTCTATTAGTGAAACGAACTAAATCAGACTCTTTTTTACTCAAGCTTAATTTTTCGAAAAGTACATCTAGTATCTTGTTGAATTTCCCTTCAATATGTCTCTTTCCTTCTGGAACTCTGCCACAACTTTTCCAATTTTCGATGTGTAATTTGATGGCATCTAAATCAGTTTTATGATCGCCCGTCATTTCGAAAGCTCTTATTGTATCTAAATATGCTTTCTTCTTTTCGTACGCTTCTGCCTCTTCAGGATCTACATTATTCTTTTGCGCTTTTAAATTCTCAAAATAAACGTTGCAAGCACCTCTAAATTCTGTCCACAATTGATCTGAAAATTTTCTTGGAACATGACCAATCGTTTTCCATTCTTCTTGAATTTGCTTCATTATAGCAGTAGTTGCAGCAAAATCTGTACTCTCTTGAAGTTCCTTTGCTTTAGCTACTAATGCTTGTTTCAAATTAAGATTGGTGTTCTGATCCTTTTTGATATCTTTATAAAAGGAATTTTTCAGCACATTGAAACTGCGAACCGCATTTTTAAAGCTAGCCCACGTTTCTTCATTTACTTCACTCGGCACTTTTCCAGCACTAAAAAACTCGTTTCTCGCTGCTTCTACTTTCGCCACTTGAGCTGTCCAAGCAGCATGAGAATGAACATTTTCTTGCGCCAATGCCTCGATAGTTGCAATGATCTCTTTTTTCTTATTCAGGTTTTCTTGCTCAACGGCTCGCAGACTTTCGAAAAGGTGTTCCCGTTTATCATGCATTTGTTTGGTCAAATCTCTAAATTTATTCCAAACTTCTTCGCGATGCTCTCTTGACACTGGACCAATATCTTCTTTCCAAATGCGATGTAAATCTTGCAATTCACGGAACGCTTTATTGAGATCATTTTCGTGAACCAACGCTTCAACACGTGCAATTATTTTTTGCTTTTGCTCCAGATTATGCTTGAAGTCGACGTCTCTGGCTTCCCGATCTAAATGTAAATAATCGTAAAAATTTTCAACATGAAAATGGTAGTTATTCCAGACGTGATTGTATTTGTCTTTTGGAATTGGCCCAGCAATTTTCCATCGATCTCTTAAATCATTAAATTGTTTTAAGGTGTCTTTGATATTTTCTTGTGGATTTATTAAGTTCTTCAACTCTTCCACAATGGCTAAACGATTTTCTAAATTTGTTTTGAGATTGGATTCGAGACTTTTAAAGTGTTTGCTTTTTCGATCTCTATATTGATTGTAAATCTGATCAAATTTCGTTTTTAATGGAAAATGATAATGGAAATCTTCAGTAGCATCGGGATTTTCAGCGTGAAACTTCTCTTTTTTCTCATCAATAAAATGATTATACTTCGCTACGAAAGCGTTTTTTAGTTCCTCAACGTGATCCTTAACTGCCATTACTTTTTCAGAAGCAGTAAGTGACTCCAATTCAGCAACCAAATCATCCATCGATAGTGTTTCGTAGTCCTGCATTGGAATGTCATGACGTAGTGTTTCATCTTCACTTTCTGCAGCGTTAACGTCAAGAATGGCGGCAACTGCGGCATCCTCTTGTGTTGCTTCCTCAGAAGGTGCACTGTCATTCGATGCCATTTCAGCTTCAACTGCTACTTCCTCAGCAGGCTCTTCAGTTGGTAATTCCAATTCAGAATCATACGTTTCTACTGTGGTTTCCTCTTGAACGGCAACAACTTCTTCAGCAACTTCTGCGGTAGCTTCAAGTACTTCTTCCGTAACTTCCTCAAATACTTCTTCAGTAACTTCAACTGCTTCATCGGCAGCAATTTCTACTTCATTTTCTTCAGATGAAACCTCTTCCAAATGGTCGTTTTCGGCCGAATCACTTGCTTCAACAATGGTTTCAACTTCCGAAATGGTTGGTTCTACATCAGCGTCGTGCATTTCTTGAATCACCGCTTCTACTTTTCCGTCTGCCTCATGATTTGTTTCTGGCAGGTTATCATTCTTTTCTTCTAACATTACAACAATGTTTAAGGATTATTACAAATTTTCCACTTTTGGAGTGCGAAAGATAGTAAAGGCGGTTTAAAATACAAAGAAAATCGTGTAATTATAGTATTAAGTGTACAGATAGATTGGCTTAGGAGCTGGTTCCCGCTATCCGTTACACTCGAGCGAAGCGAATTGACCGAACACTTATCAAAATATTTACCTTGTGAGGTAATCTTTTGCGTCGAAAAACGCCACAAAAGGATTTTCACTCTTATCGGGGCTAGGGCTACTGTTTTATAGATGAAGTTTTTAATGAAAGTGCTATTTGTTCCATATTTTCCATGCTTTTTCTGCTTGAAAAACCAACATGTCTTGTCCATTCTTGGTGATGGCACCATGCTGCTTCGCTCGTTTTAGAAATTGTGTTTCCTCTGGATTGTAAATCAAATCAAAGGCAAGGTGTTTTGCTGTAAAGAACTGATAGGGAATAGGAGGGAATTCCGCCACATTCGGACTGGTTCCAAGTGGCGTGCAATTGACAACAATTTGAAAGTTATCGAAAGTGGTGGCATTGAGTCTATCGTAAGTTATACAGTTTACTTGACTGGTTCGTGAAACAAAAGTATAAGGAATATCCAATTCTTCTAAAGCAAATGCTATTGCTTTCGAGGAACCGCCTGTGCCGAGTATTAAAGCTCTTCTGTGGTGCGCCTGCAACAAAGGTTGAATCGATTTTTTAAACCCGTAATAATCTGAATTGTAGCCTTTGAGTGCACCATTTTTCTTAAATCGAATCACGTTTACTGCGCCAATGGCCATCGCTTTTTTGGAAAGTAAATGCAAATGTGGAATAACAGATTCTTTATATGGAATTGTAACGTTAAGGCCTGCTAAATTGAGATTGTTACAAATCAAAGATGGAAAATCATCAATGCTATTTAGATCAAAATTTTCATAAACGCAGTCGTCTGCATTTGTATTGGCAAAGCGCTCCGTAAAGTATTTTTTTGAAAACGAATAGCCAATGTTTTTGCCAAGTAAGCCGAAGACTTTCATAGTGTAGTATAGAGAGTAGTACCTATTTCCTGATATGATTTAGCCACGAATTCAAGAATTAAGAAAATAGAATTCGTGAATTCGTGGCTAAAACCAGAATAGTAATTCATGATGTTATTTGGAATGTTTTTCAATGGCTTTTTGTACCAACTTCATGTCCCAAACCGTCGGGAAAAGATGTTCTAACAACATTCTGTTTTTGAAATTGAGACGCAATCCGTTGCTCAGATGAAATTTTCCTTTGGCAGTTTCTTGAAGCATTAAATATAAGCCTGCTAATCTGTATTCTACCTCATATTCTTCTGGGAAATACTCGGATGCTTGTAATAAGGTTTGAATGGCAGAATCAAATTCGCCTAAGAATTGTAAAATGTCAACCCAAAACAGCCAGGTGTCTAGCATATAATCCCCGTGCTCCACTGCCTTTCTATAGCCAAATTCTGCTTCTTCAAATAAGCTTAATTCCTTATTAATGGTAGCAAAACGTTTCCAGTAAAAACGATTTTCGTTGTCGATGCTTAGCGCTTTGTTTACATAATATAACGCCTTTTGAAAGTTCTTCTGACGAACATAAAAATCGGTGATGGCAATCCAACCTTTATCTAATAGCGGGTCTTCATGAACCGTCTTGTTGAAGAATTTTAACGCTAGAACTTTATTACCTAATTTTTCATGACATTTCCCAATTCGCAATAATGCGTAGGAAGTCGGGTCATCTAATTCGATCGTGCGATTATAGCTTTCGATGGCTTCTTCGTAACGTTTTAGTCTTTCGAGGGTTTTGGCTTTTTCCATAAAAGCGCCTAAGAATTCATCGTCGATATAAGTCGCGAATTCAAAAGCACGCAAGGCTTCCGTGTATTTTTTCAAACCGTAGCTCAAGCGACCAATTTGATGCCAAGCAATTTCGCTATACGGATTACGCTCGATATATTGGTGCAAATAAGTAATGGCTTCTTCGTTTTGATCTAAGAACTCGAAACAATACACGACATTATAAAGTGCGGCTTGGTCTTCAGTGTCTTCTTCTAGGCATTTGATGAAATTTTCTTTGGCCAATTCTAAGTTGTCCATAAAAAGATATTCCATTCCGATAAGATTATATACGTCGGCGAAATCGTCGGTATATTGTAGCGCTGTTTTTAAGATATCAACCGCTTTTTCGTGCTGATCTCTTTTAGAATAAATACTGGCTTTTTGGATATAAATTTCTTCGTTGTGTGGTTCGATCGCAAACAACTCATTTAGGAGTTTCTCTGCCACATCAAGTTTGTCCTCATAAATTAACATTTCTACCTGAACCAACTTTAATCCAGTAGATTTTGGATGTTGTTCAAGGGCTAATTTTAAGGCTTTCTTAGCTAAGGAAGCTTTTCCCATATCGAGATAATGCAGGATGATTTCCTCAAATTCCTCGGAGTCAAAAAAGAGTACTTTGTTGGTTTTCAACATCGACTCGAATTTGGATAAGGACAAGTTGTAATCGTCTTCTTCGTCGCTGAGTTGCATAGCTTTTGGTTTAAAATTATCCTAACTAAAATTAGGAAAGGTTATACGAGATGGGGGAAAAGTCGGTAATTGTTGTGAACAATTTAATTAACAAATAAATTTGTATTAAAATCTACTGTCATAGCCCTGATAGGAGAGGAAATCCTTTTGCTGCGGTGTTCGCAGCGAAAGATTGCAACGGATAGCAGGAAATAGCTCCTAAAAACTAGCCTCCATTTGCAATTTCATCCAGCGATTGAAGAATAATAGCGCAGCCTTCTCGAATTTCATCTTCAGAAATGGTAAGTGGTGGCGTGATTCGAATCGCATTACTTTCAAAGAGCAACCAAAACAGGATTAATCCTTTGTCTTGGCATTTGAAAATCACTTTATTGGTGATTTCAGGATGCGCTGTCATAGCAGCCAGCATCAATCCTTTTCCTCGAATTTCGAGTATCAAAGGATGTACCAAAAGCGACCGAAATAGCTTTTCTTTGATTAATGTGTGTGGAATGAGGTCCGTTTCCGTAATTTCTTGCAAAGTCGCCAAACAGGCTGCCGCAATGACAGGGTGTCCGCCAAAGGTAGTGATGTGTCCTAATTTTGGATTATCGCTGAGTAAATCCATGTGCGCTGCTGAAGCAGTAAAAGCGCCAACTGGCATTCCGCCGCCCATGCCTTTTCCGAGAATGAGGATATCAGGAACAACGTTATAGTTTTCGAATCCAAATAGTTTTCCGGAGCGTCCAAAACCTGGTTGTATTTCATCAATAATTAGGAGTGCTCCAACTTCATCGCAGCGTTGACGTACTTTAAGAAGAAAATCGTTTTGGGGTTGAATAAAACCCGCGCCACCTTGAATACTTTCCAGAATAATTCCGGCAGTTTTAGTGGTGATTTTTTGAATATCGTCTTCGTTATTGAAGGTGATAAAATCGACGTCAGGAATCAATGGTCTAAAAATCTGTTTGCGCGCTTCAAAACCCATGACGCTCATAGAACCCATGGTATTGCCGTGATAGGCGTTGAAACAGGAAATTAACTGACTTCTGCCAGTAACTCTACGTGCCAATTTTAAGGCGCCTTCAGTAGCTTCGGTTCCTGAATTGACTAAATACGTTTTTTCTAGTGGTTTGGGTAGGAGAGAAGCTAATAGTTTGCAATATTCGACTGCTGGACTTTGGGAATATTCGCCATAGACCATGACATGAGAATATTTGTCGAGTTGGTTTTTGATGGCGTCATTCACCCGTTGGTTTTGATGTCCAAGGGAACAGGCAGAAACACCAGCGACAAAGTCCAGATACTTTTTATTGTTTGAATCGTATATGTAAGAACCAACTGCATGCGAAACTTCCATACCGAGAGGATATGGAGATGTTTGGGCTTGGTATTTTAGGAATTCAGGGTTCAAGATTGTTTTATTAACCGCAAAGTTCGCAAAGGTTTACGCAAAGTTCGCAAGTGAATTTTATTTAATTATAGGTTTGTCAGTTGGGTTATTCTTATCGTACTCTAAAGTCTCTTTTCTGACTTTCATCGGGACATTTTCCTTCGCCAATTCGGCTTTACTGTCTTTGATGATTTTGTCATTCATTTCGTTTTCTTCGGGCGGGAAAATGTCATCTTTGGTCTTGATGCGTTCGTCATCACGCCAAATAAATCCGCGCAGTTTACGCGCATTTTCTGGCAAATCTTTTTCGGGATAAATATCGCCGTCGACGTTGGTGAAGAAGGTCATACTGTCGATTTGGTTTCCTTCCAAAGTCAAATTGATTTTACTACTTAGGTTTTTGTTAATTCCGATGAGTTCTTTTGCATCGTTTCTCATGAAATAGATGACTTCCGTGTTTTTGATGATATCGGCTTCGTACAGCTTATTGTCTCGAAACTTGCCGTAGAGATTAAGTCCTTTTACTTGATTAAATCCGGTACCTAATGAATCTTTTGAAATAATAAATGCATTATTAAGAACTTTGAGCGAGTCGAGTTTTTGCGTATAGTCATTGCCGACCAAATGCATCACATCGCCAGTCATTTGGTTTTCAAAATTCCATAAAATGGGTTTGCCAACGAGTTGTGTAATATTGGTAATTTGACTGGAATGAATGGAGTCGCATTTGCCACTCATATCGGTTTTATAAATTCGAGCGTTATTGTAGGCTCGGATGATCCGCTCATTGGGTTTTCCTGTGATCAACAATTTTTTTCCATGAATATAAATGGAGTCTTTGTCGACCAAATTGATGGCGACCGCTCTTTTGGTCACAAACATCGAATCTTTCTTTTTGAATATTTCGGCATAATGGCCTTTAATGATTCCTTTATTAATTGTGTCAGTGATTTTGACATTGTTCGTTGCCGATGCGAATTCGTTATTTCTGTTATAGAATAAACTGTCTCCTTCTATCAATCGATCCTTATATTTGATATAGGATTTCCGCAAGAAATGACCGATATTTTTCTTGCTGTCATAGAAGCCTTTTTCGGTATAAATGAAGTTTTCTTTGCTCGTAATTGTGGATGGACCGAATAGATAGGAGTGTCCCGAATTATTGTAATAATCGAGATGATTCGATTTTACGACATACTTAGGATTTGTAATGGTAACGGCGGTTAAGAATTGAAATTTCTTTTCGTTGGCGTAGTATTTACCCGATTTACTTTTAAGCACATTGTCCTTGTTTGTAATTGTTCCGTAGGTGTTATATGATGCTTGTTGGGTATTTCTATCAAAATTTAAAGTATCGGTTGCCAAAGTCATTTCGGGTGAACGCATGACCACATTTCCGGTCGCGTAGGCTTGTTTTACATTGCCATTGTATTCTGCGTATTTACTATTCATGAATAGCGTATCGCCTTGAATCATTTGGACATCGCCAAAAGCTTTTACGTAGTTTTCCTTTTGAAAATAATAGGCTTTGTTGCAAAACATCCGAACGCCATCGTGAATGATTCTCACATTTCCTGTAAGTAAAAATGCGTCGGGAATTTCTATTTGATTGACATCTCCAAAATCAGAATGTTCAATGATAATTTTTTTCGGCTCTTGGGCAACCGTGGTCGGAAGTCCAACTAAAAGCAAAAAAAAGGTAAGTAAATAAGTTGCGTTTTTCAACAGTTCAGATTTTTGCCAAATTTAAGAAAAAGCCCGCAACGAAAACGGTTATTAAGAATTATTTATTAGAAGATTGGAAGTGTGCTTCTAATTTTTATATTTGTAAATCGGTCTTTAAAATATAAAGGAAAAATGAAAAAAGTCTTATTGCTCGCGTTGATAGGTTTTACCTTATCTACGAATGCCCAAATTAAAAAGAAGAAAGCCATGCCAACAAAAAAAACGGAAGCGATTTCAAAAAAGAGTGAAACTCCATCGGAAAGAAAAGCAGTCGTTTATCAAGTGTTTACACGATTGTTTGGCAACAAAAACACGACGAATGCACCATGGGGAACCCTCGAGAAAAATGGTGTGGGGAAATTTAGTGATTTTACCGATAAAGCACTGCAAGAAATCAAAAATCTTGGGGTAACGCATATTTGGTACACTGGCGTTCCGCATCATGCGTTGGTGAATGATTATACAAAATTTGGGATTTCTAACGATGATCCAGATGTGGTGAAAGGTCGTGCAGGATCGCCTTATGCGGTAAAAGACTACTATAATGTAAATCCTGATTTAGCGGAAAATCCTGCAAATCGTTTGCAAGAATTTGAAGCATTAATCGCACGAACGCACAAAAATGGACTCAAATTATTAATCGACATTGTTCCCAATCATGTGGCGAGAAAATACGAAGGAAAATCGAATCCTAAGGGAGTTCGTGATTTTGGCGCTGATGATAATGTCAATGTAGAATACGCTAGAAATAATAACTTTTATTATATTCCAGAGCAAAGATTTCAAGTGCCTACTTCAGAATCTTACAAACCATTAAATGGAGAGAAAAACGATTTGATTGATGGTAAATTTGAGGAATTTCCGGCAAAATGGACAGGCAACGGTACTCGTGTGCCAAAACCTGATATTAATGATTGGTATGAGACGGTTAAAATTAATTATGGAAT
The DNA here is from genome assembly GCA_031373195.1 of Flavobacterium sp. Lineage (GTDB taxonomy): Bacteria > Bacteroidota > Bacteroidia > Flavobacteriales > Flavobacteriaceae > Flavobacterium. The sequence goes on along the minus strand of JANMML010000008.1, from coordinate 15,471 downwards.
CCGACCTGATGGTTCTAAAGATTTCCCTGAATTACCAGCTGGATTTGACATCAAATCATATCAAGAGCATTATGCTTTTTGGGCAACCAAAGAGGTGCCAAGTTCATGGAAAAAATTCAGAGACATAGCCTTATATTGGACCGCGAAAGGTGTCGATGGATTTCGCTATGATATGGCAGAAATGGTACCTTATGAGTTTTGGAGTTACATGAATTCGTCCATTAAAATGAAGAATCCGAATGCGTTTTTATTGGCTGAAGTATATAATCCGAATGAATATAGAAATTATATCAAGTTAGGAAAAATGGATTATTTGTATGATAAAGTTGATTTGTATGATCACTTAAAACAAGTAATTCAAGGAAAAGCGTTGCCAGATCCTATTTCGGAAATTCAAGCAAAGTTTGCTGACATAGAACACCACATGTTACACTTTCTAGACAATCACGATGAGCAACGTTTGGCGAGTAAGGATTTTGCAGGAACTCCTGAAAAAGGAAAACCTCTCATGGTCGTATCAACAACCTTGAGTTCATCTCCAACCATGATTTATTTCGGACAAGAAGTGGGTGAAGCGGGCAATGAAGATGGTGGATTCGGGAAACCAACAAGAACATCAATTTTTGATTATGTGGGAGTGCCAAGTCACCAGCGATGGATGAACGATGGACTTTTTGATGGTAAGAAGTTAAGCGAATCTGAAAAGCAATTGCGGGATTTCTATTCTAGATTGTTGAATTTCTCAATTAATAGTTCTGCATTAATGGGTAAATTTCAGGAAATACAGACAGTCAACCGTAATCCTCCTCCCGTAAATAATAATACTAGTCAAGAAGCAAGTGCTGCTGTTTCTGAAACTACTTCAAATGCAACGGGAAAGAGTGCCTATAGTGAAGGACTGTATTCTTTTGTGCGTTGGTCCAATACACAAAAATTAATTGTCGTGGCTAATTTTTCTTGGGTTACCAAGAGTGAATTCGATTTAATTATCCCAAATGATGTTATTAGTGCATGGCAATTGAAAGACGGAACTTACGATTTGAAAGAAGAATTATACCAAAAAGTGGATGCGAAATTAGTAGTGAAAGATGGTCAAGGAACTATTAATATGGTGATTCCTGTGTCTGAAGCTTTTATTTTTAGTTTGAAATAAATATAACTTTTATATAAAAAAGCCGTGCTGAAAAGTGCGGCTTTTTTTTATTTCTTTAAACTGAACTTAAGAAATACGAAGCCAATCGAGCCGGCAACCATGGATGCGACTAGGATAGCAATTTTGGAATGGTCGATTACTTCAGAATCATCAAACGCTAAAAGGGTAATAAAGATTGACATGGTAAAACCAATTCCTCCCAAAAATCCAGCTCCGATAATGTTTTTCCACTTTAAATCGTTGGGTAATGCACAAAGTCCAAAGCCAGCAGCGATATAGGAAATTAGCCAAATGCCCAGCGGTTTTCCAATGATTAATCCGAGCATTATACCAATGCTGTTGGAGTGGCTTAAGCCTTCGAGTAAATGTCCTCCGAAAGCAATACAAGTATTCGCCAACGCAAACAAAGGCAGAATAAAAAAGGCAACGGGACTATGCAAAAACTCCTGTAAAATGTAAGAAGTTGATTTTTCATCGCCATTGCCAAATGGAATAGCAAATGCTACTAAAACGCCTGTAATCGTTGCATGAATACCAGTTTGCATCATAAAATACCACATGACAATGCCACCAAGCAAATAGGGAATCAAATTGCGAACTTTTAACCTATTAAATATTAGGAGTAAAATCCAAATAGATAGGGCAATGCCAAGGTGAAAGAAGGAAATGCTTTTTGTATAGAAAATGGCGATGACTAAGATGGCTCCAAGATCATCGATTACCGCCAATGCAGTCAAGAAAACTTTGAGTGAAGTCGGAACTCTATTTCCCAACAATGACAAGATTCCCACCGCAAATGCAATGTCGGTTGCCATCGGAATTCCTGCGCCAGATTGCGTTGCCGTTCCATAATTGAGTAGCAGATAGATTCCTGCCGGCACAATCATTCCGCCAAAGGCACCGAAGAGTGGGAGTGCAGCATTCTTGATATTGGAAAGTTCACCAATGTAGATTTCACGTTCCAACTCTAAACCAATCAGCAGAAAGAAAATCGCCATCAATCCGTCATTGATCCAGTCTACTAAAGAATGGGATCCAATCGTTTGATGCCAAAAGGAAATGTAATGCGATTGAAAACTGGAATTAGCAAATACCAGTGATAGTATAGTCACAACAACCAAAACGATACCGCCCGCTTTTTCACTTTCGAAAAATTGTGTAAATAGTTTGGTCGTGTTGATTGGCGGTGTTTCCAAATTTACTTGTGTATCGTTTGTTTTCTATCGGGACCAACAGAAACAATTTTGATAGGAATTTCCAATTCTTTTTCTACAAAATCAATGTAATTTTTGAGTTCAATAGGCAATTCGTCATAAGTACTCATTCCGGTTAAATCTGCTTTCCAGCCTTTGAAATCGGTATAAATTGGCGTTACGTTTTCAGGTTCAATATTATACGGAAAGTGTGAAATGATTTGACCTTTGTAGTTATACGCGGTGCACACTTTAAGCGTTTCAAATCCAGATAAGACATCGCCTTTCATCATCATCAGTTGGGTCACGCCATTAATTTGAACGGCATATTTCAGGGCAACTAAATCGAGCCAACCGCAACGTCTTTTTCTACCGGTTACAGATCCAAATTCGTTTCCAACACTTGCCATCATATCGCCTGCTTCTTCAAAATCTTCGGTCGGGAATGGACCGCTTCCGACTCTGGTGGTGTAGGCTTTGAAAATCCCGTAGACTTCTTTGATTTTGTTCGGTGCGATTCCCAATCCTGTACATGCGCCAGCGGCAGTGGTGTTGGAAGACGTCACAAAAGGATAGGTTCCGAAATCGACATCAAGCAACGAGCCTTGTGCGCCTTCGCAAAGAATTGATTTTCCGGCTTTTTGTGCTTGGTGCAAGTATTCTTCAGAATCGATGAAAGTCAATTGTTTTAATTCTTCAATCGAATCGAAAAATTCCTTTTCCAATTCAGGTAAATTATATTGAATATTAACATCGTAAAAGGCAATCATTGCTTCGTGTTTGTCGGCTAGGGCCCGATATCTTTCTTTAAAATCCGCAAGTTCAATATCGCCTAATCGAATGCCATTTCGTCCGGTTTTGTCCATATACGTTGGACCGATTCCTTTGAGTGTAGAACCAATCTTGGATTTGCCTTTGGCGGCTTCGGATGCGGCATCTAGCAAGCGGTGTGTAGGAAGAATAACGTGTGCTTTTCGAGAAAGTATCAATTTGCTTTTGATATCGAGATTGAATTTTGACAATCCGTCTAGTTCGCTTTTAAAAACCACCGGATCAATCACGACACCGTTACCGATAACATTGATGGAGTTTTTGTGGAAAATACCCGATGGAATGGTTCTTAGCACGTGTTTGATACCGTCAAATTCTAAGGTATGTCCAGCGTTTGGCCCGCCTTGAAAACGAGCAATAATATCATATTTTGAAGTAAGCACGTCGACAATTTTGCCTTTGCCTTCGTCGCCCCATTGTAATCCTAGTAATAAATCTACGGCCATTTCTTTTAGTTGTATGTTGTAAGTTGTAAGTTGTAAGTTGTAAGTTGTATGTTGTAAGTTGTATGTTGTAAGTTGTAAGTTGTAAGTTGTAAGTTGTAAGTTGTAAGTTGTATGTTGTAAGTTGTATGTTGTAAGTTGTATGTTGTAAGTTATGGGTTTTTTGTTTTGGAATTTAGCTTCGCTCCGTTCGGCTGCGCCTCGGGTAGAATTTCAGTATTGGATTTTTTTTTTTGCGTTAGGGATAGAGGCAAGCACCGCGTGCAGCCGATAGCCCGGGCCGCAGGCAACGCCCATTATTCATTATCAATTTTCTTTTTGTTGCCATATAAATACAACGAATGGTTGGTCACTTCGATATTGAAGATTTCCTCTATGGTTTTCTTAATCATTTGGATTCTCGGATCGCAAAACTCGATGACTTCACCGGTGTCGGTCATGATGATGTGATCGTGTTGTTTGTCGAAATAGGATTTCTCGTAATGTGCTTGATTTTGTCCGAATTGGTGTTTGCGAACCAAAGCGCAATCTAAAAGCAATTCAATCGTATTGTATAATGTTGCACGACTCACGCGATAGTTTTTGTTTTTCATTTTGATATAGAGATTTTCAATATCAAAATGTTCTTCGCTATCATAAATTTCCTGAAGAATGGCGTAACGTTCCGGGGTTTTGCGATGTCCTTTGTTTTCAAGATACAATGTAAAAACGTTCTTTACAATTTCTTGATTTTTACTGTTATCGGTAGCAACTAGTGTCATGCGCCAAAGTTAAGTTTTTTAATTAATAATTTATAATGATTAATTAACAATGGAAGGGAGTTTTGAACATTTCAACTCGTGAATTATTCATTGTTTATTATTAATTGGTTTTTTAGTTCTTATTCACTCGTGTGACTTTATCCACGCCGTCAATCTTCTTGATATTGTCGATGAGTTTTTTCAAAATGATGTTGTTTTGCACGATGACGGTGACTTGACCTTTAAAAATTCCAGCGTCACCACTGAGCGAAATACTTTGAATATTCACGTGCATATTATTCGAAATTACTTTCGTCAATTCGTTGGTTAGACCCAAAGTATCCATTCCAGTAATTTGAAGAATCGCTTTAAATTCTTGCTGCGTCGAGTCGATCCAACGCGCCAAAATAATTCGATACGCATAATTGGATTGTAAGCTAATGGCATTGGGACAATCTTTTTTGTGAACTTTGATTCCTTCATTAATTGTTACAAATCCGAATACTTCATCACCTGGAATTGGGTTGCAGCAAGAAGATAACTTATAATCCAATCGGTCTTGATCGGCACCAAAAACCAACATATCGAAATTACTACTAATGACTGGTTTGTGAATATCAGGATCAGCCGTGGTGTGTGTTCTTTTGATTTTGCTTTTGAAAAAGTTCATCAAAGTATTGCTCTTTTGTGCTGCGAAATCTTTGAGCTGTTGGTTTTCGATAGAGCCAATTCCCACGCGGTAAAACAAATCTAAACTGGTTTTTAATCTGAAATAATTTACGAGTTCATTGACCACTTGCTCATTCAAAGTGATTTTGAGTTGTTTCAACTTACGGGTCAGTAATTCCTTGCCGTCTTCCGCCATTTTCTTGGTATTCTCATTGAGAACATTCCTGATTTTGTTTTTGGCGCGCGAAGTTGTTACGTAGTCTAACCAGCTTGAAGTTGGTTTTTGGTTTTGTGACGTGATGACTTCAATTTGATCACCGCTTTTGAGTTCGGTATTCAGTGGAACCAATCGTCCATTGACTCTAGTTCCTCGTGTTCGAATACCAATTTCAGAGTGAATGCTAAAGGCAAAATCTAAAGAAGTGGCGCCTTTGGGTAACGATTTGATTTCTCCTTTTGGGGTAAAGACAAAAATCTCTTTGGCATATAAATTCATTTTAAAATCCTCGACAAAATCAACTGCATTGCTTTCTGAATTTTCTAAAGCTTCTTTCAATAAATTCAACCACACATCCAAGCCGCTTTCTTCTGTCGCACCTTGTTTGTATTTGTAATGGGCTGCGTAGCCTTTTTCGGCGATTTCATCCATGCGTTCGCTGCGAACTTGTATTTCTACCCAACGGCCTTTCGGTCCCATGACGGTAATATGCAATGCTTCGTAACCCGTTGATTTTGGTGAGGAAATCCAATCGCGCAATCTACTAGGACTCGGACGATAGTGATCGGTTACAATCGAATAGATTTTCCATGCAATAAACTTCTCGTCGTGAAGGTTCGATGTATATACGATCCGCAACGCAAACTTATCATAGACTTCGTCGAAACTCACATTCTGCGCTTTCATTTTGCGACGAATGGAGTAAATAGATTTCGGTCTTCCTTTGATCACGTATTCTACATTTTCTTCATCGAGTGATTTTTTTAAAACCTCTGTAATCACATTGATATATTCGTCTTGTTCTTCCTTGGTTTCTTTAATTTTCGAGACAATATCATTATATATTTTAGGTTCAGTATACTTTAATCCCAAATCTTCCAACTTGGTTTTGATATTGTACAAGCCCAAACGATGGGCGAGTGGTGCATAAATGTATAAAGTTTCAGAAGCAATCTTGATTTGTTTGTGTTCTGGCATCGATTCCATGGTTTGCATATTGTGCAAACGATCCGCCAGCTTTATAAGAATTACGCGAACATCGTCGTTTAAAGTCAATAGCATTTTACGGAAATTTTCCGCTTGCATCGACACGTTTAAGTCTTTTTGAACTTGGGAGATTTTGGTCAATCCTTCAACCAACTGCGCCACTTTGGGATTGAACATCTTTTCGATGTCAGCAATCGTGATATCGGTATCTTCGACCACATCATGCATCAACGCCGCAGCAATACCCGTAGCACCCAAGCCTATTTCTGACGCCACAATTTTTGCTACTGCAATCGGATGAAAAACATAGGCTTCACCGGATTTTCGCCGTTGTTCCTGATGCGCATCCACCGCTAAATCAAAAGCTTTACGAATCAATTTCTTATCCTCGGTCGTCAGCGTTTGGTAACTGATGCGAAGTAATTCTTTATATTCCTTTGCAATTGCTTTGTTTTCTTTTTCAATATCAATCTCAACCATAGTTTGTGAAGTTCAATCCTTAAAATTAGAAATAAGAATCGAAATGTACAATTTTAATTGATAATTAGCAACGGTTCACTAACATTGAATAATAGCGTTTTACTTGAATGGTCAGTCTGTTTGCAATCTATTTTGTGGCAAAAGGTGATACAAATCGACACTGCGGCCACTTTTAACCCAAAGCACTATTTGTTCCATACTTTTTGTTTATAAATTTTGGTTTGCGTGCTGTGGTGGGAATGATATTGAATCCACGGTTGTAGGTGAATCTGTGTAATGAATTCAAATTTATCCTAAAATTTCGCTAAGTTTGTTTCGAAATAGTAAAGTAATTTATGGAAACTAAGCAAGAGGAAATCAATAGTAAAAAAAACAAGTTGTTTTATGAAGAATACTATGGAAAAATAAACGTAGATGGAATAATAGATAACCTCAATAATTTTGATCAATTTTTTAATAATGCGATAAAGACGCACACGAGCTGGGTGGGATTCTATAAAAACGGTTTTGAGAAGACTTTAAAAGGAAAGAAGGTTCTTGAGCTTGGATGTGGCGATTGTGAAAATGCAGCCATGATGAGTCTTTTAGGTGCAGAAGTTTACGGCGTTGATATTGCGCAAACTAGTGGTGCAATCATAGAGCAGCTCAATCAAAAATATAATTTTGAAAAACCATTACAGTTTATTTTTGGAGATTTTTTGGAGGCCGATATTCCCAATGACTTTTTTGATATTGTGGTTGGAAAAGCGTTTGTTCATCACTTGACGAATGAGCAAGAAATTAAATTTACAGAGAAAATTGTTTCAATTCTAAAGAAAGATGGAATGGTCCGGTATTTTGAGCCAGCTGTCAACAGCAAACTGCTCGATCAACTGAGATTTTTGATACCATTGCGAGACAGACCGTCTATTTTACAAGGAGAAAAATTTAAATTGTGGAAAGCAGCTGACCCGCATCCCGAACGAGATAATTCCTCTAAGAATTACAGAAAAATAGGTAAGATATATTTCCAAGAAACTTCTATTTATTGTATTGGTAGCATTGAAAAATTTCATCGACTTTTCCCACTTGGAGCTAAAACTAAAAAATTTAGACAGTTTGCTTATCGTGCTGAAAATTGGCTTCCAACCTTTATTCAATTTGCATTTGCAAGGTCACAAACTGTGGAGTATAGAAAGCCCATAAAGTAGCTAGATCATTACATTGATTAAAGTACGATTATTCAAAATTCCTTTGGCGTTTGGCTTCGAATATTATAATTGCAGCAGCAACTGATACATTCATCGAATCAATAGCGCCTTGCATGGGTATGTTAATGTTTTGAGTTGCGTATTTTCGCCATTCTTCACTCAAACCTGTTGCTTCAGTTCCAACGACGATAGCCGTAGATTTTTTATAATCTTGGGTGTCATAACATGTTGAATTCTGCAACGTGGCGCTATAAAAATTGATGTGGTGTTGTTGCAGATAATTGATAATCTCTTCAGTGGTTCCAGTTGCAATTTGGTTTGTAAATAAACCGCCAACGCTAGATCGAACGATATTTGGATTGTACATATCGCTTTTTGGATTAGCAATAATAACAGCGTCTAGATTGGCTGCATCGGCGGTTCGCAGTAAAGCACCTATGTTTCCTGGTTTTTCTGGAGCTTCCGCAACTAAAATCAATGGATTGTCTGACAATTTCAAATCCGATAATTGCATCGATTTGGTTTTGGCAACGGCGAGAATTCCTTCTGTGGTATCGCGATAGGCTAATTTTTGGTAGACTTCTTTGTTGATTTCGATGAGCGGAACATGCTTGCTCACGATTTGATTCACTTGACTGATCGTAATCAAATCTGGAAAAAACAATAGGGTTTCTAGTTCATATCCTCCTTGAATTGCTAGTTCAATTTCCCGCTTTCCTTCAATTAAAAAAGTACCGGATTGTTTGCGCGCTTTCGCTTTTTCTTGCAATTGCGTCAAGGACTTGACAAATGGATTTTGGATGGAAGTAATGATTTTCAAGTTGGGAAGTTATTAAGAGCCAAATGTATAATAGAATTGCTTGCAAAAAAAAAATGCCTTGTAGTTTTTTTACAGGGCATTTTTACAGGAAAAAATTGGGTTAATTTACTTTTATGATTTTTACGGTTGAGATAGTCGAATCGGTGGATACTTTAAACAAATATTGCCCAGTAGCAAGTCTTGAAATATCAACGATTGATTCTTTTGTGTTAGGTGTTTGTTCTTGCACTAATTGACCCAATAGATTGTAAATCGAGATTGATTTTATTTCTTTTGGACTAGAAAAACTAACATTATCTTTTGTTGGATTGGGATAAAAAGACAATTGATCTTTACTAAAATTAGAAACACCGAGGACAGCACAATTTACAGTTGCAGTCCATCCGGTCGCGGTGTTGATACCATCAGAATAGAAGGCAAAAGTTAAGGCTCCGGTGGCGTCCGTCGAAGTAATTGTACCTGGATTGTTGATGCCAGTATATCCGTATTGCAGTCCAATAAAAGGGAATGTTGTATTGGGACCATCATAAATTCTTAGTTTATCTGCTTGATTTTCCAGTGAAAAAGAAGTAAAAGTTACACTGGCTTTCTCTCCTGGATTGCTTGGAGTGATTGTTGTCGTATAGTTTTCTCCATTAGAATAATTACCACTTGGGCCACCAGAATCAAAGAAAATACCATCAACACAGAAGTTAATTAATGTCGAAAATGAGGCGTTGCTTAGCGCGGAAAACACACCATTACTGCAACTGGCACGAACATAAAAATCGTAATCACTATATGAATTTAAACCTGTCAGGTTGTAAGAATTGGTGTTTACTGTTTGAAAAACCCCTACTGGCGGCGTACCTTGAGGAACAACCAATATTTCAAATAGCAAAGAACCGTTAGGATTAGACCATGATATCGTGGCACCATCAACTCTTATTTCTGAAATTGTAATTTCATTTCCGTCACTGCATTGTGTGGTGAATTTATAGACGGAAGAATAGGTGGAAGAACCACAAATATTATTCGACTTCACTCTCCAATAATAATCGCTGCCATAGTCTAAATCTGAAATATCAATCTGATTGGTTGCACTTTCGTACGATGACACATTAGTTGCAAAAAGGTTATCTTTTGAAATCTCAATCGTATAATTAGTCACATTACCACCTATATTTTCCCAGATTAATGTTGGGTTTGTGTCTGCCGGATTGGTGTTGTTTGCCGGTGCAATTAAGTTTGGCGCCGCTGTCAATGTATTTTGAATTGCTATGCTTAAACTTAAAGAAGCATTATAGGAAGCTGAAGTTGCGCGCAGTGTTAAAGGAATATTGCCAACTTGTGCTGAACTCAATCCTGATATCAGTACTGATCCGGTTCCAGAAGCGGAAAGTGTAGATGGACTAAAAGTTGCGCTAGCACCTGCAGGTAAACCGAGAACTTCAAAAGAGGCAGTTTCTGAAAATGCAGCAGGTGTGTTGAGCTGATAGGTAAAAGAAGATTCGTTGGCGCCTACGCAATTTCGGTTTATTAAACTGCTATCGGATGATAGTAGCATTTGATTTGCGGTAACGCCACTTATTATTAAAGAGTAATGCTGCAAATTATTTACCAAATTACCTTTGTGAGTAATGGTGACCGTATAGGTTCCAACTGGATTTGCAATTTCGATTTTTTCAACATTGTCAACCATGTTATCTTCTTTAGTTGCAGGCTCATCAACTTCGATAGGGTTTAATTTCCACGGAAAGTTAACTTCATTTCCTTTTGTAATTCTAATATCCAAGTCATTGACTAATGCTGGGGTAGATAAATCAATTTGACTGCTTTGTTGTACAATTCCAGCAGGATCTGTCCAACAAATAGTCGCAACTATGGGTTGTGTAGTGTTGATTGGGTTGATGTTAAAAGAGTACGTTTTTCCATTCTGCAAGATATTTTCTTGAATGTAGGATTGGGTTCCTTCATTGGTAATTAAAACGGCTGCTCTTTCAGCATTAAGTAAACCCCAACCAAATCGATAGTCGGGTCCAAGAGCAGTTCCGGCTTCATCCGCTGTATGAATGGCAAGTCCACGCAAAGTAGCTGCTCTCATAAATCCACCTTTTACATTCTTATAATGCTGCTGCAATAGCAACAAAGTTCCCGCAACGTTTGGCGACGACATCGAAGTACCGCTATAACTGCTGTAAGAATTGTCAGAATTAGAAGTTGATGAACGAACGTTAACTCCTTTTCCGCAAATATCTGGCTTGATTCTACCATCGTCTGTTGGTCCGTAACTACTAAAACCAGACATAACAACGCTACTTGGAGAGGTGTAGTTGGTTACTTGATTCACAGCTCCGACGATAATTCCGTTTTTTGATGTACTTTTTCCTGACAATAAATCGTAACCTTGTTTTTCGTCATTGTATCCTGCATTTCTTGAATTTCCTGCAGAATTTACGAATTGATAATAAGGCGCGTTAAACATGACGTTATCAAAGAATTTTGCTTCTCCATCGTATCGTCCCCAGTCCGCAATAGAGACAAAATCGGGGTCTGCACCATAGGAATGATTCGAAACCAAAAGACCATTAGCTGCAGCGAGTGTTACTTCATTGCCGTCACTATTCCAATCATAAGCACGCAAACTGGCTTCAGATGCCATTCCTTTTGCATTTGAACTTGCCGTTGCGTTACCCATCATTGTACCAGCGACATGCGTTGCATGAGCCGATAAGCTAGGAGGATTATCCACTTGAGTGACACGTCCTGTGAGTAACGAATGCGTGCTGCGGACACGACCACCATCCCAAATTCCAATAGTCATATTTTGACCATCTAAACTCAGTCCTAAGCTTCCTCCTGCATTTAATCGGTTGGCGCGGGTAGTCAATGCAGCGCCGACATTGTCCGTAGTATAATAGACTGGATTTCCTTCTTTATTTAAACGGATCAACTCGGTAATTCCTCCATTTTTATCTGAAGCAAAAACGGTTTTCCATCCTTTTATTTTAGCCATCTTCCATGCTAATTCTTTTTCCGCTTTAAAGATCGAATCATAAATCGGTGCCAATCTGTAGAGTTCAGTCACATTGGTCGCAGCAAGTATTTTTACCTTATCCTCTTCAGTTTGAGAAAAGACAACAGAAGTGCAAAAAGTTAGCAGTATTGCAGAAAAAAGGTTCTTCATTTAAATAATAGTTTAATTTTTGGCTAAATTAATTCAAAAAACTTTAGCTTTCCAAAAATGTGATGTCTAAGATTCTAGAACAACTGTTAAACTTTAACTAAAAGCAAATTAATTGTTAAGAGCAGTCGTTTACCGGTTCAAAAAAAGGTATCCGTATAATGGATTTGGATAGTCTGCATCGTTCAGGTCAAGGCTGTAAAAGTAAGTGGCATCAATAATTTGTGAATTATCTATAATGTAGCCTTGTGCAGCTTGACCATCCCAATTGGGTGAGTTGTTATTTCCGGTCCAAACCAAGTGACCCCATCGATTGTATATTTCTAACTTAAAGTTGAAAAAAACATCTCGTAGTCCTTTTATAGTAAAGGTGTCGTTTGTACCGTCATTATTGGCTGAAACGTAATTGTAAACGATTGGTGGGCATTTAATTGTCTTCAGTAGAAAAGAACCAAATTGAAAACAATTCCCATTGTCAACTTTTACAAAAATAGTCGCAGGAGTGCTAATAGCGGTATAGTTAGAAATGTCTACTATTGGATTGATATTATTTAATAAATCTTCACTATTGGTGTAGAATGTAACTTCATCCGTTGGATTCTGCTTAATCGTATTTTCATAATTTGAAAAATCAAAAGTGCCGGCTCCTAATCCCTCATTACAGGAGGTAAGATCAGCTAAAGGAATAAGTTCTTCGTACACAATAAAGGCCACATTCTGGAATGATGAATTGTTGATTTCACTATTTTCTATAATAATTCCTTGACCGCTGCCGTTGTCATCAATGACAAAACTAAGATTGAATGGACTTGATGTTGCCTCAGGAATTTGAAGTATAATTGTTCCGCTTTCGGTACCGCCAACTTCAATTTGGTTTTGTGTTTGAGTCGTTGCAAGAAGGACATCATTGATATAAATGGCGATGGGAACATTTGCCGGAAGCGCTTTTGTTGCGTTGAAGTTTGATGAAGTATAGTGCACAATTATTTCTCGTGAATTACATCTAACGTCAACATCATCAATCGCAATCTGTGCATCTGGCACTTGAGAATTTAGTTTGGTTACAATCGTATTAATCATGACAAAATCTTGGCCGGATCCCAATTGAATTAGTGCCGAAGTATCGCCAACTTGAATCGTATTTTGAATGTCGTAAATATCCAAATCCATATTGAATAAACTGTCATTGTTGGTGATGCTGTTCGTCCCATTAAAAGCATTATTAACTGGATTCAGTGGAAGGTTTTCCAATGGAATTGAATTGATAGACAGCGTTTCATTTACTTGGATGTTTTCATCACCTTCCCATGCTAAAAAACCAATTTTCGCATCTTGATTATCTACAACATCCAGACTACTCAGTGTTATAGCAATATTATTCGGAACTGCTTGAAGTCCGTCATAAACATTAATTTGATTAAATGGTAAACTATTATTTTTATAAACAACGACAATCGCCCAGCCACCAAAATTTGTTCTGTTTTGAAAATAATAGGTAATCCATTCGTTCAAATCGAGTTCGCTTAATGTATAGGTTCCGTTTCCTGTTGCTTGAACGATATTGGTGATATCAGAAAAAGCGCTGAAGAATTCTAAGTCATTGCCGTTGGCTGTCCTGAAGTGTTGAAAAATTCGTTCGGGAGTTATAATTGTTTTGTTAAGCTGAACTTCAAAGTCCCCAGGTCCGCAACCTGCCCAATACAAATAAGCTTTTTCAATAACATCGTTAGGATTCAAATTTAGCGTTGCTGAAGAGGAAGTGTTTATTTCAGGCACTGCCATGTAGGAATTTTCATTTGGGTTCAAAGTATTACCAACAAAAGTAAAATCATACCGACCATTAAACTGCTGAAGCAAGGAAACGTCTTGCGCGAAAATTGCCAATGGAATAAGGAAAAGAAGAAGGGAATATTTTATTTTCTTAATAGTCACTGCGATATAAATTGGACATTAAAATTATAAAAATTAATTTATAAAAACCTAGTAAGTGAGTTTTTAGTTGATTTACCTTTAGACGTTCCCTCTTTTTAAGTTAAATAATAGTAGTTTTGTAGCCTATTTTCAAATTTCCAGCAATTGAGTTTTTTTAAGACAATAAAGCGAACGCCATTATTCAAAGTTGCCTCTTTGAACAGCGTTAGTGTTATTCTGAAAATAGCGATTGGAGTTGTAACTTCGAAAGTTTTGGCTGTCTTTATTGGTCCAAGTGGACTAGCCCTTACAGGGAACTTGAAAAACTTTCTCACTTCAGTAGAAAGTATTGCCACGCTTGGTTTTCAAAATGGTATTGTAAAATATGTCGTAGATGCCAAGGATGACGAAGTTGCGCTTAAGAAAATACTTTCAACAGTGTTTCTTAGTTTATTAGTTGTATCTATAGTTTTAAGTGTTTTTTTGTTCGGTTTTTCGCACTATTTGACATTAAACGTATTTGGAAATAACTACAACTATAGTATTGTATTTAAGATACTTGCGCTTATACTTCCTTGGTATGCATCAACAACTTATCTGATTGTTATTCTCAATGGATTGGGCAAATTTAAAAAAGTGATCTATGTCAATATTTTAGGGAATTTGACAGGATTGCTATTTTGTGTTGCTGCGGTCTATTACTACAAGACTTTTGGTGCCTTGCTTTCTATTATTGTTCCTCCGGCATTATTGTTTTTTGTGGCTTTTTATCATGTCAATAGAGAAATTTCGTTTTTTGACAACATTTCAAGATCATCTTTTGATTGGCAAGTGTTAAAGAATTTATCGTCTTATTCCTTGATGGCTTTGGTATCATCGGTATTTGGTTCGTTAGTATTCCTTGCGATTAGAAATAATATTATCGATGTTCTAGGAATTGATAGTGCGGGATATTGGGAAGCAATGACGAGGATTTCAAATTATTATTTAATGTTTATTTCGACCATCTTAACGGTTTATTTTTTTCCAAAGTTGGCTTTTTCAAGTTCAAAAAAGGCAGTTCAAAATGTTGTTAAGAGTTACTATTTGACTGTGGTTCCAATATACATATTTGGAGTAATTGTCTTGTTTTTCCTTAGAAACTTCTTTATCAAATTATTTTTTACTAAAAACTTTCTTCCGGTTGCTGATTTGTTTTTTTGGCAATTGTTGGGCGATACATTCAAAGTTGCTTCATTAATTTTAGGGTATCAATTTTATGCAAAGAAGTTGACGATTGCTTTTATTTGCACTGAACTTTTTTCTTTATTGTTGATGTTTAGTTTTAGCCATTATTTCATCATTAATTTTGGTATTGTTGGTGTTGTTATGGCGCATACGTTGACCTATTTTGTCTATCTTATTGTATTGCTACTGTACTTTCGTAAGAGTTTGTTTTAATAAAAAAAGGACACCGTTATGGCATCCTTTTTTACGATTTTTATTAAGACTTTTTGTTAAAGTGCCATAATAATAAACTCACTTCTTCTATTGGCTTGATGTTCATCTTCAGAACATTTGACGTCATCGGCACATTTGTTTACGAGTTGTGTTTCGCCGTAACCTTTTCCTGTAAGACGACTTTCTTCAACGCCATTTTTCACTAACCAAGCCATTGTTGATTTAGCTCTACGA
>JANMML010000026.1:0-190172 GCA_031373195.1 Flavobacterium sp. | reverse complement strand
AGCGCTGAAAGCATATAAGCGCGAAACCCACCACAAGATGAGATTTCTTTTAAGGGTCGTGGAAGATGACCACGTTGATAGGCTATAGATGTAAAGGCAGTAATGTCATAGTCGAGTAGTACTAATAACCCGTAAGCTTATCACCAGTCCACCTAGTGTGGACTGGAAAAATCTTTTTTTCTACAAATCTTTATTTTTTATCTCAGTATGTTAAGATATTAATTCGCTGCGGCGGATGCTAAAAGCTGACTGCTGTCGGCTTATAGCTAAATTTTTAAGGTGGTTACGGCGGCGGGGCTCACCTCTTCCCATCCCGAACAGAGAAGTTAAGCCCGCCTGCGCAGATGGTACTGCAATTTGTGGGGGAGTATGTCGTCGCCTTTTTATTGGAAAGCCTGTTCTAACGAACAGGCTTTCTTGTTTTTTATCGGAGCGACGTGTTCGCCTTACGGCTCGGTTCGTCGCCTTTTTTAGAGAACCCCAGCTTGAAAAAGTTGGGGTTTTTGTTTTTATCGGAGCGACGCGTTCCCTGCCACGGTGGCTCGGTTCGTCGCCTTTTTAAGAAAAACGAGCGCTAGCGAACTGGCGAAGCAAACCCTTCATGAAAATAAAGGGTTTTTTGTTTTTATATAGAAATGGAAGAGTATACGTCTATGGTCTAAAATATAATTTATAGAAATACAATCGAATTCTAATTCAAAACCGTCGAATTCTAATTGATATCCATCTGCTGAGACACTTTATCCAAATAAATTTGTACATTTAACAGAACTAAAAACTTATCCAATGAAAAAAGCGCTATCCATTGTTGTATTATTTCTTGTCTTAACTTTAGTGAATTGCAGTAGTAGCGAGAGCAACTCCAGCACAAATGTTCCTACGGATAATTTTACAGAAAATTTCGGAAATGTAGTCAATAGCGATTTTATTGGACAAATCATCGATGAAAGTTCCCAACCCATTGAAGGCGTTGAAGTAAAAGTTGGTACTGTTACTAAATACAGCGACGCTAGAGGTGTTTTTGTAATAAAAGACGCTTCGGTCTTTGAAAAATTTGCTTACATCACGGCAAAGAAAACAGGATTTATAAACGGGTCGCGCACCATTGTTCCTAATTCAGGAGAGAATTCCATTAAAATTATGTTGCTAACAGCAACCGTTGTAGCCACAGTAGCTAGCGGAACGACAAGTGAGGTGCCCTTAAGCAACGGAGCTAAAGTATCTTTTGATGGAAATTTTAAAACCGAAACAGGTGCTGCTTATTCAGGTCCTGTCAAAGTCATGATGCATCATTTAGACCCTTCTGATCCAACGACAGCCGATAGAATGCCAGGTAGTTTGATGGCTCAAAACAGCAGTGGCGCACAACGCATATTGGAAACTTATGGCATGTTGAATGTAGAATTACAAGATGCTAGTGGCAATAAGTTACAAATTGTAAATCCGACCAGCATAGAAATGCCGATAAGTGCATCTCAGTTACCAACTTCGCCAACAACAATACCTTTGTGGTATTTTGACGAAACCCTCGGCTATTGGAAAGAAGAAGGCAACGCCACCAAAGTAGGCAATAAATACGTAGGAACTGTAAACCATTTTTCGTGGTGGAATTGTGATGCTCCTTTTCCGACGGTAATTTTAGAAATTGCCGTGATGTTTCTGAACCAAGCCCCGATTGCTGGCGTACGTGTTGATTTAATAAGAAACAGTCAGGTAGGAAGTTCAAATGTTGCAGGATATACCAATGCTGCAGGTCAAGTTTCGGGAATGGTCCCTACAAATGAAACACTCACACTAAACATCTACAGTAGCAATCCTGCTTGTTCGAATCAAGTGGTTTATACGCAACAAATTGGACCG
Organism: Flavobacterium sp.; assembly: GCA_031373195.1. Lineage (GTDB taxonomy): Bacteria > Bacteroidota > Bacteroidia > Flavobacteriales > Flavobacteriaceae > Flavobacterium. The sequence goes on along the minus strand of JANMML010000026.1, from coordinate 188,312 downwards.
TTTTCTAGCAATACCATCTTGCCGACAATAGTTCTTCCTCCATCGGCAGTAAATACGACTGTTGTTCAAGGGACATTAACAAACTGTAACAATACTGCAGTTACTAATGGCTATGTTTGGTTGCAAACAGCAGAACAATTTTTATATACCCAAGTAACCGATGGTTCTTTTAGTTTTACAGTTTTAACTTGTTCTGGTGCGGCAACGAGTTTTACTTTGCAAGGATTTGATTCGAATAGTTCAAAATTTACCACCCAACAAATAGGAACGTTAAATAACCAAACCGTAGCTTTAGGATCGCTGCAAGCTTGTGAAACAACAAATGTTTCGGAAGATGAGATTATTGATATTGATCAAAATCTGTATATAACTATTGCAATAGGGCAACAAACTTGGACGAAACAGAACCTGAACGTTTCTCGTTATACTGACGGCACACCCATTCCACAAGTGACTGACCCAACGCAGTGGGCAAACTTGACCACTGGCGCTTGGTGTTATTACGATAATAGCATAGCGAATGGCGCCATATATGGTAAGATGTACAATTGGTTTGCGGTCGCAGGGATTTATAATGCAGCTTCGTTGGAAAATCCTGTTTTACGTAAAAAACTAGCCCCAGCAGGATGGCACATTCCCACAGATGACGATTGGACATTATTAACTACATTTTTTGTTTTAGATAACATAGCAGGTGGTAAAATGAAAGCAACCGGCACCTCTCTTTGGCGAAGCCCTAATGCAGACGCCAACAATGAATCGGGCTTTACAGGACTTCCGGGAGGTCATCGCGACGGGAATGGACCATTCATTGTACTTGGCGACGTTGGAGTGTGGTGGAGTTCTTCGGAGATTAATTCTTTGGGGGCTTTTTACCGCTTCCTGAGATACGACAGTGGTACAGTATACAGAAGTAACAGTGACAAAGGTTTAGGTTTATCGGTACGATGCGTAAAGGATTAGACTCTTTGACGATTTGAACCATTACATTTTTAAATTATGAAATTAGAAAAGTCTTCAACAGTTTGAAGGCTTTTTTGTTTTGCGTTGGAAGATCGTTGTTCTTCTGTTTAAAATTTAAAAATGTTGCATGTAGAACAATGAATATCGAACGATGAAGTTTTGCCAAAGTTTACAATAAAACGGATATTCCGCGCAATGGTGCATAGCGTAGGAATGGGAAAGTTGAAAACAGAAATGTTTTTACTACATTTATGAACTTTAAAGTCATTATTATGAAAAAATACTGCTACATCATTGCCTCAATTTTAGTATTAGTAATTGGAATATCATCATGTTCTAGCGAAGAAACCAAAAAACAAAACCAAGAGACTGCGCGCCCAGAAGTGCCATTGCAAAACGGTGAAGTAAGAATCGGCAACCAAATTTGGATGACCAAAAACTTAAACGTAGCTCGTTATAGAAATGGCGACCCAATACCACAAGTGACTAACCCAAAGCAATGGGCAAATCTTACAACCGGAGCTTGGTGCTACTACCAAAATAATTCAGCAAATGGAATAGTGTATGGTAAATTATACAATTGGTATGCAGTAAATGATCCGCGTGGTTTGGCTCCTCAAGGTTATCATTTGCCAAGTGAAGCCGAATGGACAGTTTTGACTGATTTCTTAGGCGGAATATTCATTGCGGGAGGGCATTTGAAAGCGACAACTTTATGGAGTAGTCCAAATGTAGGAGCTACCAATAATAGTTTTTTTACAGCACTTCCAGGAGGATGTCGCAATAGCGATGGTACATTTTTCTACCTTGGCGGTGTCGGGTTTTGGTGGAGTGCAACTGCATATGATGCAACTTAGGCTTTTTTCTGTTCATTGAGTTGCCTCAATGATGATGTTAACGGCGGTGGAGGTGTTATGACACCTGGTTTCTCAGTGCGTTGCATCAAGGATTAGACAGTTTGCATTTTTTTGAATTATAAAATTAAATAGCCTTTAGCAGTTTGAGGGCTTTTTTGTTTAGTAATGGAAGTTCTTTTTTTCTTTTTTCTGTTTAAAATTAAAAAATGTTGAATGATGAACAAGGAACAACGACCCGAGCGGCAGCGAATTGGCGAAGCAATTTTGAAGTTTGCGTAAGGGATAGAAGCGGTAGCCCACAGCCGCGGAGTGCAACGGAGCGGCGAGGACTTTAGCGCATAGCCCGACGGCGCCCGCAATGTTCTAAGGATACTAGATGTTGATGCGCCGGCACGCCCACCCGAGGCTTACAGCCGAACTGAGCGGAGCTAAAAATCACTCGATATCTTTGATAAACTCATCGTACTCCAAATAAAATAGCTCTAAAGCACTCATCTTCTCAAAGAAGAAATCGAAAATCGGGTCCCAGTAGCTTCGGTTGCTGACTGAAATCCCAAGTTGCTCTACCCAAATTTTACTGATGGTTTTGCCGTTTTCTAGCGTGTGGTTTTTTTGAAACACTAAATCTTTTATAAACTCTTCTTCCAAGATAGCTTTCAGCGCTTCGATTTTTTCGAAATAGGCGTAACGTTTTTCGTCAGAGCGATGCTCAATCTCGATGCTCACTTGCGCTTTGGTATTGTCGACAAAAAACTTAAAGGAGAAATCTTTGATTTTCGTATCGTATAAAACCCATTTTCTTGGATATTTTTGCGCAAATGCCACCCAGAATTCTTGCTTTAATTTTTGATTTTCTTGTTTGGAGTACATAATAGTATTGAATCAAAGTTTTGAGGTTTAGCCACAAATACACGAATTATTTGAATTGCTTTTACTTTTAATTCGTGCATTCGTGGCTAAAAAAATAAACGCTTGTTGAATTTTTGTAAATTCGTAAAGTATTACTTCACTTTCGAATCGCAAAATTACACTTTGTCATGGATTTTCAAGATTTTCTGCAGTGCATTCCACAACTCGAACGCGAAAAACTTCCCGCCGAGGCAGCGCATGATTTGATGACGCCTCCAGAACGCAAAGACCTGATGAAAGACATCGATTTTGAAACTCAAAAACCACGGAAAGCAGCCGTTTTAATGTTGTTGTATCCGAAACAATCACAAACGCATTTGGTGCTCATTCAACGCAATTCCTATCCAGGCGTGCATTCTTCTCAAATTGCTTTTCCAGGCGGTAAAGTGGAGTTGGAGGATGAAAGTCACCAACACACTGCCTTACGGGAAACTCACGAAGAAGTTGGAATTGCTCCACATCAAATTCAAGTCGTTCGTGCTTTTACCGAAGTGTATATTCCACCCAGTAACTTTATGGTGTATCCCTTTATGGGTTATAGTTTGGATGAACTTCGTTTTAATCCCGATCCCGAAGAAGTAGCTGGAATTATTGAGTTTCCGCTGCGCCAATTTCTAGATGATCAAATTGCAACGGTAAAGAAAATGGATACTGCTTATTCTCAATCGATTGACGTTCCAGCCTTCAAAATCTATGATCATTTTGTTTGGGGCGCCACGGCCATGATGCTCAGCGAGTTGAAAGAAACGCTCAAAAAGGTGTTGTAAATAATAGTGAATTTGTAAATTTGCCCGCTGATTTTTAAACAAACAATTATGGGATTATTCGCAAGAAATCCTTTTGGACATCTACTTTTTCTGAAGAAATGGCTGATTCGAATTTTCGGTGCTTTGACGCATAAACGTTATCGTGGTTTTAATGACTTGCATATCGATGGATCTGAAATTATCAAATCTTTGCCGGATAAAAATGTACTTTTTATTTCCAATCACCAAACGTATTTCGCCGATGTGGTTGCGATGTTTCACGTGTTTAATGCGAGTTTGAGTGGGAGAGAGGACAACATCAAAAACATTGGATATCTCTGGCAACCGAAGATGAATATTTATTATGTGGCGGCAAGCGAAACGATGAAGTCGGGTTTGTTACCACGAATTCTATCTTATGTTGGCGCCATAACCGTAGAAAGAACGTGGCGTGCCGGAGGAAAAGATGTTACGGAAAAACGTGAAGTCAATCCGAATGACACAGAGAATATCAGAATTGCCCTCGAAGACGGTTGGGTGATAACTTTTCCACAAGGAACCACGCGTTCGTTCAAACCTGTCCGCAGAGGAACCGCACATATTATCAAACAACACCGTCCGATTGTAGTGCCGATTGTGATTGACGGCTTCCGTCGTTCGTTTGATAAGAAAGGGTTGCGTGTTAAAAAGAAGGGCATTTTGCAGTCCTTCACCATTAAAGAACCACTCGATATTGACTATGACAACGATTCGATTGAAGAGATTGTAGAAAAAGTAGAATACGCTATCGAACAACATCCATCGTTTTTGAAAGTAATTCCAGCAGATGAAATTGAAGCGCATGAGGAATTAAACAGGTTGCGAAAGTTCTAAGAAGAAACAAGAGCCAAGAAAAAAGAATCAAGAGCCAAGAGTCAAGACGATTAATCTTGCTTCTTGGCTCTTGCTTCTTGACTCTTCACCATTCACTCATCACTCATCACTCTTCCCTACAACTCAATCTTCTTCAATTCCTTATAATTAGCAAAGAGCTTCTTTAGCAATATTCCATACAATAATCGGTAAAACAACCAAAACAATCCAATGATTCCTGCTATAAATAGGGCAGAGACGCCAATGCAAATAAACATAAACAACGTCTTGTGACCGTCATGCACTTGCTTTTCCATCATCGAAATCATTTCTGGATTATGAGAAAACATCATCACAATCGATATGACAATTGTGACTGCTATAATTATCAAGTTGTACCAAATATAATTTTGAACAGTTTTACGTGTCTTTACAATACTCGCCATCAGGTTTCTGGTAGAATCTAAGGTGGAAATTGCTCGATAGTTTTTATAAAACACGTAGATAAATCCAACAATCACAAGATAGTTGATCACATTAATAATCAACATAAATTCCGCAATGCCATAAGCTTCCAATTTCGCTTGGTACTTTTCATCGTTCATGCCAAAGGCAATGATATTCCAAAATACAAATTCTAAAATACTGATGATCAAAATCCACTTCACAATCGAAGATGATTTTTGATGCAACATCGTATAAATCTGCTTTTCGGAAACTTGCTCAAAAGAATTTTCCTCCTTTTTCCAAGCTTTCTTTAAGATATCTAACTCCTCCATAATCCTTAAGGATTTAATATTTTTTTCAATTTAGTCTTAATTCGATTCATTTTCACTCTAGCATTGACTTGACTAATTCCCAATGTTTCAGATATTTCTTCGTAATCTTTATCCTCCAAATACATGAATACCAGTGCCTTTTCAATATCATTCAATTGATAAACCGCTTGGTACATTAACTTGATTTGTTCTTCTTCTTCGTAGTTGTATTCTTCTTGCTTGATAAACACATTCGCCGTGTCAAAATTAGAGGTTTGTATCGATCGTGTGCTTTTGCGATATAAGGTAATGGCCGTATTCAAAGCCACGCGATACGCCCAAGTAGAAAATTTGCTGTCGCCACGAAACTTCGGAAACGCTTTCCATAACTGAATGGTGATTTCTTGAAATAAGTCTTTATGAGCATCTTCACCAGAAGTATACAACCGACAAATCTTGTGGATGATATTCTGATTCTCCTTCAATAGTTTGACAAAAGATTGCTCTAAATCTTGACTCATAACTGGGTTAGTTAACAAATGACTGATTTTGTTACAAATTAATGATTTTTTTATGAGGAGCACAACAACTGTTTTTCAATCAAGTACAGTCCCGCTGTTCGTTCTATCTTTTTTGTTTTTGTCACACCGAGCGCAGTCGAGGTGCCATTTTTAAAAACAAAAAAGGATGCCACTGCCATCGGGGCTATCAAAGAACTTTCAGTTTTCAGTAAAACCGTCGTAATTCGTTTTAACCGATACGCTTTCCTCAATTCAAAACTTCGTATCTTAGCGGTGCACAACTTACAACTTACAACTTACAACTTACAACTTACAACCCTCAACTCAAAATGAACATCCCCCAATCTAATCTTCCCAGAATTGTAATTATAGGTGGTGGCTTTGCTGGAATCGCATTTGCCAAAAAACTCAAGAATAAAAAAGTACAAGTGGTGTTGATCGACAAACACAATTACCATACTTTTCAACCTTTGTTATATCAAGTCGCCACTGGTGGACTAGAAGCGGGTTCCATAGCGTATCCCATTCGGAAGATCATTCAAGAGTTTAATGATTTCTACTTTCGTCTGGCGCGCGTCAACGAAATAGATACGAAGAACCAAATAGTCAAAGCAGATATTGGTGAACTACATTACGATTATTTAGTCCTTGCTAATGGATCTAAAACCAATTTTTTTGGCAATAAAGAAATCGAACGCAACAGCATGTCGATGAAAACCATTCCGCAATCACTCAACATTCGCAGTTTGATTCTGGAAAATTTCGAACAAGCACTTTTAATCAATGATCCTTCAGAACGCAATGCGTTAATGAATTTTTGTCTGGTTGGTGGTGGACCAACAGGAGTGGAACTCGCCGGCGCCTTAGCGGAAATGAAAAACGCCATTCTTCAAAAAGATTATCCTGATCTCGATATCAAGAATATGCAAATCAATCTCATTCAAAGTGGCGATAGAATCCTCAATACCATGAGCGAAAAATCCTCAGCAGAAGCAGAAGAATTCCTCGTACGTTTGGGCGTGACAGTTCATAAAAACATTCGCGTTTTAAGTTACGACGGAAAAACAATTACTACAAATTCAACTACAACTTTTGATACCGCTACCGTCATCTGGACCGCTGGCGTTCAAGCCGCTACGATTCCAGGTCTTCGTGCAGAATCACTAGTTGAAAAGGTAGAACGAATTCGTGTGGATGCGTATAGTCAAGTGATGGGCTACGATACCATTTTTGCCATCGGCGACATCGCGTCTATGGAAACCACGTTGTATCCACAAGGTCATCCAATGATGGCGCAACCTGCCATGCAACAAGGAGAATTACTAGGAGAAAACATCATCAGGAAAATCAACAATCAACCGATGACGCCTTTTGAATACAGCGACAAAGGTTCAATGGCAACGATTGGCAGAAACAAAGCCGTGGTCGATTTGCCGAAGTATCACTTTAGTGGCGTTTTCGCTTGGTTTGTTTGGATGTTCGTGCATTTGTTTTCCCTCATTGGTTTCAAAAACAAAGCAGTAGTATTCTTGAATTGGGTTTACAATTACATCAAGTTTGATCGTGAAGGTCGCTTGATCATCAGGCCTTTTAAAAAGAAAAGTTTTACGACGTTCACGAGCGACGAAGTTTGATAACTTGCAACCTACAACCTACAACTCACAACCTTTATAATAATTCACCATCAAATTGACAAACTTACTATAACTCTCTAATCCGTCTTTTTGTTGGTTGAATTTCAAGAAATTGTCGTAAAAAATCTTGAATCCGGTTTCAATGAAAGTCTCATACTGTCTCCAGAAGTCTTCACTTTCTTGATAGTTTTTCAAAATGCCGGGATGAATTTTTTTCACTAATTGCTTCAATACTTTTGGGTTGCGAATTTCCCAATTGTGCAAGCAATACCGCAAGGCAAAGCTGTAACCCGAATATTGAAAATACAAATTGTCATTTTTTGTAGAAGCTAAAAATCCAATAAAATTGCATTCGCTTTCGCTAGCATAACCCAACTGATGGGCCATTTCATGACAAGTAGTCGTTGGAAAATTATACATCGGCCCCATGTCATTCACCTGCGCTTCATTCGTAAACGGATTCAAATAACCACCAAATCCCATATAAGTCAAAGGGAAACTAAACAATGATTTTTTGACACTCAAATGGTCGTATGCAAAAATAGGGTAGGTCAGCGCCAGATTTTTGTAACCGTTTAAGTTCATCTCAAAAACTTCCTTTTGCGAGTAGGGAAAAGCTACTTTGATTGAGTCGTTCGCGACAAGCTGATGATGTACGGTATTAGTTTTAGCAATCAGCTTCGTTGTAAAAGCGTACAAATCAGCATCGGTGTAGTCACGTTCGATATGTAGTTTTTCAAAAAGTGGCTGACGGCAATAGTTCAATCCCCAACATAATTGAAAGAAAAAATAAAAGACAGCGAGACAACTCAAAATTTGCAATCCGTTGTTTTTCCATTGTAGTTTCCAAGTTTTGCGTTTTTTCCAGAACCATCTCATCACTAAAAAGATAGTGATTCCATACACACAGTCTCCGAACGAAAAGGGGATTTTTCCCAATGAAATTCTCCATAGATTAGCCATTTTCGGATACAAGCCGTTGGAGTAATAAGTCTCCACAGTTTCTGGAAAATACGAAATGAACTGCAGCACAATCACTTGGATCAATAGAAAAAGCGGTAAGAGATACTTGCGTTGCACGATTTTAATTTTGGAATGTAAATATATCGAAAAAGCACATAAACTTTGTAACTTTGGCTGCCTGAAAGATAGAGTCACGATCTGTACGACACTAACCTCAGAGCCTTAGAACTATAACAACTCAGAACCTTAATAAAAATGAGCCAAGAAATCAGAAACCTAGAACCAAAAGCATTGTGGAATAAATTTGCCGATCTTAATGCGGTGCCGCGTCCTTCTAAGAAAGAAGAACGTGTCATTCAATTCATGAAGGATTTCGGAAATAGCCTCGGATTAGAAACTTTTGAAGATGACATTCGAAACGTAATCATCCGAAAACCGGCAACTCCAGGCATGGAAAACCGCAAAACTGTGGTGTTGCAAGGCCATTTGGATATGGTGCATCAAAAAAATGGGGACACTAATTTTGATTTCGACAAACAAGGCATCGATATGTACGTCGATGGTGATTGGGTTCGTGCTCGTGGAACTACACTAGGCGCCGACAACGGACTAGGTGTTGCCATGACGATGGCAATTTTGGAAAGTACCGATATTCCACATCCAGCCATTGATGCGCTGTTCACCATCGATGAAGAAACAGGAATGACGGGTGCTCTAAACCTAAAAGGAGGCATACTAAAAGGAGAAATTCTTTTGAATATGGATACCGAAGAAGATGACGAGATTGATATTGGATGTGCCGGAGGAATTGATGTAACCGCCACGAGAAGCTATCATGAAGAAGAAACACCGGAAGGTTCCGTGGGCTATACTATTACCGTTAAAGGGTTGAATGGTGGGCATTCTGGAATGGATATTCATAAAGGTTTGGGCAACGCCAACAAAATAATGAACCGACTTTTGTTTGATGGATTTGAAAATTTCGGTCTGCAAATCGCTGAAATCAATGGCGGAAGTTTACGCAATGCGATTCCACGTGAAAGCGTTGCCAAAGTGATTGTTGCGGCGATGTATGACGAAGCGTATGTTTTTGACATGCAAGAAATCATCAACGATATCAAAACGGAATTCAAAACGATGGAGCCGAATCTTACCATTGAAATTGTAAAGTCGGATTTGCCAACGAGGATAATGGAATTAGGCGTTCAAGAAGGATTGCTTCGTGCTATTTATGCCGCTCATAACGGTGTGTATAGAATGAGCGCAGATATGGAAGACTTGGTAGAAACCTCTAATAATATTGCAAGAGTAATTGTAAAAGAAGGAGAAATTACGATTCAAAATCTAACGCGTTCTTCGGTCGAAACTTCTAAAATGGATTTGGCTAACGCTTTACGTTCAGCCTATGAATTGTTTGGATGTGAAGTTGATTTTTCAGGAAACTATCCAGGTTGGACGCCCAACGTCAAATCGGAAATCTTAGATGTTTTGGTGTCTATTTATGAAAAGCAAAATGGTGAAAAACCAAAAGTGGTGGCTTGTCACGCTGGTTTAGAATGTGGAATTCTCGGCACTAATTACCCAGGAATGGATATGATATCCTTTGGTCCAACGATTCACGGAGCTCATTCGCCAGACGAAAGAGCTTCCATCAAATCTTCTCAGAAGTTTTGGAATTTTGTCCTAGAAATTCTGAAAAACATACCGATGAAAAACTAGAATACAATAAAAAAACTCGCAAGAAATAGCGAGTTTTTTTGCTCTAAAGGATATTACTTTTATTCAAACTTAGCGGTAAAGCCAATGTAAAAACTTCTGCCCACTGCAGGAATAATGCCCGGGCCAGGATATTCGTCGGTGCGGCGTGTAAAGTATTGTTTGTCTGTCGCATTGTTAACGCCAAACTTCAGCGCAAAATTGTTGAATTTGTAACTGCCGCTCCAATCCAAAACAGTATAAGACGGAATGTAGCCAGCCACTGGATCTTCGCTGATGTAGGCATTCGACGCATCTCCAAAAGCGTCTCCCACATAATTGATTTGTAAAGTCGTAGAAAGTTTACTCGTTGTAAAAATCAACCCCGCTCGTTGAATGTGCTTCGCCGCCGCTTCCACACGATTCCCTTTGAAATCGCCAGTGGTGTATTCGGCATCGATGTATGCAAAGGAATCAAACAAACTCAAACCAAATTTTGATTGTGGATTGAAGAACTTCAAGAAATTAAACTCGACATAGCTTTCCAAACCTTTGTGAACACTATTGGCTATATTTTTTCTAATAGAATAATAGTCGCCTGTAATGGGATCAGCTGCTAAGGTTACGCCAATTCTTTGGTCGTACGCCAAATAGAATCCACCGATATCAAAATTGAGGTAGTTTCTAATGGTTCCTCGAAAACCTAAATCGCTATTAAAACCTTTACTGTCTTTTAGATTAGGATCGATTGTAGAAGTGACGCCAAAAGGTTCCAATTGACTGTAATCGATAGGGCGGAAGGCTTGGCTAAAGTTACCGTAGATACTGGTGTTTTTTGATGGCTTGAGTTCTATTCCAATTCCCGCCAAGGCAAAAGTACGGTTACGTACTTCATTTGAATTTAAAATATCGCCATCTACTTCCTTATTTCCTTTGGCGGTACTGCGTAAATATTCAAATCGTAAACCAGGTGTGATGGTAAATTTATTAGAGATTTTGAAAATATTTTCAATAAATGGCGCCACGTTCGTCGTTGTAAAATCTAAATCATAACCCCAATTTCCAGTAATCGATAAGTCGAAGTCACTTCCTGTTGTTCCTTCACCACCGCCTTGACGCGTAAACCAGGCATAGCTGTGACGAATCCCACCCGCAAAAGTCGATTGTTGTTTACCCAAATTATACTTTTGAGAATAGCGGATTTCGGTCGTTGTATTGTTCATGTTTTCAATGCCAACTTCCCGTGGAACGAAATCATTTGTAGCGGGATCAATGCCATCAACCGCTTCTGCTCCGCCATCTTCGTTGCGCCAAACTAGCGATCTTGAACTAACCAAAAAGCTCGTTTTGAATGAGATAGTGCTATTTAGCGAAGGCGTAATATTCGCATAAGCCGTTAGGATATTCCATGGACTTTTCAACCAATTTCGAGCTCGAGTAGATTGCTGTGGATTGTCTTCAAACTTCTTGTCCGTTAGTCCGCCCGGCATCTTAATTTTATTTCTTAAAAGTGAATATTCCATGCCAAAATTCAATTTGTCGGAATGATTGTACTGTACTTTTGTAAAACCAGAGATTTGTGTTTGTTCGCTATTCGGACGATATCCATCAATTTGTCGGTATTGAAGGAAACTGTAATAACTCCATTTTTTGCAGGTACCACCAACAGCATTAAAGCTATTAAACAGACCATAACTGCCCATAGTTTGCGCAGTCATAAACTCAAATGGCTTATTGGCCGGTGCTTCTTTAGTAACGTAGTTGATGAGTCCACCAAATTGAGAACCAAACTGCAATGAAGCCGCGCCGCGCACCATTTCGATTCGAGAAACCGCTTCCATCGGCGGCAAATAGTACGCTTCGTTATAGCCATAAATATCGGCGCTGATATTGTATCCATTTTGGCGTGTATTCATTTCCACACTTTGCGTCGGATTTAGTCCACGGGTAGCAACACCATTGGCGGTAAATCCGCTACTTTCCGTTTCGACGATATTTAGACCAGGAATTCTCCCAAGAATTTGACGGGTGTTATTTACTGCTTTGTTCGCATCTAAACTGTCGATTAGAATGACTTCGTTTTTTTTGCCTGCATAGATGATTCCATCTTTGGTGTCTTGAAGATGACCAACGCCATTGACGGTCTTGTAACCTTTGATGGTAACTTCATTGAGCGCTGTGGTATCTTTTACTTGTGAATAGGCAGCGGTCAACGTTGTTAGTAGGACCGCGATAAAAATTTTTTGTAAATATGGCATTTGTACTATCGGTGTTATTTGCGGTAATGATCTGTTAAAGTTTCGAGAAATTTTTCGAGTTGGTATTCCTCGGTTGCGCTAAGCCCCAAATTTCCTAACTCTGTGATGTTTAAGTTTTGGCTATATTCCGGCGGACCAAATTCGCCTGAATTCAAGTCGCGGATATTGTAAAAGCGAATTACTTCTCTCAAAGTCGCCATCGAACCATTATGGAAATAAGGTGCTGTGATCGCGATATTTCTTAACGTAGGAACTTTAAACTTTCCATTGTGTTGTGGTTGATTTACAATAGCACCAATTCCTAAATCGACAAAGTTGCTGCCGTCTGGATTTACAATCAAAGACTGATTATAAAACGGATTAGTGACATTGCGTGGTACACCAATATTATCATAGGTAAAGTCAGTAAAAAGAACTTTTCCGGTATTTTCATCACTATCTAGAACATGACAAAGTGCACATTTGGCTTTGTCTTTAAATAAGTTCAATCCTTTTCTTTCGTCTTCCGTATAAGCCACCAAACCTCTGCTAGCGTAGTCAAATTTGGAGGTGAGAGAATTCACTTCTTTCGATTTTTGATACTTTGATAAGGCGTCTGCAACGTAACTTAATAGTACTTCATCCGACGTTTCAGTGCCATATATGGTGGTAAAATCAGTAAAATATGTACTGCTGCGTATTTTGTTGGCTACCGTTGAAGCGTCGGGATTGTTCATCTCAACTGGATTTAGCAATGGATGTATAAACTGTTCCTGCAAAGTAGGAGAACGTCCGTCAAGGAAAAGTCCGCCAACATAGGTTTCATCTATTGGGTCGAAATAACGAATAGGAGCGAAGACGTTATAGGATAAACTTGGCGCATTTCGATTTCCGAATGCATTGGTGACAATACCTTGCGAGATGTCACGATTATTTGGGTCGCTAAAAGCTTTCTCTGGTGCGTGACAACTTGCACAGGCTTGACCGATTGGGTTTGATAAGTTGGTGTCAAAGAATATCTTCTTTCCAAGTGCGATTTTGTCGGCTGGTATCGTGGTGTATTCGCTTTGAGAATCATCGCAACTTGTATACAGTATCGATAGAAAAAATAAGTAGAAATAATATTTGATTGACATTTATTTAGAATAATTAAAAATAACGTCGCAAATATAACAAGCGATTTTGAATTACAAAACTTTATTTATATTAAATCTAAATAAAATTATGAACAGCTATTAATTCGATAAAAAGATATATGGGTTAATTCATTTTGACCATGAAACCGCGGGCTGTAGTTTTAGAAAGATCAATTTTGCTTTTGGTGGTAAACTTCATCGTGTCTTTACCAAAGTCGCGTTTGTCAATCTCGATTGGATTGTCATCTGAGGAATAGCGCAGCACAGCTCGGAATTTTTCATATTTGATTTTTCCTTTGTACATCACTGCATCGGGCATTACTTTCTTAAAAATAGAGTCAACAAAAACCATTTTAAACGTTTGTTGCTCGTATTTTTTTTCAAAAACAATGCGGTAGGTTCCGTTTAATTTTGGTGTTTCTTGTTGGAATAATCCAAGCATAAAAACAGAGACGAATGTTAGTACGAGTTTCATCATGATTGTGTTATTTTTTCTTCTTCAGCGGAAAGCTATCTGAACTTGCTTTGCCTTGTTGCGTTCCTGAAATCACAGCAACTAAACTGTCAGCAGTGATTTGATTATAGACAATTTTCTTTGGATAATCGTGATTTGGATTTTCGAAAACAAACTGCTTCGGCGTTTGTTTTGTCATTAAAAACACAACTGGTTGGTCGTTGTTTTGTCCTTTTACGATCGGAACATACAATACTTGGTCATCTTTAATTTCTAAGGCGATGCTTTCACTATGAAGCGTGTCTTTTTCTTTAATCAAATAACTTGCACCTCGAAAAACACTATCATTTATTTTCTCCCAATTTTCTTGCATATTGCCATACTCTGATTTGTTTTCCCAGGTTCCCACGAGCCAATCCATGGTTTTAAGTTTGTTTTCTTTGGTTTCTTTTTTACAAGAAATGGCTGCTATCGCGATTACAAACAGTAAAATTATTTTTTTCATTGAAATAAGATGGTTTCATTGTAAGATAGTACAATATTAGTAAAAAAATGCCATAGCCTAGATGGAAGGGAAAATCCTTTTTGAACCCTTTCAGAGTTTTGAACTCTTAAAGGGTTTAAAAAGATTGGAATGACAGCTGGAAATAGCTCCGAAAAAACGAACAACAATCAACGAACAACTATCAACTATTTTTTCTAAATTTGCAAACCAAAAAAAAGATAGCATACCATGTTAGATAGATTACAATACGTAAAACAGCGCTTCGTCGAAATTTCAGACTTGATTATTCAGCCTGATGTGATTGCCGATCAGAAGCGTTATGTGTTACTCAATCAAGAATACAAAGGGCTGAAAGGATTAATGGAAAAGCGTGAGGAGTACGTTTCGCTTGTTGCTAATATTGAGGAAGCGAATGAAATCATGGCAGACGGTTCCGATGCTGAAATGGTTGAAATGGCAAAAATGCAACTCGATGAAGCCAAAGGCCGACTGCCAGAATTAGAAGAAGAAATTAAATTTATGCTCATTCCGAAAGATGCGGAAGATGCTAAAAATGTCATGGTCGAAATCCGTGCGGGAACTGGTGGAGACGAAGCGTCTATTTTTGCGGGTGATTTGTTCCGTATGTATACCAAATACTGCGAAGGACGCGGTTGGAGAACTTCTGTGGTGGATATGAATGAAGGAACATCCGGTGGATTTAAAGAGGTTATTTTTGAAGTTACCGGCGAAGATGTTTACGGAACTTTAAAATTTGAAGCTGGCGTTCACCGCGTACAACGTGTACCTCAGACGGAAACGCAAGGTCGTGTGCATACGTCTGCAGCCACCGTTATGGTGTTGCCGGAAGCGGAAGAGTTTGATGTTCAAATTGATATGAATGACGTTCGCGTCGATTTTTTCTGTTCGTCTGGTCCAGGTGGTCAGTCGGTAAATACCACAAAATCCGCCGTTCGGTTGACGCACATTCCAACTGGATTGGTAGCGCAATGTCAGGATCAAAAATCGCAACATAAGAATAAAGACAAAGCATTGACGGTTTTACGCTCCCGTTTGTACGAGCAAGAATTGGCGAAAAAAGAAGCGGAAGATGCGGTAAAACGTACGTCGCAAGTGAGTTCAGGTGACCGTTCAGCGAAGATTCGTACCTACAATTACGCACAAGGCCGTGTGACGGATCACAGAATCGGATTGGACGTTTTTGATATGGATGGCGTGATGAATGGGAAAATTCAGAAATTTGTTGATGAACTCCAATTGGTGAATAATATGGAGAAATTGAAAGAAAGCGAAGTTTTTTAAAGGAAAAAGATACCAGATGCAAGAATAAAGATGCCATACGTTTTTAGTGTGGCATTTTTTTTAGGAGCTAATCCCGCTTTCCGCAGACACGAGCAAAGCGAATTGGTGAAACAATCTCTGCGAGGATACTTGCTGCAATCGGGGCTAGGGGCAATTGATGTCCAAACACATTTATTTTAACTTTGCGCCTCCGCGTCTTTGCGAGCCAAAAACCTTTCGCTAACTTCGCCACTCAGACACTCAGACACTCAAAAATGACCACACAACAAATCACCCAACAAATCCACCTCAAGAAATCCTTTCTCTGCATTGGCCTCGATGTCGATTTGACCAAGATTCCACCGCATTTAATGCAGCTCGAAGATCCTATTTTCGAATTCAACAAAGCGATTATTGATGCTACGCATGATTTGTGCGTGTCCTATAAACCCAATACCGCTTTTTATGAAGCATACGGCCTCAAAGGTTGGCAATCGCTAGAAAAAACGATTATTTACATCAACGAGAATTATCCAGAAATCTTCACTATTGCGGATGCCAAACGCGGTGATATCGGAAATACTTCAAGTATGTATGCCAAGGCTTTCTTAGAAGATCTCAATTTCGATTCGGTGACGGTCGCGCCGTATATGGGCAAAGATTCTGTAGAACCTTTTCTCGCCTTTGAAAACAAACACACCATACTGTTAGCATTAACCTCCAACGAAGGTGCTTTCGATTTTCAAACAAAAAATGTAGATGGGAAACCGTTATATCAGCATGTTTTAGAAACATCCAAAACATGGAAAAAGGCCCAAAATTTAATGTATGTGGTAGGGGCAACCAAAGCAGAATATTTTGCTGAAATTAGAAAAATTGTTCCCGATAGTTTTTTGTTAGTTCCTGGAATTGGAGCGCAAGGCGGCAATTTACAAGACGTTTGCAAACACGGAATGAATAGTGCTATTGGATTGTTAATCAATTCCTCACGTTCGATTATTTACGCTTCTAATGTAGATAATTTTGCAGCAAAGGCGAGGGAAGAAGCAATGATAATACAACAAGAAATGGAAGAGATTTTAGGGAATTTTAATTTTTGACAAATTTAAATGTCTTAATTCCATTGTCAGTTTCCAACTTTACAAAGTAAATGCCGTTTTGATATCCAGAAACATCGATGGTATTTTGTTGTTGGTTCAATAAAACGGAATTGATTTCTTGACCTAATATCGAATAGATTTTTGCATTAATTCCAACAAATCGTTGTTCAATTTCAATCGTAAGATGAGCAATTACTGGATTTGGGTATAATGTGATAGCGCTAAGTTTTACTTCATCTGCAATTGATAATGCCGTTTCTTGATATACTCTTACATAATCTACTTCCATGGTACTTTGCATAAAACTAGGAGTTACGCTTGGTTCTATTGCAATATTTAACAATAGATACTGTTCTGCATCAAATGGCCATGTATTTGAATTTTTCACCGCTGGATTATAAATATAGTGCACCGTATTATCGACACTGAAAATCATCTTTTCAGCTGTCCACTCTAATGAGTAAAGATGGTATTGACTTGATGCTGTGCTAATTGTTTGTCCACCATAATTTATCGTCGAACCAAAACTTGAAGGAGTATGCATGGCACTTTGAACAAAATTTTGATTACTTCCCCAATGTTCCATGATATCTATTTCGCCACAAGCGGGCCACGGAACAGTTCCGTTTGTGCTGCTCCAAAAACCGCCAGGTTCAAAGATGTTTTTACCGAGCATCCATAGTGCAGGCCAAGTTCCGGCTCCAGTTGGTAATTTAATTCTCGCTTCTACACGTCCATATTTGAAAGCAAATTTCGAGTTTAAACGCGCGGAAGTGTATTGTTTTGTCTGTCCTTGATCAGTGAAAATTTCTTTTTTTGCTACAATGTTTAATATTCCATTATTCAAATACGAATTTACTTGTCGATTCGTGTAATGTTGTAATTCGCCATTATACCAACTTCCTCCCGCGGGCAATTGTGTTTGATGGAACCACTTTGTTTGATTTATGGCTCCATTCCCATCAAATTCGTCAGACCAAACTAAGTTGTCAAAAATGGGACCAGCTGTAAAAGTGTAAAGAAAATCATCTAAATACGTCAGAACTTGATTGGTGTTATTTTCCCCATTTACTTGAATGACTACTCGATTAAAATCGCCTCTGTAAATTGGGTTCGGCGAACCCCCATCTAAATTAATATAGGTATCCGAAGCAAAATTAAAAGTAATCACTTGCCATTGGTTTAATAGAATTGGTTTTATGATTTCACATTGTGTCGACCATGGTTCAGGTAATAAACCATTTTGCAGTTTTAATGAAATTTGATTCGGTTGATTTCCTGTAATTCCAGAAGAAGGAACATATATTTTTAATGAAAAACTATTGTTTGCTGTGAGATTAAAATTCGATCCAGTTTCAAAGCGGATATTCGCGTACTGTCCGCCTGTATCGCCATATCTTAAAACTTTAGTTGAAGTGTTAATTCCAGTTTGAAAGGGATTTGTAAAACTGTTGTTCAATTCACAATCATCACCAGACCAGGTTGATATATTTCCAGTTCCTTGAAAGTTATCGGTTAAACTTTGAACTTGCGAATAAATAAAAGTAGAAAAAATGAAAAAGGTAAATAAAAGGCAATTCCGCATTTGATTGGATTTAGGTTTAGTTTACAAAATTGAAACAAATTCGCAGTCTTTGGTTGTAAGTTAACCTATATTAAAACTATACATCAATGCTCAAAAAAACCATATAATTCAATATTTTTGCACAATACTAATCATATGTCGTTGTGCAGAAAATTTATGTGGACCAAATCGGTTACCAACACACCTTCGAATCTTCCCCAAAGAGAATCGTTTCTCTAGTTCCATCTCAAACCGAATTGCTTTTTGAGTTGGGTTTGGAGGTACAAATCGTCGGCATAACCAAATTTTGTGTGCATCCGTTTCATTTCAAATCAACTAAGAAAATTGTAGGTGGCACAAAGCAAGTGCATTGCGAGAAAATAGCCGAATTGCACCCTGACATTATTATTTGCAACAAAGAGGAAAATACACTAGAAATGGTTGTAGAACTAAGAAAAATTTGTGCAGTTTGGGTCACGGACATTCGAACCATCGAAGACAATTTTCAAATGATAACGGATTTTGGATTGCTTTTCAATTGTCGCACAGAAGCTCAAAAATGGAATGACAAGTTGCAATTTGCTTTGACGGATTTCAAAACTTTTATCAAAGATAGACCCATTCAAAAAGCAGCTTATTTTATTTGGAAAAATCCATTTATGGTTGCTGGTTCAGACAATTATATCAATGAAGTTTTGAAGCTAAACCACTTTCAAAATATCTACGAAAACCGAGGTAGATATCCCGAAATTGAAATCAAAAAAATCAGACTCGAAGGCGATCCCGATATTGTGCTTCTTTCATCAGAACCTTATCCTTTCAAAGAAGAAGATGCCTTTGAAATCGGTCGATTTACGCATCATGCCAAAACGGTATTTGTAGATGGCGAAATGTTCTCTTGGTATGGCAGTCGATTGCTGAAGGCGCTTTCTTATTTCAAAGCTTTACATAGTAAGCTACAATTTTAAAATTCCAAATTCCAAAATCCAAATTGCATATCACAAATTGCATATCACAAATTCCAAATCGTAAATTCCAAATCTTTCTCTACATTTACAAAAAAAATCAAGTTGATCAACTACACCATATATCCAAACAAATCCAGTGACCAATGGGTAACTTTTGTGCATGGCGCTGGCGGCAGTTCTTCTATTTGGTTTAAGCAAATTCGAGATTTTCAAAAGCACTTCAATGTTTTGCTATTAGATCTGCGCGGTCATGGTAATTCACAGCCGACCCTAAAAGAAGCTTTTCAAAAGAAATATACTTTTTCCGCTTTAGCCAATGATATTTTAGAAGTTTTGGATCATCTCAAGATTGAAAAATCCCATTTTGTTGGTATTTCACTTGGCACCATTCTAATTCGACAATTGGCGGAAATGTATCCCAATCGCGTGCAAAGCATGATTTTAGGTGGCGCCATTCTTAAAATGAACTTCCGCTCGCAAATCCTCATGCGATTGGGAAATATCTTTAAGTATGTCTTGCCGTATTTGGTATTGTACCGCTTTTTCGCATTCGTCATTATGCCGAAGAAAAGCCATAAACAATCGCGATTGCTATTTATCAATGAAGCGAAGAAATTGTATCAAAAGGAGTTTATCAAATGGTTCAAACTCACCGCGGAAATCAACCCAATCTTGCGCTGGTTTCGCCAAGTAGAACTCAATATACCAACGCTTTACGTGATGGGAAATGAAGATTATATGTTTTTGCCTTCCGTACGAAAAGTTGTCGAAAAGCACTATCGTTCTTCACAATTGTTTGTTATTGAGCAATGTGGTCACGTGGTGAATGTAGAGCAACCTGCGATCTTTAATCAGAATGTCATTTCCTTTCTTCAGAAAATTGCATAAAAAAAAGCCACGCATATGAGGACGTGGCTTCTTATAAACTAACTCTAAACCAAAATAATAAAAACCTTTTATTATGATACAAATGTCAACTTTATAAAAGTGTTATGTAGTTAACAGTATGTTATTTGTTTGTTGAACTTGTGTTAAGATTTGAAGAAATGGTTAATCGTTTAATTGTGGATTCGTTAGTTCGATTAAACGATTAAACGATTAAACGATTAAACGAACTAACGAATCCACGATTAAACAAAAAAAACAATTACTTCTTATCCTGTAGTGCAAAAACTTTCTTCAACGTCTCGCTGGTTCTCGAATTGAAATTGGTTCTGATACTTTTCTCTTCCACCGCAATCATCTTAAAAACGCCATCCATCGATTTGTTGGTGACATAATCCGTAAGATCTGGATTGACTTTCGACACCAATGGAATCGCATTGTACTTCTTAATAATGCTCGCCCAAATTTTATCAGCACCGACTTTTCCAATCGACTTCTGAATCACAGGACTAAATTTTACATACAATGCCGATGAAGTAGAACCTTTCAAATAATCTGTAGCTGCGACTTCATTGCCCATCAAAATCGATTTGGCATCTGAAAAAGACATGCTCGTAATCGCATTGACAAAAATAGGAGTAGCCTCTTTTACCGCATCTTCCGCAGCGCGATTCAGCGATTTGATGCCGTCGTTGGCCAATTTACTCATTCCCATTTTTCTCAAAGTCTTATCGACTTTTTGCAGTTCCTCAGGAAGCACAATTTTGACCAATTCATTCTTGTAAAATCCATCGGTAGCGGTCAATTTGGTTACTTGTTTGCTCACCCCATTTTGCAACGCTTCTTTCAATCCGCCTGCAATATCAACGGTTCCAGTTCCGGTCGATGAAGTCACTTTTGTAATTTCATCTTTCACTTTGTTCAAGACATCTTGCCATTGCGCAAAACTCACACTCGGAACGAACATCAAGATAAAAAGTACTTTTTTCATAATTATAATTTTTTGCGACACTTAGCAAATAACATACCGCTAAAGATATTAAGAAAAAATTACGGTACGATTGTTATACACCATCGTTTTTCGTTCCGCATGCAACTTAATCGCTCTAGCCAAAACAATACGCTCTAAATCTCGACCTTTCATGATAAAATCTTCGATGGAATGACTGTGCAAAACCCGCGTGATATCTTGCTCGATAATTGGACCTTCATCCAATTCCTCTGTCACATAATGACTGGTGGCTCCGATTATTTTTACACCGCGCTTAAATGCCGAATGATATGGCTTTGCGCCAGGAAAAGCAGGTAAAAATGAATGATGAATATTGATGATTCTATTCTTATACATCGATATCAAATTGGGCGTGATGATTTGCATATAGCGCGCCAACACTATAAAGTCAATGTTGAATTCCTGCAGCATAGCAATTTGCGCCGCTTCCCCTTGTTCTTTGATTTCTTTGGTAAAAGGCACATGTCGAAACGGAATCTCAAATTTATCCGCAATTGGTTTCAAATCGATGTGATTGCTCAAGATTAACGGAATTTCAAGCGGCAATTCACCAGTGCTATACCGCCCCAAAATGTCGTACAAGCAATGATCGTATTTCGAAACAAATAGCGCCATTTTTGGTTTTTCAGTCGTCGTATACATTTCCCATGACATCTCAAAACGATCCGCCAAATTGATTTGAAAATCGCTTCGAATCATCTCCAAACTCCAACTTTCATTCATCATATCACACTCCAATCGCATAAAAAACACATTTTGATCGGCATCTACATGTTGGTCGAGATAAACAATATTCCCGTCAATGCCCGCGATATAATTCGTCACGGCAGCAATAATTCCTTTTTGATCTTCGCAGTGAATGAGTATGGTAATTTTTTTCATTTCTTTCTTTTAGAAGCTAATCCTGCTGTCCGCTCTATCTTTTTTGTTTTGTCACCCCGAGCGCAGTCGAGAGGCATTGCTTAAACAAAAAAGGATGCCGCTTCCATCAGGGCTAGGGTATTTCGTTGCCTTATGGCGTCAAATCTAAAATTAATTTCCTCAAAATCATCGGACTATTATATTTTTATGTTTTATCGTTATTAATAGGCAAATTTTTGAAAATTCTGTAAATTGCACGCTTCTTAATGACATAAAATTAAAAATGGAACAAGTTCTACCGTATCTCCCAAAAAATAAAGTCCGAATTGTAACTGCTGCCTCTCTATTTGACGGACATGATGCTGCGATCAATATTATGCGTCGTATAATCCAATCTACAGGTGTAGAAGTAATTCACCTAGGTCACGACAGAAGTGTGGAAGAAGTAGTCAATACTGCTATTCAAGAAGATGCGAATGCCATTGCCATGACTTCTTATCAAGGTGGACACAACGAGTATTTCAAATACATGTACGACCTATTGCATCAAAAAGGAGCAGGGCATATTAAAATATTTGGCGGCGGCGGTGGTGTGATTCTCCCGAGTGAAATTGCAGAATTGCATGCTTACGGCATTACCAAAATTTACTCGCCAGATGACGGCCGAGCCATGGGATTACAAGGCATGATTAACGATTTGGTGCAGCAATCGGATTATGCTATTGGCGACAAACTCAACGGTGAACTGCAACACATCGAAGATAAAAATCCAACGGCCATAGCGCGTTTGATATCGGCAGCAGAAAACTTCCCTGAGATTGCCAAACCCGTTTTCGATACAATTCACCAACAAAATGAAACATCTAAAATTCCAGTTTTGGGAATTACAGGAACTGGCGGCGCTGGAAAATCCTCTTTGGTAGATGAATTAGTGCGTCGTTTTCTAATTGATTTTCCTGAGAAAACGATAGGTTTGATTTCCGTAGATCCATCCAAACGTAAAACAGGTGGTGCTTTACTCGGAGATCGAATTCGAATGAATGCCATCAACAATCCTAGAGTTTATATGCGTTCACTGGCGACAAGACAGTCTAATTTAGCTTTGTCAAAATACGTTGCCGAGGCCATTCAAGTTTTGAAAGCAGCCAAATACGATATCATCATACTCGAAACTTCTGGAATCGGACAATCAGATACCGAAATCATGGATCATTCAGATGTTTCACTCTATGTGATGACACCTGAATTTGGAGCCGCAACCCAATTGGAAAAAATCGACATGCTTGATTTTGCAGATTTGGTGGCTTTAAACAAATTCGACAAACGCGGCGCTTTAGATGCTATTCGTGATGTAAAGAAACAATACCAACGCAATCATAATTTGTGGGATGAAAATCCAGATTCGATGCCGGTTTTCGGAACGATTGCCTCTCAGTTTAATGATCCTGGAATGAATACGCTTTACAAAGCAATCATGGACAAAATTGTAGAGAAAACCCAATCTGATTTGAAATCAACTTTTCAAATTACTCGTGAAATGAGTGAAAAGATTTTTGTCATTCCACCACACAGAACCCGCTATTTATCTGAGATTGCGGAGAACAATCGAAAATACGATGAGATTGCTTTAAGTCAAGAACAAGTCGCGCAGAAATTATACGGTATTTTCAAAACGATTGAAAGTGTTTCTGGTAAAGTCGCTAAACTAATCAAATCTGGATTGGAAGAAGTCGATGTCCTCCCGAGCGCAGTCGAGGGATCGTTTTTGTCTTTATTATATAAAGAATTCGACCGCGTCAAAATGGATTTAGATCCATACAATTGGGAAATCATTTTGACTTGGGATGAGAAAGTAAATAAATACAAAAATCCAATTTATTCGTTTAAAGTTCGCGACAAAGAAATCAAAATTGCAACGCATACAGAATCACTTTCCCATTCTCAAATTCCAAAAGTAGCATTGCCGAAATACCAAGCTTGGGGCGATATTTTACGTTGGTGTTTGCAGGAAAATGTTCCTGGAGAATTTCCATTTACTGCTGGTTTATATCCGTTCAAGCGAGAAGGCGAAGACCCATCACGAATGTTTGCTGGAGAAGGCGGACCGGAACGAACCAATAAGCGTTTTCATTATGTAAGTGCTGGATTGCCTGCTAAACGTTTGTCGACTGCATTTGATAGTGTGACTTTATACGGAAATGACCCACATATTCGCCCTGATATTTACGGAAAAATCGGAAATGCCGGGGTTTCTATTTGCTGTTTGGATGATGCTAAGAAATTGTATTCTGGTTTCGATTTGGTGCATGCTATGACTTCTGTCAGTATGACGATTAACGGGCCAGCGCCGATGTTGTTAGGTTTCTTTATGAATGCCGCGATTGATCAGCAATGTGAATTGTATATCAAAGCCCATAATTTAGAAGCTGAAGTTGAAGAAAAAATCAACGAAATCTATAAATCGAAAGGTACCATTCGACCAAAATACCAAGGTGATTTGCCAGAAGGAAACAACGGATTGGGATTGATGTTGCTGGGTGTTACAGGAGATCAAGTACTTCCGATAGCGGTTTATAATGAAATTAAAATCAAAACGTTAGCACAAGTTCGTGGAACGGTTCAAGCAGATATTTTGAAAGAAGATCAAGCGCAAAATACCTGCATATTCTCGACAGAATTTGCCTTGCGATTGATGGGCGACGTGCAAGAGTATTTTATTACGAACAACGTCAGAAACTTTTACTCGGTGTCTATTTCAGGGTATCATATCGCCGAAGCGGGAGCAAATCCGATTACACAATTAGCATTTACGCTTTCTAACGGATTTACTTATGTAGAGTATTACTTAAGTCGTGGTATGAATATCAATGATTTTGGTCCAAATTTATCTTTCTTTTTCTCTAATGGAATTGATCCAGAATACGCAGTAATTGGACGTGTGGCGCGTAAGATATGGGCGAAAGCGCTCAAGAATAAATATGGTGCAAATGAAAGAGCACAAATGTTAAAGTATCATATTCAAACTTCTGGGCGTTCGTTGCATGCACAGGAAATTGACTTTAATGATATTCGAACGACTTTGCAGGCTCTTTATGCGATTTACGACAATTGCAATTCTTTACATACAAATGCTTATGACGAAGCTATTACCACACCGACAGAAGAATCGGTGCGTCGTGCGATGGCAATTCAGTTAATTATCAACAAAGAATTGGGCTTGGCTAAGAACGAAAACCCAATTCAAGGTTCATTTATAATAGAAGAATTGACGGATTTGGTGGAAGCAGCTGTTTTGCAAGAATTTGATCGCATCACTGAACGTGGAGGCGTTTTGGGTGCGATGGAAACCATGTATCAGCGTTCTAAAATTCAAGAAGAAAGTTTGTATTATGAAACTTTGAAGCATACCGGAGAATTTCCAATTATCGGAGTGAATACGTTCTTGAGTTCTAAAGGTTCTCCAACTGTAATTCCAGCGGAAGTGATTCGTGCCACGGAAGAGGAGAAGCAATATCAAATAGAGATGTTGGAGAATCTGCATCAGTTTGGTGCGGAGCAAGTAAGTGCACATTTGACTAATTTGCAAGAAGCTGCTATTAAAAACGAAAACTTATTTGAGCATTTGATGGAAGCAACTAAAGTTTGTTCGTTAGGGCAAATTACCAGTGCTTTGTTTGAAGTAGGCGGTCAGTATAGACGAAATATGTAGATTGAAAAATAAAAAATTAGCCACGAATGCACGAATTTATATCACTTTAATTCGTGCGTTTGTGGCTTATAAATTTAATGCTAGGTCTATTTTTTGTTGCAGTTGATTGAATAATATTTTGTATTTACTAATTTCAATCAAATCTTCATCTTTTTCTGAAAAGTCTAATAATTCATCAAGGTCTTCTCCCGCATCGAGCAATTTAAAGTTGGCTTCAATCAATTCTTTTTTAGCCATCAAGTCAATAATTTCTTGCACTTGGTTTTTTAGACCATTGAATTTATTACTATTCATTGTTATTTGGATTTTCAGTATTGAATTTCTTTACAATGGCTTTCAATTTTTCTTTTCGAAGCAGTTCTGCTTGCTTGGCTTTGTCCTGTGCCTTGTGCAATTTATCGTTGTGCTTTTTGATATTGCGCTCGTTGTTTCTTCCCATAAAACTTAAATTTCCTTGTGCAAAAGTAACTCAATTTAGTTTTAAATGATAAAATCACTTTTTTGGTTTGGTTTTTGAAAGCGTCGGCGCAAACCAATTAAATTTTATTATCATGAAATCGAAGATTAACGAATACAAAAGAATGAATTATAAAAGCATGAGTAAAATAATAATGTTACTCGTAGTTATAGCAATCGGGACAAGTTTTATGAGTTGTGCAGGGCCAGAAGGTCCGAGAGGTGAAACAGGTCCAGATAGTTCTGTTTATGAATATCGAAATGTGTCATTCAATCCAAGTAACCAGTATACTTTTTCTCGAGGAATTAGTCTAAAACTTGAAGATAATGTTTTAATATATAGATTATCTGGTGTTATTAATTCAACAACTCCAGTTTGGCAACTAATTCCTAGAACAATTTATTTCGATAATGGAGACGAGTTTGATTATGATTATGATTTTACTAGAGTTGATTTTGCAATTTACGTTGGAGGAAATTATGATTATACTACTGAGACATTATTATTGAATAATCAGATATTCAGAGTAGTAGTAATTCCTGCGCAATTTGTAAATAGAGGCGTAATAAAAAACCTTGATCTAACCGATTATTATGCAGTTGTAAAAGCATACAATATTGATGAAAATAGCATCAAAAAAATAAAATAGCAAAAAACTAAAATCAAAAAAGCCGACTCAGTATAAAATCTGAGTCGGCTTTTTTTTCTAGTAGAGTTTAGATTAATTTTTAAAAATTTTCTTAGAAATTTTCTTTGATTGATTTTCAATATTTAAATTGTAAACTCCTAAAGGTAGACAACTAATGTCAATTTTTTGGGTGTCCTTATAGTAGCCTATATCATGACTAATTATAACTCTACCAGAGATATCGCTAATAATAACGGAACATAAAGAAATGTTGATTCCTTCTATATTTATATTTGAATTACTTGGATTTGGGTAGATATATATATTTTCACTATTACTTTCAGAATTATTATTTATTCTTGAACTAGTGAAAGTTATGGTAATTTCATTACTAAAATAGTGTCTGTAATCACTATTGCTTATAACAATTCTTCTATATTTTCGGCCAATATCTCTTACCATGTCAGCTATTGTATAATCTTTAGTATTAGAAAAAGGAATGTTTTGCCAATAATAATTAACTCCATTCCTTTCCAATATTTCCTTTTGCCAAAGATAAGTAAAGGAATTCTGATCAAAATTAGGCCCTACAATAGGGTCAAGCGGCGTGATTAAATAACTACCTGATAATACTCCTGTTTGGTTACAGCATATAATATTTGAGACTGTAGGACGAGCACCATCAATGCCACCCAAAGTACTCATCGGGTATATAGTAATTATATTACTTGTAGCAGTTTGTCTAGGAGAATAATTACCAGGCTCAACAATTAGCCTACGGTATTCTGTCACCTCTGTTGCATTGCCAAAAGGCGTATAGTTTATTTGCGTCGCAGAGGGGATATCTTGCCATCCATACAATGAAATGTAGGTCAAATAATTGTAATATTCTGGATGAGGTCTAACAATTCTTTTTTGCCATTGATAATTTGTTGCTTGAATTACTGGACCATTTCTACCTTGAGTTATACTACCAGGTTCACCAATAATTGTCTGAGGGGATGTTCCATAGGGAATGTATTGGTCACGTCCAATTTTATTGTTTACGTTAATTACGTTATAATAAATAGAAGGATTGGTTTGATTTTGTCTATATGGCATGCTTACATTAACATAAAAATTAGTGTTTAAATCAATATTATAAGTTCCATCATTGAATTTTTGCTTTAGGTATAATATTGTACTATTATATATAGGTCTGTAACCATAAGCACTAACTGCGTATTCATTGTTTGCATCATTCGCATTGACATACGTATTATTAGATTTAATCCAGTTAAATGTCGAAGTAGATGTTGGGTTGGGTACTTTAGCTAATATCGGGCTCGCACCATAAGGAATAAATTCTGTATAAGGTGAAGTAGTTGAAGGTGGATTTCCAGTTGTGCCGCTGCTAGAACTTTTGATAACACTAAGGTTTGTACTTCTGTATTTTAGATTAGAATATGTTTCATATTCAGCATAGATTATTCCGCCAGAGGCGTCAAATTGTGAACTTTGAAGTGTAATCATAAAATTTCGAAATCCAAGTAATCCTCCAAAGAAAAGTAAATCTCCTCCATTCCCCCCAACCGCCAAGTTAATTGGATTAGCAGTGTTTTTTCTATAGTAAACACTAATCGTCCCCGGATAGGTATCACTTGGGGCATTTGGCATTTGGACCTGAACAGAAAGTCCAACTGATACATCAATACTGTTTGTTCCAAGATTAATTGGAGCTGTTCCTGATACTGTTTGTCCGTTTACTGTTAAAGCTGTCATTGTCACTGTTTGTGCCAACAGTGAACTGGCTAAAAGCAAATTAAAAAATAATAAAAAAAGTTTTGTTGTTTTCATAAGTAATGTTTCATAAGATTGAAGAATTTAACTAAGCCAAACCTATGACAATAAAATGACAAATATGTTATTATATTTTTAACATAGTATGATGAATTTGGTTACGTGCCAAAGCAACATTAAAATATAGAACTTCTCGAGTGTATTGTTTTTTGTAATAAGGAATTACGAAAGACCAAAAATGTTACTTTAGAGCATTTTTATTTTGATACTGGCATTCATTTAGCATGAATTGAGCAGGGCAAACAAAATATAACTATATCTGCGTTATCTAAAATTTGCGAGTATTTTGATACTAGCGTAAGTCAATTTTTTGATTTTGTAGAAAAAAGTAAATAAAAGTTCATTTTTATGCCTCATTTGTAGAATCACTTCTCAAAGAAATCAAAATCCCAATTAAAAGTGCTACCGCTATAAATCCTAACGAAGCCCATTCTGGTACTTCAACAAAATCATGGAAAAGCATTTTGAGTCCAACGAAACTCAATATGGCAATTAAACTATATTCTAAATAGCTAAATTTCGCGAGCATATTTGCCAAAAAGAAATACATCGAACGCAGTCCGAGTATTGCAAAGATATTAGAGCTGAATACCAAAAAAGGATCAGAAGTGATTGCCAAAATTGCAGGCACGCTATCTACAGCAAATAAAACGTCCATGACTTCAATAACAATTAATGCGACAAATAGTGGCGTAGCATGTGTTCTCGAATCCTTAAGAATAAAGAAATGCGCTTTGTCTGTATGACTTGTTATTGGAATGATCTTCCCCAATATTTTATAAACAAACGATTCCTTTGGATTGAACTCGTCTTCGTCTTTCTTAAACAGCATCTTAATTGCGGTAAATACCAAGAAAGCACCAAACAAATAGGTAGTCCAAGTGAACTTATTAATAAGCAAAACGCCAAAAAATATCATCAAGCCTCTGAAGACAATGGCGCCAATAATGCCCCAAAAAAGAATACGGTGTTGGTATTTTTGAGAAATTTTGAATGCGCTAAATATGATAGCAATAACAAAAATGTTATCAATACTGAGTGACAACTCAATCAAATAACCAGTAATGTATTTAATTGTGGCATTTGTGGCGCTAAGATTAGACGGGTTTTCAATGTACTGATGCTGATACAACCAAAACACCACACCAGAAAATAAAAAAGAAAGTGTAACCCAAATTGCAGTCCATTTGCTGGCTTCTTTCGTGCTGATGATGTGTGGGTTTTTATTGAAAACACCCAAATCTAAAGCAAGGAAACAGAAAATCATAGCGAAAAAGGAAATCCAGACTATCATATTTTTAATATTACTTACCGTTGCAAATATAAATCATAGGGTTTCAACAACAACATTTTGATTGAAGTTTGTCGTTTGTCCATAAAATTACTCATTTCAACTAATTTATCATTTTTACCCCTAAAAAAATAGGGTTAATTTATTTACGGTATTATATTTTTATATATTTGCATCAAATTAATAGGGTATAACTCAATAAACTAAATTTTTATGGCAACATTACGTTTTCAAGCTTTAAAAGAAGCATCCAACAGAATTCCAGTTAAATTTGAAGAAACCGACAAAAAATCAACTTTGTTCGGATCTAATGTGTTTAATGAAAAAGCAATGAAGCAGTATTTGACTTCAGATGCTTTTAAAGGTGTTCGCGATGCGGTGCAGCATGGAACTAAAATCGACAGAAAATTAGCAGACTATATTGCAATGGGTATGAAAGAATGGGCTTTGTCTAAAGGCGTAACGCATTATACCCACTGGTTTCAACCTTTAACGGGAGCAACCGCTGAAAAGCACGACGCTTTTTTCGAAACATCGTATGATGGCAGTGATCCAGTTGAGAAATTTGGTGGTGGCCAATTAGTTCAACAAGAGCCCGACGCTTCAAGTTTTCCAAATGGTGGAATTAGAAATACTTTCGAAGCCAGAGGTTATACGGCTTGGGATCCAACCTCACCAGCATTCATTTTCGGAACTACTTTATGTATTCCAACTGTTTTTATCTCGTATACCGGAGAAGCTTTAGATAATAAAATTCCATTATTACGGGCTTTATCTGCCATGGATGATGCGGCAACGAATGTTTGCAAATATTTCGACAAAAACGTAAAGAAAGTGACCGCCACTTTAGGTTGGGAGCAAGAATATTTCTTGGTCGATAGATCTTTAGCGAACTCACGTCCAGACTTAATGATGACCGGCAGAACCTTATTGGGGCACACTTCTGCGAAAGGACAACAATTAGACGATCATTATTTTGGTTCTATTCCGACACGTGCATTAACGTACATGAGAGATTTGGAACAAGAATGCATGTTGTTGGGAATTCCAGTAAAAACGCGTCATAATGAAGTAGCGCCAAATCAATTTGAGTTGGCTCCGATATTTGAAGAAACCAACCTTGCCGTTGACCACAACTGCTTGTTGATGGATGTGATGCAAAAAGTAGCGGAACGTCACGATTTTACGGTTTTATTTCACGAAAAACCTTTCAAAGGTGTTAATGGTTCTGGAAAACATAACAACTGGTCATTAGCAACGGATACAGGTGTGAACTTATTAAGTCCGAGCAAAACACCGATGAGTAATTTGCAATTCTTGACTTTCTTTGTCAATACGATTAAGGCAGTAAATGATTACGAATCTTTGTTAAGAGGGTCAATTGCAACAGCAAGTAATGATCACCGTTTGGGAGCGAATGAAGCGCCACCAGCGATCATTTCTGTATTTATTGGTGAGCAATTGACCAAAGTATTGATGGAGTTAGAAGGTGTTACGACTGGTAAATTATCACCAGAAGAAAAAACCGACTTAAAATTGAACGTGGTTGGGAAAATTCCAGATGTATTGTTAGATAATACAGACAGAAATAGAACTTCTCCGTTCGCTTTTACTGGAAATAAATTTGAATTTAGAGCCGTGGGTTCTTCGGCAAACTGTTCGAATGCCATGACTACTTTAAATACGATTGTTGCCAAACAATTGAAAGATTTTAAAGTGGAAGTTGATGCTTTAATTGACAAAAAAGGATTGAAAAAAGACGAAGCGATTTTTAATGTTTTGAGAGAATATATTAAAGTATCTAAAAATATCCTTTTCGAAGGTGACGGTTATAGCGATGCGTGGGAGAAAGAAGCGGCAAAAAGAGGATTGAGTAATTTCAAAACAACACCACAAGCTTTGAAAGCGCGAGCATCAAAACAAGCCTTAGATTTGTTTTCTGAAATGGGCATCATGAATCATATTGAAGTAGAAGCACGTTACGAAATCGAACTAGAAGAATACACCAAAAAGATTCAAATTGAAGGTCGTGTGTTAGGCGATATAGCTAAGAATCACGTGATTCCAACAGCGATTCGCTACCAAAACACATTGATCGAAAACGTAAAAGGATTGAAAGAAATCTTCGGAAAAGACTTCGAAAAAATTGCCAAAGAGCAAATCGTTTTGATTAAAGAAATTTCGGCTCATATCGAAGGAATCAACACCAAAGTAGAAGAAATGACCGAAGCAAGAAGAAAAGCCAATGCATTAACAGATGCTCACAAAATGGCAGATTCGTATTGCGAAAAAGTAAAACCTTATTTCGAAATTATCCGTGAACACTGTGATAAATTAGAGTTATTAGTCGATGACGAAATCTGGACATTGACCAAATACAGAGAGTTGTTGTTTACCAAATAATTCCTGACACGTATTGAAGGAAGCCTGTTTCGTTGTGAAGCAGGCTTTTTTGTTTTAGGTCAGGAGCTGTTCCCGCTATCCGCTACAATCTTTTGTGTCGAACACCGCCACAAAAGGATTTTCACTACTATCGGGGCTAGGGCATCTCGTTACAATGAACTCCAACTTACAACCTATAACTTTTTTACGTAACTTCCGTTCTCCAAATAAACACCACATGAAACTTGTCTTTCTCACTTTTTTTTGTATTCTTTCGACTGCTTTCGTTGTGGCTCAAGAACAATTTTCGGTGTACTTCGATAGCAACAAATTCGACTTGACTGTAAAAGAAACCAAGAGTCTCAATCAATGGATCGCGGCAAATCCAGACATAAAAATCCTTGGTATTCATGGATTTACGGATGAAGATGGATCAAGCGGTTTTAATGATACGTTGGCAAAAAACCGAATCAATTCGATTTATTATCTCATAAAAGACAAAATCAAAATCCGCGATGATTTCAAAACTAGAAGTTTCGGTGAGTTGCATCAGTTGTCTAAAATAAAAGCGGAGAACCGAAAAGTGACTTTGTTTTATATCGAAGCGAAAGATTTAGAACGAGAGAACGAAATACTCGGAATTAAAGAAGTTGCTCCAATTGAAGAACTCAAAGAAATCATACATTACCCAGAAAAATTAGTATTTGATAATCCCGACGGAACGAAATCAGAATATACATTAGATGTTGATTTCATGAACAAAATTGCTGCAACACAAGTCGGGGAGAAGCTCAAAATTGACAATCTGAATTTTAAGATCAATACTTTTATTGTAGTTCCAGAATCGAAAGGAAAGATGTATGAGTTGCTTGTTGTCCTCCAAAAGAATCCGAAACTAAAAATTGAAATTCAAGGTCATTTGTGTTGCATGCCAGTCGATCGCTTGGACTTGTCAACCCAACGCGCCAAAGCCATCAACAATTTTTTAATTGCCAATGGTATTAAAGAAAATCGACTCACTTATAAAGGTTTTGGCAGTACTACACCTGTTTTCCCTTTACCAGAAAAAGACGAAGCCCAACGCGCTGCCAACCGCAGAGTAGAAATCGAAATTGTATCAAATTAGAGTTTATTACAATGAAATGGTATTTTTTTCTCATCATAACTTTAACTTTTCTTAGCAGTTATGCTCAAGATAAGCTGACTATTTTTTTCGATTTTGATCAATACACTTTTAATGAATCAGCTACAAGTCAATTGCAAACATGGATTGCAAATAATCCAAACATCGAAGTCACTAAGATTTACGGTTTTTGTGATTGGGAGGGAACGAATACCTATAATGATTCTCTTTCGCTTCAGCGCGTTAAGACGGTTTTAGCCTTTATCAAGTCGAAACAAATAAAAGTAAATGAAAACTACGAAATCAAAGGTTTCGGGGAAGATTTTGAGCAATCGAAAGTACAAGCTGAGAATCGTAAAGTCTTGATTGTTTATGATAAAATTAAAATAGAAAAGCCAAAGACAAGCGTTTATTTTGATGAAGACACACCGCTGACAGAGCAGTTTAAGAAAGCAACAGTTGGTACAACAATCCGACTGAAAAACATCAATTTTCATAATATGACGCCACGAGTTTTACCGAAATCAAAAACGGTACTCTATGATTTACTTTGTGCTTTGCAGGACAATCCAAAATTAAAAATCGAAATTCAAGGTCATATTTGCTGCCAAAAGCAATTTGATATCAACGAGTTATCCGTGATGCGCGCCCGTGCCATTTATAATTATCTTGTTGGGCAAAAAATCAGCAGAAAACGTTTGTCTTACAAAGGATTCGGCACAAGCAAGCCATTGCATCCCATTCCAGAAAATTCATCACAAGAGGAAGAAGAAAATCGACGGGTTGAAATATTAATTCTGGAGAAATAGTGCTATAATTCCCTGATCAAAATAGTATATTTGCCACACAACAACACGACAAAAAAAATGAGTTCAGATACTTCAAAACGATACGCTGGCCGAGGCGTTTCGGCATCAAAAGAAGATGTTCATCACGCGATAAAAAATATCGACAAAGGTTTATTTCCAAAAGCTTTTTGCAAAATCGTTCCAGATTATATTACCAGCGATGAAGATTATTGTTTGATCATGCATGCCGATGGAGCGGGAACAAAATCATCGCTGGCTTATATGTATTGGAAGGAAACGGGAGATTTATCCGTTTGGAAAGGCATCGCGCAAGACGCTTTGATTATGAATATCGACGATTTGTTGTGCGTTGGAGCTACCGACAATATCTTATTATCATCAACAATAGGAAGAAACAAAAACAGAATTCCAGGTGAGGTCATTGCAGCCATCATCAACGGAACTGAAGAACTTATCTCTGAATTGCACTCTTATGGAGTTACGATTCACTCTACAGGCGGTGAAACTGCTGACGTAGGTGATTTAGTTCGAACAATAATTGTTGATTCTACCGTTACTGCGCGAATGAAACGTCAAGATGTGATTGATAATGAGAATATTAAAGCAGGAGATGTCATTGTAGGTTTAGCTTCATTCGGACAAGCCACGTACGAAAAGACGTATAATGGTGGAATGGGCAGCAACGGATTAACCTCCGCAAGACATGATGTTTTTAATCATGAATTGGCGATAAAATATCCGGAAAGTTACGACGATCTAGTGCCAAAAGAGCTTGTGTATTCTGGGACAAAACAGTTGCTTGATAGCGTTGAAAAAAGTAGTTTAGATGCTGGGAAACTAGTGCTCTCGCCAACGAGAACGTACGCTCCCATCATCAAGAAAATACTTGAAAAATATACTTCAAAGGAAATCCACGGTATGGTACATTGCAGTGGAGGAGCGCAAACTAAAATCCTTCATTTCATTGAAAACCTTCATATCATCAAGGACAATTTATTTCCTGTTCCGCCTTTATTCCAAATGATTCAAGAGCAATCCAAAACAGATTGGAAGGAAATGTATCAAGTATTTAATTGCGGTCACAGAATGGAATTGTATGTTCCAGAAGAAATAGCAGGAGCTATTATCGCAATCTCAAAGTCTTTTAATGTTGAGGCGCAAATCGTCGGTCGAGTAGAGGCTGCTGTGTCGAAACAACTCACAATCAAAAGCGAATATGGTATTTTCAAGTATTAGAAAAGGGTTTTACTTTTCGATTAAGCCGTTGTAACTATCGTAGCGATTCAGCAACTTTCCGGTATAGGCATCAAGTTCAACAATTTCAAGTTCTACGACTTTTTTGCCTTCGTTAATCTTTAGGGTTTTATTGGCGATAGTGTAAATGTACTTTTCCTTCTTTTTGACATACTCTAATTTTGCGTCACTAACATCAATGGCTCTATTGAAGAACGATTTTTCTGCAATTGCTTTTGCCTGGTTCTTGGAAATAAATTCAGAAGGTAAATCTTGAATCAAAAAATCAGGAATTGACTTCAAATTTGGTTCTTCCAACAATTGTAAGTTTGCGTCTAATTTTATCCATATTCCGGACTTCATTCCTTCAATTTTTGTATAATTGAACTGATATAAAACCCATATTTCGTGAAAGTTTTTCTTAATTTTCTTTTTGTCCAAGAATAGTTCAGAAATCACCTTATTCTTATTTGACAAATAATTATAATGAGAACCTTCATTTGAAATTTCAAAATAGGAATGCAAATGAGCTCCGACTTTCGAAATCAAGATACTATCAGTCACTGCAATTACTTTTTGCGTAGGAATACTTCCCGATGCAGCAAAAGTCGCTAATAGAAAACACAACAAGAAGAATCTGTAGTTCATCAATTAATAATTTGCCAAATGGCTTTCAAGAGCAATGTTCAAAAAACTCATTTATAAATAGTTACGCAAATTTTATATAAATACATGGTTAAACCTAAAATTCTCGACAAACGCCGGATAAATCTGTATTATTGACACAAAGTGAATGGTAAAAGGGACAAATTAGGGGTTTGATTCTGCCTTGATTTGCAAAATTGTGTCTCATAAATACTAACTTTGCATACTAAAAAAGAAACAAAACAGATGGAAGTAAAACTGAAATTCGGGATAGACAAATTGTTGTTTGGGATGAAACAAGAAGATGTAAAAAAACTTTATGGAGCACCAGACAAACATTTTAAGGACGAAGACAAGAATATTATTTTCGTTTATAATCAATTGCAATTGCGCTTGACATTTTACGATGATGAAGATTTGCGATTGGGTTATATGATTAGTTCTAATCCAAGACTAACGATTTATGCTGAAGTTGTTGTTAATGAAACTGTGGAAGATGTCAAAAAGCAATTGGAAGGCCATCAACTAAGAGCATGGGAAAAGGAAGATTTTGATTTGGCGGAGAATTATTTCAATGAAGAAAACTGGTTGATTTTGCAAAGTGAGTTTGGTCGAATTGTCAAAGTTGAAATCGGCGCGATTATCAAAAACGAAGACGACTTCGACTGGAAGTTTAATGCATAAAAAAAACGCAGATTCACAATGGTTGTGAATCTGCGTTCTTCTATTTGATTTACTGTTACTTTTTTTCTTCAGTAGCTGCGGGAGCATTTGGTAAACTTTCAAACAATTCTACTTCAAAAATGATGTTAGAATTTGGTGGAATTACATTTCCTACACCTCGCTCGCCATAACCTAAAGCGGAAGGAATAAATAATACTGCCTTATCTCCAAAAGATAAATTGCTAATTCCTTCTAAAAATCCCGGAATCAAACCGTCTTTTTTTCCCGCTTGGAAAGGAAATGGATTGTAACCATTTTGTTTCGCACGATTTTCATCAAATTTTCCGTAGGCTTTGCAAACCTCTTCATAACTGCTATCAAACAAAGATCCGTCTTCCAAATAACCCGCGTAGTGAATATAAATATTTGTGCCATCAACCGGTTTTTTTCCAGTACCTACTTTAATAATTTTATATTCAAGCCCAGTTGATGATTTTGTAGCAGAAGCCTTAACTCCAGCCATGTATTTTACTTTATCAGCCATTACTGGCGCATATTGAGCGTTGTAAGCTTTTTTTGCTTCAGCCTCTATTGCCGCTTGTTTTGCACGTTCTTCCGCTTGTGCCGCCGCCATTTTCTTATCGTCTTCGCCTTTATTTCCATAATAGTCAGAAAAAACTTTAACTGCATCGAAAGCCATCGCTTGCTTTCCTTTACGAACAATCGTCACTTTATTCATTACATCATCTTGAGCAATGTTGTTTACGACATCTTGTCCAGAAACTAAATAACCGAAAATAGTATGTTTACCATTCAGCCAAGGTGTGTCTTTATGCGTAATAAAAAACTGACTGCTATTCGTTGCTGGACCAGAATTGGCCATTGCTAAAATTCCAGCTTTATCAAAAACGAATTCAGGTACAATTTCATCTTTGAAACTATAGCCACATCCACCAGAGCCATTTCCAGCTGGATCACCACCTTGAATCATAAAGTCTTTGATTACACGGTGAAATTTCAATCCATCGTAATACGGTTTGTTCTTTAGTTTTTCATCCGTAATGAATGTGTTTTTTCCTTCCGCTAATGAAACAAAATTAGCCACTGTGATTGGAGTTTTTTGGTATTCCAAACGAATCACAATTTTTCCTTTTGCTGTTTCAATTTCAGCAAATAATCCTTCTGCAGTAGGATTTACTTGCGCTTTAGGTGCTGCTTTTTTAGCTGTTGTTGCAGTTGCAGGCTTTTTAGCCACTGCAGGTTTTGTGTTTTTTTGAGCATAACCACTCAATATACCCACAAACAATAACAAGATAATTTTAATTTTCATTTTCAATTGATTAATAATTTCCTTACTTACTTCGCTTTATGCAGGGATTTTCAGGTTTATTCCCTTTTTTTATAATTATTTTGGCATCGCCTCCAGTAATTCTATTTCAAAAATGATATTGGCATTTGGCGGAATAACGCCACCGGCTCCTTGAGCACCATATCCTAAATTAGATGGGATAAAAATCACCGCTTTATCTCCAAAAGACAATTTTTCAATTCCTTCAATAAAACCTGGAATCATTCCGTCTTTTTTACCAGCTTCAAATGGAATTGGCACGTATTGTCTAGCGTCAGATCTTCGTTGGTCAAATTTACCAAAAATTTTAGAAACGTCTTCCAAACAGGAATCAAACAACTCTCCGTTTTCGAGAAAACCAGCATAGTTTATGAAAATCTGATCTCCGTTTTTTGGTTTCTTACCAGTTCCTTTTGTTAAGATTTTATAAGCTAATCCTGAGTTAGTTTTGCTTGCTAAGATCTTTAATTTCTCAAAATATATTGCCTTGTCCTCTTTGATTGCCGCGTATTTCGCGTCATATAATTTTTTGTTTTCCGCATCGAGTAAAGCTTGTTTTTTCTGGCTTTCCACATTCTGCGAAAAGTAATTCGAAAAGACTTTGACTGCATCAAATTTCTTTGCTTCAGAACCATTTCTGATAATCGTAATTTTAACGATGTCATCGTTTTGTTGAATTGCATTTACGACATCCATGCCTTTATCCACAACTTCTCCGAAGATGGTGTGTTTTCCGTCGAGCCACGGCGTTGCAACATGGGTGATGAAAAATTGACTACTGTTAGTTCCCGGACCTGAATTTGCCATGGCTAGTAAACCACCTTTTTCAAATCGCAAATCAGAAATCTCGTCTTTAAATAGATAGCCAGCATCACCAGAACCATTTCCTAATGGATCACCGCCTTGGATCATAAATTCTGGAATCACTCGATGAAATTTTAATCCCTCATAAAATGGTTTTCCTTTTAATTGACTGTTTACAAAAGTATTTTTCCCTTCTGCCAAACTAACAAAATTGGCTACTGTTATCGGTGCTTTCTCGGGATTTAGTTTTACAATAATATTTCCTTTATTGGTGGCTATTTCTGCATATAAGCCATCAGGCAAATTACTATGTTCGTTTTTACACGAAGACAATATGATTAAAGTCAATAAAAACAAGAGGTGCTTTTTCATCATTATTTATTATTCAGTTTGTATTTTCTTTTCTGGATTAAAATCGGTTAATGTTACGGTACAAATTAGCGGTTGATTATGTCCAATTCTTCGATCGTCCCCGTGATATCCGTAACCCATATGCGATGGAAAAAGAAAGGTAACGGTTTCGTTTTTACGCATTAGTTTGATTCCATGTCTTAATCCCATAATAATTTTTTGTTCTTTATCGACGTGATACACTTGTGGTCTCAATTCAATTTCAGAATAAATGACATTACCATCAAGGTCTTTGATCTCGTAATTAAAATTAGCCACATCTCCTTTTTTAGGGCGTAAGGTGTCAAGTGTGTTTTTCTTATCATAGCGGTACCAATATCCTTTTTGTGACGCGAGGTATTTTGTGTTGGGATCGCTTTTGATAATGGAATCGATTTTTGCTTCTTCACCCGAAATCAATTTTTTGTTTCGATCGGCAGATTCTCTCATAAATGAGCCCGAAGATTGTGAGATAGGCTTTCGCGCTTGTTGTTTAGAACAACTTGTAAAAATCAAAAATCCAATCAATAAGATGGTCAACTGTAGCGTGATATTTTTCATAGATCAAATTGTTATAGATGAAAGCAAATCTCTGAATTTGCGGACTGTTTCGTGCATATTTTCATGCGATTTTCCACCAGCTGCATTGATATGCCCACCACCGTTGAAGTGATTTCTTGCCAATTGGTTGACATCAAAATCACCTTGCGATCGAAACGAGATTTTTATGATATTTTCATCTTTATGTTCAATGAAAATAGCTGCCAAATGAATTCCTTTGATCGACAAACCATAATTTACAATGCCTTCCGTATCTCCTTTTTGATATTTAAACTCGTCTAATTCTTTTTGTGAAAGAACAATATAGGCGGTTTTGTATTCAGGAATGACAATCATATTTTGTAGAGCGCGACCTAACAATTGAATACTGTTGTAGGAATTATTGTCAAACAACCATGTTGGTATATTGGTGTTTTCAGCTCCTAAGTCGATTAGATCCGCAACAATGCGGTGCGTAGTTCCTGTAGTTTTTGGAAATCGAAACGAACCGGAGTCGGTTAGAATTCCTGTGTAAAGACAAGTTGCGATTGTTTTGTCTAATTGATTTTTCTTATCTAGAAATGAAATAAAATTGTAGATCATTTCGCAAGTAGATCCAAATTGCGTATCCGAGTAGGTGTAGGTTGCATAATTTTCTGGGCTTTGGTGGTGATCAATCATAATGAAAGTCGATTGCAGTTGACTGAGCACTTTTTCCATTTCACCTGTGCGGTGCAGCGCATTAAAGTCTAACGTGAAAATCACGTCCGATTCGTGTAATATCTTGCTGGTATTTTCACGATCATTTTCATAAATCAGTGCATTTTCACTACCAGGCATCCAAACCAGAAAATCGGGAAACTCATTGGGTGCGATTACAGTCGGTTGGTGATCGAGTTTCAAAAGAAAATGATACAATGCCAAGGTCGAACCCATGGCATCGCCATCTGGACTTCTATGGGGAATAATGGCAATTTTTTTAGGATTGGCTAGTAATTGAATTATAGATTCTATATCCTCTTTTTTCATAGAGTGCGAAGTTACATTTTTTTCCTAAAAAAGAAAGAAATTAACAACTTGTTACCAATTTATTTGACCAAACAGAATCCCAGCCAAACGGAACCCAAACCAAGAATAATACTGCCACCTGTATAAAGAAAAGCCATACCAATGTTACCGTTTTGTAGCATACGAATATTTTCATAGCCAAACGCAGAAAAAGTGGTAAAACCACCGCAAAATCCAGTAACTAAGAACCATTTGATATTAGAATTCATCAGTTGGTATTTTTCAAGCCAACCCATTGTAATTCCAATGATCAAACAACCTGAGATATTAACTAGAAAAGTCGCCAATGGGAAAATACTAGCATAATATTTTTCAATTAAAACAGTTGTTACATATCGAAAAATACTGCCAATTCCGCCGCCAAGCCCAATTAATAATAGTGTTCTCATCATAGGATTTTGTTTTTTTAGATTTGACTCGATCGAATTTCATTTCAAAAATAGATTTTTTAATTTCTATTTTCAAGTCTAGAATTTTAAAAGTATTTTTGTCCATGCAACACAACGTACTTATTTTAGATTTCGGATCGCAATACACACAACTTATTGCCCGAAGAGTTCGCGAATTAAATATTTTTTGCGAAATTTTTCCTTATCATCATTTTCCAACCGATTTATCGAGTTACAAAGCTGTTATTCTGTCCGGGAGTCCGTTTTCTGTCAGAGGAGAAGATGCGCCGCACCCTGATTTATCAGAAATTAGAGGTAAATTGCCGCTGCTTGCCGTCTGTTATGGTGCGCAATATTTAGCTCATTTTAGTGGAGGTGAAGTGGCACCGTCGAATACGAGAGAATACGGAAGAGCGAACTTATCTTTTATAAAGAATGATGAGATCTTCTTTGAAGGTGTCGACGAGCATTCACAAGTGTGGATGTCCCACAGTGACACAATCAAAACACTACCCACAAACGGTATCAAACTAGCGAGTACTCATGATGTAGATAATGCAGCGTATCGAATTGAAAATGAGTTGACATACGCCATTCAATTCCATCCTGAAGTGTATCATTCTACCGATGGAAAAACGATGTTAGAAAATTTCTTAGTGAAGATTGCCAAAGTTCCACAAAACTTTACGCCTAATGCGTTCGTTGAAGAAATGATCAGTGAACTAAAGGTCAAAGTTGGCAGTGATAAAGTGGTATTAGGACTTTCGGGAGGTGTAGATTCGACTGTGGCTGCTGTTTTATTGCATCATGCCATTGGAAAAAATTTGTATTGCATTTTTGTTAATAATGGATTATTGCGGAAGAATGAATTTGAAAATGTGCTCGATCAATACAAGCATATGGGCTTAAACGTTAAAGGTGTTGATGCTGCAGATCGATTTTTGAGTGAGTTGGAAGGTATTAGTGAACCCGAAACAAAAAGAAAAATTATTGGTCGTGTTTTTATTGAAGTTTTTGATGATGAAGCGCATCAAATTGAAGACGTGAAATGGTTGGCGCAAGGAACCATATATCCCGATGTTATCGAATCAGTTTCGGTTAAAGGTCCGTCGGCAACTATTAAATCACATCACAATGTAGGTGGATTACCAGACTATATGAAATTAGAAATTGTAGAACCACTTCGAATGCTTTTTAAAGATGAAGTTCGTCGCGTTGGTGCAACCTTAGGAATAGATCAGGCGCTATTGGGCAGGCATCCTTTTCCGGGCCCTGGATTATCAATAAGAATTTTAGGTGAGATTACTTTAGAAAAAGTTTGTATCTTGCAGGAGGTTGATTTTATATTTATTGAAGGTTTAAAGTCTTGGGGCTTATACGACAAGGTGTGGCAAGCGGGAGCGATTCTTTTGCCTGTGAATAGTGTAGGTGTAATGGGAGATGAGCGGACGTACGAAAAAGTCGTAGCGCTTCGAGCAGTCGAATCAACGGATGGAATGACAGCTGATTGGGTACACTTGCCCTATGAGTTCTTGATGAAGATATCAAATGAAATCATCAATAAAGTAAAAGGTGTCAATAGAGTGGTATATGATATAAGCTCAAAGCCGCCGGCAACGATTGAGTGGGAATAAAAATAATTGTTATGAAAAAAGTTATTTTGACTATTCTGATTTTCCTTGTAATTTGCAGTAGCTTCGGACAAGGGAAGAAAAAAGAACAAGAAGTTGACATCGTAAATCACGAGGTCAAATTAGGGGAATCAGTGAGATTACTTTCTAAGAAGTATTTGGTTGATCCGTCGGAAATTTATAAATTTAATAAGTTCGCTGTTGATGGTATCAGCGAAGGAATGGTATTAAAAATTCCTGTGCCACGAAAAGAAGGCACTCCTCCAAGAGAGCAGATTTCTGAAGAATTAAAACAAACTGTCGGCGAGGAACCTGTGAAACAAGTCGTTAAAGGTGAAGAAGTTACAGGACGAGAGAACACTAAAAACTCAGATAGTGAGATTAAGCAGATAATAATCACGGAAGACAAAACTGAAGTCAACCACAAAGTGCTTCCAAAAGAAACGCTCTACAGTTTGGCTCGAGACTATAATATTACTGTTGACGACATAAAATCTAACAATCCAGAAGTAGCCAAAAATGGTTTGCAAATCGGACAAGTACTTAAGATCTTAACTAACAAAAAAGTAGAAGTCGTACAATCCACTTCAATAATCAAGTCAATTCCAACAAAAGAAGTGGCAAATCCAGCGTTATCAAAGGAGAAAAAGCCAAGTAGCAAGCCGGGTGTTATTATGCACAAAGTTGAACCTAAGGAGACTTTATATAGTTTATCAAAGAAGTATAATGTTACCGTCGACCAAATCAAAGAGCAAAATGCCGATTTGTTAATAAACGGTTTACAAATAGGGCAGGTATTAGAAATAAAACTCAACAATTAAGTCTTAAATTTGTTGAAGTTAACTTAATTCCAATACAACCAAAGCTGAATGAAACATAGATTTTTACTGTCAATACTAGTGCTCTGCATGAATACTAGTATCCTATTTGCTCAAGATAAGAACTATATTAAACATACAGTTGCAAAGGGAGAAACCGTTTCGCAAATAGCAACAAAATACAATGTAACGCCTTACGATATTTATCAGTTGAATCCCGATGCTCAAAAGGGAATTCACGAGAATGACTTGATTTTGATACCAGTATCTGCAATCAAGAAAGCGGAAAATGTTATAGAAAAAGAAAAGCCTAAAGTTTCCACAAATAGAACTCACATTACAAAACCAAAAGAAACACTCTATAGTATTTCCAGAGATTATAATATTAATGTTGAGGAACTGAAGAGTTTAAATGCAAGCATATTGACCAATGGTTTAAAAATAGGTCAAGC
Organism: Flavobacterium sp.; assembly: GCA_031373195.1. Lineage (GTDB taxonomy): Bacteria > Bacteroidota > Bacteroidia > Flavobacteriales > Flavobacteriaceae > Flavobacterium. The sequence goes on along the minus strand of JANMML010000026.1, from coordinate 144,192 downwards.
GATTAAGATTCCAGATTCTAAAATAGAAGGTGATCCGAAAAAATCAAGTGAAACAATTGCAAAGGCACCAGAGGAATCAATAGTTAAGGTTGTAGAAACAAAAACTGCGAGTTCACCTGTATTGTCAAACTCTGATAAAGAGAATACTGTTTTCCACGTAGTAGAGCCTAAAGAAACAAAGTTTGGTATCGCTAAGAAGTACGGGATGACCGTTCAAGAATTAGAGCAACGAAATCCTCAAATTGTTGCTAATTTACCTGTCGGTTTCAAACTACTTGTTAGTGGAGTTGCTAAAAATCCGGATGCATCAAAAGTTGTTGTTGAGCGACCAATAGTCGAAAAGCCAAAACCGGTAACTACCGAAATCGTTAAAGATGAAATTGTGGAAACCAAAACGGTTCGCACTCTTACCAAAAATGGATATGCTAATTATGAAGTGAAGTCCGGTGATACTATGTACAGTTTGACACAGTATTTCAAAGTTACTGAAGAGGAATTAATTCAACTCAATCCTACTTTAAAAGACGGTGTAAAATCAGGAATGATTCTAAAAGTACCTGGTAGAGGAACTATAAAAACTGATGTTGATCAAGCCACTCCCGTTAAAGTAGCAAGTAAAACGGTGGTGCCAAATACTTCCAAAAAGTCGTTAGTATTACTGTTGCCGTTCAATGCTGCCAAAATTCAGAGTGACACGTTGAAAACCATGGATGTTAGACTAAAAAAGGATGCATTTTTAAATATGACTCTCGATTTCTACTCGGGTGCATTGATGGCCATTGATTCCGCAAAAACACTGGGTTTGAATGTTGATGTCAAAATTTTTGATTCAGAGGAAAGTAAAATTAGTTCCAATGTTGAGAATATCATTAAAAGCAATAATCTTCGAGAAACTGATGCTGTTATTGGACCATTTTATCAGCAATACATCGAAAAAACTGCTGAGCTTTTAAGCGAGAAAAATGTTCCTGTGATTTCGCCACTTTCGAAAGAAATAGGAAAATCATCTCCTAATCTATTTCAAGCGATGCCACCGAGTGATTATGGGAAAACAGCAATGTTTACCTACATGATGTCCAAAAATGGGAATATCATCGTAGTCAGTGACCCAAAAAGAGTTTACAACAAAGATTTTATTTCAAAGAATTATCCTGCAGCTAAGTTTGTTACCTTACTGGATAACGGAGCATTAGATATTGCAAATCTTAAGTCTCTTTTTACAAAAGGTGTTCAAAACTACGTGGTCTTAGATTCAGAAAGAACAGGACTAATTTTAGGTACTACTAATGTATTATTAAACGAATTGGCTAATTTTCAGATTCAATTAGTAATTATTGAGCCAAACGAAACACTCGATTTTGAAGAAGTTTCTATGAAACGATTGACGATTTTGAAATTACTGTATCCTTCATTGACAAGAGAAAACAATTCGATTGAAGCCGCACATTTTGAGAAGAATTATAAAGAGGTTAATAAAGTATTTCCTAGTCAATATGCCGTCCGCGGTTTCGATGTAACTTTCGATACACTGATGAGAATAACGCAAAATGATTCCTTTTTATCTTCTGCTAATCAGATTAAATCAGAACAAATTGAAAGCAAGTTCGAATATGTAAAAAAAGGTAGTGAGGGATTTATCAATAAAGGGGTTTATATCTTAGAGTACCAAGATGATTTATCTGTAAAACAAGTAAACTAATGACTTCGAAAATTACTTACTTAGGAGATTTAAGAACATCATGTGAGCATCTTCAATCCAACACCTCAATTCTTACCGATGCGCCTACTGATAATCATGGAAAAGGAGAAGCGTTTTCTCCCACCGATTTAGTTGCAACGTCTTTGGGAAGTTGTATGATTTCGATTATGGCGATTAAATCAAAAGACTTAGATGTTGATTTGGTCGACTCAACGATAGAGATAACCAAAATCATGCAAGCTGAACCGAGAAAAATCGCGAAAATAATAGTTGCGTTATTTCTCCCAAACACTAGCGAAAAGAATAAAATTATCCTAGAAAGAGCTGCTATGACATGTCCTGTTTTCTTAAGCTTGCATCCCGATATGGAAAAAGATGTTACTTTTCATTGGAAATAAATTATAAAAAGAAAAAAGAGCCAAAAATCAAAAATTTATATAGTCTTGATTCTTGGCTCTTTTTTTTTCTCTCTTCATTAATATGAATCAAGATCAAAAAAAGCTCATCGCACTCGCTTATGCTAAGATGCCTTTCGGGAAATATGAAGGCCGTTTCTTAATTGATTTGCCAGAATATTACGTGGTTTGGTATAGTAACAAAGGCTTTCCTAAAGGAACTTTGGGGGAGCAAATGCAATTGGTTTATGAACTCAAATTAAACGGTTTGGAAGAATTAATACGAAACATAAAACGACAATATCCAAACCCAAATTGACGTTAAAATCGAAAAATATAAAAATGAGAATCAAGTTAAATCATTGCGTTTTTTCATTTCTAAATTTCCAAATTATCTCATTTCCAAATTGATTTTTTCTCATTTAATAATTGTACTTTTGCCTCGTTTTTTAAACAACTACAACACAACTACAACATAAAAAAAATGAATCAAACGAAGTATATTTTTGTTACCGGCGGTGTGACTTCTTCACTCGGTAAAGGAATTATCGCTGCTTCATTAGCAAAATTATTGCAAGCGCGAGGCTACAGAACTACGATTCAAAAATTTGATCCGTATATCAATGTCGACCCTGGAACTTTAAATCCGTATGAGCATGGCGAATGTTATGTCACCGATGATGGCGCAGAAACTGATTTAGACCTAGGCCATTACGAACGTTTTCTGAATGTTCCGACCTCTCAAGCAAATAATGTAACCACAGGAAGAGTTTATCTTTCGGTTATCGAAAAAGAACGTCGTGGTGAGTTCTTAGGAAAAACAGTTCAAGTGGTTCCGCACATTACCAACGAAATCAAAGAACGCATGCAATTGCTTGGTAACTCAGGTGATTTTGATATTGTCATCACCGAAATAGGAGGGACAGTAGGTGATATTGAATCTTTACCTTATATAGAATCGGTGCGTCAGTTAGTATGGGAATTAGGAGAAGGCAACGGAATTGTCATTCACCTTACTTTGGTTCCTTATTTGGCTGCTGCCGGTGAATTGAAAACCAAACCTACACAACATTCCGTAAAAACCTTGATGGAAAGCGGAATCAAGGCAGATATTTTGGTGTGCAGGACCGAGCATGAGATTTCTGATGAATTGCGTCAGAAGTTAGCATTGTTTTGCAATGTAAAAAGAGAGGCTGTTATTCAATCTATCGATGCTTCAACGATTTATGAAGTGCCAAATTTGATGTTAGAAGAAGGTCTGGATGTCGTAGCGTTAAAGAAATTAAATTTACCCAAAAAAGCCGCTCCAGATTTGAAAAATTGGAATACGTTTTTACATCGATTAAAGAATCCGAAACATACGGTAAATATTGGTTTGATTGGGAAATATGTCGAATTACAAGATTCATACAAATCCATATTAGAAGCTTTTATTCACGCCGGTGCTGCGAATGAAACCAAAGTCAATGTGGTTTCTGTACATTCAGAATATATCGACAAAGACAATGTTGCTGAAAAAATGAATGGACTTGATGGAATTCTTGTTGCTCCAGGTTTTGGAGAACGAGGTATCGAAGGAAAAATTGAAGCTGTTCGTTATGCTAGAGAAAATAACTTGCCATTTTTTGGAATTTGTCTCGGAATGCAAATGGCAGTCATTGAATACGCTCGAAATGTATTGGGTTATAAAGATGCGAATTCAACGGAGATGAACCAGGGAACTTCACATCCTGTCATCGATTTAATGGAAGAACAAAAAAGCATTACTGACAAAGGTGGAACGATGCGTTTGGGAGCATGGAAATGTGACCTTAAAGAAAATTCGTTAGCATACTCCATCTACGGGAATAGTAGTATTTTGGAGCGCCACCGTCATCGTTATGAATACAATAGCGATTATGCGGAGGCATTTGAAAAGGCTGGTTTAATTTCATCGGGAATTAACCCAGACACCCAATTAGTTGAAATTGTGGAATTAGCCAATCATCCTTTTTTTATTGGTGTTCAATACCATCCAGAATATAAAAGTACCGTGGCCAATCCGCATCCTTTATTTGTTAGTTTTGTGGCGGCTACAGTGAAAGCAAAAAAGAAATAATAAATTAGTTTTTAATAAAGTACAATGGAAGAAAAAAAGTTAGACCTCAATTCAATCATAGGCTTTGCGTTGATTTTTGGTATTTTGATTTGGATTATGTATCAAAATCAACCATCAGACAAAGAAATTGCGGCAGAAAAAGCCAAGAAAGAATTGGTTCAAAAGCAAGCTACTGAAAAAGCCAAAGTCGCTAAAGTTCAAGCAAATTCAATGCTTTCGACGGTGAAGGATTCTACACAAATATCCGCTTTAAAAGCTACTTTGGGAAATTTTGCATATTCTGCAACACTTCCATCTGCAAAAGAAGGTTTCACGACCATCGAAAATAATTTAGTAAAAATTGTCATTGCCAACAAAGGTGGATTTATCTCAGAAGCAACGCTAAAAAATCAAGAAAGGTTTAAGAAGGGATCGGGAAGTTTAGTTTCGTTGATTAAGGATAATAATGCTGATTTGAATATTAGCTTATTGACACTAGACAACAGAACACTTCAAACCAAAGATTTGTATTTCGAACCGACTATTTCAAAAGTAGGAGCCAATCAAGTTGTTTCGATGCGATTGAAAGCAGGTGAAAACGAGTATTTAGAATACAAATACATTTTGAAGCCAAACGATTATATGGTCGATTTTGATCTTCGTTCGCAAGGGTTAAATAAAGTCTTAAATACGAGTAAGCCATTAGATTTAGAATGGAAAGTCAAAGCCATTCGCAATGAAAAAGGAATTGCGTATGAAAATCGTTACACTGAAATTTATTTTGAGTACGAAGACAGTAAAATTGATTACGTAGCGCAAGGAGCGAATGAGGAAGAAAATCCTAATAAAGTGAGTTATGTAGCATTTAAGCAGCATTTTTTCAGTACAATTCTCTTAACCAAAACACCCTTTGAAAATGCAAAGTTACATTCTCAAAATCTTGTTTTGGATGAAAAGAAGGACACGATTTTCACCAAACAATTTAAAGCCAATCTTCCTTTAGCCTTCACGAATGGTGAATTGGATTATAAAATGAATTGGTATTTGGGTCCAACGGATTATACTTTATTAAAATCATACAATAGAAATATTAACAAGATTATTTCATTGGGTTGGGGAATTTTCGGCTGGATTAATATGTTCATCTTCATTCCACTTTTTGGTTTCTTGAGTTCCTATATTGCTTATGGAATTGCAATCATCATCTTTACAATTATTATCAAAATTGCGATGTCTCCGATAACCTACAAATCGTTTTTATCGCAAGCTAAAATGAAAGTCTTGCGTCCGGAGATTAACGAATTGAATGACAAATTCGGAAAAGACCCAATGAAAAAGCAGCAAGAAACAATGAAGTTATATAATAAAGCCGGTGTTAATCCGATGGCTGGTTGTATTCCTGCATTGATTCAAATTCCGTTTATGTATGCTTCTTTTCAGTTTTTCCCTTCTGCTTTTGAACTAAGACAGAAAGGTTTCCTTTGGGCAGATGATTTATCTTCTTTTGACCAAATTGCTAAGTTGCCATTCCACATTCCGTTGTACGGTGATCACATTAGTTTGTTTCCCATATTGGCTGCCATTGCGATTTTCTTTTATATGAAAATGACTTCTGGAGATCAACAAATGGCGGCGCCACAGCAAGAAGGAATGCCGGACATGGGCAAAATTATGAAAATCATGATTTATGTTTCACCCGTGATGATGTTGATTTTCTTTAATAGTTATGGTGCTGGATTGAGTTTATATAACTTCATTTCCAATTTAATAACGATTGGAATTATGTTCGTCATTAAGGAGTATATTGTGGATTCGGATAAAATCCATGCTCAAATACAAGCCAATAAATTGAAAGAACCAAAAAAGAAAAGTGGATTCCAGCAAAAATTACAAAAGATAATGGAAGACGCTGAGGCTCAGAAAGCACAGCAAAAGAAAAAGTAAAGAAGTGAAATTGAAAGTTTTTTACATTTATAATATGGCATTTCATTTTTGCTGACGATTTTGATTTTTTTTATTATAACGATGTATTTTTGAAAAACGAGCGATACATCGTAAATATGTAAGAGTTTCTTAATTTATGTTTAAATATGTTTTATCTTTGAAAAAAAATTGTTCTATCGTGGCAATTTAATTTATTAATATTTTTTTTGACTAAACTTTAATGTATGAAGAAGATTATTGTTTTCCTTGGAGCAATTATAATGTTGTTTACATCATGTAACGAAGATGGAACGCCGTCCAGCGCAATCTTTTTTATTTCACCAGAATGCGGTTCCCAATTAACGGATATTTCTCAAAATATTTTCTGCAGACAACCCCCAAATGAGATACCTGTTTATGGCTATCGATTTATTGTTAAAAATGTAGCTACTGGTGTTTTAGCCGGAACAATTGATACTCCTGTAAACAGTTTCCAGATGGTAGACTTAGGGCTAAATAACATTGCTTTGAATACCGTCTACAAAATTGAAGTTCAAGCAGCTTTAGATCCATCTCTAAACTATACAAATGTTATTAATCCATCATGTACTTTAAAGACGCCGAGCTTACCCGAAAAATCAAGAGTCATAGTGCCTCAGTGTGGTAGTGTAGTAGATTCGTTTTGGACCAATATTTTTGCTAAACAAACTTTAGGTGCTGAAAAGTACAGATTTGTAATAACTTTTGATACCCAATCGCGTGTTATTGAAACAACTGAATCAAGTTTTCAACTCTCTACTTTGCCAGGCGGACCAGCAGCAAATACGCAATATTTTATACGCGTAGATATTTTATATCAAGGTACTTGGTATACTGGTGACGACTTATGTTCTATCACGACGTCTCCAACAGCAAGTTATAGACACTCTAGCGATTCACTGATAATGGATAAGCGCAAGTAGATTAGCGCTACATATATTTAAAACCGCTTCTGAAAAGAAGCGGTTTTTTGTTTAAATTTAAAAAGCTATTTATTAAAAATGACTTTAAATGTCTTAGCGTTTTCTCCATTAGAAATTCGAACATAATATATTCCATTTGAGTAATCAGTAGTTGAAATTACGATTTCATTATTCGAAGGAATAAATTCATAAACCAATTGCCCAAGGGAATTATAAAGTTGTACTTGTGTTTTTGATTTTGATAAATCGCCAAAACTTAGGAATAGATTATCTTTTGTAGGGTTGGGATATAACCGAACATCATCCGACAAAGCAAAATCTGATGCTTCTAAAGTCAAATTGCAAGCATCGGAAACTGTATTAGAATTTTCAATAGTATTTCCAGCTGTTAGTTTAAGGCCAGTAAATCCAATATAATCACTAGGGTAAAAAGAACTTCTAAAAACAGTATTTTGAGTAGGAGCGACACCTTGGCTAATTATCCCAGTATTGTTGATAGGGCTAATATACTTCCATACGGTCGTTCCTGATGGAGCAACTTCAGTAAATGTTCCAGCGGGACCATTACAAATTAAGACGTTTCCATTAGATAGTGGTTGAGCTCCAGAAATGTTTTGAGCGTATAAATTATTTGGATTTCCAAAATTGTAAATCCAAGAAGTCGATTGGGGCAAATAAGGTAATGTAGCCGTATAATTATATCCGTCTACAGGTGGATTGATAACTTCAACCGTCGAATAATTTCCTCCGATTCTACCATTGCCATTATTAAAGATCATTATTTGATTTTCATACGGTAAACCAGATTCTATCCATCGTGCATTATGCTGCCCAAATAATTTCTGATTTGCAGCTACACCATTATCATAGGCTTGGGGATTTCCCCATCTATATAATAAATTTCCACCTTTATCTGAATTTCCACCTGAATGACTTGCAGCCTGTGCAGTTGTAGAGCTATGGTCTAGTATCCAAATCTCTTCAAAAGAATGAGAACTTAAAACTATTTGATCCAGAACTTGATTATAATCTATTGCATTTAAATGTATCCAATCTTGGCCATTAGTGCCAACATTGGCAGCGAAATTAATATCAAATAATTGTGGATTTGAAGCAACTACTCCAAAATTAGATTTTGTATTATCAAAATCTTGAACTAAATGATCCCACAAATGCCATTCCCAAACTACGTTTCCACCAGTTGCTCCGACGGGTTGAATCTCAATAATTTTCTCGCTCCAGACTGTTGCTGTTGTTAGTGATGGGTTTCTCCCCTGTGCAATGGCTTCCGTATTGGTTTTTGATTCCCAAACAATAGCTAGTACATTTCCGTTTGGTAATGCTTTAATATCGTGATGTTGACATTCCGAAGTATTCGAAATAGTGTAACTCCATGTTACTGTTCCATTCCAATCAATTTTTTCGATGATTCCTCCTTTTCCACCAGCATTAAAAGTGGTATTGTTGGTATTTCCAGATCGAAGTAGTGTTCCATTAGGCAAGAGATAACACGACTGACCGGGTCTGTAAGCACTTGGCCAAGTTTTCACTTGTTTGCCACATTTATCAATTAAATAGGTGTTAGTACTTGGAATAGGAGCAAATAATACATAACCATCGTCAAGAGTTCCCACATTGTGTTGCAATAAACCAACAGTTTGCGCTTGTAATTGATTTGCAACTACTAAGAAAAGTATAATTACCTTTTTCATATTTTGACTTTTCGACAAAACCTTTCAAGCTTTTGTCATATTAATTTATTTATTAACGATGACTTTAAATGATTTCGAGTCGTTTTGACTGGTAATTCGAACAAAATATATTCCGTTATAAACCGTGTCGGTTTCAATAATGCTCAACGTACTTCCTTGCAATATTTTGCTTGACTTTATTACTTTTCCTAATTCGTCAATTAATTCAACCTGCATATCTTGTTCTGCCATTTGACATTGAATGGCAATGAAATCTTGTGCTGGATTAGGAGCAATCTGTATTTTGAATTCTGAATTTTCAAATGAGTTGGCTGCCAAAGTAGGCGTATATGTTGTTGCTCCAGCAGGAACTGTTGTAACCGTACCTCCAGTGGTCGCTGATTTATTTCCATAAAAAGTTGGACCAACGACATAAGGATAAGCAGAGTTATGATTGGCATCTACAGTTGCGAAATAACAATAAATTCCGCTTGGATAAAGTGATATTGGATATTCAGGTGTATTGCAAACTCTACCATTGTGAATATCTAAATAGGTCGGATCATCATTATGAGCCACATATTCGTAATCCTCTCTAAAATAGCCGTTAAAAAAAGTTTGAGTTCCAACCACTTGCCCAACATTGGGACCATTCGTTCTTGTTGTTTGATTTTTCAACTGATAGCTCGATTGCATTCTAGTAATTTCACCTGTGCCATCGGTATTTGTGTACGCATAAGCACCATAAATTGGAAAACCATCATATGCGAAACCTAATAGCGGGGAATGTTGTGAAGGATTAATGACATACAAACCATCTGATGGATACGTATCACATACATTTGAAATAACTGTCAAATCCAAGTTGAAAGCGCTCGGGTTTTGATGATGATGGTAATTTCCCATCGCTGGATGTGCCTTAGCGCAATCAAATCCTGCTCTTTCTGCGGGAATCGCATCTCTGTTCCAGGCCTGTGTCGCGCCCGGTCCGCCAGCACATGCTGGATTTCCAGGTCCGCCACACAATGCGTTTGTCGTTGAGCTCCACGCCACACCATCGCGATAATCAAATAATGCGACACCATTCTTGAATATCCCGATATTTCCACCTGTAGTCGCAACTGCTGTCCCGGTATTTGGCGTCGGATTTAACGTAATTCTAAAAATCCGATTTTGAGCTGTAGCTAAGGATGGATTTCCGTCTTGAAAAGGACCGGTGATGTACGCTGGAATTCCAGTGGCTGCGACATAAACATAATTGGCATCATATCGAACAGATTGCACATTTGCTAAGACAGCATCAACGACTGGCGTTGGATTTGGGGCAACATAATGACGGCCGGTAATTCCAGTGGTGTTTTGTAACCATCCTGTAATGGCTGGGTTGGTTTGGGCAAATGAAAGTGCTCCTGTAAGTAGAGCTCCGAAAGTGAATAGTTTTTTCATAGTTAGTCTTTTATTATTTTAAGAGGTTGTCTGTTATTAATCATTATCATATAAATCCCTTTGGAAAAGGAAGAAATATCAACTGAAATTTGATTCTGGTTTTGATAAGAATTATTATAAAGTAATTGTCCTTGCAAATTGTAAATAGCGAAAGTTTCTATTGGATATTGTTTATTATGAACATTCAAATTTCCATTCGTTGGATTCGGAAATACAGTTAAGTTTTGATTGAAGTCAAACCCTGTAGCCGCTAAACTTTCATTATTAAAATTAAATGTTGGAGATTGAATAACAAATGCTCCAGTTCCATTTGGAATTCTAGCATAGCCTAAATCAGCAGTCTGAGCACCATAATTTACTGTCTCGATGATTGTTCCGTTGGCATAAGCTAAAATTACACTTTCGCCACTTGCGGATAATTTAAAACTGGCATGCAACCCTTCTTGGGTTCCATCTTCGTCAGCCCATATTGTCAAGTATCCGTTGGGTTCAATTGTCGTTCCAGTTGGGATTTGCCATTTGATTAGATTCGTATAAGTATCAGTCATAAATAAATTGTCTAAACTTAAAGTAGTATCACTATTGTTATGCAACTCAATCCAATCTTCGTATTCGCCGTTTGCGTCTGTAACTGTTACCGTATTTTGTGCCATGATTTCATTAACTACTAAATCTCCAGGACTGATTGTTGGATAGCTCGCGTTCAAACTATAGAATTCATGTTCTGCTCGTTCTGGTGAAAATTGCCCGACGTTGTTATTTTCTGCATAAACATAGTATTGCATAAATACATTACTTACATTGATGCTAGCTCCGTAAACGTTATCTCCAGCAGCACCATCACCATGTACACCATCGTCAAACATCTGAGTTTTGATAAAGGCAAGTCTTTCATTGGCGCGATATCCTAAAAAGACACCAGTTGTGTTAGTATTAATCACGTTAGCGGTGATAAAAACATCACCATTAATTAGTGGCGTTTCAACGACCGGCGCTACAGCAGTTATTGTTGGTCTTGAATTAGTAAAATCAGTTAAAGTCGATAAATACGTGTAGCGACCATCCATTAAATTTTTAATTCCTGGCGCGGGATTCATGCCACCAGTATTGTCTGTTGTCAAATTACTTTGAAATTGAGCGTAGGTAAAAAATTTATTGGTATCGGCCTGAACTGAAGGTGCAATAAGCGCTTGATACGACTGTCCTGTAGTATAATAGCTATCGTTTGAAAAATTTTCTTCAAAAATAGTTCTGAAATGTGCCAAGTACATTCTTTTGTATTTCGGAACAGCTAATAGTTTCTGAACCAATGGCCATGCGGCATCGTTGGCATGCAGTACATGCGTCATCTGTTTCTTTGCGGTTGTAATGGCTAAGCTAATCGTTCCAGTTTGCGTAAAAACCCCAAAGGACATATTCAAATCCCAAACAATTGAGTTAAATCGCCCATTGTCGTCTTTATACAAATAATAGTTTTGCTTGAAAGTACCAATATAGCTATCAATATTGACGAGCACATTATCAAAAGCCAACATCCATAAAGCGCGATCGACATCTAAGATCGATTCTATATTGGTAATGTCGTTGGATAAAGTGTTGGTCAACGACACTAAATCTTCCCAGCCTGCATCAGAATTCATTTCGTAAGCAGTTTGATAGCTTGCGATATTGCTGCCTAAATAGGCAAGATTTGGATAACTTGAACTTCCTGGTCCAGCGCCTCCAACTGGATTACATTTAAAAAAAGCATTGTTGTTTGAATAGAAATGATTGTCTACGAATTTCTTTGAAATAGATTCGGAACTAACGTACAACCCGATCAAAGTACCATTTACGTATACATTTGCATAATTTGATAGCGGTGCATGCATGTATTGTCGAAGAATCGAGTAGGAGAGTGTTTCTCGGACAAAAGTTGGATCGAAGTAAACATTACTTAATTTGATATCCGTATAACCTTGATAATCTTGATTAACGTAGGTGTCCAATTCAATATGGAAAGGGTTTTTTACACGATTGGAATTGTAAGTGCTATTTCCTTTATATTTCACACCGACATTATTAAAAACAACACCATTAATGGTGACTGATTGCGCGGAAATGTAATCTTCGGTTGAAGCCGCTTGCGCGTCTAATAAGGCATCCCAATTGCTTTCTGCAAACACAATTCGAATATCTTGAATGGTATTGATGTCGTATAAGTCTTGCGAGTGACTTAAAATACCGGTGAAAATGAGTAAAAGAGTTAGGATTTTTTTCATAATTGGAAATTGATTTTGGTTATAGACGATAGTTCTGTATTATTCTTGCGCTGACGTATAAAATTATTTTGGATATCCATATTTTGGGTTATATAAAAATTCAGTATCGGTTAATGTTTTCAAAAAAGCAAAGATATCAACGCGATCATTATCCGTTAAATTCATCGGTTCCGCTAATTCTTTCGGAAGCAACTTATTTCCTGAAAGCGAATTGTAATGCTTGATAACTTCTGTTAATGTTTTGAATCGGCCGTCATGCATATAGGGGAAAGTGAACTGGATGTTTCTCAAAGTGGGCACTTTAAAACGAAGTGAATCTTCTTTTTTTTGTGTCATTGTCATTCTGCCAAAGTCATTCAATGTTGGGTCGATAGATAAGCCATTATACTCAAATTGATCACTAGTAAATAATGGTTCTTGATGACAAGAGGCACAATGAATTTTAAATAATTCATAACCATTCTGTTCTTGTTCGCTAAAAACAGCTTCTTTTCGAATAACCTTATCATACTTAGCATTAGAGGATTTCAGCATGACTACAAATTGTGATAAAGCTTTCAAAGTGAATTGACCAGTAATTTTTGAAGTTCCGAATGCTCTTTTATATAAACTAGGATAATCTTGAGTTTGTTGTAATTTTTGAACGACATGTTCTAAAGTTTCATCCATTTCGATTGGACTTGTAATCGGATTGAGTGGTTGCACTTCTAAATGATTAACACCGCCGTCCCACATAAAATCTTTTGACCAGGCCAAATTCATTAAGGCAAGTGAATTTCGAGTTCCAATCTTTCCGTCAATTCCATGACTTAATTCATGATCAACATGGGTAAAACCCGTGGGTTGCAAATGACAACTGGCGCACGAAATCGTATTATCTCGCGATAAGATTGGGTCGTAGAACAATTTTCGTCCTAATTGAAATCCTTCTTCGGTTAACGGATTTTTTTTAAAATCATAATGCGGTTTCGGCCAACCTTGTGGTACTTCGAAGTAAATAGGTGTTAATTGGCTTTTTGAAAAAGCATAAATTCCAATTATTGAAATTCCAAAAGCCAATGAGATTAAGAACTTTTTCATTCCACTGAAAATATTTTTGCAGATAAATCAGCAATTTCCATCGCAGCTTTTCCTGGAATCATGATAGAATTAGTTTCTTTTAAAGATATTTCAGAAAACAAATGCCCTACATCCGCAATGATATTAATTGCTCCATTCGGAATTTGGTTCTTTTGAATTGGAATTTCAATTTTCCTCAAAGCATAGTTGGGTTTTAAATAACCGCCCAAGTGAAATTGGAATTGATTTTTTCGAGTCTTGCAACTGTTGCTTTTTCCTTCAATTTTCATATTGATATAACCACTTTGCCATGCCCAATACATACCGTTTGTTGGATCTAAATCACCCGCTAATGCACCGGAAACGCTGGCGGTGCTATCCACGCCAATATTGAAAGTAACTTTTGAAATGATTTTGTTTTGTCTTGTAGCTATTGGAATTAACAAAGATTTTGGATTCTCCCAATCAATCAAATGATAGTGGTCTTTAGGCTTGATTTTGCTTTGATCTTCAAATTCAATTTCGATATTTGATAGGTAGAATTTGAACGTTTCGATTTCTAAAGTATCAGATTTGGTCCTGTACTTTTTATTGCGTTCAAGTGGATTATCGCCATACTTTAAGTGAATTTGCAGCACCAATGAATCTCTTTTTATCTGAGCATCAATCCCAAATGAAAAAAGAAACATAAAGAAAATAACGATGCAATTTCTTTGTCTAATCATGTTTTGGCTTTGGTTTTCTTCCAAAAATTCGGGTTAGTTCTTCAGTCAATTCATTAAAACTATTCATTTGATTTGGTTTGCACAAATTCTTAATGTCTTGAAAATGTTTGAAATGGGTTTCTTCAATTGCTTTCTGGTCATTGGCCAATCTTGCAATCAAACTGTCTTTAGTTTTTAGATCAACTGTCTTTTGGGTTAATTGTAAGTACAATTCGTTTTTTGTACTTCTAATTTGATGGTCCAGACTATCAATGGTGCCGCGATGCCAGTCGATTAGTTTTTGATACGCTACTTGCTGCGTCGCATCTAATTGCAATTTATTGATGATGATTTCTTTTGGTTCACGATGCGGTGGTCTGCGATCGTGTTTTGGACCTGCGAGCAACAGAAACCCTAAAGTTCCGAAGTTGAGCAGTAAAAGTGCAATGACTGCAAAGGTTAATACTTTGATTTTATCCATGATTATACAATTGATTGGATTTTGAAATGGAAGAAACGATGAGTTCTGTAGCTCTTTCTTCGTTAGAAGTTTCGGAAAAAATGAATTTTACGTTCATTGCGACCAATAGAATAATACTAGCGGCTGCCAACCAAACCCATTGTGGATTCACTGTTTTCTGGGTTTCGATTTTGTCTTGAATTTTTGAAAACAATTTTGCGTCTGGCTCCGCAGATGACATTCCGTTGGTGCTATCGAGTATTTCGTTAATCCAGTTTTCTTGTTCCATGTGGGTATAGACGAGTTTAATTATTTTTTCTTGCGGTGTTCTTCAAATTTGTTTGATAATTTTTCTTTCAAGGTTGCTTTGGCTCTGAAAATCAAGGATTCCACAGACGAAATGCTGAGTTTCATAATCTCAGAAATCTCCGGATTGGATAATCCGTCCATTTTAGAAAGTATAAAGGCTGTTTTTTGATTTTCAGTCAACTCATTGATGACGCTGTAAAGAACAGCAGCCTTTTCCTTATTCTCTATTAGAATTCCAGGATGTTCAAAATGCGATGCGTTTAAGTAGTCGTTTTCGTTTTGACTTTTATTACCGAAAATAAAAAATCGTTTCTTACTGTTTTTGTGTTTAATGAAATCGAGACTTTTATTGATGGTGATTCTGTAAATCCAGGTTTTTAGCGAAGATCTTTGGTCGAATTTATCGATAGCGGAATGGACTTGAATAAAAACGTCTTGCGTAATTTCTTCTGCGTCTTCGATGTTTTGCAAATACTGTAATGCCACATTATAAACCAATACACTATATTGATTATAAATCATTTGGAAATTAGCGGCATCATTATTCATGTGCGAAAAGTAAGTAATTTTATCAGAACAATTTTTTTGAGAATCGTTTAAATAAAAATCAGAATTTTTTCAAACCACAAATAGTGTTATATTTGGCGGACGTTTAATAGCCCTGATAGAGCTGATATCCTTTGCGACGCAGGAAGCAAAGATAAAAGCGAAAGCAGGAATAGCTTCTAACAAAAAAGTTTAAAAATGAAATTACTCGAAGGAAAAGTAGCCATTATTACTGGCGCCAGCCGTGGAATCGGAAAAGGAATTGCGGAAGTTTTTGCACAACATGGTGCCAATGTCGCATTTACGTATAGTTCATCGGTAGAATCAGCGATGGCTTTAGAAAACGAATTAAATGCATTAGGCATAAAAGCCAAAGGATATCAAAGCAACGCAGCAGATTTTAACGAAGCACAAACTTTTGTAGACGCCGTTATTGCTGAGTTTGGAACGGTTGACATATTGATCAATAACGCGGGAATCACCAAAGATAATTTGCTCATGCGGATGTCAGAGGAAGATTTTGATAAAGTCATTGAAGTCAATTTGAAATCGGTTTTCAATATGACCAAAGCCATCCAAAAAACCTTTTTGAAACAACGTGCAGGTTCAATCATCAATATGAGTTCGGTGGTAGGAGTGAAGGGCAACGCGGGACAAACCAATTATGCGGCATCGAAAGCAGGTGTTATTGGTTTTACCAAATCGGTGGCGCTAGAACTGGGTTCACGAAACATTCGTTGCAATGCCATTGCGCCAGGTTTTATTGAAACCGAAATGACGGCAAAACTCAATGAAGATGTCGTGCAAGGTTGGCGAGATTCTATTCCGTTAAAACGCGGCGGAACGACTGTAGATGTTGCCAATGCTTGTTTGTTCTTGGCTTCGGATATGAGTGCGTATGTGACGGGACAAGTATTGAATGTTGATGGTGGAATGCTGACTTAGGAACGTTGTACGTTGTATGTTATAGGTTTAGAGTTTTATGTCTTTAGTATGCTCTTTAAACGATTTTTTTAAGTAAATTAGACGATATGTAACTAAACTAACTTACAACTTACAACCTACAACCTACAACCTACAACCCACAACTTACAACTAAATGACGACCACAACCATTTTACTAATTCTACTCTCTTTGCTAATTGCTGTAGGATTATCTTTTTACCAATATTTTTATAAGAACAGTAATGTCAGTAAACTAACTTGGTTGCTGGCTGGCTTGCGATTTGTAGCTGTATTTGGGGTTTTATTGTTGTTGATCAATCCGATTTTACGAAGCAAAACGTTTGAAACGATTAAGACGCCTTTGCCGATTATCGTTGACAATTCGAGTTCTATAGTCGATTTGAATGCAAATACTACAGCTTTAGAATTGTATGAAAAACTCAGTTCAAATTCGTCGCTAAAAGATAAGTTTGACGTGCAGTCCTATCGTTTTGATTCGGAGTTTGAAACAGCAAGCGATTTCGATTTTAAAGGAAAACAAACCAATATTGAAGAGGTTGCGAAAAATCTGAAAAGCGTTTATCGCAACGCCTCTTTTCCAGCGATATTGATTACAGACGGGAACCAAACGATTGGGAACGATTACGTTTATGGATTTGATGCTAATACCAAAGTCTATCCGCTAGTTTTGGGCGATACGACTACATTTTTGGATATTAAAATTGGTCAACTCAATGTCAATAAATACGCTTTTCATAAGAATAAATTTCCAGTTGAAGTTTTTCTTAATTATGCCGGAACGAAATCTATTTCTGCAAATTTCAAAATAGCACAAGGAAATACGATTTTACATACCCAAACTATTGCTTTTTCTCCAGATAAAAAATCAGCGATATTGAATGTCTTGCTTCCTGCCAATCAAGTTGGACTGCAGATTTTTAAAGCATCGATAACCTCTAAAGAATTAGAGAAAAACAGCTATAACAACACCAAGAATTTTGCGGTTGAAGTCATTGATCAGAAGACCAATATTGCCATTATTTCCGAGATTAACCATCCAGATGTCGGCGCATTAAAACGTGCCATTGAAACTAATTCACAGCGAAAAGTAACAATACTTAAACCAAATGAAATCAAAGCATTATCAGATTATAATGTATTGATTTTATATCAGCCTTCGAGCAATTTTAAATCAGTTTTTGAAAGTAATGCGATTGCTCAAGTCAATACCTTTATCATCACTGGGACAAGTACTGATTTTGCTATTTTGAATCAATATCAAAATAGTTTGGTTTTTAGGATGAGTGGACAAAGAGAAGATTACATTGGAAGTTTTCAATCGCAATTTAATTTGTTTGCTTTAGACGATATTGGTTTTGAGCAATTTCCGCCTTTGCAAAATGCTTTTGGAACCGTTACCACTAATGCTAATGTTGAAGTTTTGCTTTCGTCTAAAATTAGAAATATTGAGACCAATGCACCTTTGTTAGCGTTCGCTGAGAATCAAGGAAAGCGTACCGCTTTTTTATTAGGTGAAAACATTTGGAAATGGCGCATGCAAAGCCATATTGAGACAAAATCGTACGAGAGGTTTGATGTCTTTGCAGACAAGATTGTTCAGTATTTATCGTCAAATAATTCTAGAAAATCTTTGGTGGTCAATCACGAGAGTTTTTATAATTCGGGAGATGCAATAGAGATCAGCGCACAGTATTTCAATAAGAATTACGAGTTGGATGAAAAAGCGAGATTGACCATTTCGGTGACGAATAAGAATACGAAGCAAAATAAGAAATACGATTTATTGCGAAGTAGTAACGCGTTTAAAGTCAACCTCGATGGACTAGCAGCAGGGCAATACCAGTTTGCAGTGAAGGAGTTGAACTCGAATACGACATATAATGGCTATTTCGAAATTCTTGATTTTGATATTGAAAAACAATTTGTAAATCCAGATTTGAAAAAGCTGCAGCAATTAGCGTTACAGGCACAAGGCTCTGTTTTTATGCCAAGTCAAGTAGATCTTTTAATTAAGGCGCTTTTAGAAAACCCAAATTTCAAAGCCATTGAAAAAGCAATTGTCAGAAAAACACCTTTAATTGACTGGGTTTGGTTGCTAATTTTGATTGCCGTTGCGTTAGGTAGCGAGTGGTTTATTAGAAAATACAATGGGATGTTGTAGTTATCTTTTGATAGCGTAAATCACGCCTTCATTCCCATCAAAGTCGAAATTGCCAAAATAAGTAAGTCCAATTTTTTCTAAAACTCGAATTGAACCTATATTTTCTTTTCTAGCGCGTCCAACGATATTGGTAAGTTTGTAGTGATTAAATCCCAATTCTATGCAAGCGTGAGCAGCTTCGGTTGCGTAACCTTTGTTCCAGTGTTTTTTAAAGAATCGAAATCCGATGTCATATTCATTGAGTTCGGGCGTATACTTTAGTCCACACCAACCTAAGAATTCATCACTATCTTTTGCAATCACGGCCCATCTTCCAAAATCATATTCGTCGTAGTGACGATAGTTCATTAGAAATTCTCGCGCAACCTCAATACTTTCAAAGGAATCATCGCCAGTATATTGAATTACTTCAGGATCGAGGTTGAGCAGATAGGCATTCTCTGCGTCTTCAACGGTCATGCGCCTTAGGTATAATCGTTTCGTTTCTAGTACTTTGATTGGATTCATTTTTGTGCTATAATGATTGTATGAACTTCTCTCGTTTCGTCATTGTTGGCGTACAAAACAGGAAGTAGATGAAGGATTTTAAAGTTTTGTTTTTCAAGTAGTTTTGTAATTCCAACTAAACTATGATAATAGAAATAAGTACGATCACCAGTACTACTTGTTTTAAATCCTGAGTCAGAATAATTCCCATCAACAAAACTCAAATATAGAACTCGCGATTGGGTTAATAGATGACTGGCATCTGAAATCAATTGAGTTAATTCAGAGTACGAAATATAGGGAATGCAAAACCCGCAAATGATTCCTTCGTATTTTGATTTTAATTGGCTGATTAGTCTAATATCCATCACCTTAAAATCTACGGAAGGACAATTTTTCTTTGCCAATTCAATCATATTTGGAGCCACATCTATCGCTTCAATTGCAAAATAGGGTCGTATTGATTGAATGTACTTTGTAATATTTCCAGGCCCACAGCCCAATTCTAATATCTTCGGATTTTCAATTTCAATTGCCTCACAAAACAAAACGTAAGTTTCATTATACAAGTCTAAATTCATAAACTTGTCTTCGTAGATTTGCGCGACTTTATTCCATGTTTCGAAGGTTTCTTGGTCAGTGTTCATACTCTTTGCCACAGTTTTGAATAACGCTAAGTTAAAAAAAGATATTCGTTAGCTTTTACAATTGAAAATAAACTTTTGAAAAAATGATGTCAACTATTTTTTTTTAAAGTATTAATCCTACATTTGACTTGAATTAATAGAAGGCTTACCAATGAAAAAAGGACTTTTCATTATCGCATGTTTGGTGTTTTTGTCGACCGAAAGCCAAGCCCAGCAGTGGCAAAATGACCTGCAAATTGGGTTAAAAGAAGCCGCTCAGCAAAACAAGAAAGTATTGTTGTTTTTTTCGGTGCCAGAGCGTTGTGAATCGTGCAACAAATTGGAGCGAAATATTTTCAAATCTCCAGAGTTTATTGAATTTGCTAGTGAAAACTATGTGTTAGTAAAAATTGATTTTTCATACGAAGCTGAAGAATTAACCAAAGATCAGCTAGAAAAAAACTTACTCATTGTTGAAAAGTACAATAAAGACGGGTTTTTTCCGCATGTTGTAGTTTTAAACAAAGACGCCAAAATCACCAATAAAGTGGGTGTTTATTCCCGTGAAACGCCACAGCAGTATCTGTCTTTGTTGCAAAAAAACAGCAAATCATAAGCAGAAATTTGAGGTCTAAAGAAGATTTTTCTTTAGAAAAGTGGTTCTTATCTAAATTTCAAAATCATTCCGATTCCGTACTTTTTTCCATTGTAAAAAGGCATGACGGCGGAGCCAATATTTCTTTCAGATTTAAAAATTCTCTTTTGGTAGGGAAACATCCAATAGGCAATTTTGGTACTTAGTATCCCAATTCCAGCACCCATTGCAACATCAGACAACCAATGTCTTCCGTTGTAAATACGGAAAAGGCCTGTTCCAGTTGCAACAGTATAGCCTGCTATACCATACCAAATGTTTACATCTTTGTATTCTTGCCAAAGAAACTCGGCACCAGAAAAAGCGGTTGCTGTATGTCCAGAAGGAAAAGAATTGTTTGAGCTACCATCAGGTCTCTCCACTTTCGTTAGAGATTTTAAACCAACGACAGAACCTGACATCATCAGATAAGCACTCGCGTAAATAATGGATCTGTCTTTGAGGTTGTGTTTTCCTTTTATGCCAACATTATTTAAGATATACACCGATGCCAGCGGAGCGTACTGCGAAAAATCATCGATGGTAATTTTTTCATCAATACTTTCTCGTAACTCATTTCGAAGCTCTGTATTAATAAGTTTTAAATAATCACTTTCGATGGCGAGCGCACCATATGTGCAAAGTACAGCGGGAATAATCAATTGCTTTACATTGAATTTTAGCGCTTTCTCCTTTTTTTGAACACTGTCATTTACGACATTTTTTTGCGCAAAAGTTATTATGGGAATCACTAATAAATAGGAAAGTAGGATAATTTTCTTCATGTGGTTTTAAAGGCAATAAGTTTCATATAATTGCTTGATATCTGTTCTTGAGACTTATTATTTATTCACAAAGGTAGTTAGTAAAAAACAGATAATACCCAAGATTCCAATCAATGAAATAATAAATAAATAATCTGCCATTCGTTCGAGTTGTTATTCTTTTTGATACCGTTTCTTCTTCAAAACATCAGACGCGATTTGGTAGTATGAAATCGTTTCTTTTACCAAGTCTTCTCTAATTTTAGTCATTCTATTTTCATCATAATACAATTGAAAATCAGCGGTCAATTTTGGGTTGTTAATCACATCTAAATGAAACTGTTTCACTTGCTGTTTTGGCGAGAGGATTGTCAAAATATTGTCTTTAATTAGTCCGAGATTTTGATAAGTCGCTATAAAAGCGCGCGGTTTATATGATGGTTTCAAGACGTCTTGTCCAAAGAATTTACTATTGTAATCGAAATTTAAAAGTCCAAAAAGCGTCGGCATCACATCAATTTGAGACATGAGCTTGTTGCAATTTTGCGATTTAAGATTATTCGGGCTAAAGATCAAAGCTGGAATTCTGTATTTGTCCAAAGGTAATTCGGTCTTTCCAGCACTAGAGGCGCAATGGTCTGCTAGTATAACAAAAACGGTGTTGTTGTACCAGGATTGTTTCTGCGCCATTTTGAAGAATTGTCGCAAAGCAAAGTCAGTATATTTTACGCCACCTTCCCGTGATTTGGCATTTACTGGAATATCAATGCGACCATCAGGATATGTAAAGGGCCTGTGATTACTGACGGTCATCCAATGGTTGAAAAATGGTTTGCCGGATTTGGCTTCCGTATTCATCACTTGAATCGCTTTTTTTGCCATGTCTTCATCGCAAACACCCCAAACATTTGAAAAGGTTATTTCTTTTGGGCTGAACGATTTTTTGTCAATGATATCATATCCATTTCCGGAAAAGAAATCTTCCATATTGTCGAAGTACGCATCGCCACCATAAAGAAATTTGACTTGATAGCCTTTCTTTTTGAATACAGAGGCCGTTGAAAACTTATCTTTATTGTCTTTTCTTTTGATGACGCTCTCGCCAGCAGTCGGAGGCAAGCATAAAGTCACCGCTTCCAATCCTCGAACGGTTCTATTGCCTACAGCGTATAGATTGTCAAATAATATGCTTTTGTTTGATAAGCTATCTAGGAATGGCGTCAATTGCTCTTTATTGCCATAATGACTCATAAAATCTGCGCTATAACTTTCGATGGTAATTAGGACTACATTTTTGCGAATTTCTGTAGAATCACTTTCAATTTTTCTTAAGAACGCTCCATTTTCAATTCCGGGGATTTGCGCTTCTATGACAGCAAGTGCTTCGGAATCGGGTAATGTTTTGTAGAACTTTAAATAATCTAATTCGCTATTCATGAACGCCAAATAAAACTTATGAATTCCGTTTGCCTGCAATTCATTAGCAAAAATATTCGACGAATTTTCTTTGTCTGCCAGAAAGGGAATCATTACTAAAGACAAGGCGCTGAAAGCAACGATTACAATCGTCATTTGCCCTTTTTCTTTCAGCGTTGGAAGTTTGTCCAAATACACTTTGGTCTTTTTGACAATCAAGTATGTGATGAAAGCGGCGACCAGAAACAATCCTATAAAAATAGGAATAACCGGATACGACTCCATAATATTTCCGATGACTTCGTTGGTGTAGATGAGATAGTCTACCGCAATAAAGTTGTATCGAACGCCGAATTCATTCCAAAAGAAATATTCGCTGATACTGTTTTTTATAATAAGTACACTATAGAGAAAAATTACAAAGCAAAATAGCCAAAAACGAATTTGCTTGCGATATTTTGGTGTGAATAATAGAAGACCAAAAAAGAATGTTTTGATGCTAATAAAAGTGATTACCACTTCTGGCAAAGAGCCGCCGTATTCATTTAGAATTGTATTTCCTAATTTGAGATAGAGTAGGAGTCCAACTAATATTGCTAGTATGATGTATCCGTATGGCTTATTGTACTTTGAATTCGAAATAAAAAGCAAATACAACCACAGAAAACCACTCGCAAGTACGAATACGAACAAGTCAGAAAGTCCGCCAAGCAGAAAAATTTTGACCACTTCTGTGATGCTAAAATGCGCTTCGGTAATGGGATGGAAAAACAGAATAAATCTGAGAACTATGTTAATTACAAGGTAGAAAAAGGCGAGATAAAGAAAAGGGCTGTAATTTCTGTTGAGCATAATAACGTGTTTAGGACAAAATTCGATAGTTTTAGAATTTATTGGATAAAGATACGCCTAAGATTTCCTTAATATTAAATTAATATAAAAGTCGATTGTCGTTTAGTTTTACTGAAATGGTCTAGCTTTGTCTTATTCAGATTAATAATATAATTTATGAAAAAAGCCTTTCTTGCAATGATGTTTCTTAGTGCTGTCTCGATGTATAGCCAGAATTGGAAATCCGATTTTGAAGATGCCAAGACAATAGCAGCTAAAGAGAATAAGAATATAGTACTCGTTTTTTCAGGATCAGATTGGTGTGCGCCTTGCATAAAGCTTGATAAAGTGGTCTGGCAGTCGGACGAATTTAAGAAAGAATCTGAAAAGAATTGGGTGACTTACAAAGCAGATTTTCCGAAGAAAAAAGCCAATCAATTGCCCACTGAACTTACTGAAGCAAATAAGAAACTAGCGGAAAAATACAACAAAAACGGAAGTTTTCCATTGGTTGTGTTATTGGATAAATCGGGCAAAGTAATTGGAATGACGGGTTTTAAAAATGTCTCCGCTGCGGATTATATTAAACTCTTACACTCTTTTGAAAAGTAAATCATGCGGAATACTTTAAGCTTCTTTTTGTTTTTAATTTCACTGGTTGCTCATAGTCAAATTGCGCATAAGCGAAAGTTATTCTTGTTAAGTAGTCCATTTGAAATAACGGTTGTTGCCAAAGACACCATTCAAGCCAACATCCTAATCGATCAAGGAATTGCTGAAGTCAAACGAATAGAAAATCTTATCTCTGATTGGATTCCAACCACTTTGATTTCAGAAATCAATCGAAATGCGGGCATTCGCGCTGTAAAAGTGACTCCGGAATTATACGATTTAGTCGAACGATCTATCAAAATTTCAGACATTACCAGTGGTGCTTTTGATATCTCGTATGCCTCTATGGATAAAATTTGGAAGTTTGATGGGAGTATGAAAGTCATGCCAACAGACGAGGCAATCAAAAAATCAGTAGCCAAAATAGGATACAAAAAAATCATTTTGGATGCCCACGAACGTACTATTTTTCTAAAAGACGCTGGAATGAAGTTGGGACTTGGCGGCATTGGACAAGGTTATATTGCCGACAAAGTCTATGAACTGCTTCTAAGCAAAGGATGTAATTCAGGCTTGATTAATGTTTCCGGAGATATTAAAGCATGGGGAAAACAACCAAATGGAGAACTGTGGACCGTTGGCATAATCAATCCAGCCAATAAGAACAAAGTATTTGCTACCTTTCCGTTAGACAATAGTGCTGTAGAAACTTCGGGAAATTATGAGAAATACGTTACTTTTAATGGGAAGCGGTATTCTCATATCATCGACCCACGGACAGGATATCCAGCATCTGGGGTGGTGAGTGTTTCTGTTTTTGCCAAACAAACAGAAGTTGCCGACGCTTTGGCCACAGGAATATTTGTTCTTGGTGTAGACGTTGGACTTAATTTGGTCAATCAGCTGAAAGGAATTGGGTGCATTATCGTGGATGACCAAGGAAAAGTCCACGCTTCAAATAATATTGACATTAAAAAATATCAAAAATGAAAAACATAACTATTCTTTTAGCATTGAGTTTTGTTTTTTTTTCCTGTTCCTCAGTAAAAGAATATGAAAAAGAAAAAATAAACGATCCAGATATGAAATTATCCGCGCGTTCAACGGAGCGATTTGAAACCAATTTTCAAGTGTATCGCGAAGCAGCAGCGGGCGCGAATGGTGGAAAAACAGGCGGCGGTTGCGGTTGTAATTAATAAATTACTAGAAGACATGAAGAAAATACTTTCTATAATTCTAATACTAAGTGGTCTTTCAGCAATAGCACAAGTCGCTGACAGCACAGAAGTGACTTTCAAAAAACGAGTATTGGAAAGTACAGAAGTCGATTTTTTAATGAGTTACTATAAGCAAGACGGAATTCACTCTGCGGTGTCTGGAGGAAGCGGAATGGAAGACTTGACTGACATCACGCCAACCATAGTGGTAACCATGCCGATGAATGATGATTCGATACTGACCGTTGATGCGGGTGTTTCGGCTTATTCGTCTGCATCATCAGGTAACATTAATCCATTTGATAGCAATAATCCGAGTCCATGGCAAGCGAGTTCTGGAGCTTCAGCGATGGATCAACTTGTGGCTGTTGTAGTTAATTACAGTCATAGTTCAGATGATCGAAATACAATTTGGAATTTTCACATTTCTGGCTCTGCGGAATACGATTATTCTTCTATGGGTTTTGGAGGCGGTTATACACGTTTGTTTAATGATAAAAATACAGAGCTCAATATTTCTGCCAATGCATATCTCGATACCTGGCAACCGATTTATCCAAAAGAATTACAAGATTTTGCTTCCAACGGAAATGATTTAGATGGCGGTATTTTCAATCGATTTACCATTACAGGCAACACAAATTACAATCCATCATTGTTTAAATTTCATGACAACAAGAAAAGAAATTCATTTGCTGTTTCTGCAAGTTTATCGCAAGTGGTCAATAAAAAGATGCAATTTTCGCTATTTGTAGATGTTTTAAAACAACAAGGTTTGCTATCGACACCGTATCAAAGAGTTTATTTTGCAGATGTAGCCAATTCGTATATCAAAGATTTTCAATTGGCGGATGATATTGAACGTTTGCCAGATTCACGATTTAAGTTGCCGGTTGGCGCGCGTTTAAATTATTATTTTAACGAGAGAATCGTGCTGCGTTCTTACTATCGTTACTATTCAGACAATTGGGGAATTCAAGCGCATACAGTTAACTTCGAGTTGCCCCTAAAATTGTCAGATCGTTTCACTTTTTTCCCGATGTATCGTTATTATGTTCAAACGGAATCAGATTATTTTGCGCCGTATGAAGGCCATATTTCGACAGAAGAATTCTACACTTCAGATTATGATTTATCGTCCTTTGATGCCCAGCAATATGGATTTGGAGTAAATTATGTCGATATTTTTACTGGTTCCAAAATTTGGAAATTTGGGTTAAAGAATATTGACTTTAGATATAGTCATTACAGCAGAAGTGATGGATTGAAAGCAAATATTGTTTCCTTTGGTTTAAAATTCGTAATGCAATAAATCATGAAAATTCTTATTGTTGAAGACGAGCACGGAATTGCCAATTTTTTAAAGCAGGGTTTAGAAGAAGAAGGCTATGAAATTTTAGTGGCTAATGACGGGAAAAGAGGCTACGAAATTTCTCAAAGTCAGAAGATTGACCTCATTCTTCTAGATTGGATTCTGCCAAAGATGACCGGATTAGAAGTCTGCAAGTCTATTCGAAAAACAGACATCAAAGTTCCAATTATATTTCTAACCGCTAAGGATACAGTGCAAGAAACCATTGAAGGATTGAAGGCGGGAGCGAACGATTATATGAAAAAACCATTTTCCTTTGATGAGTTGGTCGAGCGCATTAAAATTCATTTCAGAGATAACAAAGAAAGCGATGAATTATTTTTAGGACCGATTAAAATTATCACCTCTAAATACCAGGTATTTTTGAATGATGTTGAAGTAGTATTTACACAAAGAGAATTTGAATTACTATCGTATTTACTTAAAAATAAGGGAACAGTTTGCACCAGAAACCAGATAATTGAAGATGTTTGGGACATTCATTTTGATTACGACACCGGTGTTATTGACGTTTTTATGAATGCCATTCGAAAAAAACTCAATTTAGGAAAAGATCAAGATCTGATTCGGACAATTCGCGGTGTAGGATATATGGCTAATGAAGTAAACTAAGCATATGGTTTCATTATCCTATAAAAATAGAATCGCTTTTAATTATATTTTGAGTACCGCACTGTTGATTTCAATAGTGTTTTTTGCCGTTTATCAAATCATCCTGCACAACGTAAACGCGCACATCAATTTCAACATTAAAGAAGAGGTAAAGAAACATATCGATGAAATTGAAATTGACACCAACAATTCTTATCTCATCCAAGTTGATCAATGGAGAGCAAGAGAACATAATACGGTAAATGTCAATCCCGTATTTGTACAGTTCTTAGATTGCAATAACGAATTGATAGATAAATCACCAAATTTAAAGGGTTTAAAACTCCATTTATTTCCAGCAAAAGATAATAATAAACTTAAAGACGTATATCTAAATAGCAAGCCGATTCGACAGATTCAGGTGCCACTATACGACAACAATGTGCAAATCGGTTATTTGTTTATAGCCATGTCATTAGATGATAGTATTGTGATTTTGCAGAAATTGAAAAACATTCTCTTGATTTCTTTCCCACTAATATTGCTTGTTTTGTTTTTTATTGCTCGATTTATAGCGGGAAGAAGTATCAAGCCTGTTGTTGCGATCACGGAAACTTCGAGCAGAATTACGAGAGACAATTTGAAAGACAGAATTGCGTTGCCACAAAATAAAGATGAATTGTTCGTGTTGTCAAAAACAATCAATGATTTGCTGGATCGAATTGAAAATGCGGTAGAGCGGGAGAAACAATTTACTTCGGATGCGTCACATGAGTTGAGGACGCCATTAGCTATTTTAAAAGGAACGCTGGAAGTTTTGGTTCGAAAACCGAGAAATCAGTCGGAGTATGAAGAAAAAATTGGCTTCTGTGTCAAGGAAGTAGATCGGTTAAATCAACTGGTGGATGAGTTACTGTTGTTGGCGAGATTTGAAAATCAGAAATTAAACGCGAAGAGTGAAGATGTGTATTTGAACGCATTAATTCTAGATATCTTAGCACTTCATTCTCATAGTATTAAAGAAAATAAAATAAACGTAATTTCTTCATTCGACAAGGAATATTATACCAAATCCGACCACTATTTAATAGGCATCATCTTTAGTAACATCTTGTCAAATGCGATCAAGTATTCTAAGGAGAACGGCGAGATAAACATTCAATTTTTTGAAGAAGAAGAAGCACTATTGTGTAGTGTTTCCGACACTGGAATTGGAATTTCAGCGGAAGATATTGGCAAGGTTGTCCACCCATTTTACCGGGCTCAGGCGTATAATCACCCTGAAATAAAAGGCGTTGGACTTGGTTTGTCCATCGTCAATAGACTTTGTGCTTTATTAAAAATCGGCTTTTCTATTGAAAGTCAAGAAGAAATTGGAACGACTGTTTATCTCAGATTTCCTAAGCATTCTTTAAGCTAAAAAGAGATCAACTACGGTTTTTAATCTGTACATTTATTGCATTGATATTTTGAAAATATGGACGTAAATAAATTGAAAGAACAACTACAAATAGAAGTAGACACTGCTTTTCTATACGACAGTATCGCCACTATTCAATCCGACGAGAATCTGAGTCGCGTATTGCAAAGTCTATCTGAGATCGAGAAAGGACACGCCAAACACATGCTC
Source organism: Flavobacterium sp. (assembly GCA_031373195.1). GTDB lineage: Bacteria > Bacteroidota > Bacteroidia > Flavobacteriales > Flavobacteriaceae > Flavobacterium. Next base: position 115,354 of record JANMML010000026.1, on the reverse strand, counting down.
GATAAAGTGCATACTTTTGATTCGAGTTACGCCATGCCGCAGCCTTCTTCTAGAGCAAAATTTCAATTGAGACTTGGGAAACTATTTGGTTACAGTTCCATTATCAGCAATCTTTCCAGTATTGAAAAGCAATTTGCGGTACACGCTATAAAAAACAAACTTAACCATGGTGAAAAACCAACTGGTTTCGAGCACAATCACCTCAATATTATTGAAGCAGTTAATAATAATGCTGCACTAAATGTATCTGGCGGCTTGTTGTCTAAATTTGAAAGTCGACATAAATCCGTTGGCGGTAATGCCTTACGAGCCGCGGTGCTAGGTTCGAATGATGGCTTGGTTTCAAATATGAGTTTGGTGATGGGAGTTGCGGGTGCAGCGGTATCAAATGGAACAATCTTATTAACAGGAATCGCAGGATTATTAGCGGGAGCAATTTCGATGGCGATGGGGGAATGGTTGTCGGTACAAAGTTCAAGAGAGTTAAATCAACGACAAATTGATTTAGAAATGGAGGAATTGGAAGCATCTCCCGAAGAAGAGAAAAAGGAACTGGTATTGTTGTATCAGGCCAAAGGGATGAGTTTAACTGAAGCAAAAAAGCTTGCTGATAAGGCATTTGAAAATCCAGAAACTGCCATCGATGCGATTATTACAGAAGAATTAGGAATTGATAAAGAAGAATTAGGCGGATCTGCTTGGGAAGCAGCGATTGCCTCATTTATTTTGTTTTCAATTGGCGCCATTATTCCATTATATCCTTTTATGATTTTTGACGGAAGAAATGCAATTTTACTAAGTTTGGGTAGTTCAGTAGTTGGATTATTTGGTATAGGAGCTGCTATTACTTTATTAACTGGCAAAAGTATTTGGTTTTCTGGCTTTCGTCAAGTCGCGTTTGGATTAGCCGCTGCCGCAGTAACGTATGGAATTGGCTCTCTCATTGGGGTTTCGTTGGCAGGTTAAGTCTATAGTATTTGTTGTGTAATTCACAGCATTATATATATTATGATAATTATCATGTACATGAATATGAACTAGCTATAGCTTTGAAAGATTTAGAATTTTAATCATTAAATAAATATATTATGAACGACGCACATTGGCATTTAGTAGTGAACCACTTTCCAATTATCGGGACGATTTTTGGATTGGGAATTTTAATATCTGGATTGGTTTTGAAGAACAAAACCGCTATCAATATTGCATATGTACTTTTCGTAATCTCGGCGATTTTCGGATTTGCATCAATGTCAACCGGAGAAGGAGCAGAAGAAATGGTAGAAGACTTACCTAGTGTAGGAGATCAAATCATTCATGAACACGAGGAGATGGCTGAAAAATTGGCAATCGTACTGTATATTTTAGGTGGCTTTTCTATCATGGGATTGATCCTTAATATTAAGAACCACAGCAAAGCAAAATTGATTACTTACCTTGTTTTGACAGTTGGCGTAGTTGCCGCAATTTTAGGTAAAGAAACCGGAACCACTGGTGGAGAAGTACGACATACTGAAATTAGAGCTAATGCTGCCAATCAAGTTGGGGCCAGTCAAGCTGAAAGTGCTGAAGAGGATGATGATTAGAAAAGATTTCAAGAAATTTTAGAAGAGGAAACTTAATTTGTTTCCTCTTTTTTTTGTAGAAAATTATACTAGCATCAGAATTAACAATTGAGCCACGAAGATCCTGAAAATGGTCACCAAAGGATAAACAGTAGCGTAAGATTGTGTAGGAATATCAGAATCTAAATACTTCGTGCTGAATGCCAAGGCAGCTGGATCGGTGTAGGTTCCGCTCATCAAACCAACGAGTTGATAAAAGTTGAGTTTCATCACAAATCTTCCAACGAGTATCATAAACAATAACGGAATTAGGGTAATAAAACAGCCATAATACATCCACAGCCAGCCGTTAAAGTGTATGAAATTCGCATAGAACTTTTCTCCAGCATGAATTCCCACAGCGCCGAAAAACATACAAATCCCCATGTCTTTCATAAAGTAAACCGCTCCATTATTAATATAAGAATGAATAACACCAATGCCTCCGTAACGGCTGATCACTAAGGCCGTAAGTAGCGGTCCTGCTGCAAATCCGAGTTTTATTGGTACTGGTAAAGTTGGAATAAAAATTGGAATTGAACCAATGATAATTCCAATGATCAGCCCACCAAATAGTGATAGAAAATCAGGTTCCAATAATTTTTTTTCTGAGTTTCCGATGATTTTTTCCACTTCAGCGATGGCTTCTTTATTTCCTACGATTCTGAGTTTATCGCCATAATTTAAACGAAGATTAGGATGCGCCAATAACTCCATGCTAGAGCGAAAGACACGAGTCACTTTCAAATCAAATTTGTTGTAAAGGTCTAATTCAGCTAGTGTCTTATGGGTTGCTGATGCTTTAGTGACAAAAATATTTTTCGTAGCGATATCTTGTTCTGATTCAATAAATAAATCGGTGGATTCTTTTCCAATTTTCTCTATAAATGCAGCTACGTTTTTAGGAAGTCCAACGACCATCAAGACATCTTTCTTCATGATTTTTGTATCTAAAGATGGTGAAAAAACTACTGCTGAACCACTATTTTTCAATCGAGAAATAATGACGTCGTGAATCTCTAATTCTTTAAATATTTGATAGATGCTTTTTCCGACTACATCGGTGTTGGTCACTCTGCATTTGGTATGAATAATCGTGTTGTCATCGATGTCATTTTGAGAAAACAAACTCATTTTTTCTTTATTCAAGTCAATCTTCATCAGTGACTTAGAGAGTATAATGGACAGAATAATTCCTAAAACTCCTAACGGATAAGTAATCGCATAAGCAATCGCAGGATCGTCAAAAACTTGATTTGGAAGCTGATTTTGTATTTCCTGTAACGTTGATTTTGCGGCTCCAAGTCCAGGCGTGTTAGTAACAGATCCAGACATCAAACCCACTGCATTCTCAATTGAAATATGCGAAATCTTAAATAAGAAGTAAGTGACCAGACCTCCTAAAAGCACAGTCGTTATGGCCAGCGCATTGAAGCGTAAACCTTCTTTCTTAAAGGATGAGAAGAACGATGGACCGACTTGAATTCCAATTCCATATACAAATAAAATCAATCCAAAATCTCTCACAAATACAAGTAAGTCATCATTCATCTTGTAGCCAAAATGCCCTAAAATAATGCCGACAAATAAAACGGCAGAGACTCCAAGTGAAATATTTCCCAAACGCAATCTTCCCATAAAAAAACCAACGCTAATCGTCAGCAGCAGAACTATTAATGATTGCGTTATATCTGGTGTAGCATTGGGCGAGAATAAGGTGTAAAACCAGTTAAACATGAGGTTGAATTTTAGAGGTGATCTTCGTAAACAAAATTAGTCATTGCTTTATGTCTTTAGATGATATATATCATAATAATCATCCGCAAGCCTTATAAATAAAGAAATCGTTTTCGTAACTTTTCTATTTTTATGATAAATATCAGTTTAACTTTCCACACTAAAACAGAACTTTGACTAAAGAAATTAAACCATTAAAAAAAATAAATATGAAAAATATTAGAGTGATTCAAGAATTACACAACCTAGGAATTACGGGCTATCATGAAGTTTCATACAATCCAACGTATGAAGAATTATTTCAAGCTGAAGTGTCACACCAACGAAAGGGTTACGAAAAAGGTGCATTGACAGATACTGGAGCGGTTGCGGTTAAAACTGGAATCTTTACGGGACGTTCTCCAAAAGATCGATACATCGTGAAAGACGGCATTACAAAAGACACTATTTATTGGGATGATAAAGTCAATTTCCCGACAACTAAAGCAATTTGGGATGATTTGAAAAGTATTGTCTTAGAGCAACTTTCAACTTCCAAAAAGCTATATGTCGTCGATGCTTTTTGTGGAACCAATGCTGATACTCGATTGAAAGTTCGTTTTATCATGGAAGTCGCGTGGCAAGCGCATTTTGTAACCAATATGTTTATTCGTCCGTCTATTTATGAATTGGAAACTTTCGGCGAACCTGATTTTGTAGTGATGAATGGCTCTAAAGCCACCAATCCGAATTGGAAAGAACAAGGCTTGAATTCTGAGAATTTCGTCTTATTTAATTTAAGTGAGAAAATTCAAATTATTGGTGGAACTTGGTATGGTGGTGAAATGAAAAAAGGAATGTTTGCCATGATGAATTACTATTTGCCCTTACGCGGTATGGCTTCTATGCACTGCTCCGCTAATGTTGGCGAAAAAGGGGATGTTGCGATTTTCTTTGGTCTTTCAGGAACAGGAAAAACAACTTTATCTGCAGATCCAAAGCGTTATTTGATTGGAGACGATGAACACGGCTGGGATGATAATGGCGTCTTTAATTATGAAGGTGGCTGCTATGCGAAAGTCATCGATTTGAGTGAAGACAACGAACCAGATATTTGGAAAGCCATCAAAAGAGACGCGCTGCTAGAGAATGTGATTGTCAATGAATATGGTGAAGTAGATTACTACGATCATTCTATCACTGAAAACTCACGTGTGTCTTACCCGATTTATCATATCAACAAAATTGTTTTGCCATCAAAAGCGGGACATGCTAAAAAAATAATTTATCTGTCTGCCGATGCCTTTGGCGTATTACCTCCAGTGTCAACTTTAGATGATGATCAAGCGCAATATCACTTTCTGTGTGGTTATACTTCTAAATTAGCGGGAACAGAACGCGGAATTACAGAACCGCAACCTTCATTTTCTCCAGCTTTTGGGGAAGCATTCTTGACCTTGCATCCGACGATGTATTCTAAAACATTAATAGGAAAAATGAAAGAACACAACGCCAAAGCATATCTCGTAAACACGGGTTGGAATGGAACAGGAAAAAGAATTTCACTAAAAAACACTAGAGCGATTATCGATGCCATTATTAACAGCGATATCGACAAAGCACCAACAAACGAAATTCCATTCTTGAATCTAACTTTCCCAACCGCTTTGCCGAATGTAAGCGATGGTATTCTTGACCCTAGAGCTACTTACAAAGATAAAACGGAATGGGAACGAAAAGCACACGACTTAGCGATGAAGTACATCAAAAACTTTGAGCAATATACCAATACTGACGAAGGAAAAAGATTGGTTGTCGCCGGTCCGAAAGTCGATGTAGTTCAATTGCAATAAAAGTTTTATATTCTTTGAAATCTGTTTGAAGTGTACGAACATTTCAGACAGATTTCATTATTATATATGAATAATTCGGTTCTGTTATTGGTTAAATATTACGGCATTAATAATATTCAAGAGGCATTTTTTTTAATCTAAAAATTCTTCATTATTATTTGTTGACTTTCTTTCATTTAATTATCCAAAAAACTATATTTACTTCTTAAACCTATTGAAAGCAGGATTTTTATAATGAATATGAGTAGCAATAAGAATAAGACAACCATCGATACCGAAACAGAAATTCCAGAGCCTCAACTCAATATTTTACTTACTACGGACGAAGATGATGCGAGGCCTGTATATATTTCAGGAAATTTCAATAATTGGCATACACAAGACCTGAAATTTGAAATGGAAAAAATCGGTAACGGTTTGTATCATTTCAAGTTCGAAAGCGACTTTGTCTATCCCGAAGAGTTGTTGTATAAGTTCACCAAAGGCGATTGGAGTGAAGTTGAAATAGACAAGTATGGCAACCGAACAGAAAATCGTGTTTGCAAAGATCACAGCGGCGTCCGTAAAGAACATGTTGATAAATGGCGAAAAAACTGGTTGCCATTCAAACCCAATTTCTTACCAAAAGTGCATTTAATTTCGGAAGAATTTGAAATTCCACAATTGAATAAGACCAGAAGAATTTGGGCTTTACTTCCTTATGATTATGAAGAATCGAAAGAGACGTATCCTGTTCTTTATCTGCAAGATGCGCAGAATCTATTCAATGAGAAAGCGAAATACGGCAACTGGGAAATCGATAAGAAACTAGCGGTAATGTCGGAGTACAAAATCGGTAAAATTATCGTTATTGCGATCGAACATGCAGAGCAGGATAGGATCAAAGAATACAATGTAGGCAAGACGCTTTTAGGTGTTGGACAAGGGAAGAAATACATTCGGTTTATTACGGATACTTTGAAACCTTTTGTCGATAAGAATTTCAGAACTAAAACCGAGCGGGAGCATACTGGAATAGGAGGAAGCTCGATGGGAGGATTGGTCAGTATTTTTTCAGGTTTGATGTATCCGGAAGTGTATGGGAAGCTCATGATTTTTTCACCGTCGTTGTGGGTGATTCCAAAAATGGATTTTAATAGTATCGACTTTTCTGAACCTGGTGATACTAAAATTTATTTGTATGCCGGAGGTGATGAAAGTGCCACGATGATAGAACATGTGAAGAAGTTCAAAAAGAATATGATTCAAAATGAATTTGTAACCAGTAAAATGAAAATTAATCTCAGCATCAATATACTAGGAAAACATAACGAAACCTATTGGAGTGATGAATTTCCTAAAGCAATTGAATGGTTATTTTTTAATAAAAAAGACAATTAAATGAAGACTAAGAACATAGAAAATTTAGAAGGTTTTACGGGTGTTATCTTGATTCCAGTTTTTGAAACAAGTCCACAGCATCTTGTGCCTATCGAATTTCATGGTGTGTCAGTTTCTTCCAAAGTGTTTTATGGAAAGAAAGACACCTATTATATGGCTGAAAAGTATGATTGCGTTCATGTTTTCATTGGATTGGGGAAGAAAATCGACTACAAATCACTCAAGACGATAGCACGACGAATTGCTTCAAAGGAAAAGGAGACCTTTGCAAAAAATGTAGCCTTGGTGATACCAGAAGTATTTACACTACAGCAAGTCGAGGCTACAATATCTGGCTTATTTTTAGGAACCTACAATCTAGGTCACTTCAAGAAGAAAGTTAATCATGCCTTCTTAGATTCGAAGTTTGAGCTGGCTTTGATTTCAAAAACAGATCATTCGGAAGTAGCCTTGCGCGCCATAAAAATTGCCAAAGCACAAGTCGAAATTTTGTATTTGGTCGATTTACCTCCCAACAATATCACACCAACATATTTAGCTAAATGGGCAAACGAACGAGGGGAACAGTATGGCTTCACTACTCGTGTATTAGATGGAGAAGCTTCTAAAATTGAAGGTTTAGACGCCTTTATCGCCGTTGGAAAAGGAAGTGATAAAGAACCGCAATTTATAATCATGGATTATATTCCTGTGACCGATATTCCTAAAATAAAGCACGTTGGTTTGGTCGGCAAAGGAATTACATTCGACACCGGTGGACTCAATATCAAAACCACTGGAATGTTGCATATGAAATGTGATATGGCCGGCGGAGCAGCGGTATTAGGTGCAATGCAATTGGTTGCGGACCTACAATTACCTATTCGGGTAACCGCTATTGTTCCTTGTTGTGAAAATGCTGTCGACAGTAAATCATTCCTGCCAAGCGATGTTATAAAAAGCTATGGCGGTTCGACGATTGAAATTATAGATACCGATGCCGAAGGACGCTTGATCTTGGCTGACGGACTGTCATTTATGATTAAAAATTACAAACCTGAAATTCTCATTGATATCGCAACATTAACAGGCAGTTCCGTGGGAACTTTTGGCTACGAATGTGCCGCATTATTTACAAACGATGAAACATTAGCACAAAAATTACAACATTCGGGTGATGAAATAGGAGAGCGGTTGTGGCCACTTCCGCTGTGGGATGCGTACAAATCGGATATCGAAAGTGATATTGCTGATGTCAAGAATTATAGTGGAAAACCAGTAGCCGGAGCAATCTCCGCGGCAAAGTTCCTAGAGCATTTTACCGATGGACACACGTCATGGGCGCATCTCGATATTGCCGGTGTCGCTTTTGGGGACGACGAATTTGCAAAAAGTAAACACGCCACGGCATACGGCGTACATTTATTAACTCATTTTATTGAAAATATATAAGCTATGAATAAATCTCCAAAAACATTCGTTTGTATTTCCAACTATTTTAAGGGTGCTGATTTTTTGATCAATTTAAAGAAGTTAGGGAATAAAGTCTATTTGGTCACGTCAGAAAAACTAAGGGATAAACCTTGGCCAGTCGAGTATATTGACGAAATTTTCTTTATGGAAGGTCAAGATGTCGATTGGAATTTAGAGCATCTTCTACTTGGAGTTAGCAATTTGATGAAGAACAACAAAGTCGATGCGATTGTGGCTTTAGATGATTTTGACGTTGAAAAAGCCGCCTACCTTCGCGAAAACCTCCGAATTGACGGTATGGGACAAACGACTGGTCGTTATTTTCGTGATAAATTGGCGATGCGCATGCGTGCTAAAAGCTGTGGTATTTCGAATCCAAAGTTTGCTTCTTTGTTTAACGACCATGACATCAATGCTTTTGCCGATACGGTGGCACCACCATGGGTTTTAAAACCAAGATCAGAAGCTTCAGCTTCTGGTATCATAAAAGTGCACGACAAAGAGAGCCTATGGATGCACATTAACGAAATGGGCAACAACCGCTTTAAGTACTTGGTAGAGCAGTTCCGTCCTGGTTCCGTTTACCATTGCGATAGTTTAATTGTTGATGGGAAAATTTTATTCAGTATTACATCAAAATATTTGGCAACGCCAATGGAAATCTCACAAGGTGGCGGCATTTTTAGAAGTGCCAATATCGAGTATAATTCTGAAGATGACAAGGCGATCAAGAAATGTAATGAGCAAGTGATTAAAGGTTTTGGCTTGAAACATGGCGCGGCGCATTCAGAATATATCAAATGTGACGAAGACGGGAAAATCTATTTCTTAGAAACTTCTTCTAGAGTAGGAGGAGCACACTTAGCGGAGATGGTTGCTTCGGCATCTGACATCAATCTATGGGCAGAATGGGCAGCCATTGAAAATGCATTAGCGAAAGGATTAGAATACAAATTACCAAAAGTGAAAAAAGGATATGCTGGAATTGTATTGACATTGTCTAAATATGAAAATCCAGACCTATCGTCTTTCGCTGATCTAGAAGTTTGTTTCCGCGTACCTTTAGATTATCACGCTGGTCTTATCGTTAAATCAGATAAAAAGGAAAGGATTCTTTCGTTATTGGACGAATACGCCGAACGATTGGTAAAAGACTTTGCAACTGTTGTAGCGCAAACGGAAGTGAAGCATTTGCATTAGTTTTCGCCACGAAGACGCTAGGACGCAAAGAATAAAATTAATTGAAAAGAGCTTTTTGAGAACTTTGTGTCCTAGTGTCTTTGCGGCAAATTTTATCTTTCAAACAAACCTAAAGTTCCTCCAACCCAATCTTTATCTTTATTAAACTTCACACCAATCATTTCACCGCGGCTTAAGCGAACTAAATTGCAAAGTAGCGTAGGTGCTTGATCTCCTTTTCTCCAAACACAAAGCACGCGTACTTCTGCCTTTACTTTTCCGTCTGGAGATTGTACGATGGGAATATAATTGACCTTTTTCTGCAGAATATAAAGTTCCTTTTCTTTAACCGCTTCAATATCTGACTTGGTTACATGAAAAATTACACCGGAACCAGAAAACGAAAACAATGGTTTTAGGACATAATTTTCTAAATCGGTTGGAATTTCTTTCAGTTCACTGAGTAAAATGGTTTCGATGAAGTATTTTCCTTTTAACATCGGCAAAATAAACTTGCTAATTCTAAAAAACCAGTTCGGATGTCCCGCCCATTCCACGTCTAGATCATCTGAAAAGCTGAAATTCATTTTTAGATCTTTTCGCAATTCCAGTTCGTCGAAAATGACACGATTGTAAATTCTTTTTACTTGAACTAACTCGCCGTTTTCGTTTGTGTAGAAGAGTTGTTTGCCTTTCTTAATCAATTCAGTAACGCAAACAATTGGAATTCCGATGTCGCGACGACAGTAATAAAAATCAATTTTAGTGTTTTGCTTTTCAGGTTCAATTTCGAGAAGAATTACGTTTTCTTTTGGGAGTTGATTGCAGAGGGCATCTTCAATGATTTTCAGATAGTCTTCATGCGAAATATCATTGATGAATGGGGTAAGTTCTTCTAAGAAAGGATAGTATTTTTTAAACTTATCATACAGTACGAACTGATAATTAAACAGAGAAGGAAAACCTTGAACTTCAATGAGTTTTGGAATAATATTTCCGTCTTCTTCACAAATGCCGAAATCGATAGCTAAGAAAGTAGTGTGCTCGTCTTCGTTGGGAACTTTCGTATTGAGTTCCAGTGATTTTTCCGTTAATTGTTTGAAATTATCTTGTTGAATAAGTCGAATGACATCTTCACAACCTTCAATTAATTGTGATTTTAATTCATTTGAAATAAAGAAAGGCGTTTCCGCCATTCTAAATGTGGGTAAATAATCAAAATCGGAAGCAATATCGTCTTGAAATTCTTGGTATTTGTCGAGTGTAAAACTGTCGTTAAATTGTTGTCGGTATTTTGAAATCATAGTTTATGTAATAAGAATATGAATCGAATAGTCTTCGAAGGGAATAGCATGAAAAAATGATAGTAAATTGAACTATTAAAACTTAATTGGAAAGTATCTTTCTGGTTTTCAATAGGTCATTAACAGCAATTCGCAGAAAGTTCGGAATAATGGTTTCGTTTGTTTTGTAGATTTTATCTTCATCCAACAAATCTTCCAGCATATTTCTGAATTTCTTTCTGCCTTTTAAGATAATGATTTTCTCACGAGCTTCTGCCTTTTTTAAGTTGGCGATAAAACTCAAAGGATCCGCTTCTGGGTGAAACTGCGTTCCTACAAAATAAGGTGTAAATCGCACCGCCATAATAGCTCTTTCAAATTGAACGTGGTCACGAATTTTTTCCAAAGAGATGATTTTAGCCCCATGGTCGGAGAATACACTCAATTTGGGTTGAACCACTTGGTAATCTCTAGAGTCGACTGCGTAAAAAGGATCGGCTAACCCTTCAAAAAGTGGATCATTGTAACCTTCTTTTGTCTTATGAACAGTCATCACACCAAATGAAGTGTCATTTCTTTTTGTAATCTCTGCTAAACCAAAGTGCTTACAAGCCATTTGAAAGGAGTGACAGATGAATAAGACATGTTTTTTTACCTCATTTTCGGTATTCCAAACCGTCAATTGATCAATAAATTCGTAGTAGCTTTTGTCCCAAATTCCGTCTCCTTCCAGCGGATTTCCTGGGCCGCCAGTAGAAATATAAATATCGAAATCTTTAATTCCCGGGAATTCTGATTTTCTTCGAACGTCGAAAATCTTAAAACTAACAATCTGATTAAACCGATTTATGATGTCTATAATGCAGCGCATACCTTGATTGGGCTCACCATTATACATATCTAAAATCGCTATCTTTATCGTATGTTCATTCATATTTTTAGGTTTAAAAACAGAAATTGGTTCTACAAATATATAATTATTTCTATTACAATCCTTTAGTAAATTCAGAAGTTATAAAGTCAACAACCTTCGACAAGTCATTCGTTTGATTGAAAACCGCCAATTGTTTGTCCGCTCCGGTTCCGTTTTTCATGATTTCATGTACATAACTGATTTGTTCGCGGCTTCCTAATTCATCCAGCACATCATCGATAAAATCAAGCAATTCGCCAACCAAAAGTTTTGTTTCAACTTCTTTTTGCAAACCAAAATCAATCATATTTCCTTCAATACCGTAACGAGCCGCTCTAAATTTATTTTCTTTGATCAACGCAATTCGGTAGATATTATAGCTCATATTGTGCTGCGTCAACTTGTGTAATTTGGCAACAATCGCTTGAATAATGGCCACAATACACATCGTTTCTTTGACCGTTAAACTCATATCACAAATCCGGAATTCGATGGTGTCATAAAAGGGATGCAAACGCAAATCCCACCAGATTTTCTTTGGATTGTCAATACAATTGGTTTTGACTAAGGTTTCCAAATAATTGTCGTAAGACGCTACCGAATCAAAATACTCCGGCAATCCTGTTCTCGGGAACTTATCAAAAACCTTGGTTCTAAAAGATTTATATCCTGTTTGTCTGCCTTCCCAAAACGGAGAGTTGGTCGATAGCGCAAAAATATGTGGCAAAAAATAACAGGCTTGATTCATTAATTGTAATCCAATTTCACGATTTTCAATACCCACGTGACAATGCATACCGAAAATCAAATTAGATCTTGCCGCATCTTGCAACTCGTTTACAATATTGTGATATCTCGGATCATCAGTAATCGGTTGGTCTTGCCATCTCGAAAATGGATGCGTCCCAGCGCCACCGACCACTAAGTCTTGTTTCGCAGCAAGTTCAACAATTTTACTTCGAAGAAATTTTATTTCATTTTCCGCCTCTTGAACGTTCTTGCAAATATTGGTGCCTACTTCAACGACCGATTGGTGCATTTCGGCTTTTACTTGTTCATTAAGAATCACTTTGGCACCATCTACAATTTTAGATAAATGCGAACGTAAATCTCTCGTATGTGGATCAATAATTTGGTATTCTTCTTCAACTCCAAGGGTAAAAACAGGTAATTTTCTCATTGCATATTATTTTAAGGAGCTAATCCGGCTATTCGTTGCAATCTTTTTGCAATTCCGCTGCGCTTCATTGAAGATTTTCCTTCGCTGCGCTACGGCTCATCCAAAAAGGATTTCCACTGCTATCCGGGCTAGGGCAATTCGTATTCCTACAATTCTTTTTTATTTTTCGGCTGCTGCATCTTTGATAAATGTTCCCCAAGTCAAATTCATTTTTCCAGGTTTTTGTTTCTTAGCAGCAGCAATCGCCATTTTTGCAGCAGCTTCCACCACCCATTCGAAATTGTCTGCACCAACTGAAGTGAATTCAGCATCTGGCGCTGGGTTTCCAAAGTCGATTGCGTAAGGAATTCCGTCTCGCACCGCGAATTCAACCGTATTAAAATCATAACCTAAACCTTTACAAAGGCGAATCGTATAATCTTTTACTGTGGCTAATAATTTTTTATCTACTGGCGGCCCGTCAATTACATAGCGCAAATGATGTGGATTTCTCGGTTCGTATTGCATAATATGCACATCTTTTCCTCCCAAACAATACACGCGGAAATATTCTGTAAACACAATCTCTTCTTGTAGCAACATCACCAACTGTCCAGTTTCTTGATGTTTTTGCCAGAATTCTTCTTTGTTTTCTAACCGATATACATTTTTCCATCCGCCACCAGCATAAGGTTTCATGTAAGCTGGAAAGCCGATGTACTGGAAAATTCCTTCCCAATCCATTGGAAATTTTAGATTGCGAAATGATTTTGAAGTCGTGTCAGTTGGATGTTCCGCAGAAGGTAAAATAACAGTATTGGGAAGCGGCACACCAAGTGTATCTGCCAAACAATTGTTGAAAAACTTGTCGTCGGCGCTCCACCAAAACGGATTGTTGATGACGTTGGTGCCGGTCAATGCTGCGTTTTTCAGGTATGCCCGATAGAATGGCACGTCCTGCGATATGCGGTCGATAATTACGGCATATTCCCCGCCTTTATTTTGAATAACTTTATCTATTGAAACTGCTTCCGCAATAATTCCTTTTTCATTTTTAGAATTTACTCTTTCAATAAATGCGTAAGGAAAGGTATCTTCCATTCCGAATAATATTCCAATTTTTTTACTCATGACTTTATTATTTTTAGGTTTTCGTGAATCTTCGATTTCAAATCCGATAGTCTTAATATTTAGAAGAATTTAATTCTTGATAAGTAATGTGGAAACATTTGACGCCAAACAGGCCAATCATGCTCTTGATCTTGACGAACGTCTAGCCAATGTGGTATATCTCTTTGCGCCAATACGCGACTCAATTTCAAATTGGCATCAAAACAAATGTCCCAATTGGATGTTCCAAGTATAATATCCATATTCCATAATTCACGGTCATTTAGACCGTGAAGGTAATCTTCGGGGCTATTGTAATAGACGTTTTCATCGTGATACCCGTCCATAAAGCTTTTGATGCTAAATGCGCCGCTCATCGAAAACATATGACTGACATAGCCAGGATGTCTAAAAGCAAAATTCGCGGCGTGATAGCCACCAAAACTGCAGCCAGCAACCGCTACTTTTCCTGAATAAGTATTATTCTTGACCCGCTCAACAATTTCGTGACAAATCATTTTGTCATACCAAACATGGTTCTGAATGCGGTGATAAGGGTGGATGTTTTTATTATAAAAACTGTCTTTGTCGATACTTCCGGGGCAAAATATTTGAATTAAGCCCTGTTCAATGTACCATTTCGCAGAACCGATTAGCCCTTGATCTTTATTTTCATGATAACTTCCCATGGAGGTAGGAAACAAAATAACAGGGTAACCCGCGTGACCAAAAACTAACATTTCCATTTCTCGATTGAGATTTGGTGAGTACCATTTGAAGTATTCTTCTTTCATATATTGGACTTACTATAATATTTATTTAGAATTTTGAATAGCAATTTGGATTGCTTGTATTGTAATAATTATCAAAAACAATTATAGTAAAAATATTCAATACTTACCCTGAAACGTTTTATTTTAGCAAACAATTGCGAGAATGTTTGAATTGATTGCAATAATTTGTGAAAACATTAAAATATAAGCGCAATACCCAATTAGATTTGTTTAAAAGTTTGTCGCAGATTGTCTCGATGAAAACAAAAAAAGCCAGTATATGATAGGTAATTGGCAAAAATCAATCTTAATTGTTTAATACCGTTTCGAAAAGTTGCACTTGACTTTTTAGGCGCTCTATCAACATGTTCATCATCCGTTTATTTAAAGAGGAAGAATTTTGAATATACAATTCATATTCGCATAAAGTAAAAAGTCCAATAACCATTCCTTTCAATGAATTTCGAAACTTGATATCTTTTTGCACAGCATTTTCAATGTATTGCAATTTTCTATCTACTGTAAGTGAATAGAAGTCATTTTTATGCTTGCTAATGTGATTTTTGAAGACTTCAATAAATAAGTCATTTTGAAGTTTTAAAATCGGACGTAATGTTTGATTTTGAAATTTCTCCTCGCTAGAGGACTGTTCATTTACAGTACCAATCATTTCGCCTCTCCACTGGGTCATATTAAGATCTCGAGTTTCCATGTTTTTTTCTTTTAAAGATAAAAAAAAACCTTCGCAGTGATACGAAGGTTTTTTTTAGTTATTAAGATGTAACTGTTAATTAGTTTTTAATTTTGAAGGTTACTCTTCGTACCAATCTTCTTGCATCAGAAGAATCTTTCAATACTGAAGTATCTTCACCTTCAGAGACAATATTCAAACGAGAGCCATCAATTCCTGCATCCAACAACACTTGTTTAACATTTTTAGCTCTATCATTGGCTAACTTATTATTGTACTCACTACCTCCAATTTCATCCGCATGACCAACGATGTCAAGAGATGAACCTGCATTGTTCCGCAAATAGGTTAACATAAAGCCAATTCCTTCTGTCGATTCCTGTGTTGGACGTGATTTACCAGTTTCGAAATAAGTAGCAACATATCCATCGTTAATCATTTTCTTAATCATATCTGAATTGGCACCTTCAATTACAGTAGCAACATTTGATTTGTCTATAAAGTTATTCGCCATATAGCTTTCTAACTCGTCCGGAACACCGTTTTTGTTGATGTCAACCATTCTTCCTTTAGTATCAACTGCAACTCCTGCAATTGAATTATTCTCAACATCTAGATAATCTGGAACACCATCCTTATCAGTGTCATTCATCATGCTTTCTAAATCTCCAATTCTCTTATCAAGGGCTTCGATTTCTTTCAACTTGCTTTCGTCAATAATTGCCCAATCCCCGTGTATATTATCTTTTCCAAATGAATACGTTACACCAAGAGAGGCCATAATCATTTGCCCAGACAAGTTGTTTTTCTCATCATTAAGTCGACCATCCCATGTGAAATGTTGTCTGAAATTTGAGATTGTACTAAAATCACCGATTACCGAAAATTTCTTAGAAATTCGAACTTCTGGAGATATTCCGAACATAACACCACCATTGTATTCGGACTTATCGTAGTAATAGTCTGGAAGATATTGATCCGCTTTTAATTTTGGAGTTGATTGAGCAATTTGAATTCCAGCGTGAACCAATAAACTCAATCTCCCTAACTCTTTTTGAATATTGAATAATCTTGAAGCATTTACGACTCCTTGAAATCCAACTCTATATTGTTGTAATTGAAAGTCAAGACTAGTTGTATTTTTGTTATTTTCAAATCTATCTGAACTTACATCGACTTTTAATCCGAATCTAGAACTAAACATATATCGAACCCCTACACTAAAAGTATTGACATTTACTGTTCCGAAAAAACTATCAGGATTACTAGAGTAGTAGCCTTCAGAAAAAGGTCTTGTTCCTTTACTTTGTCCAGCAGTTAATTCAATTGTCCATTTGTTGTAATCTTTTCTTTCTCCAGTATCTTTTGCTTCTTTAAGGTCTTCTTTTGGCGCGTCTTGAGCGTAAGTAAAAGAAACCGTTAGTAAAGCAACAAATAATAATAGTAAACGATGTTTCATAATATACATGGTTGTTACGACTATAAGGATAGTCTGATTTTAACATTTCAAATGCAAATATAGGAGTTTACTTTTAAAATTCAAGTTATCGTCAAATAAATACAGCATTTTCTTATCAACGATTTGTTTATGAATGCAGCTGCGATGTTGGAAGTGCTATTTGAGTCATCAATATAGGTTATTTACTATATTTTTACTGAGAAATAAGAGTAAAAAGGTTAATTTTGAGAACTCTAAATTAAAATAAATCATGCGCTTCCATACAAGAAAATGGGTTAAACCTGAGGATCTAAATCCAAACGGAACGTTATTCGGAGGAAAATTACTAGCTTGGATTGATGAGGAATTGGCATTATATGCTATCATTCAACTTGAAAATTCGAGAATAGTTACCAAACATATGTCAGAAATCAATTTTAGAAGTTCAGCGCGACAAGGCGACATTGTTGAAATTGGAATAGATGTAGTTCGGTTTGGTAATTCTTCGTTAACATTAAAATGCGAAGCCAGAAATATTATGACTAGAGAAACAATTATCACGATAGATACAATAACAATGGTTAGCTTAGGGGAGGATGGAAAACCAAAAGCCCACGGAAAAACTACAATCGAATATATTAATGATCGACTTAAATAGCTTGCTTAAGAAAAGTTTTCTTTACCAGTCGACAATTCAAATATTTCTAGGTCAAAAAATCCTATTGAAGCAATTATATGATCGAAAATATCTGACATGATATATTCGTAGTTTTCGAATTTCTTATCCTTTGTAAACGTATAAATTTCTAAAGGAATACCTTGAGCTGTCGGCTGTAACTGTCTGCAAAGCAATATCATATCTTTATTTAAACTTGGATAGTTTTCAAGATAACAAGTGATGTATTTTCTAAATAAACCAAAGTTAGTAAGATTTCTTCCGTTGATGGGCAAAGACTTGTCGACTTCATGAAAGGAATTAAACTTGTCTATTTCAAGTTGTCGGTGGTCGATGTACTTACTAATCAATTGAATTTTCTTCATTTTCACCAGTTCTTCTTCTGTCAAAAAATGAATGCTTTTGGCTTTGATTAATAAATGTCTTTTTATTCTTCGTCCGTCTGAATTAAGCATTCCGCGCCAGTTTCGAAAAGAGTCTGAGATTAAACTATATGTTGGGATTGTTGTAGTGGTATTGTCAAAGTTTCTAACTTTTACAGTTGCAAGATTAATTTCGATTACATCTCCGTCAGCACCAAATTTGTCAAAAGTAATCCAATCGCCGATTCGTACCATGTCATTCAGAGAGACTTGAACACTCGCTACAAATCCTAAAATAATATCTCTAAAAATCAAAATTATGATTGCCGAAACTGCTCCAAGAGTTGTAAATAGCGTGTTGGCTTTTATATTAAAGAGCTCTGAAACAATTACTGTCAATCCAATCATCCATAGGATAATCATAATTACTTGAATATAACTATCAATTGGTTTGTCGCTATATTCAGGCTTCAGTTTTAAATAGTCTCGAAGCGCATTAAATATGGTTCTAACAATCCATAAACTCAATAAGATGATATAAACTCCTACTAAATTACCAAAGACTGATTCCCAATAAACAAAATCATTCAAAATAATTGGAACAGATTTGTAAATGAATAATAGTGGAATTAAATGCGAAATGTATTTCGCGGTTTTGTTAGAAATCAATAAATCATCAAATTTTGTTCTTGTTCTTTTCGCTATAATAGCCATTACAGTAACTAGGAAAAACCTAAAAACAAAAAAAATAAAATAGGCTAAAAGCGATAGAATGACAATATTGATTGCTAAACTTGTGTAGGAAGCAAGCGTATCCTGCAAACCCCATTTTCTCATTAATGGATAGCACCAACAAAAGATAGCTTCAAGTAGTTTATGCATTTCTCAAATACTTTTTTTCAATGTAGAAAGTGCCAAAAGGAATAATGGATGCGATACAAATGATACCGAACTTCTTGATTTGCCATTTTTCTTCCATTTTCAACATAATCGCCAATAAAATATAGGCAATAAATAATAGACCGTGCGCCATTCCAATTGTTTTCACAAAGATGGGTTGTTCGTATATATATTTCATCGGCATAGCAAAGAAGAGCAAAAATAGTAGTGAAATTCCTTCCAGAAGTGCTATTATTTTGAATAATTTGATCATTATAATCGGTATTTATTTTTGCGCAAAATTAGCGAATAGGATTCATTTATAAACTAAAACTAAAGTACTTTTGTTCAAATCGAAAATTAGATGAGTAAAAGAGAATTAAAGAAATTTTTGAGTCAACTCTCAAAAGAGCAATTAGAAGAACAAATTGTTGAAATATACGAGAAGTTTGTGCCTGTAAAAGTTTATTTCAATTTTGTTTTCAATCCAAATGAAGCAAATTTGATGAAAGATGCAAAGCTTAAAATTGCTAATGAGTTTTTTCCAATCAGAGGAAAAAGACCTAAAATGAGGCGGTCAGTTGCTCAAAAGTATATCAAACATTTCATTTCTTTGGGAGTTGATCCTTTTCTTGTAGCCGATCTAATGCTTTATAATATTGAAATTGCTCAAGCATTATCTTCCGAGAAAGTAATCAAACAAGAAGCTTTTTTTAAAGGAATGTTGTTATCATTCAGTCAATCGATTAGCTTTATGATTGAAAAAGGCATTCTCTATAATTTTCGAACTAGAGTAGAGGATATTAAAGAGGTTACCGCTGCACAAAATTGGAATAACAGTGAAGAATTTATTGCCATCATAGAGCGATTTGATTATTAGCATATGTTTTTTCCTGAATTACACTGAAAAAGTCTTTTTTAGGCGTACTTTTGCAAAATTCAACAAATGCGCCATGCCTCACAGAGAATTAGATTCGGAAATTGAAGACAGAAAGGAACTTTATAGTTACCAACAAGGCGACATTGCAAGCATTTTTGAACGTTTAGACAATGCTCCCAGCAACCATCATTTATTATATCAACTGCCAACAGGAGGAGGCAAGACCGTTATTTTTTCTGAAATAGTCAGAAGATACTTGTCCAAACATGACAAAAAAGTCTTGGTCTTAACGCATCGAATAGAGTTATGCAAACAAACCTCTAAAATGCTTAAGGGATTTGATGTCAAAAACAAAATCATTAATAGCAAAGTAAAGGAATTACCGGATCAAAATGATTTTTCGTGTTTTGTAGCGATGGTCGAAACGCTTAAGAACAGAATTAATGATAAGAAATTGCATCTAGACAATATAGGTTTAGTTATTATTGATGAAGCACATTACAATTCATTTCGAAAATTGCTTAGTTCATTCAAGAACGCTTTTATATTGGGCGTTACAGCAACACCGCTAAGTTCGAATATTAAATTGCCCATGAATGAGAATTATGATGAGTTAATCGTTGGCGATACTATTTCATCATTAATTGAAAAAGGATTCTTAGCAAAGGCAATAACTTACAGCTATGACGTTGGATTGACGTCACTAAAAGTTGGAATAAACGGCGATTATACCGTCAAATCTTCAGACGACTTATATTCTAATCTGGCGATGCAAGAAAAGCTAATTCATGCCTATGCCGAAAAATCATTGGGTAAAAAGACGTTGATTTTTAATAACGGCATCAATACGTCGTTGTACGTTTATGAAACTTTTAGAGAAGCTGGTTATCCGATACGACATCTAGATAATACCAGTAATCCCGAAGACCGACGGGAAATTTTGGCGTGGTTTAAGAAAACCCCAGATGCAATATTAACTTCTGTTGGAATTCTTACGACTGGGTTTGACGAACCAACAGTTGAAAGTATTATTTTGAATCGGGCAACAAAATCCCTCACATTGTATTTTCAAATGATTGGTCGTGGTTCAAGAAAATTGCAACATAAAGATACTTTTACCGTCATCGATTTGGGAAATAATGCTGCGCGTTTTGGGCTATGGAGTGAACCCGTCGACTGGCAACATATTTTTAAATCACCGGAATACTACCTTGAAAATCTGCGAGATGACGTAGAAATAGAATTACATTTCAAATACGAAATGCCACCAGAATTGCGCGCCAAGTTTGCTAAAACTGAAGTGGTTACTTTTGATGTTGACGAAGAACACAAAATTGCGATTTCACAAAATTTACGATCAAAAATTGTTATTGAGAAGTCATTAGAACAGCATGCTTCCATGTGTGTCGACAATGCAGAAGATCTATTTGAGGCTAAAGCTTTGGCAAAGGAACTTGGGGAAGATATTCAATCAAGAATGAAGCGCTATGCGAATTGTTTAAGTCATTGTAGTAAAAATTACAGAGAATGGCTAATTGAAGATTACAAATTGAAATTAATTTTGCTAATTGGAAAGAAAATTAGAGAAAAATTATTTTAGATCACTTTTATTGATCTTGCAACTCGATGAAATACATCATTTTATCGATGTATTCAACCTATATTTTTTAACAAAATTTTGCCGTCAACTTTTATCGGTTAAAAAGTTGCACTTCATCGACTTTATGAGTGTTTACAACAGATTTCAGGCGTATTTTTTTTTTATTTGCTAAAGACAAAATATCTTTGCTTTAGAAACAAATGTTAATTTTCCCTCAAATTAATGTTATCCCAATGTTTCTAATTGCTTAAACCTAATGAATATGAAGAACAAGTACGATGTAATGTTGATTTTAGAAGGAACCTATCCATTTAATGGTGGAGGAGTTTCAACTTGGGCGCATATGCTGTGTAATAAAGTGACCAATGTCAATTACTCACTGTACTCAATCAATGCAGATTTCGAAGAGAAATCAAAATACGTATTAAGCGAGAATGTGAAGAATGTAATTCAAGTTCCCTTATGGTCGCCATTAGAGCCGAAGGAACTTTTGAGTTACGGTAAGAAATACTACAAGACAGTAAATAAAAAAGAGCAAGAGGACGCTACTGAAATTGAGGAACAATTCATACCGATATTTGAAAGATTACTGAATAGCATATACGACTCTTCAATAGAAGTAGAGGAAACTGATGACATCATTTTCGATATGTGGCAGTTTTTCCAAAACCATGATTACAAAAATACCATGAGGAGCCAGGTGGTTTGGAAGTGTTTCTGTAATACGGTTTCTAAAGTCATTGAAAAAGATAATCATTATGAAGCAACATTGTATGATTTTACAGTTGGGATGCGTTGGATTTACAGATTCTTAATTCCGCTTTCAATAGATGTTCCGAAAGTTGATGTTTCGCACTTGACACTTTCTGGTTTTCCAGTAATTCCAGCGTTGGTTTTAAAATACAAATACGGAACGCCAATTATTGCAACGGAGCACGGCGTATTTATTAGAGAGCGATTAATTGCAATCAATTCATCTGAATATTCCTTTTTCTTAAAGAATTTATTAATCAAATTTTCGGAATGCATTACTAAGTTAGTGTACTACAAATCAGATATGATATTGTCCGTAAACAAATTTAATATGTCTTGGGAGAAAAAATATGGTGCAAATCCAAATAAGATTGACGTAATTTACAACGGAATTGATTCGGATTTGTTTGTTCCTGGAGCAAAGCCAGTGCACCTGCAAAATGTGCCAACCGTTGTTGCTGCTGCAAGAATTTTTGAATTGAAAGATATTCTTACAATGATTAGATCTTGTGAAGTAGCGAAAAGAAGTATACCAAATGTTAGATATTTAGTGTACGGCGACAATGCTGCTGTACCGCAATATACAAAGGAATGTAATGACCTTATCAAAGAACTAAAGTTAGAAGACAACTTTATCTTGGCTGGTTATCACGATAAGCCACATCAGTTATTTTGTGAAGGAGATATTTCTATATTGACTTCGATTTCTGAAGGCTTTCCTTATACAGTTTTAGAATCAATGAGTTGTGGAGTTCCTGTTGTAGCAACCGATGTTGGTGGCGTAACAGAAGCTTTAGATAATACGTGCGGTTTTATTTGTAAGCCGAAAGATTTTGAATCTCTTGGACAAAGTGTTGTAAACCTACTGCAAGACGATGTTTTAAGAAAGAAAATGGGTGAAAATGCACGCAAGAAAGTGATTGATAATTTTACTATCGACAAATTCATCAAAGAATACGAGATGGCTTATGAATTTATCATGAATAGAAAAGCGCAAGAACCAATTTATTTACATTCACACATGCAACAAGAAGCTATGGAAGCATCTTAGAAGAACACTTTGTTTAACTTAACCAGGATAGACCCCAATCTACAATGGAGAATCATTTTACAAACATTAAGTCTTTAATTGAAAAAACTAAAGACAAAATCGGCAAGCCCGTTAGTAGCGAAGTTGTTGAAGCAACAATTGAGTCCTTAGGTATCAGAGAGAAAGATACTAAGGATGATTTTGGTTTTAATTCAATAAAAGATTTAGCAGCGTTAATTTATTATGAATTGACGACTGATAAATATTATGTTGGCGCCAAGAATGAAAAAGAAATTGAAGTTGAAAGGTCACAGCCAAAAGTCATTCAGCTGAAAGACTATTTTAGAGTAAAAACTCAGATTTTTGTTCAATACTACTCTTTAGGAATTTTTCATTTACTACCCGTATTGATGCAAATTGCAGCGATTATTGTATTTGGCTACTCACTTTGGACATACGTTGGTTTTAATGAAATTCAATCTACAGCCGTTGTTTTAGGAGTTGTAATTGGTTTAGTTTCCACAGGCGGATTTGTTCAAGTCATTGGAAAGCAAGCGTCGTTTTATTGGAATTACGAAGACTATCTGATGACAAATAAGACGATTAACTATTTGCACAAAGTCGGAATGCTTTCGATATTCTTTGTCTTGACAACCATTTTCCTGGTAAATTTCTTTTTCCACATTTATCCGTATGAAATTTTATTTGTAGTTTTCGCTTACGCATTCTTCGTTGGAATGCTTTTGTTGATGTTAGCACCATTGCATACGATCAAACAGAGATGGGTCATTACTTTCGCTATTTTCGCCGGAACTGCAGTTTCAATTTTTCTGAAGGAAACCAGTAACTTGCTGATTTTTGTGACACACTGGATTGGTATCGCTGTTGCAATTGTGATTGTAAAGATTTTCTTGATGGTCTATTTTGGGAATCTTACAAAAAACAAGAAGTCAATCAGTGGTAACATAATCAAAGTGCCTGTTCTCTTATACCATAATTACCAATATTTCTTTTATGGAATATTTATTTATATATTTATTTTCATTGATAGAATCATGGCTTGGTCTTCAGGCATCAATGGAAATTTGCCGTTTCTAGTTTATTTTGAAAAAAATTATGAATTAGGGATGGATTTGGCTATTTTAGTTTTTTTATTGCTCGCTGGAGTTCTAGAATATAGTATCGCATCATTCACAAGATTTATTGATATCGGACAGAAAATTACAGATCACAAGACACCTGAAGTTTTTAATAATCAACTTCGGAAAATGTACTGGCAGCAGGTGGCTTTGCTTTTTGTCACTAGTACACTTGCTTTTATTTTTATCTATTTTATTATCAACGCATCCTGGGGATTTGAAGGGCAGTTTAATGAAACATTGGTGCAATTGAGTATAAAAGTTTGTGTAATAGGTGGTTTGGGTTATATTCTCTTAGCATGGGGAATGTTGAACTCTTTGTATTTATTTACTTTGGGGCAATCCAAAAAACCACTAAAAGCCATTATTTATGCTTGTTTACTAAATATATTATTAGGTTTTGTCTTAAGTAGATTTTTTGCATATGAGTATAGTGTGGTTGGTATGCTCTTGGGTGCTGCACTTTTTGTTGCTCTTACTTTGAAAGCAAATATCAATTATTTTAAGAACCTAGATTACTACTACTATGCAGCGTATTAAAGTACTTCTTATAATCATCCCACTCATTTTAGTTTTTAATTCTTTTCAAGACGATATGAAAAAAAGTACCGTATTATTTTGTTATGGAAAAACGAATCCTATTGGAGTGAAAGATTATAAGTATGTTATTTTAGAATCAAAGCATTATAATAGTAAAGATGTTAAGGTAGTACGATCTCAAAATGATAAAGTTTTTGCGTACATCAGTCTCGGAGAGATAAATGAAAGTTCAACGCATTTTAATGACTTTAAAAAACATACGATAGGCAAGAATGAAATTTGGAACAGTCATTACATAGACTTAAAGTCCAAGAAAGCAAATGAGACATTGATGGAAATGGTTGATGAGATTTTTGCTTTTGGCTACGATGGTTTATTTTTAGATAACATCGATAATTTCACTATTCATGGACCACAAAAAGATCAAACGGAAAAAGTGATTGACCTAATTAAGGAAATCAAAGAAAAGTACCCAAGGAAATTGTTTATGCAAAATGCAGGTTTAGATTTGGTCGAGGAAACGTCTCGATATGTTGATTTAATTGCTATTGAATCAATTGCGACGGACTACAGTTTTAAAGATAAAAAATGCAATTTGAGAGAAAAAACTATATTTGAAGCAAGCTTAAATCGAATCAATACAATTAGCGCAACTTATTCGATTCCTTTTATCCTTATTGAATACGCAGATTCGAAGGATTTGGTAGAAATGGTAAAGAAAAGAGTCGAGCCCACAGGTTACGATTTTTTTATTGGAACCATTGATTTGCAAACCATCCCCAAATTTAATTAGTAAACACTATGATGTTTTTAACAAGTTCAATATTATTAGGTTTTATAAGGCTTTGCTTTATATTACTTTTTTTATTCTACTTGAATAGGAAGTTTATGAATGTTTCTAAACATGTTCATTTTATGGATTTCCTAGTAATGAATTGGTTTCGATATGCAACTGTTTTAGTAATTGTAATTTTCATGTTGGTTGAAGCAGACGCGTACAATCTTTTCAATTGCTTCTTTATATTTCTTCTTTTGATCGGTATTGATATTATTGGATTCAAAAATTTGAGGAATTCCAAGCATTACTTCACGACGCACATCAGAACGGCGCTCCTTACTTTTTTGAGGAATATTGAGAACAAAAGGTCTTTCTGGAGTTGGTTTTCATTAGATCGGACCAAAGTAAAAAACGATGAAAACAACAATTTTATATTAATACTTACAATAATAATCGGTGGTATCACTTTCTTAAGCCGTTATTATTTTATTATTTACGACAATTACTCGCTTTCAGATGCTTGGATTTACGACTTAAATAAGGTAATTCAATTTGATAATCAGTTTTGGTTTACCTATGAATTGGCGACAGATGCAGAATTGGCAATCGTCAATTTTTATGGCAAAATAACTGATGTTAGCCCAGAAATTGCACTACAAGTGATTGCAATTCTTGAATCGACTTTATTGGCAGTTATTATATTTTGGATTATCAATAAATTAACGCCATCCAAATTTATCGCACCTACTATTGCCGCATTATTTTTCAGTTTGGTATATGTCTTAACTCCATTGAATGTTTACTTTTTATTAAAAGGGAATCCTACTTTTCTTGCCTTAACCTTTGCCTTGCCTGCATTTGCGTTTTATTTAAAACCAAAATTGTATCGGGTGCCTCCGATTAATTATTTTTTTAGTTTTTTATTTCTCTTTGTAACTATAGGATTGATTGATTTATTCGCCCTTTGTATATTGATTCCGCCCTTTTTGATTATTGGATTGCTCTTCAGTAAATGGAAATTTAAGAAGGATAATTTCATTGCAATTTTTGCATATATGGTTGCCATGATTATTTTGTATGGAATATACAGTTATGCATGTTATTTTCAACGGGCAGATATTCTTGAGTATCTCCAAAATAATTTACTCTCCATTAGTTCTTACACTTATGTTCCGCAATTGATATTGCCATACAGTGAAATTATTCGTTACGCACAAATCTCTACGGGAATTGGATTCTTAATCGTTATGGTTTTAGTCATATTTAGAAAGGAAAACTGGCGGGCTACTATTACTTTCTTTGCCTACTTCAATTTTCTGATACTATTGACTTTTATAAAAAGTGAATGGTTAGACATTGATATGTTGAATAACTCAATCTCTGTCTTTCTTCCTATTATTTTAGGCATTAATATTTCAATAGTTAGCCGAATTCTCAATTTTGGATTACATCGATTTAAGAAATACAGTCCATTCTCTGTCGCCATTATTTTCGTTGCAATGTTGTACACTTCCTATTATTACCAAGAAAAAAGTGTCAGTTCACTTACGGTATCTGATCAGACACCAAAGCAAATTCTGAACGCGTATGACAAGATATCTCAAACCTTTTTTCGCAATTCGTATTGTGTTGTAAATGACCCGGCAGCCCAAGTTATCAGTAATAATTCTCATTTTTTTATGAATTACGATTTCTTTCTGAATGACTATCCAAAAATTGATTCAATTAATACAAAGCATAAGAAAGACCCTAATTTTCTAGTCAAGAATCCGCAGTATTCTTTGTCAAAAAGTGTCCTGGTTTTTGTTTTAAATGAATCGGAAAATAATGAATCAAACAGTTTTGCAGAAAACAAGCAGTTACAGAAGGAATTAATCGCTAATATTGAACTGTTCAAAAAAAGAGGTCGTCGTATTAATTTATTCTACGACAGTAATATCCTAAAAGTATATGAAATTATAAATGAACCAAGAGAAAGTAAAATTTCTGAATTGATTTTTTAAATATGAAATTGAAAGTTATATCACATTACGTTTTGTTTGGAATGGCAATAGCCCTTTCAATACTTATGGTCGGATGTGAGGGGCTTGACGATTGGTCAGATCTTAAAAGTATTGAACTTTTTAATACGAAGGATGCAAACACAAATCAAAAGGCATTTAAACGATATACTGCGCCGGTTTTAAGTTCACAAGCAGTCATTCAATTTATTTATGACCCAAGTTCAAAATTTAGTAAGGCGTATAATCAAGAAATTAGAAAAGTTTGCGACTATACGAAGTTACCTTTTAATTCGCTAAATATTAAGACTTGGAATTCAACGCTGAAAGTTGCTCCTACAACAAGAATTATCGTCGTTTACGATACAAAGAAATTGAATGATGCATCTGTTGAAGTGCTGATTAATTTTGTATCCAATGGAGGCACACTTTTTATTCCATTCGCGAACGAAGACAAGAGAATGGCTTTCTTATTAGGGTTTAAACCACAAGCCGAGTACGGCACTGATACTAAGGCCGTTGGTTGGTATTTCAATACGCCAGTCTTGCCAAATATGTCAGGAAAGAGTGTTGCTAAGGATACAAAATTATACGGATTTGCCGGACAAAATTTTTCAAGTAAAGTCAAAGTCCTCGCAACAGCTGCTAATAATCCAAATTATCCTACAGTGATTGAAAATCCAATTGGTACTGGTAGCGTAATTTTATTTAACACATCTGGAGATTTTTCAAAAGTAGATAGAGGATTTCTTTTTGCAGGAGTTCTAAAAGGTCTAGAAGGAATTCCTTATCCAATAGCCAATGCTTCGACAATTTTTCTTGATGATTTTCCATCCCCACAATATGATATTGTTGCGGAACCAATAAAGTCTGAGATGAACATTACAACCTCCGATTTTGTACAAAAAATCTGGTGGCCGGATATGCGTGAATTAGGTAAGGAGTTTAAAATTCCATATGCAGCAATGCTAACCTTTGACTATCGTAATAAAATTGTTCCTCCTTTTACTTTGGATCAATGGAATTCAAAAAAAATCAAAACGAAAAACAAAAACAAAGATAAAGTTGAATCTTTGCCAGATTGGTTGGTCAATGATGTGAAGAAAAACGGTCATGAACTAGCGTTCCACGGCTACAATCACGTGTCATTACTCAAAAAATTGTGGAAAAACCCAAAATTTATTGAGACGTCGATGGGAACCATCAAAAAGAAATGGGAGATCAGTAATTATGGTGCTTTACCAGTGACTTACGTGCCACCGTCAAATGATATTGATCGTATGGGAATTAGAGAGCTCAAACGCACCATGCCATCGCTAAAATACATGTGTAGCTTATATATCGGTAACTTGGAAGATGGAGGAGATCGCGAATTCGATTATGATCCATTTGAAAACAACTTTTTTGATTATCCAAGAATTTCAAGTGGTTTCTATATGCATGATGATGAAAAATATACCATCCAGTCTATGTTTTTGTATACTGGAATTTGGACTCATTTTGTGCACCCAGATGACGTATATCAAATTCCTGCAACAGCAGATAAGCGCGCTGCTGGGTATTCTTTGCGAAATCAATTTAATTTAGGGTGGAGGAAGACTGCAAATTCGGATAAAGCATTATTTCCGGAGTTTAAAAATTATTTAAAACAATTAACTGCAACTTACCCGCAAATGCGATTTGTGAATGGTGACGTCGGAGGTAATCTTGTTATGAATTGGAGAGCTTCACGTTATTCACATAGTTCGGAAAAAGGCTTGTATACGGTAAAAGAAATTAATGGAGCAGAATCTGGTAAGAAGTATTGGTTTATGTATTGCAGTCCTAAAAATATGGATAAAGTAGACACACAACTTAAGAATCAGTCGGTGCTTTATTCAAAAACACCATTTATGGACGGATACCTGTATTCTGTCTATTCAAATAAATCAAAGTTAACAGTAATAGATCTACTTTATAAATCTCCAAAAGAAAAAGCGCAGCAAGCAGCCATCACAAACTTGGTGCGGGCGGATTTTGCAAAATTTAATATAGACGTCAAAACTTTCTTGAAAGGGGAAGATTGGGAAGACAAATATTTAAAAAACCTCAAAATTGAAATGGAGGCGCTCAAGAATAAAATGTTGTCGAGCTCCGAGATAGACCCGAAAGATTGGAATAAGTATGCAGACTATATGGCTTCTGAGAATAAAGGGGCTGAAGTGTGGAAATTATATGAAGATTTTGTTGCTAAAAATCCATCAAAGAATAATATTTTGTATTCTGGAGAGCTGGATAAGATTATTGAATATAAAGATGAAATTGCGCACGAAAAATGGTTAAGCGAGCAGATAAAGGTTTCTCCAGAAGATAAGAAGTTATTGAAGGCATATTTAGAATCTTTTGACAACGAACAAAACAAAGAGAAAGTAAAAAGTGTATTGAAGGCATTGGCTAAAGTTGAGCCCAGTATTGAAAATTATAAAAAATATTTAAAGCATTTATTAGAATATTATCCTGAAGAAGCACTTGTCGAATTAGAGAATAAACAGCCAACTAAAGATTTATCTGATTTAGCGACCGCAATTGTTTGGCTATACGCTGATAATGCTGACTATAAAAAGGCGATTGATTGGTCGGAGTTTAGCAATGAGATTGATTTTGTAACTAAAATGAACTGGTATATCTCAGCTGGTCTTTCAGACGAATTGGAGCCAGTGTATAAAAAATATATTGCTGAACATCCAGAAGATGAGATCGCCACTGTCTTGATGAGTAGTGTTTACCATGAGCAAGGACGATTTAAAGATGCATGGGTTTTGGCTAATTCATTAAGCAACATCTACGAAAAAGAAGATTTGAGAAAAACCTTAAATACAGATGTTGTTTTTGAAAGTATGGATTTACAACAGGATTTGATTGCTAATCATGCTGAGTTATTTTACCCAGATGTTCTTAAGAAATTGATGAAAGATATTCGTTTAGCGAAAGGTAATTTTATTGATTTTAATTCTTATTTGGAGACTAACCAAGAAAATCCTTCGTTCCAAAGAAATTTGATTTCATATAATATGTATGACAAGAAAGGTTTCATACACGGTATCGGAATTAGTTATTCAAAGTACTATGAATTAGAAACTACTAAGAAAATTTACGAAGACAACGTAGACAATAACACGATGGGATTGGAGTACAAGATCACCTCGCCAATTAAAGAGAATAAACCTCAATATTGGAGTAGGGCTAGAGTAGAGGTTGATAAAAAATCAAACTCATATTACCAATTTGGTGCAGGAATATCTTCTTCTAAGGAGCGTAATTTTAAGTCAGCTGAGTTTAATTTGTTTCCTGCTGAAACAGCTCCAGCTTTAAATCAAAATATTTATCAAATGCAATTGAATTTGTATAAAGATTTTTACATAGGCAAATCAATCAATGCGAGTGTTGCTGTGGAAGCAAATTACTATACAGAAGGACTGATATCGCGCGATACTGTAGGCCCACCAATCAATCCGAATCGAATGATGAATCCAAATAAATTACACTTTAGAAAAGTAATCACTGATTTAGGGAATGGTGTTACACAAGTAGATGATATTGACGACGGTTACGATAGTGCATTAACATTGAGACTAATGTGGGATAAGGGCAATGAAAAAAAATCAAAGTTTGTTCCTTTTGTTGAATCTCAACTTGCTTATGGATCAAGAGATTTGAGCGTTGGATATCCATATTGGATTATTAAAGAGCGTTTATACGGTGGAGGAGGACTTGCTTGGGAATTTAATACAGCGACGTTTACTTCCAGAATTGAAGGAGGTATTTTTGCTGACACTTTCGCTGGCAATTTCGAGAGGTTTACTGCTCAGTTGTCTTATCAATTGTTTGATTTTACAGCGTTAACTTTTTCAGCCGAGGTGTTTCAGCAATCAACATTTTATTCGAACGCCATTCAATTTGGAATTAAGCACAATTTCAAAAAGAAATACTTAAAGAAGAAAAAGTAACAATAACACTTTTTAATAACAAAAAAGGGATGCTGATTTAATCAACATCCCTTATTTATTTATCAAAAAACTAAAATTTAGTGTTTCACTATGATTTTGCGAGTATCCTTTATAGCGCCTTTGCTAAGATCAACAAAATACAAACCATCAACTAGACTACTTGTATTTAAGACTACTTTATTGTCACTAATTTTTGTATTCGGTACTTTTATTAACTGACCAAGTGAATTATAAAGTGAAATCTCATATTCATTCAAATCATTTAATTCTACTGTTAGTTCATTTTTGGCAGGAACAGGATAAAGCGACATATTTAGTTTAGCACTTGTGCCGAGACCTAAAGTCGTATCGGTTACATTCAGCGTGTGATCCAAACTGTTATAACCTGTGTTGCTTTCCCATACATTTTCGTTTGCGAATCGAATAGCATATTCTGATCTCGATGCTAATGTTGGAGAACTATCAGGCAAATGCAAATACATTTTGTAATTTCCTGTAACTAAATTATTCGGCAACGTCAAATTTTCATTGATGGTGATTTCATTTGGACCAAGCCACAATCTAGGATCACTAGTCATCATTATTTTATAGACCTGATTTGTGGTAAGGTTTTTCAGTACAATGTAGGCATTACGCTCGTTGAAAGGAGCAGCGTATCCTTGATTTTTAATTTTAAGAGTGAATGACAAAGTGCTTCCTAATGTAACAGATGTTGGCAATACAGCAGTGTTTAACTGGAAACGGTAACCAAGATTTTTCTGAATTTCTGTAAAACAATTATTTGTTTCAAAACCATCAATGACTTGAGGATAATAATCTAAATTTAAGAACGACCAATGAAATTTATTCATCTCAAAAATAGCAGTTGCACAGTCAGTTCTTGGTGAATTTAAGTCACATGTTTCTCCACCCATAGG
Source organism: Flavobacterium sp. (assembly GCA_031373195.1). Lineage (GTDB taxonomy): Bacteria > Bacteroidota > Bacteroidia > Flavobacteriales > Flavobacteriaceae > Flavobacterium. The sequence continues at coordinate 83,263 of JANMML010000026.1, read as the reverse complement.
AACGAATTTAGTCTCCTGAGCCAAATAAGGATATTCAGTTGTAACATCATCATACGTCCCATTATCATCAGCGGTCGCCAAAAAACAATCGTTGTGATGACCTAGTCTTGCTAAATTTGACTCACTAAATGCTTGAGAATTTGTCAATGCATTAGGAGAATACAAATCTTGTTTAAAAGCTGGTTTTCTTAACTGAACCATTCTATTAGCTGGTAATGCATTTAAAAGGGCATTCACAATATCTTTTCTGTGATTTATATTTGCAGTTGTTAAATTAGTTTGATTATAACCCCAACCTCCAAATTCTGGTTGACTGGTTGCGTACCATTCTCCCCAAGTCCCTATAAATCCAGCTTGTACAGCGGCAATAACGTCTGAATTCAACGTGAAGTAAGGTTGTAGTTGCTGAATATGCTGTAAAATAAGTGCTTTAGATGCGTCTTTTGGACTATCACCACTATTATGTGAATAAGTAAATCTCAGAATGCACTTTAGACCAGCATTTCTTAATTTATCAAAGTCACTTTGCATACTCGCAAGATACGAGTCGGAGATTGGAGTAGTCTTAAAATCATTTAATCTATAATTTCTATACAATAAAGTAATATTATTGTTTAATCTATAATTAGTAAGTTCAGTTTGATTTAAACTAGAATTAGAAGAACTGAATTTAAAAAATCCTCTTTCAGGATTTGAAATTACAGCATTTGACAACGTATAGGTTTTAGTTACGGTTTGGGCGCTAATGTTTAAACTTAGCAGCAATCCCAAAATTGCAAAATATTTTTTCATAATTTCTGTAGATTTGTGGTTTTGGTAATAGGTAAATTGGTTTTATTCAACGAGGTCAAATTTATATAGATTAAATACACAAAACATCGACGAAAGTGTTAAAATTTTTATTTTCATCGACGAAATACATCTTTTTAATTTTTTTGTAGGAATTTTAGTTTAAGAAGTATTGATTTTGTACGATTATCATTATTAATCTATTAAATTAGTTTTTAACAATGTGGTTTGTAGTTGTTTATAACTCCTTTTAAAAGTTCTATTTTAGGTCTTTCGATAGTCAGTATGTTACTTTAAATTTCAGTATTATTGCTAATCATTGGATTTCATTATTATATTTAATTTTGACTTATAATTTATATTATGTAAAATAGAAAATAATTGATTTTGATCTTCGCAGCATGATCTTCAGTTCACTGCGTCTTACAATTTGGTGGTATCTTTTTGTTATAAATAGAAATTTCTAAATCAATGTTTGTTATTTTTGCAGTAGTTAGTACATAACAAAGGACTTATACAATAACAATATGAACGCTATCGCAGAAAGAATCGCGGAATTTCTTAAAGAGTTTTCACCTTTCAATAATTTATCAATAGATGAACTTAAGATGGTATCATCTAGTATCCGCGTCATCAACTTAGAAAAACATAAAGTATTATTTCAAATTAATGATGTATTGCATGATAGTTTCTATGTTGTCGCTTCTGGGGTAATTAATTTGTCTGTGATATCAGATGCTGAGGAAACCTTATTAAACAAATGTCTTCCTGGAGATGTTTTCGGATTGCGCCCCTTTTTTGCCAAAAACAATTATATGATGACAGCAAAAGCGAGAGAAGAATCGGTTGTTTATGCGATTCCGATTGCCACTTTCCGGCCGTTCGTGGCACAGAATGCTGAAGTCTTGAATTTCTTGTTAGAAAGTTTTGCCAATAACTCCAATGATCCTAGAGATCTCGAAAATAAAGGAAAATTACTTTCGGATAATGTTGTCTTGACTTCACCTCAATCTGACTTACATTATCTACAATCGCTTTCGTACAACAGAACGCCAATTAAGGTGCCGTCATCTAGCATATTGCGCGATATTGCCCAACTAATGACTGACAACCTCACTAATAGTGTATTTGTTACAGATAACTCCTTTCCTATTGGAATTATTACAGATTCCGATATGCGATCCAAAATTGTAACTGGACGGTTTCCGATTACAGCAACAGCAGATAAAATCATGTCGTCACCCGTTATTACTGTTGCGGAAAATGTATCACTAGCAGAAGCGCAGCTATTGATGTTGAAGAACAACGTGAGTCACCTCTGCGTTACGCAAGACGGTTCTGAAAAATCAGATATAAAAGGCGTTATTTCAGAGCATGATTTGATTGTTGCTCAAGCCAGTAATCCAGGGGTTCTGATTAAAGAAATTAAACGATCTAAAGATGTAAAGGACTTAAAACAAGTTCGAAATCGATTGACTGAGATTATTCAAACTTCAATATCTAAAAATATTCCGCTTCCTCATATTTGTAATATTGCAGGAGAAATCAATCTTGCAATTGTAAAGAGAGCAATCGAATTAGCGATTCTTGATCTAGGTTCTCCTCCCGCCAGATTTGCATTTTTATGCATTGGTAGTCAAGGTCGAAAAGAGCAATTATTACTTACAGACCAAGACAATATCCTCGTTTTTGAAGATGTAGCAGCAGAAAAATACCGTGATGTCAAGGATTATTTTCTTAAATTATCAAAGAAAACAGTCGATACTATAGAAAAAGTGGGATATAACCCTTCGATGAAAGGATATAATGCCAGCAATATTTTATGGTGTAAGTCATTGACAGATTGGGTAAAACAATATGAAAATTGGATGAATACCCCCGGGGAAATTAGCAATGAAATAAGTAGCATATTTTTCGACTATGAAATAGCTTTTGGTGAACCAAAAATTGAAGAAGCAATTACAAATATCATCTTTAAAAATATTAAAAAACAAACACTATTTTTTGATTATCTAGGGAATGATGCCATCAGAAAACCTGCTCCACTAAGCTTCTTTAAAAAATTCACTGTAGAAGAAGAAGGAATTAATAAAGATAAATTCAACATTAAGACAAAAGCGCTTATGCCATTAATTGATGGTGCGCGCTTATTTACAATGAGTAATAATATAAAAGGCATCAACAACACCTTTATGCGTTTCAAACAACTAGCGATGGAAGATCCGAAGCATGCTGATATTTTTCTAAACTGTGCAGAAGCGTTTCTAGTACTGTCAAAATTCAGAACTTTGGAGGGTTTAAGAAATGATAATTCAGGTGAATTTATTACCATCGATGAGCTTTCAAAAGCGGATCGTGAAATACTAAAGAACGCATTGTCGCCAATGAAAGACCTTGAGGAATTAATTAAAGATACTTTTCAATTGACTCAATTCTCCTAATTATGCTAGATTGGATCAAAAACTTAAATAAGGAATATCCTGAATTTTGGAAAAATTATAGCGCAAAATTTGAGCGAAAATCCAATCGGTTCGTGGTATTAAGTACAGAAACTACTGGGCTGAATTCTAGTAAAGATGTCATTTTATCTATCGGTGCTGTTGCCGTTGAAAATAACACTATTGTGGTGAGCGATTGTTTTGAAGTGATATTATTGCAATACATTTTTTTGCACGACAATGGACTTTCAAATGAGTTTATCGTTGAAAGTAAACTTCCAAAATTAGGCGAGCCAGAAGCAATGCAAGCATTTATCGACTTTATAGGAAATTCAATTTTAGTCGGACATCGGATTCATTTTGATATAGATATGATCAATGAGGCACTCTATAAATTAGGATGCAGCCGAGTCAAAAATGAAGCAATTGATATCGAAATTATGTATCGAAAATTGATTGACAATACGGATAAGCAATTTTCAGTTGATGAGTTATGTAAAATATTCAAGGTTGCAAAAAATGATCGTCATTCGTCGGCCGAAGATGCGTACACAATTGCCTTGTTGTTTTTAAAACTAAAATCGAGATTGGGAATTGATATTTAGTTGAATCCTCCGTTCAAATGCGCCATGATGCGTAACAGAAACTGGGTTTTCTGAAGTCTTCGCATGAGGAATGCCATATTGGTCTTTGAAAACATCATTGGAATGAATGGGTTCAATTGCTTGAAAGGTATTTAAATTTAGTACTGCCTCTGTATAAATAAATTCATTTGTAACCGCCGTTCTTGTCACAATTGATGTTCTATCAACACTGACCAGCCCATAAAATAGCCCTTTCTGCATAGTAATTGTGTCGCATTCGATTCGTTTTGGAATAAACACTCTGTTTTTGGTTTGCCGATGATAAATCTTGTACGCAGCTTCTTTCCTGCTCCATAAACTCCAAACCATAATCTCCGGATTCTCAGACGACGAAATTATTTTCTGTTCATTTGCTGTAAATAGCTTCTCCAAAAATCCTTTTCGTTTCCAGTTGCTTTCAGTGCGAGACAGTGCTAAGTCAATAATATCATTTCCAATCATGATTTCAGAAGCTTGGATTCAATGATCTCTATGGCAGATTTTACATTTAGCATTTTTTCCATCGATTGGTCGTCGATGACGATATGAAAAGCATCTTCAATATCTAACACAATATCTACCAAGTTAGCAGAATTAATCTTTAAATCACTAATAAAATCCGTAGTTTCTGTCAAATTATCAAATGCTTCCGTCTCTTTGGTAAAAGGCTTAATAATGCTACTTAATTTTTCAATAATTGCTTCTCTTTCCATATTATAGTTTTTCATATTTTTTAAAAATGACACAAGCATTAACGTCTCCAAAACCAAAGCTCGCTTTTGCAATTATATTCAAGTTTGCGGTAGTCATCTTGTGCGGAATTTTTGAACTACAAATTAATGCCTCGATGTCTGAATGCAAATCTTCACAGTTTGTATTTGGAAACACAAAATTATGATGCAACTGCAATATGCTAGCGACACATTCGATGCCACCAGCAGCGGACAGGCAATGTCCCACCATTGACTTTAGTGAATTGATGTACGGAAAGTTTTTCCCGCTCCGTTGCAGTGCTTCAGACCAGTTTCGAATCTCTAAACTATCTTTTGAAGTGGCAGTTAAATGTCCGTTGATTGCGTCAATATCATCGGCTTGAATTTTTGCGTTAGTACATGCATCGCGAATACACTTTTGCACAGCCATCGAATTTGGAGCAGTCATTGTGCCTTCTCCCCTTTGCCCTCCTGAGTTGATATTTCCTCCTAAAACTTCACCGTAGATTTTTGCACCGCGCGCTAAAGCTGTTTCTAAATCTTCTAAAAGCAGCGCTCCTGCTCCACTTCCAGGTACAAGTCCAAAGGCAGTGGCGCTCATCGGACGTGAACCTTCCTCCGGGCTATCATTATGTTTAAACGTACATACTTTCAAGGCATCAAATCCACCCCAAATATAAGGTCCCGAATCACTCGTGCTTCCCGCTAGCATCCGTTTGGCTTGTCCAGATTTGATTCTTTCAAATGCCATAAGAATACTTTCTGTTCCTGTTGTACAAGCAGAAGAATTAGTCGTCACTTGATTTCCAAGTCCTAATTTTCCACCGAGATAAGCACTCACGCCACTATTCATGGTTTGCGCTACGGCGGTACTTCCTAATCTTCTCGTTTGCAAGTCATCAATTCTATAAATGGATTCTCTAAATTTTTCAATTCCAGAGGTTCCTGTTCCGAAAATTGTTCCAGAATCCCAATCAGGTTCCTCGTTTTTATTAATTGATAATCCAGCATCCCTCCACGCTTCCATCCCAGCCATAACACCATATAAGATTCCAGTTGCATTGAAATTCCGCAGTTCTAATTCAGTAAAATAATGAAGTTTCATATCATTTGAAATAATTGGCTTTCCAGAAATTTGACACGAAAACTGTAAATCAGCCAATTCTTGATCGAATCGAATACCCGATATTCCATTTTTGATCGCATGCAAAAATGCAGCAACCCCTACTCCATTCGGTGCAACAACGCCTAAACCCGTGATGACAACTCTTTTATTCATATTATTTCAAAATCATTCCTGAAATTACACCGCTGCAAACCAATTCATCCTTTTCATTTTTCATGCTTACTTTGCATTTTAATTTCCCAAACCGGAAGTAAATTTTCTCGGATTTTACGGTTACTTTTTCGTTTGGATACACTGGTTTTAAAAACTCTATATCCATTGATGTTAAGGATATTAGTATTTTTGTATTCAATGCATCATTGATCAAAAATACACCCAAACAAACCACACCAATTTGCGCCATAACTTCCGTTAAAATCACGCCAGGCGTTATAGGATTTCCTTTGAAATGACCTTGATAAAACGCTAGATTTTCATCAAAAGTATAACAACCTTCGACGCCATTTTCATCGATAGAAATCAGTTCATCGACAAACAAAAATGGTTTGTCATAAGGCAATTTTGCTGTGATTTCGTTTGTCGTCATCCTTAAAATTCTAACAGTACTTTTTGAGCCGAAAAACCTGGACCAAAACTCAGCATCAATCCTTTTTCGCCACTCTTGGGTTGGGTTGCCATGATTTTTTCTAACACATACAATACGGTTGCGCTCGACATATTGCCATAGGACCGCAATATTTCTTTCGTGGCATCGATATTCTTCCCCAATCCTAAAAACAACGCTTCAACAGTTTGTATAATTTTCTTTCCTCCTGGATGAAAAATTAAATGGTCAATGGCTTCTATTGCTAGATCATTCTTCGTCAAAAAGGGATGAATTATATTTGGAAAATGCGATGCAATAGTTTCTGGAACCTCAATATCTAAGATCATTTGCAATCCAGAATTGGTTAGTTTGAAGCCCATCATATGCTCATTGTCATAAAAATGATACATCTCATCATCTAGTATTTGTGGACCAATGGCATCTGCTTCTGAGGACAGTAGAACACAAGCCGCGCCATCTCCAAAAATAGCGGCACTGACAATATTGGCCATAGTAAAATCATTCAATTGAAAAGTAGCTGTGGGCGATTCAACAGCGATTACTGCAGCTCGTTTTCCCGGATTGGCTTTCAAGAAGTTTCTTGCGTATATGATCCCAGAAATTCCAGCAGCACAACCCATTTCTGTAACAGGTAACCGTACAATATCTTGTTTCATTTGGAGTTTATTAACCAGATAGGCGTCTAGAGATGGAATCATAATTCCGGTGCAACTTACGGTGATAATAAAGTCGACATCTTCTGCTTTCCAGCTTGCTTTTTCCAATGCTTTTTTCAGTACTTTTTCACCCAAATCAATAACTTCTCGAACATAAATCTCATTCTTATCTTCAAAAGTCGCCGCTGTAAATACCTCAATCGGGTCCATAATGGAATACCGTTTATCCACCGCCGTATTTTCAAATATTTTCTTCACCTTTCTTACGAAACGTTCGTCCTGTTCGAACAACCAAGTATCTAAAAATGGAATTATTTCTTCGGTTGTCCGAGAATACTTCGGCAATTGCGTCGCGACTGTCCTTATTTTAACACTCATAGTTTAGTAATAATCCATTGATATCTAAATGCCCATTTCCAGTGTATTTCTGCACTTGAGTTTCGCAATTTTCTGGAAAAACTGATTAGTTCTTCTTTTTTAAATCCTCTTAATATTGAGGTCAATCCGTCTTTTTTCGACATCTCGTTTAATTTAAAAATTACTGCAATCAATTGAAATAATCGATAGGCAATTTTACTTCTATGCAAATCATTCACAACAATTCCCAACTTAGCATTTCTCTCTAAATTTTCAATAATCCGAATGATGTCATTGTCTTTAAAATGATGTAAAGTCAAGGTGCAAAGCGCAATATCAAAATTAATATTCTCGAAATTTGTTTCAAAAATATCTGCTGTAAGATACTCGATATTTGGATACTTGACAGAAGAATTTATTGCATAATTCACAGTAAATGGATTGGCATCGATTCCAATTAATTTAAAATTCAGTTGGTTTCGTGCAGCATAGTTCGCCAGTGTTCTCAGCATATCACCATTTCCACAACCTAAATCGACAATCGTAATCAACTGCCCATCTGGTATCTTAGAAATCAACTTCTTAACACCGTTCAATGTCAATGTATTCCCTCCTAATAGCTGGTTTATTCTCGCAATTTTGTCTAAAGCATCAGTCAATTGTTCTCCTTCAAGGGCGAAATCATCCATAATCTCCGATTCTGCCGTTCGGTATTTTGTACTTAACTTCATGATTCTTTAACTTTAATTGCTTTACCGTGCGTACTCTTGATAATCGTCGAAAGTACGAAAGGGAGTGAGATCACAAGTCTAAGGAGTAATTTTGTAAGTTCAGGTTGTTGCAATAGTTTTCCTAACCACCGACCGGCTGTGATTCTTTTTCTAAAATGCTGATTCCATGTCTGCTTGTATTTTTCTTCCAATTCACTTCTCGTTGCAATTGTTTTTACCAAATAATCATCAATCAGTTCACTAGCAATTTTAGCACTGTGAATCGCCATGGCCATGCCGTTCCCACACAAAGGGTGAATTAACCCGGCGCTGTCACCAATCATAATAATATGTTGTTCAACAGGCTTTTTTTTCTCAAAAGAAATTTGACTGATGGTTAAAGGTTTTTCAAAAATCGGGGTGGCTTTTTCAAGTATCTCTTTCAAGAAGGGATTTTTAGAAACCACATTTGCTTCATACATTTCGATGTTCTTATGTTTGCTGAAAGTCTCATAATCAGCTAAATAACATATATTCACGATATCATCCTCTACTTTGGAAACACCACAATAACCGCCTCTAAAATGATGTAAACCCACTAAATCATCAGGATAGTCAACGGCATAATGTCCCTTTACTGCTAACCAAGGCGATAACTTTTGAATAAAATTCCGTTCGAGTTTTTGATCTAAATTGGATCGCTTTCCAAAGGCGCCAAGAACAAAATCAGATTTTATGACTTGATTATTTGAAAGCAAAACTGAAAAAATATTTTGATCAAAGTTGATAGAAGTGACCGTTTCTTGAATAATAGTGCAACGGTTTTCAAGTGCTTTTTGGTATAAATAGGAATCTAAATTATATCGACTTATGCCAAAGCCACCCAATGGTAATTTTGTTTGAACCGCAGTTCCGTTTTCAGTGGAAAAATGAAGTCTGTCAATCTTTGAAGGATTTAGAATACCAGGATTGACGCCTAACCAAGTCAAATAAGGAAGTACTTCGTTCGAAACATATTCGCCGCAAACTTTATGTTTTGGATAGGTATTTTTTTCAATTAAAGTAATAGAATACCCCAATTTTGATAGGTGAATTGCTGCTGTCAATCCTGCTAAGCCGCCGCCAACAATTGCTATTTCTGAATTTGCTATCATAAAGAAGTAAATCTAGACAATTTACTTTTAGTGGAGAATTAATCAAGCGTTAAAAATTTGTAAGATTCACGGGTGCAAAAAAGCCACGAATACACGAATTAAACTATTGCAGCTTATTAATCTTCGAGAATTCGTGGCTAAAATATATTATTTCTTCTTTTACAGTTTTCCGTCTTTAATTTCATCCACAATTTCCGGATTAAGTAAAGTAGAAATATCACCAAAATTAGAGAAGTCACCTTCTGCTATTTTACGTAGAATTCGTCGCATAATTTTTCCTGAACGTGTTTTAGGCAACCCAGAAACAAATTGAATTTTATCCAACTTCGCAATAGGACCTATTTGATCTGAAATCAATTGATTAATTTCAATCGACAAGTTTTTTCGATCTCTGCTTTCCCCAATTTCTTTCAAAATAATATAGCCATACAACGCATTTCCTTTGATATCATGCGGAAATCCAACAATCGCACTTTCAGCAACAGCTGGATGTTCGTTAATTGCATCTTCGATGGGTGCTGTTCCTAAATTATGCCCAGAAACAATCACAATATCGTCCACGCGACCAGTGATTCTGTAATAACCGACTTCATCTCTCAAAGCGCCATCACCAGTAAAATACTTACCCGGAAAGGTAGAAAAATAAGTGTCTTTATAACGTTGATGATCGCCCCAAATGGTACGAGCGATGGCTGGCCACGGAAACTTAATACATAAACTTCCTGCGACTTGATTGCCTTCTATTTCATTGCGTTTTTCGTCCATGAGCACGGGTTGAATTCCTGGTAATGGTAATGATGCATACGTTGGTTTTGTTGGCGTGACGAATGCAATTGGAGAAATTAAAATCCCACCCGTTTCCGTTTGCCACCAAGTATCTACTAGTGGGCAGCGCTTCCCTCCTACGTGGTCGTTGTACCAGTGCCAAGCTTCTTCGTTGATTGGTTCGCCTACAGAGCCGATGACTTTTAGTGATTTTAATGGAAAACGTTGTACATAATCTAAACTCTCCTTAGCCAAAGCTCTTATGGCTGTTGGCGCCGTGTAGAATTGTGTGATTTTATGTTTTTCGATGACTTCCCAAAATCGACTGAAATCTGGATAAGAAGGAACACCTTCAAACATAACGGTTGTAGCTCCATTTAAAAGTGGACCATAAAGAATATAAGAATGACCTGTAATCCAGCCGATGTCGGCCGTGCACCAAAAAATATCATTTTCCTCGTAGTTAAATACATTTTTGAAAGTATAGGCAGTGTATACCATATAACCAGCAGTGGTATGAACCATTCCTTTCGGTTTTCCTGTAGAACCTGAGGTGTATAAGATAAATAATGGATCTTCTGCATCCATAATTTCAGCAACATTGTTGTCAGAGGCTTGGTCGAGAAGTGGTTGAATCCATTGGTCTCTTCCCACTTTCATATTCACAGAAGTATTTGTTCTTTTCGCAACCAAAACAGTTTCGACGCATGGACATTTTTCGAGCGCTTCGTCGATAATTCCTTTTAAATCGATGGATTTGTTGCCTCGATATCCGCCATCGGACGTAATCACCATTTTACATTCACTATCAGTAATTCTAGAAGCGACAGCGCTTGCTGAAAAGCCGGCAAAGACAACAGAATGAATCGCTCCAATTCGAGCACAAGCTAAAACCGATACGGCCAATTCAGGAATCATTGGCAAATAAATACAAACCCGATCTCCTTTTTCAACACCTTGTTCCCGCAACACATTTGCCATTTTACAAACTCTTTCGTGCAGTTCATTATAGCTAATGTGAATGGCGTTTTCGTTTGGATCATTGGGTTCAAAAATAATCGCTGTTTTGTTGCCACGACGCGCCAAATGCCGATCGATGCAGTTTTTTACGATATTCACTTTCGCGTCGATAAACCACTTTATTTCTGCCTTCCCCATATCAAACTCCATGACCTTGTCCCATTGTTGGTACCATAGAAAATTCTCCTCGGCAATTTTTCCCCAAAATTTTCGAGGTTCACGAATGGATTTGTTGTAGTGTTTGAAGTATTGTTCTAAGGAATCAATTTTATAGTAGCTCATTGTTTTGGAAAAGGAATAAATTTAATAGATTTTTAATGGTGTTATTTGTTATTATCGTACTCGCCCATCAAAGCATAATAGCCAAATGTTCCTAGGCCAGTTACGATTAGTGGCGTTAGAATAAATAAAATAATTATTCCAAAAACCAAATCATCTTGTTTGTCGGAAAGCAATTTTGGCAATCCAAACTCAAAGATACAAAAGTAACCGGCTGCTACCGCTAATGCAATCCATATCATTCCTAAAACTCTTTTTAATTGTTTCATTTGTTTATACTTATTGTTTTTAAAATGCTCAAGCTCATTTTAGAATCTATTATTTAGATATGTTTATTTTTATTATTGTTTTGAATATAAATGATCCCAATGACAAAGCAAACTGATGCGATAACAATGGGATACCACAATCCTTCTAAATAAAATTCAGGATTACCATCGTCTTTGGCATGGGTTACAAAATAAGTCGAAATCGCTGGAAGCAATCCACCAAAAATTCCGTTTCCAACATGGTACGGCAGTGACATGGAAGTATAACGTATTTTCGCGGGAAACATTTCAACCAAAAATGCCGCAATCGGACCGTAAACCATCGTCACAAAAATCACTTGAATAAAGATTAAGAAAATCAACATCCATTGATCATTGGTATTTATCGTCACAGTCGTTTTGGTATCTACTTTTGGCTTCCCATCTACTACTATTGATTTGCCGTATTCAAGGCTTACGGTTCTAACTTGTAGCATTTTAGTTCCGTCATTATATGATTTATTGATGGTGTAGACTGAATCCAAAACATGGTTCTTATTTTCCTTCAATTCGGCCGTAAGCGTTGACTCTCCCGCAAGTTCAGTTTTATTTTCAACATTTGTAGTCGAGTACATGCTCTTATAAATCGGTCGATATAATAAAATTGCAAGTAGCATTCCGCCCATCATAATGTACTTCCGTCCCCATTGATCGCTCAACCAGCCAAAGAAAATAAAGAATGGTGTTCCTAAAATGAGTGCGATTCCAAGTAAAGTATCTACCTGGGACGAATCAATATTCATGACCGTTTTCATAAAGTTCATGGCGTAGAACTGTCCAGTATACCAAACCACACCTTGACCCATCGTTGCTCCAAACAACGCGAGTAGCACAAACTTTAAGTTATATTTGTTTCCAAAACTTTCTTTAATTGGATTCGTACTCGTTTTTCCTTCTGATTTCGCTTTAGCAAACACAGGAGATTCTTCCATATTCGTTCGAATTAAGTATGATACAAATACCATAATAATTGAAACCCAAAAAGGAACGCGCCAGCCCCAATCATCAAATTGTTCGGGAGTCAATAGGTGCTTTGTTGCGAGAATGACCATTAATGAAATAAATAATCCAATCGTTGCCGTTGTTTGAATCCATGAGGTCCAATAACCTCTTTGTCCAACGGGCGCGTGTTCTGCCACATAAGTTGCAGCACCACCATATTCTCCTCCGAGTGCTAATCCTTGCAAGAGTCGAAGGATTAACACGAGTAAAGGTGCTAAAAATCCAATCGTTTCATAACTCGGAATACATCCAATCAGAAAAGTAGCGCCTCCCATCAATAGGAGCGTCACCATAAACGTGTATTTTCTTCCAATTAAGTCGCCCAATCGTCCAAAGAACAAAGCTCCAAAAGGTCGAACAACGAAACCTGCAGCAAACGTTGCAAGGGTTGATAAGAATGCTGCTGTTGGATTGTCTGACGGAAAAAATTTAGTAGAAATGACGACGGCTAAACTTCCAAAAATGTAAAAATCGTACCATTCAATCATGGTTCCCATGGATGAGGCTGAGATCACTTTCCAAATGCCTTTGGTGCTTTTATTTGTCATAGATAAATGTATTTCAGTCGAAAAATAGTAATTATTTGCTGAGTTGAGGAGTTTTAAGAATTATTTCGATGAGTCTATCATTTTAATCGATAATTTCACTTATTTTGTATAAATTAATTTGAAAAATGCAATACGACCCGCAAGAATTAGAACAAAAAGCCATCTATAAATTACTATCCGGAATTGTAATTCCAAGACCGATTGGTTGGGTTTCCAGTATTAGTGAAGAAGGAATTGTCAACTTAGCTCCTTTTTCTTTTTTTAATGCAGTCGGTGATGATCCACCACATGTGATGTTCTCCGCAGGTCGAAGTGCTAATGCCAATCAAGATACCGTAAAGAATGTTTTAACAACAAGACAATTTGTGGTCAATATGGTCACGGAAGAATTGGTTGAACAAATGAATATGACGGCGCAGGCCATTCCTCCGCATGAAAGTGAATTTGACTTTGCGAAACTTACTCCAATCCCATCCCTTAAAGTAAAACCGCCGAGAGTCAAAGAAAGCCCAATAACGATGGAGTGCGAGTTGGTGCATCATTATACTTTGGAGAACAGTAAATTCGGTGGTTCGACAATTTTAGTTGGTAAAATCATTTTATTTCATATCGATGAACGCATGATGCTCGATGATTATAAAATTAATCAAGACAATTATCAACCTATATCTAGATTAGCAGGATCTAATTATTCTAAAATTGGGGAAATATTCTCGGTAAAAAGAAATTAATATGAAAATAACAGTTATCGGTGGCGGTCCAGGTGGTTTGTATTTTTCTATTCTATTGAAAAAAGCAATTCCAACTTGCGAAATAGACATATACGAGCGCAACAAAGCGGACGATAGTTTTGGCTTTGGCGTTGTTTTTTCAGACGAAACTCTAAGTGAATTTCTTTCTCGCGACCCAAAATCGTATGATTTAATTCGCAGTAAATTTGCCTATTGGGATGATTTGGATGTGGCTCGAGATGGTGAAATCGTTCGAATTTCAGGCAATGGATTCTGCGGATGTTCTCGCAAAACATTATTGCAATTATTGCAACAGCGTTGTCTTGAAGAAGGTGTTAATCTTCATTTTGAATACAATGTAGACGATTTAAGTTCATTCAAAGATTCAGACTACATCATTGCTTGTGATGGCATCAATAGTCCAATTCGGGACAAATATGCCAAGGATTTTGGAACAAAAGTGTCACTTCAAAAGAACAAATTCGTTTGGCTAGGTTCGACAAAACCGTTGGATGCGTTTACTTATTTTTTTAAGAATACGATTCACGGCGCTTTCGTCGCTCATTCCTATCAATACGAAGAAGGCATGAGTACATGGATTTTCGAATGCTCGGAAAACACATGGACCAACGCAGATTTCGAAACTACCGACGAAAAAGATACCATCAATAAACTGTCGGAATTATTCGCGGAAGAATTAGACGGTCATCCTTTGATTTCAAATAGATCGCATTGGCGACAATTTCCACACGTCACGAACGAGAAATGGTACAAAGGAAATATTGTATTACTCGGCGACGCCAAAGCAACTGCCCACTACTCTATCGGTTCAGGAACCAAGTTAGCAATGGAATGTGCCATTGGCTTAGCGGATTCCATCATCGAATTTAAAACCAATAAGGCCAAAGTATTTGCGCAATATGAAAAGTTGCGCAGAAATCGTGTGGAAATGATCCAGCATGCTGCCAATGTGTCTTTGGATTGGTTTGAAAACATGGATCGTCATATTCATCATGATTTTATGCAATTTGCCTTTGGCGTGATGACGCGTTCTAAAAAAGTAACGTATGAAAACTTAGCACTGCGAGATGCTTCATTTACCGACAAAGTCTTAACGGAATTCAATTGCAGTATCGGAAATTTTAAAGTAAAAACGCCCGCAGCTTTCACTCCCTTTGCGCTCCGAGATATGCGATTGATTAATCGAATTGTGATGTCTCCGATGGGTCAATATGCCGCTGAAAACGGATTGGTTAATAATTGGCATTTGGTGCATTATGGCGCACGAGCTACAGGTGGTGTAGGATTAATTCTAACCGAAATGACCGCCGTGTCAAATACAGGTCGTATCACTTTAGGTTGTGCTGGAATTTGGTCTGAAGAACAAGCTTTTAAATGGAAAAAAGTAGTGAATTATATTCACAAATACAGCAAGTCCAAAATCGGAATTCAATTGGGTCATTCAGGTCGAAAAGGTTCGATTAATGTGCCATCGGTAGGCAAAGATCTTCCGCTTTCCAAGCGTGGTTGGGATTTGATTTCTGCGTCGCCAATTCCTTTCAATTCCGCTATGGCAACTCCAAAGGAAATGACCCTTTCAGATATGGATACAGTGATTTCTGAATTTGTAAATGCTACTATCAATGCGGATGAAGTGGGTTTTGACATGATTGAATTACAAGCGCATCACGGCTTTTTGCTAGCTTCCTTCCTTTCTCCACTAACAAACATTCGAAACGATGAATTTGGCGGCAGTATTCAAAACAGACTGAAGTTTCCTTTAGAAGTTTTTAAAGCGATGCGTGAGGTTTTTACCGAAACCAAACCGATGTCAGTTCGGATCTCAGCAGCAGATTGGGTGGATGATGGTATTTCTGAAGAAGATGTAAAATTTATTTGCAATGCATTCAAAGAAGCTGGTGCTGATATCATCAATGTTTCTACAGGAAATACCGTAGAACATCAACAGCCGCAAGTGGGAAGAATGTGGCAAACGCCTTATTCGGATTTTGTTCGAAATACCGTTCAGATTCCAACAATAACAACCGGTTACATTCAAAATATTGATCAAATCAATACCATACTTTTGAATGGTAGAGCTGATTTAGTGGCCTTAGGACGACCGTTACTACTCGATCCAAACTTTGTGCGTCATGCCGAAGCTTACGAACAGTTTCAACCTTCGGATATTCCAAATCAATATGTGGCTGGCGTATCGCATCTGTTTCCCTATGAAGCTGCAGAAAGAAAAGCTGTTGAAGGCATGAAGAAAGCATTAAAACCAGAAAGTCATAAACCCTAAATGAGAACTTCAATTTTAATATTTTTTATGACATCAATGTTTCTCCAAGCACAAACGGAAGACATCATCAATAGTGGCAATTCAAAATTACATTATCGAATTTTCGGCAAAGGAAAACCGATGTTGATTATTAACGGCGGCCCCGGTATGAACAGCGATGGATTTAGCAGGATTGCCCAAAAATTAACCCAATACGATTACCAAACAATTACCTATGACCAACGAGGAACTGGGGAGTCTAGATTGGAACTATTAAATTCAAAAACCATAACGATGGATTTGATGGTGGAAGACATGGAAAATCTCAGAACGCATCTGCAAATAGAAAAATGGACAATCCTCGGACATTCTTTTGGTGGCATCATGGCGACTTACTACGCATCTAAACATCCCGAACGTATTGATAAATTGATTCTGTCTAGTTCAGGTGGCATTAACATGGAGTTTACTTCGTATGTCGCGAAAAGACAACAAGCCAATCTCACCGAAGTACAAAGAGACAGTTTGGCTTACTTTCAAAGAAAACAAAATCATGGTGATACTTCGCTTGAAACCAGGAAAGGGCGTGCTAAATATTTGGCATTTGCGTATGTTTATGATTCTTCGAAAGCACCAATTATAGCAGAACGATTGCTACAATTTAATGCAGAAATTAATAGTTTGGTAATTCAAGATTTGTTTAAAATCAAGTACGATTGTTCGAAAAAATTTCCAAATTTTGACAAGCCAGTTCTGGTGTTGCAAGGCAAAAATGATATTATCACGGTTGAGACTGCTCAGAAAACAGCCAAAGCATTTCCCAATTCAAAACTCGTGTTGATGGATCATTGTGCACATTACGGTTGGCTTGATGCACCGGAAGTTTATTTTAAAAGTATTCAAAGTTTTTTAAATAGTTAAATCATGAAGCATTACGACGACAATTTCGCCCATGATTATTTGCCAGCTTTGGAATTACAACCTGATTACATCTATAATTTACCAGAATTCCAACAAGCAGAAATGTTGAATTGTGTCGAAAGATTACTCGACCATCACGTCCATACTGGACATGGAAATAGCATTTGTTTGCGAACCTTTGATGCGACTTGGACGTACCAAGAACTATATGAAAAAGCCAATCAAATCGCACACGTTTTAATAGAAGATCTACACCTAAAATCAGGTAATCGCGTCTTAATTCGTTCCGCCAACAATCCGATGATGGTGGCGTGCTGGTTTGCGATCCTTAAAGCTGGCGGTATTGTAGTGGCAACCATGCCATTGCTGCGCGCGAAAGAATTGACGACGATTATCGATTGTGCTGAAATTTCACATGCGTTCTGTGATAGCGAATTATCTGAAGAAATGAATTTGGTTCAATCTGGTTTTCTTAAAGAAGTTTGTTTTTACAAAAATTCAAGATTAGAGGAATTAATGCAGTCCAAACCGAAAACATTTACCAATTTCCATTCAAAATCGGATAGTGTTGCCTTAATAGGATTTACATCTGGAACGACAGGATTGCCCAAAATGACGTCGCATTTCCATGCAGACATTCTCAATATTTGTGAATCGTTTCCGTCTTATTCATTGCAACCCAAGTCAAATGATATCTTTACCGGAAGTCCACCGCTTGGTTTTACTTTTGGTTTGGGAGGTTTGGTGCTGTTTCCCATGTATTTTGGAGCGTCCACTTTTTTAATAGAAAAACCTTATCCAGATACGTTATTACAAGCAATTCAAGATCACAAAATCACCATTTGCTTTACCGCTCCAACGGCATGGCGGGTGATTACGACCAAAGTACACCAGTTTGATATTTCGAGTTTACGAAAATGTGTTTCTGCTGGCGAGACCTTGCCTTTGAAAGTTTGGCAAGAATGGTATGACGCCACTGGACTCAAAATCATTGATGGGATTGGAGCGACAGAAATGTTGCATATATTTATTTCGTCAGATGAATCGAATATGAAACCCGGAGCAACCGGACTCGCCATTAAAGGATATGAAGCCATGATTATTAATGATCAAGGCAAAGAAGTTCAGAGAAATGAACCAGGTCGATTAGCTGTTCGCGGAATTACTGGCTGTAAGTACTTAAATCGTCCTGAGAAACAACAGGAATATGTCCAATATGGTTGGAATATTACCGGTGATATTTTCAAGCAAGACGAAGATGGCTACTTTTGGTTTGTGGCTCGCGGTGACGATATGATTATTTCCTCTGGATATAATATTGGCGCGGTTGAAGTAGAAAGTGTACTTTTGACGCATGAAGAAATCCTAGAATGTGCCGTAGTTGGATTGCCCGATTCAGAACGCGGAATGGTCGTTTGTGCCCATATTGTTTTGAAAGAAAAAAGTAAAGCATCCGAAGATTTAATAAAGGCTATTCAACTGTGGTTTAAAGAAGTAGCAGCGCCATATAAATATCCAAGAAAGATTCATTTTGTGGAAGAATTACCCAAAACGGAAACGGGGAAGATTCAACGATTTAAATTGAAATAGAGAAAATGCACCTAAAGTATTTTTGTACTTTTGGATGAAAGCAACGTAGAGAATTTCTTAAAGATTAGAAGCTATTCCCGCTATTCGCTTTATCTTTTCTTTTTTAAAGAAAAAAAGAAAAGGATATCGCTACTATCGGGGCTAAAAACACCCAAACTATGAACCAACCTTTTATCAAAACCGAAAAGATTCGCTTCAAACATGTTGATTATGCCGGCATTGTGTTTTATCCACGATTTCTGGAAATGCTCAACGATTTGGTCGAAGATTGGTTCGAAGAAGCACTTGATCGTCCTTTCTCTGAAATTCACGAAACCAACGGTATTCCAACAGTTGACTTAAAAGTGCAGTTCAAAAATGCCGCCCGATTGGGACAAGTCTTACAAAAGAAATTATGGGTCAAAAATATTGGTTTCGCGTCACTCCTATGCGGATTTGATTTTACCGACGAAACAGGAAAAACTACACTTTCTGGTGAAGTAACCTTAGTAAATGTGGCATTCAATGACCAACGCAACGATATCAAAGCAGAACCGTTTTCTGAAATAATGAAAATGAAAATTAAAAGTTACGAATTATAAATGTACTTTTTGTTCCTAAATCTATAAAATTGTCGAAAAATAATAATTAACAATAGAAATGAAAAGTACTCAGAATTATGCAAATGAATTTTATAAAATATTTTCAGAGTGTGATGGTAATCAGCATATTGCAAGTTTGTATGCTTTGCAAAAAGCAATTGACATCATGCAACGCAATAAACCTAAAAGTGTATTGGAAGTAGGCTTAGGAATTGGCAGCATATCATACGCAATATTAGAATATTGTAAAAGAAAAAATATCGAAGTTAAGTACAGCGGAACCGAAGCAAACAAATTTTGCTTGCAACATTTACCGATAAATTTAGGTAGTCACTTTCAGCAAATTAAGCTATACGAATCAATTAATGAGATTGATGACGATGAAAAATTTGATTTAATAATAATCGACGGTGCGGACGATTCATTAGAAAAATTAAAAAATAAAATAAATTCTAATTGCTGCATTTTTATTGAAGGCGATAGGTCGTTTCAGGTTGAAAAGATTAGAAAATGGTTTCCGAGGTACTGCTACGTTCACACTATTTCAAATTATAGAAATCCGAAATACGGGCCTTTTTCAAGTGCTGACTGGTCGGGCGGTGCCAAAATAATTTATGTCAATCCAACATTTATACAAAAGTTGCATTATGCATCTGAACGAGTAAGAAGTGCGATTTTAGAGAGAAAAAGAATGATATATGCCTATATCTCGGAATATTCTTCTCCAAGCAACACATAGGCGCAGTTAAATACTTTTCCGTTTTGGGAAAAATTATTTTCGTATTTTCGTTGTGAACTTGATTGGTCTATATTATTTCGTTTTCTTATCAACTAATTATTTACAATCAAATGATTGATGATTATTCAAAGACTTGTTGAAACGCACTAGTTTTCTTCATTTGCAAGCATTAACAGACAATTTACCAATAACATGATCTTTTCTAAATTTAAAGCCGCCACCGTACAAACTTCACCAGTTTTTCTAAACGTAGGAAAAACGGTCGATAAAGCGATTTCTTTCATCCAAGAAGCCAGTCAAAATGGTGCACAACTCATTGCGTTTCCAGAAGTATTTATTGCGGGTTATCCGTATTGGAATTGGATAATGACACCCATTCAAGGCAGCAAATGGTACGAACTATTATATAAAAACTCAGTCGCTATTGAAGATGCTGACATGCAGCGGTTGTTTCAAGCTGCGAAAGAGAATAACATTCATATTGTCATTGGTATCAACGAACGCGGTTCGAGTTATGGTGAAATCTACAACACGAATCTCATTATCGATAACCAAGGAAATCTCATTGGGAAGCACCGAAAACTTGTCCCAACTTGGGCGGAAAAACTTACCTGGACTTCCGGTGACGGTTCTTCTCTAAAAGTTTATAACACTGAAATTGGTCCAATTGGAACCTTAGCTTGTGGCGAAAACACCAACACTTTAGCAAGATATACGCTGCTTACGCAAGGCGAATTAATTCACATCGCCAATTATATTTCGCTTCCCGTCGCTCCACCTGATTACGATATGGCGGAAGCAATTAAGATTCGTGCCTGCGCCCATTCCTTTGAAGGAAAATTATTTACCATCGTTTCGTGTTCAACCATTTCACAAGAAATTAAAGATGCCTTGCGCGCTGATGTTCCAAACATTGATGAGATTTTGACCAGAAAGAACTCAGCTTTCTCCGGATTTATTGGTCCAAATGGAGCTGTAATTGGAACGCCATTAATTGACGATGAAGGGATTATCTACGCCGATATCGATCTCGAAAAATGCATTCAACCCAAACAAATGCACGATATTCTTGGGCATTACAACCGCTTTGATATTTTTGATTTACGTGTCAATATCACACCAACAAAAAACATTACTTTTATAGACAATCACGAGGATTTTAATAAGAAATAAAATGGAAGCAAAACATTCCGACGACGTCATAGGTCGCGCTCGAGTTCGAAATACTCCCGAACTCGAAGCCTACTACAAAGAACTCGAAGCTCTTGGCGCTGGCGCATTATGGACCGTCGCCAATGATATCGAGCCCTGGGAACCAAGAAGTTCCTCCGTTCCTATGCTCTGGAAATATGATGATTTAAGAAGCTTGGTTTTAAAATCATCCGAACTGGTAACACCAGAAAAAGCAGGTCGTCGCGTAGTATATCTTGTCAACGACAAGCGTAAAGATGTTTCTGCTGCTGTCGGTTGGTTGTATACCGGAATTCAAGTCACACGTCCCGGAGAAAGTACTTCTGCACATCGACACAAAGCGTCTGCGTTGCGGTTTATTATGGAAGGCGACAAAGGCTACACCGTTGTCGATGGGAATAAGATTATGTTGGAAGTCAATGATTTTGTCATCACACCCAATTCGACTTGGCACGAACACGGCGTTGAAGCCGACGGGCAAACCTGTATTTGGCAAGATGGACTCGATATTCCGTTAGTTAATGCGCTAGAAGCCAATGATTATGCGGTGCATGATGGCAAACAACCGCTCGATTTTCCGGTCAATTATTCACCGATAATGTATGGTTGCGCCGGTCTAATTCCCGCAGATGTGACTTGGGATAAGCCGTATTCTCCCTTGTTTAAGTATTCTTGGAAAGCGGTTTACCCCGCTTTGCTGGAGATGCTAAAAGTAAAAGAACTTCATCCGATTGATGGAATTTTGATGCAATATTCCAATCCACTAACCGGTGGCCACGTGATGCAAACCATGGGCGCTTCTATGCAATTGCTGCCAGCAGGTTTTAAAGGGAAAGCCCACAAACATACCGGTTCTTTTGTCTATCAATGTGCGAAAGGCAGCGGCTACTCGATTATCAACGGGCAACGATTTGATTGGAAAGAACGCGATATTTTCTGTATTCCGTCATGGGCTTGGCACGAACACCACAACGCTTCGGACACTGACGATACGTGCTTGTTCTCCTTCAATGATTTGCCAACAATAGAGAAACTCGGATTGTATCAAGAGAAAACTTACGAAGAAAACAATGGACATCAAACGTTGAATTAGGAGCTATTTCCAGCTGTACACTCTATCTTTTGTGCTATGACTTATATCTAAAAATAGAAATGAATCCAAGCACAAAAGGATGCCGTTTCCATCTGGGCTGGGGTTTAATCGTCAAATCGTGTAACCGTTTAATCGGAAGTTCGATTCAACGATTCAACAAATAAACGATTCAATAAAATACTAACTTTGCGACTGCGCAACTTTGCGAGCAAAAAACATTCAAACATAACAATGAAACTACTCACTTACAAAACCAAAGATACCGAACCTCGATTGGGTTTTATACATAACAACCAAGTGATTGACATGGAAGACTTCGGAGAAATATCTAATTTTCCGTTGCCGACTTCTATGTTAGAACTTATCGATATGGGATTTGAAGTCATCGATGAACTTAACAGTATGATTGCTGACACCGAACCCGCTTATTTTGAGGAAATTGCCTACGAAATGGACGAAATCATCTTTCTTGCTCCGATTCCAAAACCTCGTAAAAATATCATCGGAATTGGTTTGAATTATACCGAACATGTCGCGGAAAGTGCACGTACTTTAGACACCTCTAATGAGTTGCCGCAGAGTCCCATTATATTTTCAAAACCACCAACAACCGTTACTGCTACTAATACCAATATTTTACTGAATCCAAAACTGACGCAACAACTTGACTGGGAAGTCGAATTGGCGGTCGTGATTGGCAAGAAAGGAAAATACGTTCCAAAAGCGGATGCGATGGATTATGTTTTCGGATATACCGTAATCAATGATATTTCCGCTCGTGATTGCCGCCGATCTGGACAATGGATTGTTTCCAAAGGACAAGATACTTTTGCTCCGATGGGTCCGGTTTTAGTGACGAAAGATGAAATATCGAATCCGTATGATTTGAATTTATCGTTGAAAGTGAATGGTGTGGAGAAACAAAACTCCAATACCAAATTTATGTTATTCAACATCAGCGATTTAATTGAAGATTTGAGCACTGTTTTTACTATCGAAGCCGGTGATATCATCGCTACCGGAACACCATCTGGCGTTGGTGCTGGTCGAAATCCACAAGAATGGTTGTGGGATGGCGATGTGGTGGAAGCTACCGTTGAAGGCATTGGAACGATTGTCAATACGGTAAAGTCGATGTAGCAATGGAGCCGCGTTAGGGATAGAGGCAAGCACCGCGTGCAGCCGAAAGCCCGCCCGCTTTTTCTGCGGGAACGCCCCCAATATGAATCCAAAGCCGTAGGCGTGTCTAAAGCGCAGCGTGTCTATAAATCTAAAAATCTAATGAAAAAATACAGAATCGGACAAATAGTTCCTTCTTCCAATGTCACGATGGAAACCGAAATTCCAGCGATTTTTCGCTCAAGAGAAACGATACTACCTGAACGATTTACGTTTCATAGCAGTAGAATGCGGATGAAAAAAGTCACCAAAGAAGAGCTAGAAGCGATGGACGCGATGAGTTTGAAATGTGCGCAAGAACTTTCAGACGCGCATGTTGATGTCATGGGTTATGCGTGTTTGGTGGCGATTATGAGTATGGGTCGCGGGTATCATTGCGTGTCGGAAGTCAATTTGCATCAGGAAACGATTGCCAACGACTTCCCTACTCCCATTGTAACTTCTGCCGGTGCCTTAATCAATGGATTGAAAGTTTTGGGCGCGAAGAAAGTAGCGATTATTACGCCATATATGCGTCCGTTGACCGACATGGTTGTTGATTATATTGAGCATCAAGGATTTGAAGTAGTCGATTCGATTGCGTTGGAAATCCCTGATAATTTAGAAGTCGCAGCGCAAGATCCGATGAATTTGTTAGAAATCTACAAACAATTAGACTTGACAGGAGTTGATGTTTTGGTCGCTTCGGCTTGTGTTCAGATGCCTTCGTTGGAAGCGATAGATTTGATTCAGGCCGCCATTGGAATTCCGGTGACATCTGCAGCAGTTTGCACGACTTATGAAATGATGAAGAAACTGGGTATTGAGGCAAAGTCAGGAATTGGAGGAGCGTTGATGAGCGGGAAATATTAGTTATAAGTAAAGTACAAAAGTCTTATTGTGACCCGTGGTGACCAGTCCGGAAATTAACGAAAAGATAATTTGAAATAGCAATAAATTAAATTATATTGTAGCAAATTTAATTATAAAAAAAAAATTAACATGAAAAGACAAGCAACAGCCGTTTGGAGCGGTACAGGAAAGGAAGGTAAAGGTCATTTAACGACGCAAAGCACCACATTGAACAATACACAATATTCGTTTTCTTCTCGTTTTGAAGAAGGCGTTGGCACCAATCCAGAGGAATTGATCGCAGCCGCTCATGCAGGATGTTTTACTATGAAATTGGCTTTCAATTTACAAGCGGCTGGATTTACGCCAGATGAACTCACTACTAATTGTAAAATTACTTTAGATAATGGAGCTATTACTACATCTGAGCTTTCCTTAAAAGCTACTATTGCGGCAATTTCTGAAGAACAATTTGCGGAATTGGTTAAAGATGCGGAAGCCAACTGCCCGGTATCTAAAGTTTTGAACGCTACTATTAGTGTTGATTATAGTTTGAATCAATAATAATAAAATGGTGTGGGTCAAGATGATTAAAAAAAATCATGATTACCCAAATTTTGTATTAGGATATATAGAGAATAAAAGCTTGGGTATCTAATTTACTATTTTAATTCAATTATGGTGTTTTGAGTTATCGTTTATTTGCTTACAACGAGTTTTTGTTCAGTTCATCGAAAATTTATGGTAGGCATTATAATTCACCATACTTTAGCTGAAAATTAAAAGTATTAATAAAAAACCTACCCCAATGAATCAAAGTATTACTACGCTGGCCCTCAATCTTTTAATATCAGAAAGATTAAATCATCGAATTGTTTTTGCAGGAAAAATTATTGAAATTCTTCATCAGAGCATTCAAGATCTTGATAAGGAAGAAGCAAGATTAAACAATTTTATTTCTGTAATTTCTAAATGTACTCAAGAGCCTGCCTGTCAGGAAAGGGATCTTTTTTACGATCTCGCACAGTACTATAATCACATCATTTTTGGGCAGTCAAATCTGTCTGCAGTGGCATAGTCGCTAAATAAAATCCTTGATATAGTAGATAACAAAATCTATATATAAAACAAATAAACCACGAGATATCGTGGTTTATTTGTTTTATATATAGATTTTGATTAGTCTTATCGCTTCAAGGAAAAGTGTGCTTTAAATTCTTTTGAGCCACCATTTTCTTCAAATTCGACTACAAACCAATAATCATCAGCGGGTAGTGCTTGTCCGTTATAGGTGCCGTCCCATCCTTTTCCTCTCGGTCTGATTTGTTTTAAGAGTTTACCATATTTATCGTAGATATATATCTTAGAATTTAACTGATCGGCTAATCCAGAAATATTCCACGTGTCGTTATAGCTATCTTCATTAGGAGTAAAGAACTTTGGATAATTGATAACCATTACTTCTTTAGACAATGGACTGGAACAACCGTTTGTATCGACCACTTTTATCGTATGAATACCAGAGCTAACATTTTGAAAAACATTATCTTCTTGCAGTGGACCAAAATCCAGCTGGTATAAGTAATTTCCTGCATCGTTTGCAAGAACGGTAATAACTTGATTGTCTTCAAAATAATTAGTTACAATACCTTCGACTCCCACTAAAGTATACTGGAATATGGTCACATTTAAGGTTTGTGGAAGAGCACACTCTCCTACTAATGGGGTGAAGACATACGAGCCATCTGTGGTATTGTCGATTGTTGTAGGGCTCCATGTTCCGTTGATACCATTTGGTGAAATTGCTGGTAAAGGCGGTACTACACCTCCGTTACAGAACGATAAATCAGGAAAACCAGGAAAAATAGGTTCAGTAACTTCGACAAATAAAGTATACGTAGTAGCACATTCTGTTGGATCTGGAGTAAAGAAATATGGAAAAATTCCGCTCACTGTATTATTTACAATAGCTGGTGACCATGTCCCTGGAATTCCATTTAGTGATGTCAAGGGCAACACAGGAGCTACGGTGTTTTTACAAAATGGTGCTACTGTTGCAAAATCAGGGACAGTCCGAGGAATAATGGTTACATTCAATGTTTGGTTCAAAGCACATTGACCAGCTGTTGGAGTAAAAACGTATGGAGAGGAAATAAAATTACTAACTGTCGATGGATTCCAAGTTCCTGTAATTCCATTAGGTGAAGTCGTTAATAAAATCGGAGCAGGAAAACCATCACAAAATGGCGCGATGGGTAAAAAATCTGGAGTTATTACTGGTATTACAGTGACTAATAATGTAGTTGGTAAAGTCGTTACGCATTGCCCCAAGGTTGGCGTAAAGGTATAGGTTGTGGTACCCAAAGTGGTTGTATTGATTGTTGTTGTATTCCATGTTCCGGTTATCGGAGGTACATTGTCTGACAAAGTTGGTAATAGTGGTGGTGTATCTCCTTGACAAACCGTTGTGCCTAAACTAAATAATGGTGTAACTGGTTGATTTACAACAATCGTTAATTGCGTTGTTGTCGCACAAAGTCCTGCGGTTGGCGTAAAGGTATACGTTGTTGTTGTTGTATTATCGACAGGTAAATCCCAAGTTCCTGCTATTCCGTTAGTTGAAGTCAATGGTAAAGGAGCCAATGGATTACCTGCACAGACCGGAGGTATTGCTATAAAAGTTGGTATCACATTAGCGTTAACAGTAATTGTTCTCGTGATACTAGTACTTGAGCAGCCTGCGGTGGCGGGTATTTCGTACTTAATTATTGAAGTTCCGGCGCTAATACCAGAGACTAGTCCTGTAGAAGCATTTACTGTTGCAACGTTTAAGTTCAAAGATGTCCAAGTTCCTCCAGAGACTGTAGAGGAAAAAAGAGATGAACCTCCAACGCAAATTGATTGATTTCCTGATAAAGTACCAGGTGATGGTAGGTTACTAACAGTAAGCGGTCTTGAGAAAGTTACAGGACCACAACCCCCAGCTGCTGGAAAAGTATAATCGATAGAAACAACTCCACTACTTACGCCAGTAACTTGACCATTTGCCGCGTTTACAGTAGCAATAAGTGGATTTGCGGAACTCCAAGTACCACCAGGTGTTGACGAAGTAAATGTCGTCGTTGAACCCACACAAATGTTTATACCTGCTAAAACAGTGGTAGGCGGATTGGTTACGGTAATTACTTTATTTACTGGCACAGCGCAAGGAAACAAGATACTATTAGGTGTAAATACATAGGTACCGCCTGTGGTATTGCTAATTGTTGCCGGCGACCAAGTACCACTAATTCCATTATCAGAAGATGCTGGTAGGCTTGGAGCAACCGAACCAGAACATATTGCGGCTGGTATTGAAGCAAATGTAGGCGTTGTTGTCGATGCACAATTATTACAAGTATTGGAAATAGGAAAAGTTACGCACGGATATCCTGGTGCTGATACAATTGTCAATGTCACACTCTGTCCAGGTAATACACCA
This sequence comes from Flavobacterium sp., assembly GCA_031373195.1. Lineage (GTDB taxonomy): Bacteria > Bacteroidota > Bacteroidia > Flavobacteriales > Flavobacteriaceae > Flavobacterium. The sequence continues at coordinate 55,550 of JANMML010000026.1, read as the reverse complement.
AAAACTTCATAGGATGAAAGTGTGGTAGAAGCACTAACTAATGGACCTCCGTTTATTGAATAAGTTAAATTATAAATATCAGGTCGGTTTGGCGGTAAGTTATTCCAATCGAAAAAAACAGAGGTTGCAGGACTGGTTGTAACTTGAGAGCCATCACAAACCATATTAATGACGCCAGAAATAGAGTTGACAATTACATTAATAGCTTTTCGTGGGCTTTCACATGTTCCAATAGTTTGACTCACGTAGAAAATCGTATTTAAGTCTACCGCAGTTGAAGGTATTGGTGCAGTGGCTGATGCTGTGCCACCAATTGCATTTGTCCCGTACCAATTTAATGTTCCTCCAGCTAAGGCAGTTGCAATCAAAGGTGTTCCGACACTTCCTTGACAATAATAAACTGGAGTAGTAGCCGTAGGAGCCGGAACAGAGCCCGCAGGCGTTAACGAGACAGTTACTGGTTGAATAACTGAACACGTGCCCAAAGTTGCTCTAATATAATAAGTCCCACTTGTCCCTATCGTAGCCGCTGCCGCTAAACTAATTGGACTTGCTGTCGCTGCAGCATCATTCCAATAGGTTAGAGTTAATCCAGCCGTGCTACCAGCAGTTACTGCTGCGGCAGTGATATTAACTGTTCCAGGCAAACAGACAGCTGCTGGATTTGTTATCAAAAGCGTAACGGTATTAGTCACATTCACCGTCACTGATTGCGGGGGTAAGACGCAGGTGTTTATTCTTGAGAGTACCAAAGCATCTAATGCAAAGTCATTCCCACTCGGAGAAATATTTCTGTTGTATAGACATATTTGAGCTGTAGAATTTGCTCCTGAGTTCCAAGAATAATTTCTTTCAACCCAAGGATTGGCTGTGGTTGAACACAAGGCAGGTGCTAAATCTGTTCCTAAGACTGTGCCATTTATTTCCACACTGACGTTTGCTGGACTAGGATTTGCCAAAGTCTGAATCCAATAACTGAAATTATAATTTTGACCTGGCGTTACTGGAATGGTTTGACACCATACTTTATCATTACCTCCATTCGATGTTGAACCGTCAACAACCATCATATTTCCTGTTCCACTGTTTTGATCGCCACAGTTTTGAAAACCAACTTCCCATGAATTTGGATTACTAACAACTCCATATGCTTTTTGAAGATTGCTGGTGTTACTGGCGTAATACGTGTAATCGCTTGTAAACCCGAGATTTCCTAAGAAGAAATCGCCATTATAAATCAAATTATTTGGGGTAACTGTAGTTGAATTGACAGTGTATGTTGTTGTAACAGTTGGATTAACTGTAGGGTTTGAACCTGAGGGAACTGGTTCTGCATTAGAAACAGACCATGTGTAAGGACCACCACCAGTCACTGTAAGTGTTGTTGTTGCACCTGCGCAAATGGTAGGGCTTGCGGCAGTGAGTGTTAAGCCAACAGGATTTGGAATTACGATGCCCGATACAGAAATTGTAGCTCCAGCGCTATCGGTTACTGCTAACGTATAGTTTCCTGGCGCCAATCCAGTAAAGAAACCAGTTGTGCTATTGGTTGCAGGAACGGCGCCAGATAATGTATAGTTGGTATAAGACCCAGTTCCTCCCACTCCATAACCAAAAATGGTTCCGTCATTTGCATTTATACAAGTAAGATTTGTAATGGAATAATTTAAAGATAGCGGTGCAAGTGCCGCTGTGAATGAAATATCATCTAATGCAAAATCATTTCCATTGAGAGATGTTTGTCTGTCAAACAGCCAAATTTGAGCAAATCCCGAAGTGGCTGTCCAAGTATATTTTACTTCATTCCATTCGCACAATGTTGTTGAACAGATATTACTACCTGAAGAAGGGTTGATATCAACATTATTGATTTTAACTTGAATATTGGCAGAATTCGAACCGGTATTTGTAGATGAAATAGATTGAATCCAGTAACTAAATGTATAGGTTACACCAATAGTAACTGGAATACCTCCTCCACCGCCTGAAGGAGTTAAGGCTTCCCATATTTTATCATTATTGGGACCAGAAGTAGCCCCATCTACCACCATCATATTTACACCTGAAGAAGAATGGTCGGTGCAAATGTTGCTAAAAACTGCATTAACAGGTGCTGCATTACTAACGATTGCATAACTTCTGGGAGAACTATTGGACGAAACTAAGAAATAATTGGTTTGAAAACCATTGCCAACTCCTCCACTTTCAAAATCACCATTAGTAAGTAAATTTTGGCTAGAGATGCCTACAGAAGATAAAATTGTAATAAAAAGAACTATGAACTTTATTGCTTTTTGCATTCTATTTTGATTTTATTTGCCTTAAAAATTTAGTTGCACAAGGTAGTAATTATTGCCAAAAAAATAAAATTTAGTTTTTATAAGAGTGAATTTATTACAAAAAAAAAGAGTCTCAATTATAGAACTCTTTTTTCATATCGAAATAATATTAACTCTAGTATTTCAACAATTTTAGAAGAGCCAATTCAAACCGTTCTTTTGGTAGGTATTGATCCTCCAGTGCTTTTGTAAATGGAATGGGGCTATCTAAACTTGCTACTCTTTTTACCGGTCCATCTAAAAACTCAAAACAATCTTCCATAATCATGGCTGAAATATCACTTGCTATTCCTCCAAACATACTGTCTTCTTGGAGGATAATCGCTTTATTCGTTTTTTTAACAGATGCATATATTGTTTCCTTATCTAAAGGTTGCAGCGTTCGCAAATCGATTAAATCAGCAGAAATTTCTGGATTTTTATCAAGTGTTTCCAATGCCCAATGCACCGCAGCACCAAAAGCAATAATAGTAATGTCGTTTCCTTCTTTCAAAAGGGAAGCTTTTCCAAAAGGCAATGTATAGTAATCTTCTGGTACTTCTTGGTAAACGCTTCTGTACAATTGTTTATGTTCAAAAAATAATACTGGATTCGGATCATTGATCGCAGTAGCTAATAAGCCTTTGGCGTCATAAGGAAAAGCAGGATAAACCACTTTCAATCCAGGCGTTTTTGTAAACCAAGCTTCATTGGTTTGTGAATGGAATGGTCCTGCTTGAGTGCCACCGCCGCAAGGCATTCTTATGACTACATCCGCTTTCTCCTGCCAACGATAATGCACTTTTGCTAGATAGTTAACGATTGGATTGAAGCCTGTAGATACAAAATCCGCAAACTGCATTTCGACAATGGCTTTAAACCCGTTAATAGACAATCCCATTCCAGCAGATACTACAGCACTTTCGCAAATCGGCGTATTAATGACTCTTTCCTTTCCAAATTGTTCAACAAAACCTTCCGTAATTTTGAATGCGCCTCCGTACTCTGCAATATCTTGTCCCATGATAACCGATTCTGGATGGCGTTCCATAGATTGCTTTAATCCTTGAGATATTGCGTCAATTAAACGAATATTTTCAAATTTACCTTCAGCTTTAACTTCTTCAAAATCATAGGGTTTGTAAACATCATTTAATTCTTCGTCGTAGTCTGCTTCAATCTCCGCCTCTGCATTAGCTAGAACTAAATGATCATCGATTTCTTTCTTAATTTCTTCTCTCCATGTTTCATCTTGCTGAGTTGAAAGTATGTTTTGCTTAATTAAATATCGTTTATATGTGTCTACCGGGTCTTTTTCAGCCCACAAATCCATCAGTTCTTGAGGTACATATTTTGTTCCGCTTGCCTCTTCGTGCCCACGCATTCTGAATGTTTTGAATTCTAATAATACCGGACGTGGATTCGTTTTCATCGACGCTACAATTTCAGAAAGCTCTATAAAAACTTCCAGAATGTTGTTTCCATCAATGATGTGACTTTCCATTCCATAACCTATTCCTTTGTCTGCTAAGTTTTCACATCGATATTGCTCATTGGTTGGCGTTGACAATCCATATCCATTATTTTCAATCACAAACAACACTGGCAAATCCCACACAGAAGCAATATTCAACGCTTCATGGAAATCTCCTTCGCTAGTCGCACCTTCTCCCGTAAATACCGCCGTTACTTTGCCGTTCTTCTTTAACTTATTGGCTAAAGCAATCCCATCCGCAACGCCTAATTGAGGTCCAAGATGAGAAATCATTCCAATAATCTTATACTCTTGAGTCCCAAAGTGAAAACTTCGATCACGTCCTTTTGTAAAACCATTCGCCTTTCCTTGCCATTGAGAAAACAGACGGAATAATGGAATGTCTCTTCCCGTAAAAACACCTAAGTTCCGATGCATGGGTAAAATGTATTCATCTTTATCTAAAACGGCTGTAATTCCGACTGAAATCGCCTCTTGCCCTATTCCTGAAAACCATTTAGATACTTTACCTTGACGGATAAGAATCAACATTTTTTCTTCGATGAGTCGCGGCTTCAAAAGTCTTTTGTATAGATCTAGTAATTTTTCGTCAGTAAGATGTCTTCTTTCAAAATTCATTGGTAAAATGGTATCGGTTCTATTAAAACTCCCCAAAAGTATAAAAAAATAACAGGATGACCTTTAAATGTATTCTTTTTTTAGATTGTTAATAACTTTTGAAATTTGTATTTAATTTTATTATTTACATTTGTATTAATAAGGGTTGACAAACTTTTAGTTATTAACAAAAAAATTTTAGTATGCAAAACATTCCAAGTGTGGACTTGCGTGATTTCCTTTCGGGTGACCCGGAACGTAAACAAAAATTTGTAAATGAAATCGGTAGTGCTTTTGAAGACATTGGCTTTGTGGCACTTAAAGGTCATTTTTTAGATGATCGATTAGTTGAAGAACTATATGGCGAGATTAGAAACTTCTTCTCCCTTCCACTTGAAACTAAGTACAGTTATGAAATTCCTGGGATTGGCGGACAAAGAGGTTATGTTTCCTTTGGTAAAGAACATGCCAAAGGACGCAAAGAAGGCGATTTGAAAGAGTTCTGGCATTTTGGTCAGTATGTTGAAAAAGATTCTAAATATGCAGCTGAATATCATGATAATGTAGAAGTGAAAGAATTACCTCGATTTAATGCTGCTGGAAAAGAAGCATACAAAATGCTTGAAAAAACTGGTATTTATGTCCTGAGAGCTTTGGCCTTGCATCTCGGTTTAGATGAGTTTTATTTTGATAAATACGGATACGAAGGAAATTCTATTCTAAGACCAATCCACTATCCTCCTATTACTTCTGAACCAGAAAATGCGATTCGTGCAGCTGCGCATGGCGATATCAATTTGATTACCTTATTAATGGGTGCTCAAGGAAAAGGATTGCAAGTGCAAAATCACAATGGTGACTGGATTGACGCTATGGCAGAACCAGAAGAATTGGTCATTAACGTTGGAGACATGTTATCCCGTCACACCAATAATAAACTAAAATCTACGATTCATCAAGTGGTAAATCCACCCCGTGAATTATGGGGAACTTCACGATATTCAATTCCGTTTTTTATGCATCCGGTAAGCGACATGCGCTTGGATTGCTTAGAAAATTGTATTGATGAAAATAACCCTAAATTATATGAGGACATTTCTGCTGGAGAGTTCTTACACGAGCGTCTAGTAGATTTAGGTTTGGTTAAAAAATAAATTATTAATTCACTGACATTAAAGTACGGATTTTCGTAATTCGTACTTTATTGTTTTTTAGGATGTTTGTAAAATGGATTTACAAGAACAACTCAAAAAATTATTTCCCGATCACGAAGTTGCTCCAGAAGCCGAACCAATTGTTGAAGAAAAAGAACTCTGGGTGCAATCCGAACCCATGATTTGCAAGTTTGAAAAACGGAAAGGCAAACCCACAACCATCATCGAAGGTTATACCGGAAGCGATGAAGATTTTAAAATCCTAGCCAAAGAACTCAAAACCAAACTCAGTGTGGGCGGCACTTTCAAAGATGACGCCATCATTATTCAGGGTGATTACCGCGACAAGATAATGGAAATTCTTAAGCAGAAAGGCTTCAAAGTCAAACGCGTCGGAGGCTAATTTTAATTGATAATTGACAATTGATAATTGATAATGGTGTATCTCGTAACTTTGCCGAATCAGCAAACAATAAAATACTAACTAAAAGAAAACACTTAGTGCCCTTGCGCCTTCGTGGCATAAAAAAAATGATACAATCTTCAGAACTTATCCTTAACCCAGACGGCAGCGTTTACCATCTTAATCTCAAACCAGAGCACATCGCGCATGACATCATCTTCGTTGGTGATCAAAATCGGGTGGAGAAAATCACGCAATTCTTCGATAGCATCGAATTCTCGACTCAAAAACGTGAATTCAAAACGCAAACTGGTGTTTTCAAAGGAAAACGTATTACGGTTATGTCAACAGGAATCGGTCCAGACAATATTGATATTGTAATGAATGAACTCGATGCTTTGGTCAACATCAATCTAGAAACCCGAAAACCAAAAGAAAATCTAACGGCGCTCAACATCATCAGAATTGGAACTTCGGGATCGTTGCAGGCCGATATTCCGGTAGATAGTTTCGTCATGTCAACCTTTGGTTTGGGTCTCGACAACATGCTCCGCTCCTATCTCATCGATGACATTTCAAATCAATCAATCGAAAATGATTTCATTGCGCACACGAATTGGGATGTGAAAAAAGGGCGGCCATACGTCATTGCGTGCAGCGAAAAATTAGAAAAGATTATTGAAAGTCCACAGATGCACAAAGGAATCACTGCCACAGCTGGCGGATTCTACGGGCCACAAGGTCGCGTGCTGCGTCTGAACATTCAAGATGAAAATCTGAATGGTAAAATGGATAATTTCAAAACCAGCGGAACGAGAATCACCAATCTCGAAATGGAAACTGCTGCAATCTACGGACTTGGCTCATTACTCGGACACCAATGTTTATCGCTCAACGCCATTATTGCGAACCGCGCGACGGGAACTTTTAGTGAAGATCCGTACAAAGCCGTCGATGCTTTGATTGCTTATACTTTAGATAAATTGGCGAAGGTTTAGGAGCTTGATCCCGCTATTCGTTTCAATCTTTTTTGTTTTGTCACCCCGAGCGCGAAGCTTGTCATCCTGAGCGCAGTCGAAGGACGAGGGGCTTTTCGACAAAACAAAAAAGGATTTCCACTACTATCGGGGCTAAGGTTCGGTAGTAACAACAAGACCGCGTTAGGGATGGCAGCAAGGTGCCGCGCACCGCGAACAGCCCGACCCGCTTTTTCTGCGGGGAACGCCCAAGAAACAATGATCAAAACCAAATATAAAAATTGATGTCGCTGATTCTTGAAACCGATCGATTGATCCTACGTGAACTCGTCACAAGCGATGCTGCGGCTATGTTTGAACTCGATGGCAATCCAGCCGTGATGCAATATTTGGGAGGAAAAACCAAGCAATCTGCAGACGAAATGATTCCGATTATTGAAAATGTGCGACAACAATACGCTGAAAAAGGCATTGGCAGATACGCTGTCATTTTGAAAGAGACTGGGGAATTTATTGGATGGTCCGGCATCAAATTCGTCACGGAACCCGAGAACAATTTTGTCAATTTTTATGACTTAGGTTATCGTTTTATCGAGGATTTTTGGGGCAAAGGTTATGGCTATGAAGCGGCTTTACCGTGGATTGACTACGCTTTCACTGTCATGAAAATAGATAAACTCAACGCTGATGCTCATATTCATAATGTGGGCTCGAATCGCATTTTGCAGAAATTAGGATTTACCTTTGTGAACAAATATGAACATGAAGGCTATCCATTCAATTGGTATGAGCTCAGACCTTAGTCCCTCAGAATCTAAAACCTTAGCACCTAAAAAATGACAACTCTAAAAATCGCAGGCGTTCCGGAACATTTTAATTTGCCTTGGCATCTTTGTATAGAGCATGGTGAATTTGCTGCTGCTCATATTGATTTGCAATGGACTAATGTTCCGGAAGGAACTGGTAAACTCTGTCAAATGTTGCGCTCTGGAGAAACAGATATCGCTGTGATTTTGACTGAAGGAATGGTGAAAGACATTTTGGGCGGAAATCCATCGAAGATTGTTCAAGTCTATGTGGAATCGCCATTACTGTGGTGCATTCACGTGGCTGATAATTCCAAGTTTACAACGATTAGTCAACTCGAAAATGCTAAAGTGGCTATTTCTAGAATAGGTTCAGGTTCCCAGTTGATGGCTTATGTCAATGCGCAACAAAACGGTTGGAAGAGTGATGAATTAGAGTTTGAAATTGTCAATACCATTGACGGAGCTGTCGAATCATTGACCGCAGGAAAATCGGACTATTTTATGTGGGAACACTTTATGACCAAACCACTAGTAGATCAAGGCATATTTAGAAGATTGGGCGATTGTCCGACACCTTGGCCTTGCTTTGTGATTGCGGTTCGAGACGAAGTGCTTCAAAATCACGCTGTAGCAATTGCAAGTCTTTTGTCTATTATCAATAAAAAAACCGCCGTATTCAAGGATATTGCCTACATAGATGCAACTTTAGCATCGCGCTACAGATTAAAAATGGCTGATATTCAGGAATGGCTTTCGCTGACGCAGTGGTCTCAAAATCAACTGCAAGAAGAAGTGTTAAACAAGGTACAAAATCAACTTCTTGAACTCTCTCTTATCAATAAAAAAGGTACTTTTGCTGAAATGGTTAAAACGGTTTAGTTTTACTTTTTAAGCAGTCATGATCAGAAATACGTTACATTCCATTCAAAAAATAAAACAAAAACTTCAGGTTAGAAAACCTTGGGACAATGTTATTATTTTTGCTTTAAATATCTTGATTGCGATTCCCATATTTATCATTATTCATCAGAATCTTATCGATCCTAAGTGGTATTTTCAACTCGATCGTATTTTCCTCTTTATATTAATTTTATTGCTAATTCAATTGGTATTGCGGCTGATGCGCACCATCATTATAGTGTGTATTGGTTTGTATTGTGTTGCACTTGTTTATGGAACTTTCTCAGGAAAATATGGCTTTAAAAGTATCTTCGAGGATTATCAATATATGGTTTATGCCATGAAGGATAGTCCAAATCCACAAGATTTAATCATTTCAAAGTTGCTTCCCTTTCCAAACAAATCAAAAATAATTGATGCTATAGAGTTTGAGAATTCGAGAGTTCGAGACTTTTCTTTGATGGCGACTAATAAAGATTTCAAAGATGTTCGCGGCTATTCCAATTACAGAACAATTATACAGTGTTTTGCGGTATTTAAGGAAATAAATTCGAGATGGAATTACGTGAATGATCCGAAAGGAAAAGATTATATCGCCAAAGCGACCGAATCATTACGCTATCTTTCTGGCGACTGCGACGACCATTCGATTTTGATGGCTGCTTGTATTAAATCGATTGGCGGGACACCGAGATTGATTCATACGGGAGGTCATATTTATCCCGAAATCTTAATTGGCAAGAAAGCCGATCTCGAAATCATTAATTTCTTAATAAAGAAAGTGCTTTTCGTTGATGAAAGTAAGGGAAAAACCATTCACTATCATATTGATGAGCGCAATCAGATATGGCTCAATCTTGATTATACGGCTACGTATCCTGGAGGGCCATTTATGTCTGAAGAAATTTTAGGTGCATTGACATTCAACTAGTCAGATTGCCGTCCTTTTTATTCATTTGGTTTTTATATATTAGCCACATTAATTCAATTTGATGCTATGAAGAAATTACTTTTGTTGTTTTTGCTTTGTTTTCAGTTTATTCAAGCACAGGATTCAATTCCTAAGTCGTCGATTTACAAAAAGAAAAACGAAATCCGTGTTGATGTATTGGCTACTGCATTGACCAGATTAAATATCACATACGAGCGTTTTTTAAACAAGAAATACTCTGTTGGTATCAGTTGTATATATTCGAATAACAAAAAACTACGAGACGATTTTGACGCAGGTAATATCAATAATTTTACGAAATATGAAGTCATTCCTTTTGTAAGATACAACTTGTCGCAAGGTCAGCGCAGTTTCTATTTTGCTGAACTCTTTGCAGATATTAATGGTGGCGATTTTAGAGAAATTGTGCTCTTAACCGATACAGCAAACAATAATTATTATGCCGTTGAAAAAAGCAACTTTACAGACGTAGCAATGGGAGCCGCTGTCGGATACAAATATTATATTAAAGATCAAATTGGTGTAGAGTTTTTAGTAGGTTTTGGTTCTAATCTATTCAATAAAACGAAAAGTCTTGATATTGTCTCAAGAGTTGGTTTAGGAGTTAGTTACAGATTTTAAAAATAGTTTATGAAAACGATACAATACTTTTTCTTTGTTGCCCTGGCTACGGTACTAATGGCAGCAGATTGCTCTAACAAGGATAGTGAATTTTATAATGATGTGTTTGTTATTGTTCCTAATTTAGTTGACGAAAATTCACTTGTTCTTGACGGTCAAACCCTTTCAATAAATGATTCGATACCAAGATTCTTGCCCGCCGAAAATATGTCAAATCTACTTGATATTTTTAAAACCACTGGTGGCGCCACAAAATTGGTTTTTTCCTATGAACTAGAAAAAGAAAACACCGACGGCACTTGGGATTTTATTGAGTTTACATCCGCAAATGTAATAACGGTTGCCGGTGAATCTGAAGTTGGTTCGTTTGTCGTTGGAAGTTTTGTATTTAATCCAGTTACAAATTATTACAGATATAATGCAAGTATTCAAGCGTTAGCTCCAGGAAATTACCGTTTGAGTTTCGGCTATAATAGCTTTTCTACCAACTTAATTGAGTTTCGATCGGAAAGTGTTGGGAATAATTTGTCAATGAATATAGACTCGCCAGTAACAATTCTGGATGGTAATGGCTACTACAAATTTACTATCAACTAGTCAACCAAGCAATTGCTTGTTTATTGTGAAATTGTAAGTACACATTTGTCGAACTAAAATGTTTGTTTCCAAACCATTTTCCTTGGTTGGCGCTCAGTGGTGAAGGATGTCCACTGGTCAAAACCAAGTGCTTGCTTTCGTCAATTTTGGCTCCTTTTTTCTGAGCGAAACCACCCCACAGCAAAAATACGATGTGCTCTTTTTCAGTAGCTATTTTTTCAATTACAGCATCGGTGAAACGCTGCCAAGGCAAATGTTTGTGACTATTGGGCTTGTCCTTTCGTACTGTTAAGGTTGCATTTAAAAGTAAAACGCCTTGTGTTGCCCAATGTTCTAAATTACCTGAATTCGGTTGCATTATAGTATTTAAGTCAGCACCAATTTCTCTAAAAATATTTCGAAGCGAAGGCGGAATTGCAATTCCATCATTCACAGAAAAGCACAAACCATTGGCTTCTCCTACGCCATGATAGGGATCTTGCCCTAGTATTACGACTTTCAGATTATCTAAATTGCATTTTTCAAAGGCTTCAAAAATGACCTGTTTTGGAGGAAAGCAAATATTTTCTTGATACTCCTTTTCCACAGCACGTTGCAATTCAATAAAATAGGTTTTTTGTGTTTCGACTTCTAAAAAATGTTGCCAAGACTGAGGAATTTCCATGGGTTGAATTTCTAACAAAGTTCGCAAAGATTTTCATAAACTCGACAAAAACGTGATGGAATTACGCCCTGAACTTTGTAACTTTGACTCCTTGCAACCAAAATAGAAGATGATTAGTATTACGCCAAAAACTTTACAAGATTTACAGTTCCCAACCGTTTTAGAATCGTTGTCCTCACTTTGTAATACAGAAATTGGTAAGCAGAAATCTTTGTCAATTGTTCCGTTTAAAGAGAAAGAAGTATTGATGAGTGCTTTGTTTCAAACTTCAGAATACTTGGCTTCTTTTCAAAATAATAATGCAATTCCCAATCATGGTTTTGACGCCATTACAAATGAAATTAGGTTCCTAGGCATTGAAGACAGCTTTCTTGAACTCTCAAGTTTTAGAAAGATAGCATCGATTTCAGAAACTTCTAATACCTTATTGTTATTTCTAAAGAAATTTGAAGCGTATTATCCCAATCTCCATGCAAAATCTTCAACGTTAGAAATCACCAAAGTTATTGTGAATCTCATCGATGATGTCGTTGATAAATATGGTGAAATAAAGGACAATGCTTCACCAGATTTACTTGATATAAGAAGAAACATGAACACTGTTAGAGGCAAAGTCAATCAAAGTTTTGGTGTCGCTCTAACGCAATATAATAGTCTGGGTTACTTGGATGAAATTCGAGAAAGTTTTGTGCAGAATCGTCGCGTTCTTGCAGTATTGGCGATGTACAGACGTAAAGTGAAAGGCTCCATTTTAGGAAGTTCCAAAACTGGGAGCATTGCGTATATAGAGCCTGAAACAACGTTACAATATTCTCGTGAATTGAGCAATTTAGAATATGAGGAAAAAGAAGAAATCACTCGAATTCTGAAACAGTTAACCAATAGCATTCGTACTTTCTTGCCGCTGTTAATTCAGTATCAGGATTTTTTAAGTGACGTGGATGTGATCGCAGCAAAAGCCAAATATGCATTGAAAACCAATAGCGTTCTTCCTAAGATTACAGAGGATAGAAAGCTCTATTTTAAAGATGCCTATCACCCAATTTTGTATTTGAATAACAAGGAACTCAATGAAGTTACGTATCCACAAACCTTCGAATTGCATCACGAAAAACGTATCGTTGTTATCTCTGGGCCCAATGCCGGAGGAAAAACAATTTCATTAAAAACTGTTGGACTGTTACAACTCATGTTGCAATCTGGAATGTTAATACCGGTACACGAACGTAGCGAAACGTTTTTGTTTGATCGAATATTGACAGATATTGGAGATAATCAATCTATTGAAAACCATTTAAGTACATACAGTTATCGGCTTAAGAACATGAATTATTTTCTAAAGAAATGCAATGCGAAAACTTTGTTTCTTATCGATGAATTTGGTACAGGCTCTGATCCAGAATTAGGTGGCGCATTAGCTGAAATTTTCCTAGAGGAATTTTATCACCGTGAGGCTTTTGGAATTATCACAACACATTATTCTAATCTAAAAATACTGGCTAACGAACTGCCATTTGCAGTTAATGCCAATATGCTATTTGACGAAAAATCATTAGAACCAATTTATAAGTTGGTGATTGGACAAGCAGGAAGTTCATTTACATTCGAGGTGGCTCAGAAAAACGGAATTCCGTTTGGCTTAATCAATCGTGCCAAAAAGAAGATTGAAGTAGGGAAAGTACGTTTTGACAAAACTATTGCAACCTTGCAAAAAGAGCGTTCTAAGTTAGAGAAAACTTCACAGAATCTTAAAGAAGAAGAGTCGAAAGCGCGTGAGGAAAGTTCAAAAATGGCGGTTATCAACACAAAAATCAAGCAGAAATTGGAAAGCTACCAAGAGTTGTACGATAGCAATCAACGGTTGATTTATATGGGGCAAAAGATTGATGATATCGCGGAGAAGTACTTCAATTCGAAAAACAAAAAAGAACTCATCGGTGAATTCTTGAAAATCGTTGAGATTGAAAATTCAAAACGTAAGAAAGCAACCGTAAAGGAAACCCAATTAAAAGAGGTTCAGAAGAAAGAAATTATCAAAGAAGTAACGGTTCAAGTAGATAAAATTAGAACAGAAAAAAAAGAAAAGAAACTAAAGTCCAAAACTGTTATTGAGAATCCAAAACCTATCTTGAAAGTAGGTGATCGTGTGCGTATGTTCGACGGCAAAGCGATTGGTAGTATTGATAAAATTGAGAAGAATAAAGCAACTGTTAACTATGGCGTTTTTACGTCTACGGTCAGTGTTGAAGTTTTAGAATTTGTAGAATCTAAAAAGTAAAGGATGTTGGATTTGCCTAAAGGAAAGAAAATTATATTGTTTGATGGGCTTTGCAATTTATGCGACTCATCTGTCCAGTTTGTCATTAAGTATGACACCAATGATCAATTTCGATTTGTAGCATTGCAATCAGAGTTGGGCCAGAAGATTATTTCTCATATCGGTATTAATTTGAAAAACATAGATTCAGTAGTGTTATATGAGCCTGGTGTTGCTTATTATTATAAGTCGAATGCTGCGCTTCAAGTTGCCCGAAACTTAGGAGGTCTTTTTCATTTGGGTACAGTTTTTAGAATTATTCCAACAACTTTAAGAAACATTCTGTACGATTATATTGCAAAAAACAGGTATTCTTGGTATGGAAAAAAACAAAGTTGTATGATCCCAACAGAAGAATTAAAGTCCAAATTTTTATAAAAAAAACTCCTTAATTTCTTAAGGAGTGAATTTCAGTCTATCGTGATGTTTAGTTCTTTACAATTTTTTTAGTTACTGTTCCTTTATCAGAAACAATAGTAAGCAAATAGACACCAGAAGCTACGTTGGCTATATTCATTTCGAGACTAGATACGTTTTCAAAAGATTGATTTTGAACAACTCTTCCATTTAAATCAGAGATCTCGATAGCATTAATTTCAATGTTTTGATTGCTTGCTATGCTAATGATATTTGTAGCTGGATTTGGCGAAATAGTGATATCCGATGCAGAAAATTGCGTAACACTTAAATTAGGTAAAGCGGTGATTTTCATTCCCAGATTATTTACTGTTGGTGCTGCAATAGCGCGGTTGCAACCATTATTTGCTGCAGTACTTCCACAACGTGTAACCGTGCTTAGAGGAGTGTCGCCTGCCGGAGTACTTCCAATTACTGGAGTCTCGTTAGTAATCCAATAAACATTGTTTCTACTGGCTTTAATCATTACTGTGATGGTGTTATCTAGAGCATAATCTGTTATGTCTAACCCATTGTATTCAAAATCTACAACAAATTGTCCCGTTGTTGGCGGAGCTTCTACTAAAACAATATTTTCCGAAAATGGAATCAAAGTTCCAACGCCTGAGCCACAAGCGGCGGTACCCGTTAGTGTAGGACAATCAGAATACAATGTCATTGTGAGCGTAATATCTGAAGTATCTGTCAAATTAAAAAGGTTTACAGAGATGATATCTAACCGTCTTTCTGTACTGGCCAACTGAATTGCATCTCCATAACTTGTATTGAGACCATTTGCTGTAGGTGTAATTTCTCCACCGTTAAGCCCTTCGTGCGTCGTGTCATAAATCGTTACTTGCGCATGTAACGAAAAAACTGTAGTCAATACAACAGCTAATAATAGTAATTTTCTTTTCATCATTTTTTATTTTAAATTTTTATAAAAATAAGTTTTATTTTCTAGCATTCATTTTTTTTGATAAAAAAAACAATTACCTCTTTAGTTTTTGGTACGAATGAGCAAATGATATTTTAGTTTTTGAATATTTTTTGAATTGAAGTGCCATTACTAGTAGTAGTTTTCATCAAATACATTCCGTTCGATAAATCTGCAATATTCATTTCCACACTTGATTCTTGAGTAAAAGATTCATTTCTTACGATTCTTCCATTAACATCTGTCAACGTTATGGCAGTAATTGTATCTGATTCTACACTCGAAATAGTCAAAAAATCTTGCGTTGGATTTGGATAAGCATAAACTGAAAAATTAGTGGCGACAACCTCATTTACACCAAGCAAGTCGATATTGTTTGCAGTCACAAGTAAGTTGTCAAAGAAACCTGCTGTGGTTGCCGCTGCATTTGTGATAGCGGGATTTCCTCCATTTGCTGCTACCGTACCACTTCGTGAAACAAGCGCTACTTTATCAGGATCTAAACCAATTGCAGCACCGACTACTTGACCTAAAAATGACGGACCTTTCCAAATTATTTGTCCTGTAGATTTATTAAAACTTACTGCAAGTCTAACCCATTCGTTCTCAGGCAATATGATGTTCGTGTTAGTAGCTCCTAAAAAGAAACCGTAGTTTGCGATTGGTGCTGTGGGGCTTGTATAGTAACCAATACCTTGAAGGATAAGTGTTTTTGTATTAAAAACGAATCCCCCTAAAATTTTTAATGATGCTCCTTCTGTGGCGCTGTCGTAAATATACATTCCTTTTGTATTATTACTTTCGCCACCACCGGCACCTGTAAACAAATCAAATTCTACTTGAATTTTGTTGTTTTCTGGATCTCTAAAAGCCCATTGGTCTGCTAAACCACCTTGCCACATATTTCTTCTTCCTTTGTCACCGTTGGTTCCTTCTATTTGCAAGACTAATCCGTGTCCATCGCCATAATCAGCAATTTGAAAATTTCCTGGGCCTGCGTTTGTGGCTGTTGTTTCCGCTATTGGATCTAAATCGTAGTTCGTGGACAACGTAAAATAATTGTTAGTTGGAATTGTTCCAGTGGCATCTGTTCCTACAGCTCCAATTGGTAATGAGTCAAAATCTTCTGATTGCAGTATTTGGCTTGACGCATCGCAAATTGAAGTTAAAACAAGAAGTGATAGTAAAATTCTTTTCATAAGTATGGTTTTAAGTTTAATAATGTAAATATAAGTTAAAATGATTCAAAATTAATCTTCATTTTCCCATTTCCCTACCACTGATGTTGCTAATGCATTTCCTAAAACATTAGTTGCACTTCTAAACATGTCACAAAAGTGGTCGATTGGCAAAATTAACGCGATGCCTTCGATGGGAATTTTGAACATCCCACAAGTGGCAGCAACGACAACGAGACTAGCCCTCGGAACACCGGCAATTCCTTTACTCGTCAGCATTAAGACTAAAAGCATGGTGAGTTGCGTTCCGATGGTTAAATCAATTCCGTAAGCTTGTGCGATGAAAATACTGGCAAAAGTCATATACATCATGCTTCCATCAAGATTGAAAGAATAGCCGAGAGGCAACATAAATGAAACGATTTTATCCTTTACACCAAATCTTTCTAATTCTTCAGTCAATTTTGGAAAAACAGCTTCACTACTGGTAGTTCCGAAAGCGATTATTAGTGGACTCACAATGTGCTGCAAAAGCGTTTTCAATCGTTTGCCTAAAAATAGAAATCCGATAAACAGTAGGAAAACCCACAACGACGTTATTCCGACGAGAAAGGAACCAAAGTATTTGGCATACGTTATTATTAACTCATTGAAATCTCGAACGGCAAAAACGCCAGCAATGGCGCCAAAAACTCCAATTGGGGCAAACTTCATCACATAATTTACCATTTTTAGAACGATGTGCGATGTTTTGTCCAAAGCAGTAACTACTGGTTTTGCGTAGTCACCAATAGATGCGGCTGCTAATCCGAAAAAAATAGAAAAAATGACAATTTGTAGAATTTCGTTAGTAGCCATGGCTTCTACAATACTTTTCGGGATAATGTGCTCGATAAAGTTTTGTGCGGAGAAGTTTTGAGTTTTTTCTGTTACTTCGGACGCTGCAGATAAATCAACGTCGGTTAAATTTAGTCCAACACCAGGTTGCAATATATTGACCCAAAACATCCCAATCAAAAGGGAAATAAGAGATGCGGAAAAAAACCATCCCAAGGCCTTTCCTCCTATTCGTCCTACCGCTGTAATATCGCCCAACTTTGCTATTCCAACAACTAAGGTTGTAAATACTAAGGGAGCAATAATCATTTGAACCAAGCGAATAAAAACTGTTGCTAACAATTTGATGTATCCGCTAAATTCCTTGGCGCTTTCTTGACTCCAATTGTTGTGAATGACAATTCCTAGGATGGCACCCACAAACATGGCAATCAGAATTTGTGTTGTAAGGTTGGAAAAAATGGATGTTTTTTTGGTTTCTGTTGGTGTCATATTTTAATTTATTTCAAAAGAGTCTTGTTATGAATGAGGTACCCTAGCCCTGATGGCAGTGGCATCCTTTTTTGCTAAGAAAAATTCCCTCGGCTGCGCTCGGGCTGACAAGCAAAAAAGATAGAGCGAACAGCAGGAATAGCTTCTAAACATTATTATTGTATATTATATTAAGCAAATAAAAGTCCGCTAGCACAATTGCTGCCATCGCTTCTACGATGGGAACCGCCCGTGGGACAACGCATGGATCATGACGACCTTTGCCTTGCATTTCGACGATATTCCCCTGATTGTCTAATGTTTCTTGTTTTTGAATGAGTGTGGCCACTGGTTTAAAAGCGACTCTAAAATAAATATCCATTCCGTTGGAAATTCCGCCTTGAATACCACCGGAAAGATTGGTTTTGGTCGTGCCATCAGGCAAGTACAAATCGTTGTGTTCGCTGCCTTTCATTCTCGCGCCACAAAATCCACTGCCATATTCAAAGCCTTTGACCGCATTGATCGACAACATGGCTTTTCCCAATTCCGCGTGTAATTTATCGAATACTGGTTCACCAAGACCAATGGGTACGTTTTGAATCACACAAGTAATTGTACCGCCAACGGTATCGCCTTGTTTGCGGATTTCTTTGATATGCTCCTCCATTTTGGTGGCAGTTTCAAGATCTGGACAGCGAACGGCATTGCTTTCTGTATTAGAAAAATCGAGGTCTTGGTAGGGCTTATCGATGAAGATTTCGCCAACTGAAGAAACAAAAGCATTGATTTTGACATTTTTCAAGAGTTGTTTTGCGATGGCACCAGCAACTACTCTGCAAGCAGTTTCGCGCGCCGAGCTTCTTCCGCCTCCACGATAATCCCGAATTCCGTATTTTTTTTCATAGACATAATCGGCGTGACTTGGCCGGTAGGTGTCTTTGATATGGGAGTAGTCATCAGACTTTTGGTTCGTATTTGGAATTAGGAAACCGATTGGCGTTCCCGTGGTTTTACCTTCGAAGATTCCTGAGAGAAACTGTACTTCGTCATCTTCCTTGCGTTGTGTAACGATACTGGATTGGCCGGGCTTTCTGCGCGCCATTTCGCCGCGAATCAAATCAAAATCTAGCGTGATATTGGGTGGACAACCATCGATAATACCGCCCAATGCTTCTCCGTGTGATTCTCCAAAAGTCGTGATTTTGA
Source organism: Flavobacterium sp. (assembly GCA_031373195.1). Lineage (GTDB taxonomy): Bacteria > Bacteroidota > Bacteroidia > Flavobacteriales > Flavobacteriaceae > Flavobacterium. Next base: position 36,718 of record JANMML010000026.1, on the reverse strand, counting down.
AAAGAGTACCGTAACTATTGCCTGCCATTGCGTTTGGTTTTGAACAAATGTAACATTTTCGATTAAAAATTGAAAGGTTAGCGATAATTCTTATTTAACTCCGAATATGTTGGTTAATAGAAATTTAATTTTAGCATGACATTTACTGCGGTTTCTTAACAATTGAGTTGCCTCTAGATAATACCAAGTGTTTTAATTTGCTAAACTTCAAATAATTTATTTTGAAAAAAAGAAAAGTAGAACTAGTTGTTATTTCTGATGTTCACTTAGGAACATTTGGAAGCCATCCAAAAGAATTGTTGAACTATCTTAATTCAATCAAGCCTAAAATATTAGTATTGAATGGTGATATCATCGACATTTGGCAATTTAGAAAATCTTACTTCCCAGCGGTTCATCTTAAAGTCATCAAGAAGATTATCAGCTTAGCCAGTAAGGGTACGAAAATCTATTACATTACTGGAAATCACGATGAATTGTTGCGAAAGTTTAGTGACACCACGATGGGCGGTTTTTCGATTGTAGACAAACTCGTACTGGACTTAGATGGCAAGAAAGCTTGGATTTTTCATGGAGACGTATTTGATGTATCAGTGCAACACTCCAAATGGATTGCTAAATTGGGTGGACTAGGTTATGATTATTTGATTCTCATCAATCGTTTTGTGAATTGGTGCTTGAGCAAGATAGGGAAAGAACCGTACTCGTTTTCTAAGAAGATTAAGGCAAGCGTAAAGAAAGCGGTTAAGCACATTTCTGACTTTGAAACCACTGCAACGGATTTAGCCATTGAAAAGCAATACGATTATGTGGTTTGTGGCCATATTCACGAGCCGAAAATCATTCAGAAATCGAATAAGAATGGCTCAACAACTTATTTAAATTCAGGAGATTGGGTGGAAAACCTCACTGCGCTGGAATACCTTTCAAAGCGTTGGAGATTATATCGTTATAGTGAATGCAACTATACGGAGGAAGAAGACCTGCTGGAGATGGAAACAAATATTAGTCAGCAAATTGTCGCGTCGATTGTCTTTTCGAAACAAATTAATTCCTACTAAAGCAACGTGATACTGATAATTTTTTTACTCGTAGATGCCATCTTTTGCCATTTTTAATTTTTATATTTGCGCCAATTTAAAAATATAAATCGATGAAAAAACTAGTGTTATCAGTGTTATTATTTGGTGGATTCGTATGTAGCGGGCACGCACAAAAAATTTCAGAAAATGCATTGGGATTGCGATTGGGCGATAACGATGGATTTGGAGCGGAAGTATCCTATCAAAGAGCGTTAGGAAGTGCCAATCGCTTAGAAGCAGATTTGGGTTGGAGAAACAGCAGAAACGTGGGTGCAATTAAACTAACAGGTATTTACCAATGGGTATGGAATATCGATGGAAATTTTAATTGGTATGCTGGTGCTGGTGCTGGACTTGGATCTTGGCGCTATAATAAATATGGATATAGTGATAGCGGGACATTTGTTTTTGCTGCCGGAGATATTGGAATTGAATATGATTTTGATATTCCATTGTTACTGTCTTTGGATTTTAGACCAGAGTTTGGCGGAAGCGGCTATTACGAAAATAGTTACGGTTCGGATATTGCCATTTCAGTGCGTTACCAATTCTAGTTTTACATTAAAGATTAATAAAAAATCCACTGAAATAGTGGGTTTTTTTATTGAATTATAATTTCTTTTTTCGAATTCACTTTTACAATCGTATAAGGATAATAGAAAACTTCTTTCTCTTCTGCCCTTTTTGATTTTGGCTCGTTATCTTTTGTAGTAATAATTATCGATGTGGCTGTCTCTTCGACTTTTTGAATTGCAATGGTGTATCCGAGTGTGGTCTTTTCTCCCATGTTTAGAATGACAAAATTGGAAGTTTTGATGTCACTTGAATTTACTTTATCCTTCAGTTGTTCATCATTTTGAAGCATCTTTATCTCTCGTTCCTCAGACAATATTTCAAAAAAACGAATGGTCGCCCCACCATCTTCTTGTATACTCAAAATTTCAATTAATGGTTTTGATTCTAGAACCTTTTTATTTGAACTACAAGATATTACAAAAATAAGTAGGGATGCGATTGCTCCTTTTTTTACAATAGACAGGTGTTTATGCATAGATTGAAATTGCTCGTAAATATAGATCTTCATAAAGCGGCAGAATATTCTGTATATCGAATTGCTTTGCTGTGGCTAAAGCATTTGTTTTGAAATTTTTTAAAGTTTCGTTATGCTGTAGGATCTTAATGGCGTTTGCCGCCATGTCTTCAACGTCTCCAACATTACTCAAATAGCCTGAAACGCCATCAAAATTAACTTCGGGTAGTCCGCCTGAATTACTTGATATCACGGGAACACTTAGTGCCATTGCTTCTAAAGCTGCTAGACCAAAACTCTCGGTTTCAGAAGGCAACAAAAACAAGTCAGAATAGCTCAAGATTCGGTCTATTTCATTACTATTTCCAAAGAAAATCACTTTGTCTTGAATCCCTAATTCTTGGCACAAGCGTTCGGCTTTTTCTTTTTCGGGTCCATCTCCCACCATCATCAATTTTGCAGGTATTTCTTGTTGAATTTTATGAAATATCTTAATAACATCGGGGATTCTTTTTACTTTTCTAAAATTACTGATATGCGTGACTACTCGTTCGTTTTCTTTAGCAATAACGGAGCGGTAGCATGGAATGGTTGCATCGTCTATGTTTTTGTTTAGTTCGATGAAATTAGGTATCACTTCAATTTCGTTTGTGATATGAAATAGTTTCAATGTTTCTTGTCTGAGATTCTCAGAAACAGAGGTTACGATATCGGATTTGTTAATACTAAAGGTAACTGCAGGTTTGTAGAACGGATGATTTCCAACTAAGGTAATATCGGTACCGTGAAGTGTGGTAACCATCGGTATGTCAATTCCTTCTTCTTTTAGCATTTGCTTTGCCATATAACCCGCATAAGCGTGTGGAATGGCGTAATGCACGTGCAGGAGTTCGATTTTATATAACTTAACCATATCAACCAACTTGCTTGACAAAGCCAATTCATACGGTTGATAATGAAACAATGGATATTCAGGAACGTTTACTTCATGATAATGCACATTCGGATTTAAAAGCGCCAAACGAACAGGCTGACTATAAGTAATAAAATGTATTTCGTGTCCGCGTCGCGCTAACTCTAATCCAAGTTCGGTAGCAACTACACCACTTCCGCCAAAAGTAGGATAACAGACAATAGCAATTTTCATAGTTGATTTTTAGTTCAACGAATTTAGTGAAACTAGTAACTCCAAGTTCGAAAATTTACGTTAAAAAGTACCTTTAAATATCAAATGTTGCGACTATAGCGTTGAAAACACTATTAAATCACCATACGAAGTGCCGGCAGCATTGGTCGCAAATGCCTTAACAAAGTAAATTGTTCCAGGTGTCAACCCCTCAATAATGCTAATAAATTCACCAGTTGTTGTTGCTGGATCTGTAATAACGTTATCTGTAATTGATGGGTTATCAGTTGTCGACCAGCAAATTCCTCGTGCTGTTATTGGTGAGTCGCCAATTGATGTTACATCACCGCCACTTATTGCGCTTGTTTGAGTGATGTCAGTAGCCTCGAAAGTTTCGATTGTTGGTAATACAGGAGCAGCGTCACTTGCCGTCGTAAATATAATTTGATTTCCATAACTTGTTCCAACACTATTAGTAGCAAATGCTCGGACATAATAAGTTGTTGCAGGAGCTAATCCAATTATTGAAGTTGAGAAAGCTCCTGTGGTTCCGGGCGCATCAACTACATTGTTGAGTAAACTTGGATTTTCTGTCGTTGCCCAACAAATACCTCTAGCTAGGATTTCAGTGCCTCCAGCAGAAACAACATCACCACCACTAATTGCGACTGTTTGTGTAATTTCGGATGCCTCTGCTGTCGTAACAAATGGTGCAGAAAGCGCTTCAGTAGTTGTGGTGAAAGTAATTTCTTGACCGTAAACTAGACCAGATGGATTTGACGCATAAGCACGAACATAATATTGTGTTGCAGCCGTTAGCCCTGTTAATTGGCAGACAAACGTTCCAATCCATCCAGGATTTGAAACTTTTGTATCTTCAACTGTTGGATTTGGTTCTGTTGAATAACAAACACCACGTGATGTAACGGTTCCGCCACCCGCTGATAGTAGCACACCACCAACTTTCGCTGTTGTTTTATTAATAAGTGAAGCTTCTGTCGTGGTAATCGAAATTGGTGTTACTGAGTTCGCGTCGTTCGAATCACCATCAGGGGAACATGACGACAAAATCAAATTAAAAACCAGCAAAAAATAAACAGGGTAAACAAAATATTTTCTCATAAAAGGTAATTAGATTTCAACAAATGTAAATTATTTTTTTTCAAACAAATTTGTGATTTTGAATTATTATAAGCAAGTTCAAATTTATCGAATAATTGAATCATAGATCACTTTCTGAATATTTTCCCGAATATTTTCTTTCGATAGCGTATTTGTTGAAGATTCCGGATAGGTTCGATTAGACAAAAAGACGTATATCAATTCTTCTTCGGGATCTGCCCAAGTCATCGTACCCGTAAATCCAGTATGTCCAAAACTGGTTAAAGACGCACAACCGCAAGTTGGTCCTGCTTTGCCAACAGACTGCGGTTTGTCAAATCCGATTCCCCTTCTATTTCCTTCTGCGCAAAAATAACAGGTATTGAAATCGGAAAATGTTTTTTCAGAGAAGTATTGGTGGTTTCCGTAGTTCCCTTTTTGTAGATACAATTGCATCATTTTGGCAATATCCATAGCATTAGAAAAGAGACCAGCATGCCCGCCTACTCCACCTTCCATGGCTGCTTCCATATCGTGAACATAGCCTTGAATGACTTGATGTCGGAAATACGTGTCGACTTCAGTTGGTGGAATATCTTCTTTTGCGAAAGAACTATTCAACGGATTGAAAGTGGTATTATTCATTCCAAGCGATTGATAAAATTGTTCTTTCACCAAAACATCTAATTTTTTGCCCGTTACTTTTTCTAGGTAATCTTTCAAAATAATAAAGGTAAAATCGCTGTACTTGTATTCTTTCTTCGGAAGTAACGTACTTTCTACAATCATCTTCATAATTGTATCATGATAGTCATTTCGCATAAATAAACTATCAGCTACTTGTTTTGAAAATTGCTCATTAGCAATCTTGCTGTAATACTTGGGGAGTGGTATTTTGGCGCTGTCTAATGTCGATTTGTAAAATGGAATCCACGCCTGAAGTCGAGCGTAATGCGATAACAGATCTTTAAATGGAATGTCTTGTTTGTCTGAATTCTTAAAAATCGGCAGCATTTCTCCCAAGGTGGTTTGCATATTGATTTTTTGCTGATCATACTGTTGCATTACGTTGGGCAGCGTGGCAATTATTTTTGTTAAAGAAGCAATGTCATAGACCGTTTCATTGTTTACCTTATTTTTGTTTTCATAGGTGTAATGACCGAACGACTTTTGATAGACCACCTTTCCTTTTCTAGCTATTAACACTTGAACACCAGGCGTCATTTTTTTATAAATAGCATAATTGGTGTAGCTTTCAACTCTTGCAAGAATTGACGAATCCATACCCGCGTTTTCTGGCAAAGCAAAACCCAAACGGCCGGACTTCTGGGTAGATAGTCCATAACCAGCTTTGAATTCTGTGTTGATAGAAACAGGTAGTTTTCCTTTTGATTCAATAGCGCCAAAAATCACTTCTGCAGAAACAGTTTGGGCAATGTCACTATTTTGGTATGAAACGACAACGCCTTCAATTTCATCAAAATACGCAATTGGAATTAATGAGTAAGGTTTTGTAAAAACATCTAAAATAGTTACATTATTCTTGGAAATCTCCGACAACCAAAATAGTTCTTTATCAGTAAGCGCGTGGCTTTTCCATGCCTTATCTGACTTATGAAACCCAACGATTACTTTAGTATACAACACGAGTTCTTCGGTCAAACAATCAATGTCTTCATCTTTCACTTCAGTGACATTTGTATACTTTTTCAAAGTGGATAGAAAAGTACTATTGACGTCATCACCTAATTTTACGTACGCTATTTTTTCGTTCTCTAAGTTATTAAGAGGCAAAATATCATCCTTGTTTTTTATTACAGTAATAGCATTTTCATATAGTTCGTATTGCAGCACGTCGTTCTTTAGCGGGTTTAAGTTAGAATATAGGTTTGGAATAGCAACTGGTTTATAAGAATTAAGTCCAGCTTTGTATTTGTATTTTAGAATTTTCTTGACTGAATATGCCAACCTTTCATCGGAAATTATGCTGTCTTGATAGGCCATACACAACTTTTCTATGGCGACAGGAACATTTTCTGGGCAAAGTAGAATGTCATTACCAGCTAAGAAAGCCTCTAAGTCGATTTCTCCCGGTTTTCTGAAGTTTGCCGCTGCTTTCATATTGAGTGCATCAGTAAATATCAATCCTTTAAAACCCATTTGATTTTTTAGCACATCGGTAATAATGTTGTGTGAAACCGATGAAGGCGTGTTTTCTCTCGGTTCTAAACTGGGTACATTGAGATGCGCCACCATGACTGATGCCAAGCCATCTGCGAAAAGTTTTTTGTACGGATAAAGCTCAATGTCATCAAGTCGCTCTTTAGAAAAAGTAATTGTCGGAAGGGCATGATGTGAGTCTATTTCGGTATCACCATGTCCGGGAAAGTGTTTTCCTGTTGCCAGCAATCCCAAGCTTTGATAGCCTTTCATTATGGCGGAAGCGCTCTCTGCGACGTTTTCTTTCTCTTCTCCGAAAGAACGGAAACCGATAATTGGGTTTTTAGGATTGGTGTTGATATCTACGACTGGTGCAAAGTTGAAGTGTACGCCGAGTCGTTTGTTCTCCTCACCCATTTGAATCCCCACTTTTTCTATTAACTTCTTGTTTTGAATGGCGCCTAAAGTCATATTCCAAGGATAGCGGTAAGTCGAATCTAAGCGCATACCCAATCCCCATTCCGCATCAATTCCGATGAGAAGTGGAATGCGTGCTTTTGATTGAAACCTATTGGTCAATAATGCTTGACGAACTGGTCCACCTTGAAAGAAAATAAGACCACCGACTTTATTTTCTTGTATTAATTTATCGATAGATTTAACGTGAATCGAGTCTTTATTCGAATATGCTGAAACCATAAATAACTGCCCCAATTTCTCGTCAAAACTCATGGTAGTGTAGATACTGTCAACCCATTTCTTTTGAACTTCTGAGTCAAAGTCACCTAAAAAATTGTCAACAACAGGTTTTGGTGTTGGAATTATGGTTGGTGAAAGTTTAGCTATTGTGTTTTTTTTTGTTGCACAACCAATAACTACAAAACTAATGATAAATAAGAGCTTAAGAAGTAATCTATTCATTTTGGAAAAGGATTAAAAGAAGCGGCTATGCCAACTTTCTTTTGCGGGAACTTCCCAATTGTCACTCCATTCTTCTATAGTATTGACTAAGTTATTGAATACTATAGTATTTTCAGAAACAGCCTTGTCTTTTGCCATTTTCTTAAAATCGATCAGTGGTTTGTGCGCGATATGTTCCCCTAATTTGAACGTAACATTCATTTTGTCAAGCAAATCGACATCATATTTCTTTTCAATTTCTTGAATAAAGGAAACAGATTTATCAATAGAACAGCCTGTTGCCATTTGAATTTCTTGATTTACTGCAAGAATAATAAAACGATTGTACATTAATAAGTAGGAAGCTTCGAGACCTGTTCCATGTGCTGCCCACGACTCGACAAATGATTTCAATTCTGCATCAATTTCATTGAGTTCGTCATCAGTAAATCTTCTGTTCGATTGATAAATCCAGATTTTTGATTCGAGAGGCAAATTTTCAAAAGGAACGTACATGATATATAATTTATGATAATGGACTTACAATTTATAAATCCTGTGCATTGGCAATTAATTCGGCGATATCCATAACTTTAACGTCGCTTTCACGTTCTTTATTTTTTACCCCATCGGTGAGCATTGTGTTGCAAAATGGGCATCCCGCAGCAATTATTTGAGGCTGTGTTTCGAGTGCATCTTCGGTTCTTTCGATATTTACTTCTTTATTTCCAGGCTCCGCATCTTTAAACATTTGAGCACCGCCGGCACCACAGCACAAACCATTGGCTTTAGAACGCTTCATTTCAACTAATTCCGCATCTAACTTCTGGATTAGATCACGTGGTGCCTCATAGATATTGTTGGCTCTTCCTAAATAACATGGGTCGTGAAATGTGATTTTTTTTCCTTTGAATTGTCCACCTTCAATTGTAAGTCTTCCACTATCGAGAAGCGATTTCAAGTACTCCGTATGATGAACAACTTCGTACTTTCCACCTAATTCTGGGTACTCATTTTTTAAAGTATTGAAACAATGTGGGCAGGCAGTAACAATTTTTTTTGCTTCATACGCATTGAGCACTTCGATATTCATCATTGCCTGCATCTGAAATAGGAACTCATTTCCTGCTCTTTTTGCTGGATCACCAGTACAACTTTCTTCGGTTCCCAAAACGGCAAATTCAACATTCGCCCGATTGAGAATTCGTACAAATGCTTTGGTAATTTTTTTAGCACGATCGTCAAAACTCCCAGCACATCCCACCCAAAATAATACTTCAGGTTGTTTGCCTTGTGCTAATAGTTCGGCCATTGTTGGCACAATTAATTGTTCAGCCATAGCTTTTTGTTTAATCGGTTAATCGTTTTTTCGTTTAATCGGTTCAACGATTTAACATTCATACAAATTTATTCGTGTTTTCCGTCATCAAAAACTTGAATCGTAACTTCTTTATCAATTAGATCGGTAAATTTTCCTCTGTATCGGGTTGCTTTTACCAAGTGATTATCGATCCAGTGATAATTTCCTCCTCTTGGTTTTCCGAATAAAATACCGTGGTATTTGAATCCGTGTTTCTTCAACCAAATCTCCGTATACTCTCGATGCGCTTCAGTTCGAGAAGTAAAAAAGAATATAATGTGACCTTCGTCATACCATTTATTTAAAGTTACTAAAGCATCTGGATAAACCTCTGCGGACAGCATTCTCTCTGGCTCTTCGTTAGGAATATCATCGCAAACCGTTCCGTCAATATCAATTAAATAATTTTTGATTCCTTCTGGTAGAATCGGACTAATTGTATGTCCGTTTTCTGATGCTGCAACCAATTGCTTGTCTAAATCTTCTGTTTTCATTTTCGTTTTGTTTCTAATTTATTTTTGTTAAAATTGATTAAAAACACCCTTAACCTCACCTATAAGAGAATTTTTATTTTTTAGCTATTCATTAATTTTCGTTTTTCCAATTCAATCGATCTTGTTGATTGTATTGCCATGGCGCACCGTTATTTTCAATATTCGTCATCATAGCATTTAATGACATTGGCGCTGCGCTCTGTTCCATTACTAGATAACGCCTCATATCCATAATAATTGAAAGAGGACTTATATTCACAGGACATTCTTCAACACATGCGTTGCAAGATGTACATGCCCACAACTCTTCTGCGGTTATGTAATCGTTGAGTAATGTTTTATTATCGGGCACAAAAATACCATTATTCTTGTCAATATTCTTCCCCACTTCTTCTAATCTATCTCGTGTATCCATCATAATTTTACGAGGAGATAATTTCTTACCCGTTTGATTGGCTGGACAGGATGAAGTACATCTTCCACATTCCGTACAAGTGTATGCGTTAAGCAATTGTACCCAATTTAAATCTTGAACATCACTAGCTCCAAATTTAGAAGGTATTGCATTTTCATCCACGAATGGCGTCGCATATGGATCGGCATTTGGGTCCATCATTAATTTGACTTCATTGGTAACTGAAGCTAAATTATCAAATTGTCCTTTTGGATTAAGGTCGGCAAAATAAGTATTTGGAAAAGCCAGAAGGATGTGCAGGTGTTTTGAAAAATATAAGTAGTTCAGAAATATTAATATGCCTGTAATATGTAACCACCAAAATATTCTTTCAAAAAAAGCAACTGAAGTTGGATTCATTCCGTCGAAGAACGGCGCGATATATTGTGCAATTGGAAAAAATCCTGCCTGATCATAATGTCCGAATCCTCCCGGAATATTCTGTAAATGCAAATCCGCAGCATTCATTAATAAGAAAAGTGACATTAAAACGATTTCAAAATACAAAATGTAATTGGCATCGCTTTTCGGCCAGCCTTGTAAGTCAGCGCTAATAAATCGTTTTAGTTTTATGACATTTCTCCTGATTAAAAAAACGATTACTGCAACCAAAACAAGGAAAGCTAGTATTTCAAATGATCCAATTAATATATCATAAATACTTCCCAGGAAGGAGAACACACGATGCGTTCCGAAAAGACCATCGATGATGATTTCCAAAACTTCAATATTGATAATCACAAATCCCAGATAAACAACGATATGTAAAATTCCCGCTATCGGTCGTTTGACCATTTTCGATTGCCCCAAAGCAATCATAGCCATATTTTTCCATCGTTCTGATGATTGATCTGATCGATCAACAGCTTGACCTAGATTGATGTTACGTAATATCTTTTGGATGTTTTTTACAAAAAAAGTGACTCCAATGGTGAGTATAATTGCAAATAAAATATTGGATAAATAGTGCATGGGCTTTGTTTTTACTTAGAACTTTTATCTGAAGGCGCAACGTATGGTTTATTCTTCTTTCCAAAAAGAGAAACGTTTACGTACCGAGTTGGATTTAAGCGGACATCTTGTAAGAGTAGCTCAAGTTCTTTGGAAGTTTGGCTGAGATTATTATATAGCGCCTCGTCTTTCATCATTTTGCCGACAGTTCCTTTTCCAGCATTCATGTCTGCGAGCATATGATCCACTTTTTCCAATGTAATTTGCAAACTTTTTGCAGTTTTACCCAAATCGGCTTTGCTTAAAGAGTCAGATATCTTAGAAAAGTTAGTGGAAACTTTGTGAAAATCGGAAACCACCCCATTAATATGTGTCTTGTTATCAGCAATCATTCCGTTAACGCTTTCTGAAGTCTTGTGAAATTGAACTAAAGTCTCGCTTAATTCGGCTAACGATTTTTTCAAATCGTCCTGGCCTTTTTTATCTAACACGTTATTAATTCCAGAAATTAGTTGATCAGCATTTAATAAAACTTTGTCTAATTTCATTTGTAATGGGGCTAATTTTTCACCTACCAGATCAGTTAAACCTGGTTTTGTGTTGCCTATTAACTTAGATCCAGACTTTGCCATTTCCTTATCATTGAGATTAGGAACAATCATGATTTGCTTGCCACCAATTAATCCCGGATCATAAATCGTCGCTGTGCTAGATTGCGAAATTGGAAAATCAGATTTGATTTGTAGTTCTACTAATAATTTTCCAGAATCATTAGAAAATTGTATATCATTAACTTTTCCGATGGTTAATCCATTTAAAGTAACGGCCGCAGATTTACCTAAACCTTCCACATTATCGTACTCAACGTATAACGTAGTATAGTCTTCAAAAAGATCTTTGCCTTTCAAAAAGCTGTAACCCCAGATAAACAATAAAATCGATGCTATAACTAAAATGGCGGTCTTAACCTCTCTTGTAATTTTCAAAATCTCGATATTTAAGCAAATTTAAAATAAAATAATACATTTTTAGTTTTATTTCAAGGCATCTTGAATACTAATTTTTTTTCCGTCTTTGAGTGCAATCAAATAAGCAGATGAATAGCCTTTCTCTTTCGCTTCTTCAAGGTTTCTCTTTGCTTCATTGTAATCAGATGTTGCTCCGTAGGTGTACTTGTATAATTGACCATTCTCGGTCGTTGACTGCACATTACTTAATCCCTTAAAATTAGAAGCAATTAAATCTAATTTTTTATTTGCGGCTGCAATTTGAACTTTGAAAATAATTCCTGAATTGTCTGATTTCTGTTCAATTTTTTCAACTGGAGATTCTGTCTTTGAAATTAAAGTTTCTTCTTTTTTAGGATCTTCAGACATTTTTTTAGACGGTTTGTCTATCGGGTCACTGCTATTACTTCCGAAGTACTCTTTCTTGTAGCTAATTATGGCATTTGCGATGGCTTGAGCGATGTCTTGTTGACCGTCTTCAGAATCTAGCCTTGCTCCTTCCGCTGGATTGGATATAAATCCAGTTTCGATCAGTACTCTTGGCATATAAGCTTTATGCAGAACCATAAATGGTGCTTGTTTTACACCACGTGTCTTTTTATTTAAACCAGCAAATTGGTCCTGAATTTTACTGGCTAGTGAAATGCTATTGTCGAGATATTCTTCTTGCATTAAGGTCAAGCCAATCATCGAACTCGGATTATTGGGATCAAAACCTTCATACTTTTGTTTGTAATCTTTCTCTAAGGTAATAACGGCATTTTCACTTTTTGCCACTGCAAGATTAGAGGCGTTTTTATTAAGCCCCATTACATAGGTTTCACTTCCATCGGCAGATGTATTTTTGTTTGCATTGCAATGAATGGAAACGAAAATATTGGAATCTACTCGATTGGCAATGCTTGATCGTTCTACAAGTTCAATAAAAACATCTGTTTTTCGGGTGTAATTTACTTCGAAATTTGGATTAGCCTCTAAAATCTTTCCCACTTTTAGGGCGATTGCTAAAGAGATATTCTTTTCTATATGACCATGATATATGGCCCCAAAATCATGCCCACCATGTCCGGCGTCGAGTGTAACTTTAAATTTACTGGAAGATTGCGAATAAGAATAACAAGAAAACACAAAAATAAAAAATAAAGACAAATACTTAAATCTATGTAGCATACGCATGGTATCGAATAATGTTAATTTTTGTAAAACTGGTCAACCTTTAATTTTTCAATATCCTTATTTTTGACGGAAAATAATCATTAAGTTTGGGGCGTCAAAAATTAAGCCATATTTTTACAAAAATAGCATTAAAACCTTTGCATACAAACTTATTTCATATCGTTTTATCAGCCATCTTTCTAACAATTGGAATTACCAAAAGTTATTCGCAAGAGGTGGGTAACAAATCGGCTTCATTTTCACCAAAGACAGCAAAAGACAGCTCTTTTATTTCAATAAACGACATTGGAAAAATTGGAGATACTATAAAAACAGATAGTATTAAGCCAAAAAAGTCAGTATTGGAGGGGAAAATTAAATACAAAGCTGAAGCGTACACGAAAATAGATCAAAAGAAAAAACTGATTACACTCTATGACAAAGCAGAATTATACTATCAGGATATCGAACTGAAGTCAGGTATAATTGTTTTTAACTACGAAAATAATGAAGTTTATGCCGGTAGAATAAAAGATTCTTCGGGTGTTTATACTCAGTATCCGAATTTTAAGCAAGGCGCCAATATTGTCGAGCCAGATTCGATAAGATTCAACTACAAAACTAAGAAGGCTTTGATTTGGAATTCAAGAACTGAGCAAGGCGAGTTTAAAGTTCGTGCCGAAGTTTCAAAAAGGGTGAATGACTCTGTTTATTTTCTTAAAGGTGCTCGGTTTACCACGGCAGAAGACATCGAAGATCCAGAATACTACTTTAGAACCAGCCGTTTAAAACTTGTACCTGGAAAAAAGGTGGTTACGGGTTTGACCAATATGGTAATTGCGGATGTTCCGACACCGCTAGCGCTTCCTTTTGCTTTCTTTCCCATGTCCGAAACAAGTCGATCTGGACTAATAATTCCAACGTGGAATGATACTCGAGAGCGAGGATATTCGCTTCAGAACGGCGGTTACTATTTGGCTTTGAGTGATTATTACGATTTAGCCATTTTAGGAGACTACTATACTAATGGTAGTTATGCGACGCGATTTGAGTCGACTTATGCAAAAAAATATAAATTTAGGGGGAATGTTAATTTTCGCTATGAAAATCTAATCAATAGCGAAAGAGGATTTCCAGATTATTCGAAGACCAACATATACAATATCCAATGGTCGCACTCGCAAGATTCAAAATCAAGCCCTAATTCTCGATTTTCAGCCTCTGTGAATTTTGGTAGCAGCACTTATTTCCGACAATCCCTCAATCAAGTGAATGTCGGATCCAATTTGAACAATACATTATCTTCTTCTGTTTCCTATTCAAAAACATTTAATTCCGTTCCGCAGGTCAATATGTCGCTCACTGCTACCCATTCGCAAAATACAAATACAGAGCAGATAAATATGACATTGCCTACGTTGCAATTAAGTGTTGATCGGATTTTTCCCTTTGCTCCAAAGGATGGCTTAAAGAAAGGATTGATTAAGAATGTCAATTTGCAGTATAACTTGAGAGGAGAAAATAGAATTGCAACTACTGACTCCTTATTTTTTAAGCCGCAAATGTTTACAGATGCGAAAGTTGGATTTCAACATAGTATTCCTTTGAGTACAAATTTTAAGATTTTCAAATACTTCAGTACAACAACTTCAGTAAATTATGAGGAGGTTTGGTATTTAAAAACCATTCGAAAGCGTTTTGATGTATTAAAAAACACCGAAGAAACTGTAGATGTCAATAAATTTGATGCGTTCAGGACCTATTCATTTTCGTCCAGTGTTGGAACTACTATTTATGGTACTTTTAATTTTGGTGAAACTAAAAAGATACAGGCAATTCGCCATGTTATGAGGCCTTCAGTTTCCTACAATTATACGCCAAGTTTCAAGCAATATTATGATACTTATGATGCTGATGGGAGTGGAACGATGATCAAAGAGTATACGCGATTTGAGCAAGGGATTTTTGGTTCGCCTGGAAAAAATATTTCCAGCAGTGTCGGCTTTAGCTTAAGTAACACTTTTGAAGCCAAAGTGACTGATAAAGATACAACGAAAACGGAACCAAGAAAAGTGATGTTACTGAATAACCTTAATCTATCTACTAGTTATGATATGACAGCTGATTCTCTAAAATGGGCGCCATTACGCTTGAGTGGCGGAACAGCTTTCTTCAAAAACAAGATGAATGTCAATTTTGGTACAACTTTAAATCCATACGCCATTGACAATTCAGGAAGAACTTTTAACACCTTTAATATAGATAATGGCGGAAGTTTATTTCGAATGACCAGTGCTAATATGACTATAAATTATTCTTTAAATAGTACTGATTTTAGCGGTGATGATACTCAAAAGAAGAATAATCAAGGGCTTCGTAACGGAGGACGAGAAGATGATTTGTTTGGAACCAATACTGATTTTAGTGATCGGCGGTTAAATCAGTTTGGCGAAGAAGAAGAAAAAGACGATTTTAAAGGCTTTTACAAGTATACTTTGCCGTGGGATATCAACTTTGCCTACCAGCTGACCTATTCAAATAATCGAAGAGAAAAGGAAATTTCGGGAAATTCTGTGATGATGTCCATAAATTCAGATATAGCTCCTAAATGGAAAGTGGGCGTTTCTACAGGGTATGATCTTGTGCAAAAAGGGGTCACGTTTACCCAGTTTAGATTCTCCCGTGATTTATTAAGTTGGCGAATGGATTTTAGTTGGACACCCTACGGTACCAATGCCTTTTGGAGTTTCTTTATTGGAATCAAATCTGGAGTGTTGAGCGATATCAAATGGGAAAAAAGAACACTTCCAGATCGAGTCTTAAGATAATTATACTTAATATTTTGTACCATGAAAAAGATTATTTTTACTGAAAAAGCACCAGCACCGATTGGTCCTTATAGTCAGGCTGTAATGGTGGGTAATACTTTATATACGTCAGGTCAAATCGCTCTAAATCCGAGTACTATGGAATTGGTTTTAGACACTATTGAAGCGGAAACCGAGCAAGTCATGGAGAATTTAAAAGCACTTTTAGAAGCTGCGGACATGACTTTTGAAAATGTCTATAAAACAACCATTTTCATTACAAACATGCACGATTTTGCAAGAATAAATGCCGTCTACAGCAAGTACTTTAACGAAGAAACCGCTCCTGCAAGAGAAACGGTTCAAGTTGCTGCTTTGCCAAAGTTCGTTAATATAGAAATTGCGATGATTGCTGTGAAATAGTTCATATCTAAAGCCATGGATAACTTAAAATTGTATTTTAAAAGTGTTGGCTTTACATCAGAAAGTCTAGAGTCTATAATAGATGCCTTTACTATCGAGGAATTTAAGAAAAATGATTTTATTGTAACCGAGGGCAAAGTAAGCAAGCAAATTGGCATTGTTAAAAATGGCATGCTGCATTATTACACTTTAAAAGACGGTGAAGAAAAAACCCACTACATCTCTATAACTAATACTTGGTTTGCTTCTCTGCTAAGTTTTATTAGTGAAGCACCCGCTCTTGAGAACATTACTGCACTCGTTGATACCAGCGTTTATATGATTAGCAAAACCAATCTAAAAAAACTGGTAAGAGACGTTCCCGGATTTAAAGACTTTTATATCGGATTACTAGAGGTATCGATTTGTGGTATCGATGAAGATCGTCATGACTTAATTGTATTAACCGCTGAACAACGTTACGCAAAAATGCTCAAAAAGGAGCCGCATCTTTTACACCAAATCCCTCTACAATACTTGGCTTCTATGCTTGGGGTTACCCCACGACACTTAAGCAGAATCAGAGGCACTATTCGATAAATTCATTATTGGACATTTGTCTAGTATCTTCATATTCAGGCAGCTCATCTTTGCATCGTTAATTATAATCAATTATAACGATGAAAAAAATGATTTTTACAGTGTTACTTTTATCACTAATGGGCAACATGAATGGGTAAAGCCGATTCTCAAAACAAGAGTTTAGTATCAACGGATTCCGTAACCCTTCTATTGGAGTTGAATACCGTTACCATCAAGTGTCCGTTCATGCCGGATATTACAGTACCGCTTTTAAAAGAGGAGAATACACCAACTTCTATAAAGCAGGTGCAACTTACTATTACATGCCTGTTGGTAAAAAAGAAAATCCTTCTTCTTTCTATTCGAGTTTGTCTTATGCCAAGGGTATTAATGGTGATTACAAAGACAAAGACGCCGTAATTAATGAATTTGGTTTCCGATGGATGGTGTGGAAAGGATTAAACTTAAGACTGGGTGTAGCTACTTTACTAGCTAAAGATGAATCAGTGAAAGTGAATCCAACACCGGGCATTAGTTATTCCTTCTTCTTTTAATAATGAGTACTATGAAAGAATTGCACATAAGTACCTCTGCCTACTTTGACCCTACAAGGAGTGTTTTAGAAATGGATGTCGCACCGAATACGGGTAATCCAAAACATTATCATTCACTGTTTGAAGAAACCTTTGAAGTGATAGAAGGGGAACTTTTTATAGGAATGGAGAAAATGACTACAATCCTGCGACCGGGGCAGTCGATTACTGTCCCAATAGGAAGCGTACATTTTTTCAAAAACAAAACCGAACATAATTGCCGCATCAGAATAACAATAAACCCAGGCAATACTGATTTTGAGGATGCGATGAATATTTATTATGGTCTTAAAAAAGAAGGGCAACTTCGTACAAGTGGTGCTCCTAAGAAACTATCCGACCTGGTGCTGTTTATAAAACTCAATAATTCTAAAATGCCTGGACTGGGAAGTTTATTTGGTGGTCTACTAAATTTTATTGCTAACCGCGCCATCAAGAATGGTCGTTTGGAAGCCTTGCGAAACCGCTATACTGAATAATTCTTAATGCTAAATTATTTTTAAAATGAAAACATCAAACTTAAACTTTCGTATCGGCTGGCTACTTATTATTGGTTCAGTAGCCGTACAGATTCCTTATACTTTACTTACCATCATTTTTGAATATCCAGATGTATTGCGACAGGATGTTGGCACCGTGCTAACCAAATTTCATAGCGGAGGTGCTACGCTAATAGCTACTTGGTTTGCCTTTGCTGTAGCTGGAATTCCATTAATTCCCGCTTACATTATGATTGGGCAAAAACTGGAGAAAAAAGCAATGTGGCTCAAAACGGCTACTACTATTGGAGTCATTGGTCTAATTGTGCAAATGATTGGCTTGTTATGCTGGACATTTGTAGTACCTGTTCTAGCCAATAACTATGTAAATGCTACTGATGAAGCTACTAAAAATGCTGTAGTAATCGTTTTCAAAACCATTCACCAATTTGGAGGTGTATTACTCGGAGAACATTTAGGACAGTTGTTTACAATTGCCTGGACTGCTTTATTATGCCACTCTTTTGCGCAATTGAAGTTCTTTCCTTCTTGGGTGATTTGGTTGGGTTATATCAGTGCTGCTATCTATTTGTTTGCACAAGCAGAATTATTTAGTACCGTCATTCCAGATTTCCCTGTATGGGATTTGGCAGGATTTATTGGAAGTACTCTTTGGCTGATTTGGTTAATTATAATCGGTTTTCTTTTTATTAAAAAATAATACCATTAAATATCTAAAAGTTTGGAAAATATTTTAACTAAAAACCGCTCCTGCTAGAGAAACAGTTTAGGTGGCTGCTATATCAAAATTTGTGAATAGTGAGATTACGATGATGGCTGTGAAGTAGTTATGGGTTCTAGGTTGCGTATTTAATATAAATGACAAAGCGGTTTCAAAATGGAACCGCTTTTTTTATTGAATGATTTCATCTAGTTTTTTCGAGAGTCAACCTATAACTTATAACCTACAACTTTTCTCTATCCAATCCCAACAATAGTAACTGCGCTGTTGCTTCATTCGTGGCTAATGGGATATTGTGTACATCGCAAACGCGAATCAACATATTGATATCCACTTCGTGCGGATGACTAGAATTTGGGTCTTTAAAAAACAAAACCATTTTCGTTTTTCCTTCGGCAACTCTCGCAGCAATCTGGGCATCACCACCCATTGGGCCCGATAGCATTCGTTTTACTATAAATCCTGCATTTTCCGCTTGCCCACCGGTCGTTCCTGTTGCAATCAATTTGATGCGTTCTTGAAGTAATAGGGTTTTGTTTTTATTTAAGAACTGCACCATATCGGCTTTCATTCGGTCGTGTGCGATAATGGCAATCTCCATGATATTGTTATTTGTTCAAGATATGATAAGCAATCAATCCGTCAATCGGTCTTCGAAGTACATTGCCTACTTTGATATCGTACGTTTCGAGAATTTCTTCTAATTCATCTTTGAGGTAGAAAGCGATCGAGCCAACAAAGTGAACCAGAACATCTCTACAATTCTCAAATTGCATGATATAATTTTCAGCAAAGTCTTTCATTTCAGCTTCGATGATACTTTTGCAAAATGGATTGTCTTTATGCTTGATTAGAAACTTGGCAAATGTTGCCAAATACGCATTTGGATTAGGTTCTTTGTATAAATTGTGTTTGATATAATCTGGATCAACGTTATACTCTTCTTCAAATTCTCTTGCAAGTTCTTTTGGCATCTTATTAAAATAATAGCCACGCAACAAGTGTCTTCCGAATCGATTGCCAGAACAATCATCCATAGCGATATAACCAAGTGATTGTACTTTTTGATGCAATATTTTCCCATCAAAGTAGCTACAATTTGATCCTGTTCCTAAGATACAAACTATGGCTTTTTCTCCTTTTGGTGTGGTAGCGTAGACCGCTGCAAAAGTGTCTTCGTGAACTGAAATGGCAGCTTTGCTAAAATATTCTTCGAAGACTTTGGCTAAGAAATCTTTCATTCTGTCTGTTCCGCAGCCTGCGCCGTAGAAGAACAGATGACTTGCTTTGTCTTTATTGTGAGAAATATCGAACTTATCATCGAGCCGACTAATAATTTCTTCCTTGGTTAAAACTTCGGGATTTAAGCCCAATGTTTGGGTAGTAAATAATACTTTCCCTGATTCATCGATGGCAATCCAATCGGCTTTGGTCGAGCCACTGTCTACGAGTAGTTTCATTTTATTTGAGTTGCTGAGTGCCTAAGTTGCTGAGTAACTAAGAAACTTGATTTGTAATATATTCGTTCTGGTTTGTTATGGTGCCCTAGCCCCGATAATAGTGAAAATCCTTTTGCGCCGTGGTTTACTTCGTCAGTTCGCTTCGCTCGTGTGGCGAAAAAGATTGCAACGGATAGCGGGAAATAGCTCCTAAAATAAAAGTCCCATCTATAAAAAATGGGACTTCGTAAATGTACTATTTTATTTTAAGCCAGCAATATGCACTGACAAATCAATTAATTTACTAGAGTAACCGTACTCATTGTCATACCAAGATACAATTTTGAAAAAAGTGGAGTTCAATCCAATTCCAGCTTTTGCATCGATAATCGACGTGCGTTTGTCTGAGACGAAATCTTGTGAAACGACATCATCTTCAGTGTATCCTAGGATTCCTTTCATACTTGTTTCTGAAGCGTTTTTAAGCACTTTCATGATTTCTTCGTACGAAGTTTCTTTGGCTACTTTTACAGTTAAGTCGACTACAGAAACGTCAACAGTAGGAACTCTGAATGACATTCCGGTTAATTTACCATTAAGCTCTGGAATTACTTTTCCTACTGCTTTTGCAGCGCCGGTAGAAGAAGGAATAATATTAACACTGGCAGCACGTCCGCCTCTCCAATCTTTTTTGGATGGTCCGTCGGCAGTCATTTGTGTTGATGTTGTGGCGTGAACCGTGGTCATCAATGCTTCTACAATGCCGAAGTTATCGTTGATTACTTTAGCCAAAGGTGCTAAACAGTTGGTTGTACAAGAGGCATTAGAAACTATGGTATCTGCAGCGGTCGCTTTCTCGTGATTGACACCCATAACAAACATAGGCGCATCGGCCGATGGTGCTGAGATGACTACTTTTTTTGCTCCACCTTTGATATGCGCTTGTGCAGATTCTAGTGTGGTAAAAATTCCGGTACAATCTGCCACGATTTCTGCTCCTACTTCATCCCATTTTAATGTGGATGGATCTTTTTCTGCTGTGATTCGAATATTTCTTCCGTTTACGTATAACTTTCCTTCTTTAACTTCAACAGTTCCGTTGAAACGACCGTGAACAGAATCGTATTTTAATAGATAGGCTAAATGTTCGACATCTAATAAATCATTGATAGCGACCACTTCGATGTTGTCTCTGTTGAATGATTCTCTAAAAACAATTCTTCCAATTCTTCCAAAACCGTTAATTCCTAATTTTACTTTCATTTTGTCTGCTTTAGGCGATACGCAATATGCTGCACGCCGATTATAAATTAAACTTCAATAACTTTTTCTGATTTTAAAACTACGTAGACATGATTTCAGAAACACGCAACAATTCGCGATCTATTTCTGTATGTCCTTTAATAGCTTGTTCTAATGGAGTCAATGCCACCTTATCGTTGAGCAATCCTACCATAAAGTTAGATTTGCCTTCAAGTAGCGATTCTACAGCCTTTACACCAAGTCGGCTGGCTAAAACTCTATCAAAGCATGATGGTGCACCGCCGCGTTGCATGTGTCCAAGTACAGAAACACGAACGTCGTATTCAGGAAGATTTGCTTCGACATAATCTTTGAGTTCAAAAACGTTTTTTCCAATTTTATCTCCTTCGGCAATGACCACGATACTAGATGATTTTCCTGAAGCTTTACTTTTCTTTAGGGAATCAAGCAAACGCTCTAGACCGAGATCCTCTTCTGGAATAAGAATTTCTTCTGCTCCCGCTCCGATTCCTGCATTCAACGCGATATGACCTGCATCTCTTCCCATGACTTCAACGAAAAACAAACGATTGTGTGAGCTCGCCGTGTCGCGAATTTTATCTATGACTTCTACCACAGTGTTAAGTGCGGTATCATATCCTAAAGTATGGCTTGTTCCGTAAATATCATTATCAATGGTTCCAGGAATTCCCATCACTGGAAATCCGTATTCATTATTAAATACTTCTGCACCGGTAAAACTTCCATCTCCTCCGATAATAACCAATGCATCAACATTCGCAGCTTTGAGATGATCAAAAGCTTTTTTTCTTCCCTCTGCAGTCATAAATTCTTTAGAACGGGCTGACTTGAGGATTGTTCCACCTTTATTGACGATGTTGTTTACACTTCGTGGTCCCATTTCTTTAAAGTCGCCTTCAATCATTCCTTGGTAGCCTCGGTAAATACCGATACATTCCACCTGGTGATAAGCGCAAGTTCGCACTACTGAACGAATAGCGGCATTCATTCCGGGAGAATCTCCACCAGAAGTCAGTACACCTATTTTTTTTATGGTTTTTGGCATTTTTTGACAATTAAAATGTAAAATTAGCAAACATCTTATACAAAAGGACTACAATTTTAGACAGATACTTCTTATTTCCGAAATTCAATCGTTTTCGTTAATAAGTTTTTACCTACGAGGATACTTGGTAGAAAAAATAAAAAGAATGATTAAAAATTTAATCTTCTGTTGGAATAGCGTCGGAATTGACTTTTTCAGGTTGTTTATCCTTTTCCTTTTTGTCGTCAAAGTTGATGTAATCGGGCAATAAGTGCGAGTCATCAATAATTTTAGAAGGCTGCTTTACCAAATCTATCTTTTGATTTTTAAATATTTTATAAAGCAATTGTTTAAAGGTAGTAAAATCTACTTGGTAGTTCAAACCAATACCTTGCGTATAGCCAATACCTTGTCCGATAAAATTAATATCATTTTCTTTATTAAAAACATGTAGGTTTAAGGTTCCATCTTCATTCACTCGATACTGAATTTCGACATCTCCTACAATCGCCGACTCATTTATTCCTCCCACTGGAACTCCCAGCTTTCCATTCACACTAATTCTGTCATTCACTTTGGTACTTATCGTAACACCAACTCGCCCGTCTGTTTCTCTCCCTGGGTTTCGATCTGCCGATACCAAATCGACACCAACGGTAATCTTGTCGTCAGAATTGTTAAGAATAGAGCCGAAAATATCACCTACTTTTTCATACAGATTATTTGTTATCGAATTTTGATTGATTCCATCATTGCTCAAGAAGTTCCCCGTTGATAACAGCACCAGTGCTTGCTTTTGCCGTACATCTTTATCGTCTAAATTGGTTTGAATCTCGGATTTGACCGCTGAATTTAAAGTTGGAAAATTAATGTTAAACTCTGGATTCGGACTACTCAAATTTCCTTTGATTCCAATGACCACTTCAACATCAACCTTTCTATTTATGGTAGAATTTTCATACAGTAGGCCTGGATTAGCCGTAGTTTTATACACTGCTTCAAGATTTAAAATGGCTTTCATAGGATCTCCTTCCCATACCACAGAGCCACCTTTTTTGATTGTAAATTGTTTGTTGATAATACCACCGTACTTAAAATTATACGTCCCTTCATACGCTTGAAAGTCGCCCCACATATTGAATTTCCCCAGCGTATTTATTTTAAATAGCAATGATCCGAATCCTTTTCCTTTCATCCCATGACCCGAATTTCTATCCAAAATTATTTCTATTTCTGCTTCTGGCGTGATATCAAAATTAAAAAGTAATTCAACCCCATCGTACTTTTTAGCACTTGTAGCTATTCCTTTCTTAAAGTTGAACTTGTCACTTGCGCTGATGAAATGAACGTAATTATTATCGCCACTTGCTTCGGCATCATTGATTGGAATCTTGATGGCTGTTCCACTCTCAGATTTACCATCAACTTGTATAAATAGTTTGCTTATTGGTCCTGTAATGGTAGCTTCGCCATCCATAAAAGCGGTGCCGAAGTACGCTGCATCCTCACTGTCTTTGGTATCTAATGCTAGGATTTTATTTGAACTTAAATTTAAGTCCAGACTCCAATCGGAAAAATTAGTGTGTCCGATACTTCCATCTAGTTTTCCTTTTGTATGGTATTTTGTATCTTCAATTTCGGCATTACGAATAATAAACTTTTTTTCTGTTACGTCGACAATAGCCTTGTTTTCAATTTTATAATCTGTGTTCAAGTAAGGAATTCCTAGTCCCGCATTATCTACGAAGAGTCGACCATTTACATCGATGTTTTCTATCTCTCCAGATAAGTTGGCTCGCCCAGAAGCAAATCCACGAATATTGCTGATTACTGTTCCCCCAAGTGAACTCAAAATCCCCAAATTAAATTTATCAAAATTAAGATTTAAATCAATTTCAGTCTTATCATTAATGATGTCAAAACTCCCGTCCGCCGCGAAAGATTCCATATTTTCATTTTCAATGGAAGAATTAATATAGAATTTCTGAAAACTCTGATCACCCTGTATACTTAGATTCATGTTTCCCAATGCTACATCATTGACAACTAAATTCTCAATTTTGAGCGAAGAAGTAGGCTGATACACTGCATCAATTTGCTTTAGTTGCGCCACGCCATTTAAAGCACCATCAATCTTAAATCTACTTAATTCAGGCAATATTTCATTAAGTTGAACTTTAGTAAAATCAAGCCGAAGGTCTTTGTTTTTGCTTCCGAATAAAGTACCATTAAGTTGAATTTTCTGATTTTCATGAGATAAAACAATATCTTCAATGGCAAATTTTTGAAATTTCTTATCAAATACAATTTTATTTTTGTCGTTGTCAACCTGATTTAGACTCCACAAAAAATCATTAAAAAGCAGTTCAGATTTTTGAATTCCAACCACGTTTTGTTTTTCCGCGTTGATGGTATGGTAAAAGTTTAAACTATATGCATCTGCTCCAGTATCGCCACCTTTAAATTCCGTACGAAGAAACAAGGTGTCTTTTGTTGTAATATTAATTAAACTAAAATCACGTGCTTTATAATACTTAGTTTTTATAGTATCTAAAGAGACGTAAGTATTAAACAAGGGATTTTTGTTATCAATGTCAATTTTGATATTGTCAAAAGTATTTCCGTAGGCCTTAATTTCTGGCGATGTAAAATTGAACTTAAAATCGTCTGTAGAGGAATCAATTGCCCCACGCAATTTTGTGTTTTTACCAATATTTATCTCGGGATAAAAAACCTCGACAATTTTGTTATCGATACTAAAATCAAATTTAAGGTACTGCCCTTTTGGTATTGGATTTCTAGAGTAATTGGCATATAAACTTCCTGCTGAATTCTCCAGCATCTTTTTCAATAAGCCAATTTTAAATTTCCCGATGACTTTCCCTCGCATAATATCTTCGGATTCGATGGCTATGGTTCGCACATTTTCGCTGTCAAAAGTGGAATGCAGTGAAAAATCTTCAAAATAGTAGCTATTCTTGCTGTTTTGATAGGAAGTGTGCTCAAAGTGAATATCACCCTTTAGATTGTCAAGGTTATTTCCGAGGATATTGATATCCGCTTTTCCTTTAAAAATGGCAATAGAATCTTTTTTTACAAAATTTAATTGATTGAGATTAGCATAATCGATGGTAGTTTGAAAATTATAAGCAATATCTTTTTTTCCGAGATTAATCAATCCTTTGAAATCCATAAATAGATTCGGATCATTGATAAAAACTTTCCCAACAAAGATGGGATTTTTGAATTTTCCATCAACGATGACTTTAGTATAAGTATAATTGTTGTATCGTACTTTATAAATATCCCCAGAAAAAGCAGTGTTTATGTTCTTTTGCTTAAATCCTTTTCCATCTACATCAATATTCAACGTAACTTTTCCTAATTCTTTTTCTCCTAGGAATGAGCCAATATTAAATTCTTCTAAAATGATATTTCCTTTATAATTGGCATCATCGATATGATCGATATTGCTCATGCTAAGGTCAGATTGAATATTACCCAAAGCAGTCGTCATATAGAAATCCGTAACAATATACTTGGTCGTGATTTCAGTCTTTCCTCGAATATTAAATTGACCCAATTTTTTGAGTGACGAAGGTAATTTTGTACCCAAAACATTAGGAAGCAATCGGATTAAGTCATTGTAATTAGAAGCTACTTTGTTAAAATCACCTTTCATATAAAAAGGCTGATTTGACTTACCAAAAAGGTTTCTAAAATTGACGTTGCCAATGATCTGCGAGTTTTTGCTGTCAATCAATTTCATCTGTCTCGCGGTCAAATCGTTGAGCGTCCCGGTTAGATGCGCCTTCAAATTGAAGTTTTGGTTCTTCCCGATCTCGTTATAGAAATATCGAATATCATTAGTGGCCAATGATGCCTGATCGATGAGTATGTTAAAATGTACTTTATTATTAAAATCTTGAAAATCTTGTCGCTCATAACTTAGCGCTACATTTCCCTTAAATAAAGAGGAAGTAGTCATAATATCAAGATCAGTCAAAAGAATTTGTTTTTTTGTATAACTAAATTTCGCTTCAAGATTCTTGACAAAAAGTCCACGATGGTCTTGAAAAGACATTTTTTCAATAAGAGCATTGACATTTGGTCCTTGTATTCTAAAGTTACTTAAGTGTCCATGAAGTCTTGTAAAATCAACATCTTTTGGCACTTCTCTATTCTCATCGGTCAAAACAAATCGACTTTTCTCCAGAAAAATATTCGTCGAGGTAAATAAGAAATTGCCGGAAGAAGGCTTTCCATCATCAAAAGCTTCTAAAAATAAATTCAAGTTAGAATCATGCTCCTTTTTATAGGTTTTCATATTCAGGAGCAAACGGTCTATTCTAAGATCTCCAAAAATCAGTTTTCCATTAATTAGTTTTTTGACGTCTAAAACATTGGTCAAAATACGATTGGCATAAATCAATGTATCCTTGTGATGATCTTTGATTAAAACATTTTTAAGCTTGACACCACCGTAAATAGTAACGGCAATTTGTTCTATTTGAATATCGGTCTTGTATTCTTCGTTTAAATTTTCGGTGAAATATTGTGCAATTCGAGTTTGAACCTGTGGTAAAGTCAAGGCAATACCAAGTACCAGTAGCAGTAGTAGTAGAACGAGTAAAAAGCGAATAAATATTTTTCTAACTCTTTTGATAGGTGATGCTTTAATTATGGATCAAATTTATTATTTACCAATGAGAATCAATTGTCATTGATAAAAAAAGGCTAATTTTGGCTTCGCTGTAAAAATAGAATAATTTGATAGGATTTAGTCAAATATTATTCAAAAATTGCAAGTCTTTATGCCTGAAAAATCCGTTTTTATTTTAGCAATCGAAAGTTCCTGCGACGACACAGCCGCTGCTGTACTACAAAACGACAAAGTATTGTCTAATGTTGTTGCTAATCAGTTAATTCACAATGAATTTGGTGGCGTCGTGCCTGAATTAGCGTCACGTGCCCATCAATTAAATATTGTTCCAGTTATTGATGTTGCTTTAAAGAAAGCTGGGATTCAGAAGGAGGATTTGTCTGCAATAGCCTTTACGCAAGGTCCAGGATTGATGGGTTCCTTGTTGGTTGGGAGTTCATTTGCAAAATCAATGGCCATTGCACTGAATATTCCCTTAATAGCAGTCAATCATATGCAAGCGCATATTTTGGCGCACTTTATTGATGAAGAAGGATTTGATAAACCAACATTTCCTTTTCTTGCTTTAACTATTTCTGGTGGGCATACACAAATTGTCCGCGTCGATGATTTTTTCGAAATGGAAATCATCGGAGAAACCACGGATGATGCTGTTGGGGAAGCGTTTGATAAAAGTGCAAAAATATTGGGACTTCCCTATCCAGGCGGACCTTTGGTAGATAAACATGCGCAAAAAGGCAATCCCAAAGCATTTACATTTACAAAACCAAAAGTACCTCATTTAGACTTTAGTTTCTCCGGATTAAAAACAGCGATTCTATATTTTATTCAAAAGAAAACTGCGGAAAACCCGGATTTTATTGCAGAAAATATTGATGATATTTGTGCATCGATTCAACATACCATTATTGAAATTTTGATGGAAAAACTCCTATTAGCCGTTAAGGAAACAGGTATTACACAAGTTGCTATTGGAGGCGGAGTTTCTGCTAATTCCGGTATTAGAAAGACATTAAAGGAGGCAGAACAAAAATATGGTTGTAAAACTTATATTCCAAAATTTGAATACACAACAGACAACGCTGCAATGATCGGAATTGTGGGTTACCAAAAGTTTTTAATTGATAATTTCGAAACCTCGAAGGTGGTTTCGAAAGCCAGAATTTCATTTTAGTTATGCAATTATTTTACAATCCAGCGATTTCTGAAAATACAAAGGAGTTCACTTTCGACAGAGAAGAAAGCAAACACATTATTAAAGTACTAAGAAAAAAGGACGGCGATATACTTTTCGTTACTAACGGTTTAGGTTTTTTATTTGAATGTAGTATTGTACTTGCAATTGAAACAAAGTGTACGGTATCGATTGTACGATCCAATAAATCAGAACGACCAAATGTATATTTGCACCTTGCCGTTGCGCCGACTAAAATGAACGATCGTTTCGAGTGGTTTTTAGAAAAGGCAACTGAAATCGGAATCTCGGAAATTACACCCATCATTTGTGAACATTCAGAACGTAAGCATATAAAAACGGAGCGTTTCGAAAAAATAGTAGTGGCAGCAATGAAACAATCCAATCAACATTACTTACCGAAGTTGAACGAACC
Source organism: Flavobacterium sp. (assembly GCA_031373195.1). GTDB lineage: Bacteria > Bacteroidota > Bacteroidia > Flavobacteriales > Flavobacteriaceae > Flavobacterium. Next base: position 8,273 of record JANMML010000026.1, on the reverse strand, counting down.
TGTTGTTTTTAAAGACTTTATGAAATTAAAGTTGTCAGGGCAATTGTTCTTAGCACATTGCGAAGAAACTGAAAGAAAATTATTGAAAGATGTTTTGCAACCGCGAACTGATGTAACCCTACTCATTGGACCTGAAGGCGACTTTTCTGTAAAAGAAATTCAAATGGCGAAAGAAAGTAAATACATTCCAGTATCTTTGGGAAATACTAGGCTACGAACAGAAACTGCAGCAATTGTTGCGTGTCATAGTGTAGTTTTTATAAATGAAAACTAAATATTAAGAAAATATGAAAAGTTATTTTACGCTAATCCAACTATTTGCTATCAGTTTATACTGCGCAGCTCAAAACGCGCCATTAGCAAATGTTACTATTGAAAGTCCAACTCTTATTTGTTCCGCAGGAGGTTGCACAGATCTTACAGCAAATTTGTCAACCTTACGTGCAACAACTGAATATTCCATAAACAGTATTGCATATAGTCCTTCATTTCCATTTACCGGAGGAACGGTAATACCGCCAACAGGCGATGATTTTTGGGGCTCCGAATTTTCGCTTCCGTTTTCTTTTAGTTTCTTTGGAAATTGTTACAACACGGTATTGGTAGGAACAAATGGGGTGGTTACTTTTGATACTGTGAACAACGTTGAATCTGGCTTTTGTCCGTGGAGTTTTGCTCAAACCATCCCAAATGCAACTTTCCCAATTAGAAATGCCATTTATGGCGTATACCAAGACTCGAATATTCAAAGTCCTCCAGTAACCAATCAAAATATTCAAAATGTAAATTATTACGTTTTAGATACGGGTGAAAATGTAGCTCCTAACAGGGTATTCGTGATCAACTTTAATGAATTACCGCAATTTCAATGCAATAGTTCTGTAGGATTACAAACTTCGCAGATTGTAATTCATGAAACTACAAACATCATTGATATTTATATCAAAAACAGATCTGTTTGCGCTACGTGGAACGGCGGATTAGGTCTAGTGGGGATTCAGAATCAAGATGGAACCATTGCTTATACGCCACCCGGAAGAAATTCTGGAACATGGTCTACCTCAAATGAAGCCTGGAGAATTTCACCGAACGGTATCGAATTGCCAGCTGTGTTTCAATGGTACAATAACGATGTCGCCATTTTGGATGCTGTTACTAATACATATACGGCTTGTCCAAGTTCAAATGATTCCTATAAAGTTAAAGCAACGTTTTTAACTTGTGGGATTAACGCTACCACACTAGAGTCAAATACGGTTAATGAGCTTGTGGTTCCTGATCCTGGATTTAATGAGCCGGTAGATTTTCTTTACTGTCCACAAACTCCTTTTGTATATGTCGCCGACTTTAGTCCTAACACAAATATAATTTTATCAGTTACAAATCCATCGTATTATACTGTGACGTATTATGAAAACTTTTTAGACGCACAAAACGGCATGTCAAATAATATTGTTAACATATCTGCTTATCCTTTTACTGAGAACAAGACGATTTATGCGGCAATTGAAGAAGTTTTCCAAACTGGTTGTCGATATGTAAAATCATTCCAATTAATTATTGTTGCGCCAACTGATCCGCCAACGGGAAGCAGTTTGCAGAACTTTGTTTCTGGACAATCATTAGCAGATCTAGTAGTTGTTGGAGAAAACATAACATGGTATGACGCAGCTACGGAAGGAAATATGCTTCCACCTTCTACGCTATTACAAGACGGCGCGACCTACTATGCTTCTCAAAGCATTGGTGCTTGTGTCAATTCGAATCGATTAGCCGTAACCGTAAATTTGGTTTTGAACGCTCTAGATTTTTCGGATAGTTCTTTTCAGGTTTATCCAAATCCCGCAAACGAATCGATTACTATTTCGTGTAAAAATGTGATTCAATCAATTCAAATCTCCAATGCTATTGGGCAAGAAATATTCGCTGTCAATCCAAACCAAAAAGAAACCAAATTGGAGATTTCACAGTTGCCAAACGGTTTGTATTTTCTAAGATTAAGTACTTCAAACGGCATCAAAACAATCAAGATTGTTAAAGAGTAATTGACTTATGAAGAAAATTGTATTTTTTTTTCTTTTGGTTTTCAATCTGTGTACTTCACAAGAAATAGCCCTATTAAAATATAACGGCGGCGGCGATTGGTATGCCAATCCAACTTCTTTACCCAATTTGATAAAATTTTGCAATCAAAATATTGGAACACGATTAAAGGTAAAACCAGGACTTGTAGAACCAAGAAGTCCAGATCTTTTATCCTATCCTTTTGTTCATATGACTGGACATGGTAATGTCGTTTTTTCCGAAGCTGACCAAATTAACTTGCGAAACTATCTGTCGTCGGGAGGATTTTTGCATATTGATGATAATTACGGGATGGATGAATTTATTCGCAAAGAGATTAAGAAATTGATGCCCAACAATGAGCTGGTTGAAATTCCAGCCAATCATCCTATTTTTCAAAAACCGTATTCGTTCCCCAGCGGCATTCCTAAAATTCATGAGCATGATGGAAAAAGGCCTGAAGCCTTTGGGATTTTTGTCGATTCAAGGTTGGTTCTTTTATATACTTTTCAAACCGACTTAGGCGATGGTTGGGAAGATGCAGAAGTGCATAATGACCCAGCAGAAGTTCGACTAAAAGCGTTGAAAATGGGTGCCAATATTTTGAATTATATTTTTAATAATTAATTACAAGATTTATGACTTCTAGAGTAATAGCTATTGGAATTTTGAAGTCGATTGGAGTTCTAGTTGCCATGGCACTGCTACTCTATTTTCTTTTTCAAATACAAACGATTATCGTATACATAGTGGTCGCATTAATCACAACCTTAATTGGAAATCCAATTCTAGATTTTTTTAAGAATCGACTTAAATTCAATCATCTATTTGCAACTATTGCTACCATTTCAGTTTTTGTATTATTACTATTTGGATTAATATCTTTGTTTGTTCCGCTGATTATTAATCAAGGACAAAATTTGTCGTTACTTAATACCGCTCAAATTGAGAAAGATATTCTCCACCTACTTAATCAAATTGCTGTATTTTTGGAAAGCCACAATATCGACTCAAAAATTGTTTTCGACCAAACTAATTTATCTTCATTGATTAGTTTTGATTTTATCCCAAATTTTCTGAATGCTGTAATCGGCTTTGTGAGTAGTTTCGGAATTGGGTTAGTAGCAGTTTTGTTTATCACTTTTTTCTTTTTGAAAGATCGTATTCTTTTTATCATTGCCTTCAAGAAAATTATTCCTGACAGTCATGAAACGCAGATTTTAAATTCGCTTGATAAGATAAATCATTTACTGTCACGTTACTTTATTGGACTATTGCTGCAACTTTTTATTGTATTTGTTTTGTATCTCATTGTTTTGCTAATTTTTGGAATTCAAAATGCTATAGTTATTGCGTTCTTATGTGCCATCTTGAACATTGTCCCTTATTTAGGGCCGTTGATTGCTTCTGTTTTGGCCGGACTATTGACCATGCTTAATTACCTTGGCAATGATTTTCAGAGTGAAATACTTCCTGTGACCATTTATGTGTTGATTGGTTTTTGGATTGTGCAGCTCATCGACAACAATCTATCTCAACCAATTATCTTTTCAAAAAGTGTCAGTTCACATCCATTAGAAATTTTTTTGGTGATACTAATTGCAGGTTTCCTTTCAGGGATTGTTGGGATGATCATTGCGGTACCTATTTATACAATTCTTAAGGTGATTGGTAAGGAATTTTTCCCCAACAATATCATTATACAATTGTTGACCAAAAACATTTAGCTTTGAATTTTCCTATTCTTCAGCCTGAAATTCAAGATTTTATTAAAGCCAATTTGAAGGCATCAATAACCAAACTGGCATTGATGAGTAATCCTTTTCCTTCTGTAAAATGGACCTCAATTCTCGAGCAAATTGAATGCAGACAGAAGTCGGAAAGGAAATTACCCACTTGGTTTAAGGCTTTAGACATTGTGTTTCCTCACAAAATTTCAATTGAGCAAACTTCTTCAGAAATTACCGCGGCATACAAGGCGTCTTTAGTTGACGGTGAGTCAATGATAGATCTAACAGGTGGATTTGGCGTTGATGATTATTATTTTGCAAAGAGATTTAATTCCGTGATTCACTGCGAAATAAACGAGGAGTTATCGAAAATAGTAGTGCATAATTTTAATCAATTAGATGTGCATAACGTTCAATGCTTTGCCGCTGACAGCGAAACGGTCTTAAAAACCAAAGCACAAAACTTTGATTGGATCTACATTGACCCTTCACGACGAAGTGATGCTAAAGGGAAAGTATTTATGCTAAAAGACTGCACACCAAATGTCCCTGAATTACTAGATTATTATCTTTCCTATTCAAAAAAAATCTTGATTAAAACAGCACCGATATTAGATATTGTCGCAGGATTTCAAGAGTTGAAATTTGTAAAATCTATTCATGTTGTGGCAGTTCATAATGAGGTGAAAGAACTCCTTTGGGAGATCTCAAAGGAAAATGATGAAGCGACTTTGATTCATGCGATCAATATTAGAGATGAAACTGTCGAAAAGTTTCAATTCAATTGGACTAAAACCAAATCAATTGCGACTTATTCATTACCAAGAAAATATATTTATGAGCCTAACAGTGCTATCATGAAATCTGGCGGATTTGATGAAGTAAGTGCGCAGTTTGGTTTGGATAAGCTACACGTAAACTCCCATCTTTATAGTGCTGACGAGCTCATTCAATTTCCTGGAAGAGTGTTTGAGATTGTGCAAGTAATTCCATATCAGAAGAAAGAAATGAAAGCAGTTCTCGAAGGTAAAAAGGCAAATGTTAGCACCAGAAATTTCCCGGAATCAGTAGAACAAATTAGAAAAAAATGGAAAATTTTAGATGGAGGTGATTTGTATTGTTTTTTTACCACTGACTTAAATAATAATAAAATAGTTTTACTTTGCAGCAAAATTTAGATCGAAAATGAAATACGTAGTATGCCTTATTTTTTTACTGACCATAACTTCAAATTATGCACAAAAGCCTTGTGAATTTACGACCAATGTAGTTGATTCTATTGGGAGTTACAAAACAACAAAGGAGTATTTATTGTATGAAAAAAACTTCGCAGGAAATGCGACCTATATATTTGGTTCTTTGATCTTGACGGATGAAAAAGCCTTATTTAATTTCCAAATGATTGAAAAAAGTGCTGATTTTTTAAAGGCGAAATGTTTAGATAAAAATTCAAAAATATTTTTGCAGTTAAATAACAATAAAATTATAACCTTTTCTTTTGCTAGCGAAGAAAATTGTGGCACTTTAGTTCGTGACGAAAAAGGTATAAACAATCGAATTTTATCAGGCTATTTTAATATCAATAAAGCAGATTATGAAAATTTGAAACAATCTCAAATTTCTTTTATTCGGGTAAAATTTGCTCCTGAAGTTGCTGATTTTGTGATGCGGAAAGAATTTAAGTCAGAATTGAATAATGAGGTCTACCAGCCAGAATCTTACTTTATAGACTTTGTGCATTGCCTAGAAGCAAAGAACTAATTACAATTCCACTTAAAATTTGAAATTGGATCTTTTTGTGCATTTTTCAAGTTATAATGCCACCATTCACTTTCGAAGATTTTAAAATTGTTTTGAGTCATTACCTTGCGAAGTAATTTGCGATTTGCTTTGACTTCATCTGACAACTCTTCATAATCATGACTTGCTTCTACTCCGAAAAAATCGAAAGGAGTTCCCATATCCAATTCTCTTCCAGTAGCATCGACTAAAGAAATATCGACCGCACCTCCTCGATTGTGTATAGAACCTTTTTTAGGATCTGCCACATACTTTGGATTGGCAACAATTTCAAACATTTTCTTTTGAATAGACAGAGGTCGATAGCAATCATAAAGCATAATCCGATAGCCTTTTTTCAGGAATTTTTGATTTGCATTCAATAGCGATTTTACAGTTTTATATCGAAGGTAACAGGCTTCACAATCATAAACTTTTGACTTCAAAAAATTATCTGCAGTAGCATATTTCATATTATAGACAAAATCAGAACTGAAGTCTTTGAGATTAACAAATGTAGTATCGTCTATAGCGAAATTTTGTAATGCCGCCTGTGTTTCAATTAATTCCATTTTTGAATCTAGTAACTCATTTTTTGTCAGGGTTGATACAGGCGCTACAACTGTAGCTTTGTTTTCTTTTACCGGTTTCTTAGTACTGCAATTCACAAGAACCAATACATAGAATAGTAAAAAAACAAAATGTCTTATTTTCATTTTCGGAGATGTTTACCAGACAAAGTAAAACAATATTATTGAGTAAGAGAATTTTGATTTAGAAGATGTTTTTTATAGATTTGAAATTTTATAAATGTTTAAGTAATATTTATAACTGTTTAATAGCAACGCTATTATTTATCAGCACTTTGTAACGATTTTATTTGATTAAGGAAGGTTTTTATTCTTAAACAAAAAAAGATCTTTTCACAGGAGTTAAAAAATATCTAAAAAGCAGTATTGTCTATAATTTTGAAGAAAAGTTTAAACTATTTTTGAAATTCAAAACTAAACAATTTATTCATGAAGAAATTTACCAACCATGTTATGTTGCTCATTATATTATTAGTGGGTAATAACGCGCTTTCGCAGAGCGCTCGTTTACAAATCATACACAATTCAGCAGATGCTGCAGCTTCTGTTGTTGATATTTATGTCAACGGAACATTATTGTATGATGATTTTGCTTTTAGAACTGCCACACCTTTTGCAGATGTGCCCGCGGGAATTCCGCTAAGCATAGATGTGGCACCTGGTAACAGTGTATCTAGCGCCGAAAGTATCTACAACGCACTGGTTTCTTTTGTTGCTAACGAAACTTATGTGGTAGTAGCGAATGGAATTGTTAGTCCAATTGGATACACACCTTCCCAACCTTTTGAACTAACGGTTTACGCTCAAGCAAGAGAAGCAGCGAATAGTCCGGGAAATACTGACCTTCTTGTATGTCATGGGGTGACAGATGGAGCAACATACGATATTGTTAACACTACTGTACTCCCACTTACCACACTTGTTGATAATATTTTTTATCCAACTTTCAGTTCAAATTATATCGAAGTGCCTACGGGCAATTATACGATTGATGTTACAGATCAAACAGGAAATACGGTAATATCTTCTTATGACGTCTTACTTGCAGGCCTGGGTTTGCAAGGTCAAGCAATTACTGTAGTCGCTAGTGGATTTGTAAATCCATCACAAAATAGCAATGGTCCTGGTTTTGGTTTATGGGTGGCACTTCCGACAGGTGGAAATCTAATTGCTCTTGGACAATCTCAATATGCGAGAGTTCAAGTAATTCATAATTCACCTGATGCTGCGGCAGCTCTTGTCGATGTTTATATTGATGGAGATTTGGCTTTAGATGATTTCGCATTCAGAACTGCTACGCCTTTTCTTGATTTAAATGCTGGTACGCCAATTTCTATTGACATTGCGCCTAGCACAAGTACTTCAGTTGCGGAAAGTATTTATAATTTGACAACAACACTAGACGTTGGAGGAGAATATGTAGTTGTTGCTAATGGAATTGTAAGTGCTAGTGGATATACTCCATCTCAGCCTTTTGGATTATCCGTTTTTGCTCAAGGAAGAGAAACAGCTTCGAATTTTTCAAACACCGATGTATTGATTCATCATGGTTCCACCGATGCGCCAACAGTAGATGTTGTTGAAACAAGCGTTCCAGCTGGAACTATAGTAGATAATATTTCTTATCCATCTTTTACTTCTAACTACCTAGAATTACCAACAGCCGATTATGTTTTAAACGTAACGGACGCTACAGGAGGAAATGTTGTCGCTTCGTATAGCGCTCCATTGGCAACTTTAAATTATGATGGTGAAGCAATAGTAGTTGTAGCGAGTGGTTTCTTAAATCCGAGTCAAAATAGTAATGGACCAGCTTTTGGTTTATGGGTAGCTACACATAATGGGGGAAATTTAATTCCATTGCCTCTAATACCGCCGCCTCCAACGGCTCGAGTTCAAGTAATTCATAACTCAGCGGATGCAGCTGCAGCTTTGGTAGATGTTTATTTAAATGGAGATCTTTTATTGAATGATTTCGCTTTCAGAACTGCTACGCCATTTATTGATGCGCCAGCAGGAACACCAATTCAAATAGATATTGCACCAAGCACAAGTACTTCAGTTGCAGAGAGTATTTTTAATATTGCTCCAACGTTAACAGAGGGAGAAA
>JANMML010000023.1:0-203023 GCA_031373195.1 Flavobacterium sp. | reverse complement strand
GGCTTTTTCTATTTAATTATTGATGAGAAAGATATTGGTAGGAGTCAGACATTTAAGGTTCGACTCCGGCTCCGGGTACTTAAAGCCTCTGAGAAATCAGGGGCTTTTTCTATATACATTATTGATTTGAAAGATATTGGGTTGGAGTTAGACATATGAGATTGTGGTCCTTGTAATTATAACCTCTGAGAATTCAGGTTTTTTTTCTTTATTAAAACGCAATTTCTTTCCTTGTTGAAGTTTAATGTCAATTTTTTTCATGCAAAAGTGTTTTTTAGCGATATTTTGGATGGTCGTTCTCTTAAAACTATCCACAAAATGCATCTTTTTTAGCCGAAATGCATGAGATTTCCATTTTTGGTTAGTTTAACGAGTTTTGGGGTTAGTTACCGAAATTATTTCAGTAGGCTTTGAGGTTGCCATAGATTTGTCATGTACAAACAAAGTAACACACACCAATATGAACACAACAGCAAACACTACTTCAAACACAATCAAAATGATGATTGTTTTAGTAATGATGTTGTTATCAACTGTTGGGTTTGCACAAAACGCAATTGAAGTTCCTGCTACAGTAGCTGCAACTACAACTACAGTGGAGTCTAATACTTCAATCAATATGGTATCTTGGTTTATGGGAACTAAACAAACTACAAACGAGAATACTACTAAAGAATCAAATTCAAAAAAACAAATGATGACTAACGGAATCGCTCCAAACCGTTTGTTAATCAAAACGTTTTTGAAAAAAGCGTCTCAATACGCTTCAAATATAGCTTAGTTTTATAAGCATGGTTAAGTTAACTCAAGTAAAAAGCCTCCTTCGTCAAGGGAGGCTTTTTTATTTATAAGTATATTAATAAGTACTGCTTTTCTTATAGCGAAACTTTGCTTACTGGCTTGCCAATAACGGAATATATTGGGCTGGAGTTTTTATTAAAAAGGATGACGTTGCCATATGGGCTAAGGCAGTCACTTTAAATTGTAATTAAAATCTAAAACCGACTTTAATACCGCCCCATTTACTGCTTTTTCCTTCTTTGAATTCTCTAGTGATAAGCGCTTGAGAATATTCGAAATACATAGTGTGTGTTTGAATAATGATACCATAATTCGCCGATGCAGTGAGTCGTTCAATAGAATTATTTGCAATCGTATACGGACTTTTACGATTCAGCAAGCCACCTTGCAAAGTTGCATCATACCCCACAAGCTTAAGAAGCGGTTGTGCATAGGCGTACAAAGCAAAATTTTTCTTTGTTTTTTGTTGACTAAATGGAGAATTGATAATCCCAAACGTACTGTTGAAACCTACAGTAGCGTTCGTAAACAAGGTGCCTAATCGAAGTGTAGCGTTGCTTTGAAGGGAAAATAGGCTTTTGTAGGATAGCAGCCGTTTTTCATAACTCAATTCGTAGTTGACCACGGCATCATTTTTTATTTGGTTTTGCCAGCCTTGTGGAATAGTATTTCCTGTTGCATCGTGAATCGCAACTTGCATCTCTTTTCCAAAAGCGCCTGGGCCAATTAATCCAAGATTTAACGATGAAACCAATCTGGATTTATGAATTGAATCGGTTGCAATTGCAAAGCTTTTGAGCATGATTGCAGCCGCAAATGGCCGATCTCCAGATTGAATAGAAGGACTCTTAATGTTAAAGGGAGTAAAGCCGATATGCTCAATGGAAATACCATATTTGCTGATACTTTTCTTTTGTTGTAGCAATAAAGTGTTGATGGGATTTTGAAGTAAACCAGGCGCAACGAGTTCAAAATTGTATCCTTGGGTATAATCTTGGTCTCTTGACGCAAAGTAATCATTGTCATAATTGAAGCGGAAGTAGCTATTGGAGGAAAGCTCTCGAAAAGAGGCGGTGTTATCTATTTTCTGCCCGGTTGCAAGTGCAGTAACTGCAAAAAGCAACAAAAACATTTGGTGTTTATTCATGTTGCTATATACGGAACTATGCGGCGGATGGTTTTGTTAAACTGATTAAAAAAACCGTTAAGAAATCGTGATGGCTTATTTTATTTTCAAGAAGAAACTTATCCCAATAAATCCATGATTATAGAAGGAAACAATCCAATAGCTAGATTTAATAGTATCGAAATCACAGCTACACCATAAATCAAGATGGGTGTTCCAGTTCTATTTTCGCTAGGCTCTTTCGTGTACATCGCCAAAATTAATTTGAAGTAATAACCCACGCTAATAATCGAATTAATGACAGCGGCAATCACCAGGACCAAATAACCCGCCTGAATGGTTTGACTAAATAAATTTAGTTTCGCAAAGAATCCGGCAAAAACGGGAATTCCAGCCATTGACAAAAGCGCCCCTGTTAATACTGCAGCTAAAAGTGGATTTGTTTTTCCCAAACCATGGAAGTTGGCAATATCTTCATTGTCCTGGTTTTTGCAAACGTATAAGATTACTGCAAATGCAGCAATTCCAGCTAAGGAATATGCTGTTGCGTAATATAACAAGCTGCTTGCTGAAGTAGTTGCGCTCAGTAGCGTCATCAACATAAATCCAGCATGCGATATTCCCGAAAATGCCAACATACGTTTTACATTAGCTTGCTTCAACGCCATAATGTTTCCAACTGTCATCGACGCAATAGAAACGATAACCACAACGATTTGATATTGGTAGGATATTTCAGCATTCATTGCCGTAAGCAGTTTAAATAGTGTTGCCATAGCCACTACTTTTGCTAATGTACTCATTGTTGCTGTTGTCAAAGCTGGTGAACCTTCATAAACATCAGGTGCCCAAAAATGGAAAGGCACTGCTGCGATTTTGAAAAACATGCCAATAGTTAGCAAAATGATTCCAATTGGAAACCAAACAGGCAATTCGGCAGATCTTGATAATTCTGATATTTCAACTACATCGAAAGTGCCCATTGCGCCATAAATCATGCAAATTCCGAATAAGATAATTCCAGACGCAAAAGATCCCATCAAGAAATATTTCATCCCAGCTTCATTACTTTTTAAATTCATTCGACTACTTGCCGCTAAAATGTATAACGAAATGGAGAGCACTTCAATTCCTAAAAAGAACATCGCCAAATTGCCAAACGAAACCATGGCCACTGCACCTGATAAAAGGAAAACTTTGATAGCCACGTAGTCAGAAAGTTTCGTCGGGTGATTTTCGTAAAAGTTATGACTCAAAGTCACTAAGAAAATCGTCAACACGATAAACAAACTTGAAAAAGCAACGGAAAACTTATTCACCATAATCATGTTACTGTAGTAACTTCCAGGTGTGTTGAACTCAGAAATCGTCAATCCAAGAACGCCGAGTAACCCTAAAACGGTGATCGGAATCAGTGCTTTTCTTAAATTAAGAATTTCAAATAAAAGGCATAAAACACCTAATCCTATTATAGCTATTAATGTATTCATTTTTTTATTTGATAATTAACGATTGATGTGAGTTAAAATATTTTCCAAACTTGGCGTAATCAAATCTGTAATGGGTTTGGAGTACAATCCGAAAAAGAACAAGACACCAATGATGATAAATAATACAAGTCCTTCATTGAAAGTCACGTCACTAAATGGTCTGGCATTGGTTTCTCCTAACATGGCATGTTGAAACATTTTCAACATATAGTAAGCTCCCAAAATAATGGTCGTTCCGCCCAGAATAGCAAATCCTAAATTGACTTGAAACAAACTATATAATACCGTAAATTCTCCTACGAAATTGAAGGTAGAAGGCAGCGCCACAGAGGCTAATACCAACAATAAAAACATTGAAGTAAACTTTGGAGATTGGGAACGAATTCCTCCCATTTCTGAAATCAACCGAGTTTCGTAACGTCTAAAGATAATTTCAGCGACAAAGAACAAACCAACAACTACAAAACCGTGCGAGATCATTTGCAAAACGGCACCGCGCAATCCGTCTAGGGTCAATGTATAAGCACCTGCGGCAATCAAACCAACGTGTGCTAGTGAAGAATAGGCCAATAATTTTTTCAAATCTTTTTGACGTAAAGCTACAATCGAACCGTAAATAACGCCAGCAATACTCAATGCTATAAATAGGAATTGATAACTCTTCGCTCCAAGCGGTGCAATAGGCAACTGCCAACGAATGACGCTATATAATCCCATTTTTAGCATGACTCCAGATAGCAACATCGTTCCAACCGTTGGCGCTTTTTGGTAGACTTTAGCCTGCCAGGTGTGAAAAGGAATAATCGGAATTTTGATTGCATAGGCTAAAAAGAAGGCAAGAAATATCCAGAATTGTTGCGCACATGACAAACGCAATTCATATAAGTCTTCCAGCAGAAAACTGCCAGCTTGTAAATACAAATACACAAAGCCGGTTAGCATAAACAATGAACCTCCTACAGTGTAAATGAAAAATTTTACTACCGCTTTTTTACGATCTTCTGCATCGCCATTGCCCCAAAGCAAAGCGATAAAGTAAATCGGAATCAACGCCAATTCCCAGAAAATATAATATAAGAGTCCATCGGAAGCAAGGAAAGTTCCTACCATCGCAAAAGACATAAACAATATTAAAGAATAGATTGCTTTTGAATTCTTAAACGAATTTCCAAATCCAGATAGAATAATGAGCGGTGTCAAAGCTGTTGTTAGTAATAACATGGTCAAGGAAAGTCCATCGGCTTTCAACGCAAACGAAATGTTCGGATTGCTAATCCACGGGGAAATGAAATCGATGTTTTGTCCTGATTGAAATAAGTTCAACAAATAAATAGAGAAGCCAAAAGAAGCAACGCCAAAAAGCAACGCCACTTTTGAGGCTAATTTATCTCCCGAAATATAAGTGGCTAATGTGCCTACTAAAAGTAAAATTAATACGTGAGTACTATCCATTAGGTATAATTTATTGAGCTAAAAATAAATAAGAAATCATCCCAATTACTCCTAAAACAAAAGCAAAAAGGTAAAATCCGGTATTTCCATTGTGTAATTTTCTTCCTTGTGAACCTAGTTCTAAAGTCACTTTGCCTAATCCGAAAATGAATCCAGATACCGCTGTTTCTATATAATCTCTAAAGAAACGTGACAAAGAATTGATTGGTTTTACAAACAAAGTTTCGTAAAATTCATCGACATAGTATTTGTTGTACAAGACTTGTGCAAAGCCCGTAATTTTATCGTCTTCCTCTGGAACATTGTTTTGCTTGATGTATTTCGAGTATGCGATTCCAATTCCCACAAACGCACCCACTAAAGCAATTCCCATCAACATATATTCAGTCGAACCAAGCGCATGTTCTTCGCTCACTTTAGAAAACAACGGTGACAAGTAATGGTGCAACCACGTACTTCCTGGGAGATTTATCAATCCACCAACAGCAGCCAAAGTTCCTAATACAATCAAAGGGAATGTTATTAGTCCCGGACTTTCATGCAAATGATGTTTTTGTTCTTCCGTTCCTCTAAATTCTTTGAAGAATGTTAAGTACATCAATCGGAACATATAGAATGCGGTTAATATCGAAGCAACAGATCCAATAACCCAAAGTGCTATATTATGATGAAAAGCAACCATTAAGATTTCGTCTTTTGACCAAAACCCAGCAAACGGGAAAACACCTGCTATCGCTAAAGATGAAATCAACATGGTCCAAAAAGTAATTGGCATTGCTTTTTTCAATCCACCCATGTTGCGCATGTCTTGTTCACCGTGCAAGGCGTGAATGACTGACCCTGAACCTAAGAACAAACAAGCTTTAAAGAACGCATGCGTGATAACATGGAAAACCGCTACTTCGTAAGCACCCAATCCCAAAGCTAAAAACATCAAGCCCAATTGAGAAACGGTAGAATACGCCAACACTTTTTTAATGTCATTTTGCACCAATCCAATCGTCGCAGCTACTAACGCAGTTACTGCGCCAACTATGGCAATGATATTTTGAACAAACGGCGTTAAGTTAAATAAGAAGTTCAATCTCGTTACCATAAAGATACCTGCAGTTACCATCGTCGCCGCGTGAATCAATGCCGAAACAGGCGTTGGTCCAGCCATTGCGTCTGGCAACCAAGTATACAACGGAATTTGAGCCGATTTTCCGCAAGCGCCGATAAACAAAGCTAACGCTGCAATTACGAGCCAAGTTGGATTTACAGTATTTGCAGTCGCTAAAGCCGTTTTTAAAGTAGCAAAATCCAAAGTTGAAAATGCCGCACCTAATATAAAAATGCCAATTAATAATCCTAAATCTCCAATTCGATTCATGATGAATGCTTTCTTTGCGGCGTCATTATATTCTTGGTTTTTATACCAAAATCCGATGAGCAAGTAAGAGCATAATCCAACGCCTTCCCATCCGATAAACATAACTAATAAATTACTTCCGACTACTAACGTAATCATAAAGAACACGAACAAGTTCAAATACGCAAAAAACGTATGCATCTTCTCATCATCGTGCATGTAACTGATGGAATACAAATGAATCAGCGACCCGATTCCAGTGACAAACAACAACCACAATAAAGACAATTGGTCTAATAAAAAACCAAAATCAACTTTAAAATTGCTAATCTGAATCCAATCGAATAATGAAATAACAACTGGTTTATTGGTTTGCGTTAATTGCAAAAAGAAAACCAAAGTCACCACAAAAGAAACCACTACAGAGAGCGTTCCAATCGTGCCCGAAAGTGCTTTTCCCATCGCTTTTCCGAAGAAAACGTTGAGCAAGAATCCTATAAAAGGAGCTAAAACTAAGACTAAAGCTAAAGTAGTATCCATAGATTGTTATCCTTTTAATTTTTTTAAATTGTCAATATCAATCGATCCTAAATTTCTAAAAATCGAAACCAAAATCGCCAATCCAACCGCCACTTCCGCAGCCGCTACTGCCATCGAGAAAAACACGAACACTTGTCCTTGCGCATCTTGGTGGTAAGTCGAAAACGCTACGAACAATAAGTTCACAGCATTCAACATGATTTCAATCGACATAAATACGATGATGGCATTTCTTCGGTACAACACGCCAAACACCCCGATGCAGAACAAAATCACGCAAAGGAAAATGTAGTTTTCGATACCGATTTGATTTAAAATATTATTCATTAGTTCTTCCGGTTTTTTCTTTTTTAGACAACAACACCGTTCCAATCATCGCCACCAAAAGCAAGATCGATGCATATTCAAACGGCACCATATATTCGTTCAACAATACTTTTCCAAGCACTTTTATCGATTGGTAATCTTCTCCGGTAGCGGTATATTCGCCCACAATTGGTTTCGAATTCACAAAAATGGCAATCAATACCAAACAAATCAAGCAAAACAAAATGACCGCCGCCCAACGGGTGACGCGAGGTTTGTGTACTTCGTCTTCTTTATTCAAATTCATCAACATTATTGTAAATAAAAACAGAATCATAATCGCACCTGAGTAGACAATAATATGAACAATAGCAAGGAATTGCGAGTTCAACAACAAATAATGTCCGGCAATCGAGAAGAAACAAATCACCAAATAGATCGCCGAGTGAATCGGGTTTTTAGTAAAAATCGTAAGGAAAGCAGTCGCTAAAGTAACCGCCGACAATACACAAAAAAGAATTAAAGCTATCGACATTAGTTTAAGTTTTTAGTTTGAGCATTTTTCATCGCCATGTCTAAAGGCATGACCAATTTGTCTTTTCCAAAAATGAAATCTTCGCGTTCGTAGCTAGACGGCACCAAGACTTTCGAAGTCGTCAAATAGATCGCATCTTTCGGGCATGCCTCTTCACACAATCCGCAGAAAATGCAGCGTAACATATTGATTTCATAAATCGAAGCATATTTTTCTTCACGATACAAATGCATCTCGTCTGCTTTTCGTTCTGAAGCCACCATCGTAATTGCTTCAGCGGGGCACGATAAGGCGCACAACCCACAAGCGGTGCAGTTTTCTCGGCCTTGTTCGTCGCGTTTGAGCATGTGTTGTCCACGATATACTGGACTCATAGTTCGCACTTGCTCCGGATACTGAATCGTTACTTTACGCGTAAACAAGTGTTTGATGGTAATCCACAAACCTTTGACAATTGCCACCAAATACAAGCGTTCTAAAAAAGTCATTTCCTTGTTGGAAACCATCTTTTTGCGTCCCGATAAGGATATTGTTTCTATTGAAGTCATTTTTTATTTCTTATTTTTTTCGAAGCTAATCCTGCTATCCGCTTTATCTTTTGTGTTTTTGTCACCCCGAGCGCAGTCGAGGGGCATTCTTGCAAAACACAAAAGGATGCCGCTGCTATCAGGGCTAGGGCTTTTCGTACTTATTGTTCTTTTTCTTAAATTTTAATTCTTGTATCCAATTTTTGTTCGTTCTTCTTTATGTTCTCGTTTTTCTATCAGTTCATCCAAATACGAAAAAACCAATTCGATGTTTTTGTCATGATTGACTAGCTTCTTTTTAATGGCTTCGACTTCCAATTTTAAATTTAAGTTAGTCAGAAGATAATCTCGAAGACTAACAAAAACTTCAATAATTTTAATACTCATTTGTGTTGCTCTTTCGCTTTTTAAAACATTTGCTAATTGCAACACACCATGTTCTGTAAACACGAATGGTAAGGAACCTCCAAGTGATTGTTTTGAAGGTATCGCAAAATGCGATACCATAAGTGCAACTTCCGCTTCACTTAACCTAAACATGAAATGCTCAGGAAACTTTTCACTATTTCTCTTAATTTGCTCCCTTAACCTAAATGGTTTAACTTCAAAAAGATCTGCTAAATCGCGATCTAACATTACTTTTTGATTTCTAATAAAATAAATTTAATTAGTAATCACCTCATTCGGGATGATAATTTCTTTCATAAAAAATCTGTTTGGCGTTGATAAAAATTTTAATCTTTTCAAGGTGGTCGCAATTTGCGACTACTTAGTTTATTTTATATGGTGTTGCAAAATGCAACACCTAGTTTTTTTAGGCTTTTACTTTGGTATTACTATCAACTTGATGTCGCAATTTGCGACTTCAAGATTTTACATTCCTAAATAGACTGCGATATCGTGTCTCAAAATCACAATACCCGTCACAATAATATTGGCTATCGACAGTGGAATCAAAATTCTCCAACCCAAGTGCATCAATTGGTCGTAACGAAATCTCGGAATCGTCCAACGCACCCACATATAGAAAAAGATAAATCCACAGATCTTAATAAATAATACAGAGATTCCAATAACATTCGCAAGATTGACGCCCCAATGTTCAACCGCCCAAGCCATTCCAGGATAGTTATAACCTCCGAAGAACAACACCGCTAAAATTGTAGAAGAGATAAACATATTTGCGTATTCAGCAAACAGATAGAAACCCATTTTCATAGAAGAATATTCGGTATGGTACCCGCCAATTAACTCTGATTCACATTCCGCTAAATCGAAAGGAGTTCTGTTTGTTTCTGCAAAGGCACAAATCAAAAAGATTAAAAAAGAAAGCGGTTGGTAAAATACGTTCCAGTTCATTCCCGATTGCTGAAGTGAAATTTCTCTCAAGCTTAATGTTCCAGTCATCATCAACAAAGCAATGACCGATAATCCCATCGCAATTTCATACGAAACCATTTGCGACGCGGCACGAACTGCCCCCATTAAAGAGAACTTGTTGTTAGAAGCCCAGCCTCCAATCATGATTCCATAAACGCCAACAGAAAGAATCGCGAAAATGTATAGTAAAGCTACATTAATATCTGTCGCTTGAAGAATAATGTCTCTGCCAAACAAATGAAATTTATCGCCCCAAGGAATAACAGCGCTGGTCATCAACGCTGTGCTCATGGCGATCGCTGGTCCAACAAAAAACAAAAATCTATTTGGGGTATTGGGCTCAAACTCTTCTTTGGAGAATAATTTTAGTCCATCCGCCAAAGGTTGAAATAATCCCAATGGTCCTGCTCTGTTAGGTCCGATTCGGTCTTGCAACCAAGCCGCTACCTTACGTTCCGCCCAAGTTGAATACATCGCCATCAGCATGGTTACAGCAAATACGACAAGAATGATGACGCTTTTATCGATGATAAGAGTACTATCCATTGTTTTTTAGTTTTTGCTGATTAGTGATGTCTTCTGCTTTTAATGGAGTGTCTGGCATGCTAATTTTCTTACGGTCAATATCACGTCCTAACAATATGTTTTTCTCCGTTGCAATCTCTACTTTCTCTAACTTACGAGTGTAGTTATTTTGATTGATTACTGAATCTTTTTCAAATTTTCTTGGCCCTTCAATCACCCAATCCGCAGGATCTTTATGATCAAAACGACAGCCGTTGCAGATGAATTCTTCTACTTCGTGGTATTCGTCTTTTCTTCCGGTAACTCTTTGAATTTCATCGCCAAACATCCAAACGGTTGTTTTTCCACAACATTTGTCGCAGTTTCTATGGGCGTTATAAGGTTTGTTAAACCAAACTCTCGATTTGAATCGGAAGGTTTTATCTGTTAAAGCTCCAACTGGACAAACATCAATCATGTTTCCAGAGAACTCATTGTCAATGGCTTTTGAAATACAGGTCGAAATGTTCGAGTGATCACCGCGATCCATCACGCCGTGAACACGATTGTCCGTCAATTGATCGGCCACCATCACGCAACGGTAACACAAAATACAACGGTTCATGTGCAATTGAATATTCGAACCGATATCTTCCGGCTCAAACGTTCGTTTTTCTTCGATGAATCTGGTTTGCGATTTTCCGTGTTCGAAACTTAAATTTTGCAAATCACATTCTCCGGCTTGATCGCAAACTGGACAGTCCAAAGGGTGATTGATCAATAAAAATTCAGTTACAGATTTGCGCGCTTCTTGCACACGATCAGAAGATTTGCTATTCACTTCCATGCCGTCCATGCAACCAGTTACGCAAGACGCCATCAATTTTGGCATTGGTCTTGGGTCGGCTTCACTTCCTTTAGAAACTTCAACTAAACAACAACGACATTTTCCGCCGCTTCCTTTTAGTTTTGAATAATAGCACATCGCTGGAGGAACGACTTCACCACCAATCATACGTGCTGCTTGTAGGATGGTTGTTCCTGGTTCTACTTCAATCGCTTGACCGTCTATAGTTACTTTCATTGTAGTAATGGCTTGACTTTATACTGATACATTAGGCACCAAATGCTTTACCTTTTCAAAAGGTTCTGCTACAAAATGGTCTCTGTTTTTTATTTTTTCTGGGAAACGGATGTGGTATTCAAACTCGTCTTTAAAGTGACGAATTGCCGCTGCTACAGGCCACGCTGCTGCATCTCCTAGAGGGCAAATCGTATTTCCTTCAATTTTGCTTTGAATGCTCCACAACAATTCTATATCTTCTTCACGGCCGTGACCGTTTTCGATTCTATGTAATACTTTTTCTAACCAGCCTGTTCCTTCACGACACGGTGAACATTGTCCACAGCTTTCGTGGTGGTAAAAACGAGAGAAGTTCCAAGTATTTCTTACGATACACGCGGTGTCATTGTATACGATAAATCCACCAGAACCTAACATGGAACCTGTGGCAAAACCGCCGTCGCTTAAGGATTCGTAGGACATTACTCGGTCTTCACCAGCTGCTGTTTTGTAAATTAAATTGGCTGGTAAAACCGGCACCGAACTTCCTCCAGGCACAAATGCTTTTAGAGGACGATCGTTAATCATTCCGCCACAGTATTCATCTGAATTCATGAATTCGTAAACGCTTAATCCCAATTCAATTTCGAAGACACCTTGGTTTTTGATGTGTCCAGAAGCTGAAATTAATTTCGTTCCGGTTGATCTTCCTATTCCAATATTGGCGTAGTCGGCTCCAGAATTATTTACAATCCATGGCACAGCGGCAATAGTTTCAACGTTGTTCACTACAGTTGGGTTGGCCCAAAGTCCAGAAACCGCAGGGAATGGTGGTTTGATTCTTGGGTTGCCGCGTTTTCCTTCTAACGATTCAATTAAGGCAGTTTCTTCTCCACAGATATAAGCACCGCCACCAATTTGAACGTATAATTCCAAATCGTAACCAGAACCTAAGATATTTTGTCCTAACCAACCGGCCGCTTTGGCTTCGGCGATGGCTTTTTCTAAAATTTTGTAAACCCACATATATTCTCCACGAATATAGATGTATGATAAGTTGGCACCCAACGCATAACTTGAGGTAATCATTCCTTCAATTAACAAGTGCGGAATGTATTCCATTAAGTAACGATCTTTGAAAGTTCCTGGTTCTGATTCATCAGCATTGCAAACCAAATGTCTTGGTTTTCCAGATTTCTTATCGATGAAGCTCCATTTCATTCCACAAGGGAAACCCGCGCCTCCACGACCGCGCAATCCGGAAGTTTTCACTTCTTCGACCACTTCGTCTGGTGTCATTTTTTTGATTGCTTTTTCTACAGAAGCATACCCGCCTTCTTTGCGATACACGTCGTAGGTCTTGATTCCTGGAACGTTAATTTTGTCTAATAATATTTTTTTTGACATATTATTTATCGTGTAACGTGATTTTATTTTCTTTACAATCGGCGATCAATTGGTCGATTTTTTCTTCATTCAAATGTTCTTTATAGAAATCACCCAACTGCATCATCGGAGCATAACCGCAAGCGCCCAAACATTCTACGCCGCGAACTTCGAAAAGTCCATCAGCGGTTGGTTCGCCTACTTTTACACCTAATTTATTGCAGGTATAATCCATTAAATTTTCTACGCCATTCAAACAACAAGGAGAAGTTTGACAAAATTCAAACATGTATTTTCCGATTGGTCTTTGATTGAACATGGTGTAGAAAGTCACCACTTCATAGACTTCAATTGGTTTTAATTTTAAAATTTCGGCCACTTTGTCTTGCAATTCGATGCTCAACCAATTGTCGTGAGCATCTTGCACTTCATGCAAAACGGGTAACAAAGCTGATTTTATTTTATCTTCAGGATAATGACTTATCAATTCGTTGATGCGCGTCATTAGTGCATCGGTGATGTTGATTTCCTGTTTGTAATAAGTGTGTTCCATTTCTTATTATGTTAAATTTTGAATGTTAAATTTTGAATGCTTGTCTTTGATTTAATATTTAAAATTCATCATTTATATTTTTTTATGCGTCTAATTCTCCAGCGATAACATTTAAACTTGACAAAATCACAATGGCATCCGATAGCATCGATCCTTTGATCATTTCAGGATACGCTTGATAGTAAATAAAACAAGGGCGACGGAAATGCAAACGATACGGTGTTCTGCTTCCATCGGTTACTAAATAAAATCCTAATTCTCCATTGCCACCTTCTACGGCGTGATATATTTCAGCCACTGGAACCGGAACTTCTCCCATTACGATTTTGAAATGGTAAATCAAGGATTCCATTGTCGTATATACATCTTCTTTTGGAGGCAAGTAATAATCTGGAACGTCAGCGTGATATGGGCCTTCTGGCATTTTGGCTAACGCTTGTTTAATGATGCTGATACTTTCGCGAACTTCGGCATTTCGAACACAGAAACGGTCGTAGGTATCACCTGATTTTCCGACAGGTACGATAAAATCGAAATCTTCGTAAGAAGAATAAGGATGTGCCACACGAACGTCATAATCAACGCCAGCGGCACGTAAGTTTGGTCCAGTAAATCCATATGCCATAGCTTGTTCAGCCGTTATGGATCCAACGTTTACGGTTCTATCAATAAAGATTCTGTTTCTTTCAAAAAGGTTTTCAAATTCTTGCCAAGCCACTGGGAATTCTTCAAGGAAAATATCTAATTTTCTAAAAGCTTCTGGCGACCAATCTCTTTCAAAACCACCGATTCTTCCCATGTTGGTTGTTAATCGAGCGCCACAAATTTCTTCGTATATTTCGTATACTTTTTCTCTGAATTGAAATACATATAAGAAACCGGTGTAAGCACCAGTATCCACACCAAGAATCGAATTGCAAATCAAGTGATCGGTAATTCTTGCCAATTCCATTACAATTACCCGTAAATATTGCGCTCTTTTTGGCACTTCAATATCCAATAATTTTTCTAGTGTCATCCACCATCCCATATTATTAATAGGAGAGGAGCAGTAGTTCATTCGGTCGGTCAATGGTGTGATTTGGTAGAACGGACGGTTTTCAGCAATTTTTTCGAAAGCGCGGTGAATGTATCCAATGGTGGGTTCTGCTTCCAGAATTCGTTCGCCATCCATCAGCAAAATATTTTGAAAAATACCGTGGGTAGCGGGGTGTGTCGGCCCTAAATTAAGCATCGATAATTCACTTCCGTCTTCGTTGAGTTGCTCTTTTATTCGTTTAGCATAACGATGTTCAGGTGGTAATAATAGTTCTGACATGTATTGAATCTGAAAAATTATAAATTGATTGTGGTTCTTCCAAAGAAGCGATCGTCTTTATCTGTCCTTCCGCTGTCTTCCATTGGAAATTCTTTGCGCATCGGAAAGGAAATCATTTCATCCATATTTAAAATACGCTTCAATTGGAGATGACCAATAAAATTGACGCCGTAAAAGTCATACGTTTCTCTTTCCATCCAATTAGAACTTAGGAAAATATTGGAAATCGTTTTGATTTCGGGCGTTCCGTTGAGATACGCTTTAATTTTGATTCTCTTGTTTTCGTACCAATTGTGCAAATGGTAAACAATTGCAAATTGATGATCATCGTCATTGTCTGGATAATGAATACCGCACAAATCAGTTAAGAAATGAAATCGTAGGTCTTCACTGTTTTTCAAGAATAGAATTACAGCGGTGTTCTTGTCAGGGGACATTTCAAAGGAAAAGATATCGTTTTCTTGTTGAAAGTTGAATACGCTTTCGCCGAAAGTTTCGACTAATTTATTTTGAATGTCTATGTTTTCTAAAGCCATTTTATTGGATGTTATAAGAGGCTAATAATTCTTGGTATTCTGGAGAACTTCTTCTACGAACCGATTCACTTCGAACTAATTCTTGTAATTTCATCACGCCATCAACAATTTGTTCTGGTCTTGGCGGGCATCCTGGAACATATACATCAACAGGAATTACTTTATCAATGCCTTGTAATACGGAATACGTGTCGAAAATTCCACCAGAAGAAGCACATGCTCCAACAGCGATTACCCAGCGTGGCTCCGACATTTGTTCGTAAACCTGACGCAGAATTGGCCCCATTTTCTTAGAAATCGTTCCCATAACCATCAACATGTCTGCTTGACGAGGCGAAAAACTTACGCGTTCTGAACCGAATCGTGCTAAATCGTAATGCGATGCCATGGTTGCCATGAATTCAATTCCGCAGCAAGAAGTGGCAAAAGGCAATGGCCAAAGGGAATTGGCGCGAGCTAAACCAACAACATCATTCAGTTTGGTGGCAAAGAAACCTTCTCCAACAACACCTTCAGGTGGTTCAACCATCGTTGATTTTGAATCACTCATTTTTATTTTTGAATTAAGATTTTTGATTTACGAAATTAAGATTCGTAAAAGTTCAGTATCAATCTTTATTTGTTTTACATCCTTTCAATCCTACAATTGTTTGTCGCAAATCGCAAATTAAATTTACTCCCACTCTAATGCTTTCTTTTTGATGATGTAGAAAAACCCCACCAAAAGTAAAAGCATAAATACTACCATCTTGATCATTCCTTCAATTCCTAACTCTTTAAAATTGATTGCCCAAGGATAAAGAAATATTACTTCAACGTCGAATAAGACAAATAAAATGGCAACAAGAAAATATTTTACAGAAAATGGAATTCTAGCGTTTCCAACCGATTCAATTCCACATTCAAAATTTTTGTCTTTAATTTCGGAATGTCTTTTTGGACCTAATTTGCCTGAAATAACAATAGTTCCCGCCACAAATCCAACGGCTAAAAGCATCTGCATTAGTATTGGTAAGTAGTCTAATTGATTTGATTGCATAGCTAAAAAAGTGTATTTTATTTTTCCCCACAAAGATAACTTTCAATCCTTAAATACCAACGAAAAAGTAAAAAATCCTAGTTGATATACTATTTTATGCTTCTAATTTTTACTGATTATAAATAACAAAATGATGTGCTACTGACTTTGTTGAAGCATGGCTTTTGTTTTGTTGCGCTATTTTCTCATGCAATGTGTCTTTTTCATTGTGCTGCAGGCAAAAAAAAACGTTCCGAAATTAATCGGAACGTTAAACATTCTAGGCAACAAAAATAATATATATTTTAGTCTTCTAAAGCTACTACTTGCGCAGCAACTTTACCTTTTCTTCCTTCTTCTTCTTCGTAGCTTACTCGGTCACCTTCGCGAAGTTCTTCCGCTTTGATTCCTGATGCATGAACGAAAATGTCTTTTCCTGTTTCTTCGTCTGTAATGAATCCGTAACCTTTAGACTCATTGAAAAATTTAACTGTACCTGTACGCATTGTAATTGTAATAATAATTTATAATGCTGCAAATGTAATTCGAAAAACAATACGAAAGTTACAACAGTGTTAATTTTTTATAAAAATTATTGATAGTCAAGGTTTTCTGCAAAAAAATTGAAAATTACTTATTTTACATCAAGTTTAATATGCAATTCATTTAATTGTGCTTCATCTATTACTGAAGGCGCGTCTATCATCACATCACGACCGGAATTGTTTTTTGGAAATGCAATAAAATCACGGATGGTTTCCTGTCCACCTAAAATTGCAACCAATCGATCCAATCCAAAAGCCAAACCACCGTGCGGAGGCGCTCCGAATTGAAACGCATCCATCAAGAAACCAAATTGATTTCGGGCTTCTTCTTCTGTGAATCCTAAATATTTAAACATCAGTTGTTGGGTCGCTTTATCGTGAATACGAATCGATCCTCCTCCAATTTCATTTCCGTTTAATACCATATCATAAGCGTTAGCACGAACTGCTTTCGGATTGGTTTCTAGCAAAGCCATATCTTCTGGTTTTGGTGAGGTAAATGGATGGTGCATCGCATGATAACGGCCACTTTCCTCATCAAACTCTAATAATGGGAAGTCAACTACCCAAAGCGGTGCAAATTCACTTGGATTTCTTAATCCCAAACGCGTTGCCAATTCCATTCGTAAAGCAGAAAGTTGTGTTCTTGTTTTATCTGCTGGACCTGAAAGCACGAAAATCACATCGCCTGCTTTAGCGCCGGTAACTTTTGCCCACTGTGCTAAATCGTCTTGATCGTAAAATTTGTCGACTGAGGATTTGTAGGTTCCGTCTTCGTTACATTTCACATAGACCATTCCTGAAGCTCCGATTTGTGGGCGTTTTACCCAATCAATCAAGCCGTCAATTTCTTTTCTGGTGTATTCTCCAGCGCCAGGAACCGCAATACCGACTACTAATTCAGCAGCATTAAAAACAGGAAATCCTTTATGTTGAGCCACTTCGTTTAACTCCCCAAATTTCATTTCAAAACGAATGTCTGGTTTGTCGTTTCCATAAGTTTTCATGGCGTGTTCGTAGGTCATTCTCGGGAATTTTTCTACTTCGATGCCTTTGATTTCTTTTAATAAGTGGCGTGTCAATCCTTCAAAAACATTTAAAATATCTTCTTGCTCCACAAACGCCATTTCGCAATCGATTTGAGTGAATTCTGGTTGACGATCGGCACGCAAATCTTCATCACGGAAACATTTTACGATTTGGAAATATTTGTCCATGCCGCCCACCATCAACAATTGTTTGAAAGTTTGTGGCGATTGTGGTAGTGCGTAAAACTGTCCTTCGTTCATTCTGGACGGAACGACAAAATCTCTCGCGCCTTCTGGCGTTGATTTGATTAAATAAGGTGTTTCTACTTCACAAAAATCTAAATCCGACAGGTATTTTCGTACTTCCATCGCGACCTTGTGACGGAAGAGCAAACTATTTTTTACCGGATTTCTTCGAATATCTAGATAACGGTATTTCATGCGAATGTCTTCGCCGCCATCGGTATCGTCTTCTATAGTGAATGGAGGCGTGAGTGCCGCATTGAGAATCGTCATTTCAGTCACTAAAATTTCGATGTCGCCAGTTGCCATGTTTTTATTTTTGGCTTCGCGCTCGATGACCTTTCCTTTAACTTGAATCACAAATTCACGTCCGAGGGTTTTTGCCAATTCGAAAACTGATTTTTCTGTTCTACTTTCGTCAAACATGAGTTGGGTAATTCCGTAGCGATCACGCAAATCGACCCAATTCATAAATCCTTTATCTCGAGATTTTTGTACCCAACCGGCAAGTGTTACTTCGGTATTGATGTGCGCGGCGGTTAGTTCACCGCAATTGTGACTTCTATACATTTTCAAAATTTTATGCGGCAAATTTAGAACTTATTATCAATAAAGTGTGATGATTTTGGCAAACTTGAGGAGATTTTTATAGTTGCGTTTTAATGTTTGATTTAATTTGAAACTAAGCTAAATGATAATTCAAATTCATTTTTAATAGCTTGATCACCTAAATTGTCAAAAAAACTGTTAGAGCCATATTGTACTCCAAAAACTGTTCGGTCCACATTGATTTTTCCTGAATAACTGTTTTTGTTTTGAGTCATTCTGATGGTTACAGGTTTGTTGGTTTTTTTGATGGTTAGATTACCATAAAGTTCTATTTCGTTGTTGGTGATGACTTTACTATTAGTAATTTTAAACTGGGCTGTGGGGTATTTATTAACTTCAAAAAAGTCTTTTCCTTTCAAGTGTTCCTTTAAATTAGCGTCTGAATGGTTGATGCTTTTTAAATCGATGATGATGCTTCCAGATATGATTTTTGACTTGGCAATTTCGAAATATCCTGACTTTAAGTTGACTGAGCCTGTGAGACTATAATCGCCAACTTCGCCGTAACCTGTCCATTTTACGGTACTTTTTTTAGTGTCGAAAATTATTTTTTTTGTAGTTTCAGATACTTTTTCGGTCATTAGTTTTGGTTCGGTTTCAACAAGTGCTGTTCCTTTAAAAAGTTTTCCGGCTTTATTTTTTGCAATATAAAACCACATCGCATCGCCACCAAACAATTTTTCTGATCGCCTCCAACTGCTCGGATCGGTATAGGTTTTCCCTTTTTTTAATAGCGCATTTTTGCAATGGTAGGTTTTTTCGAAATCTTCTGGTGAATAACTTACGCGCAGAAACCAGCCCTCATCTGTATACACATAACTCCCGTATTCTATGATTTGTAAATCTTCTGAAGTTGCTTGAACTGAAGTGTCGTGCTTCCAAACATACATACTATCCTCAAAAACAGCATAGGTTGGATTGGGAAAATGTGAGCCTAAAATACCATAATCGATGCCGCGCAATTTTTCAGGCAAAATCCGATTAGGTTCTGTTTGTTGATCAACAATTGTTTTAAAACCCGTTGATAAAATAAAAATAATAGTAACTGCTAGAAAAATTAATTTTGTTTTCATTACGATAATGTTTGTGATTAATAATGATTCAAATGTATCTTGTTACAAATCCAAAAAAAACACAAAAACGGTGAGTTGACTTCATTGTCGGTCAATGGCTAATGTCGTTTGCCGAAGTATATGTCAGCTCACCGAAAACACATTTTTTGCTGCTCAATTTTGCTGAACTTGCGATCCATTAGTGTTTCAATAGCAATCATAAAAATCAAAAACATGAAAAAGGCAATTTTTATTATGATAATCATGGTTTCCATCCATGTTTCTGCACAGTCTAAATTTGTTCAGCAAAAAATAGATCAAGTAGAGCATAATTTAATTCCGTTTGTTCCAATAAAAAATTTCAAACCTTGGAACCTATATGAACGCATGAAGTTTTACAATGTCAAGGGTGTAAGTATTGCCGTGATTAAAAATTATAAAGTTGATTGGGCCAAAGGATACGGTTTTGCTGACACATTGAAAAAACAAAAAGTAACTACAAAGACCATGTTCTCAGCGGGTTCTATCAGCAAATTTGTTATGGCCGTTGGTGCTTTAAAATTGGTTGAAGATCAAAAATTAAGTTTAAACGAGCCCATAAACAATTATTTAAGATCTTGGAAAATTAAAGAAAATGAATGGTCAAGAGCAAAACCTGTGACTTTAAAAATGCTCTTGAGTCACACCCCTGGAACTTCTCAATCGTCTTATTTTGGTTTTACGCCAGGAACAAAATTACCTTCAATTACGGAAATCTTGAATGGAGATCCGGTTGCAGAAACCCGTCCTGTTGTTGTAAATTCAGAACCTGGTAAGGAATTTAGGTATTCCGGTGGCGGAAGTATGATTGCACAGATGGCAATAATGGATGTGACCAATCAACCTTTTTCAGTATTTTGCAATCAAGCTATTTTCGCGAAATTGGGCATGAAAAGCACGACCTTTGAGCAACCATTACTCAAAAAGTTTATTAAAAATGCTTCTTGGGGATATTCTGCGGCGTCATGGTATAAAGGAATGCCATATGTCTATCCACAACAAGCAGCAGCAGGTTTATATACGACACCAACAGATTTGGCTCAGGTTTTTATTGAAGTTCAAAAAGCGTACATCGGAAAAGGGAAGATATTGAATCGAGAATCTGCGCAGCTCATGGTTCAACCGCAAGCAAGTGTTTCTAATGGAAGTTACAAAGAAGAAATTGGTGTGGGTCCATTCTTATTTCAGCGTTCAGATAATACCTCGCAAAAAGGGAAGTACTTTGAATTTACTGGTGTAAATGCGGGTTTTCTAGCTTACGGAATCGGGAGTGTTGAAGACGGAAATGGAGTTGTTATCATGCTAAATTCTGGCGATGATGTGAATGGACTTGGAAAAGAAATCAGAAGATCCGTGGCTAAAACTTATGGATGGTTTAATTTTTTACCAGAAGAAGTAGTACCAGTAAACATTGGGCAAGCAGATTTAAATGCCATGGCGGGAAGATACAGAAGTGGCGTTGATGAGGTAATCACAATGAAAGTGGAAGACAATTATTTGGTTGAGCAATTTAATGGTGGCAATCCTATTTATTGTTTTCCGATTGCAAAAGATTCCATTGTTTTTAGCGATTACAACATTAAAGGCGTTTTTGGAAAAGATGAAAATGGTGTCATCAATTCTTTGCGTAACGAATATCAAGACAAACCCATGCCGAAAATGAGTGCTGATGAATTTGCGCCCCACGAATTTTTGAAACTTAAAAATTACGAAGCCGCAAAGTTAGCTTACAGAACAATGAAAATGAACGAATACCAAATTACTTATTTAATCTATGAAGCATTAAATAAAAAAAATCTGGATATTGTTGCGATAAAAACACTTTTGGAGTTGGCTTCAGAACAACATCCAGAATCTTCAATTGTTAATAGTCGGTGGGGCGATTATTATGTGAAGTGCCATGATACGAAAAACGCATTGTTCTATTACAAAAGAGCACTCGAATCAGACCCAGAAAATAAAGAAATAAAAGCAAACATTAGTAAATTGTCGCATTGATGCAAAAGTATTTATCAGTAAAAAAACGTATTGTCATTATTGCTTCCTTCTACACTGTTTTTGCAACGATGTATTGGTTGGCGAATTCTCTGCAAACAGAATTTAAATTTAATATGTGGAAAGAAGCTTTTGTAGATTATACTTTGAAAGGCCTTTTAACAATTCCGATTTGGTATTTAATCTTTGTAATTTTAAAAAACAAATCACTTGTATTTAGACTTAAAGTCCATTTGGTTACTTGTCCGTTGTATGTTTTTTTATGGTTCTTTATTTACAGGATTTTTGCCGAGTTATTAGATCTTTACTATTTGAAAGGAACCGGAAGAGTTTGGGATGTTTATATTCCAACTTTGTTTTATTTTCTGCAGTTCGGTTTTTTTCATGCCTATGAATATTGGGTAAATTATCAATATCAATTGGAACGGGAAGAACAATTAAATGCGTTGGCTCGAGTGGCCGAAATCAATACCTATAAAGCACAATTGCAGCCTCATTTTTTGTTCAATACCTTAAACTCAATCAATGCTACGTTGACTCATGAAAATGAACCTACTCGGGAAATGATTGCGAAATTGGCGGATACGTTTCGATATGCATTAACGATTAATGAGCAAGAGTTTATTCCTTTGAGAGAAGAAATAGCATTCAATAGAAATTGTCTCGAATTAGAACAAATTCGTTTTAGCGATCGACTTCAAGTTATTTACAAAATAGATGAAAGTTTGTTAGACTGTCTTGTTCCGCCAATGATCTTGCAGCCTTTGATTGAAAACGCAATCAAGCACGGAATTTCCAAAAGTATTCAAGGCGGAACGATTGCTATAAGGGTAGAAAAAAACAACGACAAGATGTTTTTTGAAATTGTTGACACAGGTTTTGGGTTGAATTCAATCGATAGCAAATCAACCGGAATTGGTCTTTCCAATACTAAAAAAAGACTTGAAATACTATATGGAGAAGCATTGTTGTTAGAGGAAAACAAACCTCAAGGTGTAAAAGTATCTTTTAAAATTCCCATAAAAAAAGGAAATGAAAAAAATTAAAGTAGTAATCATTGATGACGAACCATTAGCGCGCAATTTACTCAAAGAGTATTTAGAAGCACATGAAAACTTTGCGCTAATAGCGGAATGTAAAAACGGAGTAGAAGCTGTTGGCGTCATCAATGCAATGCGACCAGATTTGATTTTTCTCGACATCCAAATGCCAGGAAAAACAGGCTTTGATGTTTTAGAAGAACTCGAATTTTTCCCGAAAATTATCTTTTCAACAGCGTATGATTCCTTTGCTTTAAAAGCTTTCGAAGTTAATGCAGTCGATTATCTGCTTAAGCCTTATACCAAAAAGCGATTTGATACGGCACTCGAAAAAGTGATCATAGAAAGCAAAGAAGACCTACAAAATATGGCTGACCTAATAGAAAGTGTTGCGCCTAAAAACTACGCCAACAGGGTTTTAGTGCAAAAAGGGCATAAATTGATTCCAATTTTAGTTCAGGATATTATTTATATTGAAGCGCAAGATGATTATGCTTTGTTGTATACCGCAACAGATTCCTATTTAACCAATAAAGGAATAAGTGCTATTCATGGAAAATTAAATCCTGAAGAGTTTATTAGAATTCATCGTTCTTATGTTGTTGCGCTACAGCATATCAAAGAAATTGTAAAAGACATCAATGGCTATCAAGTAGTTACTTCAAATCATGCTAAAATCAAGGTCAGCAGAACGTATTCGGATGTAGTTGGCCGTTTAAAATTCTAATTCTAAGAAAGCTTAATGTTAAGTTTTTTTCAATGTTACCAAATTGTTAAGCAAAAGTTTGTTTTATGTAAATTAATTTATACATTTGTTGTGTAATTGTTAATAACCTAAAACCTACACCTATGAAAAAGTATATGATAATCGGAGCAGTGTTGATTTCAAGCATGATTTTCGCACAAAAAGGAACACCAAAATTGGAAGTTGTTGATAATATGGTGAAAGCTACTTATTACTATGATAATGGTAAGATACAACAAGAAGGGTTTTTCAAAGATGGAAAACTAGAAGGAAAATGGACTGCGTATGATGCGCAAGGAAATAAACTTTCTGTTGGAGAATATAGCAACGGACAAAAAACTGGAAAATGGTTTTTTTGGAATTCAGCTAAATTAAGTCAAGTTGATTATTCTAATAATCAAGTGGCGTATGTTACTACTAACTAAGTCTCAAATTCAATAAAAAAAACCCGTCTTAAACAAGACGGGTTTTTTTGTGACTTAAAGTGCCTTACTTTGGGGTTTTTTGCTAAATAAATTTGAGTACATTTGGAAAAGAATTATAAAAAATAGCGCTTTGAGAACAACATTTTACAACTTAAAAAATACTATTGCATTTTTAATAGTGCTCATTGCTGTCGGATATGCGCAGGCACAAAACCCAGTTATAGAATGGCAGCAATGTATAGGTGGTTCGTCTGTTGAATATGCAAAGTGCATCAGACAGACTACTGACGGTGGTTATATTATAGCAAGCTATGTACAATCCAATAACGGCGATGTTTCTGGAAATCATGGTCTCGTCGATATGTGGGTTGTTAAGCTTGACGCTGGCGGAGCAATTGCTTGGAAGCGTTGTTTAGGCGGGACTTACAATGATGAGGTGTATGCAATAGAACAAACCCAAGACGGTGGTTACATTTTGGTTGGACGGACCCTTTCAATCGAAGGAGATGTTGCCGGATCACAAAGCGGTTTTATTGTGCCCAATGCCTGGGTGGCCAAACTGGATGCTTTAGGTGCGCTACTATGGCAAAAAACCTTAGGTGGGAGCAGAGAAGATGCAGCAACTGGCGTGAAGCAGACTTCAGATGGCGGTTTTGCCGTTGTGGGTTATACCAGATCAATAGATGGCGACGTTATTGGAAACCACGGCAGCAATGATTTTTGGTTTGTGAAATTGGACGGTTCTGGAACCATAGAATGGCAAAAATGTTTTGGTGGAACGGGAGACGATATGGCTAAAAGTATCCAGCTCACTGCCGACGGTGGCTATGTTATGTCAGGCAGCTCTAATTCAAGTAATGGTGATGTTTCGGATTGGCGCGGAGGTTATGATTTTTGGGTTGTAAAACTGACAGCTACAGCCGACATCCAATGGCAAAAGATGACAGGAGGAGGCTTATATGACGGTGCTTTTACAGTGAAACAAACCAGCGATGGCGGTTACGTTATCGTGGGCGAAACTAGTTCGGCTGACGGTGATGTTACTGGAAACCACAGTAGTGAGGTGAATAATTTTGATGCTTGGGTCGTTAAACTCAATGAATCTGGCGTCTTAGAATGGCAAAAATGCTTGGGAGGCAGCACAGTAGATAGGGCATTTGATGTGCTACAGACTAGCGATAATGGCTATATAGTTGCGGGAAATACAATTTCTAATGATGGAGATATTTTAGGGAATCATGGCAGTTCTGATGGATGGATTGTCAAACTGAATAACGCCGGAGTCTTATTATGGCAAAAATGTTTTGGAGGTACCA
This sequence comes from Flavobacterium sp., assembly GCA_031373195.1. Taxonomy (GTDB): domain Bacteria; phylum Bacteroidota; class Bacteroidia; order Flavobacteriales; family Flavobacteriaceae; genus Flavobacterium. The sequence goes on along the minus strand of JANMML010000023.1, from coordinate 178,100 downwards.
ACGAAGAATCATTTTTGAGCATTCAGCAGACGAGCGATGGAGGATGCATCCTCACGGGTGGTGCCGCATCAAACAATGGAGATGTCATCGGGTTTGAGGGTGGCTTGGGCAATTGGTCTGATGTGTGGGTTGTAAAGCTCGCTGCAGAAGGGTTGGCAACTTTCGCTTTTGACAAGTTGGACATAACGGTTTTTCCGAATCCAGTGGGCAATGTATTGCATATTTCCGCTCCAGACCAAGTAGTTGTGACCGAAGTAAAAATATTTGATATTAAAGGTAATCAAGTCTTAGAACAAACGCGTAATTGCAAAGACATTGCAGTGGGGAATCTAGCACAAGGAATCTACATTCTTGAAACAAAATCCAATGGGAAAACTACTCAAACCAAGTTTATAAAAGACTAACTTTGGTGTTTGTTTAAAATAAAAAAAGAACCCGATCTTGGGTTCCTTTTTTTTAGTTTGAATTTTGGTTAGTTCTTAACGGCATCAGTTTGAACTTGATTTTGGTTACGTCTGTCGCGCAACCAATATTTGGTTCGTTTCACCAGGAAGAACATCACTGGAACCATGACCAATGTCAAAACGGTGGCGTATGTCAATCCGAAAATGATGGTCCATGCCAGTGGCGACCAGAAAATCACGTTGTCGCCACCCATAAATAAGTGTGGATTCAAATCGGTGATTAATCCGAAGAAGTCGAAGTTCAATCCGATGGCAAGAGGAATTAATCCCAACACCGCGGTAAGCGCTGTTAATAATACAGGACGCAAACGCGATTTACCACTATCAATTATCACTTCTTTGATTTCATTTAAGTCCAAATCATCGTGACTTTCGACGCCTTTGTCAGCTACTTTTTTGTCGAGTAGTAGTACAAAGAAATCCATCAAAACGATTCCGTTTTTCACGACAATTCCAGCCAACGAAATGATTCCCATCATCGTCATTAGTATCACGAAATCCATATTGGCAATGACATAGCCGTAGAATACGCCACTGAAACTTAATAATACGGTAAATAAAATCACCAACGTTTTTGACACTGAATTAAATTGCAGTACAATAATAATTGTAATACCAGCCATGGCGAGGAACAGTGCATACATTAGGAAGCTTTGGTTTTTTCCTTGTTCTTCTTGAACTCCCGAGAAAGAGTAGCTTACGCCTTTCGGTAATTCATATCCTTTCAGTTCTGTCCCAATTTGTTTGGTAATTTCATCTCCATTGTAACCCGTCAATACATTAGAATAAATTGTCATTATTCTTTTGTAGTTTTTACGTTTGATTTGGTTGTACGTATTGGTTTTCTCCGTTGTTGAAACGGCAGAAATAGGCACTTGCATCATCTGACCATTAGTCTGATTTCGGAACGTCAACGCTTGATTGAAAAGTACGTTTTCGTTTTTCCGTTGGTCTTCTTGCATTCGGACAATGATATTATAGTCATCATCGCCTTCTTTGAAAGTAGATATTTCCTGCCCGTAAACCGAGCGACGCAAATTGAAACCTAACTGACCTGTCGAAACGCCAAGACTTCCGGCATTAACACGGTCTACTTTTACTTCGAGCTCTGGGCTTTGTTTGTTGACGTCGACGGTGAGTTTCTCGATGCCAGGGATTTTCTTAGCATCAATAAACGCAATCATTTTGTCTGCTTCGAGCAACATCTGATCATAATCGGAACCAGTCAATTGGATACTAATTGGATATCCTGCTGGCGGACCATTCGCGTCTTTTTCTACAGTAACTGTTGCTCCTGCAATACCTTTAACTCGATTCCGAATTTCATCCAAAACATCGGAAGTGTTGATACCTCTTCTGAATTTGAATTCAGAGAAATTCACCGTTACTTTTCCTTTGAAAGGCGTTTCGTTGGCAGAACCTGCGTCAACATTTGGATTTCCTGCTCCAACGCCCACTTGCGATACGATACTTTCGGCTAGAAAGTTTTTATCGGTTTTCGGATCGATATATTTTTTCATAATCTCGATCACTTGCTTCTCGACAAACAAAGTCGCTTTGTTCGTTTTTTCGATATCTGTTCCTTGTGGGTACTCGATATACGTGATAATTTGTCTTGGAATATTATCGGGAAAAAACAACACTTTCCTTGGAAAAAGTCCCAATAGAAACACCGATAAAAACAGCATTCCAATGATACTTACAAGTGCAATCCAAGCATTTCTACCTGTTAATATTTTTCGAAGAAATATCTTATATTTTTCTTCTAAATTGGGGAAGAAGCTGTGTTGGAAATCTTGCGTCCATTGATAGATCTTGATGCGATAGAGCCACATCAACGTTAATGAAATCAAAGCAAAATGACCAATTCCTCTTGCAAATTTGGAGTCATTCACATTTCCTATAATCACAAATAGAACACCAATTATTACAAAGATTAAGGTGTATTTTTTAGCGGTTTTGATTGATACATTTTTATCTTCAATATCCATCGAACCACCGGTCATCGCAGCATTTACAACCATCGCCACAAACAAAGAAGCTGTCAAAGTCACGGTTAAAGTAATCGGGAAGTAAATCATAAATTTACCCATAGTTCCAGGCCAAAGCGCAAAAGGTAAGAATGCCATCAATGTTGTTGCTGTTGATGAAATTACGGGCCAAGCAATTTCTCCAATTCCAATTTTAGAAGCTTGAATTCGCGGCATTCCTTTCTTCATATTGGCAAAGACATTGTCCACAACAACGATTCCGTCATCTACTAACAATCCCAAGCCCATCACCAATCCGAAAAGCACCATTGTGTTTAATGTCAAACCAAACGCTGAAAGTATTGTGAAGGCAATCATCATCGAAAGCGGAATGGCTGCACCAACAAACAGAGAATTTCGCAATCCCATCGTAAACATCAGTACAATCATCACGAGCACAATTCCGAAAATAATGTGATTAGACAATTCATCCACTTGATGCTCTACACGATCCGATTGATCATTGGAAAGTTCTACTTGTAGATCTTTTGGCAAATAATTTTCATGAGCCAATTTCAGTCTTTCTTTGACTTGGTCAAGTGCCGAAATCATATTTTGTCCCGAACGTTTTTTCACGTTAAGCATCACTACTTCTGCACGATTTTCGCGAGCGTAGGTCGTTTTTTCTTTTTCTTTAAAAGCAACTTGCGCGAGGTCTTTAAGGTATACCGTTCCGCCGTTGTGCTTTACTACAATATTTTCTAGCTCTTTGGGATCTTTGATTTCACCTACAATTCGAATGTTATTTCTGGAACCTTGTGAAATTAAATTCCCGCCAGAAAGCGTCATGTTTTCATATTTCACCGCATTTTGAATATCGTCAAAAGATACTTGAGCAGCGGTCATTTTGTATATATCGACAGCAATTTCAACTTCTTTATCATCGACGCCAAGGATATCGACTTTTTTTACTTCGGGAATTTCTTCAAGGTCATCTTGCAATTTTTCGCCATATTTCTTTAGTTGTTGCGTGGTGTAATTTCCTTTCAAATTGATATTTAAAATAGGAACTTCTTCAGAAATATTCAATTCAAAAACGTTCGGTTCAACTTTGCTACCGTTATCTAAATTGGGCCAATCGGTATCTGCTTTGACGTTGTCGACTTTGTCTTTTATTTTTTGTTTGGCTTCTTCAATGCCGACTTTGTCTGAGAATTCCGCGACAATCATCCCGTAATCTTGAAATGAACTTGCAGTTACTTTCTCAACGCCGCTGATGTTCTTGATTTCTTTTTCAAGCGGCTTGACAATTAATTTTTCAACATCTTCCGCTGAATTTCCAGGAAACACAGACGAGATATATACTTTATTTTCAATAATTTCCGGAAAATCTTCACGTGGCATGGTGGTATAAGCGATCAATCCGGTGATCACAATCATCAAGGTGAATATATATACGGTAACTCTATTATCGACAGCCCAACTTGAAATGCCGAATTCTTTACTTTGGTGACTCATGTTTTGTAGTTATGAGTTGTAAGTTGTAAGTTGTAAGTTGTGATTCTTGAAAACCGACAACTGACAACCGACAACCGACAACATATTAGAAATTTAGTTTCATTCCCTCTGAAATCGCATTCACGCCTTCCGTAACAATAACATCTTCTTCAGAAACACCACTTAGAATTTCAGTTACATTATCAGAAGATTTTCCTGTAGTGACTATAGTCTTTTTAGCCATGCCGGTTTTTCCATTGTTTCCATCGACGGTATAAACATAACGGTTTCCTTGTCCGTCTTCTTGAATAACATTGGTAGGAACTACTGTGGCGTCTTTCTTCACATAATCAATGATTTTCAGTTTCGCAACTTGATTAGGGCGCAATAAATTTTCTGGATTCGGAATACTAACTTCGATCCCAAAACTTCTGTTGTTTGGATTGATGAAGTTACCCACTTGACGTACTTTTCCTTTGTATGTTTTTCCTAATGAAGTCAAGAAAACGTCGACCTCAGTTCCGACTTTCAATTTACCAATATAGCTTTCAGGAACAGAAGTCGAAACAAACATGTTTCCTAGATTGACAATACGCATTAATCCTTGTGGACCAGGAGCAACGACTTGTCCTTTCTCAACGAAAACTTCGTCGATGGTTCCAGAAAACGGAGCGCGGATCAACGTTTTGGCCAATTGCGCTTTCATTTGACCAATTGATTTTTGAAGGCTGGTCATTTGAGTTTGTGCTTGCAAATACTGAATCTCAGAACCAATTTTTTGATCCCAAAGATTTTTTTGTCTTTCGTAGGTGGTTTTTGCCAATTCGTATTGAGTTTGCACTTGTGCCAATTGTTGACTCATTCCAGCGTCATCGATCCGACCTAAAATTTGACCTTTGGCTACTTTTTGTCCTGCTTTGACTGGTAGTGAAGTCAATGTCCCACTGAACTCCGGTTGAACAATAATATTTTCTTTGGTATCTACATTTCCTTGAATGTCTAAATAGTGATTGAAAAGCGTATCTTTCAAGGTCAAGACCGAAACCAAAGCTTCTTCTTTCTTGGTGTCGAGTGTAGCTAATGCTTCTTCAATCTTAGTTATTTCAGCTTGCAAAGCCGATTTTTTTTCAACCAGTGCTTTGGTATTTTTGGATTCGATTAAAGAATCTATAGATTGGTTGTTGTCTTTGTTTCCACAGGAATAAATGGCTATGGATAAAACGGATACTAGGAAAATTTTTCTCATCTGTTGTGTTAGTTTTTGTTTATTAATTTTTCTAATGCAGCTTTTTTATTGATGACATTTACCATCGATTGTAAGTAATTTTGCTGCGCAGTATACAATTGTCGTTGGGCTTCACTAAAATCGAAACTCGAAGACAATCCTTCCTTAAATTTGATTTGTTGTTTTTTCTCAATGCGTTCCGCTAAATTCAAATTCGATTTGGAAGTAGCGTATTCTTCGACGCTAAATTCATAATCGCTTTTCGAGCTTTCGTATTGCAGTTTGAGTTTTTGCTCGGTTTCTGTGAGTAGTGTTTTGGCTTGTTCAAAAGCAATTTTGGCTTGTTGTGTTCGAGCGCTTCTTCCTAAACTACTGAATAAAGGAACACTTAATCCAACGCCTAAATTGGAATAGTTGAACCATCTTTGATCATTGTTAAACATCGTAAATCGACTCCCGAAAGTGTTAGATCCGAAGTTTACAGAAGCTCCAAGTGTTGGAAGTGCTTTACTTTTTTGCAATTTTAGTTCTAACGATCGTTGCTCCTGAAAATTTGAAGCCATTTGGTAATTGATGTTATTTGTCACCGCAAATTCTCCTTGACTGAAAGCCATATCTAAATTTGAAACAGTCAAATCGTCTAATTTATCAGTAAGTTTTAAGTCATCATTGATGTCAATTCCCAATGTTAGTTTTAGCATTTTTGTGGTAATGTCTAGCAACCTCTTAGTGTTGCTTAAGCTACTATTTACTGACGCCAAAGTTATTTGCAATTGCTCTACATTTTCTTCTTCGATCAACCCGTTTTTGTAAATTTCTTGAGTATCAGTTAATGTTTTAGACAATGTTGCCTTATTTTTTTCAAGAATAGCAACGCTTTCTTCGGCAAGTAAAACATTTCCATAAGCGTTAATCACCATTTCTCTAACTTCAGTATTGGTTTTTTGTTTAGCGTTTTCATAGTATTTCAAATATGTTTTTGAAGCTTGAAGAGCAACAATATATGATCCATCAAAAATCAATTGACTCAATTGCAAACTGGCATCTGCGGAATTATAGTTTCCAAATGAAATTGTATTGGTTTGTCCGTTAATCGTAAATTGGTTTTGTTGAATCTTAAAATTGTTTAAATAGCTAACATTAGCACTAATTTGCGGCAACCCCGAAGCGGTGGTTTCCCATTTTTTTTGCTTTGCCGAGGCAATATCACGACTGGCGTTGATGGCTTGATAGTTATTCGTCAAGGCATGACTGATGGCTTGCTGCAAAGAAAACGAATAACTCTGTGGGTTGGTTTGCGATTTTGCTGCGAGGGCAAAAATCAACAAAAAAAGACTTAAGTTTTTTTTCATAGGTAGTGGATTATGGCGTTGTGTTATGTAAATGTTTTTCTAATTCAAGAATTCCTTTTGGAGTAGCGATGGCACGCGTGTGATATTCTAGAGCATCATATTCTAACTCAAAAACTTCTTTTTCAGATTTGGTGTTTTCATTAATAAAGAAGATGATCGTGTAATAAAATTTCACATAAGAATCGATGTTGATGTGCTCACGGTACAAGCCTTCTTGAATTCCTTTTTCCATGTTCTGAAGGAATACCGTATTGCAATCTTCGGCTTCTCGACACATAAATTCATTATAAATTTCCGGATAGTGTTTCTTTAACTGGTAAACAGGCGATTGGTCTATTGAATGAAACATTTCCCCAAACATTTTTCGAATCTCAAAATTCTCTTGAATAGCATTGTAGTTTTGAGCCACGATGCCTTCGATGGTGTCGTGTATTTTTTGATGAACCATCATCGTTCCTTCTGAAATCAAAAGTTCTTTGTTTTCGAAATACTTATAAATGGTTTTTTTCGAAATACTCATTTCTGTTGCTATATCGTCCATCGTGACGCTTTTGAAACCCAGTCTCAAAAACATATCGGTGGCTTTAGCGATTATTTTGCATTTCATTTTGTTTGATCTTTTTTAGAATCTATACCCAAAGATTCCAAATTGCTGGGCAAATGTAAATAGGAAACTTTAAACACCAAAATAGTTTCCAAAGTATTTACATTTATTTAACATTGACTTATGACTCGAAATTTGTAATCCGAAGTGAATACTGTAAATTAGCCGAAATTTATTTTTATGCATTCGATTCAACAGTACCAAGAATTTGTTTTGGAATATCTAAAGTCCGAACAACGCGATAAAGAACCACGAAACTTATACGAACCCATTGCTTATATTTTAGGTTTGGGAGGCAAAAGAATTCGACCAGTGTTGACTTTGATGAGTGCTGAAATTTTTGATGCTAATTACAAGGAAGCTTTGCCAGCGGCTTTAGCAGTTGAGGTTTTTCATAATTTTTCGTTGATCCACGATGATATCATGGACGATGCGCCATTGCGACGCGGGAACGAAACCGTTCACGAAAAATGGGATGTAAACACTGGAATTCTGTCTGGCGACGCTATGCTTATTTTGGCTTATCAGTACTTTGAACAATACGAGCCAGCGGTTTTTCGTGATTTAGCAAAACTATTTAGCAAAACGGCTCTTGAAGTTTGTGAAGGACAACAATGGGATGTTGATTTTGAAAACCGCGATGATGTTACGTTGACGGAGTATCTTAAAATGATACAATATAAAACCGCAGTGTTGCTGGGTGCTGCCATGAAAATGGGTGCCATCATTGCACAAACTTCTGAAGAAAATGCGAGCCTAATTTACGATTTTGGCGTAAGTTTAGGGATTGCATTTCAATTGCAAGATGATTATTTAGACGCGTACGGAAATCCTGAAACTTTCGGAAAGCAAGTGGGCGGCGATATTATTGAAAATAAGAAAACCTATTTGTATCTAAAGGCGATGGAGTTTGCGACTTTCGAGCAAAAGGAACAATTGCTTCATTTGTACTCTATTCAACCGCAGGATAATTTTGATAAAATTGCGTCTGTAAAACAGGTTTTTATTGAAACAGGTGCTGCACAGGCAACTCAAAAAGCGATTGAGGATTATACACTGAAAGCATTTGAAACCCAAGAAAAAATAGCAATTGATGCTGACAAGAAAGCCATGCTAAAAGCATTCGGAGAGAATCTAATGGGGAGAAAAGTCTAATTTTTCCAGAAAGAATTTAATATTGAATTATTCAAAACCAAATCATTACATTTTTGAAAAGCAGTATTACAATCCCAAATTGCAATTAAATTTGGCTTTTGGATTTATGGTTTTTACTATACTTGCCTTAGGCATTGACTCTGTATTTTTTACCCAGCGATACTTTGACGCCAGAGCAATTACCAATATTGCGGCGATTGGATATTTCTTTCTTTTATTTTTTTCAGCTGAAATTTACCTTCGAAAGCTCATGCTGGTCATGGTTTTTCTGTCTTATATTGGTGAATTGATTTTTTGCAAATTACTCGGAATGTATAATTATCGCACGGAGTTAATTCCGCTTTATGTTCCTTTTGGTCACGCCATTGTATATGCGTCTGGTTATATTTTCGCCCACGCCCAATGGTCCGTAAAACAGGAGCAACTGCTTCGGAAATTCTTTGCTGTTTTCTTTAGCGTCCTTTTTCTTGGAGTCGGCGTTTTTTTAAACGACATTTTTACTTTGCTATTTGGCCTTTTATTTTTTGTGTTAATGAAACGAAAACGATGGCAAAATCTCTATTATTTCATTGCACTTTGTGTTATCTTTATCGAGTTAGTTGGAACGTATTTTCAATGTTGGACATGGGTTCCGAAAACGTTCGGAGTGATACCTGCAGCCAATCCACCGATGGGCGCCGTGTTTTTTTATGCAGGTGGTGATGTGTTGTTGGTTAAAATTATCTCTGTTTGGGAAAATAATAGATTAAAAAAAAGCTTATAATTTCATGAATTTCATTGCACCATTATCCTCTGACACTTTATTATTGGAAGCCGAAAAGGAAAATTTATATCTTAAATTAATTGAACAAATCAACAAAGATTTTAATCTAGCCAACGAAGGAATTGACTTTCCATTAAGCACCAAACCCGAAGAGTTGAAGGTGCAATTGCATGAAAAAATCTACCGATTGATTCAGTATAAGTTTGCGGAATACTTGAATTTACTTTATATCATCGACGTCCCAGAAGATCAAATAAAAAAGTTAGATGGGTCAGATATTGTGGAGCTTTCCGAACAAGTTGCATTTTTAATCTTAAAAAGAGAATGGATGAAAGTGTGGTTTAGAAATAAACTCTAACAAACGGCATAAACGCTTCGCTATATACCAAGTCCTTCTTATTGAATAAAACATTGTATCGAATGCCAACAGTAACATTGTCAGTAAAATAACCTACGCCTAAATATAGCGCAGTATTCCAAAAATTATTCTTTTCGTCAAAATCTGGAAATTCTTGATTGACGCGTAATTGTTCAAGTTCTAACGAAAGTTGAATTTCTTCCAATGGTCTCGCCAAACCAATCAAACTTCCACCATAGATGTAGGAATTGTACTTCACGTCACGATCATCTACTTTAACGTAACTTCCTTGCAAACCAACTCCGGCAGCAAATATCTCGTTGAAGTTGTAAATGGCGCTCGGTGCAATACTTATGTTAGTAAAGCCTGAACCCACACTCAATCCGAATCCACCGCCAATTTGCACGTTTTCCCAAAAGTCACTTTTAGGTTGTTGCTGCGCGAAAACAACAATGGAAAAAACAGTCGCAAAAAGAGTAAAAATGAATTTAAAATTAACTTGTAAACAAGGATATTTAAACATAAAACAGGGTTTTTTTGATAAACGATAAAAGTATCTAAAATAATTAAAATTTTATTGGTTTTATTGTACTTTTGCGTAACATTTTTACAAATTAGGACATTTAACAAGACTTATGGATAGGTTTTCCTTTTTAAACGCAGCACACACCGAATTTTTCGCCGATTTATACGAGCAATACACAGAAAGTCCAGACAGCGTAGAACCTAGTTGGAGAAGTTTCTTTCAAGGTTTCGATTTTGGAATGACCACCTACAACGAGGAGCAAGCCATAAATCAAATGGCAAACATGGCGTCGAATGCGGTTCAAAACGGCGCGGCTTCTGACAAAATACTAAAAGAGTTCAACGTTCTTAAACTCATAGATGGTTATAGAACTCGTGGACACCTTTTTACTAAGACCAATCCAGTTCGTGATCGTAGAATCTTCTTGCCGAATTTGCAGCTTGAAAATTACGGGCTTTCCAACGACGATTTAAATACCGTTTTTGATGCCGCAAAAATACTCGGACATCAACCTTCGACTTTGCAAGATATTTTGACTCATTTGAGAAATGTCTACTGTCAACATATCGGAATCGAATATATGTACATGCGAAATCCGGAGTGGATTCAATGGATTCAAGACCGCATCAACATCAATGACAATCAACCCAACTTCAGCAACGAACAAAAGAAACACATTCTCAGTAAACTGAACGAAGCGGTTTCTTTCGAGAATTTCTTACATACCAAATACGTTGGACAAAAACGTTTTTCACTCGAAGGTGGCGAATCGGTTATTCCTGCACTAGACGCATTAATTGAAGCTGCTGCAGAAAAAGGCGTAGAGCAATTCGTCATGGGAATGGCGCACCGCGGTCGATTGAATGTGTTGGCTAATATTTTTAGAAAATCAACTCAAGATATTTTCTCCGAATTTGACGGAAAAGATTACGACCAAGAATATTTCGATGGCGACGTCAAATACCATTTGGGTTTAACTTCAGATAGAAAAACAAGCACAGGAAAACATATCAATATCAATTTAGCGCCGAATCCGTCTCACCTAGAAACTGTTGGCGCCGTGATTGAAGGCATTACTCGCGCGAAACAAGACCATTATTTTCCAGAAGATTTCTCGAAAGTATTGCCGATTGCCGTACATGGTGATGCTGCAATTGCTGGACAAGGAATTCTCTATGAGATCATACAAATGGCGCAGTTAGACGGATACAAAACCGGCGGCACCATTCATATTGTCATCAACAACCAAGTAGGTTTTACCACGAATTATCTCGATGCACGCTCATCAACCTATTGCACCGATGTGGCTAAAGTGACCTTGTCGCCAGTGTTACACGTGAATGCCGATGATGCAGAAGCGGTCGTTCACGCGATGTTGTTTGCCCTCGATTTTAGAATGCAATTCGGACGCGATGTTTTCATCGATTTACTAGGTTACAGAAAATACGGACACAACGAAGGTGATGAACCTCGTTTCACCCAACCGTTGTTATATAAAATCATTGCGAAGCACAAAAATCCACGAGATATTTATGCCGAGAAATTATTGGCGAAAGGCGTAATCGACAACAATTTTGTCAAAGATTTAGAGTCAGCTTACAAACTCGATTTAGATCAAAATCTCGAAGCCTCACGTAAAAAAGATTTAACCATCATCACGCCTTTTATGCAAAATGAATGGCAAGGATTCCAACAAGTTTCCGACGATGTCATGTTGCAAAAAGTAGATACGACTTTCTCTAAAAAGGGATTGACCGAAATCGCTGATGTGGTTTGCAATCTTCCCAAAGACAAAAAATTCATCAGCAAAATCGAAAAACTGATCAACGATCGTAAAACCATGTTCTTCGAAACCAATGCGCTCGATTGGGCGATGGCGGAAACATTAGCCTACGGTTCCTTAATGACCGAAGGTTATCATGTTCGTATTTCTGGACAAGACGTAGAAAGAGGAACGTTCTCCCACAGACACGCAGTTGTTAAAGTGGAAGACAGCGAAGAAGAAGTAGTACTCTTGTCAAATCTTAAAAATGCCGAAGGGAAATTCTATATTTATAATTCGTTTTTATCAGAATATGGTGTACTCGGATTTGATTACGGTTACGCCTTAGCGAGTCCAAATACGCTAACCATTTGGGAAGCGCAATTTGGAGATTTCAGCAATGGAGCACAAATTATGATCGACCAATACATCTCGTGCGGAGAAGACAAATGGAACAACCAAAACGGAATTGTCTTACTCTTGCCACACGGTTACGAAGGTCAAGGCGCAGAGCACTCTTCAGCAAGAATGGAGCGTTACCTTCAACTTTGCGCAAGACACAACATGTTCGTCGCCGATTGTACCACGCCAGCCAATTTCTTCCACTTGTTGCGTCGTCAAATGAAAACCAAATACCGCAAACCTTTGGTGGTGTTCACGCCGAAAAGTTTGTTGCGTGACCCAAGAGTGGTTTCGACCGTTGAGGAATTTGCAACAGGCAGTTTCCAAGAAACGATTGATGATACGTCTGTGAATAAAAAAGACGTGAAAACGGTGGTGTTCTGTACAGGAAAATTCTATTATGATCTCGATGTAGAAAGAGCTAATCAAGCCAGAAAAGACGTGGCAATTGTGCGAATCGAACAATTATTCCCTTTGCCAACCGAACAATTAAAAGCGATTATCGCGAGTTATCCGAACGCTGACGATTTCGTTTGGGCACAAGAGGAACCAAAGAATATGGGTGCATACAGTTTTATGTTGATGAATTTCAATCTTGTAAAATGGAGATTGGCATCGCTAAAAGCCTACGCCGCACCAGCAGCCGGAAGTTACACCCGAGCCAAACGCCGCCACGCCGACGCGATTCGAATGGTATTTGATAAAAATTTATTTCAATAATGAGAAGCTAATCCCGCTATCCGCTGCAATCTTTTTTGTTTTTTGTCACCCTGAGCGCAGTCGAAGGGCTTTTCTAAAAAAACAAAAAAGGATTTCCGCTACTATCGGGGCTAGGGCACCAAATAAACAACAACACAACGTTCAAAATTTAAAATAAGTTACAATGATTTTAGAAATGAAAGTGCCTTCACCAGGCGAGTCCATCAAAGAAGTTGAAATCGCCACTTGGTTAGTCAAAGACGGTGATTACGTAGAAAAAGACCAAGCCATTGCTGAAGTCGATTCTGATAAAGCCACACTCGAATTGCCTGCAGAAGCCAGCGGAATCATCACACTCAAAGCTGAAGAAGGCGATGCAGTTGCCGTAGGCGCTGTGGTTTGCCTAATCGATACTAGTGCCGCTAAGCCTTCGGGTGCCGCACCGGTGGCTGAAGCTAAAGTGGAGGCTCCTAAGGCAGAAGCTCCAACCCGAGGCGCAGCCGAATCGAGCGTAGCTAAAGTAGAAGCAAAACCTGCAGCTGCTCCAGCGCCAACTTCCTACGCAGCCAACACACCTTCACCAGCAGCGAAGAAAATTCTAGACGAGAAAAACATACAACCTTCAGATATTGTAGGAACAGGAAAAGACGGTCGCATTACTAAAGAAGATGCAGTAAGCGCCATTCCTTCGATGGGAACGCCAACCGGTGGAAACCGCGGTTCTAGTCGTACTAAATTATCGATGTTGCGACGTAAAGTAGCGGAAAGATTGGTGGCTGCAAAAAACGAAACTGCGATGTTGACGACGTTTAATGAAGTGAACATGACACCAATAAACACGGTGCGTAACGAATATAAAGACGCGTTCAAAGCCAAACATGGTGGATTAGGTTTAGGCTATATGTCGTTCTTTACAAAAGCAGTAACGAGAGCTTTGCAATTGTATCCAGATGTAAACTCGATGATAGACGGAACCGACAAAATTGCTTATGATTTCTGCGATATTTCGGTTGCCGTTTCTGGTCCAAAAGGTTTGATGGTTCCTGTAGTTCGCTCGGCAGAAAACTTGACGTTCCGTGGCGTAGAAGCAGAGATCAAAAGACTAGCAATTCGCGCTCGCGACGGACAAATCACCGTTGATGATATGACGGGCGGAACGTTTACGATTTCTAACGGAGGTGTTTTTGGAAGTATGTTGAGTACCCCAATTATCAACCCACCACAATCCGGAATTCTAGGCATGCACAACATCATTGAGCGTCCGATTGCCGTAAATGGTCAAGTAGAAATTCACCCCATGATGTACGTGGCGTTATCGTACGATCACAGAATTATCGACGGAAGAGAATCTGTTGGTTTCTTGGTTGCCGTGAAAGAAGCACTAGAAAACCCAGTTGAATTATTGATGGGTGGCGATGCGAAAAAAGCATTGGAATTATAACAATTAAGAATTTTTAGAAATAATATCCCGCTTTGGAAACGAAGCGGGATTTTTCGTTTATTTACATTTTCGGCATTACATTTTTTCCAAAATAGTTTTTAATATGTCGTTTTACTCACAATAAACAAACAATTAAAAGGAACAAATTATATGATGATAGAAGCGCTGATGTACATCATAAACTTTCTTGGTTTTTTACCCATTCTTATATTAAAAAACAATAAAGTAAATTCACTAAAACCCATTACCCCTTTTTTATGGTTGGTTTTAATCATTTCTGCAATTGAAATTACAGGTACTATAATTGACTATCATACGAAATACCATTTTTCAACAGCCCATATTTTTATGATTTATGCTTTGTTTGAATTTCTTACAATTTGTTTTTATTTTAAGCATATTTTTAATCCGTCCTATCGATTATTTTTTAAAGTTAGTACTACAGCTTTTATAATTCTGTATTCCTATTTTATTTATACTTGGAATTTAGATGATTGCCTAAAAACAGATTCTTATTTGTCGTTATTTGAAACTTTTTTTGTTATAATTTGTACTTTTTTATGGTTCAAAAATAATTTTGTCGACAATGAAAAAACCTCTTTTCTCGATGGGCCTCACTTTTATTTTGTTTTTGGATTTGTGTTCTATTTTTCATTAGCTATTGTATTGTTTCTGCTAACCGATTATCTTGCTAAAAGAGGCTATGAAGCGTTTTGGGATTATTATGTGTACAACTTTTTCTTTTGTGCCATTTGGCGAATTTTACTAATTATCGGCGTATGGAAAGCGAAAGTGAAATAAAACTGATTTTTTGGTTGGGAACATCGGTTGCTTTTTTGCTTTTGGCAGGATTGTTTTTCCTTGCTTTTATTTTTCAGAATCATTTTTTAAAAATGAAACAAAAAGAGTTAATTTCTGATTTAGAAAAGAAAGCAATAAAGCAGAAACTATTGCTAAGTCAGATGAATCCACATTTTATATTCAACTCTATCGATAATATAAAGAGTTTGATATACAACAAGAAGGACGAGCAAGCAGTAAATTACCTGACCAGGTTTTCCAAATTAATGCGTCAAATTCTTGAAAATTCTAATGAAGGCTATATTTCACTACAAGAAGAAATTGCGATGCTCGAGAATTACCTTGTGATTCAACAACTCTTATACAGTAACCGATTTGCTTTTACTATTGATGTATTACCATCGATTGATGTTGAATCAGTTTACGTTCCGCCAATGCTAACACAACCTTTTATTGAAAATGCGATTAAACACGGATTGAAAAACAAAAAAGAAAATGGTCAAGTTCGAATTAGGTTTTATAAAAGTGAATCGCAATTGTTTTTTGAAGTGACTGATAATGGGAGTGGTTTTGACCAGACAGAAAAGGAAAGCAATCACCACAAATCGCTTGCAGTTGCCATGACCAAAGAACGACTAATCAATTACACTAAAAAAGAAGATTTTGAATTGCATATAGAAAATATTATTGACGAGGAACAACGCATCCTTGGCGCAAAAATAAATTTTGAAATCCCTTATATTTACGAAAATTAAAAAATATGTTACGAGCAGTTGTGATTGATGATGTTGAAGAAATTAGAAAAGCGAACATCGATATTATAAAATCCTATTGTCCGAATGTTTTTATCATTGGCGAAGCTTATTCGGTAGAAAGCGGTGTAAAACTCATTAAGCAAATTTCACCTGATTTGGTTTTTCTCGACATAGAAATGCTCGACGGAACAGGGTTTGATTTGTTGCAAAAGCTTAAACCATTGTCGTTTAAAGTCATTTTTGTAACCGGATTTGAAGACTTTGCCATTCGTGCTTTTCGTTTTTCGGCCATTGATTATCTGCTGAAACCACTCGATCCGATCGAACTAATTGAAGCCGTAAAAAAGGCAGAGGATTCATCCAATAAGGAAATATTCGAGATGAAACTCAATAATATGTTTGCCAATTTGGAGCGTCCGAAAAGTTTACAAAAGTTGCTTTTAAAAACTTCTGATAAAATTCATTCAATCAATATTCAAGACATTGTCCATTGTGAAGCAGATCGAAATTATACGACCTTTCATTTTATAAGCGCCCCAAAACTATTGGTTTCTACTGGTCTTAAGGAATACGAAGCGATTTTGGTACCCTTTGATTTTTTCAGAGCGCATCAATCGCATTTGATTAATATGGCTTATTTTGATTGTTATGTAAAATCGGATGGAGGGAATAGAATTATCATGAAGAACAAGCAAATCATTCCACTTGCCACGAGAAAAAAAGAACAATTCTTACAGTTAATCGATAAGTTTTAAATGAGCAAGGTCACTCCAAAATCGAATATACAACAAACTCATGCGGATTTGTTTACTCATCAATGCGAATATACATCAACAAAAATCCCAAGTACTTTATGTTTTAGATTTGATCTAATGACGGATTTTTTAACATTTAATGTATATTTACGCCGCGGGTGTTTATTGGTTAAAAGTGCTTGCTAATAATCTGGTTTTCATAGAAGAACCAGTTTTCACACCGTTGAAATTAAAGATATTAATGATTAATCCATTATAAAAATCAAATTATGAAAAAGAACTATCCATTTTATGCTTTGTTGCACGAAAATAGCCGAATGCTTAACCAGCCATTGTTATTAGCAATGTCCCTGTTTCTGATTTTTACTGTTGGCCTACAGGCGCAAAATCTAGATTGTATTCCAAGTAATTCTGGCAATCCCGCGTTTACGCCGAGTTATACAGGCGCACAGGAAGAAGTTAATGATAACCCGCTTTCAAATTATTATGATTTAATCAATTATCTTCCGAATAGAAGTTTCGTGTTCCAGTCGTCCAAAACGTATCAGGGATATACTGAGCCGCTGCACATTATTATTTCGGACACTTCCGGAAACGTACTTGCGGATGGCATTTCGCCGGTGGCTTGGACATCCCCAAATAATTCCGGACAAATCCGCTATACGACATACACCTATTGGAATGTTTGCTATACTGGACCAGGTTTCCAGGATAAATTCCTGTACAGTTCGGCTATTTTACCGCCAACAGGTATATTTGCGAGTGATATCACAGGCAATTCAGTAGCAATCAATTGGACGCATGCCACCACCCAGCCCATCGAATATCAGGTTTATTCCGAAGATTTGTCTTCAGATTTATTTGCGGATTACAGTCAATTAATTTACCCTATAGGCGCTACATCGGGAAATAGACTTACTATTCCGATTAGAGATTACGGTGGTATTGGAAACAAAATGACGTATTGGGTTCGTTCAAGAACAGCGGCAGGATATGGTTTATGGATTTACGGCGGACAATTTACTTATGCCAATCCGCTTCCAGAGTGCGCCTTTGCCACTTACGGATTATTTCCGTCAGCAATCTATTCGCCAACATGCTCCGGCTCACCTGAAGTGATTAGCACCAATTCGTGGGCGGGAGAGTTTTCAAGAGTCACGCTACAGCCCAACAAATATTATACTTTCTCAAGCTCCAATCCGGACGATTATATCGTTATTACAAGAGAGACTGGTGAATATTTAGCGCAAGGAACAACTCCGGTTAATTATCAGGTCACTATCGATAACTTTCCATTTGCAGTGCGCTATTATCTGCATAAAGGAGAATGCGGTGTTGACGAAAGCGTCGGAAGGGTGCGATCCGTTACTTGTTCTACTGGTCCGCCGGTTTGTGCTTCGCCGACAATTTCTGATGTAACAGAACTTGGAAATACTACGGCAAGGGTCGGTTGGGAGCACTCCAATCCACCGGCACAAAATGGTTATGAACTTTGCTTTTCTTCCGATACTGCACCACCTACTGCGGCAACAATTGGAATAGTAGGCAATCAGCGCTCTGTGCTATTGCAGGATTTAACGCCTGATACGACTTATTACTATTATATTCGTTCCAATTGCGGTACTTCGATAGGAGACTGGGTCTTCGGAGGATCTTTTAAAACTACGGACGATTGCGATAGGGGCGTTTACGGTATGTATCCTGAATACAATATTATTCCACAATGCAATGGCATAGAGGATTTGGTACCTCCAACAGTCATTTCAACAGATACATGGGCCGGTGAATATTACGTTGTTGAGGCCGACAGGTTTTCAGGTTATCAGCTTTACAGCTCCAATCCGACAGATTATATTACCGTGACAGACGAAAACGGGCAATTCATAATCAACGGTGGCTTGTCGCCTGTATATCATTACAATAGGTATGACAAGTTTCGCGTGTATACCAATTCAAGTGCGCTCTGCGGGAATGATCAAATAGAAAGGACTGTCAGTATGAAATGCACTGATAGCGGCAATGGCACTGGTATTAATTACATGTATGTTAGAAATTTGACCAGTTCAAGTGCCGATGTACATCTGAGTCTTAGCTCTTTTCATCCCAGTACCCAGTACTTTTATTCTACCGATCCCAGCCAAGCACCTGTCAGTTATTTGCAACCACCAGCGGGAACTGTGACAGTGAATTTTCCTTCGGAATACGGAAACTTCATTACTCTTACGGGTTTAGCAAGCGATACGGTGTATTATTTTTGGACAAGGCCATACTCTACACTTTTCCCAGCATCAAAATGGAGCTCGATAAGCTTCAAGACCAAAGCTGCCGGTGTATGTTATTCGCCTGTTGGTTTCTCTGCCATAACGATAACCGCAACCGGGGCAAGCTTAAGTTGGGAATCTTCTACCCCGGTTCCTGTCGATGGTTACCAATATTATATCAGTTCGTCTAATGTGGTTCCAACAGCTGCAACAGTTGCAACAGGTACGGTTACAAACCCGACAGTAGTTTTATCAGGTTTGAATGCCAATACGATCTATTATTACTGGATACGAACGAATTGCGGTTCAGGATTGGGCGCCTGGGTAGGGTCTACCTTTAGAACAGCAGGAAATGGTGTGTGTGCAACGCCAACACCTTTATCGACAACCGTGATTACGGGTTCCGGAGCTACGCTAAACTGGACGGCTGCTTCGCCAACACCAGCGAACGGTTACCAATATTATTACAGTACCACCAATACTACACCTTCAGCGGCGACTACACCTTCGGGAACTGTTACTGCAACCAGTAAAGCGCTTACAGGATTGAACGCTACAACAACTTATTATTTCTGGATTCGTTCTAATTGCGTAAGTGGCCAGAGCAACTGGGTATCCGGCGGAAGTTTTACTACTACAACCAGCATAAGCTGCACAGCGCCATCCGGATTAAACGTTGGTTCGGTTACACCTGTTTCGGCAGTTTTAAGCTGGTCGAATGCTATTCCTGCTCCGGCAAATGGCTATCAATATTATTTAAGTACTTCGAGTACAACCCCAACTGCGGCAACGAATCCAACTGGAGGAACGCTGACATCGAATATAACAGTTTCGGGATTGACAGCCTCAACCGCATATGTTTTTTGGGTGCGTTCTAATTGCGGTTCGGTTCAAAGTGCCTGGATCGGCGGATTTAATTTCATGACGATGCCTCTTCAGAGTTGTGATGTTCCAAGTAATTTGTCTGCGGGAGCCATCACCAATAATACGGCTCAATTTTCATGGACAGCACCGGCTACTGCACCATCAACAGGTTACCAACTTTATGCCTCAACAAGTAATGTTGCGCCTCCAGATTCTGTACCGACCACGGTAAGTATAATCACTAGTACTGGCGTTACTTTTGACGGATTGACGGCAAGCACGACTTACTACTATTGGGTTCGTTCGGTTTGTGGTGCAACCGGAAGTGTTTGGGTTTCTGGAGGAAATTTTACAACCAGTGGAAGTACAATTTGTAATCAGCCAATATTGCCATCCAAAGAAAATATTACCACTACCTCTGTATTGATTTCATGGACAGCTCCAACTCCAGTGCCATCAAATGACTATCAATTCTATTACAATACCACAGGTCAGGTACCAGATGGCAATACAATTCCACAAGGAAATATCGCTACAACCAGTTTTACGCTGAGCGGATTATCTAGCGGAACTTTATACTTCTGCTGGATTCGTTCCAATTGCGGATCTGGCCAAAGTACATGGCGCACAGTAGGCACATTTACAACCCTAAGCAGCGGTTGCGATTTGCCCAATAATTTAAGTGTATACAACACCTTTAGCACATCAGCGGGCATTCAATGGAATGTTCCTGCAACTGTTCCTTCCAACGGATACGATTACTATTATAGTGCAAGTAGCATAGCACCTTCCGCAGCAACAATCCCATCGGGAAACACCACTATTGCGTTGCAGGAACTGACCAACCTGATTAGCAGTACAACTTATTATTTTTGGGTACGATCCAATTGTGGTGCTGTTCAGACAGGCTGGGTTCCAGCTGATGCTTTTACAACAAGATGTTCAATGGTTACCGCTTTGAATGATTCAAACCCTACATCAAATTCGGTATTGCTATCTTGGGCTTTGCAATATCCGCAAGCGGCACCGGCAGCAGGATATGATTATTATTACAGCACAACGACTTCAACACCTTCAGATTCTGCAGTTCCTTCGGGAAATGTCGCTACGACAAGTTTTACACTTACTGGTTTGGCCAGTAGTACGACCTATTACTATTGGGTTAGAGCAAATTGCGGAAATTCATTGACGTTTTGGAGATTTGGCGGAAGTTTTACAACCGCAGCGCCATCGGCTGTAAACGACACCTGTGGTAACCCTATTGCTTTAGTGCCGGCAACCACGTTTACTGGCGGCGCAATTCTTGGAACAATTTTCAATTCGACAACCACTGCGGGTATTACGCCTTCTTGCCAACCTCAATCTTTTTCAGATGTTTGGTATACGGTTATGGTTCCGGCTTCGGGATCGATTACTATAGAAACTGCTGCTGCTGCTACCAACAGCACGAACGATACAGTAATTGCTGCCTTTACAGGAAATTGTGGTTCGCTTACAGAGATAGGATGCAATGATGACAAGGTTGACGTAACCGATTTGTTTTCCAAATTAACCCTTACCGGACAAACCCCAGGAACATTGCTTCATATTGCGGTATGGAGATATGGAACGGCTTCGGCGCCGCTTGCAGAGAGTAATTTTCAAATCGCTGCTTATAGTCCAACTTTGGCTGCGGAATCATTTGACGAAAACAGTTTTACGGCGTTTCCCAATCCAGTTATAGATTATTTGTATCTTTCGTACAGTCAGCTGATTTCAAAAGTTAAAATCTATAATTTGTTGGGGCAAGAGGTAATTTCAAGAGCAGGAAATTCGAATCAATTGGTAATCGACATGTCGCATTTGCCTTCGGGGACTTATTTGGCAAAAATTGAAACGGGAGATGGAGTGAAGTCTGTAAAACTCTTAAAGCAGTAAAGACAAAATTGAGAATTTTTAAAAGTTGATTATTCGTTGTTTGAACGAGTTGATGATTTAAAAGAGAAGACAGTGTTGGCTCAACCTCGGAAATACATTGAGGAGTGAAGACCATTAGTTTCGAAAATACAGATCCCAAACCCTAAAAGAGTTTGGGATTTTTTGTTTATTTGCGTGTCTGCGTGAGCGGTTGGAGCAAAGTGCCGCGCACTGCGGAAGACGCGACCCAAGGAGGCACGACGCCGGGGCACGCCCAAAAATTCATTATGAAAAAGAACCAAAAATCAGCCGCTATCGGATTTATTTTCATCACCATGTTGATTGACATCACGGGTTGGGGCATTATCATTCCGGTGATCCCTAAATTGATTGAAGAATTGATCCATGGCGATATTAGTGAAGCGGCAAAATATGGCGGCTGGCTCGGATTTGCCTATGCGTTTACCCAGTTTATCTTCGCACCTCTGATTGGTAATTTGAGTGATCAATACGGTCGGCAGCCGATTATCTTGATTTCACTTTTCGCTTTTGCCTTAGATTATGTGTTGCTTTCCTTTGCACCAACGATTACATGGCTTTTTATTGGAAGAATTATAGCGGGACTTACTGGCGCGAGTATCACTACAGCTTCCGCTTATATTGCAGATATCAGCACATCTGAAAACAGAGCAAAGAACTTTGGAATGATTGGTGCGGCTTTCGGGTTGGGCTTTATTATCGGCCCTGTAATCGGTGGATTGTTGGGTCATTTTGGCTCCCGTGTTCCTTTTTATGCCGCAGCGGTGTTGTGTTTTATCAATTTCATTTATGGTTATTTTATATTACCTGAATCGTTGGCGAAAGAAAATCGCAGAAAATTCGAGTGGAAACGAGCCAATCCTGTTGGGGCTTTGTTGCGACTGCGAAAGCATCCTACTTTATTTGGATTGATGTCAGCGATATTTATTTTGTATGTCGCTTCTCATGCAGTGCAAAGTAATTGGAGTTATTATACGATGTTTCGATTTGGTTGGGACGAAAAAATGGTTGGAATTTCATTGGGAATCATCGGACTTCTGGTGGGATTGGTTCAAGGTGTTTTGATTCGATGGATTAATCCGAAATTGGGCAATATAAAAAGTATCTACATTGGAATCTTGTTGTATGCCATCGGCATGTTCTTGTTTGCGTCGGCAACGCAAAGTTGGATGGTGTTTGTATTTTTGATTCCGTATTGTTTAGGAGGAATCGCAGGCCCGGCTTTGCAGTCGGTAGTTTCGAGTCAAGTTTTACCAAATGAACAAGGAGAAATACAAGGCACATTATCGAGTTTGATGAGTGCCAGTGCGATTATCGGTCCGCCGTTGATGTCTGGTATTTTCTGTTATTTCACGCATGATGAGGCGCCGTTTGAGTTTGCCGGAGCGCCATTTGTTTTGGGAGGTGTTTTAATGTTAGCGAGTTTGGTGATTGCTTATTTTTCTTTTAAGAAACAAAAAAGCCACCTACAATAGATGGCTTTTGACATTTGATTTTAAGAACTATTCTTTGACGATTTTTACGATTTTTTCTTGATTTTCGGAGGTAATTTTTACGAAATAAATTCCATTTGCAAGGTCACTTAAATTAATTTCTGCTTGTACATCCATTACTTTTCTAGAAAGCACCGTTTGCCCAACGAGAGAAGTAATTTCAACTGAATTTATCGTATTCGTGTTTTTTAGAAACAAAATGTTTTTTACTGGATTTGGAAAGTAATTGAAATCGCTGAAAGCAAAATTCTCAGTACCTAAATTTGGGGTTATGGTCGTGGTTGCAATATTGGTCGCGATTGGCGCGTTGAAATCAAAGTAGATATTAGCACTATTAGGAATCACATCTCCAATAGCAATAGAAGTGATTGTTTTTGTTTTTTATTCTACAATTGTGACTGGTACTAATTAGCTGGAATGTGCTCCAATCTAATTTTGCATCTAAATCATTAATCACTTTAACGTTGATGGCATCTGAAGTTCCAATATTTTGAAAACGAATGGTGTAGTGTAAATAGTCTTGTTGCGCTTTAGCTAAGGTGATTGACGCACCTTCATGAACTATAATATCATTGGGGTCTTGCGAGTTCACGACGGTTTGACTTACCTCGCTGCTGTTGTTAACGGGTGTATAATCAGAGGCAACAGGCGAAACAGCTCCAGCAAAAGTAATAACTTGACCTAAATCTACTGTAGGTGGGATGTCCACTTGGAATTTCACATTGTTGATTAACCTGTTTTCAAAAGGAGCCAAATTTGAATAATTAAAAACCAAAGTGTTTGTTGTTATTGTATTTGGTGAAGGACTACTCGACAAAAAAGACATTTTTGTATTGTCGAACTGAAAAGTTACTTGACCATTCAGCGTGGTGCTTCCGTTGTTCTTAAACCAGATATTATAGAAAGCTGGAAGACCAGGTACGACATTAAATAATGGAATAAGAACAATTTCAACGTCGTCGACGTTGCTATTGGCAACTACACAAAAATCCGGGGCGGCTGTAGTTCCAGGCGTGCTAAAATTAAAAACTTGTGTAGCTGGAGTTACTGTAAAATAAGGAGGTAAACCAGTAACAGAAACCGTATTGGTTCCGTTATCTCCAATCAGGTAATATTCTCCTGCGGCATAAGAACGAGTGGAACTTACGTAGGTATTGGAACCATTTACATTTTGCACTGTGATATTATTTAAATAAGTATCGATCGCATCACAACCATCTCCCAGTGCATCATATTTAATTTTTCCTATGATTCGGTTTTTCAATACGACTACATAAGCATAATTGACAAAACAATCACTGGGATTAGAAGCAGCGCATATTTGATAAGGAATAACATACGTTTCCTCTGGAACATTGGGAGCAATGGTAATCGTTCCGTTCGCATTTAAAGTAAAGCCAGCAGGATTATTTAACGGTGTTAAGATGACATCGGATGATGAAAAAGGGTTGCCGTTAAATGTGTCATTGGTCAATACACTTGCGGTTGTAGTGTTCGGATAATTAGGCGCGCTAAAATCATCATAGTTAGCTACTAATACAGAAGGACCAGTTACGGTAATAATTGCATTTGCGGAACCACAATTTCCAAAAAGAACATCACAAACGGTATAATTGAGGACATACGTTCCGGGAGATGTTCCTGGAGCTACCCATACATTTCCATCGGGATCTATTGACAAACCAGCAGGAGCAATGTTTAAGTAAATACTACTATTTGAGGAACTTAAATTTCCTGAGCATTCACTAAAATCATTTAATAAAATATTTCCAGCTACACCACCTGTAGTATTATCAATTGGATTAAATGAGAAATTATCATCTCCAGCAAAAAGATTGGGCGGAAAGAAATTTATTGTTGCATAGCCGATACTACAATTTGAAGGATGTGCTATTTCACATAATTGATAAGTTAAAGTATATTGCAATGGAAATGGAGAAAATCCAAGATAATTAATATTTCCACCACTATCAATAGTAAATTCAGGATAATTTGATAAATCGGTGATGACCACATCGGCAGGAACAAGAACGTTTCCGGGTTGTGTGATATAAGAAGTCAAAACAGCCGGCACTCCATTTAAAGTATCAATGAAATCTATAATAGTAGTTCCGTTTCCGAGAACATTTCCAATGAATCCAGTCATACATGAAACAGCATAAAATGTATCAGGATTGGCAATCAATTTCGTATTGATGGTGACTGTTCCTGTTGCACACAGCAGCGGATTCGCAATAGAACAAATTTTATACGTTAAAGTGTAACTGCCTCGTGGCGTGCCTCCAGCGACTACAACATCAGTCCCTGAAATAGAAACGCCAGCGTTGGTAGAGGTGAGTTGTGTAATGGTTACGGTGCTAAGTGTTGCCGGCGCACCATTTAACACGTCATTGAGTAGTACATTTCCTGCCGTCACATTGGATGCGCCGTAAATAACACCAAAAGTGTCATCGGCAGCAGAGATTTGTCCATACGAGATGGTGCTGAACATCAACCCAAAAAACAAAAACAAAAGGCGATAATTTTTTTTCATAATACAAAAGTTTAGAGATCAAATATATAAAATAAAAATGAGCGAAAGTTGAGATGTCAATGTCAATGAGAATTCGATGGGTTTCATCGAGAATTTGATTTACTGGAGGTACAAACAATGATTGTAATAATCAATGATCGCTTTTCCTTCTAACAACACGTCTGCGCCTATTATCCCTTGAACGGGTTTGGCTTTGTGTTGTGTTAATGCTTGATTTACATGCGATAAATCGAAAATCACCAAATGAAAATTTCTGTTTTTCCAACGGCCAATTTGCAGTTGATTACTTTTGGCGATTTGTGTAAACATTCCAGTGGCTCCAGCACCAGCGGCTTTGGTTTTCGATTTTCCAGCGGTGAGTTGAAACAATTCGATACTTTCAAACCCCACGCAACTATTACTCGCTCCAGTATCTAAAATAAAATTACCCTTTACGCCATTAATGCTGGCTTTGAGAAGCAAATGTTGTGTTTTGGTCACCTTAAAATTGATTTTGGTGTATTTTTCTTTTTTGAGAAGGTCTTGAAGGTGTTTCATTTTTTTTTTCTGCCGGTTTGGCGCTAAGGTCGTAAAGTTTTCGCGAATAGTTTGGTTTTAATTGTAATTTTGGGGCATAAAAATTTGCCTTTCCATAACATGATACTTACCGATACCCACACCCATCTTTACAGCGAAGAATTTGATCTCGATAGAAACGACATGATGCAACGTGCCATCAATCAAGGTGTGACTAGGTTTTTTGTACCTGCGATTGATTCTTCGTGTACACAATCTATGTATGATTTAGAAAAATCGTATCCAGAAAATGTGTTTTTGATGATGGGTTTGCATCCAACCTATGTCAAAGAAAACTATCAAGACGAATTAAAGCACGTTGAATCAGAATTAGCGAAAAGAAAGTTCATTGCCGTTGGTGAAATCGGCATCGATTTGTATTGGGATAAAACCCATTTAAAAGAGCAGCAGTTTGCTTTTAAACACCAAATTCAATTGGCCAAAAAGTATAAGTTGCCCATCGTTATTCATTGTAGAGACGCATTCGATGAAATTTTCGAGGTGTTAGAATCTGAAAAAGGAGCTGACTTATTTGGAATTTTTCATTGTTTCACCGGAACATATGAACAAGCTTTGCGCGCCATTTCCTTCAATATGAAACTCGGAATAGGAGGCGTCATCACCTTTAAAAACGGAAAAATTGATCAGTTTCTCCGTCAAGTTGATATTAAACATATTGTTTTAGAAACCGATTCTCCTTATTTAGCACCCATTCCCTATCGAGGCAAGCGAAATGAAAGCAGTTATATTGTCAATGTAGTGCAGAAATTAGCGGAGATTTATTCGCTGTCGGTAGAAGAAATTGCAGAAATAACGACGCAAAATTCTAAAGACGTATTCCGCATTTAAAGTAAAAAACAGCAAAAGTTGTCAATAAATTTTGTTCTTTTGTTAAATAAAATGAATTAGTTAGATGCAAAAATTTGATGCCATTCGTCCGTTTTACGATGCTGAGATAAATGAGGGAATTCGCTCCTCTATCAATCATCCGATGATGAAAGCGTTGATGAATTTTACGTTCCCAGAAATGCCCGACGATGTATGGAAAGAGCAGTTGTTAAAGACGCATTCCATCCGTGATTTTCAATGTAATTTTATCTATCAATCGGTTCAAAGAGTCTTAGCGAAAAGTTCCGACGGACTGACCACCTCAGGATTTGAAAAATTAGAAAAGAACACGGCCTACCTTTTTATTTCCAACCATAGAGACATTATTCTAGATACTTCTTTGTTGAACGCCTCTTTGTTTATGCACGGTTTAGTCATGACAGCTTCAGCGATTGGAGATAACCTAGTGAAGAAGTCGTTTTTGCTAACGTTGTCTAAGCTAAATAGAAATTTCTTGGTTCAGCGTGGTTTGCCGCCAAGAGAATTGTTGCAAAGTTCAAAGTTGATGTCGGAATACATCGGTCAGCTTCTGCTTCGCGAAAACCGATCGGTTTGGATTGCGCAGCGAGAAGGAAGAACCAAAGACGGGAATGACGCGACGCATCCGGGCGTTTTGAAAATGTTAGCGATGGGATCTGATGAAGAAAATTTGATGGACTACTTTAAGAAAATTAAAGTAGTTCCGGTATCGATTTCATATGAGTATGACCCCACCGACGCGCTCAAAATGCCGCAATTGATGGCGGAGGCAAATAACGAGGTTTATATTAAGGAGAAGAACGAAGATTTTATGA
Source organism: Flavobacterium sp. (assembly GCA_031373195.1). Lineage (GTDB taxonomy): Bacteria > Bacteroidota > Bacteroidia > Flavobacteriales > Flavobacteriaceae > Flavobacterium. Next base: position 150,248 of record JANMML010000023.1, on the reverse strand, counting down.
CTTTACTCAGTGGAATCATGGGTCAGAAGAAACGAATTCATATTCATATTGGCGATGTTTTAGATCGTGAATTGGATGTTGTTGCTGCTGAAAATGACAATTCTAACAAGCAGATACAAGCCTTAGCCCAGGCAATAGACGATTCCATATTGAGTACATACAAATTGTGGCCTACCAACTATATTGCGTATGATATTTTGAATCAATCAAATCAATTTGCAGATTTTTACACTGAAAACGAAAAGCAACTTTTCGAACGTCGATTGGAAATAAAAATTGACCAAAGCAATCCAGTGGCATTAGAAGGATTTTTAAATATGTATGCCAATCCGGTTGTGAACAAATTAAGATATCAAAATGCTCAATAAGCCAAATATTCTTTTAATCTATACCGGCGGAACAATTGGGATGGTAAAGGACTTTGATTCCGGAGCATTAAAAGCATTCAACTTTTCTGAACTACTTCAAAACATTCCAGAACTTAAACAATTGGATTGTCATATTGAGACAATTTCGTTTGAAACGCCGATCGATTCATCAAACATGAATCCTGCGAAGTGGATTAAGATTGCTACAATTATCGAAGAAAACTATAACAAATTCGATGGGTTTGTTGTGCTTCATGGTTCTGATACGATGTCTTATTCGGCTTCTGCTCTGAGTTTTCTACTTGAAAATTTATCTAAACCAGTGGTGTTTACTGGATCGCAATTGCCTATCGGAGATTTGCGAACCGACGCGAAGGAAAATCTGATTACCGCCATTCAAATCGCGTCATTGCAACACAAGCATAAGCCGGTAATTCAAGAAGTTTGCCTTTATTTTGAATACAAATTGTATCGAGGCAATCGGACGACAAAAATTAACGCAGAGCATTTTAATGCTTTTTCATCGCCTAATTTTCCTGCCATTGCTGAATCAGGAGTGCATCTGAAAGTGATGCAAGAAAGTACTTCGTCTAAATCAAATAAAAAATTAATTGTCCATAAACAATTAGAAGATCAAGTCGTGATTATTAAAATGTTCCCGGGACTCAATGAAGCGACACTTTCAGCGATTTTAAATATCCCCAATTTGAAAGGTGCTATTCTAGAAACTTATGGATCAGGAAATGCGCCAACAGACGATTGGTTTATTTCTACTTTAAAGAAAGCTATCAAAAGGGGATTGCCAATTGTAAACGTCACTCAATGCTCAGGCGGCAGTGTCAATATGGGCCAGTACGAAACGAGTTCAACCCTAAAAAAAATTGGTGTTATTTCCGGCAAAGATTGCACAACAGAAGCCGCAGTAACCAAACTAATGTATCTTTTGGGACAAAAAGTAGCAGCCAATGTTTTCAAAACAATCTTTGAAACTTCAATACGTGGGGAGATGTCATAATTTTTAAAAATTAATTTTCTTAAACGGAATTTTTTATGGTTCTTTGCAGCCTTAAAATAAATTAGAGAGGTGGCCGAGTGGCTGAAGGCGCACGCTTGGAAAGCGTGTATATGGCAACATATCGAGGGTTCGAATCCCTTCCTCTCTGCAATAAAACCGAGGCGTGAGCTTCGGTCTTTCTTTTTTTAGAAACTGCGGTGAAAGTTTACTTTCAAAAGCAGTTTCTAAAAAAAGAAAGACAAGCCTTTACAAAAGGCGAGGTTTTATTGACAGTTCTCCCCAATTGGGATCACCAGAGGTAATCCCGGTCGATGAAAGTTCACTTTCAGAGGCAGTTCCTAAAAAAGAAAAACCAGCCTTTGCATAAGGCTAGGTTTTATTGGCAGTTTTCCCCAACGGGGATCACCAGAGGTAATCCCAGTCGATGAAAGTTCACTTTCAGAAGTAGTTCCTAAAAAAGAAAAACCAGCCTTTGCAAAAGGCGAGGTTTTATGCACGGTTCAATCAAATAGCAACCGCTGGAGGAAAATAAAACGTCAGCCGCCAACTTTCATAAATTCATTACAAAAAAAAAGAGTCTCCACGGAGACTCTTTTTTTATATAGTAAATCGGTTTTTACTTTCCTTTATTCGCTTCCGCAATGTATTTTTCCAAAGCCATGGTCATAGAAGGTGTTTCTGGAGTGGGTGCTAGGATATCAATTCGCAAACCATGCTCAAGCGCTTCTTTTTGTGTAGTGCTGCCAAAAACGGCAATTCGTGTTTCGTTTTGTTTAAAGTCGGGAAAATTCATGAATAATGATTTAATCCCAGTTGGACTAAAGAAGGCCAAAATATCGTAATAAACATCGGCTAAATCTGACAAGTCACTCATCACTGTTTTGTAGAAAGTAGCTTGAGTCCAATCGACTTTAAGATTGTTTAGTGTTTGCGGTGCATCTGCATTCAATTGATCAGAAGCAGGAAGCAAAAACTTTTCGTCTTTGTATTTTTTTATTAATGGGGACAAGTCAGCAAAATCTTTTTGACCAACATATATTTTGCGTTTTCTGTAAACAACGTATTTCTGCAAGTAGAAAGCAATGGCTTCAGATTGACAAAAATATTTAAGCCCTTCAGGAACTTTAAAGCGCATCTCTTCTGCCACTCTGAAAAAATGATCAACAGAATTTTTACTCGTCAAAATGATTGCGGAGTAATTGTTAAGGTCAATTTTTTGTAATCGTACGTCTTTAGCATTTACGCCCTCAACGTGAATAAAAGGTCTGAAATCAACTTTTACTTTATGCTTCTGTTGCAAGTCAAAGTACGGAGAGTTTTCTACTTTAGGTTCCGGCTGTGACACCAAAATTGTTTTCACTTTCATATTGACATTTTCTAAATATGCTAACTTTTTGTAAACCAATAATAGATAAAATAGTACGGTGCTATTTCGAGTGCGCAAAGATATAAAATAAAATAAAACAACTTGCCGAATAATAAATTTTGATAATTCTTTAAAGAAACGATATAAGTTAACAAATTTGTTATCACAATTGCGGTGATAATCATATAATACAACAAATCTGATGCGTTAGTGTTGTAAAACAATATGGCATTGATAGGAAGTAGCAAAACACCAACATACGTTCTGTAAGTAACTTTTTGCAAATTGAATTGATCGGCAAATTCTTCAATAGCAAAAGAAGTGGCGATTATTTTTTCAATTAAGAATTTCGAAAGCACAAATACACTTAAAAAAGTACAAATTTGAACAAACAAAATCCAGTCGGTTTTTGAAAGATGATAAAAATGATGCAACGTTAATTGAACAAAGAAAGTGAGGGAGATTAATTGTACTAAGAACAAAAAAATTGTAAACCCACTCATTAGGTAGGAAGCATCACGATAGATTTTCGTGTATTTGTCAGAAACGACTAGTTTCATAAAATCTTGAAAGCGTGTTTCAAAAACTGACTTTAATATAGCAATAATCGTAAATAAGATTACAAAAATTATCGTGGCCCAGTCTTGGATTCCTATAATTCTTGGCTGTAAAACGGTTTCTGTCATATCGTTGCAAAAATACTAAAAATAGCTACATAATTGGTCTTGTTTTTACTTTTTGCCTAATTTTGATACGATTGATTAAAGCAAAAAGCAATTCTTCGAGTTATTGCCTTTTATTATCATTTTCTTAAGGAGCAACTCCCATAAAAAGTTTATTTTTGTTCATTATTTAGCCAAAGGAATGACTGACGGAATTGTAATTATCCCTACTTATAACGAAATTGAAAATATCGAAACGATTATTAGAGCAGTTTTCTCTCTTCATAAGCCTTTCGATGTCTTAATCGTTGATGATAATTCACCTGATCAAACGGCTGCAAAAGTGGAAGCGCTGCAAATCGAGTTCAAGGATCGATTGTTTCTTGAAAATAGAAAGAAAAAGGCTGGTTTAGGAACTGCTTATGTTCATGGATTTCAGTGGGCGCTAGCTCGACAATATCAGTTTGTTTTTGAAATGGATGCCGATTTTTCTCATAATCCAGCCGATTTGGAAAAATTATATCAGGCTTGTCATTTCGGCGAAGCTGATGTAGCTATTGGATCACGTTATGTTACTGGGGTGAATGTGGTAAACTGGCCGCTCAGTCGCGTGCTCATGTCTTATTTCGCATCTGTGTATGTAAAGATAATTACAGGGATGAAGATTCATGATGCAACAGCAGGATTTATTTGTTATAAAAGAAGTGTCTTAGAAGGAATCAACATTGAGAGAATTCACTTTATTGGGTATGCATTTCAGATCGAAATGAAATATCGCACTTTTTGTAAAGGATTTCGAATTGTTGAAGTTCCTATTATTTTTACAGATCGAACTAAAGGAGAATCTAAAATGAGTAATGCGATAATAAAAGAAGCTGTTTTTGGAGTAATATCTTTACGAATTAGAAAACTTTTTAATCGTTTATAATGAATAGAATTTTAATCAAGAACGCTAAAATTGTCAATGAAGGAAGTCTATTTGAGGGAGATGTTCTCATTGAAGACGAATTCATTGTGGAAATTGCTGAAAGTATCAGTGCAAAGTCACCATCGACAAAAATAATTGATGCAGAAGGGAATTACTTAATTCCTGGTATGATCGACGATCAAGTACATTTTAGAGAGCCAGGACTGACGCACAAAGGCGATATAGCGTCAGAATCTAAAGCTGCCGCCGCCGGAGGTATCACGTCTTTTATGGAACAACCCAATACAATTCCAAATGCAGTCACACAAGAGTTGTTGGAAGAAAAGTTCAAAATAGCAGAAAAAAATTCCTATGTTAATTACTCATTTAACATGGGCGTTACCAATGATAATTTGGAAGAAGTACTGAAGACTAATCCTAAAAATGTTGCCGCCTTAAAAATTTTCTTAGGATCTTCCACAGGAAATATGTTGGTTGATAATGACGCAGTTTTAGAGAAGATATTTTCGTCTACAAAAATGTTGATATGCGTGCATTGTGAAGATGAACAGACTATAAAAAGCAATCTTGAAGATTATAAAGAGCGCTATGGAGACGATATTCCGGTTACTGCTCATCATTTGATCAGAAGTGAAGAGGCCTGTTATTTGTCTTCCTCTAAAGCCATCGAATTAGCAAAAAAGACCGGAGCACGCTTGCATGTTTTTCATTTGTCGACCGCTAAAGAAATGGATTTGTTTAGTAATAAGATTCCATTAAAAGAAAAGAAAATAACCGCAGAAGTTTGTATTCATCATCTTTGGTTTTCTAACGACGATTACGAAACTAAAGGCAACTTAATCAAATGGAATCCGGCGGTAAAAACTTCTGCAGACCGAGAAGCACTATGGAAAGCGCTTCTAGACGGACGGATTGATGTTATTGCGACTGATCACGCACCTCATACATTAGAAGAAAAGAAACAAAATTATTTGAACGCGCCTTCTGGCGGACCTCTTGTGCAACATGCTTTGGTCGCACTTTTTGAAGCATATCACCAAGGAAAAATTTCGATAGAAAAGATTGTAGAAAAAACAGCGCACAACCCTGCAATACTTTTTCAAATAGAGAAACGTGGTTTTATTAAAGTGGGCTACTATGCCGATTTAGTAATAGTCAATGCAGGTTTGCCCTGGAGTGTAAAGAAAGAGAACATACTGTATAAATGTGGTTGGTCTCCTTTTGAAGGATTTACGTTTAAATCGCGAATTACACATACCTTAGTAAATGGTCAATTGGTTTATTCCAATTTTAAAGTAAAGGAAATTCGAGCTGGAAAAAGGTTGCAGTTTGATCGATAAAATACTGAAAATGAAAAAAACAATTTGGATTTTAGGCTTAATGTTAGCCATAATTGGTTGCAATAATCTGCCGATTGAAAAGCCTGATAACTTAATCGCTGAAGAAACGATGACAGATATCTTGTATGACATAACATTGTTAGACGCCATAAAATTGCAAAGTCCTTTTGATACCATCAAGCAATCGATAAAGCCCAGAGCATTTATCTATAAGAAGTACAATATTGATAGTTTGCAATTTGTCAGAAGTAGCCAATATTATATTTCACAAATTGAGACCTACAAAAAAATGTACGACCAGGTCAATGAACGATTGCAAAAGAAAAAGTCTGAAAATGACTTGCTGCTAAAAAAAAGCGGAGCCGCTGCGCCCTCCATTCCTCCTGGCGCCGACATGCCGCAAGTGCAGTAGATTATTGCTGTAAATACATTTTAGCCGTAGTCATGATACAGTCATCTATACTTTGAAACGGAAACGGATAAATTGATTTTATTTTGTCGTTGGCGTATAGGTTTTTCCGATGTAGAGTTGCTACCATCAGTTTGCTCAAATTTCTTTTCTTTCTAAATAAAAATGAATAGATCCAGTCTAGTCGCCATGCAATTGATGTAATTGAAGTACCTGCATAGAATTTCGGAGGCGTCACTTGTAAAGCATCTGCGATTTTTTCTAGTACAGAATCAAACGAAAGGTTTTCGGAAATCAGACAGTAGCGCTCTTCATTTGTTGTGAGTTCCATACAATGAAGTATGCACTTGACAACATCATGAACCGATATAAATCCAGTTGTTCCTTTGGTGTAGAACAGCATTCCACTTTTAATTTTTGAGAAGATTTGCCCGCTACCATTTTCCCAAAAACCGGGACCAATGATCACTCCAGGATTGACAATCAGTACATTCAATCCCTCTTGTTTACCGCGCCATACTTCCATTTCAGCTCCATATTTTGAGATGGCATAGTCACTGTGGGGAATCTCAGGATTCCATTCGGTAGCTTCAGTTATAATTGTTTCGTGCTCTTTCAAATCTCCCAAAGCGGCAATAGAGCTGATATAGCAAAGTTTCTTTATTTTAAATTCGACACAGAAGTTCACAATATTTGCAGTTCCCTCAATGTTGTTTTTTCGCAAAGAATCTTCGTCATTAGGATCAAAAGAAATTTGTGCCGCACAATGATAAACACGATCAATATTTTCAAAGGCTGCCTCTAAAGTGGTAACATCGATAATATCCGCCTTGATCCATTGTATGTTATTGAATAATGGTTCTTTGTTATAGTCCTGAAATAATGTTCTTGTTTTTTCTTTTGAAATCTCAGTTCTACATATAGCCCGAACGGTTGAATGATTTTCCAACAAGGCCAAAATTAAATGTGATCCGACCAAACCTGTAGCTCCAGTGACTAGTATCATGAGACAAAAATAGTGTTTAATCAGTTAATCGTGGATCTGCGTATTCGAAAAAAACGCAAAAACGAGTACACGATTAAACAAATCCACGATTAAACGATTAAACGATTAAGCGATTCCACATTAAATTTTATCTTTGCCGCAAATTGATTTGAAATGAAGAATATTATAGCAGAATTGCAGTGGCGCGGATTGGTTCATGATATCATGCCCGGTACTGAAGAGCAATTAATGAAAGAAATGACGACTACTTATATCGGATTTGATCCGACTTCTGATTCGTTGCATATTGGGAGTTTAGTTCCGATTATTTTGTTGGTTCATTTAGAAAAATTTGGACATAAACCCATTGCCTTGGTAGGCGGAGCAACCGGAATGATTGGTGATCCTTCAGGAAAATCTGACGAGAGAAATCTGCTCGACGAAGCCACTTTGAATCACAATGTGGAAGGAATCAAAAGCGTATTGTCTCGTTTTATCAATTTTAATTCAACCGAGAAAAACGCAGCAATTCTAGTAAACAACTACGATTGGATGAAGAATTATTCTTTCATCGATTTTGCACGTGAAGTTGGGAAGAGAATTACCGTGAATTATATGATGGCAAAAGATTCGGTGAAGAAAAGATTGTCTGGTGACGGAGAAGGCATGTCGTTCACTGAATTTACCTACCAATTGATTCAAGGCTACGACTTTTATCACTTGCACAAGCATTATAAATGTTTGCTGCAAATGGGTGGAAGCGATCAATGGGGAAATATCACAACAGGAACCGAATTGGTTCGACGGATGAATCCCGAAGGCGCTAAAGCTTTTGCCATGACCTGTCCTTTGATTACCAAAGCTGATGGTTCTAAATTTGGAAAATCAGAAGGCGGTAACATTTGGTTGGACGCGGATAAAACTTCAGTGTACAAATTCTATCAATTTTGGTTGAATACCACTGATGTAGACGCAGAAAAGTATATCAAGATATTTACTTTTTTGGATGAATCATCGATTAATACTTTGATTACAGCGCATCAGGCAGAGCCGCATTTAAGAATATTGCAACGCAAGTTGGCCGAAGCAGTTACGATTTTTGTGCATTCCAAAGATGAATTGGATAAAGCTATTCAGGCATCGGGGATTTTATTTGGAAATGCCAGTGCTGATGATTTGAAGCAATTGGATTCTGCTACTTTCTTAGAGATTTTTGACGGTGTTCCGCAAGCTGAAATTTCCAAAATTGATGTAGAAAACGGAATCGATATTATCACGTTATTAAATGAAAAAACAGGATTTCTAAAATCGAATGGAGAAGCCCGACGCGCATTGACTGAAAATTCAATCGCAGTAAATAAAGAAAAAGTTTCTGAAGAATTCCTGTTGACTGCAAAAGATTTAATCAACAATCAATTCGTGTTATTACAGCGCGGCAAAAAGAATTATTTCGTTTTAAGAGTGGTGTAACCAATAACGTACAACTTACAACTGTCAACCGACAATCATCAAATTACAACCTCGAATATCACTATTATCAAAACGTCCCAATACTTCGAAAGTGGCATTGGGATTTTTTTTACCCATATCTTGTGTGGCGATAAATGAACAGGAATTGATATTTGCCAAGTCGATGATATTGATACCGCCCGTTTTTCCATCAGAAACATATTGCAACGCATCTTCGGTATCTCGAATACAAATTTGCATCCAAGGTGGGCATTCAAAAATGCCATTCCCTAAAGAGTAAGCTTGCGATAATAATTCTGTCATGCCATATTCAGAATGAATGGAAGCAACGCCAAAACCATCGCACAAGATCTCATGTAATTCTTCACGGATGAGTTCTTTGCGTTTGCCTTTCATCCCGCCCGTTTCCATGATGATGGTATTTTGTAATTGGAATCTTTGATTTTCAATGAGATCTAACAGCGCATACGTCACACCAATAAGAACTACGTTTTGTCCCGACTGATCTAGCGCAATGAGTTTGCTGATGAGTTCTTCGTAATTGTTAAGATAAAATCCGCTATCGGTATTGTTGGTTTTTTCGATTAAATCATTCACCATGTAAATCAAAGACGAACCTTCGCGTTCTAGGTAGGATGGAAGTAAAGCCAACACGACATAATCTTCGATGTTACCATAAAACTCGGAGAAAGCTTGACGATAGCTATTTTCATATAACGAAAGGTCAGTCACGAAATGTTTACTGGTTGTCATTCCAGTAGTGCCGCTGCTCGTAAAGGTTGTTTGTATTGGGTTTTCGTCAGAAACAACTTCATGGCTTTTGAAAAACTGTATGGGAAGAAACGGAATTTGCAGCAGCGATTTTACCTGTTGTTTTTCCACTTTTAAATGTAGACAAAATTCATGATACACTAGGTTGTGTTCGTATTGGTAACGAAACACTTTCAACGCTATTTTTTCAAATTGCTTGTGATTGGAAATAGAAAATATGTCGGCAGGAGCAATCAAGATTTATTTTTGACAAAAGTAGGGAAATAAAAAAACTCCAACGAGATGGTTGGAGTTTTTAGAGTTGAATGATTATTATTTCTTAATTATTTTTATGGTTTCAGAGTTTCCATCTTCGAAGAAAATTTGTGCGGCAAACAGTCCTATTCGTTCATTAGATATATCTACTTTTATGTTTTCTTGAAAATTGTACTCTTGAGAAAACACTGATTTACCTGAGTCAATGCGAATGACAAGTACTTTAGTAATAATTCTAGATGTTCTATTTTCAATATGGAAGATACCATTATTAGGATTAGGGTAAATTTGTAATGTGCCTTCCTCGGTAACCACTCTTATTTTTGACTCAAAGTAAGGTGGGTCATCATCTGAGGTGATTTGATTTGGAGGATACTCACTATCACGATTAGTAACGTATGGAGCACTTTCCAATTCTTGATTAAGTGCAATTGAGCACGAACCCTGACCAATTCTTCCCCAAAAGAGTGAATTTTTCTTTATCCATGTATTGCCAGTTAGAGTAATTGCGTTTCCTGCAACTGCGGTGACATTTGCCGTTTGTTCTGCTGTGTAATCTGGACCAAAAGTGATGGTGTTTCCTGCTACGTAATTATGGGTTGACGAATCGGTTTGATTTACTATTAGATTCTCAACTGAAGAACAGTCAAATTCGATAATATAAGTGTTAAAATCAATATTTGAATGAACAACAGGTGATACCAAACCTCCATTCCTTACCGTAGGTGGTCCGTATACATTTAATGGGTCGTTCTGAGGCAGCGGCATTTCAAAATTATTAGGATCGTGAGAAGGGAGGGTAATACTAGAATTTGCAAATTCTCCATCTTCTATGACATTAAAATAATTTTGCACATCGCGAATGGTGTAGTGAGTCCCATCAGGTATCGAATAGTCTTCAAAATTTACATCAAAAGTAGTAGTTGATCTTACTGGATTATATACTACTACAGTAAATTTATTTGGTTGATATTTGTTTTGGTTAATAATTGTTCTCGAGCTGGGAGCAGATGAAGGTATACTAAAAAGTCTTCTTGAAGAGTTCATTTCGCCACCATAGGTAGATCGAAAATTGGGAGAGCTGTTTACTTGATTAAGCCATAAATCATCCCATTGGCAGTCTTGTGTTGGAGTAATAACACAGGGTGTGAATCTTGGAACCCTAAACATTTGGCCAGTACCAACTACTGTAAAATAGGTATTGTGATTCATTTCCCAAGCCATAGCATCGCCATTTGAAATAAAATTTGCTATTGATGTGTTTACCAACATTCTTCTACCAGAGTAGACGTTTCTGAAAAATTTAATTTTGTGATTACTTTCACCACTAAAGTCCATTCCATAAGAACCATTAAGCAAAAAATTGTTTGTAATGCTTACATCTTCAGAGCCTGTCACGCGAATTCCTGCAACACCACTGCCTACTTGAGATTGGGGTGCAGAAACAGCCCATCCTTTGTAGAAAAAATTACTATCAACATTAATGTTCTTAATAGAACTTGTATTTGCTGCATTGCCAGCATTTGTGCTAATGATCATATTAGCTGTTTCATCAGGTACAGGGCTTCCATTATTAATGAATATATTTTTACTTACTTCATAATTATTCACGTAGCCTACACTAGAAGCATTACTAGCAGACCAAATATTTAGTCCAGAATCATAGCAATTCATAAATATATTATTTCTAATTGTTCTATCAACGTCTGATGCATTTTGTGTATAAATACTCGTTTGATGGCCTCGAGTATTCACTAAGCTTCCGCCAGCATATAGATTATTTCCTGTTCCCACGAATGTTTCAAAGTCAGTTGTACAAGGAAAACCTATAACTTCTATGATACCATTATTAAAAAAAACATTACCATATATTTCCGTATCCAAAGTATGTTTCCAAGAAGCGAAAGCAACTCCTGGAATATTCCTAATGACAAGGTTTCTAAATTCATTTCGAATTGCAACACCTGAATTTGGTGCCCAATGTTGAATACCAACATATTCATGAAAATTAAATGGAGGTCTAATATTAGAAGGAATAGGGTAATTATTACAACGCGGAGGGGGTGGGTCGGTTGGAATACCATTAGGACTCGGATCGGCCGAGGTTCTAAAGTCTTTCAGCCTACTAAAATTCCCCAAACAAGTAATTTCAAAATTTTCAAAACGAACATAACCGCCGGTAACAAACAAGATAAGTTCTTCGTTATTTCCGCCAATTTGTGGAGTTTGAGTTTCTGGGTTATTATGAACATTCCCATCAATGACAGCCCATTCACCGGGAAAAGAAGATACCTTAATATAGTCATCGGAATCACCAACTAATGTACTGTTAAAATGACCTTTGTATATTGCATTTACACTTGGCGTACCTATATAGGATGATTGTGGGTCGCCATGCAGCCAAACAGTATCTCCAGCTTGTATAGCACCGCCGCCGCCTGACAAGGCATATTGCAAGCACCACGCAGTTTGAAAAGACAAACCATCAGCTCCAGTTGGATTTGTATAATTATCAGCATAAGGCCTAACATGCCATTCATTATTTTGCCCCCACGTTGCGTGGACGCAAAATATTATTAGAAAAAATAATAGCTTTCTCATAACTATCTTTTTTCAATAGCGTTAAGTCTTTCTGATAATTGCATAATCAACTTATTTTGAGCTTCGTTGGTTTTGTTTTGCTCAATAATGTAAAGCGTCAATTCCTCAATTTTTTCTTGCTGAATTTTTGCCATTTCACCCAATGCAATTCCTTCTTCTTGTACTTGACAAGCGGAAGGTACATTTGGCAAATGCCCATTGTCTGAAATAAATTGTTCTAATTGAGCCAAGGGTTTTAGGGTGTAGTTCTTATGAAAAACATAATCCGCCCACGTATTATTAGCACTTGGCGCGATTCTAGCCTCATCGACTAATATACCGCCCATTACAAAAAGATTGTAGCCACTAACGTCTACACCTCCTGCTGAGGTAGGATAATCACCAATGCCGTAACCAATTCCTACTTTGGCGTTGAATTTTAATTGGTCATTATAAAAATCTCCCCAAATGAGTGGGGCCTGAGCGTCAAAACTACCTTCAATTAATAGTTTTCCACCGCCTGCAAAATCGCCATTAATGTCAGATCCAAGTACTATATTATTACCCATGCTAAGTCCGTTACTTGAATTAGCACCTACGTAGATATTAAAATCGCCTGCTTGTTCTCGTCCTGCTGATCTACCAATACAAATGTTATCACCTCCTGTTAGATATTCTCCAGCTTGGGTTCCGATAAATGTATTGGCAGATCCATTAAAGGAATTTCCAGCAGCTACTCCAACTGCTACATTATAATTTCCTGAGCTTTGTATTCCTGAAGCTTGCCCCTGATATGTATTATTATCTCCCAAAGCATACATCCCAGATGAACTGCCAATACATGTCGAGTAAGCACCATTATAATAAAATCCAGAAAAGTACCCCAAAAATGAATTTGACTCTCCGTTAGTTGCTCCTTGTCCTGAACTTTCTCCTACGAATGAATTTTGTGAATGAAGACTGGACTCATAACCTGCTGCCATTCCAATTGAAATTGAAGACGGCCCTGCTTCTGCTCCTAATCCGAAAGTTGCATTAGTACTTGAAATTTTACCAGCATTCTCGCCATTTCTTTTAAAAATAAGATCCTCATCATTTGAAGTTCCTAAGTAACTTCCTGGAGTTATGTTGTTTAATGCTTGAGTAGCTTGAGCGTTAACCCAAAAAGAAGTTAACCCTAAAATTCCGATAAATAATAATTTTGTTGTTTTCATAATAAAAAAAATTAAAGATTGTTTGTTAAAAAAGTATTTTGATATACAGTTTTAAAGGTTAAAGTGGTATAAACTGAAAAGCCCACTATAAAAACATAGTGGGGAGTCAGCCCTTTTTTTGAAACGATACGATAAGTTTTAATAAAGAAATAGAAAATAATTCTGCTTTCGCAAAATGAAGATGCAACAAAGAAATACCACTCATAATAAAATAGGTTTAGTTAAAGATTCTAAACAAATAAAATTAACCTTGAGTGTTTTATTGAGATTTTTAGAGTGGTATTTAAATCATCAATTTATATAGAAACAATCACGATTAATTCATGTTTCTAATTTAGAGAAAAAACTGATATATTTTTCAATTTTTAGAAAAAGTTGTCAGAGCAGATTAAAGTATTTTCGTACCGTTATAAAAAAACACAAAAAAAGCCCTAACTTTCGTTAGAGCTTTGATGTGAAGAAGAAAGTAATTATTTAATCACTAATTTTCTAGTAGCTGTTTTTCCAGCCTCTGTAATTTTTACGAAGTAAACACCTCTGTTTAATGAAGCAACATTGATTGGTTGATCAGTAACAGTTGTATTGATCACTTGTTTTCCTAAAACATCAAACAAAATAACAGATTTTGCGTCGTTGTTATCTGTAGAAATGTTTAAGATACCGTTTGTTACAGGGTTTGGATATACTTGTAAACCTGCGATTTCATTTTCTTGAACACCAAGAGTTCCTTGACCAAAAGCAACGTTATCAATTCTCCATGTTCCACCTGTAGTACCATAGGTAGAAGGAGGAGTTCCAGCATAATTAACAGCAGAATAATCTCCCGTTCCTGGTTCAAAAATAGAAACAATTCTGAATCTGAATCCATCATTACCACCACAACCAGTCGGCAAGTTCAAACGAACCATTGGATTTGCAGTGAATGCATTAGTCAAAAGTCCACCATTATTACCCAATACATTCCATGTAGCACCACCGTCTAATGAGAACTCATATAGTTGCCATCTTGAAGAAGTGTTAGAACCTCGTGGATCGAAAGTTACATAGATTGGATCAGGAAATGCACCTGTTGGAACAGCGAATTCATAACCAGCAGTTCCAGAAGCTGTTAGAGTTGCTGGAAAAGTCTTAATGCTATACGCTTTCCCTGTTGAAGGATTACCAGCAGGCATCAAACCAGCAGTAAGGCTATCTTCAACTCCTCCAATGATAGAAAAAGTTCCAGAACCTGTTGTTGGTAACATTGCAGTAGCAGGAACAAGATCATCGAAATTCCATTCTGTGAAAGTTTGAGCATTCATTGTCGCTGCAAAAGCAACAAATAATAAAGTGTAAAGTTTTTTCATTTTTAAGTTTTTTAAATTTTAGACTACAAATATAGGGAGTATTTTCCTTTGCATAAAAGAAAAAAAGGTAAAATAAAGATTAAGGGAATGTAAGGAGGAAAAATAACTACTTGACAATCAATTTTCTAGTGGCAGTAGCTTCGCCTTCGCGAATTTTGATGATGTAAACACCAGGAGAAAGTGTGGCAATATTCAGCTCTTTAGCAGTTAAAGTAGCTTGCAAAACTTTTTTACCCAAGACATCAAAAATAACAACATCCTTATCCATAGCAGATTTAGAAGTGATGTATATTTTTCCAGTACTTACAGGGTTCGGATAAAAACTCAAACCATCTATAGCAGGTTGCTGTCTGTTTTCTTGAGCCGCAACGGTCAACGAAAACAAACCAAACAATAAGATGCTATAAAAGTAATTTTTTCTCATGAGTTCTTTCAGTGCGGTAAAGATAGGAATTTAAATCAAAATAAAAACATAAAAAAAACACCTCTTTTTGGAGAGGTGTTTTTTCTATGTATTCTTATATAAATTTATTACAATCCAGTTGTCCATCCAGCTGCCCATGTTGGAGTGTCGGTACCATTACCGGCTCCTGTAGCTGTAGCTGACTCAGTAACAACTGCTGCGACATCTGCACTAGCTCCAGAAGTTGCTGGCGGCACTGCAGTAGCTGTACCTTTAGTTTTGGTTGGAACATCGGCTCCGAATAAAACATCAGTTGCTTTCAAACTACCAGAAATTACATTAGCAATTGTTTCATCATGCTCAACATTAAATCCTTGTTTCCAATTATCAAGCACTACGTTAGTAAACATCCCTTTTGTTCCTCTTCTTAATTTAAGCGCATTGTTTTCAGCGTAAATAGTTGCATCTGCTGCACTTCCAGGACCTACTAAAGTTAAATTTGAGATGGTAGGATTTGAATTTGGTGTGTTAGCAAATCCGAACTCATAGTTATCAGCTTCTATACCTCTATTTCCTTTTCCAAAAGCAAGTTTACCATACCAATTTGTATTTGTTCCATTCCAACCTTCAGTCCAGTCAAATTGGTCATCTTCATTACCAAACGAAACCAAATTTGAAGTATTTACTGTTCCTCCGAAGAATTCAAATCCGTCATCAGCACCATGATACGTTTGTACGTTTTGAAAAACTGTACCAGATCCAACACCGAATAATGAAACACCATTAAACTCTTTTGTTGAACTAAATGCTGCACCAGCATATTCAATTACTAAATACTTAATAGAACCTGAGTTGTCATCAGCAACAGTACCACCATAAGTTAAATCTGCTACTTCAGACTGAGCAGTACTTGCTCCTCCGTTTACAGTATTGATAGGTGCTTTTCCACAGATTACCAATCCACCCCAATCACCAGGAGCTGGAGTAGCCAATCCGCTTGTGAAATAAACTGGATCAGCAGCCGTTCCGTTTACATTTATTTTTCCACCTTGAGCGACAGCGATATATGATGATGTTCCTCCAGTAGCTTCAATTTCTGTTCCAGCAGGAATGGTCAATGTAGCACCAGCATTAATTTGTAATTTCCCAGTAAGTTTGTATACAACGTTTGCATCCAATGTTACCACTCCATCACTAATTGTTCCTTTAAAATCATTTGCATTCACTACAAAATTACTTGACGGTGTTGTTGTTTCGTCATCATCGCTAGTACAGCTTGAAAGAAGACCTCCAAATAAGATAAAAATTCCTAATAGTTTTCGAAAATTTGTTTTCATGAGTTGTAATTGTTTTTATGTTTAATAATGGGGCAAAGTTGGTTTAATAGTGTCACCTCAATATTAACTTAAGGCTGTGTTTACGTTATATAAAAGTCAATTTAATGTTAAGAATCAAAATAATGCAATAGCAATTATTAAAATTGGTAATTAAGGTTGAAACCTAAATTGAGACCCTTTTTATAGGTGAGTACGTTTACATCGCCACCCACACTATTTTCTTGAACCCTATCAATTGTTGGGTCGAGAAGATTTCTAAAAACAAAACCAATTCCAATGTTTTTATATATTTTTGATTTTATTATAAGATCCAATGCCCCAAAAGCTTTGTCTACTTGGTTACCTCTTCCATTCGTTCCAATACTATAAACGCGATCTGAAAAATGGGTGTAAGCTAACGTAGCCATCAAATTATTTTGTTTATTATTCCATTCCTTGAAAAAGGAAAGATCCGCATTTAATAGCAAATCTGAGGCACCAGTTAGCTTGCTGCTATCTTCAGTAAAATCTACATTGTAATCGGTTTCATTTTGAACTTTCTCAGAGCTAAGCTTTTGTTCAGTATGTAAATAGGACGCATTAAATCCGGCAGTTAATTTTTTTGTGTTGTTTTCATCACTATTAAAAATTAATTTTCTGTATTCTAATTCAGCTCCAGCAACAATTCCGCTATCTCCAGTGTTTATGAATGAGATGTCATTGGTAGAGGAAACAATAGTTACTTCGTTGATTGGATTTTGAATGTATTTTCCAAAGGCAGTTAGCGAAATTAGTTCTTCATTTTTAGGAAAGAACTCCCATTTTAAGTCAAGATTGTAATCATCTGATTCATACAAATTCGGGTTTCCAATTTTTGCCTCTTCAACGTCTTCATAGATGAATAAAGCTCTTTCTTTAAATTGAGGTAAAGTATATGTTTTGCTAAAACCAAATCGCAAATTTTGTTTTTCGTTTAGTTCATAACGCATTGTTAAACTAGGCAAGAAAGCTAATTTTTCGAGATCATCTTTACCTCCAACAGGATCTAAGGACGTATTCCATTCTACTTTTTGCATCAATTGCTCAGCTCTAAGGCCTATAACCGCAGTCAATTTATTTAGTTTGTATTCTGTATTGATGTAACCTCCATTAACCAATAAATCACCACTATAGGTTTGAGGTTTGGTAGCATTTGGTGTTTGTGAGCCTCCTCTAAATGTTGCAATTTCAAAAAAACCGTTGGAATAATTTTCTTGGTTATAAAAGGAATCCAACTGGTTAATATCTACAATAGTGGTGATGAAATCATTATTTGTTTTGAAGTTGAATTGTGTTGCTTCTAGTTCTCTTTTTTTAGATCTTCCAGAATATCCTGCAGTTAATTTTCCTTTATAATCGCCTTCAGAATCTTCTGAAAATTTGTAGTCGATGGAAAGATTCATAGCCACTTCATTTTCAGTTAGAAATTGAAAGTATCGGTGATTGTTGGCAAAAGAGATTGAGTTGATAAAATATTGGCCGCTTGGGTTAGTATTTAATGTGTTTTGATTTCTATCAGGTTGGTCACCCGTTATGTTGTTAAATGACACGCCCCAGTTCAATTTTGAACGTTCAGAAATTTTGTGGTCTCCCAATAATTGGTTGATAAACAAGCTGTTTTTCTCATAATAATTTCGACGAATAAAGCCATTATTATCTTCTGCTCCATCAACAAAATAACCTGTATATTCCTTTTTGCTTAATGTTGAGGTGTTGATGTAAAGTGAATTGAAATTAATTTTATTATTATTCCACTTATAACCTACATTCAGCATTCCGTTAAAACTGGTGTTGTAGGTTAACTTGGTGTAGGTTTGGAAATCTTTGTTTATCACGCCAGTTCCATTAACGCTCTTTACGCTTCCGTTCTTAATAGAGTTGTAATCACTACCCCAATTAGATGTAAAAAAAACGCTCAATTTACCACTCCCTAAATCAAACGATTTTCCAGTTGATAAACCAAATGAACTAGCTACAGGATTATTTCCTTCTAGTTCTAAAGAACTGTAATTATAATTTGAAAGTGAATTGCTAGGAATTGATTGTGAATCAAAACCAAAACTGTTATAACCTTTTTGCAAATTGAATGCATCTTCATTCAATGCATTGGTATTCCCTTTAGAACCGATATCGATTTTCAAGAACCCTTTCCCTTTGTAATCTTTTGAGACAATATCAACATTTCCTCCGGCAAAATCGCCAAATAATTTACTGCTATACACTTTGTCAATTCCTACATATTCAACGATATCTGTTGAGAAAATCTCTAAATTGATATTTTTCTTTTCGGGGTCATTCGATGGAATTGGCAGCCCATTCATAGTCGTCGAATTATATCGATCGCCTAAACCTCTTACAAAAATATTTCCCGAACCTTCTTGTTTTGTGATTCCGGTTGTCTTTGTAACAGCTGTTGCTACATCACTCACTCCTTTTCTCGCCATTTCCTGCGCTCCAATACTCTGCTTAATTTCTACTGCTTTTTTCTGATCTAATAATAAAGCACTTTCTTTTTCTCTCCCGCCGGCGCTTGCTTTTACAACAACATCTTCCAATTTATAACTTCCAGAACCTAATGCTCTATCAATGGTAATGGTTTCACCAGCTTTAACAGTTACCGCAACTTCAACATTCTCATAGCCTAAAAAACTAAATACGATGGTGTGGTTTCCTGCAGCAACGGTAAGCGTATATTTTCCTTTTTCGTCGGTGGTGGTTCCAATCGTCGTTCCTTTGATGGCGGCGTTGGCAAAAGGCAAAGTAGCGTTGTTCGCATCTTTGTCTGTAAGCACTCCTGTAATTGTTCCTTTGCTTTGGGCTAATGCAATCGTACAGATGAATAGGGTAATAAATAAAAACTTGATTCTCATTTTAATAGGATGTTAAATTTTTGGCAAAGGAACGCCGACGCTGTAAAGTTCATGTTAACTAGTTGTTACGATTAAGTTTGCACAGTATTACCGAATTGTTAAGAGATTAAATAATAGTAAACATGATTTATCGCGATTCTTTTATCTTTACATTTACAATCGCAATGGTATTCATCGATTGAAAAACACTTTTCAAAAGATGAAACAAACCGTTAATTTTGCTATTATGAAGAAGAAAGACATCAAGATTTTATTAGTAGATGACGAACAAGATATCTTAGAGATTGTTGGATATAATCTCGCACAAGAAGGTTATCAAATTGTTACGGCGAGCAATGGAAAAGAAGCCATTACAAAAGCTAAAAAAGAAATCCCACATCTTATCATTATGGATGTCATGATGCCGGAAATGGACGGAATCGAAGCCTGCGAAAACATTCGTCGTATCCCAGAATTGAGTCATGTAATTATTACATTCCTTACTGCTAGAAGTGAAGATTATTCTCAAGTTGCCGGTTTTGATGCTGGCGCAGACGACTATATTGCCAAACCGATAAAACCGAAATTGCTCGTTAGTAAAGTAAAAGCTTTACTGAGAAGATTAAAGCATGAAGAAGAAAAAGGTTCAGAGACTTTAAATGTAGGCGGGATCGAAATCAATCGGGAAGAATACAAAATTATCAAGGATGATCTCGAGATTATTTTACCTAGAAAAGAATTCGAATTGTTTTATCTCTTGGCGTCCAAACCAGGAAAAGTTTTTAAAAGAGAAGAAATTCTCGACAAAGTTTGGGGAAGCGAAGTCATCGTTGGCGGACGAACCATCGATGTGCATATCAGAAAACTTCGAGAAAAAATCGGTGATGATTTCTTCAAAACGATTAAGGGCGTGGGTTATAAGTTTGAAGCATAACCAATCTATCACTTTTTACGATATCTTTGTTGTTGCCGTTTTAGTAATGATGGCAACAATTTTTTATGGCTCTTAATTTCAAAAAAACATACAAGTTTGCTGTCGTTTCGGCGCTATATATCACTTTGTTCTCAACGGGTGTCATTGCTTTTTTGACCTATTATTTTTTTGAATTTTCACTTCACTTCTGTTTGATTTTTGCAGCAGCGATTGCGGCTTTTTCTTTTTTTGTGTTGCAATATCGTGTTGAGCATTTTATTTATCGTCGGGTGAAGAAAATCTACGACGACGTTTCTCTATTAGAATCATCCAATTTTAGAAGTCAGCCGATTACCACTGATATGGCAACTTTAACGCGTGAAGTAAAAAAGTTTGCCACGGACAAAAAACTCGAAATCGAAATGCTCAAAGTTCGCGAAGAATACCGTCGGGAATTTATTGGGAATGTTTCCCATGAATTAAAAACACCACTGTTTACAGTTCAAGGTTATCTTTCAACGTTATTGGATGGCGCGATGAATGACAAAAGCATACGTAAAAAATACCTGCAACGTGCCGAAAAAGGCGTTGAAAGATTGATCTACATTGTTCAAGATTTAGACATGATTACGAAACTTGAAATGGGAGATCTAAACCTTGAAATTCATCCTTTCGACATTGTAAAATTGGTGCAAAATGTTTTTGACTTGCTCGAAATGGAAGCCTCTAAAAAAGATATTTTATTGATTTTTGACATGAAATACAACAAGCCTATTATTGTGATGGGCGACAGTGAAAAAATTGAACAGGTGCTGATTAATCTCATCATGAATTCTATCAAATACGGCAAAGAAAAAGGATCTACAGAAGTGAGTATCGAAGGTCTCACCAAAAACAAAGTGATTGTTAGGATAAAGGATAATGGGGAAGGAATTGAAAAACAGCATATTTCTCGACTTTTTGAACGTTTCTTTCGTGTAGACAAAAGCGGCGCTCGAAGTGAAGGCGGATCCGGTTTGGGTTTGTCAATTGTAAAACACATTATCGAAGCGCACGATGAGAAAATTTATATAGAAAGCGAATTCGGAAAAGGATCAGAGTTCTCCTTTACGCTCGAAAAGGCAAAATAAATTCTTCCAATGAATGGGGTCGGTCTTTGGAATCAACTTCCGATACAAATCGGTTTCATGAACCTGTCTGAACGAAAATTTTTCTTGTTTTGCATACGGAAAAAAGCCATTTCTCTTGAGTCTTTTGGCTAAATATTCTTGCTCATACTGTCCTGGCGTTGGAATAAAAAAGGCTTTCTTTTCTAATTTGACCAAATCCATCACACTAGTATAACCAGAACGACAAAGCACGATGTCACTTTCGTTAAAGGTTTGTTCTAGCTCGGCGGAAGTCATATAATTGTAGTACGTCACTTGATCTACTTGCGTTTTTTTTTGGCGTGCTTCCATTTTGCCGTAAATGAAAACAATCTTGCCGTTAAATTCGTGAATATGTTCCTTCAGAATATTCTCCAATATACTTCGCTGTGGCTCAGGACCTGAAAGGATAATCATCAAGTCATATTTCTTTGCGACTGGTTTTTTTTCAAATCGACTCAAAGGCCCGATATATTTAATGTGCGCATACGTCGAATTTAAATGGCCCAATTTTCCAGTTAAATTCGGTTCATCTTCAAAATCAGGTACCCAACATTCATCGTATTTTTTAATGATGTGTTGGTGTAATTTGCTAGTAATCCAAGTGGTTGTTCCAGTAAGGACATTCAATTGATGCGTGATAAAAACACTATGCACCTTCTTGCTAAACACACCCAAACGATTATCGGATATGACGCCAATCAGATTAAATTCCTTCACCCATTTTTTGACCATTTTTTTCTCTTCCAAAATTGCGTCAATCATCGTCGGCATGTTTTTCAACATTTTCCATTTGAAATCCGAACCTTCTTTGGCGTATTCAATTTCATACGAAGGCAATTCAAGCGTCTTTAAATGAGGAAATTCTTTTTGCAATAACGTGAGCGCTTGACCGTCTGAAGCAAGTATTGGCGTGTATCCGCTTTCCTCCAATCCTTTAATAATTGGAATACATCGAGTCGCATGGCCCAATCCCCAATTCAATGGAGCTACTAACACATTTTTTTCGATCGCATTCGAAGTCATCAGCAAAATTATTAAGTTGGTGGCGCGAAGATAAATATAGTTTCAGTCTTATATATTTCGTTAATTTTGCCAAAACATTAAGTTATATCGTGGGAAGTAAAAATAAGTTAAAAAGATTCAAAGAAAACGAAACGTTCGAAAATGTATTTCAACCCACACGAGAGGAAGTCGTAGCCGACCAATTCCCATTGCGAGGCAAATGGAATAGCGATTTTTTCAAAAATGAACACCCAATTGTTCTAGAACTGGGCTGTGGTAAAGGCGAATATTCGGTCGGGTTGGCAGAACGGTATCCCAATAAAAATTTCGTCGGAATCGATATTAAGGGAGCAAGATTTTGGCGTGGAGCTAAAACGGCAGTCGAAAGTGGTTTGCACAATGTAGCATTTGTTCGAACTCAAATCGAACTGATTAATCATCTCTTTGTCGAAAACGAAGTCGATGAAATCTGGATTACTTTTCCCGATCCACAAATCAAATACAAACGCACCAAACATCGAATGACCAATTCGGACTTCCTGCAGCTTTATAAAAAGATTCTTAAAAAAGAAGGTCTTGTGCATTTAAAAACCGACAGTGAGTTTATGCATGGCTACACCTTAGGACTCTTGCATGGCGAAGGTCACGAAGTACTTTACGCCAATCACAATGTCTACAAAAACGAAGGCAGTCCAACAGAGGTAACCGCGATTCAAACCTTCTACGAAAATCAATATTTGGAAATCAATAAAGCAATTACGTATATTCGTTTTAAAATCAAATAGATGGGTTTTATCATGCCTCTTGTTTTAGGTTATTTTATTGCGGTTTTAGCGGTTATTCTTCCGGGATTAATCAATATGACGGCAGCAAAAATTAGTCTACAAGAAGGCAAGAATGAAGCGTTGAGTTTTGCTGTAGGTGCATCGATAGTCGTTTTTTTTCAGACGTACGTTGCCGTAATTTTTGCACGGTTTATTAGTATTCATTCAGAAATTATCTCCCTACTGCAAGAAATTGGAATTCTAGTTTTCACAACATTAAGTATCTATTTTTTTTGGATTGCCAAGAAACCCAATAAGCAACAAAAGGATATCAAGATTAAAGGTAAATCCAATCGTTTCTATCACGGCATTCTATTGTCAATGTTGAATTTTCTTCCCGTTCCATTCTATGTTTTTACAAGCATCAGTATCGCAAGTTCAGGCTATTTCCATTTTGAGAAATTTGAAATCATCAACTTTGTTTTTGGGGTTATGTTGGGTTCTTTTTCGGTTTTTTATTTATACATCGTCGCCTTCAAAATGATTGAAGAAAAGACTACTTTTTTAATGAAAAACATCAATAACATTATTGGCTCGATTACCGGATTGATTGCAGTGTTTACCTTATTCAAATTGATTTACAATTAATGATGGAAGTCAACTTTTTCGAACGCGTTTATGTTGTTGCCAGAAAAATTCCCTACGGTAGAGTCACATCCTATGGCGCAATTGCAAAGGCGCTAGGAACAGGTCGATCCGCACGAATGGTCGGTTGGGCGATGAATGCCTGTCACAATATTGAAGACGTTCCCGCGCATCGTGTCGTCAATCGCAATGGTTTGCTAACGGGAAAACACCATTTCGACGGAACCAATCTCATGCAACAGCTTCTAGAAAGTGAAGGAATCGAAGTCGTCGACAACCAAATAGTCGATTTCAAAAAACACTTTTGGCAGCCAGAAATTCTAACAGAACTTTAATAGTTGTCTACTAAAACTTTTACGTATTCCCTTTTTTCGATTGAACTATTCAAACTATATTTGCAATCTAAATTCAGTTTAAATAAAGATAAACTGTTCAGAGCTATAATACAATGAAATTAGATAAAAACGAAATTCTTAAAGCGCTCGAAACCATCACCATAGCTGGTGAAGGAAAGAGCATGGTAGAAAGTGGTGCAGTAAAAAACATCGTGGTTTTCGGCAATGAAGTTGTCATCGACTTGACCATCGCAACGCCCGCCATGCACATCAAAAAAAGAGCCGAAGACGATATCAAAAAACTCATCCACGAGCAGTTTTCTCCAGAAGCGATAGTGAAAGTAAATATCAAAGTGGAAGCGCCAGAAAAAGCGTCAAACCCGAATGAAATTAAAGGAAAAGCCATTCCTGGAATCAAAAATATCATTGCGGTTGCCTCAGGAAAAGGCGGCGTTGGTAAATCAACCGTAACGGCAAATCTAGCCGTAACTTTAGCCAAAATGGGCTTTAATGTTGGCGTGTTAGATGCGGATATCTACGGACCATCGATGCCCATTATGTTCGACGTTGAGTCTGAAAAACCAATATCAATAACTGTTGATGGTCGCTCGAAAATGAAACCCATCGAAAGTTATGAAGTCAAAATTTTATCCATCGGTTTTTTCACGGCACCGAGTCAAGCAGTGATTTGGCGTGGACCAATGGCTTCCAAAGCACTCAATCAAATGATCTTTGACGCCGATTGGGGCGAACTCGATTTCATGCTCATCGACTTGCCACCGGGAACAGGCGACATTCATTTGTCGATCATGCAATCATTGCCTATCACAGGAGCGGTTGTCGTGAGTACACCGCAAGCCGTTGCCTTAGCCGATGCCAAAAAAGGTGTGTCGATGTTTTTGTCAGAAAGCATCAATGTTCCCGTTTTGGGAATCATCGAAAATATGGCGTATTTCACACCAGAAGAACTGCCGAATAACAAATATTATATCTTCGGTAAAGAAGGCGCGAAGAACTTAGCAGCAGATTTACAGGTACCATTTTTAGGAGAAGTGCCGATTGTACAATCTATCCGTGAAGCAGGCGATTACGGTCGACCAGCAGCCATGCAGACGGGTTCGGTCATCGAAGGTGTTTTCGAAGAAATTACGCGAAATGTGGTACAAGAAGTCGTAAAAAGAAACGAAAACCTCCCCGCAACGGAAGCAATCAAAATCACAACAATGGCAGGTTGTTCTGCAGTAAAAAAATAGATGGTAAGACGGTAAGATCTTAAGACTATAAGACACTTTCTTACAATCTTACAATCTTACAGTCTCACAGTCCTAAAATCTAATAATCCAAAAAATGACCACAGAAGAATTAACCATCAACGTAGAGAAAGCACTCGAGGAAATTCGACCTTTCCTCAATTCCGACGGCGGCGACATCACCCTAATTTCTATTGAAGATGACAAACACGTCAAAGTGCGTCTTGAAGGAGCATGCATCAGCTGTAGTGTCAATCAAATGACGTTGCGAGCGGGCGTAGAAACTACGATTAAGAAGTTTGCGCCTCAAATAGAAACTGTTGTTAATATTGCGTAATGTCACCCTGAGCGCAGTCGAAGGGTGGGCGTGACCACAAGGGTCGGGCTTTCCACTAAATCTTTCGCGCCGAACGCCGGCACAAAAGGATGCCGTTGCAATCCCTCACGCACCTCCTAGGTAATAACAATTTCATCTAAAAATGATAATTATCAGTTCATAAAAGTGCTGCTTTTCTAACCTTTGTGCCTCAGTAACTCAGTAACTCAGCAACTCAGTAACTCAAAAAAAAATGATCGAAACAGATATACTCATCATAGGCGCCGGACCAACCGGACTTTTCGCAGTCTTCGAAGCGGGATTGCTAAAACTCAAATGTCATATCATCGATGCTTTGCCACAACCGGGCGGGCAACTCTCCGAATTGTATCCTAAGAAACCCATCTTTGATATTCCAGGTTATCCTGAAGTATTGGCAGGCGACTTAGTCACTAATTTGATGGAGCAAATCAAGCAGTTTCAACCAGGTTTTACGCTCAACGAGAAAGCAGAAACCATCGACAAATTAGACGATGGGACTTTCATCGTAACGACAAATAAAGGAACGAAACACCACGCCAAATCAATTGCTATCGCCGGTGGCTTAGGGAGTTTTGATCCAAGAAAACCACTCATCGACAATATCGAATACTACGAAGAAAAAGGTGTCGAGTATTTCGTCAAAGATCCAGAATTGTTTCGCGACAAGAATATTGTAATTGCTGGAGGCGGAGATTCTGCGTTAGATTGGAGTATTTTTCTCGCCGACGTTGCTGCCAAAGTCACTTTAATTCACCGTAGAAACGAATTTCGCGGCGCTTTAGATTCAGTCGAAAAAGTACAAGAATTTAAAAAATTAGGTTTAATCAATTTGATTACGCCAGCGGAAGTGGTGCAATTACATGGCGATCATCATTTAGATGCCATCACCATCGATATCGACGGAAACCAACAAAAAATAGAAACAGATTATTTTATTCCGCTTTTCGGACTGTCACCAAAATTAGGAGCAATCGCTAATTGGGGACTAGAAATAGAGAAGAATGCTATTGTCGTAAATAACGCTTTAGATTATCAAACCAATATTCCCGGGATTTACGCGATTGGCGATGTCAATACCTATCCAGGAAAACTAAAACTGATTTTGTGTGGTTTTCACGAAGCCACTTTGATGTGCCAAAGTATTTACCAACGCATGAATCCAGGAAAAAAATATGTGTTGAAATATACCACGGTTTCTGGAGTAGACGGTTTTGATGGGACGAGAAAAGAAGCGGAGAAAGCGGTGGTAAAATCGATTGATTAAAAAGGAATCAGTAGCCCTAGCCCCGATAGAGCCGGTATCCTCGAAGTGCAACGGAGAGATAAAGGCGAAAGCGGGAATAGCTTCTAAAAAATACAATTATTTTGGACATAAACATTACCATTATCGACCGCGACGGCATCACTCACGAAGTGCAAGCCCCAACCGACATGAATTTAAATATCATGGAGCTCGTTCGTATGTATGAACTTGCGCCAGAAGGAACTATTGGCATTTGTGGCGGTATGGCGATGTGTGCGTCTTGCCAATGTTATGTGCTCAATGATGTTTTGAAAACAGAACGCAATGACGATGAAGAAGCGATGTTGTCCGAAGCTTTTAATGTCAAGCCGAACAGTAGGTTAGGTTGCCAAATTCACATCACCGAGGATTTGGACGGTTTGGAGATTGAGTTGGCGCCGGAAGTATAAAAATAATCCGTCGTACTTTCGTAAAACGGATTATTAATTTTATGGTTACAGTAACTTATTTCGCAGTCATCATTTTACTGTCTTTATAAATACCGTTTTCATTTTCTAAAGTGAGTTGATAAATATAATTCCCAGCAGAAAATTTACCGCCAGAGCTGAAAGGAATTTGATGTTCACCAGCAGGTAATTTCCCCGCAAAGATGACACCAACATTTCGGCCATTCAAGTCATACAATTCCATTTTTATATCAGCGCTGTTTTTTAACGCCAACGGAATAGTAGTTTCCCCATCATACGGATTTGGATAATTCTGACCCATCGTAAATTGAAGTGCATTTTGACTTTCAAAGTATCCAACACCTAAAGTGCCGTCGCCTTGAACACCTACTTCAAAATAACTTTCATAGACGCCAATATCAGAATTTGGGGCTAGCGTTGCTACTTGCAACGGAACTGCATTGCTAAGAAAACCATCGTTGGCTATGTTTACAGGATCGACGCCCAACGGATACAAAGTTGGATTTGCAGTATAAACGGCATTTTTTTCAGCGTTATTAAAAGTGAACTGCGAGACTACTGAATAGGAACTACTCACAAATACTTGAAAATGAAAATGACAAACTCTTCCAGGATACCAACCTGGGAAAATAGTTAAAAACTCTACTTCTCCATTTACGTCGGTGATTTGATAACCACGCAAATACGTTTTTCCCACTTCGGTATTGTACCCAGAATATAAGCCATTTCTGTTACAGTGCCATATATTGACGCGAACGTTTTGCATGACGCCGCAATTTCCGATGCCGTTGATTTTTAGTTTTAATTTCAATGGAACTCCAATTTCTGTTTCCCTAACATCTTGTCGAAAGTAAAATGTGTTTGTTGTCAAGTCTAGCGGGAAAGGACCCGCAGTTTCTGTTGGAATTAGCGTGCAAACCGTGGTTTCTTCCTCACTTTTTTCCGAAGCAAATAAATTGGTTGGAATTATTGTAGCAACTCCCGCCAAGCTGGATAATTTAAGAAAATCTCGTTTGTTCATTTGGTTAGTGGTTTTCGGTTAATTTTATATATTTCTGTGCATTGGTGATGGTTCTGCATTTCTAGTCTTTAAGTATTTTGCCGACTTTAATAATCTCGTTATTGGAATTAAGTAATTTATACATATAAACACCTTTTGAATATGATGTAAGATCTACAGCATTTGAAACAGAAAACAAATCAGTATCTATCAAATTTTCGCCAAGAATATTATTCAATTCAAAATGTAATGGGAACATCAAATTGGAGTCAACGTCAATTCTTAACAAATCAGCGGTCGGGTTGGGATAAATCGCAATAGTGTCTGGCGAAGTTGCGGCAACACTTAAATTTCCACCGTTTTCAGTCTTAAATATTTCACCACTACTTCCAACGATAAATCCAACATTTTCATCGATAAAAAATACGTCATTTAGTGTTGCTTCAGCTATGTTTTGTGAAGTCCAAGTTTCTCCACCATCAACAGTTTTTAGAATGTTATTCTGAGATTGACATACGGCATATCCAATAGTAGCTGAGTAGAAATATATGGATCTTATGCCAACACCAATATCAGATTGACAATCGGTATTGATGCAGTTCCACGTTGCTCCACCATCTAACGTTTTTGTAAAAGCGCCATAATAGTAACCACCAAAAAAACCTTTATCTTCTGCTGTAAAAAACAGAGGGCTTACAATTGAAATGTTTCCTGGATTAGCGTTCGGGGTGGACAGCGTCCATGTTTCTCCTCCATCTATGGTCTTGAAAATTGAATTGGAATCACCATGTAGATAGCCCACATTTTGAGACGGAAAGCTAATTGAAATACATGGCGCGGAAAATGTTGAAATCCAGGTTTCTCCACCATCAATTGTTTTATAAAGTCCGGTTGAAGTAATCAAAAAGCCAATTTGACTTGTTGTAAATGTAATTTCCTGTATATCGGTAATGAAAGGTTGAAATAGTAACCAGCTATTACCACCGTCGATAGTTTTTAGCATGTAATTTCCAACGGCAAATCCAACAGATTCGTTAATAAAATACACCGACTTAAAAGAAATGTTTGTGTTGGAATATACTGTATTCCACGTTTCACCTACATCGGTAGTTTTCAATATTGTTCCTCCAATGCCAACGACAAAACCAACGCTTGCAGAAGGAAAATGCACTCCCATTAAAAAATCGTTTGTGCCTGTGGTTTTTGCTATCCACTGTGCATTACTTTGGGAAAAGACTAATAAGGTAAAAAGGACTAAATTTAATTTTAGATTTTTCATAATCATTACTTTTTTAGATGTTCAACAATTGAGTGATTTCGGGTCTAGATATCTTTTCCCCACTATTATTGAAACAAAATTATATCAACCCAATGGATTGGCTATTAGGAAAAACCGACAATTACTTATTAATTTCCACCAAGTACTTGCTTAACTCCGATGGTGTGTATCCTGTCTTAGATTTGATAAAAGTGGAAAATGACGAAGGCGAATCAAATCCCAATCGGAATGAAATTTCCTTGTGCGACGAATCTTCAAACAGTAAAATTCGTTTGGCTTCGAGGAGAATTCTGTTGTGAATGACTTGCAATGGACTTAATCCAGCATATTTGGAGGATGCGGCAGCTAGTTTCTTTTCGGTTGTGGATAGCTTTTGAACGTAACCTTTTACACTTAAGTTTTCACAGTAATGAATATCAAGCAGTTGATAAAAGTGGAGCAATAGTTTTTTATTTTGATCCAATGCTACTTGGTCAGAATGAATGCGGTTATCAAGAAGTAAAGACACCAAAGCACATAATAAATGAGTAACGGAAAGTGCACTTTCCTTTGTGTTGCGAGAAATTGCTGCTTTGATCAGGTTGGTCAAAACAAGACATCCTTCCATTAAATCTTTACGGTTCTCGAAAATTATGGCCGCTTTTTCATCAAAAGAATGGTCTTTTAGCGTAGCACGCAACTCCGGAGAATTGATTTTTTCTTCTGTAAATTGAATGATCGTTCCTAAAGAACCGTTTCTGTTCATTAAATGTACTTGTTGCGGAGAAATAATATAACAACTGTTATCTAAGGCGGGATAATTATTGAAATCTATCAATTGATTCCCTCCGCCACGTTCTATCAACATGATTTCAAAATAGGTATGACGATGCTCTCTTTTGTAATCGTATGGATTGTTGTAGTCTAGCGGTAGAATATTGACATGAGTGCAACCATATTCAAGCGAATGCACCGGTATTTCTGATTCCTTTCGTTTATGATCAATATCGGCTATCCTTGATTTCATTAGTTTTAAATGTTCAAATTAAGGGCAAACATCAAAAAATGTATTTCATCAAAATTTGCCAACAAATAGTACAATCACTTAATCTTCAAGAATTAAGTAAACAACCAAAGTTAAAAAAGATTACCAATAAATGGTGGTGTCTAAAAAAAAATCTAGTTTGCTATTGCGGTTAATGCTAATGGAGAAATCCTTTCCACAAATTTTGAATACGCCAATTCCGAAGGATGCAAGATATCAGCGACTAACTCTGGCTGAGCTAATCCCAACCTAGTAATATCAGTAATGTTGACATACGCAATGCCGTTCTCCGTACAATAATTTTGTGCAAAGGCATTGTATTGATCTATGCCAGTAGAAATATTAACTGCGCCTTGTCCAAATGGGGTATACGCATAATCAGGAATAGAAACCACAATCACATTCGATTTATCTCCTTTCGCGCATACAATAGCCTTATTTACCAATTGCGGAAATTCCGTTTCATAAATAGAAAAAGGTTTGTTTTGAAACTGGTTATTGACGCCAATTAATAATGTAACGAGATCAAATTCTGTCGATGGATTTACCAAATTAATTTCTGTCAGTAAGTTGGTTGTGGTCCAACCTGTTTTCGCAATGACTTGCAAAAGAAAAGGGTTGTTCGGATAAGAGGCTTGTAAACTCGCTTTGAGTTGCTCCGGAAATCGGCAAGTTGTGCATACACTTTGACCAATCGTATAACTATCACCTAAAGCCAAATAATTGATTTGTTTTGGATTTTCATTACCATAGAAAGGAGTCTTTTCATCATTATTGCAACCGAATAACCCGATAACAAGCAACAAAAACCATAATTTCATAACACCCTTTTTTTGATTCCCAGCGACCATATAATTGTATTGGTTGTTTTAGACCATTTCGGTTTTCACGGCAATTTTTTCTTCAATCGCGTCACAAAGTCCAATGCGTTTTTCTAAGGCCAACATTGAAGTTTCTTTTACTTCTTCCCATCTCAACACATCGTCACAACAAAGTTCCGCTATCATTTGCATCGCCATTGGTCCGTGTTCGTCTGCGTCCAGTTCGATATGTCTTTCGAAATAATAAATCAATTTAGACAAATCGGTTTCAGGAAAATTCTCTTGGAAGTTTTTCAAGATTTCGGTAAACATACTCGGAATCAAATCTTCTCGACCAAAAGCAAAGGCTGCGGCAATTTTATGCGACTTTCCTTCTTCAATAATACGGAACGTAAAGTCTAAAAAATCTTTGACATTTGGATGCAAATGGCTTTGCTTAATGGCGACAAATATATTTTGCAAGGAAAAGACGCTGGCAATAAAAGTTTCCATTTTTGAAGTATCGGCGCCACAAGATTTCATGGCATCAATATACATTTCAAAATGACTTTGGCGTTTGCCTTCTAGCGTTAAATCACTTTCTTCTGCCACGACAATTTCATTAATCAAGTAGCGAATTTCAGGATTGCTTGTCGCAAACCAAGGCGTTGTTGTGCAAGTCAATTGAGATTGCAGCGCTTTCAATAGCGACATAAAATCCCAAACGGCATACACATGACTTTCTAAAAAGGCGTGCAGGTCGTCTAAGGTTTGTACTTTTTGATATAACGGATGTTGAAGCAATAGCTTTTTCTGCGGCTGAATACTGCTATTTATGTCGGCAAGATTCATTTCGTAATTTTCTTGTAAAAATAGAAAAGCCTCCTTTTTACAGGAAGCTTTTACATTGAATTTATCAATACTTTAATAGTTGTTCAAATCATTTATTTGAATGCCGGAATTCCTGTAATATCAGCGCCGGTAATCAACAAGTGGATGTCGTGCGTACCTTCATATGTAATCACACTTTCTAAATTCATGCTGTGCCGCATTATAGAATATTCCCCAGTAATTCCCATACCACCTAATATTTGTCTTGCTTCTCTAGCAATATGAATCGCCATATCTACATTATTCCTTTTCGCCATCGAGATTTGCGCTGTCGTTGCTTTGCCTTCATTTCTCAAAACACCCAAACGCCAAGTCAACAATTGTGCTTTGGTAATTTCGGTAATCATTTCCGCCAATTTCTTTTGTTGTAATTGGAACGAAGCAATCGGTTTGTCAAACTGAATTCTTTCTTTCGCATAACGCAAAGCTGTGTCATAACAGTCCATCGCAGCACCGATAGCGCCCCAAGCGATTCCATAACGAGCCGAATCTAAACATTGCATCGGAGCCCCTAATCCAGACTTTCCTGGCATCAAGTTTTCTTTCGGAACTTTCACGTTGTTAAACACCAATTCACCAGTTGATGAAGCACGAAGTGACCATTTATTATGCGTTTCTGGAGTGGTAAAACCTTCCATGCCACGTTCTACGATGAGTCCGTGAATTCTTCCTTCTTCGTTTTTCGCCCAAACCACTGCAACATCTGCAAATGGGGCGTTCGAAATCCACATTTTAGCACCATTCAATAAATAATGGTCGCCCATATCTTTGAAGTTGGTCACCATGCCGCTTGGGTTTGAACCAAAATCAGGTTCTGTCAATCCGAAGCAACCCATGAATTCTCCAGTCGCTAATTTGGGTAAATATTTTTGACGTTGTTCTTCTGTTCCGAATTTCCAAATCGGATACATCACCAAAGACGATTGTACCGATGAGGTCGAGCGAACGCCAGAATCACCGCGTTCTATTTCTTGCATGATCAATCCGTACGAGATTTGATCTAAACCAGCACCGCCGTATTCTTCAGGAATGTACGGTCCAAAACCACCAATTTCACCCAAACCTTTAATGATTTGTTTCGGGAATTCGGCACGTTGCGCATAATCTTCAATGATCGGAGAAACTTCACGTTTCACCCAAGCACGGGCAGAATCACGCACTAATTTATGTTCCTCAGTGAGTAAATCATCTAACAAATAGTAATCTGGAGCTTGAAATAAATCTGGTCGCATAATGTATAATTTGGTTTACGAAGACGTTTGCAAATTTAAGGAAACATTTTCGAGAAAAAGACGAACAATTGTTATTTTTTCATCGGAATGATGAGGAGCCGGGAACCTGCTTTTCGCTATATCTTTTGTTCCGCGCTGCTTCACAAAAGGATGCCGCTGCCATCAGGGCTAGGGTTGCATCTTCAAATAGAAATCCTTTACGATGTCAAGTAAAAACAAACTCTACTTTTGTACCGTTTGCAATATAATCATCATCAGCCAAATCGATGAAATTTAAATGGTATGAGGTGTTTTGCTTTTTGTTAAAATAGTCGAGCCGCTCCTTGGCAAATTGCAATCCTAATGAATCTCTTTTGAATGATTTTTTATCGTTGTTTTCTTTGGCTTTTTTTCTTCCAATCCCATTATCGGCAATGGTCAGCTTCACTTGATTTTGCTCTTCAAAATGGCAATCGTAATATTTTTTTCGCCCTCTTTAAGCATTAATCCATGCCGCAAAGCGTTTTCTATGAATGGTTGTAAAATCAATCCTGGTAGCTTGAGGCTTGAAAGCGGTTGGGTATAACTATTGTTTATTTTAAAATTAATTTTTTCGTCAAAGCGAATGTTTTCGATACTCATGTAGATATCAATGATATTGAGCTCTTCTTCCAAAGTGATGCTTTCTGTTCTAGAACTTTCAAGAATTTTCCGAATCAGTTTTGAAAATTTATTAAGATAGTAAACTGCTTTTTCTTTTTCGTTTTCAATGAAATACGCTTTAATAGAATTCAATGCATTGAAAATAAAATGGGGATTCATCTGACTTCGCAGCGACTCTAATTTAAGGTTGGCGATTTCATTTTCGAAGGTCAGCGTCAAGGATTTTAGTTTTTCATCTTCGGTTTTTTGTAACGCAGTTTTCAATTCCGCAATTTTGTTTTCAAGATTGGTTTCGAGCTCTTTTTGATAATTTTCTTTCAAGATCTGCAATTCTATTTGCTCGGCGATGATTTTCTTTTGTGCATTTATTTTCTCGAGATAAACTTGCTTCACCTTAAAACCCATAGCGACCATAAACAGCAGCGATTCGATGATAAGACCAATATAGAGATACACCATCGGATCAACTTCGCCTTGCGCATTGAAAATAGTATGATAAACATTGGTGTATGCAAAAATTTGGTAAATCAAAATACCTATGATCATAAGGTACTTTAATCGGTTTTGTGCCTTGTAAGACAAATACATCGCGTAGGCAATAAAGAGGGTAAACAATGGAACAAAAACACCGTAAGCAAAATAAGAAAACGTAACAACGTCATCAAAAATAATCGAATAACCAAAGAAGATTATCGCAATAATGTTGGCGCCGAGCAATGCGTTATTCATGACATTAATCGACTTTGGAAACTGCGCTTTCAATTCTAAAAATACGCTGTAAAACAGGTATAAAAACGAATTATAGACGATTTGAAGTGCCAAAACCAATCCGCCAAAGCGACTGTTCAAAAACCAATCGATATCGGCAGCCGCGAACAATATTGGAGTTTTGGTAAGATATACCAATACGAGAATGTTGTATAAACTGTAATACAGAAATATGCGCTGTTTGCTTTGCAGAAAGGTCAGCAGCGAAATCAAAAAATAAATGATCAGTCCAGAAGAAACGAATCCCCAAAGGCATAATACTATTTTAGGGTCCGATAAGTAATTCATAATTTATCTAAAAACAGTGCTTTTTTCAAACGAGAAACAGGAAGTTTAGTTTTGTTGTTCAGCACAACATATTCATCATTTTTGTGATATTCCTTTACTTTGTTGAGGTTGATTAAATAGGAATTGTGAATTCTAAAAAAATAAAATCCAACCAGTTTTTCTTCCATAAATTTCAACTTTTGGGTAATCAAGATTTTGTCCTTATTTTCCAGATGTAAAGTGCAATAATTCCCGTCGCTTTCGCAATAAAGAATTTCATCCGGATTGATGAAAATGATTTTCCCGTCGTAACTAACACTTATTTTTTTCTGAGTATGATTCGAGGGAATCGTCAGGCTTTCTAAAGTTTGTTCGAGTTTCTGATGAATTGAAGACTCAGTTTTGAAAAGCTGTATTTTGTTGACACATTCCATCAAATCATCAGAATCTATTGGTTTTAGTAGATAATCTAATGCTTTTTCCTTAATGGCTTTAATCGCATACTGATCAAAAGCGGTGGTAATAACAACCGCAAAATTTCGTGAAGGGAACAATTCTAAAAACTGAAAACCATCCATGTCAGGCATTTCTATATCAAGAAAAATGCAATCCACAGCATTCGAATCTAGATATTTTTTGGCATCTATAGCGGATGAAAAAGTACCGACAACGACTACACTTTTGCAGAAATTTTGCAATTCCCAAGACATGCTTTGAAGTGCTTTTGGTTCGTCATCTATAATTATTACATCCAACATAAGATCAAAATTTATTTATAAATGTAAAATTATTTTTTTAGAAACTTTCCTTTTTTGTGCAAATAGTATTGCTTTGATTACCATGTGCAGGAAATAGTGTGCGGTTGGTTTCCGAGTCACAAAATGGCGATAAATCGACTAAACCCATTTATACTAAAAACGCTACCATTCGTACGCTATTCTTTACTATCGACACATTTACAGTCGTTTACATTTTTACTCTTTACTATTTTAGAGTAGAAAATTAAGGTTGTCTTGCCCCGCAACAGGTCGAAATATCAATAAACAATACTCATGAAAAAAGTTGTTCTCACCCTATGCATCACGCTATTTTGCTTCGGAATTGCTCATGCGCAAGTCGGCATCAACACCACTACACCCGACGCGCAACTCGATATTAAGTCGAGCAATCAAGCCACGCCAAGTAATACAGATGGTTTATTAATTCCTAAAGTAGATGCTTTTCCAGTGATCAATCCCACCGCAGCGCAAAAAGGGATGTTGGTTTATCTAACTACAGTTTCAGGCGCCAATCAGCCAGGTTTTTATTATTGGAACAATCCGGGTTGGGTTGCTCTAATTTCTGGTAGTGCTGGAAGTACACTCGACCAAGCTTATGATTTTGGGGGAGCAGGAGCGGGTAGAACAATTACGGCAGACACCGGCGCGGTGACTATTGCAGGGACAGATGGTTTGGTTTCCACCGGAACATCGGGAAGTGGTGCCGTAGTGCCGAGCGGCGCAGGGACACGCATGTTATGGAATCCCCGTAAATCTGCTTTCCGAGCTGGTGAAGTCGGTGGAACGGAATGGGACGATGTCCATCTCGGACAATTCTCGATGGCGTTCGGTTCCTCCGCTAGAGCAAGTGGCTCATCCAGTGCCGCTTGGGGAGCAAACAGTATCGCATTAGGGTCTCGCTCCACCACTTGGGGATTTAACAATAATTCTATCGGGCAAACGGCCACATCTTTCGGCGAATCCAATATTGCTGTTAATGATCTTGGAACCGTTTGGGGGCGAACAAATATCGCACGAGGATTTTTATCTACTGCGTGGGGTGTTGGCACGGAAGCAGGCTCTTTCGCAGAAACCGTATTTGGGACCTTTCCAACTATTCTTCCTGTACCTTTTATAAATAACCTTTTCGCGTATAACAATGCTGACCGACTTTTCGTAGTCGGAAATGGATTTAATGCCTCAAGCAGATCGGATGCATTCGTAATCATGAAGCACGGTGGGGTTGGTATTGGGACCAGCAGTCCAGCCACTCGCCTCCACGTCGTAGGCAATATCCGCATGGTTGATGGCAACCAAGACACAGGGAAAGTACTTACTAGCGATGCTAGCGGAACGGCTACATGGCAAACTCCTGCAACGGTAGCAGAGACGGACCCTCAGGTTAGTTCAATCACCACAGGACGAGTACCACGCTGGAATGGAACCACGCTAAGCGATGGCGTTTTATTTGATGATGCCAGCAACATAGGTATCGGAACTGCTTTTCCTTTAGACAAATTACACGTCGTCGGAAACATCCGTATGGTCGATGGCAACCAAGCCGCTGGGAAAGTTTTTACTAGCGATGCCAACGGAACGGCGACTTGGCAAGCACCTGCTGCAGCAGGAACCACGCTTGATGGTGCTTACGATTTTGGTGGTGCAGGATTGGGGAAAACCATAACCGCTGATGCTGGCGCCGTGACCATTGCTGGAACTGATGGTTTGGTTTCCACAGGAGCTGTAGGAAGTGGAGCAATTGCGCCAAGTGGTGCGGGAACACGAATGGTTTGGAATCCGAATAAAAGTTCTTTTAGAGCCGGTAATGTAACCGGAACAGAATGGGACAATGCAAATATTGGTATACGTTCAATTGCTTTTGGTTTTGGAACGATTGCCAGCGGCATGAATTCATCCGCATTTGGCTCCACAACGGTTGCCAGTGGCGGAAATTCATCAGCATTTGGCGGTGGAGCGGTTGCAAGCGGCACGTTATCGATGGCATTTGGAACTGCAACGATTGCAAGTGGTAGTGCTTCAACTGCATTCGGAATTTCAACAACTGCCAGTAGTGACAGATCAACAGCATTTGGTTTTGAAACAATTTCAAGTGGGAATGATTCAGTAGCTTTCGGAAATAGAAACACTGCTAGTGCTTTTTGTTCAATAGCGGCCGGACTATACAATACCGCGCCAAGTGCGGCGGAAACAGTATTGGGTATTGGAGCAACAGTTTATACGCCTAGCGTTAACGGAGCCACACAATATCGAGCAGCAAATGTCACCGACCGACTATTGGTTGTGGGTAATGCAATAGATGCAAATAATAACTTTACTGTTGACGCCGCCGAACGAAGTGATGCTCTTGTAATCCTCAAAAACGGTAATACCGGAATCGGTTCCTCAACACCACAAAACAAATTACATGTGGTTGGAAATATCAGAATGGTAGATGGCAATCAAGCTGCTGGAAAAATTTTTACCAGTGATGCCAACGGAACCGCCACTTGGCAAACACCCGCCGCCGCAGGAACCACACTAGATGGCGCTTATGATTTTGGTGGCGCAGGAGTTGGTAGAACAATTACGGCAGATACAGGCGCAGTAACCATTGCAGGAACTGATGGGCTGGTTTCAACTGGAACTTCAGGAAGTGGCGCAGTTGCTCCAAGTGGCGCGGGTACAAGAATGGTTTGGAACCCAAATAAGTCGGCATTTCGTGCGGGTAATGTTACAGGAACACAATGGGATGATGCCAATATTGGAGTACATTCAACCGCTTTTGGCGTTAATACTATAGCATCTGGAACCAATGCCACCGCTCTCGGAATAACAACAACTTCATCTGGAAATGGTACAACGGCAATCGGTTTTACAACAACTGCTTCCGGAGATTATTCGCTTGCTGGAGGTCAACAAAATTCCTCTTCATCAATTGGAGAAACAGTTCTAGGATTAGGCGCAACAACATATACTCCCAGCGTTAACGGAGCCACGCAGTTTCGAGCGGCTAATGTTACCGACCGACTATTAGTAGTTGGTAATGCCCTTGACGCCAATAATAATGGTACTATGGATCTCGCTGAAAGAAGCGACGCCCTTGTCATTCTCAAAAACGGCAACACCGGTATTGGTTCTTCAACACCCGCAGATAAACTACACATCGTAGGCAACATCCGCATGGTCGATGGCAACCAAGCCGCAGGTAAAATACTCGCTAGTGATGCCAATGGAACTGCCACATGGACTGGCGCAGGAACACTTGCCAGTGGCACGCTTGACCAAGCTTATGACTTTGGTGGCGCAGGAGCTGGTGCAACCATAACCGCCGATGCAGGAGCGATTACCATTGCAGGGACAGATGGTTTGGTTTCAACTGGAACAATTTGAAGTGGTGCTGTCGCTCCGAGTGGCGCGGGTACAAGAATGGTGTGGAACCCGAGAAAACAAGCATTCAGAGTTGGTGCCGTTGCTAGCACACAATGGGATGATGCGAATATCGGCATTCGTTCTGTAGCCATGGGTATAAGTACGACCGCTTCTGGCAACAATTCTGCAGCATTTGGAGATTTGACCGTGGCGTCTAATAATGCATCGATTGCTATGGGTAGTAGTACAATAGCGTCCGGAGCAAGCGCTTTTGCCATGGGTAATTTCACAACGGCATCCGGGCCTGCCGCTTTTTCCGTAGGCGGAGGAACAAGCGCCAGTGGTAGCTTTTCAATTGCTGCAGGACAAAACAATACGGCATCTTCCTATGGAGAAACTGTACTTGGGATTGGCGCCACCACCTACACTCCAAGTGTGAACGGCGCAATTTCCTTTCGAGCTGCCAATGCCACCGACCGCCTTTTAGTCGTTGGGAATGCAATTGATGCAAACAATAATAATATTGTTGATCCAGCAGAAAGAACTGATGCGCTTGTCATCCTCAAGAACGGAAACACCGGTATTGGTTCTTCTACCCCTCAAACGAAACTCGAAATCGTCGACGTAAATAAGGTTACTGCTACTACAAGCGAAGGCAACCTAAATGTGGTGACAAACGCACCACAGAATACGGATATTGGAGGCTCCATTTCGTTAGGTGGCTTTGGATCTTCAACCACGGCAACCAGTGTTTTTGCTACTGTTGAAGGTAGAAAAGCTAATAATGGAGCACTAAGCGACTCTGGTTATTTAGCTTTCAAAACCAACAACCTGAGTGTGCTGACCGAACGGATGCGAATTACCCAAACTGGGAATGTGGGAATCGGCGCAGTTGCTCCATTAGACAAATTGCACGTAGTAGGCAACATTCGCATGGTCGATGGCAACCAAACTGCTGGCAATGTGATGGTCAGTGATGCCAACGGAACTGCTACTTGGACAACTACATCCTCTTTTGCAAGCGGCACACTTGACCAAGCTTACGATTTTGGCGGTGCAGGATTGGGAAAAACCATCACTGCCGATGCTGGCGCTGTTTTAATTAATGGTACGGATGGATTGGTCTCGACAGGAACCCAGGGAAGTGGTGTTGTTATGCCCTCTGGAGCTGGAACAAGAATGGTATGGAATCCTAGAAAAGGAGCTTTTAGAGCAGGAACTGTTTCTGGGATACAATGGGACGACGCAAATGTTGGAAGTAGTTCAACTGCTTTTGGAATTGGTTCAACAGCAAGTGGAAGTACTTCAACTGCTTTTGGAAATAGTACATTAGCAAGTGGATTAGTTTCTACTTCTTTTGGAATTAATACATCAGCAAGTGGATCTTTCTCAACTGCTTTTGGATTTTCAACAATTGCAAGTGCTAATACTTCAACTGCTTTTGGAAATAACACTTCAGCCAATACTATCAATGCAACCTCTTTTGGTGATAATACAAATGCTAACGGAGCTGACTCAACTGCTTTTGGAAGCTTTAATACCGCAGCTAGTTATGGAGAAACAGTATTAGGAATTGGAGCAACAACCTACACCACTTCAACAAACGGTGCGACCCAGTTTGGAGCAGCTAACGGTACAGACCGCCTTCTGGTTGTGGGTAATGCTGTTGATGCAAATAATAATATTAGTGTTGAAGCAGCAGAGAGAAGCGATGCTCTCGTTATCCTCAAAAATGGAAATACAGGATTTGGTGTGAGCGCGCCAGTAACACGATTGCAGTTAGCCTCAGATTCAAATGCTACAAAAACGCAAATAACGCAAGCACTTCCTAGTTCGGGTTTACTTATTACGACGGACTTTGTTGCCAACAGCTATACTCCAGGACTTTTCTGGAATACAACTAATAATAACGTTTTAAAACCAAAGGCAGGCATTTACTTGCAGGAGACCAACGTTGGAATCAATATGTACTTAGGAACGTCAAATAATTATAGCACAGGTATTACGAATGATGCAGTAGTCATTAATCAAGATGGGAATGTAGGTTTAGGTTTCAATAATCCCCAAACCGCATTGGATATCGTGGGTGCCATAACCGTTCGACCATTTGTTTCTGCTGCGCTCACAGTGGATAACCAAGTTGTACCCGTGGGAACCAACGGCAATATTTGGTTGCAAAGCAATTCTCTCGTTGTCGGCGCACGAACGATTACCCTTGGCGACGGAGTTGTGCTTGGTCAGTACTTAACTTTGTATAATCCGGGTAATACTGGTGACTTCGAAGTTGCTGACAATACATTAAACAATACCAATACTCCTGCTAGCAGAACCTTAGGAACCGGCGACATTATCACCCTAATGTGGACGGGAACATTTTGGAGCGAGGTTAGCTTCGCAAATAATTAAGAAATCAACTGTAGGACAGCTTGGACAACTTTTAAAGGCACTACATCTTGAGATAAAAATCTCTAGTCAAAGCAATGTATTCTGGTGTATATTGATGACGCGTGGTTTCTATCACCAATTCATCAATCGGGAATTTAGTGTTCTGTGTTCTTGAAAAGGCTAACAAACTTCTTTTGATGTCGGTTGTCGGAGTTCCTTTGACACGCGTAATTTTGATGGGAAACAATTCGAATTCTTTTGCTATAGCTACGAATTTTGCTTCTTCTTTAAAAGGTATAATCACGGCAAAGATTCCGTTTTCGGATAACAACAAATCGGCGGCTGCTACCAAATGTTCAAAAGGCAAGGCGTCCTGAAATCTTGCTAAATCCCGTTGTTCGTTTTCAGTTTTGTAGTCTTCGGCATAAAATGGCGGATTGCAAACAATCAAATCGTACTCATCTTCGGGTTCCTCCATAAATTCATCCAAACCTGCATGAAAACAAAACAGGCGATCGCCCCAAGGGGAATTTTCAAAATTATCGACGGCTTGTTCATAGGCTTTTTCGTCGATTTCGAGTGCGTCAATTTGTTCCGCGGAGGTTCGTTGAGCGAGCATCAAGGCAATCAATCCGGTTCCGGTTCCGATGTCGAGAATGGCATTGGGTTGGTGGTCAATAGGTGCCCATGCGCCGAGTAATACGCCGTCGGTGCCGACTTTCATGGCGGATTTGTTTTGGCGGATGGAGAATTGTTTGAATTGGAACACGGGAAATTTGATTGTAAGATTTTAGGATTGTAAGACTGTAAGATTTACATGTTATTAATTGAATGCCCTAGCCCTGATAGCAGCGATAGCCCGCAACGCAGTGAGGACTTTAGCGGATAGCAGGTTCCCGGCTCCTAAAAAATCTTAAGATCTTAAAATCTTACAATCTCCTAAAGATACATTTCCACCAACCCTTCCGGCAAATTCATCACGACTTTTTTATTTTCGCGATCTATTTTGACCAGGAAATGATCAATCATTGGAATAAGAATTTCGACATCGCCGTTGAGCACTTCAAAAAGAGTTTGTGCAGAACTATCATTGACCGCCACGATTTTTCCAAACACGCCGAGACGTTGGTCTTCGATTTCAAAACCGATGACTTCGTGAAAGTAGAATTTGTTGCCGCTCAGTTTTGGGAGCATTTTTAAAGGAAGATAAACGGCAGAACCTAATAAGCGATCGGCTTCTTCTTCGGTGTTGACATCTTCAAAGCGAACGCGGAGAAAATCGTTTTTGTGCAGTGAACTATTTTCAATAAAAAATGGAACCAGATTGTTGTTAAATTCAACAAATACTGATTCCATATTTTCATATAACTCGGGTTCGTCGGTATCTAAATAGATAAGAACTTCCCCTTTGAAACTAAATTTTTTTGCGATTTTGCCTAAATAGAAACAATCTTCTTTACGCATGATCGCTGTAGAATTATGCTTCTTTTTCTTCGCTTGCTTCTTCTGCAGCTGGAGCTTCTTCAACAGCTGGAGCTTCTTCAGCAACCACTTCAGGAGCTTCTTCGGCAGCTGGTGCTTCTGCTTCTTCAACGGCTGGTGCTACTTCAGCAACAACTTCAGGAGCTTCTTCAACCGCAACTTCAGCAGCAACTTCTTCGGCAGCAGGAGTTTCCTCAACAGCAGCTTCTTCGGCAACTTCTTCTGTAGCTTCTACTTCAGCTTGTGCTGCAGCAGCTAAACGTTTTGCATTAGCAGCTTGTTCTGCTTTGAAAGCTTTTGCTTTCGCATCAGATTGCGCTTTTGATAATCCATCTTTTTTAGCATCAACTTTACCAGCTTTAGCTTCTAACCAAGCCGCTAATTTAGCGTCTGCTTGCTCTTGCGTTAAGGCTCCTTTACGAATTCCGCCATCTAGGTGGTGTTTCAACAACGCTCCTTTATAAGAAAGGATTGCTCTTGCCGTATCAGTTGGTTGAGCACCGTTGTGCAACCATTGTACTGCGCTATCTAAGTTTAAATCGATAGTTGCAGGATTGGTGTTTGGATTGTAAGTACCGATTTTCTCTAAGTATTTACCGTCTCTTTTTGAGCGAGCATCTGCCGCTACAACCCAGTAAAAAGGTTTCCCTTTTTTACCATGTCTTTGTAATCTAATTTTTACTGACATAATCGTATGATTAAATTTTGAGGTACACGACCTCGGTTAATTAAGGGCGCAAAGATACACTTTTATTTAAAAAATACTACTGCAAAAAATGATTTTTAAAAAAGAAAATCGGGGCGATTTATTTGAGCTGTGCAGTAAACGTTATTTTTTTTCAATTTTAATTCA
This sequence comes from Flavobacterium sp., assembly GCA_031373195.1. Classification (GTDB taxonomy): domain Bacteria; phylum Bacteroidota; class Bacteroidia; order Flavobacteriales; family Flavobacteriaceae; genus Flavobacterium. The sequence goes on along the minus strand of JANMML010000023.1, from coordinate 106,054 downwards.
GAAATATGTTTTAAAAAGTTACTTTTGTTTTTCAAAATTAGAAAAGTAATGAAAAAAATTCTTTCTTATATCATTGTTCTTTTGGCGTTTGTTTCCTGTGGAGAAGACATAAGCGTAAATGACACCGCTGTATTTCAGGGAGTTAAAGATAATGCTGCGTGGATAGGCGGGAATGCCGTCGCGACGATTGAAGTGGGAAATAGAATGTCAATTAAGGCAGTCACTTTGAATGAATCTGTTTCGTTAAGAATACCTAAGCCAACTACTATAGTTGACCCTAGAAATGAAAATAGTTTTATTACACATGTACTTGGGACAACTACAGCAAAAAAAGCAACTTATATTCTTACTGCTGGAAGTGATATATTTACTTATGAAACAGCTATTGGTGTTGGCGATGGCGAGATTGTCATCAAGGAATATGATGGAAATGTAATCTCGGGAACTTTTCGATTTAATGCCGAGAACATCGATCCAGAATCAACAGCACAAGAGGTTGTAAATATGCAAAACGGTGTTTTTTACAAAGTGCCTGTTCAATAATAATAAAGGTTGAAGACATATTTTTAAGGCCATCTTGTTTTAAGGTGGCTTTTTTATTTTGATTTATAGTAGTTTAGAACTAAATTAGAACTACATTTGTGTAATATTTAAAATAATTCATATGAACATTTTTGTTGGAAGTCTTCCATTCAGTATTGAGGAAGCAGATTTAAGAGAGTCTTTTGAGGCTTATGGTGCAGTTGATTCTGTAAAAATTATTACTGATAAATTTACTGGAAGAAGTAAAGGTTTCGGTTTTGTTGAAATGACAAATGATGAGGAAGCTTTGAAAGCTATCGCAGAATTAAATGGAGCTACTGTTCAAGGACGTGCAATCGTTGTGAACAAATCTGAGCCAAAACCAGAAGGAGAAAGAAAAAGCTACAACAACAGTCGTGGTGGAGATTCTCGCGGAGGTTACGGTGGTGGAAACCGCGGTGGATATTAATCAATAGATTTATCTCTATAGAGCGATACTAATATTAGTATAAAAAAACCATTCAAAGAATTGATTTTTCAGTTTTTTGAATGGTTTTTTGTTGATAACTTTACCCCTTTTACTTCTGCAAAATAGTCTAAATTTGAAGTTCATTTTTACCGTATTTTTTTAAATACCAGCACTTCAAATTTACTATGTATCTAATTTTCGACACCGAAACTACAGGATTACCCAAACGATGGGACGCACCAATTTCCGATGTAAATAACTGGCCGCGTTGCATACAAATAGCTTGGCAATTACATGATGCAACGGGAAAAATTTTGGAGCATCAGGATTATTTGGTCAAGCCCGAAGGGTTTAATATTCCGTATGACGCCGAACGAATTCATGGTATTTCTACTGAGTTAGCTGAAGAAGAAGGTGTTGATCTAATTGCGGTCCTCGAAAAGTTCAATCTTGTTTTAAGCAAAGCGCAATTTATTGTCGGTCAAAATTTAGGTTTTGATGTCAACATTATGGGATGTGAATTCTACCGTATGGGAATCGATTCCCCAATGGGTGCCATGCCTGTTTTAGATACTTGCACGGAAGTTACCGCTTCTTTACTGCGTTTACCTGGAGGACGCGGAGGCAAATTCAAATTACCAACTTTAACGGAGTTGCATTCCTATTTATTTCAAACGCCATTTGCTGAGGCGCATAATGCAACGGCCGACGTTGAAGCTACGAGTCGCTGTTTCTTTGAATTGATTCGACAAGAAGTTTTTACTTCAAAAGATTTGGGTGTTTCGCAAGACTACTTTGAAGCGTTTAAGCTGAAGAACCCAAAACCCATCGCGCTGGTTGGATTAAAACACGTCAATCTCAAAGAAGCGTCCGAGCGCATTAGACAACGTTTGGGCAATCAACAAACAGCACCCATATCAAAGCAAGAACTTTCGGACAATAAACAGCTTTTGCTAGACACGGATTTTGTTCATCTTCACAATCATACTCAGTTTTCGGTATTGCAATCCACCATTAGCGTGGCAACTTTGGTAAAAGCCACCGTTTCACAAAAAATGCCAGCGGTAGCTATTACCGATCATGCTAATTTGATGGGCGCTTTTCATTTTGTTCGGGATGTCTTAAATCACAACAAAACTGTAGAAAGCAAAAACAAAGAGGCAATTGAAAAAGGAGAAGAACCTACCGAAGCTATTGTCAAACCAATTGTCGGTTGTGAGTTTTTTGTTTGCGAAGATCATAAGGACAAGTCGAGAAAAGACAACGGTTACCAAATCGTGTTCCTTGCAAAGACAAAAAAGGGCTATCACAATTTAGCGAAAATGTCTTCTATTGCCTATACGGATGGATTTTATTATGTGCCGAGAATTGATAGAAGTGTGATTCAAAAATACAAAGAGGATCTGATCGTTTTATCTGGAAATCTTTATGGTGAAATCCCAAACAAACTTCTAAACTTGGGCGAAAATCAAGCAGAAGAAGCCTTGTTGTGGTGGAAAAACGAATTCGGAAACGACTGCTACCTCGAAGTCATGCGGCACAATCAAGAAGATGAAAATCGCATCAATGAAGGACTGATTGCGCTTGCCAAGAAACACGACGTTGCGCTCGTTGCTACCAACAATACTTTTTATATCGATAAAGACGATGCCAACGCCCACGACATTTTGCTTTGTGTGCGAGATGGCGAAAAGCAAACCACACCAATTGGTCGTGGTCGTGGTTACCGCTTTGGATTGCCGAATCAAGAATATTACTTCAAATCGGCGGAAGAAATGAAAAAACTTTTTCACGATCTGCCGGAAGCCATTTCCAATACCACTGCGATTGTTGATAAAATTGAAATATACAATTTAGCTCGCGAAGTTTTGTTGCCGAAGTTCGAAATCCCTACTGATTTTTTAGTTTCTGAAGATGAAGCAGATGGAGGAAAGCGCGGAGAGAATGCTTACTTAAAGTATTTGACCTTCAAAGGTGCGGAGAAGCGATACGGAGAAATCACTCCAGAAATTAAAGAGCGCCTCGATTTTGAGTTAACCACTATAGAGAATTCTGGTTATCCAGGCTACTTTTTGATTGTGCAAGACTTTATAGCTGCTGCCAGAGAAATGGGCGTTTCGGTGGGTCCAGGTCGTGGTTCTGCAGCGGGTTCTGTTGTGGCGTATTGCCTCTGGATTACCAATATCGACCCGCTATTATACAATTTACTTTTTGAGCGTTTCCTCAACCCTGATCGAGTATCATTACCGGATATTGATATCGATTTTGATGACGAAGGAAGAAGTAAAGTCATGGATTATGTAATCAATAAGTACGGTTCCAAACAAGTAGCACAAATCATTACCTACGGGACTATGGCGGCGAAATCAGCGATTCGAGATACTGCCCGAGTTTTAGATTTGCCACTTTTTGAAGCGGATAAAATCGCGAAATTGATTCCAGGTTTGATTCCGTCAAAATGGAATTTAGCACGTTTCCTAAATGATACTGAAGCTGAAATTAAAAAAGTACTTCGTCAAGAAGATTTTGAGAATATTAAAGAATTGATTGAAATTTCTAAGGAGGAAGATTTGAGTGGAGAGACGATTCAACAAGCTCAAATTTTAGAAGGAAACCTTAGAAATACTGGTATTCACGCATGTGGTGTTATCATTACACCAAGCGATATTACCAACTTCGTTCCGGTGGCGACCGCGAAAGATTCGGATTTGTATGTGACGCAATTTGACAACTCGGTCGTAGAAAGTGCTGGTTTGTTGAAGATGGATTTCTTGGGATTGAAGACTTTGACTTTGATTAAAGACACGGTCAAATTGGTCAAATACCGGATGGGTAAAGTTCTCGATCCAGACTCTTTTCCAATAGATGATGCGAAGACTTACGAGTTGTTTCAACGCGGAGAAACCGTTGGAATTTTTCAGTATGAAAGTGCCGGAATGCAAAAATATATGAAGGAATTGAAACCGACTGTTTTCAATGACTTGATTGCCATGAACGCCTTATATCGTCCTGGACCGATTGCTTATATTCCGAGCTTTATTAAAAGAAAAAACGGTGAAGAGCCTATAGAATATGACTTAGATGCCTGTGAGGAATTGCTAAAAGACACCTATGGAATTACGGTTTATCAAGAACAAGTAATGCTTCTGTCGCAAAAATTAGCGGATTTTTCTAAAGGTGATGCCGACGTTTTGCGAAAAGCGATGGGTAAAAAACAACGCGATGTACTTGATAAAATGAAACCCAAATTTATCAGTCAAGCTGCAGCGAAAGGTCACTTAGAGGAAAAATTAGAAAAGATTTGGAAAGACTGGGAGGCGTTTGCGGAGTATGCGTTCAATAAATCTCACTCGACTTGTTACGCGTGGATTGCCTATCAAACGGCTTATCTAAAAGCAAATTATCCCGCCGAATATATGGCGGCCGTGCTCTCTAATAATATGAGCGATATCAAGCTAGTTTCTTTTTTTATGGAAGAGTGCAAGCGCATGGGATTGCAGGTTTTAGGTCCAGATGTGAACGAGTCTTTTTACAAATTTACAGTGAATGAAAACTATGCGGTTCGTTTCGGCATGGGCGCTGTAAAAGGCGTTGGAATGTCGGCTGTTGAAACCATAGTAGAAAACCGCAAGGAAGGTAAATATAAATCTATTTTCGATTTGAGTAAACGTGTAGATTTGCGAGCAGCTAATAAAAAAGCAATAGAAAATCTAGCGTTAGCGGGTGGATTTGATTCATTCGGAAATACGTTGAGAGCCCAATATTTTCATGATGAAGGAGATGGCATAACCTTTCTAGAAAAAGCGATACGTTATGGCGCGAAGTTTCAAGAAAATGAAAATTCTTCTCAAGTAAGTTTGTTTGGCGAAGCCAGTGATGTGCAAATTCCAGAGCCGATTGTGCCACCTTGTGAAGATTGGACAACCATGGAAAAATTAGCAAAGGAAAAAGAAGTGGTCGGGATTTACATTTCGGGACATCCGCTTGACGACTATAAATTTGAAATGCGTTATTACTGCAATTCGAAGCTGGAAGCAATGAAAGACCTGACACAATATGTCAACAAAAATCTTTCTGTCGGAGGGATTATTACCAATGTGCAGCATCGCGTAGCAAAGAACGGCAAAGGTTGGGCATCATTTACGTTAGAAGGTTTTGATGAGAGTTTTGAATTTCGAATCTTTGGCGAAGAATATTTGAAATTTCGTCATTACTTGATACCAAATAATTTTACTTACATCCGATTGGTGGTGAAAGAAGGTTGGGCTGATCGAGAAACGGGTAAAAAAGGAGAACCGCGATTGCAGTTTTTGAACGTTCATTACTTACAAGATGTTCTGCCAACGTATGCTAAGAAACTAATTATTCACATGAATATCGAAGACTTACGATCGGATTTGATTACAAAACTGCAAACTATTTTTCAATCCAATCGAGGCGATCATTCTGTGACTTTTGAAGTGTTAGAATTAGAAACAATAAAGAAAGAAGCAGAAGTCGTTGTACCTATTTTTATATCGAATGATGAAGTTAGTGATGAGCAAGATTTGCTTTCACTTTCCGAAGATACAGAACCTGAGGTAAACCTGACCGAAGCAAAGGATGAAATTAAAATAATTACGAAGCTCTCTATGCCAAGTCGAAAATTGAAGATTGGTATTTCAAATGAATTGCTACAAGAATTAGAGAAAATGCAACTGAATTTCAAGCTGAATTAGTTTACAACAATTCTAATTCAATTTAAATGTTAGGCGAAGTTTCCCTATAAAAAAATGGCTCGTCATCTGTATTTACTTTTAAAAGCATCAGGGCGTATAAAAATGCTGGTGCCGCAATTCTCATTCCTGAATGGTTTATCGTGAGGAACCAAAATGTGAAGAAAATAATTATAAAAAGACTCTCTTTAAACTTAAAGAATAACCTCAAGGGTATGAGAATTAGAATTAAGATATTGATTAATCCTAAGCTACCGTGCTCCGCTAACAAACGTGTTAACTCGTCATGGGAATTTACTTTAATTCCAAATTTAATTTCACGTATTTGATTTCCATTACCTACACCAACTCCCACTAGAGGATTTTTTACAAATAAATTAATTTCTTCTTTCGCCAATTCTTTGCGATCCATTGATTTATCTCTTTTTAACCGACCTAAATGATCTTTGTTAGTATATCTTTTTTCTATGAGTCCATTTGTTTGAAAGTTGATCAAGGATAGGATTGCAATAGAAACAACTATTAAATATATGAATCCATGTTTAGCTTTTCGTTTTCCATAATCTTTAGAATTTATAAAAACGAAAAATAACACTGCTAAGCAGGTCACAAAACCAGTAATTATTCCACCTCTTGAAAAAGTTAATAACCCTATATAGCTAATAAAAGAAAAGAGAAGTAGGTTAATTACAAATTGAATTTTTGTTGTAGATTTTAATATAAATTGAAAAAAATAGACAAACATTCCGATGCCTAACATAGTTGCAACTTGATTTGGGCCATATCCGCCAGAAAAACTTGAATTAGATTCGACACTTGTTATAATACTAGGGTCAGGGCTGTACAATAACACATAAATACTGCATGACAATATTGGAAAACCCATTCTAAGCAAAATGCTATTTAATTCAGTAAAAGTAATTTTTTTATCAAAGGTGTAAATTGATACAATACCTAAAGCGATAGGCCCTAAAAGTTCAAATACAATTTGATTATAGGTGCTTCTTGTCATCTTTAACAAATCATATTCAAGGACAATACTCGGAATTAACAACAAAATATAAACCAAATAAAGGATTGATTTTTTGGAGTAACCACTATAGAAAATACCTAATAGCGCAAATAAAATTAGACTGTATTTCGCAAATTCAAAACTTAGAGAACCATTTGTCATTTTCAATAAAACTTCGCTGCCAATTATATAAGCAGCTACATGAAGGATTTCATTGTTCTTGTTTTTAGTTAGAATTACATAGATTAATCCTAATAGAGGAATACAGATTCCGTATAGAAACCCTAATCCAGGAAAAAAATAAAAGATACAACCAAGTATTACATGGACAAATAAGAACAAAAAGTAATTTTTATCAATTGAAAAATTGACAATAAATGGATGTTTTACAAAAGAAAAGTAATTAAACAAAAAAAATGCCTTAAGAAGTTTTAATATTTCTGAAGGCAAATATAGAGATATATTAGTTTGTTTTATTAAGTATTATTTTATTGCAATTTTGCTAACCAATAGGACGCATTCAAATGCAAACGCGAATGGTTTCCACTAACTTCTGTCCAACCAGGATACAAGTTATCGCTCGGATTTCCTGTTCCATCGTCTGCAGGAGAACTATCGGTAATTAAAACAACTCTTCCGTTGAAGTAAGTTGATGATGCACACATCACACCAGTTGTGCTGGTTTTCGCTAAACCCGTTTTCCAAATTAATCCTTTTACTGAGGCATTGGCGGTAGGCGTTATTTTGATGGAAGAACCTGCGCTGAATTTTAGCTGCGTTACGGCACCTTGCGATCCATTTAGTATGGTGTTGGTTGCGTCGTTCAAAATGTTGGTAGTGGTTTGAGAGAAATTTACCAATTCTACTGCTAAGCCAAATGGATTGGATTGCACGGAATTCGTGGTCATCAAATTATTCCAAACTGCTGCCGAATCTTTGCCGTCACTATTTCTGTCAGATCCGTTGTGATTGGCGATCATAAAGAGGCCGCCACCATTTTTTACAAAATTGATAATTGCAGTTTTTTGCGCCGTCGTAAAAAGTACATTTGGTTCATCTACCACATATACATCATAATTGGATAAATCTTGCGCATTGGTTGTGCTACCATAAGTAATAGACGCACCTGGCGCTAAAGTTTCAACTGTATGTCCTTCTTTTACTAAGGCAATTCCCCATGCGGAGATGCCGCCTCTCCAGTAATTCTCTGGAGTAGTTGCTGTAACGGTACTTTGTAATGGATTTGGGAAACGGATTGGCGTTCCACTTGTATTTTCACAAATTACCCAATCAGCATTTCCTGCAGTTTGTGCTTTGGTTGCGTCAAATAGGAAACGTTTTGGGGTTGTTGTTCGTAATTGTGGCGTGGTCGCTGTGTTTGTTGATTTGGTTTCATTATCGCCAGTACAAGAAAGAATTAGTATTGACAAAGCGAAAGTACTTACCATGGTTTTAATGTGATTCATTGGTTTTTAAAGTTTTAAGTGCAACAAATTGAGAAATCAAATATATACTTTTTTGTTATTTGTAATAGACAAAATTTACAATTATAACAGTAACCGTTTCGCGACGAAAAACCCTAGCCCCGATAGCAGCAAGTATCCTTTTATTGTTTTTAGAGGTTGCTCATTCTTTGGACGAAAGTTTTATAAAACAATAAAAGATACTGCGTATAGCGGGATCCGAGCTCCTGAAAATCTTAAAGAAATCAAAAATAACCTAAGGCAATGGGCGTATAGTCAAAAAAAATTTGGAAGCGGCTATCAATGAAAATAAATCGCTAATTTTGGCTTCGAATAATTTAATAAAGAAACTATGGCTTTAGCAATAACCGATGCTACTTTTGAGGAAGTAGTATTAAAATCAGATAAACCAGTAATGGTTGACTTTTGGGCGGCATGGTGCGGTCCGTGTAGAATGGTTGGTCCAATCATCGATGAAATCAGTGAAGAATTTGCTGGGAAAGCCGTAATTGGGAAAGTAGATGTAGATGCCAATCAGGAATTTGCTGCGAAATACGGAGTGAGAAACATTCCGACTGTTTTGGTTTTTCAAAACGGAGAAGTGGTGGGCAGACAAGTAGGCGTTGCGCCGAAGCAAACTTATGCCGATAGTTTGAACGCTTTGTTGTAATTGAAAGATTCCTTAAAATAGAAGCCCAACGAAAGTTGGGTTTTTTTTGGAATATACTTTTACAACATCTTGTTTTCTAAAGCAAATTTAATAAGCATTGCAGTGTTTTTTACATTTAATTTTGTGTGTAAATTTTTTCTATGACTATCAACTGTATCAATGCTTATAAATAACATTTCAGAAATTTGAGCGTTTGTAAAACCTTCTGATATTTTACGTAAAACTTCCTTTTCGCGTTTGGTTAGTGAAGGTAGTTTACTTTCTTCGTCATTAGTTTGTTTCAATGCTCTTCCTGCTTCAAAACATAAATACGTTCCTCCGGCATGGACCGTTTTAATAGCTTCAATAATTTCTTGTTTAGCAGCGTTTTTAAGCAAATAACCACTGGCACCATTTTCCATCATTTTTCTTACATAGGATCCTTGGTCAAAAGTGCTCAAAGCTAAAATTTTTATTTGAGGTTGTTTTTGGGTAATCAATTTACACAATTCAATTCCATCCATATCGGGCAAACTAATATCCATTAAAATGACATTGGCAGTATGTAACTCAAAATATTGAAGGCACTTTTCCGAAGTCATAGCAAAACCCACAATTTCAATTGTTTTGTCGTTCTGTAAAACCGATTTTACGCCTTCAATAACCACTGAGTGATCATCAACGAGATACACTTTAATCATGATTTACACTTTAAATTCAATATTAACTGCAGTTCCATTATTAAGAGACGAAACCCTATCAATCTTTCCGTTAAGGTAATTAACTCGGTATTCGATATTAGCTAATCCTGCTCCTTTTTGACTTTTTATCGTATTGGAATCGTATCCAACCCCATCATCTTCTACTGTAATATGAATGTTTTTTTCATAGGTTGCTAATTGAACCAAAATTTCTTTTGCTTGAGCATGTTTGAGAGCATTATTAACTAATTCTTGAATTATCCGATAAATGAATACCTCAGTTGTATTTTCATATTTTTGATCAGAACCAAGTTTTTGATAAATTACTTTTACAGTCTGTGTCGATTGAACAGATGCACAAAAATCCTTTAAAGCTTCATCCAATCCAAATTTAACTAAGGCTTCAGGCATCAAGTTATGAGCTACTTTTCGCAAATCACTCATTGTAGTGTCTAACATACTTAGTGATTTGTCAAATTGAATTGCGTTTTCGGGTGTTAAAATTAGATTTTCTTTCATAGTGGTAAATGATAATTTAGTTCCTGACAACAAACCTCCAAGACCATCGTGTAGGTCTTTAGCAATCCGACTTCGTTCTTCTTCTTGACCTTTTAGCATCGCGTCAATTGCATATAATTGTTTGTCTTTTTCTAGTTGTGAGATTTTTAAATTTTGGAGTTTTTGCTTATTTCTAAAGTTTCGATATAAAAGAAACCCTAATGCAATTAGTCCAATAGACGAACCTATTAAAATATTATTTAGCGTTGTTTTTTTGTCATTTTTGACTTTTAGGTTTATTATTTCTGTTTGTTTTTTCTGAGTTTCATATTTTTTTTCAAGTTCTTGTATATTTTTTATTGTACTTTCATTTAATTGAAGTTCGTAAATAGAGTCTTTCTTGGCTTCATAACTATCGGATTTGGATAAATTTCCTAATATGGCTTCAATTTTATTGAGAAGACGATAAGCATTTTTTGTTATAACACTTAAGTTGTTTGGTTCACTTATAGCAAGAGTCTTCAAAATATATTCTTTTGCTTTTTTTTCTTCACGATCATAATAGAGGGCAACACCATGATGTAATAGAACATTTGCGTCATATTCTATAGAATTTATGTTTCCTTTAATGTTCTCCATTTCATTAACAATCGAAAATAGGTCAGCATATTTTTGTTGGTTAATTTTTATTAAGATTGTCTTGCCAAGAATTACTTGTTGCAAGTAATATTCCTTCTCTTCTTTTGATAATATTAAAGCTTTTTCTGCAAATTGTAGTGCTTTTTGATTTTGATTTAAACACAGATATGTTGTTGAAATAGAGGACAAAACATACGCAAGGTCTAATCGAGTTCCAAACCCTTTTTTACTCAAGTTAAGCGCTTTGAATCCATATTCCAAAGACTTTTTAAACAAATGTCTTTCCGTGTAGGATTCAGACAAATTAGAATAAAACGTAACTAACTCTGACTTATCATCTAGAGATTCATATATCTTTTGAGCTTTCAAATCGTATTTTGCACACGAATCAAATTTTATTAGATAATGATAGGTTGTACTGATGTTTGAATAACAATTTGCTTTTTGAATACGGTTACCATGCTTTTCCGCAAGTTTGAGATTAATTAAATCATATTTTAGCGATTCTTCATAGTTGCCCATTTGTCGATACAATTCTCCGATATTTATATTACATCGTATTTGTCCCGAATAGTGATTAAGTTTTGCACTTATTTTTTTGGATTGATTATAATAATAAAAGGCTGAATCTGGGTTATTTATTCCATAGTCATAGCCAATATTTCCCAAAATCTTTGCTTTTGTAGTATCGTTTTTTAATGATTTTAGTTTTTGAAGTTTTTCATCAAGTGCCTGAGAATAAGCTGCGATTGAAACTATTAAGAAGACTAAGGTTATTATTTTTCTCATAGTTCCACATTATTTAAATTTCTAAAAGTCTAAACAAATATTGAATATTAAAAGTAATTGACCAACTATTAGATTAAAAATCACTCTTTTACGGGATACAACCTAAGCCTATTTATTTTGAAGTTTGTAGTTCAAAATGGAGATAGTATGAAAACATTATTTGCAATTTTATTTTTTTTGATTTTATCCATACAAAGCTTTGCTCAAATTGGAATAAATACCACAACTCCCAATGCCATGTTGGATATTTCATCAACAACTAATGGCTTTTTAATACCAAGAATTGTCTTAACTGCTAATAATGTATCTGCTCCAGTTGTAAATCCTCAAGGAGGTGCTTTGCCAACCTCAACATTAATTTACAATACTGCAACAGTTATTGGAGTCAACGGCGTTATTCCTGGTTATTATTATTGGAGCGGAACGTTGTGGACTCCATTAACAGGAACTAGTTCTAGTGATTGGAAAATTGATGGGAATATAGGTACAAATGATCCAGCAATTCCTATTACATATGGAACTTCAACCATTGGTGCAACAGAAAATTTTGTTGGAACTACTGATGCTAATGACGTTGTAATTGGCACTAACAATATTGAACGATTACGAGTAAAACAAACCACGGGTAATGTCGGAATCGGAGTGGCAAATCCGTTGAACAAATTCCATATTGCTAATAATATTTCAGGTGTGGCAACCACTTTTTCAGAGAATATTTTTGTTGGAAATAGCAATGGAATTGGTATCGAAGGTAAATCAACAAACAATCCAGCATTTGGAATTGGCGGAAAATTTACGGGAAATGCCTATGGAATTCAGGCGATTAATACAGGTTCCACCGGGGCAACAACGTATGGCGGCGATTTTACCTCAACTGGTCCGGCATCAACAGGAAATCGTTACGGGATTAACGCCGCAGCTGATGGTGGAACTACAAATACTGGAGGTGCTTTAATCGCAAGCGGAGCTACATCAACGGAGAACTTTGGAGGTTTCTTTACTGCGTTAAACGGACCCAAAAATATAGGTTCGCAATCACAAGGCACGGGGCCAGCGAATTCTCTAAATGGTGGCGTTTTTGGTACAGCAGGTGGAGGAAATAATTCTACTAATTACGGTGGAAATTTTAACGCACAAACAACATCCGCAATAGGAACAACCAACTATGGAGGATTTTTTTCAGCAACTGGCGGAAATAGAAATTATGGAATTGTAGTACCCAATGGTGGCGGAACGATTGGTTTTGGCACCATCACTCCAAATGCCATGTTGGATGTTTCATCAGCTACAAATGGCGTTTTATTGCCAAGAATTGCACTAACTGCAAATAACGTAGCTGCCCCTGTTGTTAATCCACAAGGCGGTGCTTTGCCAACCTCGACATTAATTTATAATACAGCAACAGTTGTCGGCGTAAATGCAGTTTCACCAGGATATTATTATTGGAATGGAACGTTATGGACACCAATTGGTAATACAGTTTCTAATGATTGGAAATTAGTAGGAAACACAGCAATTACAGAACCAGCAAATCCTCTAACTTATGGAACATCAACAATAGGTGTTACTGAAAATTTTGTTGGAACAACAGATAATACGGATTTAGTGTTAGGTACAAGATCAATTGAAAGGTTACGTATTAAAAAAGGATCTGGAAATATTGGAATAGGAACTGCAAATCCAGGAAATAAACTCCACATTTCAACAACGACAGGAGGATTGACAACGATGGTATCTGAAAATACTTTTATAGGAAATTCAAATGGTATTGGTATTGTGGGTTCATCTCTAAATAATCCAGGTTTTGGAATAGGAGGTCAGTTTTCAGGAGGTTTATTTGGTCTTCAAGGCACAGCAAATGCTACCACATTCGTAGGAACTTCCATTGGAGTTAGTGGAATTTCATCTGGTAGTGGTGGTGCTCCAGCAACAAGAATTGGAGGTTCTTTTGAAAGTACTGGAGTTAATGGAAATAATTATGGAGGTCGATTTTCTGCAACAGGTGCAACTACTAATTATGGTGCTGATTTTCTTTCTAGCGGAATTGCTACAGCAAATTATGGAGGAAATTTTACAGCTTCTGGAGGATCAACTGGAAATTGGGCTGGAGTGTTTAGAGCAACTGGAGGACTAACTGCAACTGGAGCAGATTTTATAGCAAATAATGGAACAACTGTAACAACAGGTGGATATTTTCAAGCAACAGGTACAACAATTAATTATGGAACAAGAGCTGATGTGTATGGAATTGGAGCAACAACAAATTATGCTGGAAGTTTCTATACTAATGGTGGAACAAATAATTATGCTGGATATTTTGAGGCAACTGCTGGAACAAATAATTATGCAATTGTAGTTCCAAACGCAGGTGGAACAGTAGGTATTGGAACAATAGCACCTACAAACTTATTACATATTTCCTCACCTACTAGTGGTGCATTAAGAATTGTAGACGGAACGCAAGCAAACGGAAGAGTTCTTACTTCAAACGCAACTGGTGTTGCAACTTGGCAAAAAATAGGAATTGATAATGCTATTGCAAATTTGAGTCCTACTGGTGTTGATATTCCTCACAATACATTAAATTATTTACAAACAGGTACTACAATTACATTGCCTCCAGGGAAATATGCTGTAAACGTAAATATGATAGTTGGTAAATCTTCATTTTTGCTTTCACCAAACAATTCCTTTTTTTGGGTAAGATCTTCATTCGCTGATAATGCGGCAATTAACCCAACTCCATCAACTGATATTATTGGTTCTAATCTTGCAAGTGGAAATTATCCTGGGACTTGCAGGTTTACAATGCTTACCGGAACAATAGTAATAAATAATACAACAGCTGCAAATAAAACCTATTACTATATTGCTGGAAATTGCTATGCCGATTTTACTACAGAAACAATAACAGGATTTGGAGGAGCTTTTTGGGCAGAAAATAATATTATTGCTTATAGATTAAATTAAATTATCCCTTACAGGTTAGAATTTTGTTGGTATATTATTCTTAATCCGTTATTTAAATTTTATTAAAAAAAGGTCAGTTTTGGTTTACAGACCTTTTTTTTATTTATTTTGAACTTGTTTCTGAATCATTACAATTTCAGTGTAAAAGTCGTTCCTTCATTTAGTTTAGAATCGACAGCTATCGTACAATGAATCGCTTTCGCCAAATCCCGAATCAGGTGCAGTCCTAAACCCGATTTGATTCCGACCACTTCGTTTTCATCATATAATGCTTTAAACTGTTCTTGTGTTGCTCCGGGTCCATTGTCGGTAATGGAAAGCCATATTTGATCGTTTTCCCGCCACGCTTTCCAAATAATCGTTGGATTATCAATTCCTTCTAATGCTTTTATCGCGTTTCGAGTTAGATTTCTGAGGATGGTTTTGAGATAATTTTCATCGGTAAATAATTCAATGTTTTGTAAATTTTCGAATTTGATTGTGACTTTTTCTTGACTTTCAAAGTGCTTATGCGTGTCGTCAAAGAGGGAATTGATGTTTACAACTTTTGGTTCCGGTTCAAATTTTTCCATTTGGCTTTTGCTCCACAACAACATGTCTTCCATAGAGGCGAGGAGGTTTTCTGCCGACGACATCGTTTTGTGTTCAATCGAAATTTTCGTTGCCTCATCTAGTAATTCGGGATTCTCCTTTTTCAGATGTAAAAAGTGAATCAGATTATACACAGGACTGCGCAAATCGTGATTTAGGATGCTAAAAAATCGGGCTTTAATTTTATTCGCTTGGTCGAGTTCGTTGTTCTTTTCTTCTAAATCTAGGTTTAAAGTTTGTAATTTTTTGTTGATTTTTCTTCGATTTGAACTTTGATAAAAAAGCAAACCTCCAATAATTCCAAGTAACGCTAAGCCTGAAAGCAACATCCATTTTTGTTTTTCTTTGGCTTCCAATTGCAGTTTGTTGATTTTGATCTCGCGATCACGTAGTTCAATCGCTCTTTTATCTTCAAGATTTTTGATGGTTTCTTTGTTGTCCGAATTAAATATAGAATCTTCATAGGCCATTGCAGTTTCATAAGAAATTAGAGCGTTTTTGTAATCGCCTCTTAGTTTATGCACTTCAGTAATACTTGAAAAATCATAAGCCAAATCGCGAATACTGTTGAGTTGTTGATGCAATTTGACCGCTTTGGTTAAATTTGAAAAAGCGCTGTCTAAAAAAATATTTTTATGTTGATTTGCTTTGGCTTTTTCGATGTAAGAATCTCCTAAAACACCATAAGAAAAGGAAATGGTTTGTTTGTCATCAGTTCCACTCGGAATGGCATTTATTGACAAATAACAATTTTTAATAGCCTGATCATAGTTTTCTAAATTAAAATATACCAAGGAAATGTCTGATAGAATTCGAGCTTGTAGCGCTTTGTTGTTAGATTTTTTGCATAAAACATTTGCTTTTTCGTAATACAGCAATGCTTTTTGAGATTGCCGTAAACTATTATATACACCAGCCATGTTTCTATTGACAATCGCTAACTCTTTAGTATTTGCTAATTCTTTATATAACTTTGCTGCTTTATTGTAGAATTCCAGCGCTTTTGAATATTTTTGAATACCATAATTTATCGAGCCTAAATTAGCAAAGACTTTAGCAATTCCTTGTTTGTTTCCAATAGCTTCGTCAATTTTTAATGCTCGAAAAGAATAGTCTAATGCTTTAGAAAAGTTACTGGTATTGAGATAAACTTCTCCAATACTTTGAAAGGATTTGCTGAGGATTTTTTGGTTGGAAGTTTTCAAAGACTGATGGAAAGAAATCAAAGCTTTGTCGTAATCAAGATACACATTGTAAATAGTACCAAGATAAAAATGTGACTTAGCGACACCATCTTTCCATTGTAATTTCTTAGCAAGTGACAATGCTTTTTTATTATAGAAAAAAGCTTTTGTAGAATCGGAATCGCTATAAGAAAGTGCTATTTTGTTGAGTTGATTTACTTTTAAAGAATCCTCTTTCATACTTTCAAGAGAACGTAACATTTTATCAACCGGCACTTGGTTCTGCGCAAACACGAAGACTGGAATTACGAGCAGCAACAGCAACCATTTTTTACTCATAGCAGTAGCTTTACACTTTCTTTATAACTTCTCCCTACGGGAAGTAACGCATTGTTGCTAAGCATAATTTCTTGCGCATAAATCTTCTTAACAAATTGTTTTTGAATGGCAAAACTTCGGTGAATTCTGGTAAATGACTGAAAATGATCCTGTTTAAGCAACGACCCAATATTCGACCAAACGCAATGTTTTTTTTGTGGTGTCACCAAGAACGTGTAATCTTTTAAAGCTTCTAAATAGAGAATGTCATAGAGATTTACTTTTGATTTTTCGGTTCCTTCTTTAATAAAAATCGAATTTTCTCCAAAACTCAATTCAAACAAAGTTGCTTTTTCCTTAATCTCCAAAAATTGTTCTACCCGTTGCATCGCTTTTTCAAATCTGTCGAATCGCAACGGTTTTACGATAAAATCTAATGTTTCCAATTCGAAACTTTCCACTGCGTACTCAGAATGACCAGTGATGAAAATACACACTGGGACTTCCATGGCTTTTTTTCTCAATTCAACACCATTCGAACCATGCATGTCAATATCTAGAAAAAGAATGTCAACGGCATTTTTCTCTATAATTCCAAGGGCTTCTTCGGCTGATGAGTAACCGCCAATAATGTTGAGTTGCGGAAACTTCTTGGCGAACGAAACAACCATGAGTCGATCAACGTCTTCATCATCTACGATAATACAGTTCCAAGTTTTCATTATAAGGACTTTATATTTCAAAAATAGCTAAAATTTGTTACAAACTGTCGCTAGTATAATATAAATGTCGTTGGTATAAAATTCAAATTTCACATGCTTTAAATGCCCAATTTTGCTCAAAATATTACATTATGAAGACTGTTTTTAGAATTGCACTTTTGTTATTTTTCATGCAAAGCCATGCACAAGTAGGAATTAATACCACGTCGCCAGATGCCCAGTTGGACATCAAAGCAAGTAATCAGTCAGCGCCCACAAACACTGATGGAATTCTTATTCCTCGCGTTGACGCTTTTCCTTTAATTAACCCTACGGCTGCGCAGCAAGGCATGATGGTGTATTTGATGGTGACGATAGGTGCGAATCCTCGTGGACTTTACTACTGGGATAATTTCACCACGAGTTGGATAGGAGTCACTTCAACTGCCAATGGCGATAAAGATTGGTATAAAGTTGGAACAACGTCCGCACCTTCTTCTATCACTGACGATATGTTTCATGATGGGAAAGTGGGTATTGGCAATAGCACGCCAGCTTCAAAATTGCATGTCTCGAACAATTCTTCGGGAATGACACCAAATCCAGCTTCTTTGGCTACTTTAGAAAGCAATAGTCCTGCTTATTTAAGTTTGTTATCGGGTGACGAATCAGGCGTTTTATTCGGGGCTAACGGCAATGCTACTAATGGAGCAATTATCTATAATACTACTACGGTGCCAAATGGCATGCTTTTTAGAACTAACAATAACACCAATAGAATGATAATCACTGATACTGGAAATATTGCTCTTGGAAGTTTTATCCCAACGCTTCCCTTGCAATTTCCCTCATTACTTGGCGACAAACTTTCACTATATGGTGGTGCTGGACCACATTATGGTTTTGGAATTCAAAATTCTTTATTACAAATGCATTCTTCTTCAGCTGGAAGTGATATTGCTTTTGGATACGGAAGCAGCGCTACATTTACCGAAAACATGCGTATCAAAGGAAATGGAACTGTTGGTATCGGATTAACCAATCCGCAAACCAAACTTCATGTAAGAAGCGGCGCTACTGCAATGACGCCCAATCTCAATGCGTCTGTAACAATTGAAGATGATGATTTTACCTTTTTAAATATATTGTCAAATCAAGAATCTGGAGTATTGTTCGGAACGCAAGGTATTTCTACAAGCGGTGGTATTGTTTACAGTCCGGCAAGTATGCCTAAATCGCTTCAGTTTAGAACCGATAATAACCAAACTCGAATGACGATTTCAGATGTTGGTAATGTGGCTATAGGAAATTTCAAAGCAGATTTCCCACTTCATTTTGGTGGTGGTACCGGAGATAAGGTTTCTTTTTTTGGCGGTCCAGGAGCTCATCTCGGAATAGGTATTCAAGATTATTTGCTACAAATCCATGGAGGTATAGCTTCAGATGATATTGCTTTTGGCTACGGAACGAGTGCTGCTATGACTGAAGTGATGCGTATCAAAGGAACTGGGAATGTAGGAATTGGAACGTCAGCCCCTGCCTACCCACTTCAGTTTAAAACAGCTATTGGGGATAAAATTTCTTTATACGGCGGAGCAGGTAGTCATTATGGTTTTGGTGTTCAAGGAAACTTGCTTCAAATACATTCTGATCTTGTCGGAAGTGATATTGCTTTTGGATATGGAAGCAGCGGCTCTTTTACTGAAGGTTTTCGTATCAAAGGAAACGGAAATGTAGGTATTGGATTGACTAATCCGCAAACCAAACTACATATTAGAACCAACTCAACGGGTATGACACCTAATCCGTTTGCACAGACTATTATTGAAAACAATGATCTTACCTTTTTGAATTTATTATCAAATCAAGAATCTGGCGTGGTGTTCGGATCTACGGGTGTTGCCACGAGTGGTGGCGTAATTTATAGCCCAGCGAGTATGCCAAATGCACTTCAGTTTAGAACCAGTACAAATCTTACTCGAATGACTATTTCTGACGTGGGTAATGTAGGAATTGGTAGTTTTAAATCAGATTTTCCGCTTCAGTTTGATGGCGTTTTAGGGGATAAAATATCGCTCTTTGGAGGTGCTGGAAATCATTATGGCTTCGGACTTCAAAGCGCACTAATGCAAATACATTCCGCCGCAAGTACTGATGATATTGCTTTTGGTTACGGAACTAGTGCAGCATTTACAGAGAGAATGAGAATCAAAGGAACGGGAGAAGTAGGTATCGGCACCAATAATCCAACATCTGAACTAGAAGTGAATGGGTTTACTAAATTAGGAACAACAGCACCTGCGGTAAAAATGATTAAACTTACCGGGACAACCAATGCTGCGCAAGGCTCTTCAACTTCAATGGCACATGGACTTACAAGTTCTAAAATTCTTGCGGTGAATGTGTTGGTGGAATATTCCGCTGGAAATAGTGTTCCACCTTCTTATACAGCTTCTGTTGGTTATGAATTTGACTATTTTATTAGTGGAACAAATATCACAGTAATAAACAAACTTTCTAATTCTTCCTTAATTTTATCCAAACCAATACGAGTTTTGGTGACTTATGAAGAGTAATTGTTTTTTTGATTTTAAATAAATGAAAGCAAAAAAGTAGTTCCTTCATTTGGTTTTGAATCGACAGCAATCGAACAATCAATCGCTATAGCCATATCGCGAATCAAATGCAAACCCAAACCACTTTGAATGCCTACAACTTCTGTCTCATCGAATAAAGCTTTGAATTGTTCTTGCGTCCCGCCCGGACCATTATCCGTAATGGATAGAAATGTTTGATTGTTTTCTTTCCAAGCTTTCCAATGAATGTTTGGATTTTCAACATTGTCCAGTGCTTTGATGGCATTTCCGGTGAGATTACGCAAGATGGTTTTTAGGTAATTCTCGTCGGTAAACAATTCGATATTTTGTGGATTTTCAAAAGTGATGTTTGCTTTTTCTTCGCTGGAAAAGTGATTTTGAGTATCCTCAAACAAAGAACTTACCGCTATTCTTTTCGATTTTGGTTGGAAATTTTCCATTTGACCTTTGCTCCACAAAAGAATATCTTCCATCGAACTTAAAAGATTTTCAGCGCCCAAAATGGTTTTGTTCTCCATCCGCTTTTTGGTTTCTTCATCTAGTAATTCTGGGCTTTCTTTTTGTAGATGTAAAAAGTGAATTAGATTCGATACCGGGCTTCGCAAATCATGATTCAAAATACTGAAAAATCTCGTTTTTACTTTGTTGGCTTGATCGAGTTCAGCATTTAAAAGCTGTAATTTTTCATTGACTTTTTTGCGATTTCGACTCTGATTAAACAGCAAACTTCCAATAATTGCCAATGAAATTATTCCAAAAACAAAATACCATTTTTGTTTTTCTTTAGATTCAATGAGTAGTTTGTTTATTTGAATCTCTTTGTTTTTGATGTCGATAGTGCGCTGGTCTTCGAGGTTTTTAAGCGATTGCTTGTTTTTGAAATTGAATACAGAATCTTTGTAGGCGATATGTTTTTCTATGGCTTCAAGACTTTTAGAAAAATTCTTTTTATATTTATAGTAATCAGACAAATGCAAATAATCCTTAATTAATCCGTCGTGATTGCCTAATTCTAAGTGCATTTTTAATGACGTGGATAAGTTCACAAATGCATCATTCAATTCAAAGTCATTTCCAGAGGACATTGCTTTTTCTAATTGCGCATAACCTAGATTGTGTATGCTGGTGGTCATCAATTCCTTATCGCCACTCTTACCGATGACACGTACAGCTTTCTTAGACTTTTCGATGCTTACATCATATTTTTTTTGCTCCAAATAAGCCGAACCTAACCAACTGTTTACGAATGCGAGTCCGAAATTATCTTGTAATCGCAGCAACTTTTTTTCTGCCGTTTCATAACTTGCAATGGCCATTCCATACTTTTTCTGCTTTTGATAAATGGTGCCAAGGTTGGCAATATTCATTGCATGTTCTAATTCATACTCGTCAATTCGCTCTAAAATAGCAATCGCCTTCTTATAATTTTCTATCGCCTTTTCATTGCTGTTATTAATGTTGTAGACGGTTCCTATATTTTCGTAGCAGCTTGCTACACTAAGACTAAAATTGCTTTTTTTTAACGACTCAAAGAGTTTAAGTGATTTAAAAAAATAGTCTAACGATTCGGGAAAGCGTGAAAGATTTGCCTTTAGAATGCCCATTTGGTTGAATGTGCGTGCCAAATTTTCTCGGTCTTTCAATTGCCTACATATTGCCTCAGCTTTGAACAATTCTTGAGATGCCATCGAATAATTCCCTTTAGAAATCAGATGCATGCCTAAGCTTATATGCGACATACCTATTCCTCTTTGCCAATTCATTTTTTGGGCTAGTATCATGCCTAGCTTTGCGTAACGCATGCCTTCCGCACTGTTTTTATAAACGTAAAGACGAGAAACCGTATTGTAGTTTTTGCATTTCAAGGAATCATCACGCTCCGTTTTTAATACGACCAACAATGAATCAACATCTTTGTATGCAAGGTTTTGAGACCAAATCTGAAAACAGCAAAAGCATCCAACAATCAAAAAAAAAGATTTCATATGTCGATTTTGGAATGTTATAGCAGCAATTTTAAATTGTCTTTATGGCTTCTGCCAATCGGAATCAGAACATCATTATTGAGCAGCACGTCATTGGTTAAGATTTTTTTGATGTACTGTTTCTGCACCGCAAAACTGCGATGCGTTCTAATGAATGACTGAAAATGATCTTCCTTCAACAAATTGCCAATACTCGATAGAACGCAATGTCGTTTCTGAGAAGTCACGATTAAAGTATAGTCCTTTAAAGCTTCGAGGTAAAGAATATCGTGCAGTTTTACTTTGGTTTGCTCATGCCCTTCTTTGATGTAAATCGTGTCGCCACCAATACTCGACTCGAAAAGCAAAGCCTTATGCCGAATTTCCATAAACTCCTCGATGCGCTTGATAGTTTGTGAAAAACGATCGAGTTTTAGAGGTTTGACGATAAAGTCTAAAGTGTCCAATTCGAAACTTTCGACAGCGTGTTCTGGATGCGCAGTGATAAAAATACAAACAGGAACTTCAGCTGTTTTCTTTCTCAACTCTAATCCACTTTCTTCAGGCATATCAATATCTAAAAAAAGCACATCTATTTTTGAATTTGCTCTTTGCAGCATCGACAACGCATCTTTCGCCGAATCAAAAACACCTGCGATTTGAAGTTGCGGGAATTTTTTCGCATAGGAAACAACGGTCAATCTGTCGATTTCGTCATCGTCAACAATAATACATTGCAATTTTTCCATGGCAAATTATGGTTGAATCAAATATATAAAAAAAGAATCAGCAAAAATTCAGTCATTCATCTATTTAAATCTGCATTGGTCTATTGGTGGTTTTTTAGCAAGTAAACTAGCCTCAACTTTGTGTATAAATTTAAGGTTATGAAAAAGATAGTACTGTTTTTTTGTTTGTGTTGGATGACCACTGACGGGTTTTCGCAAGTGGGAATCAACACCACTTCGCCCGATGCACAACTCCATGTTAAGTCAAGTAACCAAGCTACACCAACCAATAAAGACGGGATTTTAATTCCGAAAATAGATGCGTTTCCCATCACCAATCCGACCGCTGCGCAACAAGGCATGATGGTTTATCTGACCACACTTTCGGCAGGAAAAGCACCCGGATTTTATTATTGGGACAACACCGGAACTCCACAATGGAGAGGCATTGGCGGCACTAAAGGTTGGGATATAACTGGAAATTCGGGAACTAATGCTACTATAAATTTCCTAGGAACAATAGATAGCGTTGACGTTGTGTTTAGAAGGAATAATACTGTTTCAGGAAAAATAGGTGGTACAAGTACATCATTTGGATTTGAGTCATTATCGGATTTAAGTACCGGAAATGACAATACCGCCGTGGGAAGTCAATCGATGTCTTTAAATACGAGTGGCATTGAGAATGTTGCCGTTGGGAAAGAATCATTATTTGTTAACAATTCAGGAAGTTTAAACACTGCTGTCGGATTCCGAGCCTTGGGTAATGCGGATGCAGCAAATAACACGGCCATCGGTGGCAATGCAATGGTTAACAATTATTCCGGTGGAGAAAATGTTGCAGTTGGTGTGGAATCTTTATTCAATAATTTCGATGGCATCAATAATACGGCTGTGGGTCGAGATGCGTTACATCAAAATTCTGATGGGCAAAACAATACTGGCGTAGGATATGCAGCCGGAAATCTCATTACTTCAGGCTCGGACAATACTGCAATTGGCGCCAATGCCGATGTTCCTAATCCGTCGGGAAGCAACCAGCTTTCGATAGCCAATGTGATTTACGGTACTGGCACGAATGCATCATTCACTGGAAGAATTGGAATCAACGAACCTGCCCCGAATGCAAAACTCCAAATCAGTGCTTCTAGTGAAACCAATCCAAATAATTCGGATGGTATTATTATTCCTAGAGTAAGTGCTTTTCCTATTGTTAATCCTGGATCAGCACAGAACGGCATGATGGTTTTTTTGACGGCACCTCTCAACAAGTCAGGATTTTACTACTGGGATAATCCGACGACCACATGGAAGGGCTTCGGTGCCAATACTGGCTGGAGTCTGACCGGAAATTCTGGAACCAATCCAGCAACAAATTTTATTGGAACGACTGATAATAATAATATAGTATTTAAAAGAAATAATGCAAAAGCTGGGTTACTAGGAAGTTATATTGCAGGATATGGAGCATTTTCATTGAATGCCAATACAACTGGAACCGCAAACGCAGCTTTTGGAGCATATTCCTTAGCCGCTAATACAACTGGAGATAGCAATGTTGCCATAGGAACGGATGCTATGAGCAGGATTCAACAAGGCTCTCGCGGAACTACTATTGGTAGTGCAGCAATGTTTTATTTTTCTGGGCCTTCAGGTCCTTTTACAAATACGAACGTAGCCATTGGCGCCCCAGCAATGCGAGGAGAGAGTTTCGGGTCATTACCAGGTTCAAATAATATTGGTTTGAATAATACTGCAGTTGGGTATCAAGTTTTAAATGGTATTTCATCCGGAAGTGACAATACGGTTCAGGGTTATAATGCAATGAGTTCAAATACAACAGGCAACAAAAATGTTGCATTTGGTTCTGAAGCCTTATTTAGTAATACATCAGGTAATTCAAACGTCGTTATTGGTTACCAAGCAGGCTACAACGAAACTGGGTCTAACAAACTTTATATCGAAAATAGCAATTCAGCAACTCCATTAATTTATGGTGAGTTTGATAATGATTTAATTAGAATTAACGGAAAAACAGAAAGCATTTATACACAACTCACCGCCAATGGCGACGGACAAAGTTCTATTTTTGGATACAGAACCCGAGATTCCCAAAATGACGGAACGGGTTATGGCAGAACTGCAACAAACAGAGCTGTTGGCGGTTATAATCTTTGGGGCGATTTATACACTTTTGGCGTAACCGGTCATTCCGACAATGATTTTACAAGAACTGGTGGGGTATTGGGAAGCATCACTGGCGGAACATATTGGAGCAGTTTGGGATATAAAAATAGCGGAGGAACTGCTTACGGTGTCTATGCCACTGCAGCACTAGCCACTGGAACCGGAAGATTCTCCCAACCACAAAAAAACTCCAGCATAGGCGGTGGTTTTTATGGCGGCATGATCGGTTCTTGGAGCAAAGGGAATGTAATCGGCCAAATCAGTTCAGGAAACCTATTCGCCTCGTATAATAGTGGCGACGAATATACCACTGGAAAACAAATCGAACTTGTCGATACCGGCAACCAAAAAACAGCCGCTTACACAGTAACTTCAACGGAAAGCATCGTTTACAAAAAAGGAAAAACAACTTTGGTTAATGGTACTGTAAGAGTAGATTTTGATAAAAATTATCTAGCGTTATTGGGCGAAATTCCAGTGGTAACCATAACGCCAATGGGTCAATGCAGCGGGCTATACATTGAATCCATCGACCAAAAAGGATTTGTCATCAAAGAACTCAACAACGGAACCAGCAACGTAGCAATTTCTTGGATTGCTGTAGGCGACCGCATCGATGCAAAACAAAACATATTGCCAAAAGAAATACTCGACAAAGACTTCGACAAAAATATCAACGAAGTCATGTTTAATGAAAACAACAAAACTGAAACTGCGAAAGCCGTCTGGTTTGATGGGAAAGATATCCAATTTGGGCAATTACCATCTGAATTTATCGAGAAAACAACCAACAAAGAAGAATAATTATTGGGGTAAAAATTACGCCCTTAATCTTAGTTTTTTTGAGTAAAGAAGGCCTGATGAAAATCGACCTTTTTTTATTCAACACATTTCCATTTTCAAATCTCCAAATTTTCAAATTTTGACCCGAGGCGTAGCCGAATTGTATAAAATAAAATTATCTTTGAAGCATGAACATCGAATCGCAACAAGAAAAAATTTCTAGCTTTCAGCATCTAGAATTACTGGCAAATCAAGTCGTAGAAGGCTTCATTTCAGGCATGCACAAATCGCCTTTTCACGGATTTTCAGCAGAGTTTGCAGAGCATAAAATTTATAATGTTGGAGAAACCACCAAACACATTGATTGGAAATTGTTTGCCAAAACCGATCGTTTGTATACTAAAAAATACGAGGAAGAAACGAATCTTCGCTGTCATTTAATCATCGACAATTCTTCGTCAATGCATTATCCAAAGTTAAAAGATCAACAGCCGTTTTACGAATGCAAAATTGGTTTTTCTGTTTTGGCGTCTGCAGTTTTGATGAATTTGTTGAAGAAACAACGAGATGCGGTTGGACTGAGTATTTATTCTGACTCCTATGAATATTACGCTCCGGAAAAAGGAAGCGACCGTCACCATCGCATGGTGTTGAATCAATTGGAGCAACTTCTGGAGAAACCGAAAGAAACTAAGCAAACAGACACCATTACGTTTTTGCATCAGATTGCCGAAAAAATGCACCGTCGTTCGTTGATTATTCTTTTTACCGATATGTTTCAATCGAGTAGTGATGATGCACTTTTTAATGCATTACAACACCTTAAGCACAACAAACATAAAGTAGTTTTGTTTCACGTCATTGATGAAAAAACAGAAACGCATTTTGATTACGACAATGCGCCACGAAAATTCATCGATATCGAAAGCGGAGAAGAGATCACCATTTTCGCAGATAATGTAAAGGAAGCCTACGAAAAACAGGCACATGATTACTTCAAGAAGCTAGCTCAGAATTGTGCACAGAATAAAATTAAGTACGTTCCGGTAAATGTTGGAGCGAATTTCGAAAAGATTCTAACTACTTATTTGGTTGAAAAACAAACGTTTGGTTAGGCTATCTTAAAATTCAAAAATATTTTGTTGTAATCGTTTGCAGATACAAAAATGTATACTATATTTGCAACCGCAATCGCAAGATCGCCGAACACTTATGATAAGTAAATGTTAGGTGAGGCAATTAGCAGAGGTTTGGTAGTTCAGTTGGTTAGAATACATGCCTGTCACGCATGGGGTCGCGGGTTCGAGTCCCGTCCAGACCGCTAAATTGGGAAAAGGTTTTCAGAAATGAAAACCTTTTTTGCCCAATAAAAGTATCCTCTGATGCAGTTCTTACTAAAGAAAAGCATTCAAAACAGTTGTGTTGTTTTCGCTACGACTTTGTAACTCGTAGCATGGTTTAGTAGTTAGACCAATGAAAAGCTTTTCGCCTCGGCGAATGGCTTTTTTGTTTTTAAAATAACACTAGTGTAAAATTTTCTATCGCAGCACTCCAGTAATTTTTTAGTATTTTTGAAAAATAAAACTGTACTTTTATACCGCACAAATACGCTTTGGATTCGACTTCAACAATGAAAAAAATAAGACCGATACTTTTTTTACTACTGCTTACTTTAGGTTCTTGTCAGTATTTTAGTCAAGTGCCGAACGAAGAAGAATTATTAAAAAAGGAATTGAAAGCAATCAATTGGAACCAAGTCGATGAATTACCAACCTTCTCCAACTGCGATTCAGTAGTCGATAAAACCCAGAAAAAGCAATGTTTTTTTGATTATTTAACGCAACTCATACAACAAAAATTAAGTGTCGACACGCTTTCAGTCTTATATCCGCAGCTAGACACCATCGATGTAAAAGTGACGATTTCATCCGACGCCACAATGGTTTTTGAACCTCAAATCACCGATACGTTATCGTACAATACGACCAAAATCGATAGCATCCTAAAAGCGCGATTGGTCGATTTCCCAACCGTTCACCCAGCTATTAAACGTGGGATTCCTGTAAAAACGCAGTTTGTACTTCCTGTTATTTTAAATATTACGGATAAGAATTAGGAGCTATTTGCTTCGCCTGTTCGCCCTTTCAGGAGCTCGGGTCCAGCTGTCCACTATATCTTTTGCGCCGAACAACGGCTCAAAAGGATGCCGTTACCATCTGGGCTAGGGCTCTGCGGTTCAAAATGCGTTGTTCGTTATTCAAAGTTCAACATTCCTAAATCTAAAACTGTCTTCCCTTCCATTCATACTTTCCAAACCAAGAAAACACCGCAACAATCACACAGAAAAAAGGATAAGTCACACTGCTCAACAATAAATAGCGCATCCGTTTTCTTCTCAAAAATCGGTTGGTTTTATATAGGAGAATATAATCGGTAATGAACTTCATGGTAAATAGAAAAACAAGTGGCATCCAGGAAACTAGGTTTAGAAAAAAGAGGCAAGAAGCAAGAACAATCGTAAAGTTGCCTGCAAACACAATCACCGCCAAGTCTTTTCCAAAAATACTGTGGTATGAACTCGTTTTAGATGCCCAACGTACTCGTTGTTCAATCAATTTTGACCAACTTGCTTCTGGAATTGTGTGCACAACGATTTCTTTAGATTTCAGAAAATGTACTCTGTCCGGACATTTTCGCATCGCTTTTTGAAGCAAGAACACATCGTCGCCACTCGCAATTTTGTTGTTTCCAGCAAAGCCATGTAGCTCTTGAAACAATGATTTGGTGTAACACAGATTGGCGCCATTACACATAAATCCTAATCCCAGACCGAAACTGCCGATGGTCGCGCCTTGCAAACTCATCAAATCCAATTGCTGAAAATGATGCAAAAACGACTTTTTGCAATCGTAAACTACACCGCCAACAAGCATAGCGACTTCCTGTTCTTGTATATACTGATCCAAAGTCAACAACCAATCTTTGGGAACAAGGCAATCAGCGTCTGTCGTGACCAACCATTGTTGTTGCACAATCGGAACGGCTCGTGAAATCGCATCTTTCTTCGGAGAATTGGACAACCGAATATTTTCAAGAAGTGTCGTTTGAAACGAACCATTTTCCATCCGCCAATTATAAATTTGTCGCACCGAATCGTCTTCGGAGAAGTCATCGACCAGAATAATTTCAAATAGTTCTATAGGATAATTCAAATTTCGAATGCTCTCCAAAAGAACAGGAAGATTGGCGCTTTCATTTCGAAAAGGAACAACAATCGAGAAAAAAGTTGTTGGCGTTTTAGTTGTTGTCTCAAACTTTTTCACACGATCAAATCCCGCAATCAATTGTGCAATAGTAATCACATAAATCAAGAGGATTAACAGTAAAACTAAAGTCATGTTATGATTTCAATTTAAAATTCATCACAAAATAGCTGCCGAGCAAGACCGGAATCACCACATTCAAAAACCACATCAAGCTCGTGATAAAAATAACAATCCATTCGTTAATGCCCAACAATCCGAAGAAATAAACCGCAACGCTCCCTTTAACCGCAAAATCTAGAAACTGAAAACTAGGCAATGACGACGCAATAAAATAGATACTGGTAATCGCCGACATCAAAATCAGATAAGGAAGATGTACATTAAAAGCCAAAAACAAAAAGTAGTATTGATGCGAAAAAACTAAATAGCGACCCAGACCGAAAAGTATATTTTCCCTATGAATTTTCTTCGGAATTTGATTGATTTTGTGTACTAGTTTTTCTAACGAATACCCTTTGATAGTGAAACTTTTTAAGAAGAAAGAGGCGATAATCAAAGACATAAATAAACCGAATAATATTGCAATTGATTTTGAAGTGATGACGTTGAATTCCGAATTAAAATACAACAGTCCAAATAACCCAAAAATCACCGTTAACAGCATTTGAATACCATTACAAATCAAATTAAGAAAGACAATTTTCTTGGTTTTAGCTTTTTCATAAAAGAACGCTTTACCTGCATATTCACCCAATCCATTTGGGGTAAAAATACCTGCAGTCAAAGCTCCTAAAACTTCGGCGGTGGCTTGCCATAACGAAATAGGTTGCAGAGAAGAAACCAGGTTTTTCCACTTCAAAATTTCTAGCAGTCGATTCAATACACTGAAAAGTAAGACAAATAATATCCCGCCGACAGTCCATTTTCGCTCGAAAAGAGCCCGGAATTTTTGCCAATCCAATTGGTCGTTTTGCAGCAGTTGATGGTAGATAAAATAAAACGCTGCCGATACAATCAAAACTTTGATGGTAAAAACAAGGAATTGTTTAGCTTTGTGGGGAATTGCAATCATCGTTGCAAAGAACGGAAACTCTCATCGATTATAATAACTTTCAACAAACTTTGCGCCTTCGCGTCTTAGTGGCAACAACATGGCAAACGAACGCATCATTTTAGGAATCGATCCAGGAACCACGATTATGGGTTTTGGCATCATTAAAGTTGTTGGTAAGAACATGGAATTTGTTCAACTCAACGAATTGATTCTTAGCAAATACGACGACCATTACACCAAACTCAAAGTCATTTTCGACCGCACCATTGAACTCATCGAAACACATCATCCAGACGAAATTGCCATAGAAGCACCCTTTTTTGGGAAGAATGTACAATCGATGCTCAAGTTAGGAAGAGCGCAAGGTGTAGCTATGGCGGCAGGGTTATCACGTCAAATTCCGATTACAGAGTATGAACCTAAGAAAATTAAAATGGCGATTACCGGAAACGGAAATGCCAGCAAAGAACAAGTAGCCAAAATGTTGCAACAATTGCTGGGTTTGAAAACCTTGCCAAAAAATCTCGATAGCACCGATGGTTTGGCGGCGGCAGTTTGTCACTTTTTCAATTCGGGCAAAGTCATCGGTGCCAAAAGTTATAAAGGTTGGGATTCTTTTGTCAAGCAAAATGAGGAACGAGTTAAGAAATAATTATATTTGGAAAATTATATCCTAACAATTTAAATCAAAAACAAATGAAACAAATTTTCAAACTTTACTTTTTTGTAGTTCTTACCTCGTTGACTGTATCTTGTTCTAGTAGCAGCGATAGTGATGGAGATAGCGCTCCGGCTGCTAATTCAGGTAGTTTAACCGTAGATGGGACTTCACTCACGATTACTTCTAAATTTGCACAAAGAGGCGATAATAGCCTCGCCATCTCAGCTCTAGCCTCAGACGGCTCGACTTTAGAGTTGACCTTTAACTCTTTTGGAAATCTGCAGAAGGCAATTTACGATGATAATACATTCAACAGTTATCAATCATACAGGAACTTTAATTCAAATTACTTCACATTTAATTTGGTATCAATAGATCCAAGCAATAAGACGGTCAATGTTAGTTATTCTGGTAAAGTGTATCAAAATGAAGACGACTTAACTTCTTCATTTAAAACAATCAGCGGAAGTTTTAATCTCACTTATGTTGAACAAACACCATCAATATCAGGGTTAGGTTTAAGTTGTAAAATAGCTGGAGCTAATTGGTACGAAACAAGTTTTTGGGATAATGGCTTTTTTGGAGACGTTGATAGAAAATTTATTAGCAGTGATGCTAATCTGATTGCAATGAAATTTGCAAGTGAAGGGATTACCGCAGGAACTTACAACTTTACTCCGACATCTGCCAACGCTTTTCAGCTAGCGAAATTCAATACGACTACTTTAGAGTATGACTTTTATAATTGCACTGGTTCTTTTACAGTTACAAGTAACAGTGAGATTAATTTTATTACGATAGTGCAAGGAACATTTAGTTTTACTGCTGTCAATCCTTCAAATCCGGCGCAACAGATTACGGTAACGAACGGTGTTTTCAAAACTAACATATAAATTAAACTTCTCTTAAGATTGAATATATTTGCCAGACTTATGTCTGGCATTTATATTCATATCCCTTTCTGCAAACAAGCTTGTCACTATTGCGACTTTCATTTTTCGACTTCCATGAAGAAGAAAGACGAGATGGTTTTGGCGTTGGCGAATGAATTGCATTTACGAGCGGGAGAATTTCAAGACGAAATTATTGAAACCATTTATTTCGGCGGCGGAACGCCAAGTATATTGACCCTTGAAGAAATTCTATTTTTGCTTGATGCGGTTTATAAAGATTATACTGTTGTCGACAATCCTGAAATCACTTTAGAAGCCAACCCAGATGATTTATCCAAAGAGCGAATCATCGAAATATCTAAAAGCCCAATCAACCGTTTAAGCATCGGAATCCAATCATTCTATGAATCGGATTTGCAAATGATGAATCGAGCTCATAATGCCGAAGAAGCTAAAATGTGTTTGGCAGAAGCAACAAAGTATTTTGACAATATTTCAGTCGATTTAATTTACGGTTTTCCGGGCATGAGCAATGTGAGTTGGATTCAAAATATCGAGACCGCACTGTCATTTGGCGTTCCGCATATCTCCAGTTATGCTTTGACAGTGGAGCCTAAAACAGCATTGAAGAAATTGATTCAAACCGGAAAAATCACAGCGCCGAGCGATGACGTTGCTCAAGAACAATTTATGATTCTAGTAAAAATGCTGGAAGCCAACGGTTTTATTCATTATGAACTTTCCAATTTTGGCAAACAGAATTACTTTTCTAAAAATAATTCTGCGTATTGGTTGGGTAAAAAGTACCTCGGCATCGGACCTTCAGCGCACAGTTATGATGGCGTTGTGAGAAGTTGGAATGTGTCGAATAATAGTTTGTATTTGAAATCAATTCAGGAGAATATATTGCCAAATGAAGTCGAAACATTAACGAAATCAGATCAATACAACGAGTATATCATGACGGGTTTACGCACGATTTGGGGCGTTTCTTTGATTCGAATTGAAACAGAATTCGGGGTAATGCAATTGATGTATTTGAAACAACAAGCACAAAAATTTCTAAAAGATGGATTACTAATTATTGACGACAATATTTTAAAAACAACGCCCAAAGGAAAGTTTTTAACCGATGGAATAGCTTCCGATTTATTTTTGATAAATTTGGAGTAGTTTCAAAAACAAAACAAGTGCAAGCAACTATACAAAATCAAGGTAGAACCATCCAAGTCGATCTTTCCAAACCCATCGATATTTCTATTCCACTTACCAACACCGATCAAAACCCCATCGCTTGGTATCTCGACGAACCAGTCATCGAACCGGTTCGTTTTGGAGATTGGATTGGCAAAGTTTCAGAAGGAAGTTCCTCGACCAATTTCAACAACATTCACTTTAACCCACACGGTCACGGAACCCACACCGAATGTTTGGGTCATATTACGCGAGATTTTTACAGTGTCAATCAATTGTTGAAACAGTTTTTCTTTGTGGCAGAACTCATTTCCATCGCCCCAGAATGGATTACCGAAGATTGGGTAATCACCAAGAATCAAGTCGAGAAAGCATTGGCTGGAAAGACTCCGGAAGCACTAGTCATTCGAACATTGCCTAACGATGAAGAGAAATTGCATCAAAAATACTCCAATACCAATCCGCCTTATCTAGAAGAAGCGGCAGCAATTTATATTAGAGAAAAGGGAATTCAACATTTGTTGATCGATTTACCCAGCGTTGATAAAGAACACGACGACGGTTTACTTGCAGCTCATAAAGCATTTTGGAATGTCAAAGACATCAACAATCTCAATACAGATGCGCGATTGAATGCAACCATTACCGAAATGATTTTTGTCTCTAATGAAGTTGAAGATGGAAGTTATTTGTTAAATCTACAAATGGCGTCCTTTGAAAATGATGCGAGTCCGAGTAAGCCACTGCTGTTTACAATAGAACAATGATGATACAAATATCGACAGACAAGACAAAGTTAGACATTCCTTTTATTCAGCGTTTTCTGAAAGATATTTATTGGACGGCAGGAAGAACTAAAGAGGAAGTGCAAACAACAATTGATCATTCTTTTTGCTTTGGAATTTATCTCGACGACCAGCAAATCGGATTTGCCCGAGTTATTACAGATTACGTGGTTTTTGCTTATATGATGGATGTGTTTATTGATGAAGCACATCGTGGAAAAGGGTATTCATCAATTTTGATTGAAGCCATGATGAATGAACCACAATTGCAGAACGTAAAAATTTGGCGTTTGGCAACTCGAGATGCTCATCTTATTTATGAAAAATTCGGATTTAAGTTATTAGCCCATCCAGAACGGATTATGGAAAAAATACGATGATGAAAACAATTATTCAATTAGAAGAACTGGCTTTATTCCTTTTTGGAATCTTTCTTTTTAATCAACTGCATTTTGCTTGGTGGTGGTTTCTTGCACTAATTTTTACTCCTGATATCGGAATGATTGGTTATGTTTTTGGCAACAAAATAGGTGCGTGGAGTTACAATATTTTCCATCATCGTGGCGTCGCTATCACCATCTATTTGATTGGAATCTATGCTGCAAATCCAATTTTGCAATTGATTGGAATTATCTTATTTTCTCATGCAGCCATGGATAGAATGATGGGTTACGGATTGAAGTACGAATCCGGTTTCAAATTCACACACTTGGGATCACTTGAAAAAAACAAGCAACATGAACATTGAATCATATTTTGAGTATTGTCTTAGCAAGAAAGGAGTTACGGAACATTTTCCGTTTGATGAAGACACTTTGGTTTTTAAAGTTGGCGGAAAGATGTTTGCCCTGGCGTCTTTGAAAGAATGGGAAAAAGGAAATCCGTCGGTAAATTTAAAATGCGATCCAGAAGGAGCAGAGGAACTGCGAGCGGAATACGACGATGTCCAACCAGGTTACCACATGAGCAAGGTGCATTGGAATACGGTAAAAGTAAACGGAGATCTGTCTGACAAATTTCTAAAAGAATTGATCGATCATTCCTATGATTTGGTTTTTAAAAGTTTGACGAAGAAGATTCAAGGTGAGGTTTTAGGTTCGGAATAACTGCCAAGAAGGCACAGAGTCAAGAAGACTTATAAAAAAACCCGATATTTATTTTATCGGGTTTTTCGTTTTTATGCTAATTAAATTCGTGCCTTAGTGCCTTATTGCAAAATCACAAAGTTCTTTTCTGTTTTTCCAAAAAACCATTGGCTTGCAACTCGAGCAATTCTGTAGCTTTCTTTCGTTGTAAATCATAGAGTTTTTTGTCTTGTGAAATGTCATCGTATACGCGATCATGCATACCGGCGCTGGTTTTCACTAGTAATTCTCGTTGGTATTTATCTTGTGTTAATGTTGCTTTCAGAGCTGTTTCTAAATCTTCTAATTTGTAGTCGTATTCGCCTTTTGAAGAGAGTAATTTGGCAATAATGGGAGAAGTTTCGATGGCCAAAAACAATAGCATTATAAATAGAGAAGGCACCAAAGGCAGCTTGCCCAGTGCATTAATTCGTGCCATCAATCCGTCGAATCCGTCAATAATAGGTTGGGTGTCGGTGACTTTTTTATCCAAATCCGCTTGTAGTGTTTTGGTTTTTTTCTCGCGTTCGGCAATCTTATCCAAATTGTTTTTTCGTAAGGTGTCGAGTTCCGCTTTCGCTAAGTCATGCTTTGCAATTTTTTCTTTAAATACTGGACCTTTTCCTAATTTCATTGTGCCTTTTGTACCTTCCGCTTCGGTAATATACGTTTCGTAAAGACGATTGACTTCTGTTACTTTTTTGGTGATTTCCGATTTTAGGCTGTCGATTTCAGTTTTGTTTTTATCGAGATCAGTTTGGAAATAATTCGCCACTTCTTTCTTGTTGTTCAAAGCCATGGCGTTTTTTTCTTTCAATAAAACAGTATTGATTTCCTTTTCAAAAATCTTTATTTCTAAAGGTTTTGAAATGACGATGGCAATAATGACGGCCAGAATTATTCGGGGTGACGCTTGTATCAATTCATTCAAAAAAGAATCTCTTTTCCGAATGGTAGATACAATAAATCGGTCGAGATTAAAAATCAATAAACCCCAAACAACGCCAAAAAGCAAGGCAGGATAAACGCTGTCAAAGACCGTAAAAAGTGCGTAAGCACTTGCGATAAAAGCCATAACGGCGGTGAAGAAAACGGTGGCGCCAATTCCAACATATTTGGTTTGTTCGCCTTCGGAGCAACCTTGTAGCAGGTTTTTGTCGACTCCAGAACAGAGTAGAAAAAAGGATTTTAACATGATGATTGATTTAGATGCTAAAACGTGTTTAGCTGTGATGATTTGATGATTTTACAAATTTAACGCCAATAAATTTATATTGTTGTAATTTGTTGATTTTTATTCGTTTGTCGCGATTTGTTTTATATTTTTTTAAGTTCTTGTCAACAATAATTTGCTTTAATTTGCAGGCATCAATCGATACATTCACATGCAACAACTTCTAATCATTGGCTTTGTTTGGCCCGAACCGAATTCTTCTGGAGCGGGAACACGCATGCTGCAACTCATCGAGTTGTTTTTGAAACAAGGCTGGAAAATCACTTTTGCCAGTGCCGCCTCAGACAGTGAGTTTATGTTCGACGTAACCAATCTTGGCGTTGAAAAAGTAGCTATTGCGATCAATGATTCTGGTTTTGATGATTTTGTAAAAGCGTTGAATCCGACGATTGTTTTGTTTGATCGATTTATGGTCGAAGAACAATTTGGTTGGCGGGTTGCAGAACAATGTCCGAATGCTTTGCGGGTATTAGACACCATCGACTTACATTCGTTACGGCTCGCGCGTCAAAAAGCGACGAAAGAGCAAGCCGATTTTCACTTGGATGATTTGTTTTCGGATACCGCGAAACGTGAGATAGCCAGTATTTTGCGTTGTGATATTTCATTATTGATTTCTGAAGTAGAAATGGAACTTCTGCAAAAACACTATAAAGTAGATCTAAGTCTGTTGTATTATTTGCCTTTTTTAGTGGATGCTATCGGCGAACAAACGACTCAAAGTTGGCTTTCTTTTGAAGATCGAAAGGACTTTGTTTTCATTGGGAATTTTTTGCAT
Organism: Flavobacterium sp.; assembly: GCA_031373195.1. Classification (GTDB taxonomy): domain Bacteria; phylum Bacteroidota; class Bacteroidia; order Flavobacteriales; family Flavobacteriaceae; genus Flavobacterium. Next base: position 69,585 of record JANMML010000023.1, on the reverse strand, counting down.
GAACCCAATTGGAATGCCGTGCAGTATTTGAAAGAATCGATTTGGCCGCTCATTTGGAAGGAATTGCCCGATGCTTCGATGCAAATCTATGGTGCTTATCCTTCGCAAAAAGTATTACAGTTACACAATCCCAAAGAGCGATTTTTGGTTTTGGGTCGCGCTAAGAATGCTTTTGATGTGGTTTCGAAAGCTAGAGTGGTTTTAGCTCCATTGCGATTTGGAGCAGGTGCCAAAGGTAAACTCATCGAAGCGATGCAATGCGGAACCCCGAGTGTGACGACTACAGTGGGTGCGGAATCGATGAACGGAGATTTGTCTTGGAGTGGCAGTATTGCCGATGGTCCTGAAACTATTTCCAAAGCATCAGCGCAACTGTATCAAGACGAAAATCTTTGGAAGCAAGCACAACAACATGGCGTAGAGATTGTCAACCAACGGTACGAAAAATCTCTTTTTGAAAATGATTTTGTAGCACACCTCTTATCGGTGCAAAATAATTTGGCGCCACATCGAAATGCTAATTTTATGGGTGCAATCTTACTCCACCACACGACTGCGAGCACCAAATATATGTCACGGTGGATTGAAGCGAAAAATAAGTAGTTTGGACCGACTGCGTTAGATTTGATATTAAGAGGAGGACAGCCAGTGGCTGTCAGGTATTTTTCATATTTTGAGTTTGTTTCTACTTAGAGTGTGTGCGTTAGGGATTGCAGCATTTGTTTGAGCTCTTTTTTGTTCTTTGACGCAGCCCCTCGACTGCGCTCGGGGTGACAAGAACAAAAAAAGCGAGTGCGGAAAGCCCGACCCGGAGGGAAACGCCAAAAAAATATCCGCTCAAAAGGAACGGATTTTTTTTTGCGCCTCTGCGTCTTTGCGAGCAATACTTATTTACTCAACTCTACAAAATATTTGTAAAACAACGGAATCGTCTCAATACCTTTTAAGTAATTGAAAATTCCAAAATGCTCATTTGGGGAGTGAATAGCGTCGCTGTCCAATCCAAATCCCATCAAAATAGTTTTGCTTTTCAATTCTTTTTCAAACAAGGCTACAATCGGAATACTGCCACCCGAACGCACAGGAATCGCTGGAATTCCGAAGGTTTCCGTGTAAGCCATATTCGCTGCTTTATAACCAATGCTGTCGATCGGCGTCACGTAACCTTGACCGCCGTGATGGGGTTTTACTTTAACGGTAACGCCTGCAGGCGCAATGCTTTCGAAATGCTTGGTAAATAATTCGGTGATTTCTTCCCAGTCTTGATGCGGTACCAAACGCATGGATATTTTCGCGTAAGCTTTACTTGCAATGACGGTTTTAGCACCTTCGCCGGTGTAACCGCCCCAAATTCCGTTGACGTCTAAAGTGGGTCTGATGGAGTTGCGTTCGTTCGTCACGTAACCTTTTTCACCATAAATGTCGTTGAGGTCTAACGCTTTTTTGTAGTTATCTAAGTTGAATGGTGCTTTGGCCATTTCGGCTCTTTCGGCTGCGGTCAATTCTTCAACTTTATCGTAAAAACCAGGAATGGTAATGTGATTATTTTCGTCATGAAGCGAAGCAATCATTTTAGCCAAAACGTTGATGGGATTGGCAACGGCGCCACCGTATAAACCAGAATGCAAATCGCGATTGGGTCCAGTTACTTCGACTTCAACATAACTCAAACCTCGAAGTCCAGTCGTGATTGAAGGTTGTTGGTTAGAGATCATTCCGGTGTCGGAAATCAAAATCACATCGCAGGCTAATTTTTCTTGATTGCGCTCTACGAACCAGCCCAAGCTTTTCGAACCAACTTCTTCTTCGCCTTCTATCATAAACTTGACATTACACGGCAAGGAGTTGGATTGCACCATATATTCTAGCGCTTTGACATGCATATACATTTGTCCTTTATCATCACAGGAACCGCGTGCGAAAATGGCGCCTTCGGGATGGATTTCGGTAGTTTTGATTACAGGTTCAAATGGCGGCGACGTCCACAAGTCCATCGGGTCTGGTGGTTGCACATCGTAATGTCCGTAAACTAAGACCGTTGGCAAATTCTTGTCGATTATTTTTTCACCGTAAACAATGGGATATCCCGGCGTATCGCAGATTTCTACAAAATCACAACCTGCTTTTTCAAGGCTCGTTTTAACGGCTTCTGAAGTGTCGATTACATCTTGAGAATAAGCGGGATCGGCACTTACGGAAGGAATTTTTAGTAACTCGATTAACTCATTGATAAAGCGATCTTTGTGCTGCTGCACATATGATTTTATAGTGTCCATGGTGGGTTGAATGTTTTTATAGTTTCAAATATACAAATTGAAATTCCAATAGTGAAATTCCAAATTCCAAATTTGTTCCAGTTTATGTTTTTTTATTGGAATTTGGATTTTGATGTTTGAAATTTAAAAAGAATATCTATATTTGCACCTCTATTTCGCGGATATGGTGAAATTGGTAGACATGCCAGACTTAGGATCTGGTGCCGCAAGGCGTGTAGGTTCGAGTCCTATTATCCGCACTTTAAAAATCTCTAATGCTTTTAAATATAGCTAATTAGAGATTTTTTAATTTTATATTCCCCTATAATTCCCCTTTTTAATTTTTATCTCTTGAATTCATTAACTTAGATTAACTATAATTTAATTGATAATGAAACAATCATTTTTTAAGATTCTTAATTCGTCAGAGTTTTCATCCAAAACCGAAGCAGAACAAAAGTCATTATTGGTAAAATTAGAAGTCTATGTTATTGGCAAAAATGAATATCCAAATTATAACTATCACGAACATGAATTTGAAAGAAGTTCCAATACTTATCCTAAGTATTTGGGTAACGATTTTGAATTAGAAGGTGAAAATTACAAATTAAATGAGACATTTCTTAATGAAGTTCTCAATACCTGTTTAGACAATTTTAAAACAAAACGCATTTTGTCAATTAATGAAAATATTGAAACCATAAAACTCCAAATCGAAAATTCGGGAGATATGATAGCTATTGAGATAATCCAGCAAACAAAAAAGAATTACAATACTTTTTTATCATCTCGAATTGCTAAAGAACTTCATAAAACCCTTATAGATGAAGAACAATTACACTTTGAAATACTAAAAAGACACTTAAGGGTTAATTGGTATGATTTATCTGATTATTTATTTGGTTTAGGGAATATTCAAAGTTATCGAGTCATCTTAGAATACAACACATTTATAAGATCCAATATGATTTTTAATTCTGTCAGTATTGGTGAGGAGCGAAAAGTTGACAACAAATTATCATTGCCAAAATCCATAGCCATTCTCAATGAAATAGGCTTTTTTAAATTAGAGTACTATAAAAACCTTGAAACTTTAAAGATGAAACACAAATTAGTTGCATTAGTCTTAGATCTTGATTATAAAAATAAAAATGTCTTAAGAAGTATTGAAGGGAACATTAGTGTATTAGATAAAAACAGTCTAGAAGACAGAAAGAAATTCACTTCAGAAACTCATACTGAGAAAATCAAAAAAATCCTTTCAGAAGTCTTAAATAGTTAATATTCATGCAAATATAAATTTACGGATACCAATTACGGATATCCGTATAATAATATTGCAATTAAATTTGCTTTATAATCATTAAATCAAAAGATCATGAAGCAAACGATTCAAATTGAAAATGTGAATTGCGAAGATTTCAAAAATGAAATCATTACTGGAGTTGTAGAGCAGATGCAAAAACTTTCTATAAACTTCAATTCCGAACCTCAGCCAGATAAATTACTAAGTCGAAATGAAACCGCCAAACTTCTTTCCATTTCATTAGTAAGCCTTTGGTCACTAACTAAAGAAAATGTTATCCCTGCATATACTATTGGGAAAAGCGTAAGATATAAAGAAAGCGATGTCCTAAAAGCACTGCAATTAAAATCCAATATTCATAATTGCAAAAGCCATGAATGAATCAAAGAAAATTGGTTCGGATGATATTTTATATCATTTGGAGTTGATATTAATTGATTTAAATAGGTTGAAATTAGATTATAATAGAGATACTGCTATTCAATATGCCATTGAAAATTTATCCAATAAAGTGATTACTATTTTTCAACTTTATGAAAGATATGACAAGCCTATTTTCCGTGGGATGAAGAATAAAATCAATCAATTGGTTGCTACTGATCCTAATTTAAAAGGATTTATTATTTATGTTTCAAATACAAGATGCTTAAATGAAACCGGAACTATTAAAAAATTCAAAATCGAAATTTAGCAATGGATGATTTAAAGAAATATATTAGAGTTGGCGTTGACTATTATCAAGAAGTGGAAATCCCACTAACTTATGATAATTTAAAAACACTAAAGAAATGGAATAAACAAACTATTATTGATGATTTCGGAAGAGAAGCTATTAAAGACATAATGAAGTGCATAAGCTTTTGCGTGATCCCATCTCATACTAATTTTAGGAAGGTTGTTAATGAATGTTATAATCGATACGAGCAATTATCTTACAAGCCATCAAAAGTTGGAGAATGGAATAATATTGAACTTTTTTTGAGACATATTTTTGGGGATCAATACGATTTTGGATTGGATTATATGACCTTACTCTGGAATAAACCAAATCAAATTTTACCAATACTTTGCCTAGTCAGTAAAGAAAAAAATACTGGAAAAACTACTTTCTTGAATTTACTAAAATCGATTTTTGAAAGTAATATGACGTTAAACACAAATGAGGATTTTAGAAGCAGATTCAATAGTGATTGGGCCGGAAAATTAATCATTGCAATTGATGAAGTCTTGTTAGATAAAATTGAAGATAGCGAGAGAATCAAAAATTTGTCAACGGCCCGTTATTACAAGAAAGAATCAAAAGGAATAGATCGAGAAGAAGTTGAGTTTTTTGGGAAATTTATCCTATGCTCTAACAACGATGAAAATTTTGTAAAAATTGATGTCAACGAAATACGTTATTGGGTTCGTAATATTCCTGTTTTGGAGAATGCATTTAACACAAGATTATTAGATGAAATGAAAAAAGAGATCCCTTCATTTGTTTACCATTTGGGAACTCGAAATTTATCAACAAAAGAGGAAACTAGAATGTGGTTCACAAAAGAGCAGATACATACTGAAGCTTTAAATTTATTATTGCGGGGAAACAAAACCACAATTGAAAAAGAAATTGATGAGCTGCTAATAGATGAATTTTCAAATTCGGAATTAGAGGAATTGTGTTATAGTTCAAAAAATTTGGTTGAAATGTTGAAAGTCAGAAATTTTACTTCAACGAGTTCTTACGTAACTTCGATTCTGAAAAACAAGTACAACTTAGCATCAAGAAATAGCAGTTATAAATATTATAGATCAGATTATATTGTAGAAAATTTACCGCAACCTATAAATTTCACAAATCAGAAAGGAAGATTCTTTACATTTCAGAAAACAGATTTTTTAAAAATTGTGTGAATTTGTTGACTTTTTTAAAAATCCTATATATCAAAGCACTTTGCAAGTCAACGATATGTCAATTAATGTTCAACTGTTGCAACACTGGTTGTTAAATCGTTGAAATGATGTTGATAGCTGCATCCTTTTCATAAGTGGACTTGATATGTTACTTCAACAAATCAACAACGGTTGTTGCAATAATCGTTATCAATAATTATGATAATGATATACAATGATTACCAACCCTTCTTTCATCGGAAGGGTTTTCTTTTTCAATAGGTTTTGAATATGTATACATATTAAATCAAAAAACAAATATATGAAACCATTAGCACAACACATTAACGAAGGACTGAATAAAGTAGATGCACCATTGTTCGAAACAATAGTCGCAGATGCATCTGAATCGATTTTGAATATTGCAGGAAGAACTGTAGAAAAAAAAGGGGCGAAAGAGGAAGATACCTCTTAGAAAAATATACCACGACAAAATAAAAAGACCTTTCAACTCCGGAAGGTCTTTTTATTTTGTCGTTTTTCTACTTAGCATAATTAAATTACTGTCAGATAAGCAGTTAATCAATTTCTTACAAATAAAATCTGAAATTTTGGCAGTTATTTAACAATTGGTATAATTTTCAACACTTAAATGTTTGAATGTAAAAACTATAAGTATGGCAGCAAGCGTTAACGAAGCATTTAATCAATTTATGAAAGATTGCGTGAGATTAGATTCAGCAAGGTCAGATATCGCAAAAACAAGTAAAAATAATCTTGTTGCTGAAATCCAGAAATTTCCAAATGACGGTAAATTTATGCTTCTTCATCCAGATATAAGCATTGAGTACGGCTCATTCTCAAGAAAAACTAAGATTAGACCGTTAGATGATATTGATTTAATGATTGTTTTACATGCTGAAGGAAATTGGAGAACTGAATATTCAGACCGCATTGAAATTTCCGTTCCTAACATTGCCAACAGACAATCTGAGTTATGTAATGATGGGACTAATATTCTAAATTCCATCAAAGTAATAAACAAATTTAAAGAGTATCTTTCGAATGTTTCATATTATGACAAAGCTGAAATCAAGAGAAATCAAGAGGCTGTAACCTTAAACTTGCAATCTTATGAATGGGTCTATGACATAGTGCCTTGTTTCATAACGACGCCATTATTTGACGGAACAACTTTTTATCTGATTCCTGATGGAAAAGGTAATTGGAAAGCGACAGACCCACGGATAGACAAGAAACGAACTGTTGAGATTAATGCAAAGCAAGAGGTTTCGGTATTGGATGTGATTAGAATTATTAAATATTGGACGAAACGGCCGACTATGCCAACCATGAAATCATATTATCTTGAAAATTTAATTTTGAACTATTATTCTTCAATCGTTACAAGTTCCAAGTATATTGATATTGAAATACCAAACATCCTTGCTCACATATACAATAAGATACATAGTAGCCTTAATGACCCTAAAGGTTTTCAAGGTGAAATTAACTACTTAACATACGAAGAAAGAAATTCAATTCAAACAAAAGCCGCAGCAGATTATCATAAAGCTAAAGAGGCACGCCAATTTGAATCTGATGGAAAAACGGAAGAATCTATTGAAAAATGGGGTGAAATTTTTGGAAGTGAATTTCCAACTTATACTAGCAATTAATATGAGCGATATATCCCTTTTACAAAATAATGATGGAAACCTGAAGTATCTTAAGGCTAGCAGTGTATTGTATACTAAAGCTAAGCGTGCATTCAATATTCAGATTCTACTCACCGTAATTATAACTGTAATTTTTAGTTTCCTTAAATTGATACCTGAGGAAAAATTGACATTCGATTTAAATGCATGTATTGGAATAGGGTCAATTATTATTGCTTTTGCAGATATTCTTTTCTTTAATGTATACGTTTCAGGTTTACGTACCTCGGGAGCTAAAGCGCAGGAAATGTTTGATTGTAGTATTTATGATTTATATTGGAATGTCATAAACAGTGGGTCAAAGCCTGAAAATCATGTTATATATGGTAGTGCTTCAGAATATATTTCCAATCCGAAAGCCCCTATTCTAAATTGGTACGATATTGACTTTCAAGGATTGTCTAAAGAACGATCAATATTACTTTGTCAGGAAACAAATCTATTCTATGACGGAAGATTAAGGGAGCATTTCAAAATGGCAAATATTCTAGTCTGCGTATTTATTGTCTCTTTATCATTAATTACAGCCATTATTGTTGACATCAAAGTTAGAAGTTATATAACAGTAGTTCTGTTGCCCATATTACCTATGCTTATCGTTACTGCGAAAATCATCACTGAAAATAAAAAGTCTTTGACAATTTCTACAGATTTAAAAAAGATTGTATTGCAGCTTAAATCTAGATCTCAAGACCCAACGATGGAAGAGTTAAGAGGCATTCAAGATAAGATTTTTTGTAATCGAAAGGACAGTTCATTAGTGCCAAATTGGTACTATAAATGGCGAAGAAATATATTGGAAAAAGAAATGAAAGCTAATGCTACTAATCCAATACAAAAATTAGATTAGGATGAATAGAGAATCATGTGAATCTTAGATATAAGCAACTATTAGAAGGGACGACATTTAAACAGATACATTGAGATATACCAAGTTATTTTAACCCCCCTTTCGGGCGGTTTTTTCTCAAATATAGTTCGATTTATGATATGTATCTGATTTTGTTCTTATAACTGTTTGGTTCTAATTGAAAGTTTGTATTTTTGTGAAATATTATGTAAAATAAACCATATGGCATTGAAAAAATTAAGCGAATTCTTAAATGCACAACATCGAACATATCATTTCACATATGATGTTAGAGAGGTGGAAAAAAACTTTGATAATTATGCCGAGGCAAAAAATTATCTTTTATGTGTATTTAGTCAAACACCATTGACAAGTATAACGGCTGTAAATGCAAGTACACTTATTTTAGAATATAATAAACCACAAACAAGACTATTTGAATATTTAAAAGAAAATTTATCCAAACATTTTTATTACGTAATTTCGGCTATAGATAAAAATAAAGATAATTTACTTATAATGCAAAGTCATCGAGATGCAACTCTTGGGAAAAATTTTGAGGTCGAGTGGAAAAATTTAGAATGTGCAACTAAAACAATGCAAAAGATTACACCTTATTAATTCGCATCAATGACATTTTCGTTATTTAATCTTTCTTCGCGAAGTTCTTCCAAAATTGAATAGTACATATCATCATTAAATGGGTATGACTCGAATAGTCCATTGTAACTATATACATAAAAGTTGTTATCTATTCTAGCTACACCCATGCATGTAGTTAATTCTATTGATTTTGGAATTCTCCAATAGCTAGTTACATATAAAAAGTATGTGTATGATATTAGAACTTGATACATTGTTAAAAGATTTGGAATTTAAATAATTGAACAATAATGCATTCATGTTTTAAAATTTGTTAACATAAAAGAAACTTTGAAGCGCTAATTGCCGAATGTTTTCTAAGTGCACCCTAATTTGCTTGCGGATTTATTTAAAAAAGTAATGTTTTTTATGTGTACATATACCTTAAAAACATTATCTATATGAAACCATTAGTACAGCACATTACTGAAGGACTGAATAAAGTGGATGCACCATTGTTAGAAAAGCAAGTAAAAGAAACGGAAGTAAAAGAAGAAGCACCGCAGTTAATAGTTGATCTTGCGAATATTGCACCAGAGAGGAAAAAAAGAAGATTAATAAGACGAACCTCTTTATTCTATTCTGTTGTAATGTAAATTTACTATCTTTTTAAAATTAATGATGACTTTATGGAAGATAAGACAGAAGAGATATTACATAAGATAACGATATACAATGATTACCAACCCTTCCGATGAAAGAAGGGTTGGTAATCATTGTATGTCGTTATCATAATTATTTTATTAAATCAGACAATAAAATCGAATAACCTATTTGAGCTTGGAAAAAATCATTTTTCTTTTCTGCACTATTTGTGGGAGTGAAATAATTTATTCTTGCAAAAATTCTATTAGCCTTATTATTAACTGGGTGCCAACAGAAATCTATTTGAAATCTTGCGAAATTAAAGTATTGCCCTTTAAGATATTCATCATCTTGTTGAGTTGACGGGCTGAATTGTCGTATTAGCCTTGCATTCAAATCTACAATTATATTGGTACTTGATTTAAGATTAAGCCCTCCTTCAATAAAAAAGTTTGACGTTGATACATTTGTAGTGTCACTAGCTCTTTTTATTTTATTTTGTCCTACCCCAATACCAGCATCAACATAATATTTACTCATTGATTTAAATTCTAACCAGCCATTAAAAAGATTATAAGCGACATCTGCATTTATATAGGATTTTTGCAGCAATTGAGTATTATTAAAAGTTGAAACATCAACTACTTTGTCTTTACTATCAAATCTAGTTGCATTAAAATTAATTTTTAAATATTGACCTATAAAAAGACCTGTATTCGGAATATTCTTTCTATGTGATATATATTTATACCTTAAGTCCGTTTGAACTAAACCATTTTCTTCTTCTCCAAAAAGCGCCAAAGCATCTGAATACAATCTTATATCAAATATATTATTTACTCCTACATTTTTTGTCAATGTATATGTATGAGTAAATTTATTTAATTTAAAAACTCTAACATCCTCGTCGTCATTTGGAATATACTGTTTTAATCTATGAACAGTTATTAGCTTTTGACAAATTATGTATTTAGTAGAATTTCGACCTGCTAACCTAAGAAAATCTTCTCTATCCTTAAATCTTTGGTTTGTAATAGCAATAGGAGAGTTTTTGTTGACAAAAACACCTTTTTTTGTATAAACTGTTATATCATTTATACATCCCTCCTTAATTGACATCATGATACTATCGACAGAAGCTTTAATAGGTAAAGCACCAATGTCTAATATTTCTACCTTTGTATCAAATTTCAAATAGCCTATGGTGTCTTTAAGTTCTTTTGACAAATCAAAGCCCGAACTTTCAATCTTTGCTTTAAGCTTTTCAAATTGTTTGATATCTTTTTTTGAGACTGATTTATCATCTTGTGAAAATGACAAATTAAAACAGATTATAGCGATTAAAATGGAAGTATATTTACTCATAGATCAAAGTTCATTAGAACAATTCTTCTTTGTTGTTTTTTTTCTTTTCTAACCATTCTTTATTCATATAAAGTCTATAAATATGAATTAATATTGCTTGCAATTTTTTTCTTTTTTCTTTTTTTATGTTATTAATTTGAAGAATACTATCTTTCATGTCATCCTTCTTTTCAAACTTTATATAAGCTGTGTTTTCATCAGGTTCTATCAATGTTATACAGTTGATATCTTTTACATCAGTAATTTTAAAAACAATCGTATCATCTATAATTATATTGCCTGTTGATTCATCAAATTCTAAATTTTCATTTTTTATTTTCTCAAGTTCCTCAAGAGTTTCCGCAAGGGGAATAGTTTTATCAATTTGTCCATAACAAAATGAAAATTGAATCAATACTATAATTGTCATAAAAAGTTCTTTTCTCATGTTCTTGTTTTTAAATTAATGTATATAGCAAATAACAATCAATACAGTATCGTTCCCGCGCCAGAAGCAGTCGCGGCTTGGGAACCGAGTTTTTTCCATTAGGAGAAAACTAAAATAGGTAAAAGAAACGAACAAAAAACCGAAAACTAGCGATTACTTTTGACGCGTGTCAATAGGAATAGGAGTAGCAATAACTAAACTGAAACAGCCTTTTACTTAGAATCAAGTCTATTATTCTTTAATTAATTTAAATGTTTGTTTATACCCTGTTTCTGTTTCAATATCTAAAAAATACAACCCAGTATCTAATTCAGAAATGATAAGTGATGTTGTTGGTAAGTACCTTATTGTTTTCGATAAAACTAATCTGCCATTTGTGCTATATATTTTAATAAATAAATTATCTTGGGTAAAGTTAAGATTTGATAACGTTATTATTTCTTTCCCAGGATTTGGATAAATAGAAAATATTTTAGATTTATAATTTTCATTAGATAAAGTTATATTATCATAGAATGCATTGTCTCCATTAAGATTTGTAATAATTAGAGTATTAATGCTATTTTCATTAATAATTTCATAGTTAAACAGATTATTTATATTACTGACAAAAAAATTATCTAAATAAAGTTCTTGAAAGGTATTATTTTGCTGTATCCCGCACCCTATTAATGTAACTCCAAAATCCGAAAATTGAAACTGTGGCTCATTAAATACTAAACTGCCACTTAATTCAGCACAGACTGATGTATAGAAAATATTATTATCCAAAAATGTAGCTGAAACGAATTCTACCTCATCGTTGCTTGGTGGAATGTACTCGATTCCACCAATTATTAATTTTTTTAAAAACCAATTATTTTCATATAGTTGAAGATTCTGCGAATATATATTTGATGTAAACACTAATATTAATATGGAAAGTATTTTTTTCATGATTCTGAATTCAATTGTTACTCTTTAACTAAGGTCTTTGTGTCTAAAATTTGACCATTATGCACTAATGACACAGAATAAATGCCATTTGGATAATTTGATATATCTATTAATTTTTCTGAACTGTTGACGTTTAGTATGTAATTATAGATATTATCAGGCGTCGAGTAGCAATTGGAAATCTGCAAATATGTACCTTCACTCTCGTTTAGCTTATAGGTTATGATAATATTATTTGGCGATGGGTTAGGCACCAATGATTTAATATTGCTTGGTTTTAACTTTATTTCAACTTCTGCATAATCCTTAAAACCATCAACTAATGATATAACTTCCAATTTATATTTTTTTGTGATATCAGAACAGACAGTCAAATCTTTACCTTGGTAAATTAATTGTCCTTCAGAATCATACCAATTGTAAAGGGCATTCTCATTTATTTCCAGCGCACTAATTGTAATAGGTTGATTTTTGTCAATTTCTTTATCGCCGCCTGCATCTGCCATGAAAAATGGTCTTGGGTGCTTATTTATCTCAAAGGTTGCTCCGCCTAAAATCTCATTTGTATTGGTGTCTCTTTGTAAAATATGATAAACGTATTTTTTTTTCTCAGTCAGCTCTTTTGTGAGAAAATTGAAAGTAACATCTAATTTTCCTTTCTCATTAGGTTCAAAATTTATATTGTCCAGTAACACAAAATTATTTGAAACTATTTGCTTTTTTTCGTCAAAAGTTGTTTCGAAATTTTGACCAATTTTACCGCCTCTTTGCCATGCATTAAATAGAATATCATCCATTTTTACTGAAACTTCCGATTCATCAAATATTGGTTTTCCAGTTTCAAAATCGTCTTTAATCAATTCAAGTCTATAGCTTTTAGAGACATTAAAAGGGTTTCCGATATCGATTGTACCTCCGATTATTCCATCAACTTCAGGCTGTGCATTAATAACTACCAAACTTTTGCCGGCAATATTATTATTTTTCTTGATGTTTGCGTATACATTTGACGTTTCTGGAAAGGTCATTGGATCGTTCGGTGAAACGATTTTCGCAATAAGATTCGTGTTCCAAACTGTTTGGTCGCAATAAACAATATAAGGTACAAACCACTCTAATTGAAGTATGGTTTCTTGGCCTGGATTTAAAACAGGAATATTAAGTGTCCCAATAAGAGAAAGGGTTTGATTGTTAGGTGCAATAATAGAAGATACTGATTCAGAAGTATTCCCATAATTTGGAATTGTTATGTATAATTTTAATTGTTCGTTCCCTGTTGATGTGACACAACTCCTATTAATAACTCTAACATTAATATAATTTGGGGTTGATGGATTGTAAATAGGATTCTGGTGCTCTTCACCTGAATCCAATTGATTTCTTACCCAAATGTCAGGACTATTCCATAGAATTTGGGACGTCGAGTTGTCAGGCTCAACTCCATAATCTTCAATAGAATTCCTAACCATTAAATCAAGATTAGTTGTTGGATTTGCCATACATTTTGCTGTAAGTACTGCTCGATATGAATTTACCCTTCCCCCACCTAAAAGCCCTACATAAGGAATATTTTCGGGAATATTATAAATATCATCAGCTGTAGTTTTTAAGATATCTCTAATTTGAGTTGGTGTTAAGTTAGGGTTAACAGCTAGCATCAATGCAGCAACTCCCGCAACCATTGGTGACGATAGTGATGTTCCCCAACTTGTATTACTATATGTATTATTTGCGCGTAATGTTTGAAGTCTATACCCAGGCGCACATAAATCAACTTTGTCATTATGATTCATCGAGGTTGTTGGATCATTTCCTATTCTATCGTGAACATCTTTCCAACTCTCATATCCGTATGTAGGATGATTTGTTCCTCGTGGTGAGATATGCCCAATACCGGTGACCGATATAACATGGTCGTATGATGCTGGGTATACATAAGCATTTGCTGAGCCACAAGTCATACCATTGCCCGCAGCAAAGATTGGTGTAATTCCCATATTCCAAATTTCTTCAAATACGGCTGCATTAATAGGACTTGGCGAACACGTATCATACCAACTGCCATTAATAATCTTAACCCCAGGAATTTGAGCTAATTGCCATGCTCTATTTGTATTAAGTGGGCCGTCCATAGTTATCAGTTTGGTATTATAACCAATACTAGCAATTCCTTGACCATTATTTGTTTTAGCCGCGACAACACCAGAAATCTGAATACCATGGTTGTTTGTAGATGTACTAGTATCTATGTTTTGGATTATTTGACTATCTAAATCAACATGATTTGGTTCAAAATATGTATCAACAATACCTACAATAATATTTGGATCACCTGTTGTTAAATTCCATGCTAATGGAGCTCTAATAAGATCTAAAGCTTCTTTCATATTTCCATCAAAGCTATTGTAATCATCAGTTGTTAAAAGAGTTCCTCCTTCATTACCAATAATTTCTGCATATTCAATTTCTTGTCGAGTTAATAAATCACTTAAATGTGAATTATCATCAAGAGTAATGATATAAACTCTTTTCAAATATAAAGACGTTGCGGTAGGAAAAGCTTGTTCAAAACGGAACATTGATTTGCTATTTAGAAAATTCATCAAGTTTTCATTGTCGATTGTAATTCTTAATGTACCGTCGTTATTTGTTGTTTTTTGTAAGGTTTGAATTAAGGAGTTAATCTTTAAAACAACATAATAGTCTCGCGTGGTTTGTGAATTCAAAGACTGAAGAATAAAAAAAATTGCCAATGATAAAAATAATTTTTTCATAAGTTATAATTTGTAAGATTTATGCACTAAAATATTAAAATTAATGCTAGCAATATTGCTTTTTTATATGAACTATTATAGTATTTATATCTCGATTCCCTGCCTAAGGTCACAGCTATTCCTGTTAACATTAAAAATTTGACTGATTATCAAATAAGTAGGAAAACAGATCGAGGCGGTGCGACCAAGATAAAAATTATTTTAACATAAATTACAGAAAGCTAAAATTTAGATATTCTTGAAAAAAGACATCATCTTAATAAATAAAATTGATGAATTATTAATTGTATTTCGATTATATTAGAATTTTGTTTCAAAATATTGCCATTGCGAGAATAAGTTTAAAGGCTCAAATAACCAAACAACTCGTATTTATAGCTATAAGTTAGATTAATGGTTTTATGCTTCTTTATAACACTTAATACTCTATTTGCGAAAATCCTTCAAAATTTTCAATTCAATTATTCCATAAATTTGTATGAAATCCAATTATAGAAAACTTTCCAAATGAACATTAAGTCAAAATTACCTTCTGCAACTACACCCATATTTTCTCATATGTCAATTCTATCTTATGAATATCATGCAAATAATCTCTCACAAGGGTCTCCAAATTTTGAGCCCTCACAAGAACTTCAAGATTTAATACTTTTATGAATATGTCGAATAAATATTAATTGCTTACTGAATACAAACTAAGGTAATATTATAAAATAGGATAAGTCTGATCTTATTATAAGAGCATATTGTTTCAACAATAATCATTGAAGCAATGATTGCAATAATCACTAATAGCAATTATTGCAAAAGTCGTTAATCCATGTTAAAACAGGCTTTGCTTGCATTTGAAACCGTTAATAAGATTTATGAATTGCAATAGTTTCTTTAAATAACAATTGCAACAATTGTTGTCGCTTACTACAATTCGTTGCAACACATTATTTATTGTTAGAAATTACGTCTAAAGACTGTGCAATTTAACCAACAATGAATGTTGCAACTAACGTTGTTGACGATTATAGCCATTGCAACACATAATTTATAGTTTGAAAATAATTAAAGCCATTGCAATTTTATCAACAAGGAATATTGCAATAATTATTGGTCAATATTCAATAAATAAAGTTCGAGAATAATAAAAAGAATAATAAAATAATTCAACAACAATCATTGCAACAATCATTGCTCTCGGCACAACGGTCATTGCAACAACCATTATTCTTATTGCAAGACGGCATACAAAAGTCATAACCAATAAAAAAAATTGTAAGTCAATGTAATTTAATTAATTACAATTATTACAATGACGTTAATTTTAGTTGTAACAATTATTGAATAAAAGACAATATTAATTGCAACAGTTAATTCAATAATAGAGCGCACACTTTATCACTCTGACTGTGGAAGAGTTTCAATCTACTAGTGGTAACTTATAGGTTTTACTATATTTCTTTCTTTTCTTTCTTTTCTTTTTCAGGAAGTTTGATTTCGTCTATTAATAAAATTAAACTTTTTACCATTGATTCAAAATCATTGATATGAAAATGATAAATCATGATGATAAGAATTATTACTGTTTTTAATAGTACTCTTGTTTTCATTGTTAGTCTTTTTTGTATTGTATTATTTTTCATAGTATTTATGTTTATATATAAATATGTTAGTTTTAGAAAAAAATCAATATATTCTCATTTATTTAAAAATATTTTCGTGGGCAAATTATTTATTCTTACGGAAACTTTTAAGACATGAAAATTTTTGCTTCTTTCATATAATTTAAATTTTAAAGAAGGTCTTTCTATATAGGATTTCAGCCGTGTAAATTCCCCATATCGGTAGACATCATATTTTAGATATTGTAGAACCTTACATCAAATTCCTTATTTGATGCAATTTCTAATGATTGTTTTATTTAATGTGTATCATGAGAAACACACATTTTGATTTAGTCAAAGTTTAAAGAATCATTTTATTCAATTTGTGACATGAAACAATTGCGAGCAAAACAGTATTCTTACATGTTTATGACCAGTTAATAAAAAAAAGAAAATGCCATTGGTAGTTTTTTTTATTGTTGATAGAGAAAATGGATTGTATTAAGAGTTACATTTGATTAATTGATATTTATTTACTATGACAAGTCAACAAATAGGGAGCAGTTTCGAAATTATTACTCAAGAATTTTTCGTCTGGTTATTTGAAAAAATTGGTTTTACCGTTACACAAATACTGCCTATGAAATCTGGGAATCAAAATGGATTTGATATCTTAATAATGATTTCTAAAGATTACAATGAAAGTAGAATTTTTATAGAATGTAAAAACTACAAATCTGATGTTGCGATTGGCAACATATTAAAAAAAGGCTTAAACTTAGAGTCAAATTATACGCTTGATAGTAATGATTTGTTTATTGCCATCAACCCTAGATCTAATTTTTCGAATGATGATAATTCAGAAAAATTATCTCCAACATTAAGCGAAAAATTTAAATTCAGTTATTACCAATTGGACCTTTCAAATGGGGTCAAAGAACTATTTGCTTTGAACAACTCCTTTTATAAACAACTATATGGGAAAGATGTAGATTTTGCAATTGATGAGGAAAAAGAAATAGAAAGATTTAAAAGCATAATATTCTCAAGGAAGCCATTTAAAAAAGTTATTATCTCCGAGAGCGATAAAACAGACTGCATTGGAGACATTAAATTAATTGAAAACCTAATAGACAGGGAGTTCTCAAGAGAGAAAACAGACGGATATACTTTCACATGGGATGATGGTAATAGGGAAAGGTTAAATTTATCTAGAATTCTTGAAACTGAAGGGAAAATATTCATTCTTGGAAATCCAGGTACTGGCAAAACAACCGAACTAATAACTTTTGCTGTTAACAATTGGAAGACAGGAGAAGTCCAGGGATATGTTCCGATATTCAAAAACCTTCGCGATTTTACGAATACAGATACTATAGAAAATTATCTGCCTTCAAAAGTAAATGCATTAAACAACGTACTATTAATACTTGATGGCATTGATGAGATCGCAGATATTGAGTATTTTAAATCGAAGTTAAGCGTTTTTCTCAATAAGGAAAATAATTCTAAAAAGTATAAGTGTATTATAAGTTGCAGAACTAATGTTTACGAGAGTATTGTAAAAAGTATTTCTGGGTTCGAAAAATATTACCTAAAAGATTTAACGCGTTCAGAAAGTATGAGCCTTTTAGAACAAAAATGTGGCAACATAATACATGGTTTGAACTTCAATGAAATGCATTACGATTTTGTAAAGACACCTTTTCAGGTACAAATTTTGGCAAACTATATCAACCAATACAAAAAAGTGCCTCTTAATACATCCGAACTCTGGGAGACTTATATAAATACTCGATTGCAACATGATAGAAATGAGAAACTGAAAAAAATCAATTTAAATACGCCGTTAATAAAAAAATACTCAAAAAAGGTTTCGCTTATTAATGAGTTGATGAAAAGTAATACAATTACCGAAGACAATTTGTTTTCAATAATGAAAGATCACAGGAGCGATTTTGATGAATTTAAAAAAAATCCATTAATCGATAAGAAAGTAAATCTCGACAACTATTTTTTTGAGCATCGCAATATTCAGGAATATTTTGCTGCGGTGTTATTATCTGATTTGGATTTTGAACAAATTAAAAAGTTCATAACCATTGTCGGAACAGATATAACTCATCCCTCGTTATTCAATACGGTTACTTTTTTAATAAATATTTTGAGCGATGAGAAATATAATTTATTAGTGCAATGGTTTATCAATCATCAACCAGAGTTGCTTTTTAAAGCGGATAAAAACAGAATTGGCAACTTTCGAGTAAAAGTGTTTCAGGGTTATTTTTACTCCGAGTGTATTGAAAAAACATTTTGGATTAACAACAGCAAGGTTTCAAGTGTTAAAGAAATAGCTGAATTTGCTGATTGTGAAGAAAATTTCGACTACCTATATGCAATAATCATGAACAAGAAAAGTCATTTCCGAGTTATGATTTCAGCTTTGGATTTATTGAGTCATTTTACCATTCCTCCGTCAAAAAAGGAAAGTTTGAAAACTGATTTGTTTGGCTTATTAAAGTCGCGCATTACCAATGATATAAAAGCGCACATATTAAATTTCATTAATGATCAAAAACTTTGCGAAGGCGATAATGGATATCTAGAAAAGATATTTGATTTGTTCAAAAAAGAAACAAACAAACAGGTTAATAAGGAATTGCTTTCCTTACTCGTAAATTACGAATCAATAGATGACTACTTTTGGTATGTAAAAGCTGAATTTCTTCGTGATAAAAGGATAGTACCAAGAAAAATTGAAGATGATGTAATCAGGGGCAACAGTTGGGACTTGGAACAAATTATAGTCCGTTTCAAGTCATCAGCACATTTTATTGAATTTGCTAAATTCTATTTTGATGAAAGTACTAATAATTTTAGTGATAATAGGTTTGCTGAAAAGGTAATAGCAAAATGTTTGGAATTTGATGCTGCTGAGGAAGATTTTTTGGTTAGGTTGTTATCTTCATTTGATAATAAAATGAGATATCATTTACGGGAAAATTATCTACACACCTTGATTTTGAAAAGTAAGCCTCAATCTCGCAATAACATCTTCGGGTATTTAATCAAAAATTATACGTTTAATAACATTGGTTACTTCTTGGCTTCAATTGTAGACGAAAAAACAATCGATATCGTAATTGAATGTTTTAAAGATGGTTCAATCGACAGCCAAGAACTGGATTTTTTCAGGAACGTAATTGCGAATCATGGAAATAGGATATTAGCAGGTGAATTTAACGATATCATGTTAAAGGCCGGTTTTACTTTTCGCCAGCCATTTTTATTCGAGAAGGAATTTGCCGTTCTTAAAACAAAATTTGATAGTAAGGCACAGGAGAATTTCGACCTACTTTTCAATAAAAGAAAATTGCTATTTCAGATTAGGAAAATCTTTACTCAATACGGCTCGCATATCGATATAAAAAGTATCAGTACTATAGAAATGGACTGGTATGAAAAGAATGGTCACGGTAACTTGATTGACATATCCTATACGGCAATTAGTAGAATAATATATGATATAAGAGAATCTCTGGATTATAATGAAGTCAAAAAGATATTAAGCGATCCGATGGTAATCATTTCGTTGATTAAATCACAAATCGGTAGTTCGAAAAATTCAGGAAATCAGTTTGTGATTAAGGAAGGTCAGATTGAATATATCTACAACTGGTGTAAGACCACAGTTCAGGAAGTTAGGTTTGATAAGATAATGAAATCTATAGATATCAATCACATTCGTTTGCTTGAAGATTACAACAAATTAAAGACAGTTCTATTTTTCATGAATAAATTCGATTTCGATTTTCCTAAAGAATTCTATATGGATTCTATAGAGTTTTTTGATGTAGAAAAGTCTAGTGAAGATGATAAAAATTTTGAAAAGCTTTTTAAAAAGGTAGGCGATGCAAAGCTTTTTAATGAAAGAATAACTGATAATTTGCTTAATAAGGATTTATCCTATCTGGCATTGTCAAATCATATCAAATATGCATTAAATAATAATCTGGAGGCTACATATGGTAAAATTAAATCATATTTTTTGGACGAAGGTTACAGCTATGATAGTGACAAAAATCTCGAGCAGCTTTTTATGCTTACCAGCGACATCTATTTATTGAAAGACTGTTGTAAAGATGCAACCTCACACCAATGTTGGTCAGCAATAAAAATAATGATGGATGCTAAGCTCGAACCTGAGTTTTGCACTCAAAAAGCCTTAGAATATTTGGAATTCGAGATCAATAATGAAAAGAACTATTATTACTCAAATGCGTTAGGAATTTTATTTGAATTGAATGAATTGGATGCTTTAAAATATGTATTTGCTTTTCTTGATCTTAAGTCTGTACCGTCTTTAAAGGACAGTTCATATCTCCATTATAATGCTATCGATGACTATACTGTTTTAGATAAATTATTTCAGGCAATATATCTTGAAGATAGGGATCGGATTGGCTTTAGCGGACTGAGTTCTTTCTTGTCCACATATATCTCGAATCTGTCAAAATCTGATGAAGGTTATAAAAAAGTATCTGAAAAATTAAATGAGATAAAAGCAAGGCTTGAAACAGAAAAGTCAGATACAGGTTTATTTTTTATCAATAAACTGATAGATGATGCAACTAATGGTTACGTGAACTCAAAATCGGTTGCACTAAGTTTTAGGGATGCATTAGTTAAAGTTGAACAAATACTTTAGTTACTGTTGAAATTTGAATAATTTTTCTGTATCAAACACCATTCTTAAAGATAACCACCATAAATAAATTCCATAATAATCAATTGTAAAAGGTTCAATTAGACCGTGACAAATTTGGTTCCTAAAATTAGCGCTATTTCCGTCAACCAAAAAGTTGTTGAGTTCGGTAAGTAAATCTTCATTGCATATCCCATTTAGCATTTTATCGGTTTCTCCGATTATCAATATACCCCCTAACGTATTGTCGTTCTGAATGTCGTCTGCAAGTCTTATCGTATTTCGACCATTTTGTTCTACGATATACTTCAGGCTATTTTCAATTTGTGGCATTAAAATATGAGAAGCTAATATAAAATTGTTATTGAATCCATGGTAAATTCCTTCAATAAATAAATGCTCTCTTCCAACAGGAATAAACCTACTGTCGGCTTTCTCTATTAAATTATAAATTTCTTCTTTGGAAACCGTATGGTCTAAATCCATAATAAGTTTTATCTCTCTTAATAACAATATAATATAATTCCTGCAATAGGTTCTTGTGAGATTAGTATTATAAGCAGCCTCGTCTGTTATTCCGGTGACTGTGCCTTTGGGACTAATCTGCACATACTCTTTAAAGAATTGCGAGAATAATTTTTTGGAACTATTTTCTGATTCCAACTGTTTAGCATCTAAAATAGGTATTGAAAGTAAATTATTATATCCTGAAGCGAAGTCGTCAACATGAAGTTCTTCAACATATTTTCGCATGTCTGTATCAGAATCCAAACTAATTCCAATTTTTCGCAGCATTTCATTATAAGTAAGCTGTTCTTTTTTTATTTTCTTCTCGATTCTCTGCTTAATTTCAGAAGGGACTTTAATTCCTTTTAAAGTTCTTAGGCTATTGGTATACAGATGAAGGATATTAGGGTAGTAGGTGTTTTCAGCTTTCTGAGAAGAGTAGTCATCAGCCTCAGTCTCTATGCACAAGGCTGTTTGTATTTTATATTCTTCAATTGAATATTGTTTCAAATCATGTAACGTTTCAATATGATTTTTAGCATCGAAATAATTCTTTTTTAAAAGACTCAATTCCAATTGATTCTTGAAGAAAGTTATAAGGTCTGATTCATATTTTTGATGATTAAGACAAGAATATGCTTTAATTATTAAGTGCTGCTTATATGATGAATTTTGATTTTTTATCTCCTGAATTGTAAACTCACATAGTTCCTCTAATTTATCCGCATACTTTGATTTTATTTTTCGAACCAGTATTATTACTCGGATTAAGTATTCGGGATCTTTAGTACCATTATATACCTCAAGGTATTTTTCTATTGCATCTTGAATGTGGCTAATCTTATCGGTATAATTTATCTGAAATAGCATGTCCTTCCATCGTGCTATGATTTCACTATTTTTAATGTAATTAAGATTTTGGATATTGGTTAAAAAGGAAACTTCTTTATCCGCAATCGTTTTTAAAGAAGCATCTGTTAGTTCACAATTTACTAATTCATATAAGAAATGTAAATCCTGATTTTGTCTTGCTGGATGTCTTAATATAATTTTCTTTAATTCGCTAGAGTAAGAAGAGTCAGGAATCTCATTTTGAATATCTTTCATTTTAATTGGAGTAGTATAAAGTAATCAAGTATAATATTAATTTCTTTAGACTGAAAAGCATAATTTTTCATTTAAAAAGATTTAAAGGTATTATTAATTTTCGTGGTCTCAATAAATTATTGTTTCCGATCCATGTTATACAATTTTAGCATTCTTCCAATAAGCTTTCAACTTCTCTGCATATTCTCTCGGAGTAATTTTTATATAGGTTAAAAATTGACTTTCCGTTTTATGCCCCGTAATTTTCATAATGGTTAAAGTATCTATTTTTCCATATAAATTTGTGGCGAATGATCTTCTGCAAATGTGAGAAGTAACTAATTCGTGTTTTGGAAATTTGTCAAACTTTTTACGATGTATTAACTCTTTCCCATTTTCATTGAGTTTAATGGGAGCAATTTTAGCACCTTCTACAATTTCATTTAATTCTATTTCTTTGCAAATAATTTTGATATAATCATTAAACTTTTGATCGCTAATTTTTCTAGGGAAATCGCCATTTCTTTTATCTAATATTGATTTTACTTGATCGTGAATTGGAATAATTACAGGAAAATCAGTTTTTATAGTTTGCTTCTCAATAAAACCGTCAACGAGATTTTTTGGAGTAAGTTTTAGAAAATCTGAAACTCTAAATCCAGTTCGTAATCCAATGATAAACCAATCCCTAGCATTGTCTAAATAATCTTGTTCGAAGACAGCGTTATAGATTTGATTAATTTCTTTTTCGTTGAGATAAATGTCTTTGGTTTTATTCGATGGTGTAAAAAATTCGGAAAGTTTAAATTCCCTTGAAATTGCAATTCCTTTTTTGTCAGCATTATTGCAAAACAATTTTAAATCATCAATATAACCGCCAATAGTATTTGGATTAAGTTTTTGTTCTGTTTCCAAAAATTCAATAAACGTTGAATGAAAATTCATGGATAAATCAACAAGCTTTAGTTTACTTCTAGTATGAGTTTCAAAAGCCAATATTTTATTTAAGGTTGTGGTGTAATGTTGAATTGTTCGGTGTTTAACAGGAGTGTTATTTCTTGTTTTTTTAGTTTTTGCTTCTTCAATGAAAGCAGTAATGTAATTTGATAAAAAGATAGTTGCGTCAACATCTACGTTTTTAGTTTCTCGATTGAAATAGATATTGATTTTTTCTTTAAGCCAGCTAGTGTTTATTGTTTCTGACTTAAGTTTTGAATTTTCATATTCTTTTCTAATTGAAGAATCAAGTCCCTTTAATCTGTGATTAATCTCAATGTAGTTCACGTCATTTGTTGACAAAACTTCTTGCTTAGAATCGCTCCAACGTTTGTTGGGAATTTGGATTCCTGTTGAACACTCGATATCAAATTGATTGCTATGTTTAAATCTATAAAAGATGGTATTCCAATCGTTTGTTGTCTTAATTCTAAATTTACCTGTAGCCATATTTGATTATTTTCTCAAATATAAAACTATTTTTCAATTCCCCTATTATTCCCCTAAATTTCTTAATTAAGCTTAATTTAATGGAATTAATTACGATTAAATTTTATATAAATGCTCGTTAGATATTGTTAAATATGAGTTTTTTAATTTTAACTAACTTCAGTTAATGTTGGGTTCTATAACTATTATCCGCACAAAAAAAAGCTTCTCATTGAGAAGCTTTTTTGTTTTATCCATGATACACTCGCGAAAACACAATCTTACCATCTTTGATTTCTAAGACTTCCGCCACGAGCATTTCTGGTTCGTTGGCTACTGATCGCACATATTCCATAAAGACACGATTGGCGTCGGCAGTAAGCGACGTTACGCGATAATGCAAAGTCGGTATGGTTTCAAAAGCATCTTGCCACCAATCATGCAACGCTGGCTTTCCTTGAACCAAACCATTGGTTTCTGGTTTTTTGATTTTTAACTTTGGGCTAAAATGTTCCGCTTCCTCATCATACAAAGAAAGCAATTGCTCTAAATTGTGATTGTTGAAAGCATCAAACCATTTGTGTGCAATCGAAAGATTTTGTTGTGTTGTCATTGTTGTTTTTTAAAAGAAAATTCCCGCTACAAGGCAGGAATTAATAACTCAGCATCTCAGATACTCAGCAACTTCTTATACATTTTTCAAATTAATAATCTCCTGCTCCGTCAAAAAGCGCCAATTGCCTCTCGGTAAATTCTTTTTGGTCAATCCAGCAAAAGCAACGCGGTCAATTCTTAGCACATCATATTTGAAATTTTCAAATATCGCACGAACTACCTTCACATTCGACGTACGCAATTTCAGACCGATTTCTGTTTTAGGTTCATTTTCGATATACGTAATTTCCTCAATCGCCAATCGGTGTCCATCTAATGTAACGCCACCTGAAATTTTCTCCAAGTCTTCATATTTCAAATTCTTATCCAAAGAAACTTGGTAAATTTTAGAAGATTTCTGATTTGGCAAACTAAATTTTCGAATCATATCCGTGTCGTTCGTAAACAACAACAGTCCAGTCGTGTTTTTGTCCATTCTACCTACGGAAGCAATTTTAGCATTGGTAGCGCCACGCACTAATTCCAATACGTTTCGGTCTTCTTGGCCTTCATCAAATGAAGTGGTAAAATTCTTAGGCTTGTTCAATAAGATATATTCTTTTTTCTCTGGAATTAAGGTCGCGCCATCAAAGTTCACGACATCGCCAGGTTTCACCATATAACCCATTTCAATAACGGGAATCCCATTCACCTTTACATTCCCCGATTGAATGTAAATATCCGCATCACGACGAGAACACACGCCTGAATTAGAAATGTATTTATTCAAACGAATTTCGTCTGCCACTTTCGGTCTTTTCGGAGCTTGATTCGCTTTTTTCTCTGGTTTTGCTGCTTCGGCTGGCGTCACCGTTTTTGGCTTTACTTTTTTCGGTCCTTGCGCCCGTTTCGCCATAGCAGGCTTTGGCTTATTCGAACTGGGTCTTGAACTCGTTCGCTTGTTATTGCCTTCCTTCTTATTCATAACTGCTGTAAATTTTGTACAAAGATAGGTTTATTAATTTTATGAGGAGCTGATCCCGTTATTCGCTGCAATCTTTTGCGCCGAACCCCGTCGCAAAAGGATTTACGCTGCTACCGGGGCTAGGCATCGCGGTACAATTTAGCTCCCTAAATAGATTGAAGTAATTTTTTGCCATTCCATAACACCGTTGGATCAATCAGAACAATCGAAAAAACCCCGGCAACAATCAGCACTTTTAAGATGTTGTGCAGTAGCAAGTATTGTTCTTTCGAAGTCGATTTCCACAAACGCAAGACAAAAAAAATCATAATGATAAAACCGACGTAAAAGTAAATATCCATATAACCCACATCAAATACATTAATCAAAAAATAGACGGGAATGGTCGTCAAAATGAGTAACGCAGTGATACTTGTTTTTGAGACGTTTTCTCCAAAAGTCACCGGAATGGTTTCATAGCCGTTGGCCAAATCACCTTTAATGTTCTCTAAATCTTTCGTCATTTCACGTACCAACAACAAAATGAATAGAAAAGTAGCATGCGTAAAAGTAACTGCCAAATCGTTGCTGTGACTTTCAATTTCATTCAATGGCAATCGAAAATAGTAATACAAGAGGATGCCGAAAAAAGGGAAAATAGCCAAAAAAGCCGCAATAAAATTTCCGAATAAAGCGTACTTTTTGCGTTTGTGCGAGTACAGCCAAATCATAAAGATGTAGGCGGCGAAGAATAGGCTTGCACGCCAAGAAACCAGTAACGCGAATAATGCCGCGATAAAATTCAACACAAAATAAACTTGCAACTTTGTCTTTTGGCTGACCAATCGATCCAACATCGATTTATTGGGTCGGTTGATTAAATCTTTTTTGCTGTCGTAAAAACTATTGATGATATAACCCGACGCAATGGTAATCGCAGATGCAAAAACAACAATAAAAAACCGATAGTCTAAAAGAATGGAAAGGGCGCTTTTATCTGGAGCAAAAATAAAAATAGCGGAAAGATACTGCGCTAGAATAATAATGGGAATGTTGTAACCGCGAACCACAGAAAACAAACTGACGATTTTCATGACGCGCAATTTGTTTTTTCTACTTAGCATTTATAGAATTTGAAGTAGGATTCAATTAGAATTGATAAACGACTTCTAATTTGTAGTCTTTCAAAGACCTTTTGGCTTTTTCTATGTCTTCCGTAAATCCTAAGATATAACCGCCACCGCCAGAACCACAAAGTTTTAGATAGTAATCATTGGTGTCGATTCCTTTTTGCCAAATACCATGAAACTGTTCTGGAATCATCGGTTTGAAGTTGCTCAAAACTACTTTCGATAATTTTTTAGTGTTGGCAAACAATGATTTCATATCACCACCTAAGAAATTCTCTACACAAGCATCCGTATGTTTGATAAATTGCGTTTTTAGCATCGTTCGGAATCCTTGGTCTTTCAAGTTTTCCATAAAAATATTGACCATTGGTGCCGTTTCTCCAACGATACCAGAATCTAACAAAAATACTGCGCCTTTGCCGTTCAAACTTTGCGTAGGAATACCGGTCGCTTCTATATTGTCTTGTGAGTTAATCAAAATCGGAATACTCAAATAACTGTTTAGTGGATCCAAACCAGAGCTTTTTCCGTGAAAAAAGGATTCCATTTGACCGAAAATCTTTTTGAGTTGCAGTAGTTTTTCACGCGTTAAATTCTCTAAAACCGTGATTTTATTTTGTGCGTATTTATCGTAAATAGCCGCCACCAATGCGCCACTACTCCCAACGCCATAACCTTGTGGAATGCTTGAATCAAAGTACATTCCGCCCGACACATCTTTTTTTAGCGTTGCTAAATCGAAAGTTACTAGGTCAGGTTGCTCGTTTTGTAATTTCTCCAAATAAGAAACAAAACGTTCCAAATTTTGATTGGATTTGATGGCGTCCTCCGAAGAATTCCCGTCTGACTTTAAGGCACCATTGTAAAAGTTGTAAGGAATCGATAAACCTTTAGAATCTTTGATGATTCCGTATTCTCCGAAGAGAAGAATTTTTGAGTAAAAAAGAGGTCCTTTCATAAATCAGGTTAAGTTAGATTTTGCGCACCTTGTCCAATTGCGTCACAAATATACTGACCATTTTGGCAATAGCCAACTAATTCGTTCTTAATAAATTGTAAAACTTCTACGCTATCGTTTTCGGGATACAAAACATGCACGTTTGCTCCAGCATCTAACGTAAAACATACTGGAATATTAGAGTTTCTTCTAAATTCCCAAATCCGATTAATAATTTCGAGCGTGTTGGGTTTCATCAAAATAAAATAAGGCATTGACGTCATCATCATTGCATGCAATGTCAAGGCTTCACTTTCCACAATTTCAACAAAAGCGTCTATATCGCCTGTTTCTAAAACTGTTTTTAGTTTTGAAAGATTTTCGTGCGCTTGCCGAAATCGTCGTTCCGCATAAGGATGATGGTGCATCAAATCATGACCAACCGTGCTTGACACTTGCTTTTCGCCTTTATCTACCAACAAAATCGTGTCTTGATAATTCTTAAAATTGGAGTGGATTGTTACGGGAAATTCAACGCCAAACAAATCCGAACTTCCTTCAATTTCAGCGTGATTTCCCCAAACAACTACTTCGCCTTTGATACTTCTGCAAGCACTTCCAGAACCTAAACGCGCTAGGAAGGATGCTTTTTGATAGAAATATTCATCAGTAATTTCAGGATGTAGCGCTTTCTCTAAACTCATAATATTCATTGCCAATGCGGCCATTCCAGAGGCAGAAGAAGCAATTCCAGAGCTGTGCGGGAAAGTATTTTGCGTATCGATGTTGAAATGGAAGTGTTTTAAGTACGGGCAATACACCTCAATTCGTTCGAAAAACTTTTGAATTTTGGGTTTGAAATCTTCTTTAGGTTGACCTTCAAACAATAAATCAAAGGAAAAATTGGTTTTGTCCTCTTTGGCACTAAATGATAATTTCGTGATGGTTTTGCAAGCATTCAAGGTAAAACTAATCGATGGATTCGCTGGAATTTGATGTGCCTTTTTCCCCCAATATTTTACTAAAGCAATATTGCTGGGAGCACTCCAGGTGAAGCTTCCTTTGTCGATGGTTGTAGAAAATGATTTTGAAATAAAATCCGTTTCAGTTCTCATAAAATTCAATTTCAACAAAGATACTTTTTTTGCGGTATTGCTCAATACTTGGTTTCATTATTCAATCAAATTAATGATTTAGTAAACAAACGACAGGCAATAACTAATTTTACTTTTGTAACTTTAGTAAAAATTAAAACTGATGGAATTAAATTGGATTACAATTGGCGGCCTACTCATTATTGTTGTTATCGTAGTTTTTTTTCTAGTTAAAAGAAACTACAAAGACGAAAAAGAATACGAAAACTTCTTAAATGATAACGACCTGCCTATCGATAAAGAAGAAGACGAAGCGAATAACTATTAGTTAGAAATGGTCGCGTCTTATTGAAATCCCAACAATAAAACTCAATTCAACTTTTTAAATTCCTTACATTTGAAAAAAATGTGATGAATAAATACGTAAAAATTCTACTTTTTGTTGTGACTTGTATTGCCGTCGGGTATTTGTCGGGCATGGCGACACAATCTTCTGTGACCACGTGGTTTCCGACTTTGGTTAAACCGAGCTTCAATCCACCAGGATGGGTTTTTGCGCCAGTTTGGAGTTTGCTCTACACGATGATGGGAGTTGCTGCAGGTTTGGTTTGGAACCGAATCGATTACGAAAAAGAAGCAGTGAAAAAAGCACTATTGTTTTTTGTAATTCAATTGGCTTTGAACGCGCTCTGGTCTATCTTATTTTTCGGAATTAGAAACCCATTTCTCGCCTTCATTGAAATCATTTTGCTTTGGTTGATGATATACGAAACTTACGTTCAGTTCGGCAAAATCGATAAAATTGCAGGTTACTTATTTATTCCATACATCCTTTGGGTCAGTTTTGCCACTGTTTTGAATGGAAGTATTTGGTGGTTGAATCGGTAGTTTTGAGAGCTATTCAACAAGTAATTTTTGAATGTATTTCGAATTATTTTTTGTTTTGACTGCAACAAAATATAAACCTTTAGATAAAGAAGAAACATCAACAAAAGTCTTGTTGCCATTTGATTCAAAAGAGGAGTTATATTGCGTTCCCAGTATCGACGACAAAGTTATTTCTTCAATCGTATCTGCATGATCCAATAGATTTATTTGAAAAGTATTGCTAGCTGGATTTGGCGAAATCGTCATTTTAGTCGATTCAAAACTAAGATTTCTTAGAGAGGAAGTTTTGAAACTATTCGCTCTGATGAATATCGCTGAATCAAACAAGTTATCTAAAACATTCGCAATAGCAATTTTTAGGTGGTAGGTTTGTCCTATTTGAACAGTAGCCGAAGCGTTAATTTCAGTGGTAAAACCGTCATACTGAATAGTTGCGTTCACAATCGGTGTAGTTCCTGTTCCGTTATTCACATATAAATTGCAATTTTCACAAGGTCCATTGTTCGTGGTACCATTATTTATATTGTTTGTTGAAATAGGTTCGGATGTGGAAGGAAGTACTGCAATATTCCTAGCATTATTTGAAAATGGACCAGAAATACCAGGGCCGCTTAGAAAAATACCCATCACATCATTAAAAATAGAATTAGCATATTCGGGATAATCTTCGGAGGCATAAATGAAATCTAGGCTAATTTCGGATCCTAAGGAGACAAAATCAAATTCAACTGCAGCAATATTCTGAATCGGATTTGTAGATAAAAGCGACAAATCGGCATCACCTATCACTGGAATTGAAGTTTGATTCGAACCACCATTTAAGTTATTCGGTCCAACGGCGAATTGCACTTTACCTGTTGATAGAATAACACCATTTGCTACACCGAGATTTGTCCCCAAACCATTGTTAAAAACACCGATTTGGTCTCTTACCGCCAAAGCGCTAGCAGACGAACGATTGAATTGAATGTTGCTGACTGTAATTCCATTGCCAAGCAGTGTGTTTTGAACTATTTCAGTTGGGGAAAGAGAAGCATTAACAGCTAATGGCTGTGCGAAAATAAATACGCCATTGAGGATTAGTAGTAAAACAAGGATTTTCTTTTTCATCTTAAATCTTAAATCTGCACACATTTATTATTTATCTATAACCAGTTTTTTGGTGATCTTTAATTGATTTTTGTTTGTGATTTCTACAAAATAAATTCCATTATTCAATGGTGAAACATCTAGATTAACCTCTGATGATTCTCTTTCTGAATGAATAATTACTTCTTTCCCAACAATATCGTAAACGCTAATTGACGAGATTTTTTCGAGACCATTGCTTACACTAATACGAATTGTTGTACTCGCTGGATTTGGATAGATTGCAATTGTATTCGTATTAAATGAGTTGGCACTTAAAGTTTCCACAAATTCAGTTTCGAAAGTAGTGGTAACAATCGCAGGATTATAATCAAAATAAATGTCGGCAGTATTTGGAATTATCGTTCCCACTGAAAAACCAGATACTGGTTTCACCTTAAATTGAACAAAACCATGACTCAATACAGGATCAGATATCGTAGGAGGCAAGTTGATATTGTAAAAGTTCCAAATCAATTTGTTGTTGATTTTGCGCATGTTAAACGGATGTGAGGAACTTATCATCATGACCGAAGAAAGATCTAATTGTGCATCTAATTCATCTTCAATGCGAACAAATTCTGCATTAGCCGTACCGGTATTTTCAAATTGAATTGTATACGTCAAATAGTCACTATTCGTAAATTCATCGATAGCAATCTTACCACCATGTTTTTCAGTTTTGTCATTTGGGTCGTAGGAACCTACTATAATTTGTGATAAATCATCTGAGTTGTTTAATGGGAAATTGTCTCCTATTAAAGGGGTAATTGTGGCGGAATTAGTTAAAACTTGACCCAAGGCAACCGTTGGAATAGTGGGCACTTGCAATAAAACGTTTATTTCTCTTTCTTCATTTGGACCTAAATTAGTAAAGTCAAAACTAAAACCGTTCGCCGTGCTAGTTGCGCCAAATTGCGAAATAGAAGTTATTGAAAGGAAATTGTCGTTAACAAAGTTGATGGTTCCCGCTGCAATGGTTTCTGCGCCATTGTTTTTATAGCGAATGAGATTTGAATAGGTAAAACCAGGTCGAGGAGGAGCGCCATTTGGATTAAGTTGCACTTCTAAATCTTGATAAGGCTGTAATTGTGTAACCGGAAAATACAAAATCTGACTTCCGCTTCCAATTGGAATATTGATATTGCTGTAGGAAGTTGTTGAACTAAAAAACGGTTCAAGACCTTGATTAAGTGAAAAATTTAAATCGTAGAAGTTCGCAGGGTTGCTATCGAATATTTTAAAACTTCCTGTATTGCTGTAACCGGAAATTGTATTTGCAGCGTCATTAATTTGATACTGATAAACACCATTAGTAAAAATAACTTCATTTGAATCCTTTACGCCATTCAAATTACTATCTAAAAAGGCTCGTAAATCTAAATTATCTGAACAATTACCATTATCAATACACCCTAAAGTGCAAAATGATCTTGGACCCGCATAATCACTCACGCTTTCTGAGTTACAGATTGATCGCAGATACACGTCGTAGCAAACCCCAGGAGAAAGAAAATTAATTAGATAAGGACTTGAATTAGTAAAAACCCATCCGCTTGTGGTTGCCGTTGGTGCGGGCGAACCTGCAGGCAATACTATAATATCATTGCCTATGGAAGTTGGCGAAGTCCAACCGATTACAGCGCTATATGGTGTAATCGAAGTTGAAGTTATTGCCGTTGGTTTCGGGCAAGGATTGCAGTCAATTGTACTTAAAGTAATTGAAGTACGAGGACTTGTACATATACCATCATTGACTTCAACACCAATAACTTGAACAGGAAATACAGTTTGAGTAAAAGGGCCGCCGGGAATTAAAACTCCCCCAGAAAATGGATTGTCATAGTACGTAACTGTTACGTTTTGTTGACCTGAGATTTGCTCGTTAGCATCCTCCAAATTATAAATTGGAGGCGCAGTTGGATCACAAAATGTCAGAACAGCAGGATTTGCAAAAGGGAGATCATTTACGGTAATGATAAAAGAAGCAAATTGAATTTCATTAGTTTGAATATTCAACACTCTAACATAGAATATGGTCGTTCCTACACTAAAAAGATTGTACGAAGTTGGGTCTAAAATTGCATTAATGTTGGCTTGTGCATTGGCTTCGTTCTCAAAATAGCTAATTGTATAGTCTGAGGGACTAGCATCAACAACCACATTTTGTGTCAAATTGAAACCAAAATTATTACTATTTTGGCAAGTGATAACGTTTTGTGTTGAAATGTCAAATTGACCGTAACTAATTGAAAAAACAAAAAACAACAAGAATAGGTAGATTTTTTTCATAGCAGAAGTATTGATAATTCAAATGTATGACTTTTAATTCCTTGATTATGAAATCTTTTAAATGTTTTCCGCCACGATAAATCCACTCGTCCAAGCATTCTGAAAGTTAAAACCTCCTGTAATTGCATCAATGTTGACGATTTCTCCGGCGAAATAAAGGTTCTCATGCAATTTGCTTTCCATCGTTTTGAAATTAATTTCTTTCAAATCGATGCCGCCAGCCGTCACAAATTCTTCCTTAAAAGTGCTTTTTCCATTCACTTGAAAACTCCCATTGGTGAGCTGCTGTGCTAGACTTTGCAATTGTATTTTGGACAAATCTGCCCATTTTGTCACACCGAGCGCAGTTGAGGTGTCGATTCCAGAGGCCAACACCAAACTTTCCCACAAACGATTCGGGAAGTCAAATGGCGATTTCTTTGAAACAGCTTTCTTCGCGTGTTCGAGTTTTATTTCTTTCAATAACTTTTCAGCATCTTCGGTTTCGACATCGTTGAGCCAATTCACACAGATAGTAAACTGATAATTCTTATCGTGTAAAATTCTCGCACCCCAAGCGGATAATTTCAAAATTCCCGGACCGCTCATGCCCCAATGGGTAATTAATAGAGGTCCAGTTGCTGATAATTTAGTGTCTTTTACTTTAACTGTTGCCAACGCAGAAACGCCCATCAAGTCTTTGATCCGCGGATCTTTGATGTTGAATGTAAATAACGACGGCACTGGACTCACAACTGCGTGTCCGAAAGTTTGTAATAATTCCCACATTTTCGGATTGCTTCCTGTGGCTAAAATTAATTTTTCTGTGAGGTATTGTTCGCTTGGTGTTTCAATTTTCCAGAAGTTGTCTTTTTTGTAAATCGATTGTACGCATTGTCCAGTCAAAACCGAAATGCCCAATTTTTGAGTGGCATTCAAAAAACAATCAATTATCGTTTGTGATGAATTAGACACTGGAAACATGCGACCGTCGTCTTCAATTTTAAGTTCAATGCCATGTTTCTCGAACCATTCAATCGTATCGCCAGAGCAAAATTGATGAAAGGGACCGCGCAATTCTTTCTCCCCTCGAGGATAGAATTTGACTAATTCGTTGGGTTCAAAACAAGCATGGGTCACGTTGCATCTGCCGCCACCAGAAATGCGAACTTTCTCTAATACGTTTTTGCCGCGCTCGAGAATGGCTACTTTGAGCTTTGGATTTTTCTCGACGATATTAATCGCGGTAAAAAATCCAGCAGCGCCTCCACCTACAATAATAATGTCGAAATTTTGATTCATAGTCTGTCTGGAAAATCGCTGATGATTCCGTCTACATGTAATGACTTTATTTTGTGAATATCTTCTAGTTCGTTAACCGTCCAAGGGAACACGTGAAATCCTTTTTCTTGCATCAAAGCCAAATTTTCTTGTGTTAGCAGATGAAAATAAGGATGGATACTTTTGGTTTTAATGAAATCAGCAAAACCAATCGCCAATGCTAAATCTGTTTGGGTTAAAACTCCAATAGCAATATTCGGATTCAAAGAACGGACTTCTTGCAATGCATTCCAATCAAAACTTGAAACTATAAAATGATCGTAAGTCCAATTTTTTTCTAAAATATAGCGCTCAATTAAATCCGTAACTGGTTTTGCCGTGTTTTTCCCTTTGAGTTCAATATTGAGGAATATTCTTTTGTCAATGAAATCCAGAACTTCTTGTAGTGTTGGAATTTCATAGAGATTGTCAATTTGCAAAGATTTCAATTCATCTAAAGTAAATGAACTTACTAAACCAGTTCCGGAAGTTGTTCGGTCTACACTTTCATCATGAATAACGACTAAATGCTTGTCAGAAGTTAAATGCACATCGAGTTCAATGCCTTGAACTCCCAATTCGATTGCTTTTTGAAAAGAAATTAAGGTGTTTTCAGGAGCATGTCCTTTGGCGCCGCGATGTCCGATTTTTAACATTTAGTTCTTTTTTAGCTCGGCAAGAAGCAAACGGAAAGCTTATAATTTTTCGAGAAGGACCATATCGAAATCGGAATCAATAGTCACTTTTCCATTTGAAACTATGGCAGTTTTTCCTGAATAAGTATCTTTTATTTTACTTCCGTTTTTGAAAATATTGCCCACCGGAATTTCTTTTTTTCCTTTGTTTAATTCCAATCCGATAACAACTTGGTCCGTATACTTTCCGTTCGAATAGGTTCGGGAAAAGACATAGGTTTTATTGGAAATTTCTTGGTGAATACCCGCGCCAACCGCTGGATGGTTTTTTCTAAACTGTCCTAGCTTTTGCCAATGAAGCAGTGTTTTTTGGGTTTCAGGATTTGATTTGACATCATTCCAGTTCATGAACGAGCGCAAGGTGGCATCGCCTTCAGTGCCTGGAACCACGAGAGATCTGCCAGTTTCGTCTCCGTAATATATTTGAGAAATTCCTGGAGTGAGCAACAATTTAGTGCCGCTTTCAATGCTTTTGGTTCGCGCCGCATCGAAGGGTTTTCCGTCATCGTGAGAAGAAATGTAGTTCAGAACGCTGTATCCTTTTAGCTCATTTGACAGTTTGTTAGAATACATCGAAAACAATTCTTCATAACTTTTTTGAGCAGCATTCCACTTAAATTCGAAGTTGATGAGGTTGTTAAATCCGTGCGTAAAATAATTTACTTTTCGATCACCAAAATCGAAGTCTTGTCCGTTACTGATGCTGTAATTATACACTTCACCAATCGTATAAAACGGACTGTTATCGAGGGCTTTCGTGGGATTATTCTTTTTCCAAGTCGCAAAAGCATAATCACATTGTGTTTTGAAATCCGTCCATACACTTTCATCTACATGCTTCACCGTATCACCACGATAGCCGTCAATGCCGAATTCGAGAATATAATCTGTCAACCATTTGATGATATAGTATTTCGGAGCACGCGGATAGCCGGTCCTTTTGAAGAAGGCATCGAGCGACGCAACTTCTTTTTCATAGCGGCCTTCTTTCTTCCATTTTTCGATAAGGAAAGGAGGAAGATCAACATTATTATTACTTTCTGTTAGAACGTCAGGCAGGTTTTTTACTAAGGTACAAGCCGTTGTATTTTCGTAATTCTTGTAATCACATTGTGGTCCGGTGCGCACCCATTCGTTGGGCCAAACGGTGTCGATATCGGTTACTGGTCCGGTATGATTGATAACTCCATCAAGGACAATTCGAATTCCTTTGGCGTGTGCTTTTGCAACCAATTCCGCTAAGTCTTTTTTGTTTCCGAAGTTCGGGTCGATGGCGGTCCAGTCTTTGGCCCAATAGCCATGAAAACCATAAGTCACGCCAGTTCCTTCATCAACGCCGTCGTGAATTTGTTCTACAATAGGCGTAAACCAAATGGCATTCACGCCTAATTTATCGAAATAACCTTCGTCGATTTTTTGAATAATTCCTTTGATGTTTCCGCCTTCAAAACCGCGAAGCAACCCTGTATTTCGAGTTCGATCAAAGAAAACTTCTTTGGTGGTATTTCCGTTCAAAAAGCGGTCGGTCATCAAAAAATACAAATTGGCTCCTTCCCAAACGAAAGGTGCTTTGTGCTGAATTTGCATTTTTGCTTTTTGCTTTTTCTTGTTTTGAGCAGTATTTTGAGTGCAGTTCAATAGCAGTGGTATTAAGAATAGTAAGGCGATTTTTTTCATTTTTTAATATAGAATTTTAATGTCTTTTGAGATTCCTTTCTCCCAAAAAACGTTGATTTCAATAGTATTGTTATTTATTTTTTTGAATGGCGTATCCTTACCATTGATAAGAACGGAACTTACTTTGGCATCTAAATGATGAATCATAAGACTTACATTTTTTGAAACCGCTTGAAATATTTTTCCAGTTTCAGCCATCAAGGTAATAGCTAGTTCTTTGGCAGAATTAGCCGATTTGAAGTACAAGATTTCATAATCTCCTTTTTCGTACGCTTGCACAGTGGATCCATTGTCATTATATAGTTTACCGAAGCTTGTCGTGGTTTTGTCATCGGTGTAATAATGCAAATCAAAATTAGCTATCGAATAAGTCGAAGTGTTTTGGATTGTTTTAATCATCGGAATAAATGCACCACCTCGAACAAATACCGGAATATGGTCCTCGGTAACTGAAACTGATTTTGTAGTTCCAGCCTCGTATTTTTGGTCGCTATAAAAATCAAACCAATTGTTGTTTTTAGGGAAGTAGACTGAAGTTGAAGTCACATTCGATTTCATAATGGGTGCCACCAAGAAATCATTCCCCCATAAAAAATTATCACAAACGGTTCCCAGAGAAGTATTGTTTGGCTCTTCAAAAAACAGCGGTCGCATCAGTGGCGTTCCTTTTTGATTGTTGTCGAAGGCTATTGTGTAATTGTAAGGCATCATTTGATAACGCAATTCGACTTGTTTTTTGGCTTTAGCTTTGGTTACGATATCTTTGTAAACAGGCTCTGACGCAACTTCTTCTTGAGCATGCGGACGAAAAATGGGTTGAAAAACTCCGTATTGCAACCATCGAATGTACAGTTCATTGTCGAAATAATCGCCTGCAAATCCACCCAAATCAGAGTGCATATAGCCCATACCTTGCATACCCATTTGTAAGGCAATTTCTGTTTGCGATTGCAACCCACCCCAACTTCGGTTCACATCACCGCTCCACGGCATCATGCCGAAACGTTGCGATCCAGAATAACCAGAGCGCATTAAAATAAAAGGTCGTTGGTTTGGAAAATCTTTTTGATAACCTTCTGCAATCAATTTTGCCCACTGATGTCCGTAAACATTATGTGCTTCGTCTGCTTTTCCTTTGGCGGTAATTGCTTTCGATGGAAAAACTTCAGGCTCGCCCAAATCACCCCAAAGGCCGCCAGCTCCTTGATTGATTAGTTTTTTATAAATGTCCCAAAACCAAGCAGCGCCTTCGGGTTTGAAGAGGTCGATTAATCCGGTATTTCCGAAATAAAAATCATATTTAAACGGCATATTATCTGCGCCAACTGCCAGTACTTTTTTATCAACTGCTTCTTGCCATTTGCTGGAGGTGGTCAAAACAAAAGGCTCAGTAATCAGAACCGTTTTTACTCCTTTTCCATTTAAATCCGCCATCATTTTGGTTGGATTTGGGAAATTGTCTTTGTCCCAGTCCAAATTTCCCATAGTACCTTTTATTGTTTTTCCGAACCAATACAAATCGAGGATAATGGCGTCGACAGGGATTTTATCTTCTTCAAATTTTCGGATGGTTTTCTCCACTTCTTCTTGGGAATGATATCCAAATCGACTGGAGAAATTACCCAACGCCCAACGCGGAGGTAACGGTTGTTTGCCCGTTAAATCGGTATAACTCGAAATTAATTCCGTCCAAGAATCGGCTGCAATTACTTGATAGGTTTTTCGACCAGAGATTGATTCGTAGGCTAATGTATTGTCTTTTTTGCTGTCTAAATCGAGGTAACCGATAGGCTCATTGTCGAAATGAACTGCGTAAATTTTGGATGATAAAACGAGTGGAATGCAGAAATTCATCAACTCAGCTTTGGTTTCATAACCATAGTGTGCGCGGTTGTACAATTGCAAGCGATTTCCTCGGCGATTCATTCCGAGTGCACGTGCACCACCACCGTATAAAAGTTCTGAATTGTCTAAATTGAAATCGATAACTTCAATACTGTCTTTTTTGAAATACCCATTTTTCTCAGAAAGCAGTTCCTTTGATTTGTAGGTGTAAGAGATTTTGAACGGTGCTTTTTGAATGCTAACCGCGATTCCAGCTGTGGAAAATTGGATTGCGTTTTTATTAGATTTTACTTTTGCAATTCCTGCTTTTGGAGCGAGAATGACGGCGTGTGAACTCGCATCAAACGCTTCTCCTTTGGGGATAAAATTCGTTTCTATTATTTTGTCGGAATACGATTTGAAAATGTACTTGCCGTCGGAAGTTGTAACTTCTAGTGTATTGTTTACTTTCTTAAAGTTTTCAAATTTTCTGTTTGAATTTTGAGCAAATACACAAGATGAAATGAGCAGGAATAGGAATATTTTTTTCATAGAATTATTGTAGTTCGATAATCAAAGACGATTTAGCTTCGATGGTAATTTCATTTTTTAGATCAATGGTTTTTCCGGTCAAGACTTCTTTGCCAGCGGTATAATTTTGAATGCTCTCCTGAAATCTGTTGGTCTTGATGTTTTGTGTTTTTGAACTGTTATTCAGAACCACCATCACCGATTTGTTGTCGGTATATCGAAAATAAACATAGACATTGTTCTCAGGAACATAATGCTTCATTTTTCCAAAATGAATTGCGTTGTTGGTTTTTCTCCATTGTAATAATTTAGAGGTAAAATCGAAATATTGTTTTTGTTCTGAAGTTCTGCCTGTGTTTGCAAAGGCATTGTTGGTGTCGCCGTCCCATCCCCCAGGAAAATCTTGTCTGATGGCAGCATCACCACTTTTATCTTTATTGCCGGACATGCCGATTTCGGAACCATAATACAACTGTGGAATACCGCGAACCGTAGCTATTAGAGTCATTCCCAATTGGTATTTCTTGAAGTCGTTTTTATAAAGCTCATTAAATCTCATTGTATCATGATTTTCCAGAAAAGTCATGATGTTGTTAGGATTCGGGTATAAAAAGT
Source organism: Flavobacterium sp. (assembly GCA_031373195.1). Classification (GTDB taxonomy): domain Bacteria; phylum Bacteroidota; class Bacteroidia; order Flavobacteriales; family Flavobacteriaceae; genus Flavobacterium. The sequence goes on along the minus strand of JANMML010000023.1, from coordinate 29,866 downwards.
CGTTGGTGAAATTGTCATAAACTTTAATCAATCCTTTGTCCCATGATGATTCGTCTTCATTAAAAACATTTCCAAAGGCATCGTGTAAAGTAAAGTCCATGACGCTTGGTAAATTTGAGTTATAGCTTTGAATAGCTCCAATCTTACTGTCTTTTTGCCAATAGGCCATTTGTGCTTGGTCGTGCATCCAAACTTCTCCTACGATATTAAAATAAGGATATTCGTCAAGAATTGATTTGCACCATTTTGATATTCCAGTTTTATCGTTGTACGAAAAAGTGTCCACTCTGAATCCATCTAAATCTGCGTATTCAATCCACCAAATTGCGTTTTGAATGAGATAATTGAGCAAAAGCGGATTCGATTGATTGAGGTCTGGCATCGATTTTACAAACCAACCATCCATGCATTTCTCAGCATCGACCGCAGAAGCATTGATATCGAACTGCGTTGTCATTCTATAATTCGATTGCGTAAAAGTTGGAAATTGATGCACCCAATCATGAGTTGGTAAATCCTTGATCATCCAGTGACGCCAACCCCAATGATTGGTGACATAATCCATGATGTTTTTCATGCCACGTTGGTGCAATTCGTTACTCAAACGCAGGTAATCTTCATTGGTTCCGTACCGAGGATCAATTTTATAAACATCTGATTGTCCATAGCCATGATAAGAATAAGTTTCATCATTATCCTCACAAAGTGGTGTCGACCAAACAGCAGTTGCTCCCAACTCTTTTAGATAGTTAAGATTTTTGACAATCCCTTCAATATCGCCGCCGTGTCTGCCTCCTGGAAGTGAACGGTTTCCTTTTTCAGTTACTGATTTATCGCTGTCATTATTCGGATTTCCGTTGGCAAAACGATCGGGCATGAGCAGATAAATGACATCAGACGCATCGTATCCTTTGCGCAATGAGGAATTCTTCTTGCGGCTTTTGAGGTTGTATTGTTGTGTAAAAGTTTTATTGTTATTCTTGAAAGTAAATGTTAGCTCTTGCGCCTGCAGATTCTCTGTGTCGATTGTTACAAAAAGATAGTTTGGGTTTTCAGTTTTTTGAATGTTTTTGATGGTGATTCCGTTAGATACTTCTACGGCATTCTGAGCGATGTTTTTCCCATAAAACATGATTTGCAGGTCAGGATTGTGCATGCTAGCGTACCAAAACGGCGGCTCCATTTTTTCGACTTGAGCACACAACGGAGCGGAAAGCAATCCCAAAAAAAGTATCCATTTCTTCATAGTAATGAAATAAAAAACCTGAAAGCAATTAAGTTTTCAGGTTAAGTTTAATAATTATACTGTTACCAAATTGTTAGGTTCAACCAAAACTTCTTTTCCGTTAACATTAACGGTAATTTCGGTATGGCCTTCTAAAATAAAATTAGTTTCATTTTGTGCCACTGCCACCTTTAATATTTGATTTCTAAAATTGATTTTGAAAGAATAACCTTCCCATTCTTTCGGGATTCGAGGAGAGAAATGGAGCATATCATTCTTAATTCTCATTCCGCCAAAACCTTCAACAATACTCATCCAAGTTCCTGCCATCGAGGTAATGTGACAACCTTCTTCTACTTCTTTGTTGTAGTCATCGAGATCGAGACGAGAAGTTTGCAAATAGAACGTATAAGCCATATCCATTTTATCTAGTGCAGCCGCTTGGATTGAGTGAACGCATGGAGAAAGGGAACTTTCATGCACGGTAAACGATTCGTAAAATTCAAAATTTCGATGCAATTCTTCTTTCGAGAAGTGATCTTCGAAAAAGTAAAAGCACTGCAATACGTCAGCTTGCTTAATATAAGGAGAACGTAAAATGCGATCCCATGACCATTTTTGATTGATAGGACGTTGACTCATTTGCAAATCAGCAACGCGAACCAATTCTTTGTCGAGGAAGCCATCTTGCTGTAAGTATACCTCATATTCTTCCGAATAAGGGAAGTACATATGATCTGCCACCTTTTTCCAACCCTGCAATTCAAAGTCTGAGATATTAGTTTTGGCAACAATTCTCTGATAGTCTGATGGATAATTAGCAGCAACTTCATGAATTTGAACGGCTGTATATTCTAAACACCATTTTGCAATATAATTGGTGTAGAAATTATTATTGACGTTGTTTTCATATTCATTCGGACCCGTAACTCCCAAAATCATATACTGATTTTTGTGTGTTGAAAGTGTTGCTCTTTGATGCCAAAAACGAGCGATTCCAATCAATACTTCCAATCCTTTTTCTGGGATATACGAATAGTCTCCTGTATATCTGTGAAAATTATAAATGGCAAAAGCAATGGCGCCATTTCTGTGGATTTCCTCGAAGGTAATTTCCCATTCGTTGTGACATTCTTCTCCATTCATGGTAACCATCGGGTAGAGCGCTGCACCGTTATGGAAACCTAATTTTTCCGCATTTTCAATAGCTTTGTCCAATTGGTTGTAGCGGTAGGTCAATAGATTCCTGGCTACATGTTGGTCTTTAGTCGCCATATAAAATGGAATGCAATAGGCTTCAGTATCCCAATAAGTAGATCCACCATATTTCTCGCCTGTAAATCCTTTAGGTCCAATATTCAATCGAGAATCTTTACCTAGATAAGTTTGGTTCAGTTGGAAAATATTGAAACGAATACCCTGTTGTGCTTTTACATCACCGTCGATGGTAATGTCAGACATCTCCCAAATTTTTGCCCAGGCGTCTATTTGGTCTTGCAATATTTGATCATAATCGATGGAACAAGCAGCCTGAATTGCTTTTTCCGCTCCAATTTGGGTGTTATCGTGATTTAACGAAACCGCATAACCTCCAATTTTTTGAATAGATGAGTTGCCGTCTTTGGCTACTGCAACGGTATATGTAAATTGAATTTTTTCTTTAGTTGCATCGACTTTTTCTGGCAATATATTCAAACTTTCACCATTCAAATGAATTGTGTTGTGCATGAAAGTCGTTGCGACAAAGTTCGTCTTATGGGTTCTTGAGGTAACAAAAGCTTGGTTTTCCGAGTATTGAATATCAATGGTTTCCCAAAATTTCTCCTCCCAATTGGTGTCTTCGTTGGTAACTCCTGCATCAACGTATGGCCTGTATGTCACTACAGCTCCTTTATTTAAAGGTGTTATTTCGTATTTGATCACGCCGACTTCGTCAATGTCTAGAGAGAGAAAACGACGCACGTTTACAGAAATTACAGTATCATTTTTAAGTGTTGCTTCAAAAGAGCGATTGTACCAACCTTCTTTCATGTTTAGTTCTCTGCGGAAATTAGTGACCTTTGTGCAGTTATTGAGATCGAAATTTTCACCATTGATTTCAATGTCAATACCAATCCAATTTGGGGCATTAAGTACTTTGGCGAAATATTCTGGGTAACCATTTTTCCACCATCCCACTTTGGTTTTGTCAGGATAATAAATCCCAGCAATATAACTTCCTTGAAAAGTTTCTCCTGTATACGTTTCTTCAAAATTGGCGCGTTGACCCATGGCTCCGTTTCCGATGCTAAACAAACTCTCGGATGATTTAACTCTTTCAACATCAAATCCTTCTTCAATAATTGACCAATTGTCTGGTTGAATATAATTTTGATTCATTTTTTTTTAAATAATAGTTTTCAATTAACTTGACATTTCAAAACAGGATGCGCTGTTTCTTCTTTTCGTTTTATTTTTTTATTAATGCTTCAACGAAGCTGGTATCCATATAGGTAAAATCCTTAAAAATGTATTTTGCTTCATTTAGAATAGTTGCTTCACCGATGCCCACACTGGTCATTTTTGCAATATTTGCCGCTTGAATTCCGGCGACCGAATCTTCAAATACAATCGAGTTTTCATTGGAAATATTCAATAATCTCGCGGCTTGAATAAAAACTTCTGGATCTGGTTTTGCATTGGTAACGTCGTTCCCATCGACAATGGCGTCGAAATAGCTAATGATGCCGGTTTTTTCTAGAATCGGACGAGCGTTTTTGCTTGCCGAGCCTAGCGCAATTCCCTGTTGATTTTCTTTCAAAAACTGCAAAATTGGAATTACACCTGGCAGAATTTCACTAAAATTCATATTCACCAAATACGAGAGATAGTCTTCGTTTTTTTGAACCAGCCATCGGTTTTTTTCTTCTTGAGTTGTCTCAATTTTGCCAAGTTCTAGAATGATATCTAGAGAGCGTACTCGACTTACACCCTTTAGTTGTTCATTGTGCTCTGGAGTAAATTCGATTCCAAGTTCACTGGCAATTTTTTGCCAAGCGAGAAAATGATATTTTGCGGTATCTACGATTACGCCGTCGAGGTCGAATATAAATGCTTTTCTATTCATTAATAACAATTTTTGATTGGTCATTTATCGTTAATGAAATAATACCAGCGACAATCATTGATGCTCCACCAATAAATAAGGCATAAATCGGCTCACTGTTGAAAAACTGTGATACCAAAAATCCTAAGATTGAAGCCGCAACCAATTGAGGAATGACGATGAAGAAGTTAAAAACTCCCATATAATATCCCATTTTGTTCGAAGGCAAAGCACCAGATAGCATTGCATATGGAATTGATAAGATACTTGCCCATGCGATTCCAACGCCAATCATTGGCAGCCATTCCATGGTGAAGACGGTTGGTTCTTTAATAAAATAAATTGAGATTAAACCTAATCCGCCCAAAGTTAGGGCGATGAAGTGCGTAAATTTTCTGCTTGTTTTCTTTGCTAACAAAGGCAGTAGAAAGGCTGCAATAGCAGCAATTAAGTTGTAATTGGCAAACATTTCACCGACTTGGTTTGCACCAGTATTGTACGCTTCTGAAGTCGTGTCCGTTGTACCATATATATGTTGGGTTACTGCAAGAGTAGTATAAATCCACATCGAGAATAATGCAAACCATGAAAAGAACTGGACCCACGCCAATTGCTTCATGATTTTAGGCATAAATTGAAAATCGTTCATTATGGTTACGAATCCATTTTCACATTGATTTGATTTTTGCATAACTCCGGAAATAATCATGGCCAAACCGCCAAGACCAATTAATCCTAAAGAAAGCACATATAAATCTTTTTTCAAATCAAAATGATATATTGCCAAAGCGAACAAAATTCCGATACTAAAAAAAATAATCCCTTTGGTTAAATGAGATGCTCCATTGGCTTGAAACCATTCTTGAGAATGTTCTTCTTTTTTAAAGGACACTTTTTGATGCTTATCAAATGCTTCTAATTCTTCTGGTGTATATTCTTTTGAAGTAATAACGGTCCAAAGTACAGTAACCAAGAAAGCTATTCCGCCAATATAGAAGGAATACTTGACAGAGTCAGGAATTATTCCAAGTGGCGCAGTATTTTCTACACCAAGGCCGGTTAACATCAGAGGCAGTTTAGAAGCTACATAAGCGCCAATTCCGATAAAAAAACTTTGTGTTGCAAAACCCATTGTTCTTTGGTTCTCAGGAAGATTGTCGCCCACAAAGGCTCTAAAAGGCTCCATGGAAACATTGATAGAAGCATCCATGATCCAAAGCATTCCTGCCGCAAACCAGAGAACTGGAGAGTTTGGCATAATGAATAAAGCTCCGGAGGCTAGTATTGCTCCTGCTAAAAAATAAGGTTTTCTTCGACCCAGTCGGGTCCATGTTCTGTCTGAAAAATAACCGATTATGGGTTGGATAATCAATCCTGTTAGAGGTGCCGCGACCCAAAGAATTGGGATATCGTCAATATTGGCTCCTAAAGTTTGAAATATACGGCTAACATTAGAATTTTGCAGTGCAAAACCCATTTGTATTCCCAGAAATCCAAAACTCATGTTCCAGATTTGCCAGAAACTTAATCTACGCTTTTCCATTATCGTAATTTAAATTTGAATACGATAAGCGCTTTGCTTATCAAAACTTACTATGTTTTCGAAGTAAAGTACAAGTTCTGATAATCGGGAGTAAATATATAATTTTTTTCTTTTCAAAAATTAAATAACAAAAATTATCAATTTTCGAGGAAGAATTATTTCTCGAAGCGACACTCTATTTTAATATTGGCGTTGATTCTCTTTGCACTAAATGGGTTTCAATAACTTCTGTAATGTATTGCTCGTTTTCCTCATCCTCAGACTCCAGCCTTTCTATGAGCATCTGGGCTGCTTTGTTCCCCATTTTGATTCCGTTTTGACTGACAGTGGTAATACTCGGTGAAGAATAATTAGAGATAATTCCGTCTGTGAAGCCTATAATAGCAATGTCTTCCGGCACATTCAATTGTAATCTTTTGGCAGTTTTTATAGCGGTTACGGCAAATAATTCATTGACTGCAAAAATTGAATCTAAGTCGTTATTGGATAGAAGTTCTTCAATTTGAGTGGAGCAATTATCAATATCTTCAATTTTGATAATCAAATCGTTATTGATTGGAATTCCATTACTAAGTAGTGCTTTTATGTAACCTTCTGTTCTCAATTTCCCGACACTTACATAGTCAACGGTAGTAATTAGTCCGATTTTTTTCATGCCATTGATAATTAGACTTTCTACCGCTTGATAAGCCGCTAAACCGTCATCAATAATCACTTTATCACATAATACATCATTGGTCACTCTGTCAAACATAACAACTGGCATTCCTTGATTGATGACTTCACTAATATGGTGAAAGTCCTTTCGTTGCTGCGTTTCTTTAGAAAGTGACATGATAAATCCATCGATGCTTCCGTTAGCCAACATTTCCATATTAATTACCTCTTTATCAAACGATTCGTCGGATAAACAAACAATGACGTTATAGCCTTTTTCATTGGCAACATGTTCTATTCCGCTAATGACTGTGGCAAAAAAATGATGCACAATTTCAGGAATTATTATCCCGATAGTTTTTGTTTTTTTGTTTTTTAAACTTAAAGCAATTAGATTCGGTTTGTAGTTATATAACTTTGCAAATGCTTGTACTTTCAGACGGGTGTCTTCGCTGATTTCAGAACTATCTCGAAGTGATTTTGAAACAGTTGAAATCGACACATCGAGTTCTTTAGCAATTTGCTTGAGGGTTACTTTTCTTTTCATTGCGATTATAATAATTACTAATTTCCGATTAAAGATAATTTTTATTTTCAGAAATGGAAATTATATCCTTAAAATATTGAATACTAGAGAAAGTTTTCAACACGAAAACGTTTTCGACAGACAATTAACAGCCGTTCACAAGCGAAATCAAAAAATTTACCTAAATTTAACGTTCGAAGTAAGGTATAAGCTCAAAAAACTAATTCTAACTTAAACAAAATGTATGAAAACAATTTACAATAAGTTGTTATTTTTAATGCTTTTACTCCCAATTGTTGTCTTTGCACAAAGCACGGTTGAAGGGACGGTTGTTGACAAAGTTTCTAAACAGCCATTACCTGGAGTAAACGTAGTAATTCAAGGTGCTGCGAACGGAACACAGACCGATTTTGACGGAAAGTTCAAATTAAACAAAGTTAAAAAAGGCGAAAAGATTGTTTTTTCTTACGTTGGGTATGTAAACACTACCGTAACGTATGATTCGCAGGCCGAGTTGTCTGTGAGTCTTTTGGAGGAATCCAATCAATTACAAGAAGTTGTGATTCAGGTAGGTTATGGCTCGGCGAAAAAGAAAGATGCGACGGGTTCAGTAGCTTTGATTACCGCGAAGGATTTTAATAAGGGAGCGATAGTATCAGCTGATCAACTGCTGGCAGGAAAGGCGGCAGGGGTTAGAATAACGACCAATGGAGGTCAGCCCGATGCCGATCCTAACATCAGAATTCGTGGAGGTGCATCGTTGAATGCGTCAAACAGTCCGTTGATTATTATTGATGGGGTTCCAATCGGTGATCAAAATCCTGTAGGTCTTAAAAACCCTCTTTCTCTCGTAAATCCGAATGATATTGAGTCTTTTTCTATTTTGAAAGATGCGTCTGCAACTGCTATTTATGGGGTGAGAGCATCTAATGGGGTGATTTTGATTACCACGAAGAAGGGAACAGTCGGTGCGCCACAATTTAATTATTCGGCAAATTTATCAGTTGGGAAGTTATTCAGAAAAATGAATGTAATGAATGCCAATGATTTTGTTAACTTTATCCGACAATACCACCCGGACAGAACAAATGTTTTGGGAATTGATGATCCAACAAATGAGTTAACCGACGACTTAAATACACCAGAAATAGAAGGTAGACTTCTCAGCAATACTGACTGGCAAGACGTGATAAGTAGAACTTCTATTTCTACCGATCATAATTTTAGTGCTAGAGCGAACTTGTATAAAAAAATTCCATTTAGAGCTTCTATTGGGTATTCAAAAATTCAAGGAATAGTTCGAACTAATGATTTAGAAAGACTCACGTATTCCTTAAAGATGACTCCTAAATTTTGGAATGATAATCTGAAAATTGATGTCAATGCAAAAGGATTATATACCGATAAAAACGAAATTGACGAAGGTGGTGTTTTTGGTGATGTAGCCAAGATGGATCCAACCAAACCGGTATACGGTAGTTCCTTCAACAACAAATTTGCGGGCTATTATCAGGCAACAGTTTTGAGAGAGAATAGAGACGAGACAACAGGCGCGGTTAATCCCCTTGCAAGATTAGAACAAAGGCATGAGCCAGTTCGCTCTCTGAGATTTTTAGGAAATATTGAATTTGATTATAAACTCCCTTTTTTACGAGATTTAAGAGCAGTAGTAAATTTAGGTATAGATGCTTCAGAATCTAGAAGAAGAACCGTCTTTGACGATAATGCATTAGCAACTTATAGATTTAATAAAAGCGCAACTTTTGTAGACTTAAACAACCCAGAAAAAAACTATGTATTTAACCCAGGGGTTGATTATAGTGAGCAACAAACATCCACGAATAAGACGATGGACGCTTATTTAGCCTATTCTAAAAATTTGACCGGATTTGTTACGAAGGTTGATGCTCAAGCCGGTTATTCTTACCAAGATTTTGTTACCGATGGAACAAAAGCAGAATTTACAACGGATAATACTTTGTCGCCAACCGGAGTTAGAATACCAAATATTAAGTATCCAAAAGAGAATCCAACTGGACGATATTATTCACCCTTAAATCTTCAAGCTTTTTTTGCTAGAACTAATGTTGATTTGTTGGGTCGGTATTTGTTTACTGCAACGTTGAGAGCAGATGCCTCTTCATTATTCCAAGAAAACAAAAGATGGGGTTATTTTCCAGCCTTTGGTTTGGCATGGAAATTAAAAGAAGAATCATTTCTAAAGAATATGAATTTTGTTCAAGATTTGAAATTGAGATTGGGTTGGGGTCAAACCGGACAAGCAAATATAGCTGGGAAATTTTTCCCTTCCAGACAGCTATATGAGCCAGGAGATGCGACAAGTCAATACTTGCCAAATGCAACAACCTATACACCGATACCTTATAATCCTGACCTGACATGGGAAACTACCACGACCTTGAATGCAGGAGTAGATTTTGAAATTTTTAAAAGAAGTATCATTACGGGAAGTTTTGATGTCTACCAAAGAAATACTACAGACTTACTAGCAGAAACTCCTGGTGCTGCTGGTGGTACAGGTGGTACACTTTTCCTAAACAATGTTGGCTCTATTAAGGGAGAAGGATTGGAATTGGATTTAAAAGTCAAAGTATTAGAGAATGACAATGTTTCTTTTAACATTGGCGGGAACATAGGATATAGCTTTTACCGTATCGATCAATTAGACACTCCGGCGCCACTTCAGGTCCTTGGATTACCAATTCAAACAGGAGTGCCTCTACTCTTTAATGCGGTTGGTCAACAAGCTTATTCTGCGTGGGTGTTCCAACAGATTTATGACAGTAATGGGAATCCAATAGTTGGTGCCTATGTCGATACAAATCAGGATGGTGAAATTGGAAATGATGACAGGGTTTATAGAAGCATTAGACCGAATTGGGTGTACGGATTTAATACTAATTTTAGCTACAAAAGTTGGGATTTTTCAGCAGCTTTCAGAGGTCAACTAGGAGGTCAGGTTTATAATGCCGATAAATTACGTTACGGTTCAATACAAAGCGCGGTTAATCCGCAAGATGCAAGTTTTGTGAATAATGTTCTTAACTTTAATGATGGATCGGCAAATCCACTTTTTGATAATTACGCACTTAATAATTCTGCGATTTCTGACTATATGTTAGAAGATGCTACATTTTTAAGATGTGATAATATTTCATTGTCGTATAATTTTCAGAAACTTGTAAAAAATGCTTCTATGCGTGTAAGTGGATCGGTTAACAATGTATTTATCCTGACTGATTATTCAGGACAAGATCCCGAGACTTTTGGAGCATTTGAGGCTAATTTTTATCCACGACCAACGACATTCACATTAGGTTTAAGTCTTGATTTTTAAAAAAAAATATTATGAAAAAAAGTAATGCAATTTATTTTGGACTTTTTATTAGTCTAGGATTGATTTTGGGCTGTACAGATGACTTGAATACAGACCCAAAAGGACAAGTGATAACAGAAGAGCAACTTTTGGAATTGCAACCAAATTTAGATGGGTTGGTATCAAAAGTCTATGGTACTTTCGCACTATCAGGGGCTTCAGGTCCGGAAAGCACAGATACTCCTGGGGATAATGCTGGAGAATCTCCATTCTTGCGCGGTATTATCAATCTGCAGGACTTTACCGCAGATGATATGAAGAATCGTTGGGGTGATGGAGGCCTAGATCCTCTTACAACTGCCAACGGTTGGGACGAGAATAATAAATTTATGAAATACTTGTACAATAGGGTATATTATACAGTGCCGCAATGCAATAAGGTCATTAACCAATTGGCTCAGTACAATATTCCTACAAGAGAGCAGGTCAAAAGTGAACTTCGATTTTTAAGAAGTTTGGCTTACTATTATTTGATTGATTGTTTTGGTAAAGGGCCTATTTTGAGAGAGACAGATCCTATAGATGCTGGACCTCAACCAGAAGCTAGCAGAGTTGAATTGTACAATTTTGTAGTGGCAGAATTATTGGATATTGAAGACAAACTCCCAAGCCGTGTTGGATACGGACGTGCTAACAAACATGTTGTAAGAATGTTGTTGGCAAAAATGTATCTGAATTCGGAAGTGTACACAGGAGTGGCAAGATATGACAAGGCTTTGGAGTATTCTCAAAAAGTAATCGATGAAGGCGGTTATCAGTTAGCCACTGAGTTTGTCAGTATTTTCTCCGGTGATAACGACATAAGTGATGCTAAAAATGAAATTATATATGCATTAGTTGCTGATCCATTCGTAAGTCAAAGCTTTGGAAATACCACGTATTTGGTGAATGGAAGTTTAAGTAATGATACCATGAATATCGGAGATTTCGGTGCTTCTGAAGGTTGGACAGGGCATCGCGCTACAAAAGCGTGGTACGGGAAGTATGCAAATCCAGATGGCTCATTTATCACTAGTGCGCAACAATTAGCAAATTCACCTGATGATCGAGCACATTTGTTTTTTTCAAATTATACAGGTCCTGAAGCTAAGAGACATAATTATGAGATGGTGGATTACAAAAAATGGTTAGATGGTTTCCCTACCACCAAATTTAGAAACACTAATTTTCTCTCGTCAATTGCGGCTCCACTTAAATTTTCAAACACAGATTTTCCATTATTTAGATTAGCCGATGCATATTTAATGTATGCGGAAGCAGTTTTACGTGGCGGAGGAGGTTCAAATAGCCTTGCATTGCAATATGTAAATGCTGTAAGAACTAGATCGAGTGCTTCTTCAATCAACTCAGGGGATTTAACTTTAGATTTTATTTTAGATGAAAGAGCACGAGAACTAAATTTTGAAGGACACAGAAGAAGCGATTTAATTCGTTTTGGTAAATTCACTGGAGGATCTTATTTATGGCCTTGGAAAGGAAATAATAAAGACGGAGCTGCAATTCCAACTCATTATAATTTGTTTCCAATCCCGCTTTCCGCTTTAGGAGCCAATCAGTTTCTTACGCAAAACGACGGGTATTAATTTTAAAAATTTATAACAATGAAAAATATTTTAAGATCTGCTACATTTCTTTTGTCATTAGTTTTATTTCATTCTTGTACGAATGATAAAGACTATGTAGCTAGTGCCAATGGTTTTCAATTGCGTAAGGACAGTTCTATAACTCCGCCAGATATTTTATTGGAAGCAAATAGTTCTGATACTTTTATTAAATTGGAATGGGATCGCAGTAATAATGGGGTGCCAACCTCATCAACATACTCAATAATTGTATCTGATCATGATAATGATCCAGACTATTCTGACGCAGTTGAGTCAGTTGTTGGTCTAGATTTGAATGCAGATGCAAGAACATGCACATTAAAAGTTGGTGAATTTAATGGTTTATTGAATAAGTTACCTTCTTTCACTTGTACTGCAATGAATATTGATATTAGAATTAAGTCCAAATTAGGCGTAGCGTCAAATGCTCTATTTCAATATTCAAACCCTGTGACAATTTCAGTGACAGGATATCCAACTCTAAGCCAAATTTTGGCACTAGTCAAAGAAGGAGATAATCCAGACGATAGTCAAAAGTTAGTATCATCATCAGTCTCAAACCTTGCTGATTTTGAAGGTTACTTTTATTTGGAGCCAGGAAATTATAAAATGTACAGACCAGATGGTTGTGGAGATTTTTCAAACGCAACAATCTATGGTGTAGGTGTGCCCTCAGCAACTGGGGTTGCAAGTTTAACTTCCGATCAAAGCCAAAATTTTTTGGTAACAGAAGCATCGCATTTTTATATAAAGGCCAACATAGATACTGGTTCAGGGTCTTCAACTTGTACGATTAAGAAATACCGAGCTTTTGGACCTTTTGGACCTGCCACTAGAGGAACTGGCGGAGCTAGTGTCGCTTCTATGGTGCCTATGACTTATGATGTAATAAACAAAAAATGGACTATTATCATGGATTTAATAATAGGTAAGACCTTTAGATTCAAATCAAATATGTGGGAAGGAGATGTAGTTACACCTGTGGGTGAACCACTTCCTTCTCCATCTTATGTCTCCACTAGCGGCACTGCTCCAAGTTTTACGAGCATAATTTCATTTCTTGGAGATTTGAATTCAACGGGTTCAATATTAGTAACTGTTCCAGCAATTAGTGGTGGCGACATCAAAGCTCCTGGCGCTGAAATTGGAGCAATTAAAAAATTTAAAATAGAAATGAGTGTTTCTAATCCTAGAAATTATACTTATAAACTAGAGGAACTTCCAAATTAATTAAACATGTATCTCTTATTAAGGGCTGTAATTCGCAGCCCTTTTTTTAAAAATTAGCTATGAAAAAAAATATTTTATTAAGTTTTATCGTTGGGCTAATGTCAACTGTACTTTTTGCACAGGTGACGATTTCCCCTTCGACTTTCAACGTCACCGATCCAGTGACAATTACAGTAACTTTTCCAATTACCACTTGTAATACGATGGGGAACTCTCCTGCAAAAGTGTATATGCACTCAGGAATTGGGGATACAGCTAATGCTTTTGGCTATTCAGTAATTGGAAATTGGGGTCAAGACGATACAATCGGACAAATGGCAAATGTAGGAGCAGGAGTTTATAGTATTACTATTACTCCAAGTACCTATTTTGGCATTAATGCAACGCAACAGGCAAATGCCACGAAAATGGGTATGGTTTTTAGAAATGCAGCAGGAACACAAACTTTGAAGAAAGCGCCTTCTTGCGTCGACTATATTTTTGATGTTGGTTTTTTTCAAACTGCTTTAACCACTCCGACAGAGAATAGCAGCACGATTATTAATGCAGGAGAAAGCAGAACTGTTCAAGCCTCCAATACAAATGGAAATGCAAACTACAATTTAAAAGCCAATGGCGTAAGTATAAATACGGCGTCTGATGTTCCTACTTACTCTTTTACCGATACTAACATTACGGAAAACAGAAATTACGAACTTGAGATTTCTCAAGGAGCTTCAACACAAGTGAAAAAGTTTAGTGTAATCGTAAATCCAGGGATAATTGCACAAGCATTGCCGTCAGGCACTTTGGTTGATGGAGTAAATTATGATGCTGGCGATGCTACTAAAGCTACCTTAGTGCTCAATGCACCGTTCAAGGATTTTATATATGTGGCAGGAAGTTTCAACAATTACCAGCCGAGTGGCGCTTACGCAATGAAAAAAGATCCAACTTCCGGAAAATTTTGGCTTGAGTTAACAGGTTTGGTTCCTAATCAATCCTATAATTACCAGTATTGGGTTTGCGATGTAACAAGTAGACCAGTTAATTCTCCTGCAATCGTAAAGACAGCGGACCCTTTTTCTACATTGGTATTATCTCCTTTTGATGATCCAGAGATTGCTTCATTGGGAGTTTATCCTAATTTGCCATCTTATCCAACAGGACAACAAAGAGAAGTTTCTGTATTACAAACAGGTCCAAATGCTTATTACAACTATAATTGGAGCGCCGCAACTACAAATTTTGTAAAACCAAAGAAAAAAGACCTAGTGATTTATGAGGTTTTAGTTCGTGATTTTGACGCCAATAGAAGTTATCAAGATCTAATTGATAAATTTGATTATTTTAGAAATCTTAAAATAAATGCAATTCAATTGATGCCGGTAATGGAATTTGAAGGCAATTTAAGTTGGGGGTACAATACCGTATTTCATATGGCACCCGACAAGCGTTATGGCTCTCCAGCGAAATTGAAAGAGTTTATTGATTTATGCCATCAAAATGGAATTGCAGTCATTCTAGACATCGCGTTAAACCATGTTTTTGGGAGATCACCACTGGAAAGAATGTGGATGACAGATACTGATAATGATGGATGGGGGAATGGAATTACAGCCGAAAATCCGTACTGTAATCAAGTTGCACAACACTCGTATAGTGTTGGTTCTGATTTGAATCATTTCCGTGAACCAGACAATTTGACTAATACTTACTCAGTACGAACTATCGAGCATTGGATAAATGAGTATAAAATTGATGGATATCGTTGGGATTTAACGAAAGGCTTTACCAATCAATGTCCACCTAGTGTGTCTGGTGGTCAGGAAGCATGCACCAATGGTTATCGATCGGATAGAGTCGCTAAATTGAAATATTATGCAGATAAACAATGGGAAATAGATCCAAATTTCTTAGTTATTTTTGAGCATTTGGGTACTGGAGGTTCGTATACTGAAGAAGTAGAATGGGCAAATTATCTTAAATCGGGTGATTCAAAAGGAATTATGCAATGGCGCAAGATGACGGATCCTTATGCTAATTTATTAAAGGGTAATGGAACTAGTTTGTCAGGCGTAACTGACCCGTCAGAAAGATTTATCGGATATGCCGAAAGTCATGACGAGGAAAGAGTTTTCTACAAAGCCCTAACAGAAGCTGGTCAAACGCAAAATGATTTAGCAAAAGTGCATTTAAGAGCTTCAGCCATGGGTGCCGTTCATTTACTCGTTCCTGGTCCGAAAATGTTATGGCATTTTGGTCCTCTTGGGTGGGAGAAATCACTATGGACTTGCGAAAATGGGACCGTTTCGTTTTCTAGCCCAGATTGTAAACTAGATACAAAACCACAACCGCAATGGTCGGAAAATTGGTTCGCAGATACTAATCGAAGTACAATTTATAACAATTGGTCAAGAATGATTAACTTAAGAAAAACAGAAGATGTTTTTGAAAATGGTTCTTTTGCATGGAATTTTGGATCTACTGGTAGACCAAGGTTAGATGTTTGGACAAGTACTTCACAAACAACGGCTTTAAGTTATGTGTTCGTTTTGACAAACTTTAGCAACAGTACTTATAATGTTGCAGGTGGCTTTCCCTTTGCAGGAACATGGGCGAATTTGATGGATAATTCTACTTTCTCTGTCATGGATACCAATATGAATATCAGTATCGAGCCAGGAGGATTTAGAGTTTTTGGTAACAAACCATCATCTTTGAGTATTGACGAAGTTGATACCACAGACATAACTAATATCTATCCTAATCCTTCAACAGATTACTTCTTTATAAGTAATACGGTTTCAAAAGTAGAAATATTCTCTATTTCTGGGCAATTGGTAAAAAGCTTTGCTACTCAACCAACTGGATACCAATACAATATTTCAGATTTAAATAGTGGGATGTATTTGGTAAAGATAGTAGACGAAAATAATAGAGTGAAAACAACAAAATTGTTAAAACAATAGAATTTAAGTTAGTTTAGTTTTTTTAAGGAACCTTCCATTTGGGAGGTTTCTTTTTTATATGAATAAGATTTTAATTGTCATTTTGTTAGCCGAAGTAAAGTAAAATTCTAAATTTGCAATATGGAAGAAAAGAAGCAAAATAAGTTCTTAAAGGCACTAAAAGTAACAATCGCGACCATTTTTGTATTGTTATTATTAATGTTTTTGTTTCCAATAGTGTTTCCCGGGAAAATAGCGCAGGAGGTTAAGTTATTTGCTAATGAAAAACTAGAAGGCGAATTAAATTTTTCAGAAGCAAATCTTTCATTCTTCAATCATTTTCCTTCATTAACGTTGACTTTAAAGAACTTCAAATTAAATGGTTCTGCGCCGTTTAAGAATGAAACGCTGATTTCTGCAAATGAGATTGCTTTCGGGATTAATGTTAAATCACTAATTTTTGACAGCCAAGTTAAAATAGACAAAATTTTCCTTTCTAATGCATTGATGAATGTCAAAGTAAACGAAAAAGGAGAGGCAAATTACAACGTATACATTTCTGAAGAATCGAAACCATCGAAAGACGACTCAAACACTTCATTAAAACTTGAGAAAATAGATATTCGCAATAGTCATTTGGTATACAATGACAAATCGACAAAAATCCTTATTGATGCGAAAGGATTTAACTATGTGGGCAATGGTTCTTTAGACAAAGCGGTTTTCGATATTTATACAGAAGCAGAGATAGATTCCTTAAATCTAACTTATGATCAAGAGACCTATCTCAAGAACAAAAAAGTAAAAGCCGATTTGATAACTAAAATTAATACAAATTCTTTTGCTTTTGTTTTTAAACAAAATAATTTAAAGATCAATAAACTTCCAATTCAGTTTACCGGTGAATTTAATTTCTTAAAAAACGGCTACGACATGGATTTTAAGATCGATTCTAAAGGAAGTAAACTGAATGATTTTTTTACCGCTTTGCCACCGCAATACGTTGAATGGTTGGAAAAAACAAAAGTAAAAGGCAATACGGATTTAGGACTTTCTCTTAAAGGACAATACATTGCCTCAGAAAGCAAAAGCCCAAATTTAGCGTTTAATATGAAGATTCGTGATGGTAAAATTGAATACAAAAATGCGCCGTTCCCTGTCTCAAACATATTTTTGAATTTTGACACAAAAGTACCAGGCTTAAATCCCGAAAATGTTGAAATCACATTGGATTCTTTATTTTTCAATGTCGGGACGGATTATCTAAAAGCAATCGTAAAATCGAAAGGTATTGATAAACCGTCGATTCAAGCCAATATTCAAGCTTCAATAGATTTGAAAAAATTAGATCAAGCATTGGGGTTGGAGAATATGAGTTTACGAGGATTGTTGAAGGCAAATGTTCTCTCGAACGGAATCTACGACAAGTCCAAATCTGTTTTTCCAAAGACGAAAGGATTTATCAACTTGAAAGGCGTTACCATTCAAACAAAGTATTATCCCAAGCCTATTCAAAATATAAATCTAAACGCAACCCTATCTAATGGCGATGGAACTTTCAAGCAAACGCAATTGGTAATTAATCCTGCCTCATTTGTTTTTGAAGGAAATCCATTTTACCTAAAAGCGAGTTTTTCTAATTTTGATGATGTTTTGTATGACATCAAGGCAAAAGGAACTATCGATATTGCAAAAATTTATAAGGTGTTTTCTAAAAATGGAATTGATGTAAAGGGATTTATCAAAGCCGATGTGGCCTTCAAAGGGAAACAAAGTGATGCAACTAACGGAAATTATAGCAAACTCAACAATAGTGGTACATTACAACTAAAAAATATCAAAACAACTTCGGAATATCTTCCAAAGCCATTTTTGATCAATGACGGATTGTTTACTTTTCAGCAAGATAAAATGAATTTTTCTGATTTTATTGCATCCTATGGCCAGTCTGATTTTAAGATGAATGGGTATTTGCAAAACGTAATCAATTTTGTTTTGTCCGATAGAGAGGTGTTAAAGGGCAAGTTTTCATTGACTTCAAATTTCATAAATGTGGATGAATTTATGTCCGGAACAACTGCACCAGCAGAAGAAAGTCCTTCAAAACAAAATCCTTCAAGAACTGAAACTGGTGTGTTAGTGATTCCGCCTAATTTTGATTTGCAATTTATTGCCAATGCTACAAAAGTAAATTTTGGAGAATTAACATTAGACAATGCCAAAGGAGATTTGACCATTTCGGGAGGTAAAATGCTGCTTAAAAATACTGGATTCAATATCATTGATTGCCCCGTTAATATGGATATAGTTTATGAAAGCGAAACGCCTAATCGAGCCTTTTTTGACTTTAAAGTAAAAGCGGCTGATTTTGATATCAAACGTGCTTATGACGAAATTAAAATGTTCCGTGAAATGGCCACAGCAGCAGAAAACGCGCAAGGCAAAGTTTCATTAGATTATAAAGTAGGTGGGAAATTGGATGGCAATATGCAGCCTATTTATCCTTCATTAATTGGCGGAGGAACACTGTCTGTCAAAGAAGTAAAAATGCGTGGATTTAAAATGTTTAATGCGGTGAGTCAAAAAACAAGTACAACAGCAATAAAGAATCCAGATGTTACAAAAGTGGACATCAAAACTAAAATCAAGAACAACATTATCACTATTGAGCGGTTCAAGTTTAAGTTTGCTGGCTTTCGACCACGAATAGAGGGAACTACAAGTTTTGATGGTCAATTGAATATCAAAATGCGACTTGGTTTGCCACCGCTTGGAATTATTGGAATCCCGTTAACCGTTACGGGAACTCAAGAGGCTCCAAAAGTGAAACTTGGCAAGAAAACGGAAGATTTAGAGGAAACCGAGTATGTTGAAACTCCTGCAGGCGCTGTGGTTCCTTCCCCCAGTACTCCAATTGTTACTCCAGCGAAATAATAACTATTTGAAAAGATATTTCATAACTGGGGGCCATCTTTTTGCTAAAGATTAATGCTTAAAAATTTCGGTATTACATTCAGACTTCTACCTTTGCAAGTCGGAATTAAACACCAATGCCATGAATAGAAATAGCAAGCGAAGAGAAGCATTATTATACCACGCAAAACCCACTCCAGGTAAAATCCAAGTTGTTCCAACTAAGAAATACGCAACACAAAGAGATTTGTCATTGGCCTATTCTCCGGGTGTAGCAGAACCTTGCCTTGAAATTGCTAAAGACGTCAATAATGTTTATAAGTACACTGCAAAGGGAAATCTAGTTGCTGTAATCACAAACGGAACAGCTGTTTTAGGTTTAGGAGACATTGGTCCGGAGGCTTCAAAACCAGTAATGGAGGGAAAAGCATTACTGTTTAAGATCTTTGCGGATATTGATGTATTTGATATTGAAATTGGTACCAAAGACGTTGATGCTTTCATTGAAACAGTTAAAAATATTGCGCCAACTTTCGGCGGAATAAACTTAGAAGATATAAAAGCCCCAGAGTCGTTTGAAATTGAACGTCGATTGGTAGAGGAATTGAATATTCCAGTGATGCATGATGATCAACACGGTACTGCAATCATATCATCTGCTGCTTTGATTAACGCTTTGGAATTGGCTGGAAAGAATCCTGGTGACGTAAAAATGGTCGTGTCTGGAGCTGGGTCAGCGGCATTGGCTTGCGCAGATTTGTATGTATTGCTGGGCATCAAGCCAGAGAATATTTATATGTTTAATAGCAAAGGGCTACTTACCAACGGAGATATTTCGTTATCTGCAATGCAATTAAAGTATGCGCGAGAAGGCAAGTCGATTTCCCTCGAAGAAGCACTCAAAGAAGCTGATCTTTTTTTAGGTCTGTCTTCCGGCGATTTGTTGACTCCAGAAATGTTGTTAGTAATGGCGGACAATCCAATTGTTTTTGCGATGGCAAATCCAAATCCTGAAATCTCCTATGACTTGGCTATTGCCACTCGTAAAGATATTATCATGGCCACTGGGCGATCAGACCATCCAAATCAAGTAAATAATGTTCTAGGTTTTCCCTATATTTTCAGAGGTGCTTTAGATGTGAGAGCTACGAAAATAAATGAGGCGATGAAAATGGCAGCCGTCAAAGCTTTAGCGGCCTTGGCGAAAGAAAGTGTACCTGAACAAGTAAATATAGCCTACGGAGAAACCAAGTTGGTCTTTGGAAGAGAGTACATCATTCCAAAACCTTTCGATCCCCGGCTAATTACCACTGTGGCACCAGCAGTTGCTCGCGCTGCAATGGAGTCGGGAGTCGCACTCAACCCTATTCAAGACTGGGACCAGTATGAGGAAGACCTGCTGGAGCGTCTAGGCTCTGACAACAAAATGGTTCGACTACTAACGAATAGAGCCAAAACTGATCCGAAAAGGATTGTATTTGCAGAAGCTGACCATTTAGATGTATTGAAAGCTGCTCAAATTGTACTAGAAGAAGGGATAGGAATGCCAATTTTATTAGGAAATAAGGAGCTTATCTTAGAATTGAAAGAAGAATTAGGCTTCGATGCTGATGTTCCTATTTATGATCCAAAAACTCCGGAAGAAGACAAGCGCAGGTTGCATTATGCTGAGATGTATTGGAAATCAAGACAGCGACGTGGTATTTCCTTATTGGATGCCCAAAAGTGGATGAGAGAGCGAAATTATTTTGCAGCAATGATGATCAATGAAGGTGAGGCGGATGCTCTAGTTACAGGTTATTCTCGGAGTTATCCAACAGTGGTAAAGCCTATTATGCAACTCATAGGGAAAGCGCCAGGCATTTCGTTAATTGCGACAACCAATATGATGATGACCAACAGAGGTCCAATGTTCCTTTCAGACACCGCAATCAATCCAAACCCATCATCAGATGATTTGGCAAAAATTGCTTTGATGACCGCAAAAACAGTAAAACTTTTTGGAATGGAACCAGTAATTGCAATGGTTTCATTTTCGAATTTTGGATCTTCTACTGATCAAAGTGCATCAAAAGTTAGAGAAGCAGTGGCTTATTTGCATAATTACTATCCAGATTTGATCGTTGATGGAGAAATTCAAGCAGATTTTGCCTTAAATGCTGAAATGTTGAAAGCTAAATTTCCCTTCTCGAAGGTTGCGGGGAAAAAAGTGAATACGCTTATTTTTCCTAATCTTGAATCTGCAAACATTACCTACAAACTGCTTAAAGAACTGTACAAAGTAGATTCTGTAGGTCCGATTATGATGGGAATGGGAAAGCCAGTGCATATCTTTCAGCTTGGCGCTAGTGTAGAAGAAATGGTTAATATGGCAGCGGTAGCGGTTGTTGATGCGCAGGAAAAAATGAAAAGGTTAAAAAATTTAGAAATAAAAATTTAACACTTGTTCGTAAAAATAAGTGCAATTGAAGTTTTTTGTTATATTTGGCTTTACTTTACAATACTAATGATAGCACATATTCAAGGGAAAATAGTTGAAAAGACACCAACAGATGTGGTTATTGATTGTGGTGGAGTTGGTTATCATATTAACATATCTTTGCACACCTATTCATTGCTTCCATCGACAGAGTTAATAAAATTATACACGTATCTGCAAATAAAAGAGGATGCACATACTTTATTTGGGTTTGTTGAAAAATCGGAACGTGAAATTTTTAAAATGCTATTGTCCGTTTCTGGAATTGGGGCGAGTATTGCCAGAACAATGCTCTCTTCCCTTGAGCCGAGGCAAGTGATTCAAGCTATTGCGGTTGGTGATGTAGCTGCCATACAATCTATAAAAGGGATTGGTGCTAAAACGGCGCAAAGAGCTATTCTTGATTTGAAAGATAAAGTGTTAAAATTATATGACTTAGACGAAGTTTCCATTTCTCACAACAATAGAAATAAAGATGAGGCGTTATCAGCACTAGAAGTTCTTGGATTTAACAAAAAATTGGCAGAAAAGGTGGTGGATAAAATTGTTAATCTAGATTCTGACGCAACGGTGGAATCTATAATAAAACAAGCTTTAAAAAATTTATAATACTTGAAAACTCCATTTATAAAGAAAATACAGTCGGTACTTACATTCAGTGTTTTTGCGATGGTTTTGTTTAACTGTCTTTCCGCTGATGCTCAAGTTCTAGAGGAAGAAACCGACAGTATAAAACCAGGGTACGCGTCAGGAACATTGCAGTTGCCTAATCCGCCTAGTATTTTGGATGCGTACACCTATGATCCGGTAACAGATCGATATATTTATACCAACAGTGTTGACGACTTCAACATCAACTATCCTATTATTCTTACGCCAAAAGAGTACGAAAAACTAATGCTTCAAGAATCTATGCGCGCCTACTTCAAGAAAAAGTCGGACGCAATTGATGGTAAAAAAGAAGGATCAGAAGAAGGGAAGAAAGACTTATTGCCTCGATATTACGTGAATTCAGGATTTTTCGCCTCTATTTTTGGGAGCAATACTATAGATGTTAAGCCTACAGGATCAGTTGAAGTAGATTTAGGAGTACGTCATACAAAACAAGATAATCCCGCCCTTTCTCCACAAAATCGTGCGCAAACTAATTTCGATTTTGCTCAAAGAATTAGTATGAGTCTAATGGGGAAAGTCGGTACAAGACTAAAAGTTACTGCGAATTATGACACACAGTCAACTTTTGCGTTCCAGAATCAAATCAAGTTAGAATACACGCCTGATGAAGATGATATTATTCAGAAGATAGAAGTGGGTAATGTCAGTCTTCCATTAAGTAGTTCCTTAATTCGAGGCGCTCAGAGTTTGTTCGGGGTAAAAGCGCAACTACAATTTGGCAAAACAACTTTAACGGGGATTTTTTCTGAGCAAAAATCGCAAACAAGAACGGTTACGGCGCAAGGAGGCGGAACGATTCAGGATTTTGATTTATTTGGATTGGAATACGACAATGACAGACATTTCTTTTTGTCACAATACTTTAGAAACAAATACGACGCGGCACTAAATAAATACCCATTTATCAATAGTAGAGTTCAAATTACGCGTCTTGAAGTTTGGATAACCAACAGACAGAATAGGGTCAATGTAGCAAATAACAATCAAAGAAATATCATCGCGCTACAAGACTTAGGTGAAGCACAAATTAGTGGTATCAACAATGATGAGATTGTGTCGCTAAATCCACAACCGGTTGGATTCTTTGTGAATCCAATTGACGCTCCAGCAGACAATAAAAATAATTTGTATGACCCTGGATTAATTGACGACTCCAACAATGGTGCGGGTCTATTAAACCCAAATATTAGAGAAATTGCAACAGCAGGAGGCGGATTTAATACAATTACCGCAGTCGAGGGATTGGATTTTTCAAAATTAGAGAATGCACGAAAATTAAATGCAAACGAATTTACTTTTAATACACAATTAGGGTATTTATCCTTGCAGCAAAGATTGTCAAATGACGAAGTTTTGGCTGTTGCGTATCAGTATACTGTAGGAGATAAAGTCTATCAAGTGGGTGAATTTGGAAATGATGGAGTAGATGCCACGCAGCCAGGCTCTACAAATCCTGACACTGGTCAGCCAGAAACGATTACGACGCAGGCATTGATATTAAAAATGCTTAAAAGTAATTTGTCCAACGTTGAAAATCCAGTATGGGACTTGATGATGAAAAACATTTATCAAATTCCAGGAGCCTTTCAATTAGAACAACAGGATTTTAGATTTAATATTTTGTATTCCGACCCTTCACCTATAAATTATATCACACCAGTTGTCGGGACAACATTCCCTGCAAATCCAACAGTAGATAATAGGGTAGCTGATACGCCTTTATTAAAGGTTTTTAATGTAGATAAGCTAAATTTTAATAACGATCCTCAAGCCGGAGGAGATGGTTTTTTTGATTTCATACCCGGATTAACGGTAGATACGCAAAATGGGCGATTGATTTTTACCACGGTGGAGCCTTTCGGGAGGTTGATTTTTGACAAACTGAAAGACAATCCAGGACAATTGTATAGCGATCCAAATACCTATAACGAGAATCAAAGAAAGTATGTTTTTCGAAGCATGTACCGACGTACTCAAGCACAAGCGCTTCAGGATGGTGACAAGAACAAGTATCAATTGCGAGGGAAATTTAAATCTAGCGGAGGCGACGGAATACCAATTGGAGCATTTAACGTACCTCGCGGATCAGTAGTGGTTACGGCTGGAGGTCGCGTCTTAGTTGAAGGAATAGATTATAGTGTCAATTATCAAGCGGGTAGAGTTCAAATATTGGATCCGTCTCTTCAAGCATCCAATACCCCAATACAAGTTTCTGTTGAAAACAACTCAACCTTTGGACAACAGACCAGAAGGTTTATGGGTATCACAGTTGATCACAAGATTTCCGAAAGATTTACAGTCGGCGGAACCTTTCTAAAAATGACAGAAAGGCCGCTAACTCAGAAATCTAGCTTTGGTCAAGAATCTGTAAACAATACGATTTATGGGTTGAATACAAATTTTTCAACCGAAGTTCCATTTTTTACAAGAATGGTCAACAAGTTGCCTTTTATGGATACGGATGTTCCATCGAATATTTCATTTCGAGGGGAAGTTGCTTTCTTGAAACCTGATACTCCAAAAGCAGATCAATTCGAAGGAGAAGCAACGATATATGTTGATGATTTCGAAGGCTCGCAAACCAACGTCGATTTAAGATCTCCTTTGTCATGGGCATTGTCTTCAACACCTTTAGTTGACAATGACATTACAAAAAATGAAACCCCAAGTCCATATAATTTTAAAGGAGATTTAACCACGTTAGAGTACGGTTCCAAAAGAGCAAAAATGAGCTGGTACACCATCGATCCAGTAATTTACACACGTCCTGGCGGTATTTCGACAGACGATATTTCTTTAAATAAAACGAGAAGGGTTTTTATTAATGAACTATTCCCAAGTACTGATATTGCGGCTGGACAGATTCAGATCATTAATACTTTAGACCTTACTTACTATCCAAACGAAAGAGGTCCATATAATAATAGTTTAGATTTTGCAGCTTTTCCAAGAGACAATTTTGGGGGAATTACGAGATCACTAAATTCTACAAACTTTGAACAAGCCAATGTTGAATTTGTGCAATTTTGGGTGATGGATCCATACGTTGGTCACGGTGCATTACCAGAAACCAGCAGCAATACAGGAAAAATTTATTTCAATTTGGGTTCCATTTCTGAAGACATTCTTAAAGATGGAAGAAAGCAGTACGAAAATGGTCTGCCTGAAGCAGGTTCAAATACACTTACCATCAGTACAGTTTGGGGAAAGGTTCCATCTGCACAATCCTTAATTTATGCTTTTGATACCGATCAAGGAAATAGAAGTGCTCAAGATATTGGATTTGATGGATTGACCGACGTTGCGGAAAGTTCAATTTATACAAATTATGCTGGAGAAGCAGATCCAGCTGCGGATAATTATGTTTATTTTCTTCAAGCAGGTGGTGGAGTTGTGGAGCGCTATAAGAATTTTAACGGAACGCAAGGGAATTCGCCAGTGGATGTTTCGGATAACAATAGAGGTAATTCAACAATTCCAGATGTCGAGGATATCAACCGCGATAATACGATGGATACGGTTGAAGCGTATTACGAATACAGCGTCGACATCAAACCAGGGTTAGTAGTTGGTGACCAATTCGTTACCGATGTGAAGGAGACTATTGCATCTACACCAGGATCTACTTTCGGAGAAGAAACAGATGTGCGTTGGATTCAATATAAAATTCCAGTGACAGAATTCGAAAGAAAAATAGGCGGAATTTCAGATTTTACTTCAGTTCGTTTTATTAGAATGTTCTTGACAGGTTTTGAAAGTGAAGTGACCCTTCGTTTTGGAGCCTTGGATCTGGTCCGCGGAGATTGGAGAAGATACACTAATACGCTTGATACTGATCCAACTGATACTGGTCCAAATGAAGACCCAACTGTTTTTGAAGTACAATCTCTTAATATTTTAGAAAACGCCTCTAGGTCGCCGATTCGTTATCTTTCTCCTCCTGGAGTTGTTAGAGAACAGCTTTTTAACAACAACACCATTATCAATCAAAATGAGCAATCGCTTTCTTTGAGAGTTTCCGGGGAACAAGGTCTTGAAATAACTGATGCGAGAGGAGTTTTTAAAAATGTAAGTGTCGATATGCGTCAGTTTAAAAAATTAAAAATGTTTTTGCATGCTGAGGCATTGCCAAGTGACACTTCATTACAAGATAATGAAATGATTGGTTTTATTAGATTTGGCAATGACTTTACGGAGAATTTTTATGAAGTTGAAATCCCTTTGAAAGTTACCGCGGCCGGTGCCTCAACAGCGGAACTAATTTGGCCAGAGGAAAACGAAATTGATTTGCCTTTGGTGTTGTTAACGCAATTGAAAATCTTATCAAGATCGGTGCAGTTAGGTCCTAATGAAATTTTTTATAAAAATGAAAATGAGTTGGATGGCAATAGGCCTAGGAAACTAAAATTGGGAGTTCGTGGAAATCCTAACTTTGGATTGGTACGAAATCTAATGGTCGGTATTAAAAACAACACTTCGACTGGATTAAGTCCAACTGGAGCAGACTTGATTGACAGACCAATACGAGGAGAAGTTTGGTTTAATGAACTCCGTTTGGCTGAGATGGAAAATAGCGGTGGAATGGCAGCATTAGTGAACATCGATACCAATTTAGCAGATTTTGCGACTATTTCTGCTACAGGTAAAAAGAGCACCATCGGTTTTGGTTCCTTAGAACAAGGTCCAAACGAAAGAAGTCGTGAAGATGTGCAGCAGTATAATATTGTAACGAATTTAAGTTTGGGTAAATTAATGCCCAAAAACTGGAGAATAAATTTGCCTTTTAATTATTCAATTGGCGAAGAAACCATTACACCAGAATACGATCCTTTTAATCAAGATATTAAGCTCGATCAAATTTTGAACGTGACTGCCGACGGTGCAGAGAGAGCTAATATTAAGGATCGCGCTATCGACTATACGAAGCGTAAGAGCATTAATTTTATTGGGGTTAAGAAAGAAAGAGCGCCAGAACAAAAACAGCGAATTTATGACCCTGAAAATCTAACCTTGTCCTACTCTTTCAACCAAGTGGAACGGCATAATTTTGAAATTCAAAATTTTATTGATCAACAAGTCAACACGACTGCAGACTATACTTATGCTTTTCAGCCAAAGGCAGTAGAGCCTCTAAAAAACAATAAATTCCTGAAGAAAAGTTCATATTGGAAAATGCTGAGCGACTTTAATTTTAATTATTTACCAAGCAATATTTCTTTTAGCACAAGTATTATTCGTCAATATAACAAGCAGCAGTTTAGACAAATTGATGTGGAAGGAATTCCATTGGATCCCTTGTTTAGAAGAAATTATCAATTCAATTATCAATACGGATTTAATTACAATTTGACAAAAGCGCTAAAAATTAATTACACCGCTTCATCAAACAATATCGTTAGAAATTACATAGATGAGAATAACGAGCCAATCAATAGTGTTACCTTGTATACGGATTATTGGAATCCAGGAGAAGCGTTTACACGAACACAGCAATTTGTAGTGAATTATGATTTGCCAATCAATAAATTGCCTTTCTTAAGTTTTGTAAAATCAACCTATTCTTACACAGGAGATTATAACTGGCAAAGAGCATCACTATTATTGTCTGACGTAGAAATTGATGGTGTCAACTACAATCTTGGAAATACAGTTCAAAATGCGAGTTCACACAAGCTGAACACAGCATTCAATATGGATTCATTTTATAAGTATATTGGATTGACTAAGAAAACAGCAAAAGCTCCAACTAAAGCGGTCGCTCCACCGAAACCTGGGCAAAAAGTGGTTAATACGGCAGCTGCGCCAGCGACGACAAATAACAACCTATTTGTCAACGGTCTTATTGGAGTCTTAACTAGTATAAAGACCATCAACGTCAACTATATCGAAAATAAAGGTACGGTGCTTCCCGGCTTTTTACCAGGTCAAGGATTCTTTGGGTCATCAAAACCAACACTTGGATTTATTTTCGGGTCGCAAACTGATATTAGACAAGAATCCGCAAGCAACGGTTGGTTGACAAATTATCAGGATTTCAACCAGAATTTTACCCAAATTACAAATAGAACACTTAATATCACCTCCAATATCGATTTGTTTCCTGATTTCAAAATTGATTTAAATGCAGATCGTACCTACGTAAATAATTATTCGGAGCAGTATGATGTGGATCCAGCAACATTAAATTATAATTCAAGATCTCCTTACACCTTCGGTAATTATTCAATCTCAACGATATTGATAAAAACCGCATTTAGTCAAAGTGACGAAAATTTCTCTGCTGCATTTGAAGATTTTAGAAATAATCGTTTGATCATTGCCAATCGACTTGCGGAAGATTATTACGGTGGTCAGAGCATTCCTAGATATGGTGTTGGTGCCTATACTATTCCAACGGATCCTAATGATATCAGATTTCCTCAAAGAGAATTGTATACGGCGAATGAAGGCTTTCCTGTTGGATTTGGAAAAAACAATCAATCAGTTTTAGTTCCATCTTTCTTGGCGGCGTACACAGGAAAAGACGCTTCTAGTTCTTCGATGAGAACTTTTAGAGATATTCCGCTTCCTAACTGGAACATAAAATATACAGGTCTGATGAGATATAAATTCTTTAAAGATAACTTTAAGAGAATGTCGATTCAGCATGGTTATAAAGCTACTTATACCATTAATGCTTTTAGATCAAATTTCGAGTACGATAATAATCCTATTGGAACAGATGCCGGAGGAAATTATTTTAATAAGTTACTTATTTCAAATATTAATTTAGTGGAGCAATTCAATCCACTGGTGCGATTTGATTTTGAAATGAAAAACTCAATAAAAGTCTTGGCTGAAATGAAAAAGGATCGAGCCATGTCTCTGAGTTTTGACAATAATTTGCTTACAGAAGTGAAAGGTATCGAGTATATTGTCGGTTTAGGCTATAGAATTAAAGATGTCATTTTTTCATCGAAATTAGCAGATAATCCGACAGGTATTATCAAAAGTGACATCAACTTAAAATTGGATGCATCCTACCGAAATACACAAACGATTGTCAGATATTTGGATTATGATAACAACCAATTATCCGGTGGTCAAAATGTTTGGTCAGCACGTCTTACAGCGGATTATTCATTTAGTAAGAATTTGACTGTAATTTTCTTTTATGATCACTCATTCTCTAAACCAGTTATATCAACAGCGTTCCCAACGACGAATATTCGATCAGGATTTACACTGCGTTATAATTTTGGGAATTAACATAAGTTAATGTAGATTATTGCAACCTAAATTTTACCTTTGAATACAAAATAAATTAATAGTCAAAATGAATATACCAGCAAATTTAAAATACACCAAAGATCACGAATGGGTGTCCATTGACGGCGATATTGCCACTGTCGGAATTACTGATTTTGCGCAGAAAGAACTCGGAGATATCGTTTATGTTGAAGTAGAAACGCTAGATCAAACCCTTGGTAAAGATGAAGTTTTCGGAACAGTTGAAGCCGTAAAAACAGTTTCAGATTTATTCTTGCCCGTGGCAGGTGAAATTATCGAATTTAACGATACGCTGGAAAGTACTCCTGAAGTTGTAAATACTGATCCATACGG
>JANMML010000034.1:0-112204 GCA_031373195.1 Flavobacterium sp. | reverse complement strand
GGTGTCAATAATATCTTTGATTACGACATTGACGGCATCTGCGGTTCCAACATTCTCAAAATTGATGTTGTAATGAACGTATTTCCCAATGTCTTCTGGTGTAATCGTATTGCCTTCGAGACAGGTTTTGTCGTTGGGATCGTAGGAGTTGACAACGGTTTGGTTGAATTCGAAAGTGTTGTCTAGCGGGGTTCCTTCTTCAAGTGAGGAACTTGTGTTTGCGATAAAATCAAGTATATCACCGCTATTAAGTGGTGGGTTTTCTAATGGTGTATTTAGATTAAGCACCAAATCAATGGCTTTGGTTTCAAATGGATACAAATTACTGAAATTCCACGTGAGAGAACCGGTCTGTTGATTGTCAACTGCAGGAAGAGCCGAAACAAAATCAGTTCTTACATCATCAAAAGTAAGATTTACGATGCCGTTGAGAAGCTGGTTTCCTTTGTTCTTGAGGACAATCTTATAATTTGCATCGAATCCGGGGCGTGCAGCCCCAATTGGCGTTAGTACAATTTCTAAATCGGCATGAAAACCATTCGCACTAACACAAAAGTTTTGCGATTGGGTTGAATTATCTACAATTGGAAAATTAATAATAGCATTAGGTGGTGAAAAATTAAAATAGCTAGGATTCTCAACTTCGGGAGTAATTGTGAAATTGCCTGTTTGGGTATAAAAATTATAGTTGCCACCGCTATTGGTAAAAGTATTTCCAGAATTGCTCATTCCATCTATTTTTACTTTGATGTAAGGAAATGCAATATCACTTATATCACAACCATTATTGTCTTGATCCAATTTAGTGATTCCAGAAATAGTGTTATAATCCTCCCCAGGTATAAAAGTACAATAGGAATTTATAGTTGCATTAGGTGCGTTTGTTGCTGTGGCACTTTGCAAATTAACTATTTGGGATTCATCAGCGCAGATGAAAGTTAAATTTGGACTACTGTATTGTAGAAAAAAGTTTTCATTTTTACCGTTCTTGATTAGTAAACTCTCAAGAGATCCCCCACCACAAAATAGTTCGGTTAGTTTGGTCAACCCAGATAAATCGAGTATTGGAGCGTTAATAAGGCCGCAACTTAATGAGGTAAGGTTAGTTAAACTTTCAATTTGGGCGGAAGTTACAGAACTACCACCACATGCAAGTACTTCAAGAATAACTAAATTAGAAAAATCTAAACCTGACAAATTGTTACCACTAATATCTAAATATGTAAGGTTATTGTTATTTGATAAATTAATAGAAGTCAAAAGAGTTCCGCTACACTTTAATTCTTTTAGATTAATGAAAGGCGCTAAATCTATACTAGCAATTGGACAACTTTCAAAATAGAGATTCTTTAGACTGGCGCTCAGACTTCCAAAATTTATACTACTCAAGTTGATACAATTTGAAGTTGCCAATGTTTCTAAATTCAGATTATTACTGACATCGATTGTTAATACATTTGGATTAGTTATTAGTGATAAAGCTTTCAAATTTGGCAATGACGCTAGAAAACCATAATTAGACAGTGGGTTTTCACTAAGATCTAATAATTCAATATTAGGAGAGCCACTTACATCTAAATTAGTTAGTTGACCAGTTGCTAATGTCAGTTTTTTAAGATTTGGCAATCCTAAAGTACTGAATGAAGTAATATTAGTGCCTATAAAGTATATTTGTTCGATATTAACAAATGCTTCAATTCCAGTAGCATCATTAACGGATGAGAAAATCTGCAGAAAACTAATAGCCTCGGCTTCACTATTTTGTATTTCTCCATCTAAATTACTATCAATTCTAGTAGGTTGATTATTTATTATGTCCCAAGCAGTACTATTTGAAAAATCGGCGGCTAAAAGTATCGCCTTAAAATTCGCATCCGGAATATTCACAATCTGCGCATTCACAATCCCTGTAAAAAGCAATAAGAGTAGAAGTATATTTTTCATAATCGAGTTTGTTTTTGTTTTGTCTGTTTTTCTGTGCACGCTAATTACTTTTTACTAATCACTTCGTCAAAGTGTTTTGATCAATTCTTGCAAGCGTTCTTTCTTTCGTTGCGCAATGGGCAATTTCGAATTGTCGCCCATGACAACATAACCGCCATCGGTTTTGATATAGGATTTGAGATAAGATAAATTAATCAAATGCGATTGGTGAATGCGCTCAAATCCGTGTTCTTTGAGTAAATCTTCGTACTCTTTTAAAGTTTTGGAAATCAATAAGGGTTTGCTATTCTTGATGTAAAACTTCGTGTAATTGTCAATCGACTCACATCGAATGATATCGCTAATCTCAAACAAGTGAATGCCATCTGCAGTCGAAAGCGCAATCCGTTTGAAGTGATCCACTTTCTTGCGAATGTTCTCTAACAACAAATCGATATGCTCGAACGAAGTGTTTTTTTCTAAAGTTTCTTTAATTTTCACAATCGATTTCTGCAATTCTTCTGGATCTACAGGTTTCAAAAGAAAATCGAGGGCACTAAACTTAAACGCTTTCAATGCATATTGTTCGTGAGCGGTAATAAATACAATATGTGACGAAACTTTTCCGCTGGTTTTGGCAACTTGTTCTAGAATGTCAAATCCAGTTCCATCGGCTAAATGAATATCTAAAAACAACACTTGCGGCTGCAGATTTTCTAATGCTTCGATGCCTGTTTTCACACTTTCGGCTTCTCCGATAATTCGAATTTCCGGCGCATAACGCTCTATCAGACTTTTCAATCCTTTGCGCAAATGTTTGTCGTCGTCTATGAGTAAGGCTGTGATCATATTTTTATCGGTGTTTCTGAAAGATATTGAACGGGTAAGGTAATGACTACTTTGGTTCCGATAACCTGATTGTCGATGTTGACAATTTCTTCAATCGTAACGTTGGCTTTTTGCATCGATGAGGTTTCCATCATCTCCAAACGTTTTTTGGTTATTTCCAATGCCATCGACTGGTGTGCTTTTACGGAGTTTTCTTTATTGACTTTCGATTGATTAATGCCAATGCCATCATCGGTAATGGTGCAAATGAGTTGGTTGCTAATCACATTAAAATTGATTTCAATCCGACCGTTACTTTCTTTGGGAACAATGCCGTGAAGAATCGCATTTTCAACAAAAGGTTGCACCAATAGTGGAGGCAAAGCCATATCGTCTTCAATGGATGAACTCGAATGAATAGAAAATTCAAACTTGTTATTGAATCGCAATTGTTCTAATTCGAGATAGTTCTGTAGGCTTTCAATTTCGGCGTCAATCGGAATTAATTTTCCTTTAGAATATTCTAAAGTAAGCCGCATTAATTTAGAGAATTTCGACAAGTATTTGATTGCAGAATCGGTTCCATTTTGCACAATAAAACTCGAAATCGATCCCAAACAATTGAAAACAAAATGTGGATTCATTTGCAAATGCAAGGCTTTTTGTTCGTATTCGGCAACTTCTTTTTGAAGCGTCAATCTGCGTTTGATCTGCAATCGATTGTAGGTGACGAAAATCAAACCCAAAAGCAGCAAACCACCAACAATAGCAAACCAAGTAAATAGGTTTTGGCGTTTGGCTTTTTCTACCAAAAGTGCTTCTTTCTTTTGATAATCAAAAAGCAATTCCGCATGAAGGATTTTTTTGTTTTGTTCTTCGTTGTTCAAAGAATCTTTGGCGACAATATACGATTTGTAGTGTTCTAAGGAAGCCGTTGGGTTATTGACCAAACCATACAAGTCGCTCAGCAACTTTTCAGCATGTAGTTTTTGATCTAAAGCACCGATTTGATTGGCTAATTCTAAAGATTTCGTGGCATAAGGTAGCGCTTCGTTATATTTTTTTTGCTTCAAATAATAGTCGCCCAAATTGTAATTTACTAATGCAGCTCCAAATAAATTATCTAATGCTACGTACGATTTTAAAGCTTCATTGTAGTATTGAAGCGCTTCGGATGCGTTTCCTTTTTTGGAATAAAACTCCGCCATATAATTGAGAAGTAACCCGTAATTTCTACTTTTTTCTGTTTTTTCGAATTCTGATTTGGCTTTCGAATAATAAGTCCAAGCCAATTCGAGTTTTCCTTGCTCAAAGTAAATTGCACCAATATTGGTTAAGGTGACAGGCAATGTACTTTCTTTCAATTCGTTTTGAATTTGAAGTGCTTTCTGTAAATATTCGATGGCTTTGTCGTAATTTTTTTGTGATTTGTAAACCACGCCAATATTGTTGTAGGCCTTTGAAATACTGTTTTTGTTATTGATTTCTTGATATACTTTCAGCGCTTTGAAATAGTAATCGAGGGCAATGGAGTAGTTATTTACTTCGGAATAAACAACGCCAATGCTCGCATAAGCACGAGCTAAGCCGTTTTTTAGAGACTTCGTTTTTTCGTCGGAATTTGGAGATTTTATTTTATTGAAGAAATCAATCGCATTATTAAAGTGAAGAATGGCTTCTTTATAATTGCTGTTGATAATGCCCACATTTCCCAAAGTCATTTCCGCATTGGCAAGCCCAAGGTTGTCATTGATTTGAATAGCAATGGAAGTTGCTTTGCGTGCGTAGTAAAAAGCGGAATCTGGATTCGTTTCTTTGTATAAGTCGGCTAAGCCATTATAAGAATTGACCTTTGTCGCATCTACTTTTGTATTTCTAAGTACTTTTTGTAAGCTGTCAACGGCTGTGTTCTGTCCATTCGTTGTAAAAAAAACGAAGAAAAGAAATAGCAGACATTGGTAACTTGTTTGTTTATTTTTCAAAGTATAGTTGGATTTATAAATTGCCTCACAAATATACTTTAAGATCGTTGAATGCCGTTCGATGAATTAGAATTCGATAGGTTTGACTTAGAATTCGATAGGAGATTTAGGAATGCATCGCAAACTTAAACCCAATGCCATGCAAGTTCTCAATCGCAATGCCTTTTTCATCGGCAAGGATTTTTCTTAATCGAGAGATAAAAACGTCCAAACTTCTGCCCATAAAATAGTCGTCATCACCCCAAAGTGATTTTAAAATGACTTCGCGTTTCAAGACTTGGTTTTGGTGTTCAATAAAAAATTGAAGGAGTTGGGATTCCCTTTGTGTCAATTTGATTTTTTCATTTTCGTGAATCATCAAGTAATTGGTAGGATCGAATGTATATTTTCCCAATAGATAAGTTTGTTGCTCTAACGCTTTATTTTTCTGCGAGCGTTTGAGAAATATTTCAATTTTTAAGAGCAATTCCTCTATGCTAAAAGGCTTCACCAAATAGTCATCGGCACCCAATCTCAAGCCTTTGATTCGGTCTTCTTTCAACGTTTTGGCAGAAAGAAAAATAATCGGAATATCGGCATTGCGTTTTCGGATTTCTGTTGCCAATTCAAAACCATCCATTTTCGGAAGCATAATGTCGAGAATGCAAATATCGTAGGCGTTTTTTTTAAATTCATCCAAGCAAATTTGCCCATTATTGCAGTGCATCACTTCATAATGATACTGCTCCAGATTGTCTTTGGTGAGAAAACCTAAAGTTTCGTCGTCTTCAGCGTATAAAATTTTGTATTTCGACATTAGGCTGTGGGAATTATAATTGAGATGGTGATTCCGTGAGTTGGATTATTTTTAGCAGTTATCTTCCAATGATGCAAGGTGCAAATTTTCTTGACATAATACAGACCAAGTCCAAAGCCATTGACTTCATTGCTTTTTGTACTTGGAATGCGATAGAATTTATCAAAAATAAAAGGCAAATTCTTATTTGAAATTCCGATACCATTGTCTGTAAAATGGAGTTGAATTTGATCCTTTTCCTTTACGATATGAATTGAAATTTCGGGTTGCTGTTCGCTGTATTTGATGGCATTGTCCAGCAGGTTGTAGACAATATTGTTGAAATGAAAAGTGTCCGCTTCAAATATAATTTCCTTTTCGCAAGCTGTGATTTTTATGTTGCTTTCTGGATATTTCAATTGAATATTCTCGATAACATCGGCGAGAATTGGGAGCATATCCATTTCTTTTTTGTCAAGGTGGAGTGGCGAATTGTCTGATTTAGCGCTATTCAAAATAGTCTCGATATGCGTATTGAGTTTTTTACTTTGTGCGATGATAATATTCGTGTATTTCTCCAATTTTTCGTCGCTTTGGATGGTCGGTTGTTGTTTTAGATAATTCGATGCGATTAAGATAGATGATAAAGGTGTTTTAAATTCATGCGTCATATTGTTGATGAAATCGCGTTGCAATTCTGAGTATTTTTTCTGTTGCAAAATGGTTACTATCGAATAGACATAAACCAAAAGAATAACTATTAATGCGAAAGAAAGGACAAACCAAAACTTGAGTGAGCTAAATAAGAAACTGGTTTCATTTGGAAATCGAATGGCAAAATAATACACCAGATTTTTGTGCTTGGGAAAATAGACGGATGGTTTTTGTTTATTAACTTCAGACATCGAAACATAATTGCCATAAACCATTTCATCGCTTTCGCAGTTGTACATGGCATATTCGAAATCGGTATTGATATTTACTTTTTCGAACTCCGACTTTAAGTAAAAGTCTAAAATCTTTGGTTCAAAATCGTTATCAATATTGACAATAAAGTAATCGTTAGATACTTTTTGAACCGGATTTTCAGCGGGCAGCTCGTGATTGGTTCCTTCATAGAGTTTCTTGGCAACTTCTAATAAAGCGATGTGTACTTTTTGGCTGAACTTCTTTTCCTCAATAGAATACGCTTGTTTGGTCCATAGCAATTGTGCAACTAGGATTCCGATAATCGCTACTAGTCCGAGAACAATAATGCTGGTTAGTTTGTTTTTCTTTATCATATTGACTTACGCAAATTCCAAATTCCAAAATTCAAATTCCAAACTCCAAAATCTAAATGAAGAAATCAGGTCATAGATGATTCATTCAAAGTGTAATATTACTCAAAAATACGGTGTCATTTTGCCATTAACAACTCATTAACAATCATTAGACAGCGTTTAACAAGACACAAAGTGGAATCAATCTACTTTTGGAGTGTTCAAATAAATCAACCTTTACTAATCATTAAATTTTATTATTATGAAAGCAATTAAAATGTCAATCGTCGTTTGTGTTTTAGGATTAATGTCTTTTACGGTTTTACCAACGAAAAGCAAAAGCATCGAAAAGATTAAAGAAGCTAACGGAATTACCTGGAAAAGCGAATCCATCGATTTGGGAGAGATTCCACAAAACAAACCTAAAGAAGTAGATTTTGAATTTAAGAATACTGGAAAAACGGCTGTGGTGATCACCAACGTAAAAGCTTCCTGCGGATGTACTGCTACCGATTACACCAAAACACCAGTGCAACCTGGAGCAACAGCAACAGTAAAAGCAACCTATAATGCTGCAGCAAAAGGGGCTTTTTCAAAGACAGTTACGGTAACCACCAACGCGGAAGATGCGCCAAAAGTACTATCCTTTAAAGGAACGGTAATATAAATTGAGTTAATTATTTGTTTAGTTAGAAAACTCCAAGCGAAAGTTTGGAGTTTTTTTTTGCATTGAAATCAAAGTCATCATTTAATTTTTATATTTAGCGAAAATTAGATTTACACCGATGTCATCTTGAATGTATGAAAAAAATCGTTGCCCTCAACACCTACTTTAAACTCTTATTGCTAATAGTCGGAACAAGCGTCCTGTTTCTGATTTTGTATTTGTCTCTTTACGTTTATACTATCCAGCAAGAGAAGGAAGTGTATAAAACAACTTACGATCAATATAATAGTGAAGTTTCATCCTTGTTTGAATTGAATTCAAAAACCCATATCGCTACGATAAAAGACGTTACTTATTGGACTGACTTAGTTCGATTTATAGCTTCAAAAGACAAAAAATGGTTTGATGAAAATATTGTTAAGGAATTTGAGACCTATGAAGTGGATTATATTGGAATTTATGGTCTAGATCGGCAGCTTATCAATAAAGTAACAACTTCTCAAATCAAAACTACGGATTTTCTTCCCAAATCTGTTTTTGACCAACTATACAAAGACAAATTGATGCGCTTTTATATCCAAATTCCTGAGGGAATTGTCGAGGTTTTTTGCGCAACCATTCATACTTCCGATGATCCGAAGAAAGTAAAGACATTGCCGGCGGGATACTTTATTATGGCACGATTGATTAATCAGCCGTTTCTAGACAACGTAAATAGCATCAGTAATTCTAAGACCACTTTAGTGTCTGCAAGTATTTTGCCATCAGAAGATCTTGAGACAGTTATTATATATAAGAAATTAAAGAATTGGCGGAAGGAAAATGTAGGGCAATTGGCTTTTGAACGTTCTTTTAATTTAGATTTTAAAAGCACTAAGAAAATACTGACCATTATCATTATTGCCTTTATTATCAATGTAATGGTTTATTTGTATTTTTCTAAAAAATGGGTTTATTCCCCACTTAGGATTATTACAAGTGTTTTAGAAACGGGGAATCAAGACGCCATTGATGAACTCAAAGCAGAGCCGGGTGAATTTGGATATATTGGAAATTTATTTGAAGAGAATAACAACCAACGAAAACAACTCGAAATTTCTAAAAAGAAAGCAGAAGAAAGCGATCACTTGAAATCTTCGTTTTTGGCCAACTTGTCGCATGAAATCCGGACGCCAATGAATGCGATTATTGGTTTTAGCGATTTACTCAATGACGAAA
Source organism: Flavobacterium sp. (assembly GCA_031373195.1). Lineage (GTDB taxonomy): Bacteria > Bacteroidota > Bacteroidia > Flavobacteriales > Flavobacteriaceae > Flavobacterium. The sequence goes on along the minus strand of JANMML010000034.1, from coordinate 103,549 downwards.
AATTGAGTGAAAATGATAAGAGTGAATACATCAAAATCATTCGAAACAGTGGCAGTAATTTAGTGTCGATTATTGAAGATTTGATTGAAATGTCAAAAATTGATGCTCAGCAGATCACACCAAAAATGATTGGTTTTGATATCGATGCATGCTGTCAAGAATTGTATGAATCAATCAAAGTAACCATTCCGAGCGAAAAGAAAGTAGCGCTGAAATTGATCAAACAATCAAGCCCAATTTCACAGAAAATCCTAACTGACAAAACCAAATTGCAACAGGTTATTACTAATTTGATTACCAATGCGATTAAATATACAGAGAAAGGAACGGTAGAATTTGGATTTCGGATTGATGAAAAAAATCACAAGATATGGTTTAACGTGAAAGATTCCGGTGTCGGAATTGACGAAAAAAATCTCAAAGTAATTTTTGATCGTTTCCGACGCGTAGAAGATGACTTTTCTGTAGAGTTGAGTGGTCTAGGTTTGGGTTTAGCAATCAGTAAAGCCTACGTGGAAATGTTAGGCGGAACTATTTCGGTGACTTCTAAAGTTGGAGAAGGATCAACGTTTGAGTTTTCCATTCCATTACAATATGACTTGAGCAAAGCAGAGGAAATTGTCCCTGAAACTACTATCGATTTGGAAGCCAATCACGATAAAGTAATCCTGGTGGCAGAAGACGATAATATTAACTTCTTGCTTTTGAAAAAAATGCTGCAATTGAGAAACTATACCATTATTAGAGCAGTCAACGGACAAGAAGCGGTGACTATTTGTTCAACCAATCCGGCTATCAACTTGGTGTTTATGGACATAAAAATGCCGATCATGGATGGTTATGCTGCGTTTGAGAAAATAAAAATGTTTTTACCTAATATGCCTATCATAGCTCAAACTGCACATTCCTCTATAGAAGACAAAGAGCGTGTCATGCAGGCTGGTTTTACTGACTATATTACGAAACCTCTCGACAAGGAAAAGATTTTTACAGTGATTGATACCGTGTTTAAAATTAGCAGTTAACAATTGTTAAAAACCTTTTGATTAGTATTTTATTGATTCAGATTCTCAAGTGTTTTTTGTCATAATTTTCGAAAGAATTTAAATAGCTTTTTCGCACATATGACGAATTTAAAAAAGACTTATCCTAAAATTTTACTCTTGATATTTTCATCAAGTGTTTTTTTTATTCTGCTCTATATTTCCCTTTTTTATTATACCAAACAAGCGGAAGCGAAAGTGTATTCAAATTCAGCGCAACAGTTTGACAACGAGATTACGAAACTTATTGAACTTGATAACAAACCCATTAAGGTTGCGATTAATAATGATACCAACTGGGATGAATTCGTGAATTTCACCAAGACAAAAGATTCACTGTGGTACAACGAAACCATTGGCAATGAATTAAGTATCTATAATGCCGATTATTTAGGCACGTATGATGTCGATTTCAATTTTATTATTCGTACTCCTTCCGCAAAAATGAAATCCAAAGACATCATTCCCAAAGAAGCAATGCTGCAATTGAAGCGTTTGGGTTTTAGCAAATTTTACTTAAAAATTCCCGAAGGTTTCGTAGAAGTTAGTGGTGCTTCTATTCATCCTTCCGATGATCCTTTGAAGAATAAAACGGCTCCATTTGGTTATTTTTTCGTGGCTAGAATTCTGGATTCATCTTACGTTGATTATTTTCAAAAAGTGTCTGAATCCAAAGTGAAATTTATCAAAGCGAACCATGAAATCATCCAAGGCAAACACGCTATTTTTTCAGAATATTCCTTAAAGGACTATAATGGTAAAGTCATAGCCAACTTACTTTTTGAGCGAAAGTTTGATGTGTATTTTGACAATATGATGACCATTCTCTATCTGATCATTTTTGCTTTTGTCGTGAATTTGATCATTAATATTTTCTACACCCGTAAATTGGTTTATTCACCGCTGGATATGATGACAAGAGTATTAGAAACTGGAAACAAGAAGGCTATTAAAGAATTGAAAGCAACGACTGGCGAATTCAGCTATATCGGAAATCTTTTTGAGGAAAATGCCAATCAAAAAATTGAGTTAGTCAAGTCAAAGTTGAAAGCGGAAGAAGGCGAACGACTGAAAGCCTCGTTTTTAGCAAATTTGTCGCATGAGATTAGAACTCCGATGAATGCAATCAATGGTTTTACAGATTTGATTATCAATACAAAATTGAGCAAAGAGGAGCAAGGCGAATACTTAAAAGTCATCGAAAAAAGCGGAAAGAATCTCGTATCCATCATTGACGATTTGATTGAAATGTCGAAGATTGATTCCAATCAAATTCAACCAAACTACTCGGACGCCAATATTGAATCTTGTATCAGTGAGTTGTATGAGACCATCAAAATTACGATTCCAAAAACAAAGCAGATCGATTTCTTTATTATTCCTAATGACAAACCCGCCGAATTCAATATTGTTACGGATGAAGTAAAACTAAAACAAGTCATCGTCAATTTGGTGACCAATGCAATTAAATTTACTAGTGAAGGACATGTTGCGTTTGGGTACCGCATCGATGACAAAAAGAAAAAAGTCATATTTACTATAAAAGATACGGGTCCGGGAATCGATAAGAACAACCACCAACATATTTTTGATCGTTTTAAGAGAGTTGAAAATGATGCTTCAATAAAAGCGGGCGGTTTGGGGTTGGGACTTGCTATATCCAAAGCGTATGTTGAGATGATGGGAGGGATGATATCATTAGAATCGAAAGTAGAGCAGGGATCCACTTTTTCTTTTTCTATTCCGCTGAAATACAATAAAATTCAAAATATCACTGTAAAATCAATAAAAAGTAAATCTGATCAACTTCATGAAGACGGCATGACGATCTTGATTGCAGAAGATGATAACATCAATTTTCTGCTATTTCAAAAGGTTATTCAGTCGAAGAATTATACCATTATTCGAGCTGAAAACGGACTAGAGGCTGTTGAAATTAGCATCAATAATCCAGATATCGATTTGGTTCTAATGGACATTAAAATGCCCGTGATGAATGGATTTGAAGCGTTGGAAAAAATAAAAATGATTCGCCCCGAATTGGTCATCATTGCGCAAACAGCTTATGCATCGGCCGAAGATGAAGCAAGAATTTATAAAGCAGGATTTTATGGCTATCTGACGAAGCCTATTAACCGAGAGAAATTGTTTGATGCTATTGATACTGTTCTAAAAAACAAAAAGTAAGGATGAAAAATGTAATCAAAGTGACGTTTCTATTTTGCTTTCTTGTACATTCAAATTTATGGGCTCAGGATGAAGTCGTGCCTACTGATTCGATTCCAACAAATAAGGAAAGCAAATTTGAGTTTAGTTTAGAAATCTTCAATCGATATTTATGGCGCGGACAATGCTGGGGTGGCGATTACACAGTTGTGCAACCAACTATTAGTTATGCTGCTACGGATAAGATTACAGTGGGTTTTTGGGCGACATCAAACTTCAAGAATGAGTATTTTTACCCAGATGGAGAAACGGCATACAAAGGTTATCAAGAAATAGATTTCAATGTCAACTATCAGGTGGCGCCCTTTCTTTCCGTGCAACTGTGGGACTACTATTGGCCGTCGGTATCAAAAGTAGAAGGCGTAGATAATGGTTTTTTTAATTATGGTAAAGATGGTGTGAAGACCGTCGATGCGATGCTTGTTTTTGATTTTTCTGACTATGATTTTCCGTTAAATGCAACGCTGAGCACTCTAGTCGCTGGGAATGATTTTAGGTATGACCAAAACGGAGAAAATCCAAAACAGAACTTCACCACGTATTTCGAAGCAGGATATACTTGGGAGGAATTGTATAAGAAAATAACGCTAGATGTTTTGGCAGGTGTAGTCTTAAATAATCAAGCGGCATATTATACTTATACAGATTATGATAAACCGTCATTGACCAATTTGAGTATTAAGACGGAAAGAGAATTTCAGTTGAGTAAGCGCCTTGCGATGCCTGTGTCTTTGAATTATATTCATAATGCAGGAAAGGAAAACACAGAAGCTTTTGGTCGAAATTTCTTAGTAGCTGGTATAAGTTTCGATTATAATTAGTTTTTTAGGAGCTATTCCTGCCGTCAGTTGCACCCGAACGAAGCGAATCGACCGAAAACAAATTCTAAAACTGCTATTTTGCGAGGTAATCTTTTTATGCTGAACTTGTTTCAGTATCTATCGACGTGACCGTAATTTTTTTTTATACTGAAACAAGTTCACTATAAATAGGATGAGCCGCCACCCTCCTTGCCGCGAGGCAGGTCAAGGCTAAAAAAAAGACTTCTCACTAACGAGAAGTCTCTTGATTGATAATCTTGTACCATTTACAATTCAAAAAGCAATGTCAACGAAATCGTATTGTTTTTGGTCGTAACTGTTGGTCCATCCGTAAATCCCTGGGAAAAGAAACTTTGTTGCGATTTTCTTTGTGAATAAGCATAAGCCATATCTAAACGTGTGGTGCCAAAATTATAACCAAATCCAGTCGAAAATCCAGATAAATCCCCAACCACTTTATTGTCTTTATACGGGCTTTGTTCGTAGCGGTATCCACCTCGTAAACTCCATTCTTTGATTCGATATTCTGCTCCAATTCGCAATTCGCTCGCTGCATTCAACTGCGACTCTATGCTAGCATTTAATGGTCGGAAAAAAGAATCATTGGGTTTGAATCTGGTTTTGCTGTAGTCCTTTATACTGTAATCTAAACTAATCAGACCTTTTTTGCCAAAGACATAGGCTAAACTTCCTGTCCATTTGCTAGGTGTTTGAATATTGTATATTGGATAAATCAAGAGAAAATCAGAGTCCACTGATTGCTCACTCAAATTCGGGTTGCTAGGATTTCCATAATTATATCCAGCAGTGCTCAAAAACTGTTGTTTTTCGTCAGTTAATCGATACCATGTTGGAGATTCGTAGGACAGTCCTGTTCTGAATTTGTCGGTTACTTTTGCTATAGCACCCAATTGAAAAGAAAATCCGTTGCCATAGGTGTTTTGATAATTTTCAAAAAGCAAATTCTTGAGGCCACTATTTGGGCTATTATCGTTCGTTTCATAAAACGATGTGAATTTGGTATAATCGGTAAAATGCGAATTTATATTTAAACCAAAATAGAACTTGTCTTTGTATTGAGTAGAAAAATTGAGGGAAACCTTACCGTTAAGGCCACTAGTTTCCATATAATTTTCGTGATAAAAATTGCCGCTAGCGACATTAGCAACATAGGTGTCATTACTTGGATTGTTTGGGTCAACATTAATCACATAACCTTGATAACCTAAATAGGCTTGCTGATTTCTGATGTCTAAGTCTTCATAGAAGGAATCCGTAAGAGTAGAAAGCGGAATGGTCGAATTGTATAATCCGGGATTGGCATAACTCAAAAAATAGCGTGCAATTGAATTACTCGGATTGTTTCCAAAAGTGTCAAGAGAATTATTTAGATTAGAAGTGTTTTCATAATTTACGGCAAAAACAATTTTTTTCCAATCGTTTTTTGTATTTTGATTATTGAAAACCATTACGCCTCCTGCCTGATTAATGTCGAAAGCGTTGTTTTCAGTAGTAGCTTTTGAACCGAAGTAATTGGCCTTATTCCTTGTGTTAAAATTGCTTAAGGTGACGCTAACTTGGTTATTTAAAAATACTGCGCTACCGGCTGGATTGACATTTAAAGAAGAAAAATCACCACCTAACGCTCCAAATGCTCCGCTCATACTTCTATAGCGAGCAGTTCCGCTGAGATTGTCATTTGCATACAGTAGTGCATCAGCCAAAGTTTGCGAATTTGTAGAAGAAATGGCGGCAAGAATTATTAAGATTGTAAAATACTTTTTCATAGGAAGGGTTATTAAAAAATCCTACTGGTGTTTAAAAACTGTAGGTTGGATTCAAATGAATTTAACAATTATCTTCTCCCGCCGGAGGATCTTCCTCCACCATAATTCCCTCCTGAGGATCTACCGCCAGAATTATAGCTGCCAGAGCTTGATGAATTACTTCTTGTAGGTGTGCTGAAAAAGTTTCTCGTCGAATTACCTTGGCTTCTCGGAGCAGAATTCGAATTAAATCTTGGAGTTGTGTTATTTGAATTTATGTTTGCGCTATTTCGAATTGGATTTCTTGGTGTCCCGAAATTAGTACTTGATCTCGGGTTTCGGATTGCTGCGCCAGTTCTAGTTCCGCTATAATTATTGCTGACAGATCTAGTACCTGATGCATTATTTCTTCTCCCACTATCGTATCGATTTCCACTGTAATTATGGTTGCTGTTAACCGCGGCAAAACTTCTTGTTCCTTGATGGTACTGTTGGAAATACGGCTGATAATATCCACCGCACCATGGATTTCCGTACCAATTATTCCATCCCCAACCCCAATTTGGACCGTACCAATTATTCCAACCCCATCCCCAGTTTGGTCCATACCACGAGTTCCAACCCCAACCAATGTTCCAGTTCCAATAATTGTTCCATCCCCAATTGTTTCCTGCCCAACCATTGTCATAAATGTTAACAACGGTTGTGCCTGAATCACTTCCCCAAACGCCGTTGTTACTGCTGTCTTGATTATTGTACGAGTCGGAACTATATCGCTCTACATCAGTAAAAGTAGAGTCTTTTTTTGTGTTTGGATCTTGTAGAGATTCGAAGTAATTCTTGTATTGATTGTTTTCGGGCGCCACTTCTGAAGCAGTGGCAACTGTCATTTTTGATTCTGAATTTCCATAAATTCCATCTCTATCGTAATAAGAAGTGTTTTGATAGCTTCCACAAGAAACTGCCAAAACACTTAGAATAGATAAAATTATGTATTGGGAATATTTACTTTGGATAATGGAAATAGTTTTCATAACATTCGTTTTTTATTGTTGAACTACACAAATTTAGTTAGTTTTGCCAAACTATTTAGTTAAAAAAAGTTAAACAATATTTGTGCCAATAAATTCATTATGAGCAAGAACCTAACTACAAGATCTGAGGATTATTCGAAATGGTATAACGAGCTAGTTGTAAAAGCAGATCTTGCTGAAAACTCTGGCGTTCGAGGCTGTATGGTTATCAAGCCCTACGGATATGCCATTTGGGAGAAAATGCAAGCGGAGTTGGATAGAATGTTTAAAGAAACAGGTCATAGTAACGCCTACTTTCCATTGTTTGTGCCTAAGAGCATGTTTGAGGCAGAAGAAAAAAATGCCGAAGGTTTTGCAAAGGAATGTGCCATTGTAACTCACTATAGGTTAAAAAATGATCCTGATAAACCAGGAAAATTGATGGTTGATCCCAATGCGAAATTGGAAGAAGAACTTATTGTTCGCCCAACGAGTGAAGCAATCATCTGGTCTACTTACAAGAATTGGGTACAATCTTACAGGGATTTACCGCTACTTATTAATCAATGGGCGAATGTAGTGCGATGGGAGATGAGAACGAGATTGTTTTTGCGAACCGCTGAATTTCTGTGGCAGGAAGGGCATACTGCGCATGCAACTAAAGCCGAAGCAATAGAAGAGTCCGAAAAAATGATGAATGTATATGCTGATTTCGTCGAAAATTTTATGGCAATTCCTGTAATAAAAGGCATCAAGACAGAAACGGAGCGTTTTGCTGGAGCGGAAGAAACGTATTGCATCGAAGCTTTGATGCAAGATGGTAAGGCACTGCAAGCTGGTACCTCTCACTTTTTGGGACAGAATTTTGCGAAAGCATTTGACGTAAAATTCGCCAATGCCGAAGGTAAACAAGATTTTGTATGGGGAACCTCATGGGGAGTTTCTACTCGTCTGATGGGTGCTTTAGTAATGACTCATTCAGACGATCAAGGATTAGTACTGCCTCCGAATTTGGCGCCTATTCAAGTGGTCATTGTGCCAATCTACAAGTCTGACGAACAATTAGAAGAGATTAGCGCTGCCGTTGCCTATTTAGCTGCACAGTTAAGAAGTTTAAAAATAGCAGTAAAGTATGATGATAGAACCACTCAAAAGCCAGGCTTCAAGTTTAATGAATATGAGTTAAAAGGAGTTCCAATCAGAATTGCAGTGGGCCCAAAGGACCTTGAAAACGGCACTTTTGAAGTGGCAAGGAGAGATACTCTAACTAAAGAAATCGTCGCAAAGGGAAATATTGTAAATTATGTGAAGGAATTGTTGGAGCAAATACAGAAAGATCTGTTCACTAAAGCATTTCAATATAGAGAAAGTCATATTACTGAGGTAAATTCTTTTGACGAGTTTAAGGATGTTTTAGAAAATAAAGGTGGATTTATCGCAGCGCATTGGGATGGATCGCCAGAAACGGAAGACAAAATAAAAGAATTAACCAAAGCAACCATCCGTTGCATGCCTTTAATGGGCAAAAAAGAGGCAGGTAATTGTGTGTTGACAGGAGCTAAATCTACTGGTAGAGTGCTGTTTGCAAAGGCATATTAAAAAAAAATAAAAAAAAATACTTCAGCTATTGTACGAATAGAAAATAGTTGTATTTTTGCATCCGCATTACAGAAGTATGGCCCGTTCGTCTATCGGTTAGGACGCCAGGTTTTCATCCTGGTAAGAGGGGTTCGATTCCCCTACGGGCTACAATAAAATAAATTTAGAAAAAAAACAAAATGGCAAATCATAAGTCCGCTTTAAAGAGAATCAGAAGTAACGATAAGAAAAGAGTATTAAATCGTTACCAACATAAAACGACTCGTAATGCGATCAAAGCTTTGCGATTAGAAACAGATAAATCAGGTGCTTCAGCAAAACTTTCTGCTGTAATCTCAATGATTGATAAGTTGGCTAAGAAGAATGTTATTCATGATAACAAAGCTTCAAATCTAAAATCTAAATTAACAAAGCACGTTGCAAAATTGTAATTGTGTCTTTTATCGATAAAAAAAACTCTCCATTTTTGGAGAGTTTTTTTTTATACTAAAATCGTTTTAAGGTCCTCTAACATTTCCTTAGAAATAGGTTTCGATAAGAAGTCAAGCACCATAGGGTATGTTTTTGCCTTTTTTATATCATCAGGATCAATTGTTGAAGATAATACTATAACCTTACAATCATTAAATGTATTGCGATATTCTTCTTTCGAGAAATGATCCAAAAATTCCCATCCGCCCATAACAGGCATGTTTAGATCAAGAAAAATTAATTTTGGATAATCTGAAATTGCAGTGCCAAGATTATTGAGTTTGAGGTCGTCAAAGTAATTTAAAGCTTCTTCTCCATTTTGAGAAGTAATGATTGTCTTTGCAAAATCTGCACGCGAAATGACCATTTTACAAAGCATTAATGTAATAGGATCGTCGTCTACACATAAAATTAAGTCCAGCATTATAATGTACTTTTAAATATTATTGTAAAGGTAGTGCCTTTATCTACTTCGCTTTCAACGCTAATTGTTCCGCCCATGCTTTCCACTTGCGATTTTACTAAGTACAGTCCCAAGCCTTTGCTGTCCGAGTAATTATGGAATCTTTGATATAGACCAAATATCTTATCTCGATTTCGCTCTAAATCAATCCCAATTCCGTTGTCTTTGAACGTCAACACAATCATATTATTGACTTCTTTTGACGACACAAAAATTCGCAAAATTCGCTTCGGCGATCTATATTTGATAGCATTAGTAAATAAATTTAATAGGATACTTTCCAAATACGCCTTATTAATATTCAAGATTGAGACTTTTTCCAGTTCAATTTTTAGGATGGGTTTATGCAAGCTAATCAAATAACTCAACTGATTGAACACATTTTCAAAAACATCCTTAATCAAAACTTCTTCTTTATCAATCGACGGATTGTCTTTGATGATAACCACTTTCACTAAATCATTTATGGTTTCATTCAATAAATTGGTTGAAGTCGAAAATCCATTAATAATTTCTCGCAATTCTACGTTTTCTATTGGATATTCGTGCATCAAATTCAATAGCCCCGTCAAGTTCGACAATGGCGCTCTTAAATTATGTGATGTAATATAAGAGAATTGTTTCAAATCCTTATTGTTTTGGGTCAATTCCCGAATCAATTGTTCTTTTTCTTTTTCTTGTTTCTTTTCTTCGGTAATATCTCTTTGAATCGAAATCCAATGCGAATGGTTCCCCTCTTGATTCGTAATGGGTATCATTGAAAAATTAACCCAATACTCTTCGCCGTTTTTCTTATGATTTAAGGTTTCAAACTTAAATTCCTCTCGGCCTTTCAACGCTTTTGACAAACTTGAAATATCATTCTTCACCGATTTTCTACCCATAAAAACAATTGGCGTTTTCCCAATAACTTCTTGAGATTTGTAGCCCGTCATCTCAGTAAACGCTGGATTCACAAAAACAATTTTTGGGATGGTCTTGTTGGTGTTTTCAGACTCAGTGATGATAACCGCATCTTTCGTTTGCGTAATTACCGTTTCTAAAAGTTTCAATCGCTGTTCTTCTTCTTTTTGTTTGGTGACATCTTGAATGGCTCCAATCATTCGTATCGCATTGCCATCTTCGTCTTTTACCAAAAAACCTCTATCAAAAACGTACTTGTAAGTGCCATCAGCACATTTAAAACGGTATTCATCTTGCCATTTCTCCGTTTTTTGTTCAATGAAGGAATACAACTTAATCGACATTTTGATACTGTCTTCAGGATGAATTCGGTCAAACCACCATTTCGAAGTCTTGCCTACTTCTTCTTTCTTATATCCAAAAACGCCTTGAATTCCTTTGTTCCAAATAAAATCGTCTTCTTGAATTTTCCAGTCCCAAATGGTATCACTTGTCGCTTTTGCCACAATATCATAGCGCTCGTTGGATTCTTTTATTTCTTCATTCGTCGCTTTTAATCGTTCAAAAATCAAATTATTTCTATAGTCATTCTTACTCAACACTACTTTGAAAATAATCCCCGAAAAAACAATGAAAACAACATCTTTCAGAAAACTAAAGTTGAGAAATACTAAGTCATTCGTAGTGTGGAACTTATCTAAGATGTAATAGCCAACAACCGCCAGCACTATGGAAAAAAGGATGTAAAGAAGTGTAATTTTATTCGCCTTGTTTTTCATTACTCAAATATAGATATTAATTCATAAAAATAAAATAAAGCCCTATCAACTTAATTAAAATTTCTCTTTTTAAAGATTTGAGTTATCAAATGGTAAACTATCTTTTAAAGATATTTTATGTAAAAATAAAGTGTACCTTTGCACCCATTAAAAATAACAGATGGAATCTATCAGAAACATTGCAATTATTGCACACGTCGATCACGGAAAAACTACCTTGGTTGATAAAATTATGTATCACTGTCAACTTTTTCGAGACAACGAAAACACAGGTGATCTAATCCTAGACAACAACGACCTCGAGCGTGAGCGTGGAATTACCATTACATCAAAAAATGTTTCTGTAGTTTATAAAGGAACAAAAATCAATATCATTGATACTCCTGGTCACGCGGATTTCGGTGGTGAAGTAGAACGTGTACTCAACATGGCAGACGGTGTTTGTCTATTGGTAGACGCTTTCGAAGGACCAATGCCTCAAACACGTTTCGTGTTGCAAAAAGCACTCGACTTAGGCCTAAAACCTTGCGTCGTAATCAATAAAGTAGATAAAGAAAATTGTACGCCAGAAGAAGTACACGAAAAAGTATTCGACCTCATGTTCGAATTGGGTGCCGAAGAATGGCAACTTGATTTTCCAACGGTATACGGTTCTGCTAAAAACAACTGGATGTCAGATGATTTTAGAAATGAAACCACCAGTATAGAACCATTACTAGATATGGTGATCAATAATGTTCCAGCGCCTAAAGTGTCTACAGGAACACCTCAAATGTTGATTACCTCTTTAGACTTTTCTGCTTTTACAGGTCGTATTGCTATTGGTCGTCTTGAAAGAGGCGTTTTAAAAGAAAATATGCCAATTGCTTTAGTAAAAAGAGATGGTACCATAATGAAATCAAGAATTAAAGAATTACACACTTTTGAAGGACTTGGTCGTAAGAAAGTTCTAGAAGTAGTTGCTGGTGATATTTGTGCCATTGTTGGAGTGGAAGGATTTGAAATTGGTGATACCATTGCAGATTTTGAAAATCCAGAAGCGTTGCAAACCATCGCAATCGACGAACCAACCATGAGTATGTTGTTTACTATTAATGACTCTCCGTTTTTTGGTAAAGAAGGTAAATTTGTGACTTCTAGACATATTAGAGACCGTTTGACAAAAGAATTGGAGAAAAACTTAGCTATGAAATTGGGTGAAACTGATTCTGCTGATAAGTTTATGGTATTCGGTCGTGGTGTATTGCACTTGTCAGTTTTAATTGAAACAATGCGTAGAGAAGGATACGAACTTCAAATTGGTCAACCTCAAGTTATTATCAAAGAAATTGATGGTAAAAAATGTGAACCTATCGAAGAATTAACCATCGATTTACCTGAAAGTCTTTCTGGAAGAGCGGTAGAATTTGTTACACTTCGTAAAGGTGAAATGCTTTCTATGGAAACTAAAGGTGAACGTATGATTGTCAAATTTAATATACCTTCACGTGGAATTATTGGATTGCGTAATCAATTGCTAACTGCAACTGCTGGTGAAGCAATTATGGCACATCGTTTTATAGGATATGAGCCTTACAAAGGTGAAATTTCTGGACGTAACAAAGGTTCATTGATCTCGATGGAAAAAGGAAAAGCTATTCCTTATTCTATTGATAAATTACAAGATCGTGGTAAATTCTTTGTTGAGCCAAATGCAGAAATCTATGAAGGTCAAGTAATTGGAGAAAACTCTCGTGGTGATGATATGTGTGTCAACGTGACTAAAGAGAAAAAACAATCCAACGTTCGTTCGTCTGGAAATGACGAGAAAGCTAGAATTATTCCTCCAATTATTTTCTCATTAGAAGAGGCGTTAGAATATATTCAAAAAGACGAATACGTTGAGGTAACGCCAAAATCAATTCGTTTGCGTAAAATCTATTTGACAGAAAACGATAGAAAGCGATTCAAAGTCTAATCTTGAATTTTAATTATAAAGAAACCCATTCGACATCGAGTGGGTTTTTTGTTTCGGAGCTTATTCCAGCTGTACACTATATCTTTTTTGCTTGTCACCTCGAGCGCAGTCGAGAGGCTTTTTGTAGCAAAAAAGGATGCCGTTTCCATCCGGGCTAGGGCAGTCGATCATAAATTTAGACCAGTTTATTTAGAGAAAAAACTATCAATAAACCACTTTCTTTTCCGCGTTGACAATGGAATTTTAGTGCCATCATTCATTATGATAAAATCCGATTTATCAATGCGACTAATTTCATTCAAATTGACCATATAACTTTGATGACAACGTGCAAAATGATTTTCTGGCAACAGAGTTTCGTATTCTTTAAGTGGTTTTGAAATTGTAATTTTGTTACCATCTTTGGTGTGAAATTCGGTATATGAACCTTCGCCCAGACAATACAGTATATCACTCATGTTGAGAACGTGCAACCCTTCTTGCGTTTTTAAGAACAACTTGTCTGTCATTCCTTTACCGGCAGCTGCTGTTTGTACAAATTGCGCTAACTGTTGCTTTTCTTTCGTAATTTTTAGAATGGCTGATGCTAGTTCTTCTTCATCAATAGGTTTTAATATGTAGTCTGAAGCGCCAACTTTGATGGCATGAATTCCATAACTGTCATACGCAGTAATAAATATAACTTTAGGAATTGTAGCTAACTTTTCAAGTAAATTGAAACCAGTTCCATCTTTCAATTGAATGTCCAATAATATCAAATCGGGTTGTGTCGCATTGGCCAATATCAAACCTTCCGCAACACTGGCTGCTTCACCAATGAAAGTGACCGTATCTAATTTTTTTACCATCGATACAATCATTTTCCGAATCAAATCTTCGTCTTCTATGACAAGGGTTCGTAACATAATTAAGTAGTAATAAAAGGTAATTTTAGAATAACCGTCGTTCCTGATTTTTTGTTGGTGTTGTTCTTAATTTCAAGAAAATCAATTTTATTTTTAACTTGATAAAGCGATCGCAAGCGTTCAACAGTCATCGCCGTAGAAAGCGATGTTTTGGTTTTATTGGCGTTGTTTTTCGACTTTTCAAGTCCAATACCATTATCTTGAATAGTAAAGCAAATATACTCAGGATATTTTTCACACTTGATTTTTAATTCACCTGTATAAGCAATGCCTGTAAATCCGTGATAGATCGCATTTTCTACAAAAGGTTGAATCATTAGTGGCGGTATTTCACACGCATCAAAGTCTTTAAAATCTAGTTCAATGTGGTAGCTAAATGAGGTGCCAAAGCGCATTTTTTGTAGTTCAAGGTAATTCTCGATGGAATCCATTTCCTTTTTAAATGGCACAAATTTCATTCGACTGTGCTCCAAACCTAAACGCAATAATTGAGCAAACTTCGATAAGTATTTTACCGCCATTTGATTCTTGTTCTCATAAATCAAACTTTGAAGCGAAGACAGTGCATTGAATACGAAATGAGGTTCCATCTGGCTTCTCAATAAAGTATCTTCCATAATCAAGAGTTGCTTTTCTAGTTTTAGTTTTTTATTTCGTTGCTGAAAATAGAGCAAAACGGCAATTGATCCGAAGAGGAATAGAGTTAAAGCAATGATTAGCAGTGTCGTATTTCTTTGGTACAATTTGTTTTCATCTATTTTGTTTTTTTGCCCCAGCTGTTTAATTTGATCTTCTTTGGCTTTTAAATCATATTTTTTTGTAAAATCTTCTGTAATAGCAAGTTGTTCTTTAGTGTAAAAGTCTTGTTGTTCCTGACCGTATTTTGTAAAATAGGTCGCTATTTTTGAATAGTCTTTTTTTACCGTATAATATTTGACCAATCTTTCTAAAGTTTGGACTCTTTCATATTCGTTGAGATGATTCGCTACATATTCTTTTTCGAGAAATTCAATATAGGGTTTTGCGAAATCTGTTTCTTGAAGCTCTAAATAGATTAGAGACAAATTAATTGCTTTATCAATCCTGCTAACTTCCGGATCCAATTCAAATTCTTTTTCTAAATAAAATAATGCTTGTTGCCACTCTTTCATTTCATAGTAAATGGAAGCGTAATAATTATACACCATTGGCAAGTCTTCGCTATTTGAAGCTAAAGCCAATGTTTCCGCTTTTTGGATATGAGCCAATGCAATTCTTAAATTTCCTGTATCGGTATACACCAAAGAAAGGTTTGAAATTGCTGTTATCAAACGAATTGTGTCTTTCTGTTTTTTTGCAAGGTCTGTTGTTTTTTCTAAGTAGTTTTGGGCAAGTTCAAACTTATTCAAAACCCTATTAACGCAGCCAAATCCTTCGAACGCAGCAATAGCAAATTTCGGTGTCAAGGAATCTCTGTCAAAATACTTCTCACTGTAATAAACAGCTTGTTTGTAGTATTGTTTGGCTGTGTTGTAATTCCCCGAATTGAATTCAAATCTACCTTGCTGAGAGAGCCCATCGATTAACATCAAGTAATTGTGATTTTCATCATTTGAAAGTGAAGAAATACTTTTTCTCATGAACAAATCCGATATACTATCTTGTTCTTTCCAATAGTAATATTTGCTGTTAAAGTAATTTAGCTTTCCTTGTAATATTTTATTCTTACTGTCCTTGTGTTTTTCAATAAGTTGATCGATGCTTTTCTTATAAGAATCTAGATGGTCTTTTAGACTGTCGCTCTTATAAATAACAGTATACTCCAATCGTTTAATATCAGTTTCTTTCTCATGAATTACGGAAGTGTTTTGACACCCAATAAAGAGTACAATAAATAAGGAGAGGGCAAGAAATCTGATATTCATTTATATTGGATTGCTTTACAAATATATCTACGATTTTATTCATTTGCTAATTTGTGCTTTTTAGGAGGTCTACGAGTCATTTTTTCTTAATTGCCTTAATCTAGGTAATCTCTTTAGAATAAAAGAAATAGCAAAACATTTAGAAATTACGCCAAAAGTATTGATGCATATTTTTCTTGCAGATATGCTTCATTTCGTTGCGAATTTAAAGTAGTTCTCCTCGTATTTAAATCGACAACTTAGACTAGGTATTTGTTGCTTAATTTTGTACTGAAAAGCAGTAAAAAAGTAAAATTAAACAACGAATAAAATGAAAAAAAATTACAACACTATCATTAGCAACGTATTAACATGGAAGTTTGGCTTCTTACTTTTTATGTTGTTGTTGTCGCCAGCTGTTTTTTACGCGCAATGCGACCAACCAACACCAATTGTACGGACTTCATTGACAACAAACGGCATAGGTTTCTCTTGGACACCACCGGCAACAGGAGCGACTTCATACGATTATTATGTTACGAATGATTTAATCAATTATCCGCCGATTAACGCGGAATCAAATTCTACACAAACGGGCGGGACTTCTGCTACAGTTACGGGTTTGAATCCTTCGATAACCTATAAAATATATGTAAGATCTAGATGTGGACTTTTGAAAAGTACTTGGGCATCTGGAGGAACATTCACCCCATTGGCTGCTAATTCGGGCTGTGCCAATGCGCCTTTTGGTTTATATCCTGCGGCGACTTTCACACCATCATGTTCAGGAAACTCAGAAATCATCAATACGGATTCGCAAGCTGGTGAATATACCAATATCAATGTGATTGCAAACCGACAATATGTTTTTGCAAGTTCCAATGCTTCAGACTACGTAACGATTGGCAATTCTAACTTAACAGCAATTATAGCACATGGAGCCGTTCCCTTTGTGTGGAATTCTGGAAATGTTTCCGGCGTCATCAGATATTATTTAAATAGCAATAGTACTTGTGGGACATCGACATTAGAGCGCACAAGATCAATTACTTGTCAGGTTGTACCTTCAACTTGTGTAGCGCCAATAACATTACAAACATATTCTATTACTAGTTCGAGTGCTAGATTGAAATGGTCATTTGTCGGTTTATTCACAGCATCTCAGTATTATGTAAGCACGAGTAGCACCACGCCCTCGATTAACCAAACACCAACTGGAGAAGCACTAAATGATAGTTACGCCACGGCAACCGGTTTGACCCCCAATACTACTTATTATTACTGGGTGCGTTCTAAATGTGGTACCGATGTAAGCAATTGGGTTTCCGGCGGCAGTTTTACAACACAAGCTACAGTCGTTACAGGTTGCACCGGTGCTACATACGGACAAGAGCCATCAACTACTTTCACTCCCGCATGTTCGGGTAGCCCCGAAATTATTTCAACGAGCATGTGGGCGGGTCAATACAGCAATATCAACATTCTACCCAATAAAACCTATACTTTCACCAGTTCTGTCGCTACTGATTTCTTTACCGTTAGAGACCAAATTACTTCCATAGCTTATGCGAGCGGAACTTCACCTTTGGTTTGGTCTTCGGGTGCCAATACAACAGAACTCAAGGTTTTCCTCAATACAAATTCTAGCTGTGATTTTCAAAACGTAAGCAGAACTTTTAGAATTACGTGCCAGAATGCAGTGGCAAGTTGCGCGGCACCAGCATCATTGGTAGTCAGTGCCATTACAGGATCATCGGCCAATATTGGTTGGGTAGCTGCAAACCCAGCACCAGCTAACGGGTATCAATATTATTACAGTATAGCTAATACAGCACCAACCGCCAGTACAACGCCATCGGGAACGACTACAGCAGTAAGCTTAAACCTTACCGCTTTGAACACAAATACCACGTATTATATTTGGGTACGTTCTAATTGTGGTGCCACACAAAGCAATTGGGTTTTCGGTAATAATTTCACCACACTTGGCGCCAATGCAGGATGTACTTCAGCGCTCTATGGGCAATATCCTCCAGCTACTTTTACCCCAACCTGTTTTGGGAATAATGAAATCATCGTTTCCGATGCCTACGCGGGTGAATACGCCAGTATCAATAACACCGCCAACACCCAATATACTTTTACAAGTTCGGTAACCAGCGATTATATTACGATTACCAATGCCGATGCATCAGTCACATTCACAGCAGGTAACACTCCATTGGTTTGGGTTTCGGGAGCCAATAGCGGCGTCATCCGTTATTATTTTCATGCCAATTCCGCCTGTGCTTCACAAAACTCAGACAGAATAAGATATATTGCTTGTCAAGCTGCCATTGGTTGCAGTACACCAACAGGTTTGATTGCATCAGCGGCGACTACTTCAGGTGCAACCCTTACGTGGACAGCTGCGAATCCAACACCGTCAAATGGTTATCAGTATTACTATAGTACTAGCGGTATAACTCCAACGGCTTCAACACAGCCTACAGGAAATGTAACTGCCACTTCGGTAGCATTAACCGGATTGAATTCGAGCACAACGTATTACATCTGGGTACGCTCCAACTGTGGCACCGAACAAAGCAATTGGATTGGTGGGTCAAGTTTCACCACAACCACACCAATAGCCGTAGGTTGCACCGATGCCATTTGGCCACAATTTCCAAATTTTACCGTAACACCATCCTGCACAGGAACCAATGAAACCATAGTTACGAATGCTTATTGCAGCGAATATTCCGTAATCAGCATCTTGCCAAACAAACAGTATACGTTCACTAGTGGTGTCAATACCGATTATATCACTATTTCAAATGCAGACGGAACCGTAATACGTGCTGGCGGAACATCCCCGATTGTTTGGATTTCGGGTTCCAACACCGGCACCATTCGTTATTATTTGCATGAAGATTCCGCCTGTGGTAGCAACGCGATTGATCGGTCTAAATTCATAGCCTGTACGAATGCTTTGGACAACGAGACATTCAAGTTTGATGGTTTAAAGATATTCCCAAACCCAACCACGCACTTCCTCAACATTTCAAATAATGTGATGATTGATAGCGCAGCATTATTCAACATGCTCGGGCAATTGGTTAAACAACAGGACATTTATGCCAAATCTGGTGTGATTGATATGTCGCCATTCGCATCGGGGACTTATTTCGTGAAAGTAATTTCAGGCGAAACATCCAAAACGCTCAAAGTTATTAAAGAGTAAGTAGTAGATTTTTATAATTAAGAAAAACCATCAATGTTATTTTGATGGTTTTTTTGTTAAAAGCTATTTCCAGCTGTGCACTTTATCTTTTCTGGCGAACAACTCCACAAAAGGATGCCGTTTCCATCTGGGCTAGGGCAATCGCTCAATAACGGAGTATAAACTCCAACGGAATCAAAAAGCGCTCTCGCCAAGATTGCTCTGAATGGTCTTTTCCTGCAAAGAATTGTGTTTTCCAATTTTTGGTTGTAAACCCTTTTGCTTTCATCACAACATCTACTTTCTCTTGCCAAGGTCGATACAAACTATCCAACGTTTTGTCTCCGTAATCAAAGTAGATTTTATGGTTTTTAGGTTTTGGAAGATGTGTTTTCAAATACGAAATAATCGCAGCTGGAATCGGATTGTCATTGTTCTGGTAAATTCCGGTCCAATGTGTCGATAAACAAGCGGCACGACCAAAAACTTTTGGGTACTCACATATGGCGTACAAGGAAATCAATCCGCCCATACTCGAACCCGCGACAAAAGTGTGTTTGCGATCACTGAAAGTCGAGTAGGTTTTGTCAATATACGGTTTGAGTTCGGTGACAATAAATTTTAGATATTTATCTGAGATAGGTTTGAACTCGTTGTCTATTTTTTTTCTTTTAATCAAAATATCCGAAATGAATTTCTTTTGTTCAACGGAAAAAGTAGGGTAGACTTTTTCTGGAAAATACTCGGGATGTCTTTTTTGACCGTTATTCCAAATGCCAACAATAATACATTTTTGAATTTTATTTTCCGAAAGCAATTTCCCGGCGATACTATCCACCTGCCATGCTTGTTTGTTCCAGGTGGATGATGGATCGAATAACATTTGTCCATCATGCATATAAAGGACTGCATATTTTTCTGAGGTTGAATATCCATTGGGCAACCAAACATCGACATTTCTTGGTTCGACAAATTGCGATTTAAATTTTTCGATCCGTTCCAATTTTCCAGTCGTGACTTTGACCGTTTGAGCTTGCGTGAGTAGGGTGATCATAACGAAAAAGAATGCCGTTTTTATCATGTTTCAATTATCTAAACAAAGTAAAATGACCTTTAAAAACACGTTGATCTTCCAGCGTAATCACATACCAGTAATCATCAGAAGGTAGCGGTCTGCCATTTAACGTTCCGTCCCAACCTTCGCCATCTCCAAATTGTTGGTAGATTAATTTTCCATGACGGTCAAAGATGAGAATTTCCGCATTTTTATTAAAATTAGCGCTGCTTCCTACTAAATTCCACGTATCATTAACACCATCGCCGTCTGGTGTAAAAAATCTTGGTATTCCCAAAACATAGATTTCTATAGGACCAACCAATCCACAGCCGTTGCTATCTTTTATATACACTTGATGTATTCCGTACGGAACATTGTAAAATATATTTGAATATTGAAAATCACTAAGATCGTCAATCGAATACACCAAGTCGCCATTGCCTGTTGCAATGATTTCCACCGTATTTGATTCTGCTAAGTCGCTAATCTTAATATCTTGAATTTGAGCAATTTCTGAAGCAATCACATCGACAATTCTGGTTTTTAAACAACCTTTCGGAGTGATAACGTCAACGGTATAGACTCCTTCAGTATTAATTTCTAATTCATAATTTGTACCTCCTACAATTGGATTTCCATCGAGATACCATTGATAGGTGTAATTCGAAATTGAACTTCCGTCAACAATACTAGCATCAATCGTAATTGTAAATCCTGGGCTGTCAGAACAAATCAAATCACTTCCCAGTAAATTAATCTTGGGCATCGGATTGACAACAAATGGAATTTGAATACTAGCGGGGCAAGTTCCATTCAGTGGATTTTGTACCACGGCTGTTATGTTTTGAGAAATTGTCATAAACGGATTTGGGAGTGGACTCTGAATAGATTGTCCGGCTTGGTCGTAATATGCAACAACCATTGAAGTTTGTCCATTCAAAATTTGAGATTCTATTGCTGCAGTATCAAATCCATACATTCCATCCTGCAAAAGCGGATCATCTTCGTCGTCACAAACCGTGAATAATGTAGTGTCTGCCGGAAAAGCTTGTGGTAAATCATCTACAATAAATTGCAATGATTCTTCTTCATAACAAGGACCATTGGGGTCCAATGTGATGGTATTTGTAGCTCTAACGGTAATGGTCTTGCTACCATTTATGGTAAATGGATTTGGAAGTGGACTTGGAAGTGGCGTTCCGCTTTCATCGAAATAACTGATGGCTACGTTGGTTTGTCCATTCAAAATAATGGCTTCAATTTGGGATGTGTCAAAAGCAAAAATGCCATCTTGATTGTCATCACACTTGCGGATGATATTAGTGTCGTTGTATGGATTTGCGATTGGCAATGATTCTACTATTAATGTTACGTATGGACCGATGCCGTAACAAGCATTATCCAACGTACTTTCCACCCGAACCCAAATCTGTTGCTGCGTTGGATAATCTCGATTTCTGAAATTGTAAATACTCTCGGCCGCGGTAATGTTCTGTGAAATTTCTAACGAATTACCATCAGTATCAACCTCTGCAGAAGCATCTTGAAAGTTTTTGTAATATTTCACGCTGTAGACGGAAGTGCTGGGCAGCAAGGCAATAATATCAGCAGTTGCGCTACTGAAATTAAAAGTGGCAATGCCATCCCGATTGTTATTATTGCTATTGTTGTTTCCGTCAGCATCGAGGAAATCATCACATGTATGAAACTGACGGTTATAGGTATTAATTATTTGCGTATTGGATACGACCACATTTAATTCAGCTACACTAAAACAACCACGAATTTGGTCTACTACTCTAACCCAAATTGTTGTCGAATTAGTGAAATAACTCAAAGGATTATTAATAAAGTTAGGTGTGCTTTCATTTCCAAGTTTTGCCGATGCAAATGTTTTGTAATAAGTAAATACGCGGTCAGTAACTGTAGCAATATCACTTTCTTTTTGCCTTAAATTTACGGTAGTAAATCCATTATTGTCGTTGTCACATTGCACTAATGTTGTTGGAGAATTTAGAATCGGAATATTGTATAGTTCTAAGATTACTTCATTAGAAATGACCTCACATATATTTCCATTTTTTCTCAGAATGACGCGATATCTATTTCCATTAAATGAAAAAGGTATCGCAGTAAGTTGTAGTGCACTTGTGTTGCTTTGCGCGTAATTAGCATCATCTACAATAGACACCCAATTACCGCTAATAAATACTTGCCATTGATAGAAATCTATAGGCGTTGTTGTAATCGTTATCGAGGAGTTTTGAAAAGCACAGAAAGGCGCTACAGCAGGTTGCGTAAGGATAGAAATAGGAGCGCTAGAAATGTAATTTGAGTTTGGTAAAGTATAGCCGCTACCACTAGTTACAACACCATTGATATTAACGGTAATCGGATTATTACCGAGCATTCCATCACCGTCGGAATCGATAAATCCCGCTTCGATGACGTCATTACAGCCATCTCCATCACTTTCTAATGAAAGATAATTTTCGATATCATCGCTATTAGAATCTCTCACTACGTAATTTAGAATTCCTGAATTTGCGGAAGTTTCTATTGCATTAAAGACACCGTTGGCACCAAAGTTTGCAGGAATTCCATCAATTCTTCCGTCACCATTACTGTCCGTTGCAGGACTTCCCGCTTCAATGACATCAAAAATTCCATCATTATCGCTATCTAAGTCCAGATTATTGGGTACGCCATCGCCATCACTATCTGCCGGTAGGAGTCCATTACCAAAAGCATCATCTAAGCCATCAATATTTGCATCTATATTTGACGGGATGATTGGACTTGTTCCGAGCGCTTCCATTTGGTCTAAAATGCCATCATTGTCGCTATCCAAATCTAAGGCATCTTGAACACCATCTCCATCGGTATCTTTCGCGACACAAGTGGTTACCAATCTAAAAGTTGCGTTATTGATTGCAGCATCCGAAAGGTTCGTATGTTTTAGTGTAATACTGTTAGTCGAAGCCGACTTAAATCTAAACGTACCAGTTCCTGCTGCTAAAGGCGTTGAACTATTTACGCGAAAGCGAATTTCGTAAGAGGAATAAACGGTTACATTGCTTTCGTAGATATCGTCATAATTCGTGTCGATGAGAAGTTGGTTGTCTGGATTTTGAACAGTAATAGTCTTATTTATATCGCAAGTAACCACAAAGTCTGCATTGAAATTAATCAAGTTTGCAGTCAAGGCAGTGCTGACATATTCTAGAGATATGTTGGTTGGAGTGGCAAATGTTTTTTCAAAAGTTACGGCATTATTTTTTCCAATTGGCGTTTTTGTTATGAAGTTACCGTTGACATTGCCAGTGAATGGAACTGGAACGGGTGTATTAGCGCCGGAAGTGCTAATGGTGATGGTAGTACCATCCGTGAGATCGATTCCTACATCACCAATCGATTCATCGCAGTTGGGTATTCCATCATTATCAAAATCGATATCGATATTATCATTCGCTAGGTCGTTGTCTGAATCAAGTGGACAAGAACTTATTGGAATTTCATCGGAAGATATTTCATTAGTTCCGCAATTTCCGATAGCTGCTTTTACATAGTAGTAACCGGGTTGCAGTGGATTGTAGAAATTTTGATTCGCTCCAGCAATGGCAACACCATTAAAATACCACTGAAAAGTGTCAAATGAACTGAGCGAGTTAACACCCAGTTCCGCATTCGGAATGCAATTGTCTTGGGCAACATTTACTAAACTAAAAGTAATTTCTGGTTTAAAAATAAATCCAGAATAAAAACCACCAAAAGTGGCTGCGCCATCTGTTCCGTAAGCCGCCAAATACAGCTCTTCAGTAGAGTAGACACCGATATTGCCCGTTAATCCAATAATAACATACGTATCATAATTCCCCAAAGATGTAGCTACAGTAGTTGGTCCAGCGACGGTGACACCCGCAATTGAAGAAAGCGCTGCCAATGTATTATTCGCGCCATTAATTTGAAAGTTTAATGATGCACCTGCCTTTGTAATTAAGGTTATTTTCGAAATAGAATAAATTCGCGCCCCAATTTGATTGATGAGCGGAATATTGTCAATCAATTTTGGTGTTTCACAACTTAGCGGCGGAACAAAAAATAATTCTTGGTTGGCAAAATCAGTTCGGCTATCATCACCAATGGTTTGATAAGCAAATACATTTTCGGAGGATTGAACATAAAGATTTCCTTGAGCGTTGAAATTGCTTCCATTTAAATCAAGGTATTCTCCTGAGTTTATGACAAAATTGGGTGCGCCAGTATTACCATTTAGTCGAATTTCTGTACCATCACTATGTGCCACTAACAGCACTCTTTCAACAACATCTTGACCGGTACTTTTAATGAAAATATAATCTTTTCCAGTGCGCTCAACGGAAACAATTTGATCAAAACCCAAATCTAAATTGTTATCAGCATTGGTTCCTGCAAATGACCCACAATTGACCGCAATTGGTTTATCGGAGGTTACTAACGAACCAATAAGCCCGTCTCTATTTGCTGTAAGTTGTTCCGGCGCGAGTGGGTCTAATGGGCCTTCTACTGCCATGACAAAACTTTCACCACTATTCAAAATGATAGACGACGGTGTATTTCCTGCGGCTGCATTATTAATGAGTACTACGCCAGGTTTAATATCATCAAATTGTACCACGGTATTATTCTCTGTTGCTAGTACAGAAACGAAAGTATAATGTCGCTGACCAAAAGAAAGATTAGGATTGGTGTTTTGTAAGGAACCTATTCTGAATTTCGTACCTAAACAGGCAAGTCCTTTAGATATCACTGCACCAGATTGATTTCCATTACCTGCAATAAGTCGAACCGAAACATAAACCAAATCGTCAGCATCAATGATATATCCTTTATTGGTTTGAATGGTATTGACGTCGCTTTTTTGAACCATCAATTGCGTGCTCACTCCAAATCCAGCATTGAAAACATAAGGATTTGTTTTTGAAACTGTTGCACTGATTGTTGTGCCTCCGAGTTGTATTATTCTAAAATTGACCGGAGTGGCAGATGGCGTTGAAATATAAAGATATTGCTCTTGCGCACTTCCTGAAACGTCATTGGTTCCTGACAAAGGCGGGATATAGTGTATTTTGCTAAACTGAGCAAAACATCCAATAGAAAACAGTAGAAAAAATAGTAGGCTTATCTTTTTCATTGGATAAAATTAGCAAATAAAATACAAATATTATCGTTTGAGTGAAAAATGCCCTTTTATTGTTCGTTCGTTATTGAGTTCTAACACAAACCAATAATCGTCAGCTGGTAATTTTGCTCCAGTCAAAGTTCCATCCCACCCATTTTGTGGCGCTATTTGCTTCAACAATTTTCCAAAGCGATCAAAAATTCGAATGGTGGCATTGGGATAAAAATCTAAATTTTCAATTTTCCAAACATCGTTATAGGTATCGTCATTTGGCGAAAAAAAGAATGGATAATCCAAGACAAAAAAAGTATACGAATCGTCTCCACAATTGAATAAGTCTCGGACATACACTTGATATTCTCCTGGGCCAATGTTGGTGAATGTAGGGCTACTTTGAAAATTTATTCCATCCAACGAATATTCCCATGTACCGAGTCCTGCCACATTTACAGTAACTGTGTTAGCGTCGCCTTGAAAATCATTAATATCGACAGAAGTAATTGTTGGAGCGCCCGAAGCAATCGCGATAAATTTCTTGGTAGCTTCACATCCGTCTCTATTGGTAACCGTTACCGTATATTCTCCGGGAGTTGTTAAATCGGTTGTAAAGTCGTTATCTCCATTACTCCAAGCATAAGAAAAGAATGTAGTTGCGATAGCTACTGATGATGGATTATCGTCGCATAGATAAACATCTTCATCTTCAAAATTAGGTGGCGAATTACTATTTACATACAAATCTACCGCTTGAATTCCGTAACAATCACTTCCGTTTATGATTTTGGCGTAAATTCTGGATGTAAATTGTGTTTCATTGACATACGACCCAGATAAAACATTGGTTTGCAGCAATGCGTCGTTATAAGTGGGATAATAATTAACGATAAGTCCAGACGGGAGTCCATTCAGGACGGAAGCATCGATATCACTCAATGGAAAAGCATAAAATCCATCGATATCATCGTCTAAATCACAACTTTCATAATCGAGAACAAATGGAAATGAATTATTTGATATTTGAAGTGAAATTGTGGCCGTAGCAAGACATCCAAAACTATTGCTGACACTGGCATAAATAGTTTTCGGACTACTTGAATAGGAATTTGAATTTGAAATTGAATTCGACGTATTTTGAATTTGAGCATCTGCTAAATTTTCATAATAAGTAACAGGCCCAAAACTAGTATCGTTATTTGTAATAATGGAATCTAATGTTGTTAGATTAAAAAGCGTCACCCCATCTTGATCTTCATCGCATTGTACCATCGTTGTATTGGTAAGCAATGGCGTTGGAGAATATTCGATAACTATTTCGCCTGCAGCGATACAAGTCGAAGTTCCTAAAGTGATTTCTACTCGATAGGTGCCTGGAGTTGAAACTGTTAATATTGAATTCGTTTCTCCCGCTATTTCGGTATTGTCTTTAAACCATTTATATGAGTTAATCCCCGGTTCGGTAGTTATGATATCAAAAGTGTTTCCTTGACAAATTGGATTATTGGTCGATAACAATCGATCTGGACCAAGATTAGTACCAACATTAAAACTCCCGCCGCTAAGAAATATGGCAGAATCATAACGTACATTTTCATGGTCAGCTAATACCAATTTGATATGGTAGGTTATCCCTGGAATTACATTCGATTTTGCTGTCAATATGGTTGTTTGGCCATTTAAGTTGATTGGCGCATTAGAACCGTTGTAGCCGCCAAAGTATTCCTCATTGATTGCAGGACATCTTCCTGGAATATTCGGATGAACTGTGGTTACTAAAACAGGGGTGTTCGTATTCGGGATTAGAGCGAGATTCCGATACGGTTCAGTCGTGCCAGCTTCTCTTAGCAAAAATGCAAAACCATCAGAATAGGTGCAGGGCGCAGTGCCTTGATATTCTTCTGAAGCAAAAATATAATCAAAACTAATTTGACTTGTTAATGGAGTAAAGTCAAATTCAAGAATAGTTGCGTTGAATGTGCCAGTAAAATCTATCGCTTGTTCTAAGTCCGAATCACCTTGCCATGCGTTGAGGCCTTCGTCAATCAAATTGTTGTTTGGTCCTTCCGTTCTTTTAGCTCTGGAAGTACTAATCACAACCCCTTCCGCAAATGGAAAACTACTAGATCCGGCATTAAAATATCCGAAACTTTGTTGCCCTGCGCTAAAAGGATCGCCACTCGCTGTGAAATTAGTTGCATTGGCACAAGGGCTGTTTATCAAAACATTTTCAATCAATTGCTGCACTGTATACGTATCGTCTACTTGAATATACTGTGCGAAACAATTGCTGTTCGAGCAAATAAACAAAGCAATTAATAAAAAGAATTTAAAAATTTTCATAGCATCGGCAAAGATACTATAAATCTCTTTTTTGAAGTAACTTGTATGATAATAACATGAAAATAAATGTCCATGCTAGAACAATTAAAATCCCGTACCAATGAACACCATAATCTTTACTATCTGTCACCCCTATTTGAGTGCTAATCGTTTTAACAAAAGACAGTCTGGAGAAAGGTTCAATTATTAAATTCGACATTGATTCTAAAGGGAAAAACATGGTAATGTACGAAGCAGTATTGCCCTCTGGGAATAATTTAAAGGTTAAGATTCCACGAGCAATTCCTTCAACAATTCCCCATACTAACAAAAATCCAAGTGCAAAAGCGGAACGTTTTACAAGAATTCCTAAAAACAAACAGAAAGAGAAAAAACCCATTAGTTTGACGAAATAAGCGAGAATATATTCCAATTCAGAGAAAATAATTCCGATTTCAGTGTAGGAAGAAAAGCACAATCCAAGAATGAGCGACATGATGAATACGAATACGGCAGAGCTAGCGGCAAAGACAAAAACCGTCAAGAATTTAGACAATACAAATTCTTTTTTACTCATTCCGTCAATTAGATTTTGTTTTAACGTGCCATAACTATATTCATTCGCCATCATCGAAACAATTACAATCGCTAAAAAGAACTTGAGCATTGACGCAATATTAGTATTGAAATGCCAGATATACGGAAAATTAAAAATGCCTTCGTCGGCGATTCTCAGTTGAAAACTCCCAATATTAAATTTTACGGACGCTATTAATGCAATAAAAGACAAGATGATAAAGTAAGCCATTGTCAAAACACGACTCGCTTTGTTTTTCCATATTTTTTGTAGTTCGATGGAGAGCAATCTTTTCATATTTTATTTTTTTGATTTGGGTTGGTTTGTCAATTCTAGAAATTGATCTTCTAAACTGTGTTTCCTTTTGACTAAATGACTTAAAATAATTCCTTTTTCAAAAAGCAATTGATTTAGTTCTTTTGATTCAATTGGTTTTTTCAAATAAGCAAACACTTTTCCATTCTCTTCCGCTAGCTTTTCGATTGATTCGTGAGTTGAAAGAGCAGTCATCAATTGTCGATTGTCGTCGCTTTGCAATTCAAAAAAGCCTTCGTTAGAGGTCATCGCTTCGACGCTTCCCGAATACAACACTTCACCTTTGCGAAGAATTAACACGTGTGAACATACTTTTTCTACTTCATCCAACAAATGCGAAGCCAACAAAATGGTTGTTCCTTGTGCAGCAATGAGTTTAATGATATCCCTGATTTGGTGAATTCCCTGTGGATCTAGTCCGTTGGTGGGTTCGTCTAAAATTAAGATTTCAGGATCGTTGAGTAGGGCAGAAGCAATAGCGAGACGTTGTTTCATTCCCAATGAAAAAGTTCTGAATTTGCTATTTTCACGGTCTGATAAACCTACTAATTCTAACTTTTCATGAACTTTAGAATAGGAAATACTCTTAATTTTGCAGACCAATTCTAAGTTTTCCCTTGCGGTCATGTAGGGGTAAAAATTCGGACGCTCAATGATGGCGCCTACCTTTTTCAATGCGTCATGTGTCTCCATAGCGCCACCAAACCAACTGTATGCTCCAGAAGTTTTGTTGACCACGTTTAAGACAATTCCTAAAGTCGTTGATTTTCCTGAACCATTTGGTCCTAGAATTCCGTAAACATTGCCTTTTTGTATTTCGAGGGAAACGTCTTTAACCGCATGAATGGGTCCAAAACGTTTGTTGAGATTTCTAATTGAAAGAATCGTTTCCAAAGTGTTCGTTTTTTAGATTGGGTATAGGTCGAACAAGGTAAGGAAAAGTTACGATTTAAAATGAGCTATATCGGATGATGCCGCTTTTGGTAGAATTGATTCAGGGTTTCATTGATGTCGCGATGAAAAGCGGTTAACGAGATTTTTTTTCCGGTTTCATCGTTGGTCAATTCCAATCCACAGAGAGTACATTTAAATTCTTTAAAATGGTCTGTAATATTTCTTGTAGTAACAAATCGATGGCCAGTGAATTGACAACCAATTTTTCCAACAAGATACATCGACTTTAATAAATGATTTTTCATTCCGTGAATGCGTTTTTATTGAAGCGAAACTATAGTGTTTGTTGATAATACGCAAATATCGTCGATAAAATGCATTAATTAGATAAATTTATAATTTATTACTTACAAATTTGACAAAAAAAATCCCCAATACCATTAGCATTGAGGATCTACTTTGTTTAAAATTAGGAATCTAACTTTTCTGCTCTTTATTGAAATAAACTAAATAATAATACATCTGTTTTTCCTCATCCCAGCCTTTTTCTACATATTTTTCGGCACTCTCGGGGTTGATAAAATCCATCTTGATCTGAATATGTGTATCCAAATTTATAACGTTCTTAATTGATTTTCGTGCATCGGAAACCGCCGCATTGGCAATTGGAAAAGTGGTGATGTCTTCAATGGAGTACTTTTCACCTTTATCGACTTTATAATTCTTAAATTCTGGAATCAAGTCCGGATTGTCCAAAACTTCATTCAAGAAATTGCTTTCTTCAAATTGATCATTTTTGGCAAAATAATTTACCGATCGATTCATAAACATCACTTCTTCTTTCTTATCCTCTGCAGGAAAAACAACGTCTTTAGCAAATCCCTGACAGAATTTCAAATACTTTTTAGTGATAAAATTTTCGTCTTCAAAAGCATCAACAGAAAGAAAATGCTCTAACCAATAGCGCGCGTCATATCGGTTACTATCAACCGATAAAATTTTGTAACCTTCCTCTTTTTTATGATTAAAAATCAAACAGCCCTTGTCTAATTTGTTGAGGTTTATTCCTTGTTGCAGTATCATCTCGAGCGTGGTACCTTTCTCTTCAAATTGCATGAAATCACTTTGTATTTCGCTCTTAAAAATACCTACTGCATCTACAATCGTATTGTCGATATTTAAATTGGTCAAATAGGTCACATACACTTCACCATTCTTGATGTGTGGATGATTGGACTGCTCAAACAAATGTTTGGTAATTTTCTTAGAAACGTCGTGAACAGTACTTGGATTGTCAAAAATTTCAGTAACTAATTTATACATGTCATTGTAGTCCAAATCGACTTCATGTGCAAATTGAAAGTAGTTTTCTTCTTTTTCTCGAAAGGGCTTTAAGAAGTACTCTTTCAGTAATGGTACAATTTCGTCATTCAAATTGTATGCTTGTTCTGATAAAAATATGGCTTCGTTTCGGCTTTTATTTCCTACTCTGTGAATAGATAGGTTTTCGATGTGGGTGTTGTAGAGATTAATCATTTTTTATGGAAAGGTTCTAAGGTTAAAGGTTCTAAGGTGCTGAGGTTGTGAGGTTTTTAGTTTCGTTCTTTGATTTTGTTTGTGAATGAAACAAGCATTCGTTCGAGTTCACGACCGTTTTCGTATAGCGTATAAAATTCTGTTTCGTTTAGGTAAGCAATATTTTTGGCTATTTCTAGCTGCGTTTGTAATTCAAAAAGTGAGCTGATGGAAATGTTTAAAAAACGCAAATATTCTTTTTTACTGTTTCTTCCAAATCCTTCTGCAATATTACTCGGAATTGAGATGGATGCTCTTCTGATTTGAGAACTTAAACCGAAAATTTCCTCTTTTGGAAAATGGTTTGTTGAATTGTAAATAAATGTAGTCAATGACATGGCTTTCTGCCACACTAATAGATTCCTAAAATTACTCATGGCTGTATGGATTGGATAAATCAAAGATAATCAAAACCTTAGAACCTCAGCAACTCAGAACCTTAGTAACTAAAATTTAATTCCAATTCTCCTCAAATCCATAATCTTCAAAACTTTCGCCGCCTTCGTTGTCATCAAACATATCAAGGTCGTCTTCATCTAAATCATCTTCGAATTCTCCGTAAATATCGTCGGTCATATCAGCTTCAAATGATTTATCGGCGGCATCTATTGGCATTATTCCATGAGAAAATAAGGTGCTTGGGTAGGTTTCGCCCACTTCGATTTCTTCAATGGCTGCCAATTCAACTAGAAACGTCCACATGTTTAGAAAATCATACACATAAATAATCTTCGTATGTTCCTTATCGAGAATAGATGACAAAGGATAATCGGCCATCGTTTTCATTTCGCCCGCCACATCTCCAGTATCAAATAGTGGAATTTCTTCGTCTTGATTCCATTGATTGTCGCAGGTATAAAAGGATGCCAACTCTAGTCCATCAAAGTCGAATGCGTTAACGATAGCGTTGTGTAAGTCTTCTAGGGTATCTTCATCAAGTATGGCGATGTCTCTAAAAATATCTTCTTCAGTATCGAGAATTACTCTGAATTTATAAACCATTTTCGTTTCGTTTTTTAAAGTGCCAAAGGTAAAATTAATTTTAGATTTTAGATTTAGGATTCCGTATTTGTTGAAAAGATTTTAGCCACGAATTCACGAATAAAGATTTGAATTAATTTTCAAAAATTCGTGAATTCGTGGCTAACTATCATCAACCACTTGGGCTTTTCTATTATTTCTTCTCAGAACAAAGGCCAACAATGTCATGAAATACATCATGAAGTTCCGCCAATGATTTTGTCAATTCTGCATCAGATGCTTTCGCCACAACCATTTTGTGCAATGATTTACTTTTTAATTGTAATTTTTCTGCCGACGCTAAAATCGCAGCTGTTTTAAATTCTGCAGGAATATCGGACTTTAGCACAGCTGCGGCCTTAGTCATTAATTCTTCAGAACGTGTTTTGATTGGCTCCAAATTACCTTCTTCCGAAGGGTGAAAAGTTTGCGACATCACTTCGTGAAATTGCTTAATGGCCGGCCACTTATCAAAAGTTGATTGTGCACTCATCGTGTTGATTGCCATTACAAAAAGGACAATAGCTAAAGATTTCATTTTCATTTTTATGTTTTTTAAAGTTAAAATTCTACTTACAAATATATCCAATTAACGTAAAATTGCGCCAAGTTCAGTGGTTAAATTTTTCTGTAATTTAGCCATCACTTTTTCAATTTGTTCGTCGGTTAGTGTTTTTGAAGTATCTTGTATAGTGAAGCTAACCGCATAGGATTTCTTCCCTTCAGGCAAGTTATTTCCAGTATATACATCAAAAAGAACGACATTTTTGAGAAGCGTTTTTTCGCTTTGTCTTGCAATAGCATAAATGGAATCAAAACTCACAGACTCGTCTACTAGCAATGCTAAATCTCGTCGCACTTCAGGATACCTCGCGATATCAACAAATTTGATTTTGGTATTGACTATTTTTAATACCAAATTCCAATTAAAATCCGCATAAAAAACGTCTTGCTTGATGTCAAAATGCTTTAAAATGCTTTTTTTTACGGTGCCAAATTCAACCAATGTTTCTTCTCCTACAACCATGTTCAATCCTTCGGCAAACACATCCGATTTTAGTGGTTCCGTTTTGATTTTAGCTATGCCTAATCTCGAGAGGATGGCATCAACATATCCTTTAAACAAAAAGAAATCGGTCGGTTTCTGAGCGTTGGTCCAGTTTTCCTCATTTCGATTACCCGTGAGAAATAAGGTCAGATGCTTTTGTTCTTCATATCCTGATTCGAAATTGTGATAAGATTTTCCAAATTCAAATAATTTTATGTCTGAATTTCGTCTATTGATATTATAAGAAATCGCTTCCAATCCCGAAAACAACATCGATTGACGCATCGCCGACAAATCAGCACTCAACGGATTTAACATCGTAACATTATGTTCTTCCTTTAGCATTGTGGAAAGTGACACATAATCTGGACTCGTCAAGGAGTTGGCCATCATTTCATGGAAACCCAATGAATTCAATTGATTTCCAACGATATTTTGCAATTTATAGTCTTCTGTTCTCGCTGAATTGGAAACGGTCGCATTCAATTTTTTAGTAAAATTAATGTTGTTGTATCCGTAAACGCGCAAGATTTCTTCAATGACGTCAATTTCTCTTTGCACATCTACTCGGTAAGCTGGGATGGTCAAACCAAGACCCGCATCGGTAACACTATTTACTTTGATGTCAAGTGAAGCCAAGATCTTCTTGATGATTTCTTTGGAAAGCTCTTGTCCAATTAATCTTGCTGTTTTAGCAAAATTTAAGAAAACAGGAAAGTCTTCTATTTTTTTAGGATAAATATCGATGACATCGGACGTAATTTCACCGCCAGCCACTTCTTGTATTAATAGAGCTGCACGCTTTAATGCAAACTCAGTGATAGTTGGATCTATTCCTCTCTCAAAACGAAAAGAAGCGTCAGTGCTCAATCCGTGTCTTTTCGCTGTTTTACGAACGCTTACCGGATTGAAATAGGCACTTTCTAAAAATATATTCGTCGTGCTTTCGCTTACTCCAGAATTTTTACCACCAAAAACACCAGCAATACACATCGGACCTTTTTCGTCACAAATCATCAAA
Organism: Flavobacterium sp.; assembly: GCA_031373195.1. Classification (GTDB taxonomy): domain Bacteria; phylum Bacteroidota; class Bacteroidia; order Flavobacteriales; family Flavobacteriaceae; genus Flavobacterium. The sequence continues at coordinate 69,534 of JANMML010000034.1, read as the reverse complement.
TCTTCTTCGTGCAAGGTTCTTTCAATGTCATCAAGCGTCGTAAATTTCGTTCCCGCAGGCATGGTTTTTACCAATATCTTGCCGTTGATTTTCGCAGCGTCGAAAGCATGAAGCGGTTGCCCCAATTCGTGCAAAACGTAGTTGGTCACGTCGACGATATTGTTTTTCGGATTCAGTCCAATCGATTTTAAACGGTTTTGTAGCCATTCTGGTGAAGGTTTCACGGTGATTCCAGATATGGTCACACCACAATAGCGTGGCGCTAACTTTCCGTTTTCAACTTTCACATCGATTTTTAATGTGCGTTTGTCAATTCTAAAATTACTTACAGAAGGCGTAATCAATTCGACATTCACGCCACTTTGAATTAATCCCGCTCTTAAATCTCTTGCAGTTCCCAAGTGACTCATCGCATCGGCTCGATTTGGTGTTAAACCAATTTCGAAGATTTCATCATTTTCAATTTTAAAAACTTTCGCGACAGAAGTTCCAGCTTTCAAATTGGCATCCAAAACCATAATCCCGTCATGGCTCGTTCCCAGTCCAATTTCATCTTCCGCACAAATCATTCCGTGGCTTTCTTCATCACGAATTTTACCTTTCTTAATGACAAATGAATTGCCGTCCTTATCATACAAAGTCGAACCAATAGTCGCCACAGGTACTTTTTGTCCTGCCGCTACATTGCTCGCACCACAAACGATTTGAACGGGAATGCCATCGCCAAGATCAACGGTTGTGACTTTCAATCGATCGGCATTCGGATGTTGCACACAAGTCAAAACATGTCCAACCACAATTCCTTCCAATCCACCTTTCACGGATTGGTATTTTTCGACTACTTCTACTTCTAAACCCAAATCAGTCAGCAAAGCGGCTGTTTCATCAGATTTCCAATCGATTTTGATAAATTGTTTTAACCAGTTGTAAGAGATTTTCATGAGCGTTGTCCGTCTGTTTTAAAGGTCGCAAATATAAGCATTGCGCTTTGGAGTTCGAAAGAAAATGGTAATTTTTTGAAGCATTTTTTTTAGGAGCCGGGAACCTGCTATCCGCTATATCTTTTTTGTTTTGTCATCCCGAGCGCAGTCGAGGGAATTTCTGCAAAAACAAAAAAGGATACCGCTACTATCAGGGCTAGGGCATCAGTTCACCCACATGTTTTTTGATATTTTCAGCGATTTTTCTAGTCGGCAAATCATTGGCATCACCACCAAACGGATCTTCAATTTCTTCCGCAATCAATTCCAAACTCGCCAAGACATAAAAGATAAAAACCACAACCGGTGCGGTGTAATAACCCAAACTAAACGAATAACCAAAAGGCAAAGTCATCACGTAAAAGAAAATAAACTTCTTGATAAAAGCACTGTACGAGTAGGGAATAGGTGTATTCTTGATGCGTTCGCACGCACCACAAATATCCGAGAATGACTGTATTTCAGCGTTTAATATAATCAACTGATCACCCGAGATTTTTTGAGCTTCATACAAATCATTGATTTTTTGAAACATCTTTTTTGCCACTTGATTCGGCCTGTGCAAATGATGGTCAATTTCCAAATCAACATCATCAAACAATTGTTGACTTGTTTCATCATCGCTCAAATGTTGGTGCAACACCGCAGCATAAGTTGGAATCATTTTTTTGAAATAATGGCTGTCTTTTTCGTCTTTTAAAATCACTGCGAGTTTCAACGCAAAATTTCGACTGTTGTTTACCAAGGCGCCCCACAATTTCCGTCCTTCCCACCAACGGTCATAAGCAGTATTGGTTCGGAAAACGAGCAACAACGAAATCACAAAACCCAACATACCGTGCATGATCGTGATGTTTTTGATGTAACTCGTATCTGACAGTTTCCAATAGACAACTTCCATATAGCCTACAAATCCGGCGTAAATGCCAATCGCGATCATAATTGGAAACAGCGTCCGAAACGTATCCGCTTTGTGAAATCGAAAAATAAAAGTAAACCAATCTTTGGTGTTGTAGGATATCATTCTAATGAGTTTTGTTGCCACGAATGCACGAATTATTTAAATCAATTCAAGAAAATTCGTGTATTTGTAGCTAAAGTTTAAGCCACAAATCTAATCAAAAACTCAAATTACCCGCTAATTCTTTCAACGCAATTTCAGATAATTTCGCTTGGTATTGTGTGTTGGTGTTGCGCACTTTGGCGTTGATATAATTCAACTGGGCAGTACGAAATTCTAAAGTAGTAATCGTTCCAATTCTAAATTTCTCTAAAGTAATATCGAGGTTTTGTTTGGCTATCGCTTCATTTTTTTCTTCAAGCTGCACCAATTCTAAGTTGGTTAAATACGTTTGAAAAGCTGAATTCAATTGACTTTCCAAAGTTTTGTTTTGTTGGTCAATCGCAACCTGTGTATTTTCTATTTCAAGTTTTGCCACTTTCTCAGCACGATTCTGATTGAATCCGTCAAACAAATTCAACGAAGCACTAAAACCGTAATTCAATCCACGTGACGACGTTTGTGTGGTAAAACCCAAATCTGATCTGGTTTCAGCAAAATTATAACCACTGAGTACTCGCACCGTAGGATAACGGGTGCCTTTTACTTGCTTCAATTGTAATTCAGAAATCCTTTTATTAACGGCCATTTTCTGCAATTCCAAATTTTGCTTGAACGCCAATTCAGTCAAATTCTGTAATAACAATTGATTGTCAATTTTTATTTCTGGAATTACTTTAAAATCCAATTTCGTGTCTCGCGCCAATTGCTCGTTGAGTGCAATTTTAGTATTTGCAAACAATTCCTTCTGACGCAATAGGGTTGTGGTATCAGTATTCAAATCGACTTGAGCATTGAGCACTTCCAATTTAGAAGCTTTTCCAATGGTAAATCGGTTTTGCGCCAAGTTCAAGCGCTGTTTCGAAATGACAATCGTCGTATCTAACGCATTCAATTGTTGCTGTTGCTGCACCAAATCATAATAAATTGCAGTCACATCGCTGACTTTCATCAGGATGGTTTGCTTCAATTGGGTTTCGCCCAGTTCTCGCAAAGCCTTGAGTTGATCGTGCTTGGCAAACATGCTAAAGCCGTCGAAAATCGTCCAGTCCAAACCAACACCATAATTCAAACTGTTGTTTTTGGCGTTGTCAAGGGAAAGTACTTTGCCGTCAGCCCGTGTTTGCGACAAATTTTGAATCCCGTTATTATCGACAACTGTTGCGGTGACTTTTGGCAACATGCCTGCATTGCCCGCAGATATATTGGTTTCGGTTATTTTGACATTGTTGCCGGCGATTTTGATCTCGTAATTGTTCTCTAAAGCGGTTTTAATGGCCTGTTCCAAAGTCAAAGTTTGCTGCGCACTCATTTCGAAAACACAAAGCAACAGCAAGAAAAAGGATATCGCTTTCATATTATTTAGTCTCTTTTTCATAGTCATCCAAATGATCAAATTCTGGGTAGTGTTTTCTGGCTTTCGACCACATGAGATATAAAGCTGGAATGACAAATAGGGTTAAAATTAATGAGAAAATCGTTCCGCCAACAATGACAACACCCATTCCAATGCGACTCGTTGATGCTGCACCAAGCGACAATGCAATTGGCAATGCTCCCAAAGAAATTGCCAAACTCGTCATCAAAATCGGACGGAGTCGGGCTTCAGAGGCTTCTAAAATCGCTTCTAGTTTTGGTTTGCCTTGTTCTCGAAGTTGGTTCGCAAATTCTACGATCAAGATGCCGTTTTTCGTCACCAAACCAATCAGCATGACCGTTCCAATTTGACTGAAGATATTCCACGTTTGGTCGAACAACCATAAAGAAAATAACGCTCCGGCAACCGCCATCGGCACGGTCAAAATGATGATAAACGGATCGATGAAACTTTCAAACTGGGCGGCAAGAATCAGAAAAATCAACAGCAACGCCAAACCAAAAGCAAACGAAGTGTTCGAGCCACTTTCTACAAAATCTCTTGATTCGCCACCTAAATCCGTGGTAAATGAATCATCAAGGACTTTGGCTTTGATTCGATTCATGGCGTCAATTCCGTCGCTGATACTTTTTCCAGGAGCCAATCCAGCTGAAACTGTGGCCGACATATTTCGGTTGTTATGATACAATTGCGGTGGATTGCTCTTCTCAGAGATGCTCACAATATTGTCCATTTGTATCAATTCACCTTTGCTATTGCGTACAAAAATAGAAGTTAAGTCGAGTGGTTTCGACCGGTCTTTTTGATCAAATTGACCAATGACTTGGTATTGTTTTCCATTCATAATAAAATAACCAAAACGCTGTCCGCTAAACGAAAGCTGCAACGTTTGCGCAATATCGAGTACAGAAATCCCCATGCTCTCCGCTTTCTCTCGGTCTATCGTTACATTAATTTCGGGTTTGTTGAATTTCAAATTGACATCGGTCATTGCAAACGTAGGGTCTTTGGCTGCTTCTTCCATAAATAACGGAATCTTTTCCTCCAATTTTTCAAAATTTGGCGCTTGAATGATGTATTGAATAGGCAAACCACCACGTTTGTTCACGGCAATGGTTGGCTGCTCAGTAACTGATGTTTTTGCTTCAGGATATTTCTTCGTCCATTTGGTAAGTTTTTCTGCAATTTCTTTTTGGGAACGTTCTCGATCTTCTGGTTGAACTAAAGCAATTCTAACCCTTCCGCTGTTGGTTGCAGAAGCGTTAAATCCGGGAGCGGTGATGATCAAACTCACTTTTTTCTCTGGAATTGAGTCATCAATCAATTGCGAAAGTTCTTGCATAAAGCGGTTGGTGTATTCGTAAGACGAACCTTCGGCAGTAGTAGCAATCATGACCAATGCGCTTCGATCATCGTAGGGTGCGGTTTCTTTTTGGAGGATATTAAAAAACAAATAAATCAACCCAAAACAAACAATAAGAATCGGGAAACTCAACCATTTTCTTTTCATGAAACTTTGCAAATTACTGGCGTAACTCGTGTTCATTTTTACGAAATACGGTTCGGTCATATTGTAAAATTTCGATTTCTTTTGTTCACCGCTTTTCATCAAATAGGCATTCAACATCGGAGTTAAAGTCAACGATACAAAGGCCGAAATTAAAACCGCTGCGCCGATGACGACACCAAATTCACGGAACAATCGTCCGACAAATCCATCCAAGAAAATTACAGGCAAAAACACAGCAGCCAAAGTGATGGAAATCGAAATTACAGCGAAGAAAATTTCATTAGACCCTTTAATCGCGGCTTCTATGGGCGACATGCCTTCTTCGACTTTTTTGAAGATATTTTCGGTGACTACAATTCCGTCATCAACCACCAAACCTGTTGCAAGTACAATGGCTAATAAGGTCAACACATTAATAGAAAATCCAAACAGCCACATAATGAAAAACGTCGCAATTAATGACACTGGAATGTCAATTAAAGGTCGGAATGCAATCGCCCAATCTCTAAAGAATAAATAGATAATCAAAATAACAAGCAGAATTGAAATGCCTAGCGTTTCTGCTACTTCGAGTACCGATTTTTTGACGAAAATAGTATTGTCGATGGCAATATTGAGTTTGATATCTTTGGGTAAATCTTTCTTTAACGTTTCAAATTTTTTATAAAACTCTTTTGAAATATCGAGGTAATTTGCACCCGGAAGCGGCACAATCGCCACGCCAACCAAAGGCAAACCCGATTGCGACATTTGAGTTTCGATATTCTCTGGACCTAAAGCAGCGGAACCTACGTCACTAAAGCGCACGGTTTTTTCGCCGTCACTTTTGATGATGATGTTGTTGAATTGTTCGGGTTTGTCGAGATTTCCGACTGTTTTTACAGTTAATTCGGTGTTGTTTCCTGTGAGTTTTCCTGAAGGTAATTCGACATTTTGTTGGTTTAAAGCATCTCTAATATCGGAAACAGTACAACCGTAAGCAGCCAGTTTTATTGGGTCGATCCACAAGCGCATGGCGTATTTCTTTTGACCCCAAATTTGAATTCCACTGACACCTGGAATCGTTTCCAATCTTGGACCTACTACATTTTCTGCAAAGTCACTCAGTTCTAAAGGACTGCGGGTATCGCTTTGAATCGTCATCGAAATAATCGCATCCGCATTGGCGTCGGCTTTAGAAACTACGGGTGGCGCATCGATGTCTTTGGGCAAACTTTTGGCGGCGATAGCCACTTTATCGCGCACATCATTGGCGGCAGTTTCTAAATCTTTATTCAAATTGAATTCGACCGTGATATTGCTTGTTCCTTGAACGCTTGAAGAGGTGATGTTTTTGATTCCGTCGATCGAGTTAATGGCTTTTTCGATTGGCTCTGTTATTTGTGATTCGATGATATCAGAGTTCGCCCCAGCATAATCGGTCCGAATGGAAATCTGTGCTGGGTCAATCGATGGGAATTCGCGAACACCTAAAAAGGTATATCCAATCAAGCCGAACAAAATAATGGTCAGATTGAGTACAATCGTGAGTACAGGGCGTTTGATACTTAACGTGGATAAACTCATTTGAACTTGAGATTTAGGATTTGAAAAGCTTTAGTTTTTGACTTTTACTTTGACTCCAATGTCTGCTTTTAGCGCCATGACTCCCGATGTTATCAAAGTGTCTCCGGCTTTTAAACCCGAAAGCACTAAAATAGAAGCGTCGGTTCTAGTGGCGGTTTCTACCCTGATTTCTTTGGCTTTGCCTTGTTCGGAAATGAAAACTTTTTTACCATTTTGTATCGGAACAATAGCTTCTGTCGGAACTACAATGGCGTCTTTGATGGTACTCAACGGCAATTCGACATTAGCAAAAGTGCCAGGAAATAATTTTCCATCACTGTTTGCTGCAATGGCTCTAACTTGAAGCGTTCTGGTGGCGGCTTGAATTCCGGGTTCGATGGCGTAGATTTTTGCCGTGTATTTTTGCGGTGAATTGGCGACAGTGAAAATTAAATCGGAGTTCATTTTGATTTCTGTAGCATACTTTTCAGGAATCGAAAACGTGATTTTTAATTTGCCGATATTGACCAGATTAGCGACTAAAATCGATGGGGTTATGTATGTTCCGGGTGAAATCGATCGCAATCCAATTTTCCCTGAGAATGGCGCACGAACCGCTGTTTTGGCGATTTGTGCGCGAATCAACTGACTTTGCGCTTGGGCTGATCTTAAATCGGCTTGGGCAATATCATATTCTTCTTGGCTGATGGCTTCTTTTTGCAATAGTAATTTGGCGCGACGTTCGTTTTCAGCCGCCAATCCTTCTTTGGTTTTGACTTGACCAAGTTGTGCCCGGAGTTCAACGTCATTTACTTTAAACAACAATTGTCCTTTGCTTACTTGACTGCCTTCTTGAAAATTAATGCTTTCTACAATTCCTGAAACTTCGCTGCGAATTTCCACTTGTTCGTTTGCTTCTATAGAACCAGAAAGTGAGAGATTGTTGTCGAAAGTCTGCAATTTGACAACAACGCCACTAACCATCATGGTTTTATTTTTCCCTCCTTGATCTTTGCCATTGTTCTCTTTCTTTTTGTTTTCAGAAATGCGATAGGCTATAAATGCTCCAAGGCCAATTAATATGAAAGTATAGGCGATATATTTTATTTTCATGGTGTGTTGTATAAAGAACAGCTTACAAATTTAGACTTTACTAATTTGAAAATTCGGAGCATTTTATATAAATTAACAGTAATACTAACAAATTTCTTTTGCTCTTAACTGATATAATTCCATATGTTTTTTTTCTTCGACAGTGCAACAAAAACTTCACGCAGATTGGCATGTTCAGGCTTTTCCATCGGCGCATCGTCTTTCAGCAACTTAACCGCTTCATGTCTTGCCACGAGCAGTATATCTTTGTCACGCACTAGGTCTGCAATCTGAAGATTTAGAACACCGCTTTGCTGTTTGCCCATGAGGTCACCGGGACCACGTAATTTCAGATCGACTTCCGCAATTTCAAATCCATCATTTGTAGCACACATGGTATCCATGCGGGTTTTACTATCGTTGGATAATTTGTGTGAGGTCATCAAAATGCAATAGCTTTGTTCGGCGCCACGTCCCACACGACCGCGTAATTGGTGCAATTGTGACAAACCAAAACGTTCGGCACTTTCAATAATCATGACACTCGCATTGGGAATATTGACACCAACTTCGATCACGGTCGTCGCCACCATAATATTGGTTTTGCCTTCAGAAAATCGTTTCATTTCCGCATCTTTATCGGCTGGTTTCATCTTACCGTGCACGATCGAAATGGCATATTTTGGCAGAGGAAAATCTCTAGAAATACTTTCATAACCATCCATCAAATCCTTGAAATCCATTTTTTCGGATTCTTGAATTAATGGATAAACTATATAGATTTGTCTGCCTTTTTCAATTTCATCGCGAATAAATTTCCAAACTTTCAACCGGTTCGAATCAAAACGATGCACGGTTTGAATGGCTTTTCTTCCAGGTGGTAATTCGTCAATTACTGAAATGTCTAAATCGCCATACAAGCTCATCGCTAAAGTTCGTGGAATAGGAGTGGCGGTCATAACTAAAACGTGAGGTGGAATGGTGTTTTTCTTCCACAATTTAGAACGTTGTTCTACGCCAAAACGATGTTGCTCGTCTATAATCGCGAGACCAAGATTCTTAAATTGAACTTTATCTTCCAGTAGCGCGTGTGTTCCGATGATAATTTGTAAACTGCCGTCTTCTAAAGCGTCATGAATGATTTTTCTTTCGGAAGTTTTCGTGGAGCCAGTAAGTATTTTAATATTGATATTTAGTTCTTTAGCCAATTCGTTCAGTCCAAAAAAATGTTGATTTGCCAAGATTTCTGTAGGTGCCATCAAACAGGATTGGAAGCCATTATCTAACGCCAACAACATGCTCATAAACGCCACAATTGTTTTTCCGGATCCCACATCGCCTTGCAATAGACGATTCATTTGCGCGGGATTTCCCATGTCGTTTCTGATTTCCTTGATGACACGTTTTTGCGCATTGGTCAATTCAAAAGGCAGATGATTTTGGAAGAATTCGTTGAAGTAATCGCCAACTTGGGAGAAAGCATGGCCTTTGATTTTGTGTTTTCGAATCAGGTTTTTCGTAATTAATTGCAATTGAATAAAGAATAGTTCTTCAAACTTTAATCGAAATTGCGCTTTGGCTAAGGCATCATTGCTGGTGGGAAAATGAATGTTGAACAGGGCTTCTTTTTTCGACATCAATTTGAGTTCCGAAATCAAATAGGTGGGCAACGATTCAATAAAGAGATTTTGCGTTTCCAGAAATAATTGTTGCATCATTTTAGAAACCACTCGACTTGAGATGCCACGATTGGTCAATGTTTCAGTCGATGGATAAACAGGTTGCAAGGCAGAACGCAGACTTTTTTCATGCTCCGCTAGCAACTCAATTTCGGGATGCGACATGTTAAAAACGTAATTGAACAAGGTGCATTTTCCAAAGATGACAATAGGAACATTGAGTTGTAAACTGTCTTTTATCCACTTGTGACCTTGAAACCACACCAATTCCATTTGCCCAGTTTCATCTACAAAGGTTGCGACCAATCTTTTGCCACGCTTTTGCTCGACCATCTTAATGTTTATGATCTTTCCAATGAGTTGGACTTCTGCCGGTTGGTTGCGCAATTCATTGATTTTGTAATAGCGTGTCCGGTCGATGTAGCGATTTGGATAATGCTGGATTAAATCTTCATAGAAGCGAATGCCCAACTCTTTGCGAAGTAAATCGCCGCGATTAGGTCCGACGCCTTTCAGATATTCGATGGGAGTTTGTAGCAAATTCGACATGGCAGTGGAAGAAATTAAAGATTTTTGAATGGCTTACAATATTAAAAGCGAATATAAGCTATAATTTTAAAACTTGGAAATATGAAAGTTTTTAAACAATAAAATTGAAGTATCTCGCTGTATATTTGCAAATCATTCGGAAATCAACGAAACAATGCGTTATCTTTTTTTGCTATTCATCACTTCCTTTGCTTTTTCTCAGCAGCTAGCAGCTGTTGATTTTTTGACAATGAATGCGTCACTAGAAATCAATCCTATTAAACGAAATGTAGTAGGCGAAGTTACCTACACTTTCGAGGTGAACAAGAAGACTGATACCATTCGAATCGACGCTCAAAAAATGACTTTTTCAAATCTTAAGATTAATGGAAAAGTGGCAAACTTCAGTGAAAATAAGAAGCAATTGTTATTGTTTGAAGGCTATAAAGTCGGAAAAAATACCTTGACTTTTCAATATGAAGCTTTTCCAACCCAAACGATGTACTTTGTAAACTGGGATTTCACTGAGGAAATTGACACTCCTGAAGAAGTTCAGGGGCAAATTTGGACACAAGGACAAGGAAAGTACACCAGTCATTGGTTGCCGAGTTTTGACGATGTCAATGAGAAAGTTATTTTTGGATTAAGGGTTAAATTTCACAAGAGTTTTGAGGTCATTTCTAACGGAGCGTTGCTGAAAAAAGTACCAATTGGAGATGATTTGACTTGGCATTATCAAATGACGAATCCGATGAGCAGTTATCTCGTTATGTTGGCGATTGGTCATTTTGAAAAACAAGAATTAACATCGAAATCTGGCATTCCTTTAGTCAATTATCACGAAAAGGAAGATTCCTTGGTACTAGAACCGACGTATCGATACAGCAAAGCCATTTTTAATTTTTTAGAAACTGAAATCGGGATTCCTTATCCTTGGAAAATTTACCGACAGATTCCCGTGCATGATTTTCTTTATGCGGGCATGGAGAATACGACTTCCACTATTTTTTCACGAGATTTTATGATTGATAGTATTGGTTATACTGATCGAAACTACGCCAATGTAAATGCCCATGAACTAGCACATCAATGGTTTGGGAATCTGGTCACTGCCAAATCTGGAAAAGACCATTGGCTGCAAGAAGGATTTGCCACTTATTATGCGTTATTAGCGGAACGAGAAGTTTTTTCGGACAATTATTTTTATAATAAATTGTATACGATGTCACGGCAATTGCAAGAGGCTTCGCGGACCGATTCTATTCCGGTTTTGAACGAAAAGGCAAGTTCATTATCGTTTTATCAAAAAGGTGCCTGGGCATTGCATGTTTTGCGTGAACAAATAGGAAAGGATAAATTTAATAAAGCAGTAAAAGACTATTTGAGGAAGTACGCATTTCAGACGGTAAGTACGGATGATTTTTTGAATGAGATTAAGAATGTTTCTGATTTTGATACGACAAGTTTTAAAAGTAAATGGCTAGAAGGGACTGTTTTTCCAATAGATGAAGCCAGAGAATTACTTTTCAAGAATGATTTTATAAAGCAATATTTTGCAGTTCAAGATGAGCCACTCGATGTGTATAAGGATCAAGAAGAAATGATGAAAATCCTTCACAGTTCAGCTTATTATCCGATTAAGGAATTGTTGGTCTTTCAAACCGTTTCGCTTCCATTTGAAAGTAAGGAATTTTTGCTAAATACAGCTTTGAATACGAATGAATTGCTGGTTCGACAAGCCGTAGCGAATGCATTGACAGAAATTCCGGAAAGTTTTAGAGTGGCTTATGAAAGTTTATTGAAGGACGCCAGTTACGAAACTAGAGAAGCGGCACTATATAATTTATGGAAACAGTTTCCCGAGCGTCGAGAATATTATATGGAAATTTCAAAGGATTGGGTTGGTTTTGAAAATAAGAACTTAAAGATGCTGCATTTGTATTTGTCGTTTTTGACCTTTACGGATGCGAAGAAAAAAATGGATACTTATTTGGAATTATTGCGATATACAGGCACTGATTTCGATTCGAATGTCCAGCAAGAAGCACTTCAAAGATTGTTATTATTGAAATTGCATACGGAAGATGTTTTTCGAAGTTTGGCTTATGGAATCTCACACCATCGTTGGCAAATTGTAAAGTTTTGTAAGGACAATATTCGAACATTGCTACAAGATGCGAAAAACAGAGAAATTTTTATCGCGATGAAAGCCAAATTGCCCGTACGGGAAAAAACGCATTTGCAACGTTTGTTGGATGAGTAAGTTTTGAAAATAAAAAAGCCTTCGGTTAGGAAGGCTTTTTGTTTTATAATTATGGACTGAATTACAAAGTTGGCTTTAACACTTTAGATAACACATGAATCACGCCGTTTGCACATTGAACGTCGGTATTAACTATATTACATTCTCTATCATTAACATCTTTCAATCTTGTTGGTGATGTTTTAACAGTTACATTTTCTCCTGAAAACATTGAGATTACTTGATCAGGGGCAAGTGTTCCAGACAGAACATTGGCTCCAGTTTTTACATGGTATTTTAATGTTTTCTCTAAAGAAGCAGGTGCTATATCTCCTAAACCACCAACTCCTAATTCTGTCAAGAAGTCACCGAAAGCAGCATTTGTCGGTGCAAAAACTGTAAAAGGAGCGTTTGTCGTTCCGCTCAATACCCCAACAAAACCTGAAGCAGGATTGAAAGTTAAAGCTGCTTCAAGTGTATTAAAATCATCATTTGCGACAGCGTGTGTTACCACTGTTGGTAAGCCGATTACTGCATCAACAACGTGAACAACACCATTAGAAGCTGTAACATCAGCGGTAACTACAGTTGCAACACCGTTGATTCTCACTGTTGCAGTTTTGTTGATGTACATGCTTAAAGTATTTGTGGTAGATGCTGCTCCTTTACCTAACGTTTTTACGTATCCAGTACTAATTTGAGCGGCTGTAGTTTTTCCATTTAGTACGTGATTAAGTAAAAGTTCTTTCAATGCCGGCACTGGTACCGCTTCAAGATTTGCATATCCATTAGCAGTTAGAAAGCTACTGAATGCGGCATTTGTTGGAGCAAAAACTGTGAAAGGTCCTGCCCCTTGAAGCGTTGATGCTAAACCTGCTCTGTTCAAGGCTGCAACTAACGAAGTTAAATCTGAATTTCTAGAGGCAACTCCAGTAATTGTGTTGTCCACTGCAGGTGCTTCATCATCATCACTACTACATGATGTGCTGACGAACGACGTAAAAGCAATAATTGCAACCAAAATAAATTTCATGTTTGTTTTCATAAGTTATAAAGTGTTTAATTAGTTTGCAAATCTATCAAACAAAATTTACAGAAATGATAATATTATCTTAAATCAACCCAGTTTCGAAAAATTTTAGCATTTTTTTTCGAAGTGTTTACTTTCAATTCGATATTAGAATAGGAAGATTTCTAAGTAATGACGGTCATTCCAGTCAAAGGCGAATTGTTCTAGATGTCCAATAAAAATATTAATGTACTTTTGGCATACTAAAAAACACATCGAGAAGTTTTACAAGTTAATATGATTGCTCAATTTATGAAAATTAATAAAAGTGTCCTTTCTATTGTTATTGTCTTTGCATTCTGTACTGTTGTTATTGCACAAACAGATTTTAATCAACTCGATCAAAAAGGCAATAAAAATGGACTGTGGAAAGGTTATTATCCTGAGTCGAAAAGAATGCGCTATGATGGAACTTTTGAGCATGGTAAGGAAGTAGGCGTTTTTCGATATTACGACGATACGCAAGCGCAGTCGATTATCGCGACCAGAGAATTCAACAAAAAGGACAATTCTGCTTATACGATGTTCTATAATCAGTCCAATAACCTCGTCAGCGAAGGCAAGGTAGTAAACAAATTATACGAGGGTGTTTGGAAGTACTATCACGAAAATTCCAAAGCAATCATGACTTTAGAGAATTACGTGAACGGAAAGTTGGAAGGCGTTCGGAGTGTTTTTTATCCTAATGGAAAATTAGCGGAAACGACAAATTATTCTAAAGGTATTAAGTCAGGCGCTTACAAGAAATATACGGTTGAAGGAATTGTTTTAGAAGAATCTAATTATAAAAGCGGTCAATTCGATGGCAAAGCAATCTATCGCGATCCAAAAGGGAATATCGTAGCGCAAGGAATTTACGTCAACGGAAAGAAGAAAGGAATTTGGCAGTTTTACCAAAATGGAAAATTGGTAAGCGAAGAAAACATGTCAAAGGTTAAGAAAGTTGTAAAAGCAAAATCCAAATAAAATTTTATCGTATTTTTGGGGCAAATTTGGCATAATGAAACGAGTTGTTGTAGGGCTTTCCGGTGGAGTAGATTCGAGTGTTGCAGCGTATTTGTTGCAAAAGCAAGGCTACGAAGTAATCGGTCTTTTCATGAAAAATTGGCACGACGACTCTGTGACGATTTCGAATGAATGTCCATGGCTTGAAGACAGCAACGACGCACTTTTGGTTGCGCAAAAACTTGGAATTCCTTTTCAAACTGTTGACTTAAGCGAACAATATAAAGAGAAGATTGTCGACTATATGTTCAATGAATACGAGAAAGGTCGAACGCCCAATCCAGATATTTTATGCAATCGTGAAATCAAGTTTGATGTTTTTATGAAAATTGCAATGAGTTTGGGCGCTGATTTCGTCGCAACTGGGCATTATTGTCGAAAAGGAGAGATGGAGAAGGAAGGAAAAACAATCTATCAACTCTTAGCTGGCGTTGATACCAATAAGGATCAATCTTATTTTCTGTGCCAATTATCACAAGAACAATTATCGAAATCATTATTCCCAATTGGTGAATTAACAAAGCCTGAAGTTAGAGCGATAGCGACCGAAATGGAACTGGTAACCGCAGAAAAGAAAGATTCGCAGGGTTTGTGTTTTATTGGAAAAGTTCGTTTGCCTGAGTTTTTACAGCAAAAATTGCAACCCAAACCAGGATTGATTTTCGAAGTAGACCCGGATTTGCCCTTATATACCCAGTCAAAAGTAGCGTCAAATTCACTTGAAGAATACTTAGAGGTAGAATCGACTTCAATCCAATATGCTCCAACCATGGGAAAGGTAGTTGGAAAGCATCAAGGTGCTCATTACTTTACTACCGGTCAGCGTAAAGGATTGAATGTGGGCGGCACGGCAGAAGCTTTGTTCGTTATTGCTACTGACGTGGACTCGAATACCATTTACACAGGGCAAGGAAATCAGCACCCTGGTTTATTTAAGAAATCACTTTTTGTAAAATCGGAGGAGGTGCACTGGATTCGTAAAGATTTGCGAATTGAAAACGGACAAGAATTGAAAGTTAAAGCACGGATTAGATATCGACAAGAATTGCAGTCGGCCACCGTATATCAATTTGAAAAAGGAGTATATGTTTCATTCGACGAACCGCAATCAGCGATAACTTCTGGGCAATTTGTAGCTTGGTATATTGAGGACGAATTAGTTGGATCTGGAGTTATTTCGTAAGTTTACTCAATTTAAAAAATAAAATATGAAGAGAATTGTATTAGTAGTGGTGATTTTATGTTCTTTCACCATATATGGTCAGGAAGATGCCTGGGTTTACTTTAATGCAAAACCAAATGCACAAGCATTTTTTGACAACCCGCTTTCCGAGTTGTCACAAAGGTCTTTGGATAGGAGAGCGACTCAAAATATTGGATTAGATATCAAGGATGCTCCAATCAACCAATCTTATATTGACCAAATTACGGCCACGCAAGGAATTGTCGTGCTGGCAAAATCAAAATGGTTTAATGCATTGCACGTTCAAGGGTCGGAAGAAACAATACAGGCACTCACCACCTTGAATTTTGTAGATCGCGTTGACTTTGCCAACCGATTGTTGAATAATCCATTAAGAACAGTGGTTCCAAAGAAAAAAATGAAAAAGGTGAATAAGGTCTTTGAAACGGATGTCATCTTTAATTATGGAAATTCTGCCAATCAAATAGAAATGCTGAACGGGCAACTGTTGCATCAACAGAATTTCACTGGATCGGGAAAGATTATTGCCGTTATGGATGGCGGGTTTCCTGGAGTTAATACGGCTTCTACATTTTCTAGGTTGCGAGATAATAATCAAATTTTAGGTGGTTATGATTACGTCAATCGCAGTCCTGATTTTTACACTGGATTATCTCATGGAACGTTGGTTTTGTCAACTATGGGTGGATTCAAAGACAATGAATTAGTCGGAACAGCTCCAGACGCTTCCTATTATTTGTTTATCACTGAAGATGGCGCCAACGAATGGCCATTAGAATTGTCATTGTGGGTTGAAGCAGCAGAAGAAGCGGATCGTTTGGGCGTGGATATCATTAATACATCATTAGGTTATACAGAGTTTGATAATCCGAATTATAATTTTACTTATGCCGACATGAATGGGACGACGACCTTCATTTCTAAAGGACTAGATATTGCTTTTAGCCGTGGAATGGTCTGTGTTAATTCTGCTGGAAATTCAGGAAACAGTCCATGGTTTTACATCTCTGCGCCAGCAGATGCAATTAATGCGTTGGCCATTGGTGCTGTAAATGCAGCTGGAGATTATGCTACTTTTAGTTCTCAAGGTCCCTCATTCGATGGACGGGTAAAGCCCGATGTTGTGGCACAAGGACAACAGTCTGTTTTATCGTCGACTAGCGGCAATATTACCACAGCGAGCGGCACCTCATTTTCAGGTCCAATTACTGCAGGAATGATCGCTTGTTTATGGCAAGCATTACCCGAAGCAACCAATGCGGAAATCATTCAGTTGATAAAAGAGTCTTCTAGTATTTTTAATAATCCAACAAATGAATTGGGGTATGGAATTCCAGATTTTAACTTAGCACTGAATACTGGTTTGTTGAATGTAAATTCTGTGGATAAAGAAAGGTTTATGATTTATCCAAATCCCGCTACTGATTCTGTTTCGATTGCATTTCCAAAAGGATATTATAACGCTACAATTTATCTATATAATTTGATGGGTCAGTTAATGGCATCTAGAGAATTAACTAGCGAAAACAAAAGTATAGCACTTAGTGGTTTTTCGTCGGGCATGTATCTATATAAAATTGAAAGTGATAATGCTTCGCAGTCCGGAAAAATAACCATTCGATAATGAATAGAATTACGGAGCTTTTCAAAATTCAATATCCAATTATTCAAGGTGGAATGATTTGGAACAGTGGCTATAAACTTGCCAGCGCTGTTAGTAATTCAGGTGGTTTAGGCTTGATTGGAGCGGGCTCTATGTATCCAGAAGTATTGCGGGAGCATATTCAAAAATGCAAGAAGGCTACTGATAAGCCTTTCGGCGTTAATGTTCCGATGTTGTATCCAAATATTGAAGAAATTATTTCAATTATTATTGAAGAAGGAGTGAAGATTGTCTTTACTTCCGCAGGCAATCCAAAGATTTGGACTTCTTTACTAAAGGAAAACGGAATTACGGTAGTGCATGTTGTTAGTAGTTCAAAATTTGCACAAAAAGCCCAAGAAGCTGGTGTCGATGCAGTTGTTGCAGAAGGATTTGAGGCGGGCGGTCATAACGGAAGAGAAGAAACGACAACCATGACTCTAATTCCAATGGTCAAAAGGAATGTTTCGATTCCATTAATTGCAGCTGGAGGTATTGCGACGGGAAGAGGAATGCTGGCGGCTATGGTTTTAGGCGCCGATGGTGTCCAGATGGGAAGTCGATTTGCAGCCTCTGTCGAGTCATCTTCTCATGAGAATTTTAAGAAGACCATTTTGGAAGTGGAGGAAGGTGGAACCCAACTTACTTTGAAAGAACTCGCTCCTGTTCGTTTGATAAAAAACAAATTTTTTGATGATTTGCAAGCGTTGTATGATAAATGTCCAACAACCGATGAATTAAAAGTATTGTTAGGAAGAGCCCGAGCGAAGAAAGGGATGTTTGAGGGAGATTTGGTTGAAGGAGAATTGGAAATAGGACAAATTGCAGGATTGATTGATGAAATCATTCCTGTTCGTCAAATAATTAATAACGTCATGTCAGAATTTGCGATGGCGAAGCAAGAGCTTGATTCACTAGACTTTTAAAGAGAATAAAAAAGTAAATACATGAAAGTAAAATATTGGTTTGGTTTGATCTTATTTTTAGTAACGCTTGTTCAGGTTCATTGTCAGACCTATAAGTTTCAAACGACAGGTTTTAGCGTCATGGCAAAAAATGAAAATGGAGATTGGGGGAAATGGTCTGATTTGCAAGATACGTCAATAATTATCTTGCTTGACACTACAAAAAACAGGTTTGTCGTTTATTCGCAAGAAATTCAGCTTTACGATATTTTGAGCTATGAGGAGAAAGAAGAAAATGATAGTGATTTGATTTATCCTTTTTCATGCAAAGACGATGATGGAGTTCCTTTTACTTTATCAATTATTACAAGGAAAAATCAAAATAACAGAAAACAATTGTATATCAATCACCAGAATTTCATTATCGTTTACAATATTGTGAACTACTTAGAAAAAGGAGAAAGATAGCTGACCATTTATGTTAGTTCTGCATATAATTTGATTGCACTGCGTGATCCTACAACTCCAAAACTTGTTTTTGGAGTTTTTTTTTGATTTTACTACAGTTAAAACGTTACTTTCTGTGACTTATTCAACTGTATTATTATGTTGATAAAGTCACAGAACGACACCTAAATATTTGTTGGTTAATAATTTGTGGTTGAAAAGTTGTTCTTTTGTTTTTAACAAATTGTTAATGATTTTGTTCATAATATATAAAAAAGCCAAAAATTGAAAAGGTAAAATGAAGTAATATAGTACTGTAATTTAGACTATAGTTTTTTGAGAAATTCTGTCTAGTTTGATCGCTTGTCAGGATTTGAAAAACAGTAGGTTTTCATTATAAAAGTGCTATTTGATAGTCTTTTTAATTTTCTTAATTGGTCAATTTGTTATGCTTATGAGAATTAATACTCTTAGTAAAAAAATACTCTGTTTCTTTTTGTTCTTTTCGCTTGCGGCTTCTTACGGTCAGTGTCCGACTGTGGTGAGTCCGCAGACTTTTTGTGACATTCAATTTTTCCCAAGTTCGCCAACAATTGCAAATCTTGCTGCTACTGATAATGGTGGTGGAGTTGTTTGGTATGATTCTGCGACATCTACTACTCCATTAGCAAATGGATTTGTTTTAGTTACTGGCGCCGTTTATTATGCGGATGATATAGGTGGCACATGCTCTACAAGACCAAGTGTTGCAGTAACAATTTATGACAAGCCATTTGCGCAGCCTTTTCAAGGGCCTTGTGTTGATTCACAGTCTGAAGCTACGATAGCTAACTTGAGTGCCACTGGTAATAATATTCAGTGGTATGCTGCTGCATCGGGTGGTTTGCCGTTGCCATTGACAACGGTGCTGATTGACAATGCTTTTTATTACGCTAGTCAAACCAATCCATTTACGGGTTGCGAGACCTCAAGAAGGAGCGTTCAGGCAACTATTGGGATTGTTCCAGTTCCAACTGGGGATCCTATTCAATTTTTTTGTAATGATTTAGCGGATCCGCCGCTTCTTGAAGATGTGATTGCTAGCGGAAATAATAATTGGTATTTAGCAAGTTCAGGAGGTTTTCCTATAAGTCCTTCAACTCCTTTGGTTTCAGGGCAAAGTTATTTTGCTACTACTGTTGATTTGCCATGTGAGAGCGAAAATCGATTACAAGTGCAAACGATTTTAGTCGAGCCAGCGAATCCAGGGGTAAGCGCAGTTAAGAGAATTTGTGTAAATGATTTGCCGACCTTTCCTATCTTTAATTTATTTGACGAACTAACAGGAGGTCCTGACGCGACAGGAACCTGGAGTGGCCCTTTAGTAACTAGTGGAGGTAATCTTGGAACCGTCAATGTTTCAACATTGACGCTTGCGGGAAGTCCTTATACTTTCACTTATACAGTTTCTGCAGCGCCCTGCCCTGCTGTGAGTTCAACAGTTACAATTATTATTTTGCCTCTGCCAACGGTATCTATTAGTACAACGAATGCTAATGTTTGTTTTGGACGAAATGGTGTTGTTGATTTTGTAGGAACAACAGGCGCAACAGTTACTTATTCAACAGGTAGCGGTCCAAATCAAGTCGTTACGTTGAATGAGTCGGGTACTTTCTCCTTAAATACAGGGTTTCTAACTTTAGATACGACCTATTCATTGGTAAGTGTGTCTTCTAGTGGTGTGCCGAGTTGTACAAATACTGCAAGTGGAACGGTATCTTTTACGATTGTTGCATTGCCAACTGTGACTGTTGTTAGTGTACCAGTTTGCTCGGGAACAAATGCCACTGTTACTGCTACACCTGGTGCGCCAGGGAATTATAGTTATAGTTGGACTTTTCCAGCTGGTGCAACTGATCCCGGAAACGTAGCTTCGTTTTCAACTGCGGTTCCTGGTGCTTACAGTGTAATAATGACAAATTTAACGACGACTTGTCCTAGTACTAGTGTTCCTGTTAATGTGGTGATTAATCCACTGCCAACAGTGAGTGTTTCTATTGTAAATTCGCCAATTTGTCCTGGGCAAACTGCTGCCATCAGCGCGGTTCCTGGAGTCGCTGGGACTTACAGTTATGCTTGGATTGTTCCCGCAGGAGTTACTCCGCCCGGCAATGTTGCTACTTTTAATACGACGATCGCGGGTGCTTATAGTGTTGTAATTACAAATACTTCGAATACTTGTGTTAGTACTTTGGCGACGGCAACGTTAACCATTAGTCCATTGCCTACAGTTTCTGTTAGTTCATCTCCTGTGTGTGCCGGAACGAATGCTACAGTTACTGCAACGCCAGGGGTGGCAGGTACTTATTCTTATTTGTGGACTGTTCCTGCTGGCGCAACTAACCCTGGTAATGTAGCAACATTTACAACATCAGTTGCTGGACCATACAGTGTAGTAATGACTGATTCAAATACAAATTGTCAGAGCGCATCTGCAGCAGTTACAGTCGTGATAAATGTGCAGCCAACTGTGACAGTGACAAGCCCTCCAGTTTGCACCGGTACAAATGCTACTGTAACAGCTACGCCTAGTCCGGCTGGTAATTATTCCTATGCTTGGACCTTTCCTGCCGGAGCTACTAATCCTGGGAATGTTGCAAGTTTTTCCACTTCAATTGCTGGATTGTATAGTGTAGTAGTTACAAATACAACAACTAGTTGTCAAAGTTTAAGTGTGCCCGTGACGGTTACCATTAATCCACAGCCAACGGTCGTTGTATCTATAGTTAATGCTACAATTTGTCCTGGTCAAAGCGCTACAGTAACTGCGACTCCGGGTTCGATAGGCACGTATACGTACGCTTGGACGGTCCCAGTTGGAGCAACGAATCCTGGCAATGTGGCTACGTTTTCAGCTACAGTAGCAGGTGCCTATAGTGTTATAATTACGAATACAGTCACGCTTTGCCCAAATTTAAGTGCTGCGGCAACTTTGACTATAAGTCCGCTACCCACTGTTACAGTAAGTTCGCCGCCTGTGTGCGCTGGAATTAATGCTACTGTTACCGCTACGGCAGCTCCAGCAGGAACTTATAATTATATATGGACATTTCCAGCGGGCGCTACTGATCCTGGAAATGTGGCAAGTTTTTCGACTTCAATTCCTGGATTGTACAGCGTAGTTGTTACCAATACCGTTACAAATTGCGCAAGTGCAAGTGTGTCAACTACAGTGGTTATTAATGCTTTGCCTGTGGTTACTGTAACTAGTTCGCCTGTCTGTTCAGGTTTGAATGCTACTGTTACGGCGACACCAAGTGTGGCTGGGAATTATAATTACCAATGGACAGTGCCTGTCGGCGTGACTAATCCTGGTAATGTAGCTACTTTTTCAACTGCGGTTGCAGGTAATTACACTGTAATTATGACTGACACAACAACTAATTGTCAAAGTGCAAGCACTGCAGTTACCGTAGTTATCAATCCTACACCAACGGTAACAGTAACCAGTTCGTTAATTTGTTCCGGTGGAACGGCAACCATTACAGCCACGCCCGGAGTACCAGATAATTATTCGTATGTCTGGACGGTGCCAAGCGGCGTCACGGATCCAGGTAATGTCAATACATTTACAACGACAATAGCGGGAACATATAGTGTTCAAATTACTGATATAATCACGACATGTGTGAGCACAACTGCGGGGACTATAACCATAAATCCACCGCCAACGGTAACTGTAAATAATCCTTCTGTTTGTCCAGGTCTTGACGCAACAATTATTGCTACTCCAGGGACTCCAGGGACTTATTCTTATTCTTGGACAGTGCCTGTTGGCGCAACGCCCCCGGGTGATGTGGCAACATTTTCAACTTCTGTATTAGGAACCTATAGTGTTGTTATTACGGACTTAGCAACAACTTGCCAAAGCAATAGCGCATCAGGAGAAATAATAGCTAGTCCAGCTCCCACCGTAACTGTAAACGATGTGTCTATTTGTTCAGGTGCAGAAGCAACAATTACTGCAACGCCGGGTAGCGGTTTGGCTTCAGAAAATAATTATTCATGGACCGTGCCTGCAGGCGCGCCAGATCCAGGAAATGTATCGACTTTTACCACGACTTTTGCTGGAATTTATGGAGTAATAATAACGAATATTACATCAACCTGTGCAAGCGCTATAGATTTTGGAGCTGTGGTTATTAGTCCAACGCCTACAGTTTCTATCACTAGTCCTGCAGTTTGTTTAGGTGATAATTCAACTATAACTGCCAATCCTGTTCCATCTGGTTCTTATTCTTTTGCTTGGACAGTACCGGCTGGAGTAACAAATCCAGGTGATGTATTCAGTTTTTCTTCTAGTATTGCAGGTACATATAGTGTCATCATTACTGATTCAAATACTGGTTGCGATAGCATAAGTGCCTCTAGTACATTAATTGTAAATCCTTTACCTACCGCTACTGTGTCGTCCTCTGGAACAGTATGTTCAGGTAGTTCTGCTTCAATACTATTTACAGGTACACCAAACTCGATTGTGACCTATAATATTAATAATGGATCAAACAGCACAGTAAATATTGGTGCGTCAGGAATTTTTACCTTAAGTGTACCTCTATCGGTAACTTCAACATTTAATTTAGTGAGTATTATTTTAGATGGTCCGCCAAGTTGTTCTCAATTATTGTCTGGATCAACAACCATAACAGTGACACAGCCTCCAATAGCGGGAAGTAACGCTGCAATATCACTGTGTAGTAATGGACCTACGCAAAACTTATTTGAATTATTAGGCGTCAACGCGCAACTTGGAGGAACATGGTCGCCAGTATTGGCAAGCGGCACTGGGGTTTTCGATCCAACTATTGATCCTGCTGGGAATTATATTTATACCGTTGCCGGAACACCTCCTTGCGTTAACGATACCGCTTTGGTAACCGTTACAATCGTACCGGAGGCAAACGCAGGAACTGGAGATTTTGTTTCTTTATGTTCCAATCTTGATCCGGTAGATTTGACTAATTTTCTTGGTGGTTCACCGCAAACAGGTGGTACTTGGTCGCCATTGTTGAGTAGTGGAACCAATTTTTTTGATCCATCGACTGATTTAGCGGGAACATATGTTTATACAGTTAATGGCAACGCACCATGCGGAAATGATTCAGCATCAGTTTTTGTAAATATTACGCAAGGTCCTAGTGCTGGAGTTTCAACTAGTCTAACGGTTTGTGTGAATAGTCCAAGTCAATTTTTATTTCAATTACTTGGGCCAACTGCGCAACCTGGTGGAACTTGGCTTGGTTTGAATGGCTTGCCTTTAGCAAGTGGTACAGATGAATTTGTGCCTGGTACGGATTTGGCGCAACCTTATATTTATACAATTAGTGGTAACCAACCTTGTGATAATGACACCGCAACCGTAACGGTTAATGTGAATCCATTACCAGATGCAGGAGATTCAGCCACTACGAATATTTGTTCAAATTCTGATCCAGTAGATTTGCTTATCCGACTTGGAGGGACACCTCAAGATGGAGGGGTTTGGACACCTGCCTTGGCTAGCGGCACCAACTTTTTTAATCCTGCTGTAGATATCGCTCAAGCTTATACCTATACGGTCGGAGCCCCTTTTTGTACACCTGATTCTTCTATATTAACAGTGATTGTAGTACCTGGACCAGAGGCAGGAATTTCGGGAAGCGTTACCGTGTGTATCAATGGTCCAATAATCGACTTATTTGATAGTTTGGGAGGTACGCCGCAACCTGGAGGTACTTGGATTGGAGCTAATGGTTTGCCGTTAGCAAGTGGTACAGGTGCATTTAATCCGGCGGTCGATGTAGAACAAGTTTATACATATAGTTTACAAGGAAATCAACCTTGTGATAATGACACTGCAACGGTTGATGTGACCGTTTTGCCATTACCAAACGCAGGAACTTTTGTTGGAAACCAAGATATTTGTACCTCACTTGGGACTTTTGATTTATTCTCTTTGTTAACTGGAAATCAAATAGGAGGACTATGGACTGATAGCGCAAATCAAGTAGTTACAAGCACAATAGATGTTAGCAATTTAGCACCTGGTGTATATACATTTACTTACACGGTATCAAATACCTGTGGTCCTGATGATGTTGAGACGGTTCAATTTACAATCTTACCTAATCCAATTTTTGATTCTAACAATATTATAGTTTCTTCCCCTAATTGTAGTGGAGAAAATATTGTAGTGAGTTTTTCAAATATGGTAGATGGTGAATATGTTTTGAATTTTGATTTGACGTTGACAAATGTCTTGTTGAATCAGAGCGCAAATGTGACTATAGTAAACGGTATTGGGACACTAGAGATTAACTCGAGTATAGTTCCCTTAGTTGGAACAACTAGAATTACTTTCTTAAGTATAACAAATGCCAGCACTTCATGTATAACCATACTGAATCCAAATATAAGTGCCGACTTTATTATTCAGCCAAGTTCAAATTTAGAAAGTGTCAATTTAAGCGCAAACAATGTTTGTTTTGGAAATAGTATTCTTGTTCAAATTAGTGGAGCAACAGGATTGACCGACGGAACATATCAATTTGTGTATGCTATTCCGAATGCAACGCCAACTGTTAATACTACGGCTGAAATCGAAATAGTGGGAGGAACAGGAGAATTTACCGTTCCAGATAGTATTTTTTCAAATTTTGATAGTTATACACTAACAATTAATTCGATTATAAATCTGTCTGGCGGTTGTAATAACCTTACTGAAGACGCTTCCGTTGACTTTGATATATACGCGATTCCAGATTTGTCAAATGCAATACTTAGTTCTGATACCGCATGTATTAATTTTTCAAATGATGTGTCTATTACTAATGAACTAAGTCAAACGCTGACAGACGGAAGCTATGTAATTACGTACGAATTATCAGGTGCAGTTACAGCTACGTTGACAGATACCGTAACTATTGCAAGTAATTTAGGAGTCTTCACTATTCCAGCGTCAAATTTAAATGTAGCTGGTTCTGTTACTGTAACAATCACTCAAATAGAGTCTGAAATTGGAGCGTGTGGTGCGGTAACTATTGGAATTGACCCAATCACTTTTGAAATTTCTGAATTAGAAACTCCAATTTTATTGCCTAAAGGAAATGAATTTTGTATTTCAGATAGCCCAACAATTTCAAACTTAACCACCAATATTTCCGGAACGCAAACAGTAGTTTGGTATAATGCTGAGAGTGGAGGAACGGCGTATGCAGATACAGATCTATTGATTGATACAACGATCTATTATGCCGCTTTTGTTTCTGCTTCTGGTTGTGAAAGCGCGTCGAGATTGCCTGTGACGGTAGATCTTACCAAATGTGAAGATATTCTAATTCCAGATGGATTTTCACCAAATGGTGATACAGTTAATGACGCGTTTGTTATTAAAGATATCGAAATCGGTTACCCAGCTTTTACATTGGAAATCTATAACCGCTACGGGAATATCTTATACAAAGGAAATATCAATACCCCAAATTGGGACGGAACAACAACCGAGGGTGGAATGAAACTAGGGAACAATGTCGTACCAGTTGGAGTATATTTTTATATCCTCAATTTTAATGATGGAGAGCGAGAAGCCAAGCAAGGCCGCTTATATTTGAGTAGATAAGAAAGTGGATATCGCTAATGCAGCGTTTAAATTTGAAACAAGACCATGCGCAAGCATTGCCCAATAAAAAAAGAGTATCATCCTATGAATAACAAGATGAAAATAAGACCTTTTAACTATATTATCTTAGTATTGACTTTTCTTGCATCAGTGCATGTTAAAGCACAACAAGATCCACAGTTTACGCATTATATGTATAATATGAGCGTAATC
Source organism: Flavobacterium sp. (assembly GCA_031373195.1). Taxonomy (GTDB): domain Bacteria; phylum Bacteroidota; class Bacteroidia; order Flavobacteriales; family Flavobacteriaceae; genus Flavobacterium. The sequence continues at coordinate 43,399 of JANMML010000034.1, read as the reverse complement.
AATCCAGGTTATGCCACTGATAATGCTGGTGTAATCAATCTGGGTGGATTATACAGAACGCAGTGGGTCGGAGCTGTAGGAGCTCCTAAAACAGGGACGCTATTTGCACATTCACCCATTGCGAAAAGAGTTGAAGTGGGGTTGTCCATTATTAGCGATGCTATTGGAGATGTTGTTCATGAGAATAATATTTATGCGGACGTTGCTTACGTAATTCCACTTTCTGAAACCAAAAAGTTATCCTTTGGTGTGAAAGCTGGAATTACCTTATTCGACGCTGATTTTAACGGATTTAAATACACTGATGCTACGCCAGATCAAGCGTTTGCAGGTAACATCAATCAGAATTTTCCAAACGTAGGAGCGGGTGCTTTCTATTTTGGAGAAAATTATTACTTAGGTATATCGGCTCCAAATTTCTTGACGACAAAACATCTGGAGTCAAAGGATGGACTGAAAACCACTGGCGTCGAAGAAGTGCATTATTTCTTTACCGGAGGATATGTGTTTGATTTAAGTCAAAATATTCGTTTCAAGCCCGCTTTTATGACCAAAGCAGTTACTGGGGCGCCACTTTCAATGGACTTGACTGCTAATTTCTTGTTTAACAATCAATTTGAAGTGGGTGCTGGTTATAGAGTAGATGATTCCGTGAGTGGTTTAGTCGCTTTTTCAATCACACCAAATTTCAGAATAGGTTACTCTTACGACTATACGCTTACGAATTTAGGTGAATTCAATTCAGGCTCACACGAAATATTTTTATTGTTTGATTTAGATACTTCGAATCTGAAATCGAAAGGCTATGAAAAATCACCAAGGTTCTTCTAACAACTAAGAAAATGAGAAATTTTTATTCTATACTTTTTATAATTTGTTTCTGCAGTGGACTTTTAGCACAAAAGGCGACTGTGAAAAAAGCAGATGTACTATTCGGTAATAAAGCCTATGTTAAGGCCGCTGAGATGTACGAACAACTTGGTGACGGTCAAAAGATATTGCAAAATTTGGGCGACTGCTATTATAACAATTCTCAAATGAAAGAAGCGTCGCGCGCTTATGGAAAATTATTCTTGACTTTTAAAGATAGTGTGAAACCAGAATACTATTTCAAATATTCTCATGTATTGCTCGGGGAAGCCAACTATGAAAAGGCCGATCAAATCATGGGTGACTACTTGAAGTATAATGTCAGTACACCAAAATTTATCGCTAATCTAAAGACGAATGTGCCTTTCAATTATGTCGTTCAGACGATGTCGAAGAATACTTCCAATGGCGATTTCGGAATGTCGTTCTACGGCGATAAAGTGGCTTTTGCATCGCTAAGAAATGCAAGTTCAAAATCATTTGGTTGGAACGAAAAACCCTATTTAGATTTATTTAGCGCCAATGTAAATGATAAAGGGCTGTTGGTCGATATCGAGCCGTTTCCAAAAGAAATCAATACAAAAACGCATGAAAGTTCTGTTACTTTCAGTCAAGATGGAAGAATCATGTATTTCAACAGAACCAATTCCAAAATGGTTAAAGTTGGAAACGAAAAGGTGGCTAATATTAAGATTTACAAAGCGGAGTTCGTCAATGGCGTTTGGTCGAATATTACAGCACTGCCTTTTTGTAGTGATTTGTATTCAACGGAACATCCTGTCTTAACCAAAGACGGCAAAAAACTCTATTTTTCTAGCGATATGCCGGTTTCTATAGGGTCTTTTGATTTATATGTTGTAGATGTAAACGAAGACGGAACCTACGGAACGCCAGTAAATCTAGGAGAAACCATCAATACAATTCACAGAGAGCAATTCCCGGAAATATCAAACGATGGAAGCATCTTATATTTTGCTTCTGACGGTCACCAAGGAATGGGAGGCTTAGATATTTTTATGAGCAAATCACTGAATGGTGGTCCATTTGCAAAACCGCTCAACCTCGGAGAAACCATCAATAGTAATATGGATGATTTTAGCTACGTCGTGGATGAAAAAAAGAACTTGGGTTACTTTTCATCCAATCGAAAAATGGGCGATGCATTGTACAGTTTCACACGTGCTGAAAATCAAGAGCGCTACGTTGTTGAAGGTGATGTAAGAGATAAAAATACGCAGAATTTGTTGCCAGGAACCTTGGTTTCTCTTTATGATGAAAACAATATTTTGATCGGACAAATGGTTGTTGGAGGGGAAGCAGATTATGTTTTTGCTACGGAACCAAACAAGAAATATCGTATCGAAGCCATGCGCGATTTTTATATTCCGCATAGCGAAGAATTTATGACTAATGAAGATGGAAAATTGCGTTACACCATCGAGTTGTTTATGGAATGCTACGACGATGCCGAGGAGATTATCACCAAACGCCAAGATGGAAAGGTGCAAATTGTTCTAGAAAATATTTATTTCGATTTGAACAAATCGAACATCAAACCAGATGCGGAGCGAATTCTAAATGTTTTGGTCGATTTATTAAAGAAATATCCTGAAATGGAAATTGAAATAGGGGCGCACACCGATTCACGTGCCTCTGATTACTACAATATTATGCTATCAAACAGACGTGCCGCCTCTACATTAGAGTATCTCGTATCGAATGGTATTAAAAGAAAACGACTACGGTCTAAGGGATTTGGGGAGACTGTTCCATTAGTTAGATGTGGAACGGCCTGTACCGAACAAGAACATTCCATTAACCGGCGTTGTGAGTTTATTATATTGAAATAAATTGGGTTAAAAAAGCCACTAGGGATAGTGGCTTTTTTTTTGGTTTAGTTTTTTGTCAATTATAGCAATCAATTTGTAAATATTACAATTTCCTTACTTTCACAATTGTTAACTAGTATATCTTTATCATCTTAAATTCAAATTCAATTAATATGAAACGAATGAGTCATTTTGTGCTGCTATTCCTGACTATGTCAATGTTTGCTCAGCAACAAAGACCAAAATTAGTGGTTGGAATTGTTGTTGATCAAATGAAACCAGATTATCTACAACGTTTTTTTAATGATTTTTCTGAAAATGGTTTCAAACGATTGTTGAAAGAAGGCTATACTTTTCACAATACCCATTACAATTATTTGCCTACTTATACTGCCCCAGGTCATGCTTCCATTTATACGGGAGCAACACCATCCATACATGGAATTGTAGGCAACGATTGGTTTAGCCGACGATTACAAAAAGAACGCTATTGTACCGACGATGCCGATGTGCAAATCATCGGTAATAGTAGTAAAGGTGATGACCCCATGTCGCCAAAGAATCTTTTATCCACTACGATTACTGATGAATTGCGATTGTCAACCAATTTTAAAGGAAAAGTAATTGGAATGAGCATCAAAGACCGAGGTGCAATTCTTCCCGCAGGACATTTTGCGAATTGGGCATTCTGGTATAGTAAAACGGGAAGTTTTATTTCGAGTACTTTTTACGGTCCGACTTTGCCAACTTGGGTGAATGAGTTTAACAATGAAAAACACTATTTGCCTTACTTGAGTAAAAACTGGGAGTTGTTAAAGCCATTGGCCACCTATGATGAGAGTTTATCTGATGATAATCCGTATGAAGGGAAGTTGTATAAGGCTGACAAACCAGTTTTTCCGTATGACTTGAAAAGCATGTACGAGAAGAATGATGCCGGTGTAATTCGAGCCACTCCTTTTGGTAACAATCTCTTGGCAGATTTTGCTAAAAGAGCGATTGAAAAAGAAGCATTCGGAAAAGACGAAGTGACCGACTTTTTGGCGGTGAGTTTTTCATCAACAGATTATGTTGGACATATTTTGGGACCACGATCAATTGAATTGCAAGATACTTATTTACGTCTTGACGAGATAATTGCTGACTTTTTGAACTATCTTGACAAGACCGTTGGAAAAGGAAATTATCTGTTGTTCCTCACTGCAGACCATGCTGGTGCAGAAAATGTTCAATTTTTAAAGGACAACAAATATAATGTTTCTAATGTCGAACCAAATGAAATTACAAAAGGATTGAAAAAGTTTTCATCCGACACTTATGGTGAAGATTTGATACTCAATTATTCCAATTTCAATATTTATTTTGATAAAGATAAAATCAAAACAAAATCACTTGATTTGGTAAAAGTAAAGCAATCCTTCAAAGACTATTTGATGACGCAAGTTCACGTTAAAAGAGTCTATACCGAAGAAGAAATTTTGGCGGATAATGGCAATGATTTCCATCTGCATTGCATTGCTCGAGGATATGATCCGACAGAAGGCGGTGATTTGGTTGTGATTGATAAGCCTGGCTACATCGAGTACGGCGCAACTGGGACGTCTCACGGAACTACTTATCCCTATGACACGCATGTTCCGCTTATTTTTTTTGGATGGAGCATCAAGGCAGGTGAAACGCATGATCGAAAAGAGATTACAGAAATTGCACCCACCATTGCTCAAAAAATCAACATCAGTTTTCCTAATGGGACAGAGGCGAAAGTATTGACCGAGATAATGAATGCAAAATAATTGAACCAATGAAAACTTCACCTGGAATTCTTAAACTGTCGATACTCTTTGTATTTCTTTTTTCAATACAGCGTATCAACTCGCAGATTTGGCCAGCTTCATCGTGGTCGACAGCTACAAATCTAACAAGCATCATGGATGCAGGTGGCGTAACAGATTTGAGTGGATTGCATTTCAATCCTACAAATAACAGACTTTATGCAGTTCAAGGTGATGGAAGACTTCGTGTTTTGCAATGGAATACAACAACGAATACTTTTGCGCAAATTGGAAATAAAGCAATCGACGGCGGTCCAGAAGGAATTACCCAAGCCAATCTCTATGCAAATGAGTTTTATACCATTGATGAAAATAATTACGAAATCAGACGCTATACGCATACCACCAATTTTTCAACAGTGACCGAATTCAAACATTGGAATCTTTTGAATTCGCCTTCACCAATGCAAGATACAGGGAACATAGGGCCAGAAGGTATTGTTTTCATTCCGGATAGTTTTTTGAGTTCGATCGGGTTTGTCAGCCAACAAACGGGACAATTGTATACTTCCGTAAAAGGACTAGGCGGATTGTTTTTTGTAGCGCACCAAGAGGAAGGAATGATTTGGGTTTTTGATGTTAATCCGAATACTAACAATGATTTTGCTTATGTGGGTAAGTACCAAACTAACCACGAGGAGAGTTGCGACTTGGCATTTGATCGATCGACAGGACTTTTGTATATCTTACATAATATTGCAGGGAATAATCGATTAGAAGTGACCAACTTATCGACAACGTTGAATGGAGCTGCAAGGAAATTTGTCTATTCAAAAGATTACCTTATTACCAATCCATCTGGCAATAATGACAACATTGAAGGCTTTGCTTTGACGCCTAAATGCCCAGAAACGGGAATCACCAGTGCTTGGTTGTGTCGCGATGTAGAAAATAATGAATCGCAATCAACTCAGGAAGATGCGATTCGTTGGTTTCCTACTTTTATCGCGGATGGAAGTTGCGATATTTTAGCAAATGATGATTTTGAATCAACCAGGAATTTAGTAGTATCTCCAAATCCAGTATCGAGTCAACTAAGAATCGATCATGAATTTCAATCCAATTCGAGGATCCAAGTTTTTAATAGTATTGGGCAAATTATTTTAGACAAGAAAACGCAAAATGGTTTTACTGAATGGTTGGATGTTTCGCAATTCAGTGCCGGAATTTATCTTGTTTCAGTGCAGCATCTAGGCAGGATTAGTACCGCTAAATTCGTAAAGGAATAACTATTTTAACAAAATCTGATTCTTCAACAAATCTTCAAATGTTTCTCGCTCGCGAATGAGAATTCCTTTGCCATCTTTCCACAAAACTTCGGCCGGTTTGTAACGTGAATTGTAGTTGGAAGCCATCGCAAAACAATACGCTCCCGCATTTCTAAAACACAAAACATCGCCTTCTTTGATTTCACTAATCCGACGGTTATTAGCGAACGTATCGGTTTCGCAGATATAACCGACGACACTATAAAACCGCTCTTTGCCTTTCGGGTTGGAAATGTTTTCGATATAATGTTGAGATCCGTATAACATCGGTCGAATCAAATGATTAAATCCACTATCGATACTCGCGAAAACCGTTGAAGTGGTTTGTTTGACGACATTCACTTTGGCTAAAAAGAAACCAGATTCACTGACCAAAAATTTACCTGGTTCAAATGCTAAAGTCAATGGTCGACCATATTCTTTTTCAAAAGCGTTAAAGCGTTTCGTGAGTTTACGCCCGAATTCTTCGATATTGGTTTCGATATCGCCTTTGTGATACGGCACTTTGAATCCACTACCAAAATCAAGAAAATCTAAGGTTTTAAAATGAACTGCCGCTTCAAACAAAATTTCAGCTGCGTACAAAAACACTTCAATATCTAAAATGTCAGAGCCGGTATGCATGTGAATGCCGTTGATGTGCATGCCCGTATTTTCGACGATACGCAGAATGTGCGGCATTTGATGAATTGAAATTCCAAATTTACTATCGATGTGTCCCACAGAAATGTTGGTGTTTCCACCCGCCATCACGTGTGGATTGATCCGAATGCAAACCGGAACCGTAGGATGTTTGGTGCCGAAATGTTCTAAAATAGAAAGATTGTCAATATTGATTTGCACTCCGAGTCGCGCCGCTTCTTCAATTTCTTCAAAGGAAACACCGTTGGGCGTGTAGATGATTTGATGTGGCTCGAATCCAGCGTGAAGTCCGAGTTGCACTTCCTGGATGGAAACCGTGTCGATATTGGCGCCCATCTTTTTGAACAATTGTAGTATCGCAATATTTGACAATGCTTTCACCGCATAATTGATGCGTACGCGTTCTACTTTAGAAAAAGCCGCGGTCAAGCGATGGTATTGTGATTCAATTTTTGCGGCATCATACACGTATAACGGACATCCGAATTCGGTAGCTAAATCGACGAGTTCTTTGGGTTGCATAAAAGTATCTTTTTAGCAAATCTATTGTTACTGCAATTGACTTGCAAATAATTAGGGAAGAATTCGTATTTCAAACGATGTAGTGATTGATGATTTGTTTGCTTTGTATACGAAAAGTCGGGAAACATTTGTGGAGCACTTGTATGAACAATTTGCGCAGCTTCACTTTTTATTATTATAGTTTCTTTACTTTTATCATATACTCTGAAATTAGTGATATAAGTTCTTTTTAAAAGTCTTCTATAGAAAACCCTGCTTTCAGTATTTCTGTAGTATCTGTAACTTGTTGATCAAACATCACTATTATCAGTTCAGGGTACTTGTCGAGATATTTTATGTAATAAAATTTACCAACATTATGGTAAAAATCAGCAGGTACTCTTGATACTGAAACCGTTTTCTTTACAGAAGAATCATAAAAAAGAAAGTTATAATCTCGACTTTTTACAAATTTTTTTATGTTCACAAATTTAGCTAGATGATTTTCTCCTGATTCTTCAATTTCCTTTAGATTACATTTTGAATTTACCCAAACTCCGAAGAGTATTAGGCAAACAAAGATTGATAAATAAATTTTTATCTTCGTATTTTCAAAAGATTCTTTATTATTATTCATATATTTTATTCTCATCGAGACGGATTGTTTTCTCGTCTTGTGGCTCTGGAATTAGATTGGGAGCTGCGTTAGTTGCAATTTCTACCATAAAATTAAAAGCTTCCGCAACCAATTTATCACTTCCTTTTTCACCATTAAAATAGTTATCCGTAGCATTACTAAAACCAAAACTTACTAATCGTCCCCTAACTTGCACCACTTTTTTAAAGAGGAATTAAAGTAGGAATTGAATTTCCTTCTTTCTCGCGTGTTCTGGTTCTAATATACTTTTCACAAAACTAAACTCGAGTGAGTTCTTTGGGTTGCATATTCGTATCTTTTTAGCAAATCTATTGTTACTGCTATTGACTTGCAAATAAATGAGGAAGAATTCGTATTTCAATCGATGTAGATTTTTAGACTGTAGGATTTTTGGACTGGAAGAGCAATAGACTGTAAGACTGTAGGATTTCAAGATTTTAAGATTTTTGACCGCGTAAAATACTTCTTACTTCTTATTGTCTTAGAATCTTAGAATCTTACTGTCTATCTCTAGCCCCGATTGTAGCGGCATCCTTTTGTGCCATTCTTTTGGCGCAAAAGATATAGCGCAAAGCGGGAATTAGCTCCTAAAAAATCTAAAATAAAAACTACAAATCGCCATCAATAGTTTGCCATTTTTTATTATTTTTGTGGCACTTTTAAATAGCCAAATTACATCCATATGAACATACACGAATACCAAGGAAAAGAGATTTTAGCCAAATATGGCGTACGCGTGCAACGTGGCATCGTAGCCAATAGTCCAGTAGAAGCAGTCGCTGCGGCAAAGCAATTGACTACTGAAACGGGAACGCAATGGTACGTGATCAAAGCGCAAATACATGCCGGCGGACGCGGAAAAGGTGGCGGCGTTAAATTGGCGAAAAACTTAGATCAGGTGACTGAGTTAGCTGAGCAAATCATCGGAATGCAGTTGATTACTCCTCAAACTTCTGCGGAAGGTAAAAAAGTACACAAAGTTTTGATTGCGGAAGATGTATATTATCCTGGTGAAAGTGAAACGTCTGAATTCTATATGTCGGTTTTGTTGAACAGAGCGACTGGCAGAAATATGATTGTCTATTCTACAGAAGGTGGAATGGATATCGAGGAAGTGGCAGAGCACACGCCACACTTGATTCACAATGAAGAAATTGATCCGTCGGTTGGTTTGCAAGGATTTCAAGCGAGAAGAATTGCTTTCAACTTGGGACTTTCTGGAAACGCATTCAAAGAAATGGTGAAATTTATTGATTCTCTTTACAATGCTTATGTGGGTTGTGATGCGTCGATGTTTGAAATCAATCCGGTTTTGAAAACGTCTGATAACAAAATTATGGCAGTTGATGCCAAAGTAAATATTGATGACAATGCGTTATACCGTCAGCCGAAATATGCGGATATGCGCGACATCAGAGAAGAAAATCCAATTGAAGTTGAAGCGAAAGAAGCGGGATTGAACTACGTGGATTTAGATGGAACGGTAGGATGTATGGTGAATGGCGCTGGATTGGCGATGGCAACGATGGATTTGATTAAATATGCTGGCTTTGAACCAGCGAACTTCCTAGACGTGGGTGGAACTGCAGATGCAAAACGTGTAGAATTGGCGTTTCGTATCATCTTAAAAGATCCAAACGTAAAAGCGATTTTGATTAATATTTTTGGTGGAATTGTACGTTGCGATAGAGTAGCGCAAGGTGTTGTTGATGCATATAAAAATATGGGCGATGCGATTAAGGTGCCAATTATTGTGCGTTTACAAGGAACCAATGCGGAGATTGCGAAAGAATTGATTGACAACTCAGGCATGCCAATTTTATCTGCGGTGGAGTTTCAAGAGGCGGCAGATCAAGTTCAGAAAGCTTTGGGTTCTTAAGAAATAAAAAAGTTGATATACTAGCCACGAATTTGCGAATTGATTTTATTCGTGAATTCGTGGCTTACTTTTTTAAGATCGAATGATATCCTCTATAATCTTAAGATGATGTTTGGTGTGAATTGCTAAGAACTTCTGGGTTTGTTTTAGATTTAATTGTCCAAAGTACGGATGCGTGAAATTACTTTTAGCATCCAAATGCTGTAGTTCTTCCAAAAGTTGTCTGACCGTTGCAATGTCTTTATGAAGTTCATCTTTTGAAATTACCTCTGCTGGAATCACTGCTTTCGGGGCTTTTCCTTTACCTCTGGGGATGAAATTTATAAAATAAACAAAGCTTCTGCTGCGATTGAATCTCCAACGATAGTCAGCTGGGTTGGAACTTTGCAACACTTTGATGATTATGTGAATGACTTTCAAGCTATGTGCCAGATGCCAAGAAACGTCGGCTTGCGACACTTGCTTATTGACAACATCTTTCGAATCGATGTTGTTTTCTAGTTTGTTTACTAAATGAATGAGTGCTTCCATTCAGGAGAAAATTAAGGCTTCTTTTTGCCGTTATTGAATTTTACTTTTTCTACCACTTGAATTTTCGGAGCTGGTTTCTTGTCGCGTGAATTGCTCTTAGAAGCTGGTTTTTTCTTGAAATCCGTTTTTGGAGTTGCTTTAAATTCAACTCTAGGTTTCGAGTTTTCCTTTACCGGAATTTCAGCGCGATGTTTCGCCAATACTTCATTTGGATTCTTCGGATTTTCTTTGGTGCCACGCAGATGAATAACCAATCCATTTAAAAAATTACGCAACACTTGGTCGCCGCATTCCATAAAATCAGGATGGTCTTGGCTTCGGAAAATATTGCCAATCTCTCCTTTCGACATGCGGAAATCTACCAGTTCAAGAATTTCAATAATTTGATCATCGCGCAACATGAGTGCGACGCGGAGTTTTTTGAAGATATCGTTGTTGTTCATATTTTTGTTTTTAGATAAAAGAAAATAGACCGCTGCGCTGCAAGAAGCAAGATTGAATTGAATTGTGAATTCTTCTCTTGGTTCTATTTTCTTGGCTCTTTTCTCTTTCTTAATTCAGCCAAAGATACGCTTTTACAAAACCATCTCGCCATAATTTTTCGTTGTGCTGACCACCTTTGACAAGAACTTTCTTATTGAGTTTTTTGCATTCACAACGTTTGGTTTTGACTAAATACTCCATTTGGTTTAAATCTGGAATCATATCCGGATCGCCTTCGTTATCGCCATGAAGGAAGTAAATTTTAGCATCGAATTTTTTGGTTTGTTTCATCAAGTCGACGAGTTCGTTGCGATTAAACCAAAAGGCTGGAGAAAAAACGCCTGCTTTTCCGAAAACATGTGGGTATTTTAAAAGTGCGTAGAAGGAAGTCATTCCACCCAATGAACTTCCAATCATGATGGTATTTCGCGGATTGGTTTTGGTTCTGTACGTCGCGTCGATCTTCGGTTTGAGTGTATTTACGATAAAGTCCAGATAGTCATTGGCTTTTCCGCCGCCGTGTTTTGCGTTTACAAATGGTGTCAGTTCTTCCATGCGTTTTTCGGTCGTTTCTATTCCTACTACGATGACTTGTGCGTTGAGGCTGTCTAATTTTTCGTCGATGTTCCATTCGCCAACAAAGGAAGTTTTCGAATCGAACAAATTTTGACCGTCATGCATGTAAATAACAGGATATTTTTTGGTAGAAGTGCTATAGTTTTTCGGCAAATACAACCAGATTTTTTTGGTGGTTTGCAATTGTGGAGACTCTAGCGTAAAGGTTGACACTTGCTTTGATGCTGTGCTTTCTTGTCCCTTTGCTGGATAAAAAATTAAAAACAAAAAAATGATTAGGTAGGATTTCAAAGTAATTTTTTCTTGGTGAAACAAGTAAGAATTTTTGTGAAAGATACAGAATATACGTCGACCTTCAAAAGGATTGGATTATTTCTTAGGTGGCGCGTGAAGGATAGAAGAGGAAAGCCCACAGCAAGGAACGCAGCGAGGACTTGAAGCGTATAGCCGGACCCAAAGGGGCACGCCATCATTATTATACTTTTAGAAATGCATGCGAACTGGGTTGTATTTCTTTTGATTTGGATCCTTTCATTTGTAAAAGTTAAGGTTGTTTGTACGATAATTTTTCTATTTTTGGCTTTCTTAAAAATTAGAATTTCAATACCTTATCTTATGAAAGAAACTACTTCAGCATTTTTAAAATTTATATTTTTTTCTTATTTCTTACTATTTTATTTTCAAATCGGGTTTTCGCAATGCTCTGATGAATTTTTGCTGGGAATTTCTAATTCTAATGGCAATGGCTTCAATTGGGGAAATTCGTTTACGGCATCTTGCAGCGGTAGAATTGAATATGTGCAATTGTATTCCTGTAATGACGGGACTGTTGCTGCTGCGACTTTGAAAATTTATAATGGCGCTGGCGTATCGGGAACACCGGTTTACACGCAAGCTTTTCCGTCATTTTCTGTCACTGCCAATGGCCCGTTGCGAGTAGATTTGACAAGTGATTTTGAGGTAATAAGCGGCAATCAGTATACTTTCGAACTTTATGTGAGTGGTGTTAATATTTTTTATTATCCTTCTTTTAATATTTATCCGGGTGGCGGAAGTTATCAAAACGGTGGTGGAACGTTCAAACATAATTTTAAAGTTGGCATTTTAGGAAATTTAGCCAATGAAACTTATGAAGTTGTTAAGAGTGCAATTTATCCAAATCCATCTAACGAAAATTTCTCTATCCAGCTAGAGCAAACTAAAGATATCACGGTTGAAGTATTTAATGTTTTAGGTAAAAAGGTTTTTTCTAGAGCGTACCAAAATCAACTTATTTGTAATGTAAATCTTGATTATGTGACCAAAGGATTATATTTTGTTAAGATAAATGACGGCAGAAAAATTGAATCTCAAAAGATTTTCATTCGATAGTTTTTTCTTAGTAAAAAATAGAATTTAGATGGTTTCACAATAACGATTAAAAGAAGTGAACAGCTACGAAGAAAAATTAAGCTTATTAGCGGAGATGGTTTCCTTTTCTGTAATCGATGGGAAGCTGCACGATCGCGAGTTGCAGTTTCTGTCTTTGGTTGCAGATGAACTTCAAATCAAACCCGAAGATTTTAAGCAGTTGTTTCATCAAGAATTGTATCCAGCGGTTACAAAATCTGAGTTTCAACGCATTCAACAATTTTATCGATTGGCATTATTGATGCATTGCGATGGCGTATTACACGAACGAGAAAAGAATTCCATTCACGAAATTGGAATCAATATGGGATTGAATCCATTTGCTATGAAGCGGGTTTTGAAAGCAATGGAAGTGTCGAAAACTCGAATGATTTCTCCGGATTATTTATTGGAAGTTTTTCAGGAACAACTAAATTAAAAAAAGCACCTTTCGGGGTGCTTTTTCTGTAAATTGATACAATAACTAAAATTATGGAAGAATTGATACTGAATTAAAGTAGCCACTTATTGAAGTAACTCCTTTATATCCAATTCCGCTTCCTTCCACTTTAAAAATACCGGAAATTTGATTCGAATCATTCTGCGTAATTTTTACATAACCGTCATAGGCATACCAAGTATTTGGATTCGTAGGTAAATTATAAGTAAAAATATTTGAACCACCAATGAAATAAGTTCCTACTGCTAAAGAGCTTAGCGGTATTTTGATAACATTAAAAGACCCGTCCATTGCGTAGATGACATTATTAGATACGATTGCGAATGAATCTGAAGTACTAGTGTAAGGAAGTACACCATTGTATCGGTAGTAAAATTCGGGTAATCCAGGAGGTGGCGGTTTTAAAAGGTTTGAGTTACTGCTGTTGTTTTCATTCTCATTGGCAACAATAGAATCGCTACTGCAAGAAAATAGGCCAGTACTCATAAATAGCACTATTGCAACTGATTTTAAAATTTTTGTTTTCATGGGTAATTGTTTTAAGGATTAATTATTTATTTTTTCTTCTATTTTTTTTAGGCGCGCTTCTAAACTTTCGTTTTGTTTTTTCAGCATATCGTTTTCTGTTTTCAATTCTTGAATGGCTTTTACCAGTGGAGATAGCAGGTCGTTGTATCTTACAGATAACATTCCCGAATCGTCTTTCGTGATAATGCCGCTATTAGTAGCTCCAAATTCGTTTAAAGTTTGATCAAGTTCTTGGGCTATAAAGCCATATTCTGTTTTTTTGCTTTCATCGTTTTTACGGATATAGGAAACTGGATTTAGTTTATTGATGAAGTTTAGTCCAAGGTTTGATGTTTGGATATCTGATTTCCAACGTGAATCTGAAGTTACTGACCATGCAACTTGGATTCCTGCATAAGCAATGGCTGCATTTCCCATTCTTATTTGATTATTTCCTGTGCTAAATGGAACATTAGCGCCAGTTCCTATTCCAATATTATTGATACCTGAGGTTTGATTATTTAGCGCATTATAGCCAAAAGCGCAGTTACTATTTCCAGTAACAAAACTAAAAAGGGCAGAATTTCCAAATGCTGTATTGAAATCGCCCGTTGTTGATTGTAGTGCATCATAACCTACAGCAGTGTTTCCACCACTTATGATGTTTGAATCTAATGCGTTAGTTCCTATGGCTACATTTTGAGTGCCAGTAGTTAATGAAAGAAGTGAATTTACACCTAGTGATGTGTTAAATTGTGCGATTGAACCCGCTAGTGTATTATCTCTTTTAAAAATAACATTCGCATTATTAGTTGAACCAATAAAATTAGTCGCAGCATTAATTGTGTTTCCTAGTAATGACCATGAAAAAGTACTTGGGTTTTGCCAAGTTCCAACTCCATTAGCATCCGATAGTAAAACATTTCCATTCCCCTGTGTGCCATCTTCGATTCGAATTGCACCGGAAGTTGAATTAACAACATGAAGTTTAGCTGACGGATTGTTTGTGCCAATTCCGACTTCTCCATCAGCATCAATGCGCATTCTTTCGGGAATGTTAGTGAGCACTGCATCAGCAGCTGTGTTCGCAATATTTGAAGTGTGAAATGTTAATCCGCCAATACCTTGGTCTGAATTAACAATTGACGGAAATCCATATGGCGCCATAGTTCTTTGTCCTCCATTAAAATAACAATTAAAATATAAACCTGGGTAATCTGCAACCATTGCTATTCCGTTACCAGTTGCACTTGCTTTAAAAACTGCAGATGTGTTTCCAACCATTCCATTTACTTGTAATTTGGCTAACGTAGGTGTCACTGTTCCAATTCCTAAATTGCCACCAGGTACTAGCGACATAGCAGCGTTTGTATTAACAGAAGCGCCAAATAAGATTTTTCCCGCGCCAAAATTTTTAATTGCCATATCACCATCTAGAGCATCTAAAAAGAAACGAGATGTCGTGCATGCTCCTATTTGGGCATATTCAGTTGTTCTTCCTATAGAAAGGTAAGCTAACTCAGAATTATTGCCACTTAAAAGTCGTAATCCAATTTCATTATTTGGTGCAATAATATCTAATCTTTTAGTTGGATTTGCTGTGCCTATTCCAACATTTCCGTTAGTTATACTCATTGCTCTTACAGATCCAAATTTATTTGCAATTCCAGTTCCATTAGTAAAGAAATCCATTCTTCCAGTAAAGCCACCATTATCTGCACTCTGAATATAAGTTGGTCTCCATTCGTTAGGAAGTTCTTTATCACTAATCATGGAAAAACGACTTGTGCCAAAAGCACCACGTGAACTTAGTTTTAATTCGGTTGTTCCTCCACTATTTATTTCAAGTGTTGAAGATGGATTTGCTATACCAATACCAACATTTCCAGTTGCGTTTTTAATTCGCATTCTCTCAATATTATCAGTAGCAAAAGTAACATCATTATTATCTTTCGTTCCGAGAAAATTTTCGGAGGCAGCAATAGGTGAAGTCCCATAAGTTACTGGATTTGCTGGCTGTGAAATTCCAGTATTTCCATTCAAACTCCAATTTGGAGCGCCACTTATTGGCATCCATCTCGAACCATCCCAAAAGTAAAAACCAATATCAACATTATTTAGTGCTGCACCTGATGGATTAATATTATATACTAATGTTGATTTTGCTAAAACACCACCAGCCGGATTAACAACCGTTACAACATCTAAAGCATCGGTCAGTTGTACTCTAGGAATCAAAACGCCGTTATTATTCGATTGAATATCTAATGCAGCATTTGGTGTAGTTGTATTGACACCAACTTGAGCAAAGGATAAAAAGGGAAGCAGTAAGATTATATATTGTAATGTTCTCATGGCTATGATTTTTTGAAAGTGGTTTTTTTAATTAATTTGTTTTGATGAATAATGTTGAGTTCGTAATCTCCTTTTTCCATCGCATTAATGTTGAGGAAAATTTTCTTGTCCGGAAGTTTTTTTATTTGGGCTTCGTAGCCAACAACTTTTTTTTTTGACATTCGATTTTGAGTTGCAATTTTTGATGTCGTAAAACTATTTCAAACAAAAAAAAGTCCTTGCTACTATTGTAACAAGAACTATGAGATATGTAACATCGCTGTTACAGCTAATAAAATAAGGAGTTTTACGGCGTGTTTTTAGAATTTAAATAATCCGATGGTGTCACCGAAAACATTTCTTTAAAGCATTTCGAGAAGTACGACACATCATTAAATCCAACAACATACGCAATTTCAGAAATGTTTCCATTGCCCTTTTTAAGTAAATCTGCCGCCACTTTTAGCCGTTCATTTCTCAAAAATTCAGTGGCGGAAACTCCCAAAAGCGATTTCAATTTTCGATGCAATTGCATTCGGCTCATGCCAACAGCACTGGCAAAATCTTCTGAAGTGAATTCTGAATTGGAAAGTTCTTTCTCAAGAATGTGTTGTAGTTTCACAATAAATTTTTCCTCGACAGAGCTGATGACAATGTCAACAGGTTTTAAAACCAATTCTTGACTGTACCGCAAGTGCAATTTCTTACGCTCGGTAATCAATTGCTTTACGGTGGCTTTTACAATGTCGTTGTTGAATGGTTTGGTTAAGAAAGCGTCGGCAGTACTTTTTAATCCATCCAAATGCGCTTGATCAGAGGTTTTTGCCGTCAATAATATGACAGGAATAAAGGAAGTTAATTCATTGTTTTTGATGGCGCTAGTAAATTCAAAACCATCCATTTTAGGCATCATCACATCGGAAATGATGCAATCTGGGATTTCCTTTTGCGCCAATTGTAAAGCTTCTTCGCCATCTTGGGCTTCAATAATTTGATAGTCGTTCTTAAAAATGTCTCTTAAAACAGCTCGAATTTCAGAATTGTCATCAACAATTAACAAAACTGGACTTTCAAAATCCTGATCAATTGAATTTTCAACCGTTATATTTTCAACTTTTGCTGGAATGACAACCGCATTCTGATTGACTTCACTCATCGGTAAGTTAATAATGAATGACAATTCACCACTTTCGATTTTAGTTTCAATAGTTCCGTTGTATAAATCGACTAGTTCTTTAACTAAAGCTAAACCAATTCCAACACCTTGTTTCAACTCATTTTTTTGATAAAAACGCTCAAACAATTTGGGTAAATCTTCTTTTTTTACTTCGCTTCCAGTATTTGAAATTATCATTTGTAAATTTACATTTTCAACAGTTGAGCGGAATGAAATGGATTCGTTTTGAGGCGAATATTTAAACGCATTCGAAATTAAATTCGTTACAATTTTTTCAATCACATCTTTATCAAAAGTGCTGTTTTGGATGGTTTTTTGAATATTGGAAGTGAAATTAATTCCTTTTTCTTTGGCTTGAAATTGAAAAGGCTCAACAATGGAATGCAAAAGCAAACTGATATTTCCATCTTTTAAAATAAGCTTTAGATTGCCGCTGTCAATTTTAGAAAGTTCGAGTAGTTGGTCGACTAATTCCAACATTCGTGTTGAATTGGTATTAATTAATTGTAATTTATTTTTCTGATTGGTGTCTGAAATTTCACTTAACAGGCTTTGAACAGGACTTTTAATCAAAGTTAAAGGTGTTCTGAATTCATGTGAAATATTGGCAAAGAAACGCGACTTCAATTCGTTCAACTCCTTTAGTTTTTGTGCTGTTTTTATTTTATTTCGATAACCGTAAAATAAACTTCCCCCGATTAATGCCAACAAACCTAGTAAACCAAGATAAATGTATTTTTGTTTTTGAGCCAATTTATTTTGGGTGGAAAGCAGTTTGATTTGTTGTTCTTTTTGTTGTATTCGGAATTTAGTTTCTAATTCTTCAAATGATGTTTTACTATTCTCAATGTTAATTAAATTGGTGATTGAATCTTTTTCTTTTAAGTAATTACGAACTTGAATTGTTTGATTGTTTTTTAAGGCAGCTTTAATTTTTAAATCCAATACTTCAAGATATTCAATAGTAGTTTTGTTTGCACCAAGTAAATCCTCTGTTTTTTTTAAATATAATTTATAAAGTT
Organism: Flavobacterium sp.; assembly: GCA_031373195.1. Taxonomy (GTDB): domain Bacteria; phylum Bacteroidota; class Bacteroidia; order Flavobacteriales; family Flavobacteriaceae; genus Flavobacterium. The sequence continues at coordinate 25,441 of JANMML010000034.1, read as the reverse complement.
CACTGTTATTTGTTTCTAAATAATTCTCGGCAAGAAGGATCGCCAATTTCGGTTTGAATGCTTGGTCTTTATTTTCTTCAAAATAGCTTTCGCATTTTTTTAGAAGTTGGATAGATTTGTCAAATTTATTAAGTCTTAAATACGATTCTGCCAAAGCTACGGATGAAACATTTTCATTGTTTGGTCTTTTTAATTCAATTGATTTTGCTCGACATTCTTCCAAAAACGGAACGGCTTTTTCAAAATGATTAAAGTGATTTTCTATTTTGCCGATTGTTGAAATCACTTCTAAATTCATGACATCTAATTTTTCTACTTTACAGATTTCATAGGCTTTGTTTATCGTTTCTTTTGCTTTAAGATAATTGTTTTGTTCTCGATATATATCCGCTATTTCTTTAAATAGAAGAATTCTAAACATTGGACCATTCGAATCGTTTGCTTCGATGCTATTTTCTGCTTTGATATAATTGTCTAATGCCGTTTTGTAGTGTTTTCGTTCATAATTAAGAAACCCTAGCAAATAATAAATTCCTGGCATTCCATATTGTTCTTTATCGTTTTTGTGATTTGCTATCGTTTCAATAAGTAGTTTTTCTGCTTCGGGAATTTTTTTAACCAATAAAAAAGACTCAGCAACTTTTGTAATAGTGGATAAATACATATAAGTTTTACCTATTTTTTCATAAGTTTTTGCTGCAGACTTAAAAATTGGAATTGCTTTTTGAAAGTCGCCAGATACGGAGTATAAACTTCCTTCACCATATAAGGCAAGCGCTTCACACTCTACACATGATCCGTTTACATTCAATTTTCTCAGCTCAGAAATTGCTTTTTTTGCTTCAGAATCCAAGCCATTACCAACAGTAAAAGAAATTAGATCTTGATAATCAGCTCTTTTTTCATCAACGGTTTTTCGGGACTTAATGTTTATATGAATTGAATCAATTTCCTTTTGATATTGTCCAAAGGATGCGAAGGGAAGCAAAAAAAGAAGCAGTAAAAATTTTCTCATTCGGTAAAGTGTTGCTAATTAAAACCATACAAGTATAGTTAATATTAACAAAACCAAACAAAACAGATGTAACATTTTTAGGTTACATGAATGGGGTAAGTGATAGGTTACACTTTCTCTTGCAACGATTCATTTTATCAATAGTTTTCTACATACTTGTGGTGATTTTGGCTTCAAACCAAACCTATTAGCTGAATGTCCATGGTGCTTTATTGGAAGTTTTTCAGGAGTAATTGAAGTAAAGAATGTTGACTTTGCAATAAGGCTTTTATCTCCAAAATACTCATGATATCTTATAATAAATTGAAATTTTTATCAATAATTTTTTTAATGATTTCATCTAAAATAACTAATTAAAAATTGTCGCTATTTCTGATTTATCATTTCTTTAAGTTAGCATAATACGTAATTAATTTTGGTAAGTAATTGTTTAACTATATTTGAATAATATAACTAAAAACCATCATTTAATGACAACACAAGAAATAGCAACTAGATTATTTGAATTGACTTCAACTAATCAACACGAAGTAGCATACAATGAATTATTTTCAGAAGATGCTTTAAACATTGAGCCACCACATGCGCAAGGAATGCAATCGGTGAAAGGACTGACAGCTCTCAAAGCAAAATCAGAAGGTTTTAGCGCTGGAATTGAAGAAGTGCACTCCGGTTACAATCATGAACCAAAAGTTTTCGGACCTTACATTTTTATGGAAATGGGAATGGACGTCACCATGAAAGGAATGGGAAGAATGGACATGAAAGAAATGTGCAAATACGAAGTAAAGGACGGAAAAATAATTAGTGAAGAGTTTTTCTATTAAAAAAAAAGAAGCATCATTTTCGATGCTTCTTTTTTCAATCTTTTTAATTAATTATTTATGTGTAACATTGAAACTACCATTAGTTATAGTCACATTTCTTACACCATTTGTTGCATTGTAGTTGAAAGTCCCAACCAAGTTTTTACCATTTCTAGTTACGGTCATTGATCCTGAAGTTATATTAAATTCTGGCTCATTGGAATTACTTCCAATGTCAGCTCCAAAACCTTCAGATGTTAGATTATATGTCCCCGTAGCAACATTTAATGGGAAGATTAAACCATAAAGTCCAAAATCACTTCCTATATTGGCATTATTACCTGAAAGTGCTAATTGATTTCCAGTAGTGTTTTCACTAATCCACAGGTATTTTCCATCGCTATTATCGCTATCCATAGTAATCAAACTGCCATTATTTGCTTTTAAGCTCATAAAACCATTACTATATAAAGATGAACTTACAACTATAATTGAATTAAAAGAACCATTAGTAATTGACAAACTGTTGCCATCAAAATCTAATAAATTTCCGGAGAAAGTTCCAGACATAACTCCAGCTGTTAAATCTAGACTTGTAATAGTTAATGTAAAATTACCTGAGGTTTCATCGCTCGAATAAAGATTTGCAGAATTCGAATAAGCCAAAACTCCTAAATCATTACTAGTAAAATTAAAAGTTCCTACGGATAGATTATCAATTGGAATTTGCATTGACACAGAAGAGAAACTCGGACTTGCACCTATAATTTGTAGAATAGTTTGATTTCCATTTCCAGTATCAATATTTGAAACACTTGCGGCAGCTCCCCCAGGAATTGAAGCCCAAGCTTGCCCATCGACAGTGGCAGTCATTGAAGATAAACTCGGGGTCGCAGAACTGGAATCACTATCACTTGAACAAGACATAAATACTGATGTGATTACAAAAGAGAACAATAAAAGTAAGTTTTTTTTCATTTTTTTTTGGTTTTAATTTTTTCAAATATAAAATATATATTAGACATATTTTCCTTGTAAAGCCTTAATCTCATCTCTCAACCTCGCCGCTTGCAAAAAATCCAACTCTTTCGCCGCTTTTTCCATCGCTTTGCGTTTTTCACGAATGCGTTTGTCGATTTCAACTTTAGATAAATATTCTGTAATTGGCTCGGCTGCAACGTCTGGTAGATAGCCTAACTCCGCATCAATCAATGGAATTTTAGTAAACGCACTTTCGATTTTTTTGTTCAATGCCATTGGAACCACATGATTCGCAAGATTAAAATTGATTTGTTTTTCCCGACGATAATTGGTTTCGTCAATGGTTTTTTGCATGCTGACGGTAATTTTGTCCGCATACATGATCGCTTTTCCTTTGAGGTTTCGCGCGGCACGACCAATCGTTTGCGTTAATGATCTGTGACTTCGTAAAAAGCCTTCTTTGTCCGCATCGAGTATAGCCACAAGCGACACTTCGGGTAAGTCTAATCCTTCTCGCAGTAAATTGACACCAATCAACACATCAAAGATTCCTTTTCGCAAATCTTGCATGATTTCGATGCGCTCCAAAGTATCAACTTCAGAATGAATATACCGACAACGAATACTTACTTTGGTTAGATATTTCGCCAATTCTTCCGCCATTCTTTTGGTTAATGTGGTCACCAAAACGCGCTCATCGATTTCGGCACGTTGTTGTATTTCTTCAATCAAATCATCAATCTGATTCAAACTTGGGCGAATTTCAATAATCGGATCGAGCAATCCTGTTGGGCGAATGACTTGTTCTACATAAATTCCGTCGCATTTCTGTAATTCATAATCCGCAGGCGTCGCAGAAACATAAATCACTTGGTTTTGCATCGCTTCGAATTCTTCAAATTTCAATGGTCGATTGTCCATCGCTGCCGGCAAACGAAATCCGTATTCGACTAAGTTTTCCTTTCGACTTCGATCACCGCCATACATGGCATGAACTTGCGAAATCGTCACGTGACTTTCATCCACGACCATCAAATAATCTTTTGGAAAGTAATCGAGTAAGCAAAATGGGCGCGTGCCTGCTTGTCGTCCGTCTAAATAGCGAGAATAATTTTCAATTCCCGAGCAGTAGCCAAGCTCACGAATCATTTCTAAGTCGAAGTTGGTGCGTTCCTCCAAACGTTTCGCTTCAAGGTGTTTCCCAATTTCTTTAAAATAATCGACTTGCTTGACCAAATCTTGTTGAATTTCCCAAATGGCATTTTGCAAAACATCAGGTGATGTCACAAACATATTCGCAGGATAAATCGTCAGCTTTTCGAACTTTTCGATGACCTGCGCATTCTTGATGTCGAAGCGTTCCATTTCTTCAATTTCATCGCCAAAGAAGTGAATGCGAAAGGCGTCGTCAGCATAACTTGGATAAATTTCTACAGTGTCGCCTTTGATTCGGAAGCTTCCGGGCGTAAAATCTGCTTCGGTTCTAGAATACAAACTTTGCACAAACTGATGCAGTAGTTTCGTTCGGGAAATGATTTGGCCTTTTTGAATTGGGATGACATTCTTTTGAAACTCAACCGGATTTCCGATTCCATACAAACAAGAAACAGAAGAAATTACAATGATATCACGTCGTCCCGAAAGCAACGAGGAAACGGTCGACATTCGCATTTTCTCTAATTCTTCATTAATCGATAAGTCTTTTTCAATGAAAACACCTGTCACTGGCATGAAGGCTTCGGGTTGATAATAGTCGTAATACGAAACGAAATATTCGACCGCATTGTTTGGAAAAAATTGCTTGAATTCCGAATACAATTGCGCTGCGAGGGTTTTGTTGTGCGCTAACACCAAGGTTGGACGTTGCACTTCTTGTATCACATTGGCAACGGTAAATGTCTTTCCAGATCCCGTAACGCCCAACAGCGTTTGGTATCTTTCATCTTCGAGAATGCCTTGCGTTAGTTTTTCAATGGCTTGCGGTTGATCGCCTTTGGGTTGATAATCGGAGATGACTTGGAAATTCATGTGGAGTTGCTTAGTTGCTGAGGTTCTGAGTGGCTAAGTTACGAAAGGGAATTTATTAAAATCGGGATGAAAATCTTAAAATTTCCAGTTTTCTTGCTGTGATTTTGTCATGAATGTCCAGGCGATGATGCGACTGGTTTTTTGTCCGTGAATCATTTCGATGGTCTTAATTTCAGCGGGGTTGACCTTATTTAGCGTTTTATAAAGACTTGAAAGATGGTCTTTTTTAGAAACCAAAGTTGAAAACCACAATACTTGTTTGGCAGATTTTACGCTTTCAAAAATCATTTGAGTGATGAATTTCAATTCACCGCCTTCACACCACAACTCTGCATTTTGTCCGCCAAAGTTCAATTTTGGAATTTGAATTTTAGAATTTTCTAGTGAATTGACTTTACGAAGATTGGCTTTATTCGCGTCATTTTCAGAAGCATGAAATGGTGGATTACAAATAGTAAACGCAAATCGGTCTTCCGCTGTAATGATGTTTTTGAAAAGAAACCGTGGTTCAATTTGTAATTGCAAACTCATATAATCTATCAGTTGCGGATTGGATCCAAAGATCTTTTTACAGTTTTGTAACGCAGTTTCATCGGTGTCGGTGCCTACAAAACTCCAACCATAACAAGCATTGCCGAGCAGTGGATAAATCGCATTGGCTCCAATTCCAATATCTAAGCCTTGAACATTTTCACCAATCGGGATCTTATCACTATTGTTGGAAGCCAATAGATCAGCAAGATGATGGATATAATCGACGCGACTGGGAATCGGTGGACATAAATACTGATTTGGAATGTCCCAATTTTCAATGCCGTAGTACTTTTTTAAAAGTGCTTTATTGAGCGTTTTCACCGCATCAGCATTACTAAAATCGATAGTTTGTGTATCATATTGATTGACAAAAACGAAGGGTTTTAATTCAGGGCAAGATGCTATTAAGATTGGAAAATCATAACCAAACCGATGTAAATTTCGAGGATGTAAATTGGTTTTTTCGGAATTGGATGTTGTTTTCATGTAGAAGAAGTGGTCGCAAAGATAGCAATTCAAATTGGCGTGCTAGTCGATTAACTGATTGATTTTTGCGTACTGCAACAGCATAATGGTTTTGGCATCTTTAATTTCTCCAGAAGCAATCATCTCATACGCTTTTTCAAAAGGCAGTTCTAACACCTCAATGTTTTCTTGCTCTTCTGCAACACCGCCACCATCATTCATTTTCATTTCTTGAGAATACTCGCCGACAAAGAAGTAAACAATCTCTGTTACGGAGCCTGGTGACATATAAACTTCAAAAATTCTCTTGACGTCTTTTACGGAATATCCGGTTTCTTCCTCCGTTTCTTTACGAATGCAATCTTCTGCATTGTCTTTGTCTAAAAGACCTGCGCAGGCTTCGATCATCATTCCCGTTTCGTTCCCATTTAAAAAAGTCGGCATCCGAAATTGACGTGTGAGGATTACGTTTTTATTTATTTTGTTGTATAGTAAAATCGTTGCGCCATTGCCACGATCGTAGGCTTCTCGGATTTGCGTTTCCCAAGTGTTGTCTTTTTTTTGATAGTCGAAGGTTATTTTTCGCAAAGTATACCAATTGTTGGAAAGTACTTCAATGTTTTTGATGTCGATGGATGGGTTGGTCATGATTTATAATTTTGCTTTGATAACGTCAGTCTAGAGGTAAAAGTATGCAATCCAATTATGATAAAAAAATGATAAAAAGACTTGGTTTGCGCTCAAAAGCCATAATTTTACGCGCTGCTCGTCAGATTTTCGATTTCAAAGATTACTATGATTCATCCAAAATATTTTCTATTCGTAGTTTTTACTTTTTTTTTGGTCGATGTTGTTTCGGCACAGAATGAATTTTTGAATCCTACCAATACGATTCCGCCCAAAGGAAGTGGTTTTAGTCTTCCAAAATCGAATACACCTTCCTTGTATACGCCGGGTTCGACACCAAAACCGATGTCTTCCTCTACCATAGAAACTCAAAAAATGCAGTTTGCGCTTGACAATAAGTTTAAAAATCCAGGTGATTTGGTCGTAGATAAACTAAATCAAAAAGAAAGCGGATTTGACTCCAAAGCATTTGGCAAGAATCAGTACCTCGGAGATTTTAAGACTAAATCTGCTTTCGTCAAAATTAGCTGTCGCGATTTTGGTGAAGTGGACGGCGATGAAATTCGCGTATGGGTCAATGACAAAGTGATGATTGAGCGCGTTTATTTAGATAGCGATTATCAACGAATTGAGCTTGGACTAGAACCCGGATTTAACAAAGTTGATTTTGAAGCTTTGAATCAAGGATTTTCAGGACCTAATACTGCGCAGTTTATGATCTTCGACGACAAAGGTTCTTTGGTTTCTTCCAACCAATGGAATTTGGGTACAGGTTTTAAAGCGACCATTATCATCGTAAAAGAATAATTTTTTCAATATGAAGGCAATCAGGCATAGGAAACTGAAATGGAGATATATGCTGATTGGCGTACTTACTTTATATATTGTATTGTGCCAGTCTTGCATGACTATGCGGATGAATTCAAAAGAAACTGCGAATTATTTTGAAACTTCAAAAGTGCCATTTGTGAGCAAAACTGCGATTGTGGGCGAACACAAAATTCATTTTATTCAAACAGGAAATGTAGACAAACCGACGCTGTTTTTTGTGCACGGTTCACCCGGCAGTTGGGATGCGTACAAACAGTATTTGAGCGATAGTCTGTTATTGAAAAAATACCGCATGATTGCCATTGATCGCCCTGGATTTGGAAATAGTAATTTTGGGAATGCCGAGGATTTAGGCACGCAAGCGAAAGTTATTGAAGATTTTATTACCCAAGTTGATAACATGCAACCGCTTGTTTTGATTGGGCATTCGATGGGCGGACCTGTCATATTGAAAATGGCAACGGATCACCCTGATCGGTTTCCGAATTTAGTTGTGTTGGCTGGTTCTATTGATCCGAAGGCTGAAACACCGGAATTGTGGAGAAAAGTACTTTTATCGAAACCGTTGCGGTATTTGATTCCAGGGGCTTTGCGTCCGTCAAATGATGAGCTCTGGTGGTTGAAAAAAGACTTGTATGATATGGAACCGAACTTAAAGCATATCACTTCAAAAGTGACCATTATTCACGGAACGAAAGATCAGCTCGTGCCGTATAAGAATATGAGGTATATGAATAGGCAATTGGTCAATGCCAAGTCGATTGACAATATTTCTATTGAAAATGCCAATCATTTTATTCCATGGGAGCATTATGATTTGATTCGAAATACGTTATTGCAGTTGTCGATTTAGTCGACACATTCCATTAACAGTAGATCACCACTCGTGTGATTAATAGTCACTAACCCATCTTCAAGTACCGCATTACTACTTCCGGTGCGATAGCCCATTGTTAGTGATTCGTCGTTTAGTGGATATAGTAAATTTTTTGTAGTAATTCCGCTGACAACACCAATTGGGATTAATGAAATATTCGTTTTTGCAGGATACCATTTCTGGAATTTTTGCGGTAAAAGGAATATTTTGGAGTGGTCGTCGTGAATGACAATTTTCAAATGATTGCGATAGCTCACAATATTTGTTAGATTGGTAATTGTATGATCGGCTCTTCGTCCAGTGGCCCACACGACGTTGACTGCGGGAATTTTCCTTTCAATTAAATAATCAAAGGCTTTTTCGAGATCGGTTTTGTTTTGATCTGGTTTATGAACAATCTCAATAGGATATTGCGATTGTAATATTTCGTGTGGGTCAAAGCCACGATCGAAATCGCCCAAGAGAACATCTACTTTAATATTCAAATTGATGACTCTTTCGATGGCGGAATCGAGTACAATGACCAAAGGTTGCCACTCGAGCAATTGACCCAAAAGTTCCTCATGACAAGATGCGCCATTAGCAATGATGAGAGCTGGTTCTTGGTCGTCGCGTACGATGTGGTGGGAGGACATTCTTTTACGAATTAGGAATTATGAATTACGAATTAGGAATTAGGAATTACGGATTACGAATGTACTGGTAAATAGAGATATATTCATAATTTGTAATTCATAATTCGTAATTTTTTAGCCCAGGTGGCACTGGAAAACAAAACTGTATCTTGCTTTTTACTTTGGTTGGTCTGGCAAAGCGACCAGCGGAAGCTATTGCGAGACTTTACCAATGTTGGCAGGACGCAGTTTTTTTGGAAGGAACAACTGGAATTGCTTCTTACTCGACAATGTAACTATCTGAATCCGTTTCGCTTAATCGGAAATAGCCCAGGGCGTAATTATCAAAATTGGTGGTATTGATAATATTCCCACGAACGGTTGCTGGTGGCGATTGAAATGGACTTCCACCTGTATTTCCTGCCACACTCAAAAGAATATTCATAAAATTGTAATAGCTGCGTGAAATTCCATAATGCGTCACATCTATTCGGTCTCCGGCGCTCAGATCTTCGTTATCAGAGAGACTGAAGAAGTAGTTTCCTTGGAAGAACTTATCGTCATTGACTTGATAATCTAATTTGTTTTTGTTGGAATATTTGTATTTGAACATATAATAATTGTCTTCTCCATCAGGATCCGTAAAGAAAGTTTTGATTTCAATTTGATCGCCGGTAATTCCACCTTCATTATTTTGAACAATATCTTGAATAGAAGCCACCGATTTTAATGACTCTGTGGCATTGTACGTTTGCCCATTGCTAATCACGGTTAACGTATAAGTTTCGTTGAGTTGCGGAACAAAATTCGAGCAAACATATTCACCTGTACTTGGGACTTCAATAAAATCGAAAATGGTATTGTTGCTATTTTTCACAAAAACTGTAGCACCAGTAACTGCGGGTACTGTAGCACTATAGTAACTTGTGGTGGTAGTTAATTTGATTTTTTGCTGTGCACCATCTGTTCCTTGTTCCCAATTGATGGAGGCATCAACGACCAATCGAGGTGCGGCGGTGTCTAAGTCGACATCGACCACTTCTTCGCAGCCCGTTAGCAAAATGGAAAAAATAATAGCGGAAATATAAAATATAGATTTCATAGGTGTAAATTTTAATTTTTTAGCGGTTACAGCAGTTATCGCTGTATTACTAATTGGGGTCGGTTGGCACAAACTTGTTGTTAATTGCGATTTCATAAGCTTAAAATTTGAAGTTATAACTCACCGCTGGAACCATTCCGAATATCGACGTTTTTACCGCTTCATTCACGCCTGTATCGGCATTTTGACGGAAGTTGATTGACGCTGCATTTTTTCTATTATAAACATTGTAAATACTGAAAACCCATTCGCCTTTCCAGTTTCTATTGGCGTTTTTTCTTGGCGTTAAGGTGGCGGAAATATCTAAGTGATGATAAGTCGGCAGTCGGTTTTCGTTGCGTAATCCGTAGCTAGGAACAGTAATATCTTCGAGGTATTTATATTGCCCATTTGGATAGGTAACTGGTTGCCCAGTTTGCAAGGCGAAATTGGCACCAAAGCTCCATTTTTTAGATAAGGTGTACGCACTCGTTACGGCAAGATTGTGTGTTTTGTCGTAGAGCGAATTATACCATTCTCCACTATTGATTCCGGTTTCTGTCGCATTTCTGCCAGGTGTTTGTTGCTGCGATTTGGATAGCGTGTACGAAATCCAACCTGTTAATTTCCCTTCATTTTTACGAAACATGACTTCTAAACCGTAGGAGCGCATTCTTCCGTTGAGGATGATTTGTTCGATGGCTTCATTGGCAATCAGATTGGCGCCGTCTATATAATCGATACGATTTTTGATTGTTTTGTAAAACGATTCTACTTCAAGGGAATACTCATCGTCTTTGAAATTTCTGAAATAGCCGACAGCCACCTGGTCGGCGATTTGAGGTTTGATAAACGAGTCGCTTGGTGTCCAAACATCTAATGGAGTAGGTGATGAGGTATTTGAAATGAGCTGAAGATATTGTACCATTCGATTGTAGCTTGCTTTCACAGATTGGTTATCATTGAGTTGATAAGCAATTGCGGCGCGAGGTTCTAGGTTAGAAAAGTCGGTTATGGTTTTGTTTTTTCCATAATAAGTAGCGCTGATTGGCGTTGCTGACTCATAAATTTGTTGCTCTTGATTGAATACAACCGCTTGATTGTTTTCATAATTGTTAATATTAGATTGTCCCATACGGTAAAACAAACTATATCTGAATCCGTAAGAAAGGGAAATTTTCTTGGATATGTTTTGTTCCGCATCAATATAAAAGGCAGGTTCTAGTGCTTTTTTCTTTTCTAATTGTTTGTAGTTGATTCCATCGCCTATTGGGCGAATCGTTCCTGGATTGAAATCGTAGTAGATTGTGTTTACACCGTAATTTAATTTAAAATTGTCGCTGATATAATTTTTGAAATCGTACTTAATGTTGTAGTTTTTAATTCCAGAATCCCAGGTAAAACCGATAAAATCTAGCGCTAAACCGTAGTAGTAATCGCTATAAATCAAGGAAAGATTTGAGAATAATTTCTCAGAAAACAGGTGATTCCATCTCAAATTCAAAGTAGAATTACCGTACGTATTGGTGAAGCTCTTTTGAATGCTAAACACATCACGACCAAAATAACCCGACAAATACAAATTGTTATTTGGATTGAGTTTGTAGCTTAGTTTGGTATTCAAATCATAGAAGTACGCTGTGTTGTCTTTTTGTTTTTCATTTAATTTTAAAAATAAATGCGCATAAGAACCGCGGCCTCCAACTAAAAAGGAACCTTTGTCTTTGACAATTGGACCTTCTAATAACAATCGACTCGTGATGAGTCCAATACCGCCACTGGCGTGAAAATTATTGCTATTTCCGTCTTTTTGATAAATGTCTAAGACCGAAGAAGCGCGACCTCCATAACGAGCGGGAATGCCTCCTTTGTAAAGTTTCAAATCTTTCACTGCATCGGGATTGAAAACCGAAAAGAATCCAAAAACATGGGAAGAGTTGAAGATATTCGCTTCGTCGAGCAGGATTAAATTTTGATCTGCACCGCCACCACGGACATTAAACCCCGACGCGCCTTCACCAGCATTGGTGACTCCTGGCAGCAGCAAGATTGATTTGAGTATATCCACTTCACCCAAAACAACGGGCATCTTTTTTATAGTCGCTGCCGACAGTTTGTTGACACTCATTTCCGCTTTTCGGATGTTCGTTGCTTTTCTATTATCCGTAATAACCACTTCTTTTAATTGTTCTTCTGAAGCAGTGAGTTTGAAATTGTTTTTGATGTTTTTGTCGAGCACAATTTGCACATCAGTGGTTTCAAATCCAACCGCGCTGAACTGCACCGTGTATGTTCCATTTGGAATGGTGATGGAGTAGAAACCATATTCGTTGGTTGTTGTGCCTGTTTTTAATTCAGCGATATAGACATTAACGCCGATTACAGTTTCATTACTTTTAGTATCAGTAATGGTTCCGCTTAATGTAAATTTTTGTCTGGTAGGTTCGTTGTCTTTGACCTGAGCGACAACAGCGTTAAGAAATAATAAAGTAAAAATTGTAAAGTACGAAATGGCTTTTGTAATCATAAAATAGGTAAAGGTTTGTATTCGTGCCGTAAGAGAGGCAAAAGTAGTATTTGTTACATGGTATATTGTTAAATATAAGTTATCAAAAATTTTGACACTTAACTTCAGGTTGTTTTTCAACTCCAATCTCAATTTTTATTAGTGATTTTAGGTGTTTTGTTTGATTTGTATATATTTACAACGCACCAAGTCAATTTTTTATTGACGTTTTTTGATTTGTTTTAAATGAGTAAAGTGACCGGTTTTCTTTTCGTTTTGTTATTTTCAACCCTATTTTGCTTGGCCCAAGAAGCTGCTACTACTGTTTCTAATTATTCTTTTGTCTCTTTGCAATACGATTTTGGAAGAACGTCTCCTGCTAATACGTACTTTCCAGAGACTAAACCTTTTCAAGGAATCGAATTTACTTTTGGAAAAACAAATTTTACGAACGAATTGGAATGGGCACGGCAACTTAATTTTCCACGAACGGGAATTTCAGTTTCTTATAGTGATTTTGGAAATAAAGAAAAAATTGGTAGTGCAATTTCAGTCATACCGTTCTTAGATTTTCCTATTTTTAGAAAATGGAGCAATCGATTTGATGCGAATATTGGTATTGGTGCTTCCTATTTTGATGTGATATACAATCACAAATCGAATGTGACGAATCAAGCCATTTCAACGCATTTTACTTGGGCATTTCGTTCTAATTTACGTTATGATTTTTTGCGATTCAAAAACGGAAAAAGCCAGATTGTAGTGGGTTATTACCATAACTCCAATGGACATGTGCGATTGCCAAACTATGGTTTGAATACTTTTTTACTGGGACTAAATACAGAGTTCAACTTTAATAAAAATGAAGTTGCTAATTTGAATCTTGACGGGCCAAAAGTTAATGAAAATTCAAGTTTCCAAACCTACTATTGTTACCGATTTGGATTGGGACAAAATGTGTTGATCAAGCATGATGATAGCAAACGCGAGGTGTATACGGTTAGTGCTTCTTTAGGCAGAATTAAAAATAAAACTTTTAAATATGGTGTTGGCATGTACTATCGTTTTTATGAAAGCTATTACAATCACATCCAAAATGAGGGTGAGTTAATCAATGAAATGTATCCCGACCTAAAGAAAAATCCAATCTTAAATTCATCAAGTTTTGGCGTATTTGCAGATGGCGAGGTGCTGTTAAGTCACGTTGGTCTTGAGATGCAAATTGGACTCAATTTCTATAAACCATTTTACAAAGTTGATTGGAAATTGAATCAAGGGGAAATTATCTACGATGGCTCCTATCAATTAGGAGAGCTCAATTGGTACTATAATGTAAAGCATTTAATTTCCTCTCGTTTGGGGTTGAAGTATTATGCCTTCGACAATAACAAATCGCCTACACACAATTTGTTTATCGGTGCTTTTATCAATGCCAACCTGGGACAAGCTGATTTTTCGGAAGTTGGATTGGGTTATGTATTTTGCCCGTTGCCAAAAAAGAAATAAAAAAAGACAACCATTGCTGATTGTCTTTTTCTGCTTTAAATCTTATTTTACAAACAAATTGGAACTTCAAATGTGCCATTTATGCTACATTCTTCCGATTTTGTTTTATAATTTTTCGTTCGATTTTTTCACTATTTTATCAAGTCTCTTTTGTAAATCACCCATTAACTCTGCCACTGCACTTTCGCACATTGGCAGCACTTTTTCCGCTTTGATAACAGGAATTCCTCCAACCATCATGGCAGTTTTTTTTGAATTTTCGCCTTCTCTAAAAGCAAAAACTTTTTCTCCTTTTTTATTATATAATGCTATTCTTGCAGTGGCTCTAACTTTTAAAGTAGATGTACCGCCAACACCGAATCCTTTTATAAAGGCAAAATCAAGATTTACAAATAAGACGCCATCTGCTTGATCTGACAATGCTTTTGAAATACCTTCTTCATTATATTTACCGAGCATTCCTTCATGTATATATTTATAATTTGAATACAATAAATAATTTTTATTAAAATCATCATCTGCTTCATACTTAGGTACAAACGAAATATAATTTGGATTGGTTAGTACTTCTTGCTCTGAGATTAATTCAAATGGAAATTGTTTTGAGTACTCATTAAAGAAATCCTTATGAAATTTTTCTAAGAGAGGAGCTAGATTAAAATTTGGATCGTCTCTTAAGTTAGCAACTTCTTTTATTAATGTGGCTACTCCACCTAATTCGGTAACATCTACCATTTTGTCAGCGTAAAAAGTAACTACAGCAACTTTCTTTTTCTGTGCAAAAGAAAACAGCGACATTAAAATCATTACTGCAACGAAAATTTGTTTTGTCTTTTTCATGTTTTTTTTAGCAAATGTAGTCTATGTTGGTGGAAATAATATCGTTTATTATTTACATTAAGATATATGGAGATAATTACCCTAATTTACTATCCAAATTTTCTTTGATCGCTTCTAAGAAACCTTCTGTAGTCAAATAATCTGCACTTGTTAGTCCTTCTGGTTTGACGAGCATTGCTAAATCTTTGGTCATTTTACCGCTTTCAACCGTGTCTATACACACCTTCTCGAGCGCATGGCAAAAATCGATTAAGGCTTGATTTTCATCTAGTTTGCCTCGGTGTTCTAATCCTCTCGTCCACGCAAAAATAGACGCAATCGGATTTGTAGAAGTAGCACGACCTTTTTGATGCTCACGATAATGACGGGTTACTGTTCCGTGTGCTGCTTCCGCTTCTACGGTTTTTCCGTCTGGCGTTACCAGTACAGAGGTCATGAGTCCCAATGAACCGAATCCTTGCGCAACCGTATCCGATTGCACATCTCCATCATAGTTCTTACACGCCCACACAAATCCACCGTTCCATTTCATGCACGAAGCCACCATATCGTCAATGAGTCTGTGCTCGTAAACCATGCCGTTAGCTTCGAAATCTATTTTATAATATTGTTGATATACTTCTTCAAAAATATCTTTGAATCTACCGTCATAAGCTTTAAGAATGGTATTCTTTGTAGAAAGATATAAAGGCCATTTCTTAGTCAATGCCATTTGAAAAGAGGAATGTGCAAACCCGTAAATACTTTCATCCGTATTGTACATCGACATCGCAACCCCATCTCCCTCAAAATCATACACTTCCCACGTTTGTGTTTCCCCAGCTTCATTCGTAAAACTCATGGTTAGTTTTCCTTTTCCTTTAATCACGGTGTCTGTCGCTTTGTATTGATCCCCAAAAGCATGTCGACCAATAACAATGGGTTTGGTCCAGCCTTGTACATAACGCGGCACGTTGCTCATGATAATTGGTTCACGGAAAACCGTTCCGCCAACAATGTTCCTAATAGTGCCGTTAGGCGACTTCCACATTTTCGACAGATTGAATTCTTTCACACGCTCTTCATCTGGAGTAATCGTAGCGCATTTAATTCCAACATTATATTTCTTAATGGCTTCTGCCGAATCAATGGTGATTTGGTCTTTGGTTGCTTCACGACTTTCGATTCCTAAATCGTAATATTTAATGTCTAAATCTAAGTAAGGAAGGATTAATTTTTCTTTGATAAAGGTCCAAATAATTCGAGTCATTTCATCACCATCCAATTCTACCACTGGATTGGCTACTTTAATTTTTGCCATTGTAATCTTTTTTTGGTTTTGTGTTTTTTTGCGGAAACAAATATATTAAAATCAAGGTCATCTCGGATTACCTCAGCACCGAAATCGATTAATTTGTGAATTTAGGAATTTGAATTCAGTAAATTACGAAAGACACGATTTTTTACTTTTATTTTTAGAATAATGCATTGAAAAGGGTTTGCCACGAATTCACAAATTATAGATTTTGTCATCATTCGTGAATTCGTGGCAAACAAGAAAAAAAAAAGTCCCAACATTACATTGGGACTTTCTACAAACTTCAAGAAGTAATTATCTTCTTTTATCTCTAATTTTCGCTTTTTTACCAGTAAGTTCTCTAAAGTAGAAAATACGAGCTCTACGAACGTGACCTTTTTTGTTGATTTCGATTTTTTGCAAAGCAGGTAAATTTACTGGGAAGATACGCTCTACTCCAATGGCACCTGACATTTTACGAATCGTGAAAGTTTCCGTATTTCCAGAACCTCTTCTTTGAATAACCACTCCTTTAAAAAACTGAGTTCTAGTTTTTTCACCCTCTTTAATTTCGTAATACACCGTTATGGTATCACCAGCTCCGAAAACAGGGAAGTCTTTTCTTGCTACTAATTCGTCTTGAACGAATTTCATTAAATCTGCCATGATAATTGTTTTAATTATGGTTTTAAATCAGAGCAACATGCACGAGTTTCGCCAGAGGTTGGTCTAAGTGGGCGCAAATGTAATTAAAAAAATTAAAAAACAAATCCCAAATTCCAAATAATTTTTAATACTCAGCTTGGAATTTGGAATTTTTAAATTTGGAATTTATTCTAATAAATCTGGTCGTCTATTTTTCGTATGCTCAAACGCTTTATCTTCCCGCCATTTGTCAATCTTCGCAAAATGTCCGCTGGTTAAAACATCGGGAACTTTCCAACCGTTATAATCAGCAGGTCGCGTATATATTGGTCCCGACAACAAACCATCTTGAAAACTATCGGTCAACGCCGAAGTCTCGTCGCTCAAAACGCCTGGAATCAATCGAATCAAAGCATCCGACAAAACCAAAGCACCCAATTCACCACCACTCAAAACATAATCGCCAATCGAAATTTCTTTGGTAATAAAATGGTCCCGAACCCGTTGGTCGACTCCTTTATAATGTCCGCATAAAATAATGATATTGCCCAACATCGACATCGTATTGGCCATTTTCTGATTTAAAGTTTCTCCATCAGGCGTCATATAGATGATTTCGTCGTAATCGCGCTCGCTTTTTAAATGGGTAATGCAGGCGTCAATGGGCTGCACCATCATCACCATGCCAGCGCCACCGCCGAACGGATAATCATCGACACTTTTTTGTTTGTTGGTCGTGTAGTCCCGAAGATTGTGAATATGAACCTCCACCAAGCCTTTGTCAATGGCACGTTTCATAATCGAAGCCTCAAACGGACTCCGCAATAATTCGGGTAAAACGGTAATGATATCAATGCGCATTATATTGCAGTTTTGATCGACAAATGTACGAAGTTTTTTTAGGAGCTATTCCCGCTATCCGTTACAATCTTTTGTGCTTGTCACCCTGAGCGCAGTCGAAGGGCTTTTCTGGCACAAAAGGATTTTCACTGCTATCGGGGCTAGGGTTTCTTCATAAGTAGCAATTACTGTTTCACTATCTTATAGGTCGCTTTTGTTTTCATCGACTTGAGGATGTACACGCCACTTGGAAATTCACCCATACTAAAAATGGTTGTGGTTGGTGAACTATCTATTTTTTTAATCAATTCACCAAGGATATTGTAAATAGCGATTACATCGTTGCCTTGTTCTGCCGAAAAATGAATGGTCAAAATGTCTTTCACAGGATTTGGTGAGATATTCCAGTTGACTTTAGCATAATCATCAATTCCCATAGTCAGACAACTGTCGTTTAGCAGATCGTCATAAAGTCCTATATTCCAATTCAGAAGATGATCAAAAACCATTTCTTTTGCGGCCTGTCTGATTAATCCTGCGTCGCCGTCGGAAAGTCCGCCATTGAAAGTAATCTGTGTTGGGTCATTTCGGAAAATGGCGGCATAAAAACTGCAGGCTGCGGCATAAGTACCGGCAACAGAAGGATGGCTTCCGTCAAGGTCAAACAACTCAATCGCAGGATGGTTTTGTCGGATATTTGCCCACACGTTGCCAACAGGCGACATAGATGATTTAAGTGAATCAGCGAATACTTTATAGTGAGCTTGTATGTCGCTGTTCATTTGATAAAAATCCCTCGTGATTACGGTTTCCGCTTCGCAATTGGGTGGAGAGCAGATGTAGGTGTCTCCATTTTTTCTCCCCCATGTACCATAAAACATGGTCTGAGCACATAAATTGTTCGCTTTTATAATACTGTCCATTTTAATGCTTGAGTTGATACCGTTCATAAAATATCCCGGATAAGCAAGTGCCATACTTTGGTCCTGTAAAACAACATTATCCCAGTTTCCGACTTCTATCTTTGCCAGCGAAACAGCATTGGTTACATGCTGCCCGATATAGTATCCACCGGGCGCATGCACATCAAAAAGCAAGTTTTTTCCAGTAGATGCAGCCACGTTTGCTGTCATCTGTGGCAGATTATTGGCACTCGTATAGCTGTTGCCTAAAAACAATACACGTTTCGTATTTTGCGCCTTAAAAGGAATTGCATACAAAAAGCAGATCAATACAGTTATTTTTATTTTCATAGTGATGTGGTAATTGAAAATTACTTCTTAGTCGCTAAAACCGAATACACCATTGGAATCTTGTTCTGAAAATGCTTGATTCGATATTTCCCTTTTTCAAATTCTTCACTCTCATTAAAACAATTGTACGGTGAATAGTCATATTCCTGAAACGAATTGATTTCAATACCATTTCCGATTAGAGCGTTCAATAAATCCGAAATAGGGTGATTCCAAGAAATAGTTGTTGTCTCAATGTTTGCCTCACGTTCTGCATACGAACCAGTTTCTGTTTCATAAATCGGTTCTACATTAAAATAACTATAAAAGACTTCCTTAAAATCATTGTCAAACATCCAAACCACCGGATGAAAATCAGCGATGACGAATTTGCCATTGGGTTTTAAAAAATGGGAAACTATGGCAGCCCATTGATCTAAATCAGGTAACCAACCGATGGTGCCGTAACTGGTGAAAACAATATCAAATTGCTCGGCTATAAATTGCGGAGCATCGTATAAATCACAACAAATAAACGTTGCGTCAAGATCTAGTTTTTCGGCAAACTCTTTCGCTTTTTCTATTGCTTTTTCTGAGAAATCGACGCCTGTCACTGTTGCTCCCAATCGAGCCAATGATAAAGAATCTTGCCCAAAATGACATTGTAAATGCAGGATTTTCTTGCCTTTAACGTCGCCTAATAAAGCAACTTCTATCGAATTTAGGGAAGATTTCCCTCCTAGAAAACTCGGAACATCATAAAAATCAGAAGTAACATGCACTTCTGTTTTTTTGTTCCAAGTTTGTTTATTGGTGTTGATATAATCGGGTTGCTGATTCACTTTCGGATGATCTTTAAAATTATGGTCAACCAAAAGTACAATTTTATACTATCGAAATCTCTAAACTATTAAAAGAGGTATAAAATTGTTACTGAATACATAGCTTTCCTTCAAAAGTAGATCCTGTAGCACTGGTCATTTTGTAAAAATAAATTCCAGAATCAAATCCGGTCAGGTTTAGGATTTCGGAAGATGAGTCTAAAGCAGTTGAAAGAACTTCTTTTCCTAAAACAGAATGGACAGACAGTTGGTATTCACTGTCAATTATTTTAGAAAAATAGAAAATACCGTCACTCGGATTGGGGTAAAAATAGAACTCATGATCCGCAATTTTTTCCGTCGTACTAAGCAGTAGTTCGCACAAACCCATGGGTTGAACTGGAACATAGGTAAAATTAACAGCAGTAGTTGCCAATTGTCCTTCGTAGTTACTTCCACATCCCCAAACAGTTCCGTCATCTTTCATAAAAAGCGTATGATAACCATTTGTTGAAAGGTCTACCACATGATCTATTGACGGGTTAGATATAGGTACACGACTAATCGATAATCCTTCTTGTCCAAACGAACCATTATTTAATCCACATGCGAAAACAGTCCCATCATTTCTTAAGAAAATAGAGCTATTACTGTTGCATCCCGAAAATATGGCGGTTATATTGTCTATTCCATCTACCTGAATTGGTGTCCTTTCATCGATTGAGCTATTATTACCAAGTTGTCCATAATTATTATCACCACTTATCCAAACTGTTCCGTCATTCTTTAAAAAGATAGAATGTAACTCACCTACAGCTATGGCAACGACATTGTTGATTGATGCTTGTCGTGGTACATTTCTACTGGCCAGTGATACATTTCCAAGTTGACCAGAGCTACCCCAACCACTACCCCAAGCGGTGCCGTCACTTTTAAGAAAAATAGAATGGTAATGTCCTGCTGCAATTGCAATAACATCGGTAATGGCAATTTGTTCAGGAATAAATCTTCGAACATTGAAGTCGCCTAAGCCAAGTTCGCCAAAAGTATTTTCACCGCAGGACCAAGCGGTGCCATCACTTTTTAAGAACAAAGAGTGGCGATCTCCAGCATTAATGGCAACAATATTGTTTAATCCTAGCACTTGAACAACTTCACTTTTATCAACTGTAGTCCCGTCTCCCAGCTGTCCAGCATAATTTAAACCACATGACCAAACTGTGCCGTCATTTTTTAAGAACAAAGTATGGTTTCCTCCAGCTGAAACGGCAACTATTCCTGTAAGGTTATTAACTGCAGTCGGTACAAAATGCAACGAAGCATCAGGTAAACCAATTCCCAATTCGCCCGATGGACCCCAGCCAGAGCACATAGGTACTCCCGTATTACAAATAAAAAAAGAATTGCCACTTCCTGCCTCAATTACTTGTCCGCATAAACGGATATTCGAAATTATTAGACATAAAATGAAAATAAATGTTATGGAATTTTTTCTCATGATTGAAGTTTGAATTCAAATATACATTTTTCAGTATTAAGGCTTTTCATTTTACTATTAATATTTTATGACGTGTTTTTTGATTACCAAACTACAGGTAAATTTTCTAATTAAATTCGTAATTTCGCCCCACAATTTAAAAACACAAAAATGGAAAACGGAATATACGCTAAATTCAACACTGCAAAAGGGGCAATTTTAGTAAAATTAACCCATGATTTAACTCCAGGAACAGTTGGGAACTTCGTTGGTTTGGCAGAAGGAAATTTAGAAAATAAGGTAAAACCTCAAGGGAATAAATATTACGATGGATTGAAATTTCACCGCGTCATTCCAGACTTTATGATTCAAGGGGGTTGTCCTCAAGGCATTGGGACTGGTGGGCCAGGATACAACTTTGATGATGAGTTTCACCAAGATTTGCGTCATGATACCCCTGGAGTTTTGTCGATGGCAAACTCTGGACCGGGAAGCAATGGTTCGCAATTCTTTATCACACACGTGGCAACACCATGGTTGGATGACAAACATACGGTTTTCGGAAATGTAGTCGAAGGTCAAGACGTTGTTGATGCTATTGCACAAGGTGATTCTTTAGATTCTGTCGAAATTATCCGAGTGGGTGAGGAAGCTCAAAAATGGAATGCTATCGAAGCTTTCAGAACTTTCGAAGGTTCACGAGCTAAAAGAGAAGCTGCTGCTCGTGAAGAAGCCGAAGCTGCGATGGAGAAATTAGCCGCTGGTTTTGAAAAAACAGAAAGTGGTTTGCGATACAAAATGATCCAAAAAGGAAATGGGAAAAAAGCAGAAAACGGCAAAACGGTTTCTGTACATTATTCAGGTTCGTTAGAAAACGGAAAAGTATTCGATTCGTCTTACACTAGAAAAAAACCAATCGAATTTCCATTAGGACAAGGTAATGTCATTGAAGGTTGGGACGAAGGCATTGCGTTGTTGCAAGTGGGTGACAAGGCTCGATTTGTAATCCCATCGCATTTGGGTTACGGATCTAGAGGCGCTGGTGGTGTGATTCCACCGAATGCCACTTTGGTATTTGACGTTGAATTGATGGATGTAAAATAAGTATCGAAGAACAATTTTGATATTCATAAAATAAATCTCAATGGTACATGCTATTGGGATTTTTTTATATTTACAATCTAAATATTTGACCAATGAAATCTATTTACCTTTTTGGAATTGCCGCCTTTGCTTTATTCGCATCATGCGGAACACCTGCAGCAGTAAGTTCAACAACAGCAAAGAAATCACCCGACGAAAAGGGAAAACAGGAAACGGTAGCGGCTGCTTCAACAAACGAAGCGAAGCCATTGGTAATGACTCCCGCGCTCGCAGAAGGAAAAGATTTGTATGAAAACAATTGTGCCAAATGCCACGACCTTTTTAAACCGAAGGACTATTCGAAAGAAAGCTGGGCGCCTATTTTAGTAGAAATGCAGGGAAAAGCGCTTTTGAGCGATTTGCAAATGGCTAGTATTTCGAATTACATCTACGCACAGTTGTAATTAAGTTAGAATGTAACATAAAAAAACATCCCAATAGTAGGATGTTTTTTTTTATCAAGTTGCAATGAATTTAGTTCAGATTTTATGGATTTATATGAACTAATCCTTAACAAGTATTTTTTCAGAAGTTACTAACTTCCCATTCTCAAACACCTGAATCAAATACAATCCGCCAGTCAAATTATCTCTAGTAAGTGCAATTTTATTGCCACTCAAATGATCGATTTCCTTGACGATTTGCCCCATCGCATTGTACATTTTTAATGTTGAATTATTGAAACTCAATTCTGAAGAAATCATCAGATCACTTTGAAATGGGTTAGGGGCGAAGGTAATTTTAGAGGTCGAATAAGCATTTTCGTCGATGCCCAAAGACAAGCAATCCGTGGGTGTTCCTCCATTTGCCAATCCTTGATTGTAAACGTAAACACCATTTTGTGCGCTGCATTGTAAAAGATATACTTCTTCCACAATCATTTCATATGAAGCTTTCACGGGATGTTCGTTACTTCCAACGCCTTCAATCCAGACTTCATCATAGCCAAAGGGACTATTATTGTTCAAATACCATTGTCTTCTTTGACCTCCGTTTACATTGATATTGCTAACAGAGATTACGGTATAATTTTGTCCGTTGCTAAGCGTAATATTATCCGATGCGTTCAGATTAAAGTCAAAAAATAAAACATCAACGTTGTTAATCAATTTGTATACTTTTCTGGCAGCAAGATCTTCCCTAAGCAAATATACCGCGCTCGTTCCTGGTGTAACGTATTTTTTATAAGTATGCGGTCCGACGGTTTGTTCGCCATTTTGGATGATACTGAAAGTCTGGCTTCCGCCGAAAAAATATGCCTTGACAATCCATGATGCATTATCTAAAACAGGAATATAGTCTTGCGAAAATACTTTTCCGGTGACCAATATTAAAAGCAAAAAAAGGTACTTCTTGGTGTTCATAGTGTGGTTATTATTTTGATTAATATTGTTCGGAAGTCTTTCCATTAAAGCTATTATACTGTAAATCCATCAGGCAATATCGCCCCTTTTTTGACCACAATAATTCCGTCTTTTACGGTATATAACGGCGTGTTGGTGTCCGCTAAATGTTTCCCTCCATTGAGTCGCACATCATTTCCAATGCGACAGTCTTTGTCTACAATGGTGTTGTTAATAAAGCAGCGTTCGCCAATGCCGACATTGATAATGTTGTTGGCGATGTTGCTTCGGATTTCCTCTATATTTTGGTAGTAATCATTACCCATCAAGTACGAATTGAGAATCGTTGAACCGAATCCAATACGGCTTCGAATACCAATCACAGAATGTTCAATTGTTGTTCCGTTGATGATGCAACCTTCTGTAATAATCGATTTGTCTATCGTTGAACTTCCTGTCACTTTAGACGGCGGCAACACACGGGCTCTAGTGTAAATTTTACTCGAATTATCAAACAAATTAAATTTCGGAATATCGTCCGTCAATCCTAAATTAGCTTCAAAAAACGAGTCGATGTTCCCGATATCAGTCCAATAACCTTCGTATTGATAACTCAGTATTTTTTCCTTCCCTATTGCTTGTGGAATGATTTCCTTACCAAAATCTTTGGTATTCGGATTTTTCATCAATTCGACCAGCAACTCTTTGTTGAAGATGTAAATCCCCATCGACGCCAAATACAATTTACCTTCTGCTTTCATTTCGTCACTCACTTCGGAAGTCCATTGCGGTAATAAATCCGCTGCTGGTTTTTCTATAAACGATGATATAAAACTGTTTTCATCAGTTTTTAAAATTCCAAATTCGGGTGCTTCTTTTGAGTTGACAGGTAATGTTGCAATCGTAATGGTTGCGCCGCTATCGTGATGGGCTTTAATCATTTTATTAAAATCCATTTGATATAATTGGTCGCCGGATAAAATCAATGCATAATCAAATTCATGATTCATAAAATGCTGCATACATTGTCTTACCGCGTCGGCAGTTCCTTGAAACCAAGTGGGATTGTCAGGCGTTTGTTCTGCTGCTAAAATATCTACAAAAGCATGACTAAAAACACTAAAATGGTAAGTATTCTTAATATGTGCATTCAAGGAAGCTGAATTGAATTGTGTCAATACGAAAATTCTATAAATATCAGAGTTCATACAGTTTGAGATTGGAATATCGACCAATCTATACTTTCCCCCAATTGGAACAGCAGGTTTTGACCTTGACTCTGTCAATGGATATAATCTAGAGCCTTGTCCTCCACCGAGAATAATTGCAATAACATTTTTCTTTTTAGGTTTCATTTTTGATAATTGTTAAATTGTACATTTCTATATATTCCTGACTAATACTCTCCCAAGAGTGGTCTATATTCATTCCTTTTCTTCGGATTTTATTTAAACTTTTTTTGTCCTTATACAAATTCACAGCTCTTTGAATCGAAAAACAAACATCAACAATTGATGCTTGATCGTGACAAATTCCGTTTCCATTGTCTCTAATATCGATTACCGTATCTTTTAACCCTCCTGTTCTTCGCACTATGGGAATTGTTCCATAACGCATTGCATACATTTGGTTTAAACCACAAGGCTCAACTCTTGACGGCATCA
This sequence comes from Flavobacterium sp., assembly GCA_031373195.1. Classification (GTDB taxonomy): domain Bacteria; phylum Bacteroidota; class Bacteroidia; order Flavobacteriales; family Flavobacteriaceae; genus Flavobacterium. The sequence continues at coordinate 289 of JANMML010000034.1, read as the reverse complement.
ATAAAAAATCAGAAGCAGCATAAATTTGATGAGCCAACTCTTCGTTATAGCCGATGAAAACATTGTAATTCCCTTTAAAACTCGGCAATAAATTACTCAACTGCCTTTCAATTTCTGAATTTCCTGAACCTAAAACTATAAAATTAATTTCCTTAAAATTTTCAGATAAAGCTACTGCAGATACGTGTGGCAGCAAATCGGCACCTTTTTCTTCTAATAATCTTCCTATAAAACTGAAAATCGGTTTAGTTGAATCTAAATCAAACTGGCTGCACAACTTTTCTTTATT
>JANMML010000031.1:0-53983 GCA_031373195.1 Flavobacterium sp. | reverse complement strand
AGTAACGGTTGTATCAATATCCTCATTCACTTTCAGCAGGCAATGATCGAATGTGAAATTGAATTCAGCAAGAGTAGTTGGATCAAGATCTAGCTCTTTTTCCAGCGAGCCATAAATTATACAATTCCTGAAAATTTAGATTTATAAATCTATTTAATTGATATATAGAAAATCGTGTACCGTTTTGTGTACTCAAATTAAACCGCAATATAATCATTTTTTTAAATGATTCTGATTCCATTTCCTTTTTCATCAATTAAGTCGAAAGTTTCAATAAGTGAAATTATAGAAGGATTTATTTTTGACAATCTTTGTATTTTGATTTCAGTTTCAGATAATACAACTTCAACTTCATTTTTACTTGTATTGTTTTTCATTGCAAAGTAAATATCCGCTAAATCTGTTCCAGTTTCAAATTCAGAGTTCTCAACTATTGAACTGCATTTAATTTTAAAACCTAGCTTTTGCAATTCGATTACCCTTTTATTCCAGTCTGCAAATTCTCCCTTATCAGGATAAACAAAAATATTCTCATTCTTTATTGGTTCTAACAATTGCAATTTTAAGTTTTGTTTGCTTCCAGTTGCCATCCATAAATATTCAGGAATAAATAGGCTCATTATGATTGCGGTTTTTTCAGATTCAACAATTGCAATTGTATTGCAATTATATTGCAATGGCATTGCAATACTATTTTTTAACTGATGCAACCCGAATAAACACTGCTTTAGGTTGTATTTATCTTTATTGATTTTCTTGTGAACCCAATTAATATGTGGAAAAGGATTTTTTACTCGTTTACCAGTGTTTTCATCGAATAGAATTATTTTGCCAGTATGGACTTTTTTAGTTTGATTTATTTGCCAAAATATAGTTGCACCTTCCCAATGCTTTGAAGTTCCTATATTGTACTTTGCAATGCAATTTTCAACTTCTTCTTTTGCAAAATGCTTATAAAGAAATTTTGCGAAATTGTTATTGCAGTATTTTTTTAATGATTGCTTTACTAGTATTGGGTCAATAAAATCTGGAATTATATTTATCTTTTCAATATTGACTATTGCAATGCAATCATTTTGTTTTGGATTATTTTGATAGCTACAACTTGTTTCCCTGTCACATCTACCGTAAATTTCCTCAATATATTCATTAGTAATTTGATTTAGATACCTAACAAATCTCCGTTTACCACAGCTAGGGCAAATAAACTTTTTACTTGATTTGTCTAACGAATACTTAAATTCAGTCATAACGATTCGTAATAATCGTAATCCTCGTAATCTTTACGACCTTTACGAGAATTACGATGTTAGTTTTTAGGCTTGAAAACAGTTGCAAGCAAATAATCAATAGCATCTTGTTTTGTAAACGTGGTCTTTTCGCTTTTTTTCTTTCTAAAGTCGATTGAAGCTTTTGCTTCTTGTCCTTTTACCAATACAATAAATTTCTCCTTCTCCTCTGGAGAAAGTGCAAGGAAAACATCATATACTGTATTGGCATTCATTTGGCTAGAACTGTAATTTTTTTATTGAATGTTTTTCTTAATCACATTTCGTACAGTTCCTTCTGAAATACTTAATCGTTTGGCAATTTCTGTATTTGCCAATCCTTGTTTTTTCAGTTCTAAAATCTCAAAATCTCTTTGCGTTCCGTCTTGCTCCGATTTTTGTTTTAAATGTTCGTTTTCATCCCCATAGTCTAAAAAACTAAATTGTAGAAAGCTGTTTATTTTTTCAATTTGACAAATGATAACATTTTCAGAATCATAAATTTGTTCTGTATTCCTTTGTTTTATTTGTTTCAAATAGCGAAGCCCTTTATTCTGAAAACTCTCCCCAATAGCAAAACTGCTATCACAAAAATTCATCAGCATTTTACTTCCTGATAAATCGTTCTTGTTAATTGGTCGGGATAAATCTCTCTTTGGAGTATGGGCAAGAGCAAGAATTGATAGAGAATATTTATTCTTTAATTCTTTCAAAAGTTTCATTAACGGAAGTGCGTCTTTGGCTTTTTCCGTTTCATTTTTCAAATAAGTAATATTATCAATGATTAAAACCTTGGCTGTACCATTTTTTACTGATTGCTCCAATGAGTGATAAAGAAAATCTTCAAAGCTTTCAAAAGACTTTGGCATTTCATTATCGGGGTTAATTTCGGCACGAAGAAAATTTGAATTGAAGAGATAATGATTGTTGAAATTCTCAGAATATCGATTTTCAAATTGTTTGTCTGATAATTCAAAATCAAAGTAAATTATAGGCGATGGGAAGCACTCTAATTTTAAACCACAAATAGAATTACCGATACTAATGCTATTTGCAATTTGAACTGCAAGAATTGATTTTCCTAAGTTGGTATCGGCAAATAAAATACACAATTCGCCCTCAAACCAAAATTCACCAAACAGCATTTTGGGAATAGGTCTTAATTTTGCTTCATCAATCCAAATATTTGCTGGTTTAATAGTAAATATTGTGCTTTGGTTCTCTAATTCATTTTTTAAAGCTTCTTTGAAATTTTCAAGCCCTTTATTTATTAATTCACTCATTACTCTTTTTTTTACTTTCGGCAAAGCTTAAAAAGAAAAAAACAAGAGTGTAAACTTAGCACAGGTACGGTAAGGTATCGTAAGGTATTGAAAGGTATGATTAGGTACGCATAGGTATGATTAGGTAATTAGCAAGATAAAATAGTTAGTGTAACAGTATTTTTGTTAATTGTAATGTTGACCGTTAAATTCTAATAAAAAAAGCCGTCACTTAAAGAGGACGGCTTGTAAGAGTTGCAATTTTCTCGCAATTATTTTTATATTTTCATTGCAATTCTACTTCAATTTCATTGCAATGGTTATTTTCATTGAGTTTATAAGAGGTCAAACCCTAGTTTTATATAGAAATAATATTGCAATTACTTTATTTTTCATCGCAATTTTTATTCAAGTAAGTGTGAATAGTCTTCGGGTAATTCTGCATCAATATCTCTTAAATATTGTTCCAATGCTGTCATTGTGGAATGGCCTGTAATAAGCATTAATTTACTCTTGGCTTCAAATGGTGAAGATGATTTGCGTAATTCTCTGTATAATTTTGTGATAAAAGTGTGTCTAAAGCTATACATTCCATAATCAAGACCTAATTCAAAATGGTCTTTTACAACTGCTTTAAATCGCTTTGAAAAATGGTCTCTACGATTATTTTCTGTTGCAATCCATTCATCGCCAATTTTAGTCGGAGTAAATAAGAAACTGTCTTTGTTTAGCTCTGATAAATTGGGCAATTCTTTGATTAAAATTTCGGGAATAATTTTGATTTTTACAGCCTTGTTTTTAGCTTTTACATATAGCTTTTTATCCTTTATATCAATATCTCCAACTTTTAAGCGGCATACTTCAACAGGGCGCAAAAAATTATAAGAAACAAATTGTACAAAGAGCAACAGAATAGGGTCTTTTATTGCAAGATGTGAATAAATATCCAACTGCATTTCGGGGGTGTAAGTTTTGTTTCTTTCGGGTTTAGATTTTAAAATATTGATTTTTTTGATGAAATTATCTGTAATAATTTCATTGTTAGATAAAACTTCAAACAAGGAGCTTAAATCGATTCTTGAATTGTTTCGATTTCTTGCACTAGATTTTTCTAAAATTTCATTTAGGTATTCATTTGCGATTTTTCTAGTAACTGATGTAATCGGCCTATTTTCATCAAGCCAATTCTTAAAACGGTTTATCCTGCCTTCAAAATTGCTATATGATGTATCGTTGAGTGAACCTTTCTTAATTTTTAAAGCAAAATTGAACGCTTCTTTTATTGTCATAATGGGTTCTTCAACAATGACAGTTTCATTTTGGGCTTGAATTGCAATTTTTTCAGATAGAATTGCAATTGGTTTCTTATCCTCTACAATTATTTTATTCTCTAATAGCGATAAATCGTTATCAGTGTATGGATTAAAGCCTTTTTCAAGCAAAAATTCTAATGCGTCTCTTAAATTTATTAAATACTGAAGTCTTTCTTTTTTGGTTTTCAGCCTATTTACACCGCCTTTTATATTCGGCATACGCTTTAATTTGTTCGTGTCTTCATCTAAAAACTTATAATAGATGTACCAATCTTTAGAAAGAGCATTGTTTTGCTCCACTTTTGAGAATTGATTCCAAAGTGTTATGTCAACTCCTCCAGTGTAAATTTTGGGTTGTGAGAATTTTTTTTTGATTGGCAAAATGTGTGCTGTTTGGTGTACGTTTTGGTGTACTGTTTGCAAAAGTAGTAAAATATTAAGCATAAAAAAGCTGGTTAATATACACTAACCAGCTCGTTTTAAACAAAATACTTTGTAGCGAGAGGGAGATTTGAACTCCCGACCTCAGGGTTATGAATCCTGCGCTCTAACCAACTGAGCTACCTCGCCAATAATAGTATTTTGCATTCTCGAATGCGGGTGCAAATATAAAACTTAAATGATACGTTGCAAACTTATGAGTAGAAAAAAATTATTTTAAAATTCCTTTTTTTTTGAGGTATTATTATATATATTTCCCAAAAATTAGTGCACTATAATGGAAGTAAAATCAAGATACGAACTAGAATTTCCAATCAATTCCTCTCCACAGTTGTTATATCAGTATATATCAACTCCTTCTGGATTGTCTGAATGGTTTGCGGACAATGTCAATTCAAGAGGAGAATATTTTACATTCATCTGGGATGACTCCGAAGAAAATGCGCGATTATCGTCAAAGAAAACGGGTGAGAAGATTAAATTTCGTTGGATTGATGACAATAAAAAAGACACAGACTATTTTTTTGAGTTGCGTATTTTAGAGGATGAAATTACAAAAGATGTTTCTTTGATGGTCATTGATTTTGCATACGAAGATGAACTAGACGAAGCCAAGTTATTGTGGGAGAATCAGATTTCGGACTTGAAACATGTTATTGGTTCCGTATAAAACTTATCGATATAAACTTATCTTTGCCCTAATTTTAATTAGGGTTTTTTTATGGTTAATAGTAATGGTGCTTTAGTAGAAAGCAATGCGATAATAGGAACTGGAAATCGCGGATTCTTATTTGGTGATGCTGTTTTTGAAACAATAAGAATTCGAGACGGCAAAGTTCTTTTTTTGGAAGATCATTACTTTCGGTTGATGGCTACGATGCGAATTGTTCGAATGGAAATTCCAATGAATTTTACCATGGAGTATTTAGAAGCGCAAGTTTTACTCACTGCGAAAGCGAGTCAATGTGAAAATGCTACTCGAATTCGGATAACCGTTTTTAGAAACGATGGTGGGCTGTATTTGCCAGATACAAACGCTATTAGTTTTGTTATCCAAGCGAAACCTCTTGAGGTGCGAGATTATGTCATCAGGACTTTGCCCTACGAAGTTGACTTATATAAAGACTTTCATATTGCCAAGCATTTGCTTTCAACGTTGAAGACTACTAATAAAATGATTTATATCACAGGTAGTATTTTTGCGAAGGAAAACGACTTGCAGAATTGTTTATTATTGAATGAAGAAAAGAATGTTGTTGAAGCTTTGCAAGGAAATATTTTTATGTTGATGGGCAATACACTGATAACTCCTCCCATTGCTGACGGATGCCTCAATGGGATAATGCGGAAAAATATCATTGCGATTGCTAAAACACTAGATGGCATTGAAGTACTAGAAAAATCAATTTCGCCATTTGATCTGCAAAAAGCAGATGAACTTTTTATCACGAATGTAATTCAGGGAATTCAGCCTATTACTAAATATAGGAAAAAGGAATATCAATCGACGATAGCAAATAGGCTTGTTCAGAAATTAAACGCTAAAATTGCATCGATTTAATTAAGTAAAGGATTCTCGGGAGCGTTTGACCAGATGATGTATTCGCCTCCTAGTTCAAGTATTTTTTCTTTCCAAAAATCGGTTGTTGATTTCCCAATAATCTTGTTTTCATATAGGTTTTCGGTGAGAATCCATGAATTTGATTTCATTTCGTTTTCTAACTGTTGTGCTTCCCAGCCTGTATATCCTAGAAAGAATCGAATATTATCTTTTTTGATTTCACCACTATTAATGAGGTTCCTGGTCAATTCAAAATCGCCTCCCCAAAAAATACCACTAGAAATTTCAACACTATTGGGAATTAATTCTGGAATATTGTGGATGAAGTATAAATTGTCTTGCTCGACTGGCCCGCCATTGTAGATCTTGAAATTGGCTTCGACGTCGGGCACCAAATCGTTGATGGTGTATTTTAAAGGCTTGTTGATTATGAATCCAACGGATCCATCCTGATTGTGGTCTGCTAATAAAATGACGGAACGATTGAAAGATAAATCTCCAATTATAGAAGGCTCAGCTATAAGCAATTGACCTTTTTTTAATTTTTCTGATATCATTCGATTCACAATTTTAAATAAATTTAGCAATAAAAATTTGAAATAAGCAAATAATTTTCACATTAAGTAAAAAAAAAGTCCCCGAATTGGAGACTTTTAATTTATATCATTGCAATTTTAATTAGTTTACTGAACCTTCTAAATCTGCACCTGCTTTAAATTTTACTACATTCTTAGCAGCGATTTTGATTGTTTTTCCAGTTTGTGGATTTCTTCCGTCTCTAGCAGCTCTTTTAGAAACTGACCAAGATCCGAAACCTACTAAAGATACTCTTCCGCCTTTTTTCAAAGTACCACCTACATTACCTAAAAATGATTCTAAAGCCAATTTAGCAGCCGCTTTTGTAATTCCTGCATCTGCAGCAATAGCATCGATTAATTCTGATTTGTTCATAATAAAAGTTATTAATTGTTGGTTAAACATTATTTTAATTGAAACAAATTTAATAGGAATTCCTTACCACGCAAGAGATTTGAGGCGTTTTTCATCGATTTGTTGATAAATCGACTGTTTTGTTGATAAAGGAAGTTGTTTTTGTCGGTTTTTTCTATCTAGAATGCATTGTCAAGCTAGTAAGCATAAGCATTTTCAGTAATATGAATGCCGTTTAGTAATTCAGAAATAGTCATTTTTTTCTTCCCGGGGAATTGAATGGTATGAATTGAAATAAATCCGTCCACGACAGCAATTCTTAATTCTTTCTTCGTCACGAATAATTTTCCAATTTCTAATGCATGCTGTTCTTTTTGAAAATCCGCTTCATAGATCTTAACATTCCATACTTGTGCCCCATCCTTTATGACAGACCATGCAGTGGGATAGGGAGAAAGCCCTCGAATTAGATTATAAATTTGAATCCCCGGTTTTGACCAATCAATCTTGCAGTTGTCTTTATGCAGTTTCAGTGCCGTTTTTAATTCACTTGAATCGCTTTGAATCGTCGTGTTGACTTTTTCGTTTTCGATCAATACCAGTGTTTCAATAACAGTTTCGCAACCCAAATTCATAAGTCGGTCGTGCAGTTGTCCTGCGTTTTCATCGGATGAAATCGCAAGTTCATTGCTTACTATTATGGCTCCAGTATCAATTTTATCATCGATAAAAAATGTAGTAACCCCAGTTCTGGTTTCGCCGTTGATAATTGCCCAATTGATTGGAGCAGCACCGCGATAATTTGGAAGAAGCGATGCATGAAGATTGAAAGTGCCCAAAGTTGGCATTTCCCATACAACTTTAGGGAGCATTCGAAATGCAACTACGATTTGTAGATTTGCGTTTAAGCTTTTTAACGCTGCCAAGAAATTCTCGTCTTTTAAATTGGTCGGCTGTAGTAACTTTAAATTCTTTTCCATCGCATATTCTTTTACGGCAGAATATTTAATCTTCTGTCCTCGACCTGCAGGCTTGTCTGCTGCAGTAATCACACCAACAATTTCGTAGTTGTTCTTTAGGATTGCATCTAAAATTCCAACGGCGAACTCAGGTGTTCCCATGAATACAATTCGTAATTTTTCCATCATTTAGTTAGGGTATAGGTATTGTTAGACTGCAAGCGAACCACGTCATTTTCCAGCAACGTTTGAAGAACAAAGATAATATCGTCTTTTTCAATTTGCGTATTTTTTTCAATTTCTCTCGATGTTAGATCTCCAGTTTTTAGTTGCTCTAAGATTTGTTTTGTCGTGGAGTTTACCTCTTTTTTACTTTGTTTTTGTGATAGGCAAAACGAACAAATATCACAACGAATTGATTTTTGTTCACCAAAATACGAAAGAATCAATTGTCTTTTGCAATGCGTTTGGTCGCTCACATAATTCAAAACCGATGCTAGTTGCGCTGATTTTAATTGATTTTGATGTTCTAAATATTTTGCAATTCTATTGATGGTTTTTTCATCTTCCCTAATTTCATTAAAAACTAAAACCGCATCATTGTTTTTCGCAGTATAGGCTATAATACTTTTTTCACTTAGCCGCTGAAGTATCAGACTCACTTCGTTTTCAGTGTGATTCGATTTCTTAGCGATTAATGAAAGATTAAAAGGAATTGCCATTTCATATATTCCTGGGTAAGTTCGCAAAATAGTAAGTATCACTTCTTCCTCTGATGGATTCAGACTCATATAGCGCATCACTTCTTTAGAAGAAATAGTGAACTGCAAAGTAATTTTCTCCGAGAATTCTTGTGACAATGTCAAAACTCCTTGGCGGTCTAGAAATTGTAAAGCATTATAGGTTTTTAGTGTTGGAAAGCCATATCGAACGCAAAATGCATTCAAATTGAAAGTAAATTTTTCGTCAATTCCTTCTCCATAAGCAATTTGAAAGTAGTTGCACAGTTTGATATACATTTCCAGCAAGAATTTCTTGTCGGGTAATGTATGGACAGATTGATCTTTGGCTTGAAAAATATCAGCAGGACTTGTCAATATTATGGCAAATGCTTTCTCTCCATTTCGACCTGCGCGTCCAGATTCTTGGTAGTAATTCTCTATGTTTTCCGGAAGTTGACTGTGAATAACTGTTCGCACGTTGGGCTTATCAATGCCCATCCCGAAGGCATTGGTTGCCACGATGACCTGCACTTCCTCGGTGATCCACATTTTCATGTTCTTATCTTTTTCTTTAGAAGTAAGTCCACCGTGATAATAGGTTGCAGTAAAGTCCAATTGTTGTAACTGCAGTTGTGTATCTAAACAAGATTTTCGATTTCGTACATATATTATGGAAGGTTCCGGATTTTTCTCGAGGATTTGCGACATTCGAAAAAGTTTGTCTTCGACGTCAAAAACCATGTAGGCAATATTTTCCCGGGCAAAAGATTTTTGAAAAACAAGCGGTTTTTCTAATCCCAATAGCGCAATGATATCTTCTTGCACTCTCGGCGTAGCAGAAGCTGTCAAAGCAATAAAAGGGATTTTTGGGAAATGCGTTTTTAATTCCGATATTTTCAAATAGGCTGGACGAAAGTCATGGCCCCACTGCGACACACAATGGGCTTCGTCGATGGCAATCAGGTTGATGGGTAGATTCTTTATTCGATCAAGTATCCATTCCGATTGCAGTCGTTCCGGAGAGAGGTATAAGAATTTGTAATTTCCGAATTGACAATTGTCGAGTAAGTCAATCATTTCTTCGGTGCTAATCCCGCCAGTTAATGCAATTGCTTTGATGTCTAGTTTTTGTAAATTCGCTACTTGGTCTTTCATTAAAGCTACCAAGGGAGAAATGACCAGCGCCATTCCTTTATTCATCATTGCGGGTATTTGAAAGCAAATTGATTTTCCACCACCAGTTGGTAGTAAAGCGAAGGCATCATTTCCGCTCAGGACAGCATTAATAATTTCTTCTTGGGGTTCTCTAAAAGTGCTGTGTTTCCAATATTTTTGGAGTATTTGTTTGGCTTCGGACATGACTTACGGATTAGATATTAAACACGTATACAAATTTATACAAATTTAAAATACACATGCCTTTCTGCAATAGAAAATCCTATTTTGAAATAGCTTCTAGTATAAAATTGATGCGGTTTTCAACACTAGCTTTGGGCACTTCAATAAGTGAATAGCCGTAATTTTGATAGGTTTCGGTTAAGTGATTGTAGATCAATTTGGCCTGTTCATAATTTTCGTATCGCTCCTCGTCGCTCACGTAGATTTCTTCCCAAGGCGGAAGAATAAAAATTTTGGTGTATTGATGTTCTCTGCATGCTACATCAAAAAAAGCAGGATAGCTGTCTCCTATATAATGCATATAGGCTAAAACATCTGGAATGCCTCGGTCTAAAAAGACAACGTCGTGCGATTCGAGAACTGCGTTTTGATATTGTTTTTTGCGGCCTTCCAAAAGTAATTCACTAAAGAGCAATGGGTTTTCTAGAAACAATTGTTCAATACCTTGTTTTTTAGCTTCCATGGTTACTTCTCGAGAAATTTCGGGATAGCAACAGTAGCCCATCGATAGTAAGCCATCAATAATGGTCGTTTTTCCTGTTCCTGGACCGCCGATAATGACTACAATTTCTTTTTGCACTTTTTTAGCAATAAGGCGCAAACTTACTCAATCTAATTGGGATTTAAAAAAAATGTCAGAAGTTAAAAATGCGAAGTAATAAAATCCCAAATCAATACTGTATATTTGCTTTTATTTTTAAGATTTGGAATGGATAAGAAGACAGAAGAGTTCTACGAACGATTGAAAGCAGAGTTGGATTTAAGCAATACGTGGCCAGCAGAATATTTATTCAAATTTATCGTTCCGACCGACAAAGAAAAAATATTAAAAGTGGAAGAAGCTTTTGATTGTTTGGGAGCGGTCATTAAAACTACAAAATCAAAGACTGGAAAATTCACCAGTATTTCGATCGATGTTCAGATGAAAGATGCGCAAGAGATTATCGATAAATATATAGAAGTTTCAACAGTAGAAGGCATAATTTCCCTTTAAAATATGAGCGTAAAATACATCAAAGAAAATGCGAATGATGTCGTGCATCATTTGGAATATAACTCCGAAAGAAGGCATTTGATTATTCCAGAATACGGACGTCATTTGCAAAAGTTGATAGATCAGGCAACAGATATTCCTGACCGTGAAGAGCGAAACAAAATTGCAAAATATATAATTCAGGTGATGGGGAGTTTAAACCCACACTTGCGTGATGTTCCTGATTTTCAGCACAAATTATGGGATCAGATTTTTATTATGTCTGATTTTAGATTGGATGTTGATTCTCCGTATCCAATTCCATCTCGTGAAGTATTGCAGCTCAAACCTGACGCACTTCAGTATCCGCAGAATTTTCCAAAATATCGTTTTTATGGTAATAACATCAAGTATATGATTGATGTTGCCAACCAGTGGGAGGAGGGCGAACTGAAAAGTGCTTTAATAAAAGTCATCGCCAATCACATGAAAAAGTCCTATTTGAGTTGGAATAAAGACACCGTGAAGGACGATGTGATTTTTGAACATCTTTATGAATTGTCAGGCGGAAAAATTAACTTGATTCAAAGTTCGGAGGAGTTGCTCAATACGACCGATTTGATGCGGACCAACAAAAGGATGTCGAACAAAATCCTTCCTATGGGACAACCTAAAATTCAAAACAATAAAAATAAAAACGGGAAGGCAAAGCCTTTTCAAAAGAAAAATAATAATCCGAAGTAAAGGTGCTAAGGTCCTAAGATGCTAAGGTCCTGAGTTATTCTCATTAAGACCTTAATTCCTTAGAACCTTCGTTCCTCAGAACCTTAGAACCTCAAAGTAAAATGGGAACTTTTAAAATTGAAGGAGGCATTCGCCTTAAAGGAGAAATCACACCACAAGGAGCAAAAAATGAAGCATTGCAGATTTTATGTGCCGTATTATTAACTCCAGAAAAAGTAACAATCAATAATATTCCTGATATCATCGATGTCAATAAATTAATTACACTTCTCGGGAATTTAGGGGTTAAGATTCAAAAGAATGGAGCTGGTTCGATTACGTTTCAGTCAGACGAAGTGAATGTTGGTTATCTAGAAACCGAAGCGTTCAAAAAAGAAGGAGGATCGCTCAGAGGCTCTATTATGATTGTCGGTCCACTTTTAGCACGTTTTGGCAAAGGTTATATTCCAAAACCAGGCGGAGATAAAATTGGTCGTCGTCGTTTGGATACCCATTTTGAAGGATTTATCAATCTAGGCGCAAAATTCAGATATAATAGAGAAGACCATTTTTATGGCGTAGAAGCTCCAGAAGGTTTGACAGGAACGGATATGTCGTTGGATGAAGCATCCGTTACGGGAACCGCCAATATTGTCATGGCAGCCGTTTTGGCCAAAGGAAGAACAACGGTCTACAACGCCGCGTGTGAACCCTATTTGCAACAGTTGTGTCGCATGTTGAATTCGATGGGAGCCAATATCACTGGCGTTGGATCGAATTTACTTAAGATTGAAGGTGTAGAAAAACTAGGTGGTTGTACACATCGAATCCTTCCGGATATGATTGAAATTGGAAGTTGGATTGGATTGGCAGCTATGACCAGAAGTGAAATTACTATCAAGAATGTCAGTTGGGATAATTTAGGTGTTATTCCCAATACCTTTCGAAAGTTGGGAATTACTTTAGAGCGTCGCGGCGATGATATATATATTCCGACGCACGAGCATTACCAAATTAAAACGGATATTGACGGTTCGATTTTGACCATTGCCGATGCGCCGTGGCCAGGCTTTACACCAGATTTGTTGAGTATTGTCTTGGTCGTTGCAACACAAGCCAATGGTGATGTGTTGATTCATCAAAAAATGTTTGAAAGCCGCTTGTTCTTTGTGGATAAGTTGATTGATATGGGTGCGAAAATTATGTTATGTGATCCGCATAGAGCGGTTGTTATGGGACACGATTTTAATTCGCAGTTGAAAGCAACTACCATGTCTTCACCGGATATTCGTGCCGGGATTTCGTTGTTAATTGCAGCGCTTTCAGCTAAAGGAACAAGTACCATTCAAAATATTGAACAAATAGACCGCGGCTATGAACGCATCGACGAAAGATTGCGTGCTTTAGGTGCTAATATTGTTCGAGTTTAATTTCAAGAGAAATTCGAAAAAGACACAAAGGCGCAAAGCAAATCTATTTTCCTTTGCGCCTTTTTGTTTGTAAAATAAACTAAAATTATGGAACTTAAAGCCAAATCAATTCGGCCTTTTATAGGAGCGAAAGATTATAAAACTTTCAGAGCATTTTACAGCGATTTAGGATTTGATGAAATAATTATCGATTCAAATCTGTCACTGTTTCAATACGGCGCAATGGGATTCTATTTGCAGGATGCTTATGTGAAAGATTGGGTTGATAATACAATGGTATTTCTAGAAGTTGCCCATGCAGATGATTTTTGGAAACAACTATCCCTTTTAGGTCTAGAGGTTAAGTACGAAAATGTTCGCATTGTTCCAGTCAAAGCATACGATTGGGGAAAGGAATGTTTTATTCATGATCCTTCAGGTGTACTTTGGCATGTAGGAGAATTTTATAAATAATTTACGACCTCATGACAAACGAACAAACGGCAATAAAAGCTACATATTTTAGTATTATTGGGAACACCAGCCTTGCCATTGCCAAATTGACTGCCGGTATTTTGGGTAATTCATTTGCATTAGTTGCCGACGCTATTGAGTCGACTACCGATATTTTCTCTTCGTTTTTAGTTTTGTTCGGCATTAAATATTCTAATAAGCCGGCGGATGATAACCATCCTTATGGACACGGAAGGGCAGAACCATTGATTACTTTTTTGGTTGTGGGATTTTTGATTACTTCCGCGACAATTATTGCTTATGAAAGTATTCTTAATATTCAAATTCCACATCAATTACCCAAACCTTGGACACTTATTGTCTTGGGAGTAATTATTCTTTGGAAAGAGTATTCGTTTCGTTTGGTGATGAAAAGAAGTAAAGAATCGAATAGCTCATCATTGCGAGCAGACGCGTGGCACCATCGCAGTGATGCCATTACCTCAGTCGCTGCATTTACTGGAATTTCGATTGCATTATTTCTAGGGAAAGGATACGAATCGGCAGATGATTGGGCAGCCTTATTTGCCGCTGGTTTTATTATGTATAACAGTTATCTGATTTTTCGTCCGGCATTGGGAGAAATTATGGATGAACATTTGTACGATGATTTAATTGAAGATATTCGAAAAATCTCGCACCAAGTTTCTGGAATTATTGACACAGAAAAGTGCTTTATAAGAAAAGCTGGAATGAAGTACCACGTTGACTTACACGCCATCGTTGATGCGAATTTAACTGTTAAAGAAGGCCACGATATTGCCCATCTTTTGAAAGATACTTTGAGAAAGGAAATTCCTGAATTAGGTCATGTTTTGATTCACATTGAACCGAATGAATAAAAATCAAGCAATTAGAAAATAGGTTTGGTTGTGAACTTCTGCAGTTCATTTATTCAAGGAAATCTAAAATCTTCAATCCAAAAATAAATCCATCGGCTTGCCAACCACTTTGGTACGCATGCACATAATCTAGACGGAATACTTTAAATTTTCCGAAGCCTAGATTATTTAAACCGACAGAATATTCGTGATATGGACTTCTTTCTGGAATGGAAAGATTGTGGTAGCCGAGTACTAATGTTGATTTTAGTTTTTTCAGCAACGGAATTTTATTCATAATGTAACCGCTATCATCATGCTCTGCATGGATTTCAATATACGAATCATTTGTGCTACTACTATAATAAGGAAGCAGATTGAAAACATTGAGATAACGATCTTCGGTGCCAACGTGCGTTTGATTGCCGTCAAAATGTTTGTAATCAACAAAAGCGATATTTTCGGCGTGATAGAATTTTCCTGCTTTCAAATTGGTTGCTAGGTTTCCTTTATTTCCTAGTGTAAGATCATAGGTCATTCTCGCATTAAGGTAATCAAAATTGTATTTTGATTCATTTCCAGCAAATCCTTTTTCATAATTCAGATACAACACCGGATACTTCTCATTTGGCACATTAAATTTCCCATCAGGTCGCGACAAATATTCTTGTGCAAAATTGATTCTCGCGCCCAAGTTTGCTTTCGCTAGATTGTGTTTGACAATGGTTGGAGTTGTATCATCGTTTGGCGCCAACGGATTATTCGAGGTATATGCTTTGTCTTTTTTTAGAACAACATAATCGGTGGTATTGAATAAAGGTTTTCTTTCTGCGTAGGATAGTTCTGCATTCAATTTTAATCCATTTAGCAATTCTCTTCCGTATCCAGCGTTGACAAAATTGCGTTCGTACAATTTTATATAATTGTCTTTAAAGAAAAGGGTGCTTACGCTATTGACAATTTTACTTATTGGATTTGATCCATTAAATTGATTGACTTTACTACCTGCGGAAAATCGGAGTTCACTTTGGTTAATATTGCTGAATTTTTTTATAAACGTAAAATAAGATCTGAATTTTTCCTCCGATAATCCGTAGTCAAAATACGTTTTGATTTGGGTAAACGTTCGTGTGTCTTCGTCTCGCTTCATAAAAGTAATATCGGTATTCAAATCCCAGCCTTGCACCGTATTAAAATTGATTCCTTTGATCAGACCGCCATAGCTCAATTCCCATTTCTTAAACGAATTGTTATAGGAATACCCCATAATGATGTCGCTGAAACCCATTTTATTTCTTTTGGCATCAATAGAATCTAAATATTGTTTTGATTTTTTCTTTGTTTGTATGAGATCCTTTTTTAAATAATCTGTGCTTTCTTCTGAGGTGAGCGGAACTGGGCGAAATTTATTCCAATAAACACTATCCTTTTTGATGGCATTTTCTTCAAAGGACAAGACTTCTCTGGTAAACGTTTTCTTGTCAAATTTAGGTTCAAAGATATAATTCGAGTACACATAGGAAAAACGACCTGAAATGTTAATTCCGAAAATACCCGCAAGGAAGTCGAGGGTTTGTGTGTTTTTTGCCCATATTTTGTTGTTTCTATTGTAACTAAAATTCTGTTTCAATTGGAGCGAATTGAGGGCAGGCATTTGAATTTGATCTCCTTTTACAGTTAAGTCGACTGCATAAATTGCCCAACTATCTTCTACTATATATAGGTAGCCGTCCATAACGGGTTCATTATTCCGTTTAGGCATCACCTTGATTTTGTTAATTTGAATATTATTTTCATTAAAAAAGGTGCCTTCCATTTTGTACTTATAGTAGTTAAAGGCGTTATCAGCAATTGGTGAAACTACGTTAATTTGAAACGGCAGATAATTTTCATAGAAATCAAAATTAGCGGAGGCTGCTGTGTTAAAGCTAAAGCCATTGTCATTGCCGCTCACTTTAGAAGCTACAATCACTTCCTTCATCTTGTCTGGTTTTTTGTAAGTAATTTTCGAAACCGTTTCCGAAAGGTATAAGATGCCGCTTCGAGTTGAGTCTAAAATTTCATCAAATGAGTCGAACTTTTGTCCCATTATTTTCTTTGGTGCATCCTTGATTTTAAAAATACCACGAGAGTAGAAGTCGGCTTGATATTTTTCGGTTGGTTCGGCGTTTTCTTTCTTATGAGCAATTGCATTTCGAATTACTTCGTTAGCGGGGTTGTTTTTTTTGTCGATGACTACGGTTTGTAGCTCGATGTTTTCTTCTTCTAGTTTAATATCAAATACTTTCAGACGTTTTTCGTGAACGTATTTTATTTTTTGACTTTTATATCCGAGATATTGGTAAACGATAACATATTTGCCTTTACCAGGTACGTTTAGAAAGTACTCCCCTGCGTCATTGGTTGTTGTTCCGAAATACGTATCTTCTACACGTATCGTTACAGACGGTAGGGGATTGCCGCTGATATCAGTTACGGTGCCTTTGATTTGCGCAATTGTATTGATGGAAAGTAGTATGAGCGTGGTGAAAAAGAGGTTCTTCATGGTATAGATAGTTTTAGGTGAATTACAAAATAAAAGACTGTAGTCCCAATCGATAGCTGTGTAGACCAAAGCCAATCACAATTCCTTTGGCGTGAGGTGCAATAAAAGAATGGTGCCTAAAGTCCTCTCGGGCGAATGTATTTGAAATATGTACTTCAATTACTGGAGTTGAAATTGCTTTGACCGCATCGCCGATTCCTACTGAGGTGTGGGTGTATGCTGCAGCGTTGAGTATAATTCCAGCATAATCAAAACCAACTTCTTGAATTTTGTTGATGAGCTCGCCTTCAATATTGCTTTGGAAATAGGACAACTCAAGATTGTGAAATTCCTTTTGTAAAAGAAGAAAGTAGGACTCAAAGGTTTCGCTACCATATACCTCTGGTTCTCTTTTTCCGAGCAAATTAAGATTTGGTCCGTTAATGATGATTATTTTCATTTCAGAATTTTTAGTAAAAATAACTAAAATGTGAATTTGTTCCATAGCACAAATGAAATATTAAAAATTCGTGGCTGATTCCAATGAAATACGTTTATTAAGTTGTTTGGAATGAGGGATTTATGTTGTTTCGTACCTAAAAAGCAAAAAAAATACCTAGTTATTAACAATATTTTATGTAATTGTTAATAAAAAAGTTAATAAAAGAAACAGCGTTAATGTGATTTCAAAATTGCAGGTAGAAATTGCTGTTTGATTGCTATATTTCAAAAAGTTTGCTTATCGTTGTTTGCTATAAATTACCGTTATTTCTAGTATTTAAAGGATGTAGGCTTATTTATGGTTGTTGTGATAAAGAGAGTAAGCACTAATTTGGGTGGTGATTCATGGCGGTGCGGCAATGATGCTATCTTTTGTTATGATGTCTTCCATATTTGAATAAAGATGAAAAAAATGCTCAAATATTTTTTTATTAACAAAAGTTACTATATTTGCGTCATTAATTTTAAACAAAACATGAACATGAAAAAAATTATTTTATCAGTTGTAGCGATTATGGCATTTGGTTTTGCTAACGCTCAGGACTTAAAATCTAAAAAAGGAGAAAATTACTTACCAGAAGCAGGTGACTGGGCTATTAGCTTTAATGCTGATGGTGTTTTTGAGTACGTAGGTAACTCTTTTAATGGTAACACTGACAACTCTGCGCCAGATGTTGACTTTGTTAGAGCTAACACATTTGTGGGTAAAAAATTCATCGATGCAAAAACTGCTTACAG
Source organism: Flavobacterium sp. (assembly GCA_031373195.1). Lineage (GTDB taxonomy): Bacteria > Bacteroidota > Bacteroidia > Flavobacteriales > Flavobacteriaceae > Flavobacterium. The sequence goes on along the minus strand of JANMML010000031.1, from coordinate 35,927 downwards.
AGTAGTAGCTAATTTAGGTTTCAATTCTACAACAGTAACTACAGTTGATGCAGGTGTAAGTACAGAATCAAAAGCTTCAGGTTTAGAATTAGCTGCTGGTTTAGGAAAAGAATGGAGAAAAGGGAATACGCGTTTGCAAGGTTTCTACGGTGCTGATGCATTATTAACTTTAAAATCTTTGTCTACTGAAGATACTGATTCAGATGCAACTACTGGTGCTGCATTAGGTAGCGTAGAGAACAAATCGGGCTTAGGTCTTGGAGTTGGTGTCCAAGGGTTTATTGGTGCTGAGTATTTCATTTTTCCTAAAATGTCTATCGGAGCACAATATACTTACAGAGTAGGTGTTGATATTCAAGGTAATTCAGAACAAACAATCAGTGTTCCTGGCGCTCCTTCTGTTACTACTGAAGGTGGAAAAAGCAGTTCATTTGGTTTAGGAAGTGTTGGTATTGCTTCTATGAACTTGACGTTGCACTTCTAATATTTTTAGAGTTTATTATAGAAAAGCCTCTCATTGAGAGGCTTTTTTTTGTTTATGTTGGTTGCTTTCAGATTCTTTCCTATTTCTAGTATTGTTTATAACTTGTTAAAAAGTAGTTCTTAATTATATGAGCCGGTTGTCCTGTTACTTGGTATTTATCCTATATTTACTTCACTAATTTTAAAACAAATAACATGAAAAAAATTATTTTATCTAGTATTGCACTTCTTGCGTTTGGTTTTGCCAATGCACAAGATGGTGCTTCTTTTGGGGTTAAGGGTGGTGTTGACATGGTGTCAGCAAAAACTGCTGGATATACCGAAACCTTTGAAGGTTTTCCAGGTATTCCAGGTTCAGAGGTAACTGTTTCAGTTCCAGGTTCGACAATTTCTACTACAGGATTTTTTGTTGGAGGTTTTGTAGAGTTTGGTATTGCTGACAAATTTATGTTGCAACCAGGGCTGAATTACCATACTGCTTCTAAAGATGGATTTAAATTGGATTTCTTAAGTATTCCAGTGTTGGTAAAATACGAAATTGCTGAGAATTTTAATGTTGAGGCTGGACCTTCATTGTACTATAGCTTGGATTCTGAGGATGATGATAAAACGAGATTCAATTTAGGTGTTGGTGCTTCTTATAACTTTACTGAGAACTTCTTCGTTGAGCCAAGATATGACATTGGATTGTCAGGTGACACAAAAGTGAATCACTTCTTGATCGGTGTGGGTTATAAATTCTAAGAATTAAAATTATATTATAGAAAGCCTCTCTTTGGAGAGGTTTTTTTTTGTTTTATTTTAACGTTACTTTGTCGTATGAATTGGCAATCGTATATCAAAAGTTATCAATCGTATCTTAAGATTGAACGTGGGCTTTCTAAAAATTCTATTGATAACTATATCTTAGATATAGAAAGATTACGAAAGTATCTAGATGGGCATGCCATTGCAGTTTCACCAGTACTTATAGCGGAAGGTACAGTACAGGAATTTATTTACTTTGTAGCAAAAGAGGTCAATGCTCGGTCTCAAGCGCGAATCATTTCGGGACTTAAAAGCTTTTTTTCTTACCTTATTTTTGAGGGATATCGAAACGACAATCCATTAGAATTGATAGAAACACCAAGGATTGGCAGAAAGTTACCGGACACGCTTTCAACTAAAGAAATTGATAATTTAATTGCTGCGATTGATTTGTCGACTGCAGAAGGCGAAAGGAATCGTGCCATATTAGAGACTTTGTACGGCTGTGGTTTGCGCGTTTCGGAATTAGTAGGTCTTAAGATTTCCGATCTTTTTTTTGAGGAAGGTTTTTTGAAAATTACTGGAAAAGGAAACAAGCAGCGGTTTGTGCCCATAGGTGTGCATACGCAGCAGTATATTGAAATGTATAAAGGTACCATTCGAAATCATCTAACTATCCAAAAAGGACATGAGGACACTTTGTTCCTCAACAGAAGAGGACGTCAACTCACACGGGCCATGATTTTTACTATTATTAAAGATTTGGCTCTAGCAATCAACTTGAATAAAAGAATTAGTCCGCATACTTTTCGCCATTCCTACGCTACCCACTTGCTAGAGAATGGTGCTGATCTACGATCGATACAATTATTGTTGGGACATGAGTCGATTACTACCACCGAGATTTATGTTCATTTAGATCGCAAACACTTAACACAAATTATGAATAAGTTTCACCCTAGAAAGTAATATTTGTATAAGTATAATCTTATATTTAATGTTAATTTTGTGTTAAAATGAGTATTTTAACGATAAAACGTGTATTTAATCGATTTTTTATTAGTACGTTTGACACGCTAATTTATGAATTGGCATATTATGTATTTCAAATATTGCCCCAACCAATTTGTACAATACTATGGAAACCTACCAATCCTCGGATTTAAAATTATTAGAAGAAAGAAACAGCTTTTATAAGAAGCTTTTGTTTCAGTCGCCTGATTTAATATTCCAATTTTCGATAACTATAGCGGGTCATCTTACTTTTCCATTTCTAAGTAAATCTGTTTTGACTCACTTTGACCTTAGTCCAGAGGAAAAAAGTCTCGATGCTTTTACTATGTTGAAGAGCAGGATTTTTTCAGATGATTTTGATTCATTTTTATCCTCTGTACAAAAGTCTAAAAGTGAACTAACAGAATGGAACCATGAATTTCGGGCTTTGCTCCCGCAAAAAGGATTAAAATGGTACAAAGGTTTTGCTATGGTGGAGCAAGATGAAATTGGTACAGTTCATTTTTTTGGCAAAATAACAGATATTAGTTCGTTTAAATTACAAGAGCTACAGTTGAAGCTCTCGGAGCAACGATTCTTATTTGCATTAGAAGCTTCATCAGAAGGAATTTGGGATTTGGATGTCACCTCTAAGAAAGTATTTTATTCATCTCAATCGATGAAAATGCTTGAGTTTGAAGCTAACGATACCATTGAGTCTATTGATCTTTGGGACGATCGGGTGCATCCATATGACAAAAATAAATACTTGGAAGATATTCAATTGCATATTGATAATAAGACGCCCTATTATGAAAACGCGCAACGTGTTATGACCTTGTCCGGAGAGTACAAATGGATCCTTAGTAGAGGAAAGATTATTGAGAGAGATATTCATAAGAATCCTTTACGTATCATTGGTACCCACACGGATATCTCTGCTCAGAAAGAGAAAGAACAAAACTTGCTAAAGACGCTTGAGATTGTATCCGAACAGAATAGTAGATTGCTCAATTTCGCCCATATTGTTTCCCACAATTTGAGGTCACACTCTGGAAATATTGAAATGTTACTCAGTATTATTGCAGAAGAAACCGACGAAGATTTTGTGAGAGAGAGTTACAATCATTTAAGAACTTCGTCGAAAGCTTTGTCACAAACAATTGTTCATTTGAAAGAACTAGTAGAAATTCAATCGGAGTTGGTTCAGAAGAAGGAGAATCTAAATTTGAATTTGTATTTAGGCAAGACCCTCAACATTTTAGGTGAGGAGATAAAGAAAAATAAAGTCGTCATTAAAAATAAAGTCTGCAAGAACCAAACAATTATATTTAATCCGGCCTATTTAGAAAGTATTCTTCTTAACTTTACATCAAATGCCATTCGATATTCTCATCCAGATCGAACTCCTGTAATTAGTTATACTTTGAAATCCAACAGTAAGCACAAAATATTAGAGATTTCGGATAATGGATTGGGAATCAATTTAGAAAAGCACGGTAAGAAGATGTTTGGGATGTATAAAACGTTTCACAAGCACAAAGATTCGCGAGGAATAGGGTTATTTATTACCAAGAATCAAATTGAAGCCATGGGCGGAAAGGTAGATGTAACAAGTCAAGTAGGAGTTGGTACAACTTTTAAAATATATTTCTATGAGCAAGTTTAAAGATGTATTTGTAATTGATGACGACAAGGTCTTCCATTTCATCATCAAGAAGTTATTTTCTAAAAATAATATAGACATCAATCCATCCTTTTATTTGAATGGATTAGAAGCAATAGAAGAAATAAAGGATAAAATTAGTAATGGCGTCACCATGCCTGATTTAATTCTTTTAGATATCAATATGCCCATCATGGATGGTTGGCAATTTCTTGACGAGTTCCGAAAGACAAGGAAAACTAACGAAAGTGGCAAGACAATTATTTATTTGGTCAGCTCCTCTGATAGTATTTCAGACATTAATCGAGCAAAAGAATACCAAGATCAAGTCAAAGATTATTTTTTTAAGCCTATGACATTAGATGATTTAAGAAAAATATTCTAATAAAAAAAGCCCTCAATTGAGGGCTTTTTTTATATTAAATGGATAACTTATTTAGCGATATTCACCGCTCTAGTTTCTCTAATAACCGTGACTTTTACTTGCCCTGGATAGGTCATTTCTGTTTGTATTTTCTGAGAAATCTCAAAAGACAATTGAGCTGCATTATCATCAGAAACTTTTTCGCTTTCAACGATAACACGCAATTCTCGACCTGCTTGGATTGCGTAAGCATTTTTGACACCACTAAATCCAAAAGCCACTTCTTCTAAGTCTTTCAATCTTTGGATATAGGAGTCTAATACTTGTCTTCTTGCGCCTGGTCTCGCTCCAGAGATGGCATCACATACTTGAACAATCGGCGACAATAACGATTTCATTTCTATTTCATCATGGTGGGCTCCAATGGCGTTACAAACTTCTTCTTTTTCACCATATTTTTCCGCCCATTGCATTCCTAACAGCGCATGAGGAAGATCGCTTTCTGCATCTGGTACTTTACCAATATCGTGAAGAAGACCAGCTCTTTTCGCTAGTTTAACGTTTAGTCCTAATTCCGCTGCCATGATTCCGCAAAGTTTGGATACTTCACGTGAGTGTTGCAGTAAATTCTGTCCATAAGAAGAACGATATTTCATTCGTCCTACAACTTTAATCAATTCAGGATGTAAAGCATGAATTCCAAGATCGATTACAGTTCGCTTGCCGACTTCTATAATTTCATCATCAATTTGTTTTGCAGTTTTTGCAACCACCTCTTCAATACGAGCAGGATGGATACGACCGTCTGTCACTAATTTGTGCAAAGACAAACGAGCAATTTCTCTTCGAACTGGATCAAAACAAGAAAGAATAATAGCTTCTGGCGTATCATCTACAATAATTTCAACGCCAGTTGCAGCCTCTAAAGCACGGATATTTCTTCCTTCTCGACCGATAATTCGACCTTTCACATCATCCGATTCGATATTAAAAACAGATACGCAATTTTCTACCGCTTCTTCTGTTCCAACGCGTTGAATTGTATTGATGATGATTTTTTTGGCTTCTTGTTGTGCAGTCAGTTTGGCTTCTTCAATGGTATCTTGAATATGCGCCATCGCTTTCGTTTTGGCTTCTCCTTTGAGACCTTCCATCAATTGCTCCCTTGCATCTTCTGTCGACAATCCTGAAATGACCTCCAATTGATTCAGCTGGCTTTTATGCATTCTATCCACCTCTTGCTGTTTCTTCTCAAGAATGTCAATTTTAGATTGATACTCGCTCGTTTTTGCCTCAAAGTCATCATTGATTTTCTTTGCTTTTGCCAATTCATTTGAAACAAGAGATTCTTTGTCGCGCACTCTTTTTTCTACTTCTGCCATTTTCTTATCTCGAGAAAGAATCACTTGTTCGTGTTCCGCTTTCAGTTCGATAAATTTTTCTTTGGCTTGAAGCATCTTGTCTTTCTTGATGTTTTCTGCTTCGAAGTTTGCATCCTTTAATATAGAAGCCGCCTCTTTTTTTGCATTTTTAATCAAGTTAGAGACGTTTGACCGCTCTATTAACTTCGAGATTCCGAAGCCTCCAGCAATTCCGACAATGCCGGAAATTAGTATTGTTACAATGTCCATGTTTGTTAAATTAATTATATAAAAAAAACCTACATTAGGTGAAATGAATAAACTCGATAAGACAAGTTTTGAGCTTACTCACTGTTCAAGTTTCCTCGCATAAGCGTGGCATGCTTTAGTAGTGATGATTTGCTCATTCTAATTTGTTAGTGTTGAGTTTACCAAAATATAACTAATGTAGGCAGTATTTTAGTCTATGTTTAAGAACGTCTTACTTATCGAGATAACTAATCAATAAATTATTTATTTTTTTTATTCGGTCGATGGTTTCTTTGCCATCAATAGAATTACTGATTTGTTTTTGTTCCAATTGAGAAGCAAATTGTAAGGCGCACATGGCCAAAACATCTTGCTTATCACGAACTGCATAATTTTCTTCAAATTGCTTTATCATCAAATCAATTTTCTTTGAAGCACTGCGAAGTCCTTCTTCCTGAGATAGTTCTACCGTCAATGGGTAGATTCTGTCTGCAATTGATAATTTGATTTTAAGCTTATCGTCCATATTTTTACTAATCAGATAGTTGTGCTATACAGTAATCAATTTCACGAATTAATGAATTTATTTTCAGCTTGGTATCTCTTTTATTTTCTTCACTGCCCAATAATGAATTGGTAATTTTTAATGATTCATACTGTTTTTTCAACCCATCGATTTCTTGAGATTGATTTTGTATGATGATTGTAGATTTTTCTAACTCTAGTTTTAACGCTGAAGAAGTCTGCTCTAAATGGTCTATTTTTTTCAATAGTTTTTGGAGCCTACTTTCAAGAGTATCAATTATTTCTACAATTTCACTCATTCTAAATATTGGTTCATTACTAATGCGAACAAAGTTAACATTCCAAATGAATTAAACCAATACTTTTCCTAAAATTTTCCTTTTTAGCACGTGAGATAAACTAAGCGTTTGAAAAATAACTACTTATAATTATTTAAAAAATAGAATATTTTTGCTCTGTTTTTTTTACCTTAGCCAAAAGCTTTATACGATGAAATTTTTACACGCACTTTTGATTTTTTGTACGCCTATTTTCGCTCAGTCCAACTTTCCTCAAGACTTTTTTAGGCCTCCACTAGACATTCCCATGCAATTGGCTGGAAATTTTGGGGAATTAAGACCCAATCATTTTCATGCAGGTTTTGATTTTAAAACGCAACAAAAGGAAGGTTTGCCAATTCTTGCTGCGGGAGACGGTTATGTTTCTAGAATTAAAATATCAACCTACGGCTATGGAAAGGCAATTTATGTGACGCATCCTAATGGTTATACCACGGTCTACGGACATCTTCAAAAGGCTTTTGGTGTAGTTCAGGATTATATTAGAAAGGAGCACTATCAACAGCAAGCTTTTGAAATTGAGCTATTTCCATCTCCCAATGAAATTCCAGTAAAAAGTGGTGATACAATTGCTATTTCGGGTAATACGGGAGGTTCTGAAGGGCCACATTTGCATTTTGAAATTCGTGATTCACAATCTGAAAAGACAATAAATCCGCTATTATTTGGTTTCGCTAAATACCTGACTGACACAAAGAAACCTCTTGTTTCAAGTATATTGGTTTATCCAATTGATAGTACAAGTATCGCTAATCAGTCAAGGCGTCCTATTGTGTTGAATTTATCTTTGCAAAAAGATGGAAATTATATTGCAGAGAAAGTTTTTGCCAAAGGCAATATTGGTTTTGGAATAATTTGTTCTGATTTCGACAACGTGTCATATAATACGAATGGAGTTTATAAAGTCGAAGCCTTTTCGAACGGAGCACCCACTTTTAGCTTTCAATTCGATTCTTTAGTTTTTGATGAAGGTCGCTATATTAATGCGCTTATCGATTTTCCAAGATATAAGCAAACCAAACAAAGGGTTCAAAAATTGTTTATGAAAGTACCTTTTGCCCTAAGTAATATTGATGCTAAAGGAACAAGAGGAATACTTGAGGTTTTGCCTAATTTCTCGCAATTATACCGGATTGAGGTTTCTGATTTTACCGGGAATAAAGTTGGTATTTCGATTCCAATTGAGTACGCCATACAAAGTTCGGTGGTCAATGATGGTAGTTTGAAAACACCATTCTTTTTGAAAGCGGCAACAGATAATATTTATGAGAAAGACGGTATGGAAGTCTTTTTTACTGCCCATACTTTTTATGATGATTTTTATTTAAAATTTGATGTTACCAACAATATCATGACGGTTCACGATGATTTCATTCCAGTACACAGTAATTTTCGGGTTAGTATTAAAGACACGACAGTTGTCAATAAAGAAAAGACATTTATTGCTTCAGTTGATGGCAGCAGAAAAAAATACAACAGTACTAAGTACAGCAATAATACGTTTTCAACTTATACAAAAAATCTTGGACAGTTCGTTTTGGCTTTAGATACCATCGCGCCAAAAATTGTTAGTATTAAACCCATAGAAGGGAAGTTGCTAAAAGATAAATATTTGGTATTTAAGATTACAGATGACCTATCAGGAATAAAGTCTTATAGTGGTTATATGAATGAGAAGTGGGTTTTGTTCGAGTACGATGCCAAAACAAATCGAATCATTTACGAAATGAATGACAACGAAATGCTAGAAGGAAAAAATGATTTAAAATTGATAGTTTCAGATAATCTTGGAAATTCTGCTATCTTTGAAACATCTTTTTTTAGAAGTCAACCAAAATTAAATTGAAGCTATTGAAACCGAAATTAATTCAACTCCCCATACTTTTTTTCTTTTTTTCATTGATAACTTTTGCGCAAACGGCAAGGGTGAAAGGAATTATTCTTGACGAAAGCAATCGTCCGGTCGAGGAAGTAAATGTGGCGTACGAGGGAAAAAGCACCAAGTCTAATGAAAATGGTTATTACGAATTGACTGTTGCTGCCAACAAGAAGATTCAATTGGTTTTTACACATGTTTCCCTGAAAAAAAATACAGTCACGCTGGAACTAAAACCCAATGAAGATTACGAATTTAATTTGGTATTGAATGATCGGGCAGAAGGTTTGGGAGAAGTCGTAGTAATTGCCAATAACAAGAAACGAATTCAAGGCGTTGTGACCATTGAGCCTCAAGTCATTCGGAGAATTCCAGGCGCTAATGCTGGCGTTGAAAACATTCTTAAATCGTTGCCAGGGGTCAATTCGAACAATGAATTAAGTACACAGTACTCTGTTCGCGGCGGTAATTATGACGAGAATTTGGTTTACGTCAATGAAATTGAAGTATATCGTCCTTTCCTCATCCGATCGGGTCAGCAAGAGGGATTGAGTTTTACGAATACTGATTTGGTTCAAAATGTCGATTTTTCAGCGGGAGGATTTCAAGCTAAATTTGGAGATAAATTATCCTCAGTTCTAGATATTACTTACCGCAGACCAACCAAATTTGGGGCTTCTTTGGATGCTAGTTATTTGGGAGGAGCGGTTTCTGTTGAAGCGGCATCTAAAAATCAAAAATGGTCTGCAATTACTGGCGTTCGTTATCGAGATAATAGTTTGTTAGTCAATAGTCAAGAAACACAAACGAATTTTAGACCAACGTTTGCAGATGTACAAACCAATGTAACTTTCAATCCTTCTACAAGATGGCAATTTAGTTTCTTGGGCAATATTTCTCAAAATAAATACAATTATCAACCGCTGACACGACAAACGAACTTCGGAACTATTTCCGAACCAATAGCGTTGTTGGTGTTTTATGAGGGGCAAGAAAAAGACCGCTACGACACTTATTTCGGTGCTCTCAAAACAACTTTTAAAGTGAACGATAATTTTACTTTGAAGTTAATTGGTTCTGCTTATCAGACTTTAGAGCAAGAGTATTTTGACATCTTTGCACAATATTCTTTAGGTGAAGTTGATGGGAACATTGGTTCAGAAACCTTTGGTGATGTCACTTACAGTCGTGCCATTGGAACACAATTGAGCCATGCCAGAAATGACTTGGATGCATTTATTGTTAATACTGAAGTAAAAGGATTTCATGACGTCAAGAAGCACCAAGTTGAATGGGGATTTAAGTACACTCGTGAAGATATTCGGGACCGAATTGTTGAATGGGAAGTTATCGATTCTGCGGGGTTTTCTTTGAATCCGCCACTTATTGATCTTCCAAACAACGATCAACCTTACAATCCTTATATTGGGCCGCTGGTACCGTATCAAAACGTGCGCGCAAAAAACTTTGTGACCATCGATCGACTTTCTGCCTATGCGCAGTGGAGCTTGAAAGATAAACTTGGAAGCAGTGATGTTTGGTATAACGCGGGAGTTCGCGCGCACCAGTGGCAGGTTTCTGGTGACAATCTGGAAAGTAGTAGTCAAGTTGTTTTTAGTCCACGTGCGCAATTTGCCCTCAAACCCGATTGGGAAAAGGATATGGTTTTTAGAGTTTCTGGAGGCTATTATTACCAGCCGCCATTTTATAGGGAATTACGTGATCAATTTGGTGCTGTGAATCCGAATGTCAAAGCACAATCTTCAATACATTTGGTACTAAGCAACGACTATAGTTTTAAGATGTGGAATCGCCCATTCAAAATGGTTACGGAAGCCTATTATAAGTCGCTTTCTGATGTAAACCCTTATACCATTGAAAATGTTCGCATTCGATATGCTGCGAATAATAACGCAACCGCATTTGCCCAAGGATTGGATTTTCGTTTGAACGGCGAATTTGTTCCAGGGACAGAATCTTGGTTTAGTTTCAGCTATCTTAAAACGAAAGAGAACATCGATAACAAAGGTGACATTGCAAGGCCTACCGACCAAAGACTGAAGTTTGCCATCTTGTTTCAAGATTATATGCCTAATATTCCAAGTCTGAAAATATATTTGAATTTGGTCTACAACACAGGAGTGCCTGGAGGTTCACCATCGTACGCCGATACTTATTTATATCAATCGCGATTGAGAGATTACCGACGTGTTGACGTAGGTTTTAATTATGTATTCACAGAGAAAAACACCCAACGCCGAGAAGGACATTGGATGAAGAAGTTTCAAGACATTTCTCTTGGATTTGAGATTTTCAACATGTTTAACAACCAAAATGCCATTACGAATACTTGGGTACGAGATGCCTATACCAAGAGCCAATATGGAATACCAAACTACCTAACGACGCGTGTTTTCAATTTGAAACTATCTATTAGAATATAGATTTAATTTGTACTTTTAACTTTCAAATTTATTGCAATGAAATGTTTCTTAAAAATAGTATTCTTGATTGTCCCTGTCGTGCTTTTGAGTTGTAAGAAAGAAGTAGAGAAGCCAAAAGTAATCTACGAAAATCCATCTAAAGGGTCTGCGGTAAAGAAAATAGATACCACTCGAATTGCATTAGCAGATTTACCTATTCAAATGGAAGGAACTAATTATTTGCTTTTCCCTGTTGGTGAATTAATGGCGTCGGCAAGAAATTATGATTCTTCCTCTAAATCAAATCAATTGAGCTATAAGATTTCTAATTATAGTGAATATCAAATCACAGGATTTATCAGAAACTTAAAATTTCAACAGGTCGGTAAGGATTCTATTACATCTTTGACTGATAAAGACATGCTCATACAATCAATCACATATTTAAAAACTATTGCTGATAAAACCAAGCAACAAATTTTAGTTTATGTTTTAGAAGATATGGATACCAATAAAGATGTGAAGTTGGATGATAATGATATCAAGTCCTTGTATTTAAGTGATATTTCCGGAGATCGTTTTACAAAAATTTCACTTGATTATCAAGAGTTGATTGACTGGAAAGTACTGGAGTCAACCAATAGATTATACTATAGAACCATTGAAGATACTAACAAGAATGGGGAGTTTGACAAAAATGATCAATTGCACTACTATTTTATTGATTTATCAGGCAAGGAAAGAAAATCTATCGAGTACAAACCGGTTTAGTTTTTTTCTAGATTAGAATATCACTTTCTAGATCTGATTTTTCTATCTCAAAATCAAAGTCCAAACGCTTCACTAGTTCAATGACTAAGTTTTTGTACCAGTTTTCTGATTTTGGATGAATATAGATTTTTTCAATCAATTGATTGAGATCTATCTCTATTTTCAGTCCATTGTCGATCATTAAATTGTGTTGACTCACATCCGAGATAATTCGAATTTCGCGCTCGTATTGAAAGCTTTTTCTCTTAAAAAGAAACGGGAAAAAGGCATTGTCAAAAGGAATATATTCTTTCTTGTAATCAATGTAGTTTACTTCTCCGATATGTTGTACGTAGGTCTTTTCAGGAATTAGCGCTTTTTGTAATCTTCCGAGCGTTGATTGAATTGCCAAACCTTCACTCTTCTGTGTAAATATCTGCCACATGGCAAACGATTCGTATTCGTTGATATGCCAACTGCTGATCACCACATTTTTTCGATGTGTTTTATAATAATCTAAAAAGTCTGGATTGTCGATAGATAGTTTCCGTATCTCTTCAAAAGTGGGCTCGCTAAAAGTGCCTTCGTATTGGTCTTCGAATTTGTCAGAGCGTGACATGAATAATTTTCGATTTAACAACAAATCAACAAATTTAGACAAGTCTAAGTATTTCCATACGATGGTATTGGAATCGACGGGTAACTTGATATTATTGTCGATACTATACATGGAGGAAGTTGTTTAATTTTCAAATGATTGCATATTCACTAGCTTGTTGTAAGTCCCATTCAACGCCATCAATTGTTCATGATTGCCTTGCTCAACGATTCTCCCTTTTTGCATGACAACAATGATGTCAGCCTTTTGTATGGTTGATAAACGATGTGCAATCACTATTGATGTTCGGTTTTGCATCATATTTTCTAAAGCTTCCTGCACCAATTTTTCACTTTCGGTATCTAAAGCTGATGTGGCTTCATCCAAAATCATGATTGGAGGGTTTTTCAGAACTGCACGCGCGATGCTTAATCGTTGTTTTTGACCACCCGAAAGTTTGTTGCCGCTATCGCCAATATTGGTATAAATGCCATTGGGTAAATCTTTTACAAATTCATAGGCATTGGCGATTTGTAAAGCCTCGATGATTTCATCATCAGTGGCGTCTAATTTCCCGAGCGAAATATTGGCTTTGATAGTATCATTAAATAGAATACTATCTTGTGTTACCAACCCCATCAATCCACGCAAGGAATGCAAATTCATATCTTTGATGTTCGTGTCGTCAATGGTAATACTTCCTGAATTCACATCATAAAATCGTGTCAACAAATTAGCGATGGTGCTTTTTCCACTTCCGGATTGTCCGACCAAAGCAACGGTTTGCCCTTTTTTAATATCTAAAGAGAAATCTTTTAGAACTAGTTCCTCTTGGTATTTGAATTGAACATTTTTTAAAGAAATCAACTCTTTAAACTCGGTCGTTTCCAATGCATTTTCTTTACTTGTTATCGGATTTTCATGTTCTAAAATTTCGAGAACCCGTTCTGCAGCTGCATTGCCTCTTTTTACATTGTATGATGCTTTGGAAATTGCTTTTGCTGGGGTTAGAATGTTATATGCCAATCCCATATAGGTGATAAATGCTGCGCCTTTCAGCGTTTTTTCAATTAAAACCATGTGCCCGCCGTACCACAGTAGAATCGCAATCACCATAATTCCCAAAAACTCGCTCATGGGAGACGCCATGTTTTGTCGATTTCCAATCTTATTGGATAATTTGAAGAAACGATTGGTAGATTCCTGAAAAATCCCGGTAAAATAACTTTCCGAATTATATCCTTTGACTACTTTCAGTCCACCTAAGGTTTCCTCGATCGTGGAAAGAAAAACACCTTGTTCTTGTTGTGCTTTGGTTGAATTTTTCTTCAATTGTTTCCCAATCAACGAAATAATATAGCCAGAAACTGGGATAAAGATGAAAACAAAAATGGTGAGTTTTACGCTTATAGAAAACATGGCAATGATAGTAAACAGAATAGTCAAAGGCTCTTTTACAATCAATTCTAAAATAGAAAGCAACGAGTTTTGCACTTCACCCACATCACTTGCAATTCTAGAAATTGTATCTCCTTTTCTTTTCTCGGAGAAGAAAGCAATAGGCAATTCGATGGTTTTTTTATACATCGCATTCCGCATATCACGGAGAATACCGTTTCTTAAAAAGGTGATGAAAAACATCGCTAAATAATCGCAGAGATTCTTCAAAAGGAAAATAGAGATGATACCTGCTACCAATATTGAAAGCGTTGAGCCAATTCCGTATTGCTCGGTAGTCATGGTCAAGTAATAATTCAGATAATCTCCCAAGTATTTTTTCAAGCTAAAAACACCTTCATATGTTGGCATCGTATAATTTTTGTTTGCCTGTCCAAAAAGCACATCCATCATGGGCATCAAGGCCAAGAAGGACAGTGTGCCGAAAAAAGCATACAACACATTGAACAAGATATTCAAATAAGCATACTTCTTATAGGGTAGAATGAAAGGGATTATTTTTCTGAAATTATTCATTAAATAATGTTTAAGTCTGTCAGGATATTTTTGATTTTCTCATCCAAAATAGCTTCCGCTTTGGCAGCACTTTGAACCGAATCCAATTCCGCATTGACACTCACATAGAATTTTATTTTAGGTTCCGTACCACTTGGTCTGGCAGCGATTTTAGCCCCATCTTCCGTATAGTAAATCAATACATCTGATTTAGGAACTTTGAGTGCTTCTTCTTCGCCAGTCAATAAATTCTTGGCGATTGATTTTTTATAATCTTCTAACATGACCACACGCTGTCCGTTGATTTCCTTGACTGGATTTTCACGCATATCCACCATCATCTGGTTGATCTCTTTTAAACCATCAATTCCTTTTTTAGTTAAGGACACTAAATATTCTTTATAAAATCCGTGATCTACGTACAAATTCAAAAGTTCTTGATATACGGAACTTCCGTGGGCTTTCGCCTGCGCTGCAATTTCGCAAATTAATAAGGTAGCCGCCACCGCGTCTTTGTCGCGAACGGCATCACCGACCATAAATCCGAAACTTTCTTCACCGCCACCAATAAATTCCAATTCAGGAAAATCTTTGATAAACTTCGCAATCCATTTGAATCCCGTTAAGCCCACTTTGCACTCCACATCATAAGCATCAGCTAAAGTCAACATCATTGGCGTCGACACAATGGTAGAACCAATAAATTGTTTCCCAGTAATTTTTCCTTGTCGTTTCCATTGTTCTAACAAGAACGCGGTCATCAAAACCATAGTTTGATTGCCATTCAACAAAGTCATTTTGCCTTCTGCATTTCTTACCGCAACGCCCAATCGGTCGCAATCGGGATCAGTTCCGACTACGATGTCCGCATTTAGTTTTTCTGCTAAAGCCATAGCCATAGTGAGTGCTTCTGGTTCTTCTGGGTTTGGTGATTTTACCGTTGGAAAATCCCCATTGGGCTCTGCCTGTTCCGGAACAATATTGACATTCGTGTAACCCGCTTTTGCCAAAGTTTGCGGAACTGCTTTAATAGACGTTCCGTGCAACGATGTGAAAACAATATTCAATTTGTCTTTGTCGGCTTGTGGTGTATTGAAACTAGCATTGGCCACTGAAGAATTAAAAAAGGCTTCATCAACCGCTTCGTCAATGTATTCAATCAAATCAGGATTCGATTCAAATTTGATTTGATCATAACGCAACGCTTCGATACGCTGAATGATTTCTCCGTCTTGTGGCGGTACCAATTGCCCACCATCTTCCCAATATACTTTATAGCCGTTGTATTCTGGCGGATTGTGAGAAGCGGTCAGTACAATTCCTGCCTGGCAACCTAAGTGTTTTAAGGCAAAACTCAATTCTGGCGTCGGACGCATATCCGAAAACAAATACACTTTGATGCCGTTCGCCGAAAAAACATCTGCGACTACTTTTGCTAAAGTGTTGCTGTTATGTCGACAATCAAAAGCAATGACTACTTTCAATTGTTTTCCAGGAAAGACTTCCTGCATATAATTAGATAGGCCTTGCGTGTTTTTACCCAAGGTATATTTGTTGATGCGATTCGTTCCAACGCCCATGACACCGCGCATTCCGCCGGTTCCGAATTCTAAATTTTTATAAAAACTCTCTTCTAATTCTTTGGGAGAGGATGTCATCATTTCTTTTATCGCCTCTTGCGTTGTCGCATCAAAGGTTGGTGTGAGCCATTCGTTGACTGCTGCAAGGATGTTTTGTGGGATTTCCATATTATAATATTCTGTTTTCTTTGTTCTATTTTTTTCGGAGCTTAATCCTGCTATCCGTTTCAATCTTTTTTGAAAAAACAAAAAAGGATTTACACTGCTATCAGGGCTAGGGCATCGGTTTCAAAATCACTTTTTGTACCCAATTTTAGTTCGTTCTTTAGTATTGTTACCTAATTTGTCTTTGTCTACTAAATAATTTAACGCTTTGTAAATATCGGGAAATTGATTTTCTATTTCTTCAATTCTGGTTTTTAATTCACTATAACTTAAAGTAAATTGCCGCATCATGACAAAAGCTTTGATAATTGAGATGTTGATTTCGATGGCTTTCTCACTATTCAACACACTCGAAAGCATTGCAATGCCTTGCTCGGTAAAAGCGAAAGGGAAAGCACCTCCGAAATAACTTTTCGATGGTATCACAGATTGTGATACCAGTTGATTGATTTCAACCTCATTAAGTTCGAACATAAAATCGCTAGGAAAACGACTCTTGTTTCTTCTTACAGCTTGCTTTAAAACTCTAGTCTCAACATTATAAAGTAATGCCAAATCAAAGTCGAGCATGACTTTAAAGCCACGAATTTCAAATATTTTATGTTGTATAACTTCTAATTCCATTGTTTTAAAAGTTTAAGGTCACAAATTGTGACCTTAAAGAAATAAATTATTTCGAAAAATTAATTTCATCAGAAACTTTATAGCGCTCTTCATTGTTCTTTGTTCGCAAAATAATTTCGCCTAAAAAACCGGCTAAAAACAACTGAGTTCCAATGATCATCGTTGTCAATGCAATATAAAATAAAGGGTTACTCGCTACTAATATCGTGGGTAAACCCGCATATAACTTAATCAATTTCAAGGTGATGATAAATCCAGTTGATAAAAGCCCTATGATAAACATGATTACTCCCAAAGCTCCAAATAAATGCATCGGTCTTTTCCCGAAACGCGACAAGAACCAAATCGTTATCAAATCTAAAAACCCATTAATAAATCGATCCATGCCAAATTTGGTTTCACCATATTTTCGTGCTTGGTGCTTGACCACCTTTTCTCCAATATTGAAAAACCCCGCATTCTTGGCTAAAACTGGAATGTATCGGTGCATTTCTCCTGAAACTTCGATGTTTTTTACCACAATGTTTTTGTAGGCTTTGAGTCCACAATTGAAATCATTCAACTGCACACCAGAAGTTTGTCTCGCCGCCCAATTGAATAATTTGGAAGGCAAGTTTTTTGTAACAACTGAATCGTAGCGTTTCTTTTTCCAACCTGAAACGAGGTCAAATCCGCCTTTGACAATCATGTCATTCAACTCTGGAATTTCTTCAGGATTGTCTTGTAAATCCGCGTCCATCGTGATAATGACATCACCTTGCGCTTTGGCAAAACCAGCATGTAAAGCTTGTGATTTTCCGAAGTTTTTTAAGAAACGAATGCCCTTTATGTTTTGATTTTCCTGAGATAGTTTTTCAATAATCGACCAAGACTTGTCTGTGCTTCCATCATCAATAAAAAGCACTTCGTAGCTAAAATCATTTGATTTCATCACAGTAACAATCCAATCATGAAGCTCTTGCAAGGATTCTTCTTCGTTGAGAAGCGGAATGACGATAGATAAATTCATTAATTTAGATACTTTGTGGACGCTCTCTTCGGATGATTAATGCAGTAATTAAACCGATGATACTGTAAATAACAATATTAAATGCAAATCCTTTTAATTGACCTACAATTCCGAAAGAGTCTGTTTTTTGCATTTCTTTTATGATCTCATTAATGTCTGCTGGCTTTGTTCCAAATTTTTCCATTATTCCGGTTGTCATTTTGATTACATTATCTGTAATTATTTGTTTCGCTTCAGGATCGATGACGTTAAATAGCAAAATCGAAAACAGGGTAGAAATAAATAATCCGACCAAAACCGTCACTAAGAAACTAGTAAAGGTTTCTTTAAAAGTCAGGAAACCACCTTGGTTTTTTTTCGCTTGGATAGCAGCATACGCCCCAAACACAATAATAATTGACATGCTAAGCAGCCCGTACCATGAGGCTGTAAATAAAGTAATGTCGAGTGCGTAGACCAACGTTGTTGTCACTATTACAAATAATCCTAAAAACAATCCGTATCTCGCTGAGTTTTTTCTTATTTCTTCCATTAGTTATCGAATCTTTGTTTAAGCTACAAATATAACAATTCCCAATTTACAGCCTATAAAATATGTTTCAGATATTCATTTAAAAAAAGTAAATAAACATTTGATTTTTAAAAAATAAGTGTAAATTTGCACACTCAAAAATAATATAGTAAAAAGTTATAAGGCGTTTATACCTTTTCAAAAGAGAAGCCGCAGAACTAGCTTATAACCATTAAGAAAAATAAAATTTATAATGAAAAAAGGAATTCACCCAGAAAATTACAGACTAGTTGCTTTCAAAGACATGTCGAATGAAGAAGTTTTTATCACTAAATCTACTGCTGATACAAGAGAAACTATTACACACGAAGGTGTTGAATATCCTGTAGTAAAAATGGAGATCTCTAGAACTTCTCACCCTTTTTACACTGGTAAATCTAAACTTATTGATACTGCAGGTCGTATTGATAAATTCAAAACTAAATACGCTAAACACGGTAAATAAGAAATACAGTGTTCAACATACAAGAAAGCCTTTCCATTTGGAGAGGCTTTTTACTTTGTATATGATTTTTTTACCACAAGCTGCGCTGAGTTTTGCGCTAAGAACGCAATTGAATAGGGAAGGTTTATGTTTTTATTAAAATTTACTATTTGTTTCTTTACACATAGCGAACCTTGCGTAAACCTTTGCGAACCTTGCGGTTAATTTTTTTATTGCAAGTCATTTTTTAAAAACATATTTTTTAAAACTTTGTCCCGAGGCTTTGCTGAACGGATTTTTTTCACAAACTTTGAAACAGATTTTTATCTTTCGATTACACGATTAAACAAATAACCGAATCAACACCATGAATTATATACTTTTTGACGGAACCGTGCGCAACGCTTTACTGCCTTTTACTTTCACGCGTCCAGTAGCCGACATCCGAATCGGAATTCTGACCATTCGTGAAAAATGGGAAAAACATTTAGGAACCACAACAACAACATTAACAGAAGAATATCTGTCGGAAAAATATCCTATGGTGGAAATGGAGGAAAATGTCATGATCAATGCGGCTTTCTTGCCCAATGATATTTTATCGGAAATGGTCAAAAACCTCGAGCCCAATCAAGCTATTTTTAAAGGCGAAGAAGTCATCGCCTTTTATACGCAGGACACGCAAGAGGAAGTCGATTTTGATACTTACGAAATTATAGAATACCAAAACGATTGCCTTTTTGTTGCCCATCCGTGGGATATTTTCTCCAAGAACGACGCGGCGCTGCGCGAGGATTTCGAATTGTTGACCGAAGACCGCAAGTCGCAACCGATTCCTAAAAGCGTTAATGTTATTTCACCTGAAAACATTTTTATCGAAGAAGGAGCGAAGTTGGAGTTTGTGACTCTAAATGCTTCTAGTGGACCGATATACATAGGTAAAAATGCAGAGATCATGGAAGGTTCTGTCATTCGTGGGCCATTTGCTTTATGTGAAGAAGCGCAAGTGAAGTTGGCAACGAAAGTGTACGGAGCGACTACCGTTGGACCGCATTGTAGAATCGGAGGAGAAGTCAGCAATTCAGTTTTGTTCGGCTACTCCAACAAAGGTCACGATGGTTTTTTAGGCAACTCCGTCTTGGGCGAGTGGTGCAACATTGGCGCCGACAGCAATAATTCGAATCTAAAAAACAATTACGAAGAAGTCAAATTGTGGAGCTATGAAACTGAAAATTTCGCCAAAACCGGATTGCAGTTTTGCGGTTTGATGATGGGCGATCACAGTAAATGTGGCATCAACACCATGTTTAATACTGGTACTGTCGTTGGCGTGAGTACGAATATTTTTGGCGCTGGGTTTCCACGCAATTTTGTGCCGAGCTTTTCTTGGGGCGGCGCCGCAGGTTTTTCGACGTACATCACCAAAAAAGCATTTGAAACTGCACGGATTGTCATGTCGCGCCGTCACGTCGAATTTGATGAGAAAGAAGCTAAAATTTTAGAGCATGTTTTTGAACTTACCAAGAAATACAGGAACGAATAATTAATGATGAATAGTTTATAATTATTAATGAACACAATTGTACTGCAGTTGTGGTTTTTTATTGGAAGCTATTCCTGCTGTTCGCTGTATTTTTGTTCGCGAACGCCGCGAACAAAAGATGCCGCTGCCATCAGGGCTAGGGCAGTTGATGGGATATGAAATTATAATCTATTGACAGCGAGTTCTTAAAAAACAAGAATGCTGTTTTTTCTAATCGATTTTTGTGTGTACTTTTGCAGTCCGTTTTTGAGGATTAATTTCTTTATGTACGGGATCCGCGATAGGGATTGAAGCTAAGTGCCGTGCACTGCGGAAAGCCCGACCCGCCTTTTTCGGCGGGAATCGCCCAAAAAACCAAACTATGAATACCAAAAAGAAAGTCGCTTTTTATACGCTCGGTTGCAAACTGAATTTTTCAGAAACGTCTACTATTGCAAGAAATTTTCAGGAAGAAGGTTTTGACCGTGTCGATTTTGAGGAAGTGGCGGATATTTATGTCATCAACACTTGTTCGGTGACGGACAATGCCGACAAGCAGTTTAAACAAGTGGTGAAGAAAGCCATGAGGCTCAACGACAAAGCTTTTGTAGCGGCGGTGGGTTGTTATGCGCAATTGAAACCCGAGGAATTGGCGGCGGTTGATGGTGTGGATTTGGTGTTGGGTGCGACGGAGAAATTTAAGATTACCGATTACATCAACGACTTGTCTAAAAATGATTTTGGTGAAGTGCATTCGTGTGAGATTGCCGAAGCTAATTTTTACGTAGGAAGTTACTCGATTGGCGACCGAACCCGAGCGTTTTTGAAAGTGCAAGATGGTTGTGATTATAAATGTACGTATTGTACCATTCCATTGGCACGTGGCATTTCTCGCAGTGATGCTTTGGAGAATGTGTTGAAAAATGCGTATGAAATTTCACAGCAAAACATCAAAGAAATTGTTTTGACTGGCGTGAATATCGGCGATTATGGCAAAGGGGAATTCGGCAACAAAAAACATGAACATACTTTCTTAGAACTCGTGCAAGCTTTGGACGAAGTTGAGGGAATTGAGCGTTTGCGCATTTCTTCTATTGAACCGAATTTGTTGAAGAACGAAACGATTGAGTTTGTCTCTAAGAGTCGGACTTTTGTGCCGCATTTTCACATTCCGTTGCAGTCGGGTAGCAATGACATTTTGAAGTTGATGAAGCGTCGTTATCTGCGTGAAGTTTATACAGAACGGGTGAATAAAATCCGAGAAGTCATGCCTCATGCATGTATTGGCGTGGATGTTATCGTTGGCTTTCCTGGCGAAACCGATGAACATTTTTTAGAAACCTATCATTTTTTGAATGATTTGGATATTTCGTATTTGCATGTGTTTACGTATTCGGAGCGAGACAATACCGAAGCAGCTTTGATGTCTGGTGTTGTTCCTGCGAACATTCGCGCGAAACGTAGTAAAATGTTACGTGGATTATCAGTGAAGAAACGACGGGCTTTTTATGAAAGTCAATTAGGAACCAATCGAACCGTTTTGTTTGAAAGCGAAAACAAAGAAGGTTATATTCACGGATTTACGGAAAACTACGTCAAAGTAAAAACACCTTGGAATCCGGAATTGGTGAACACGTTGCACGAAATCAATTTGACTAGAATAGATGATGACGGTAGTGTTCGAATGGAGTTTGTGAATGTAGAAGAATAAAAAAAAAACAGCTTAGAATTTCTAAGCTGTTTTTTGTTTGCGTTATATTTTAATTCCAGGAGGTAATAGATCTCTGTAAATAGTGTTTTTTCTAAAGAAGAGTGCAATTTTAGGAAGAATAGGAACGACTTTAAGTTTTCGTTCGTAGGCAATATTCATGATGTTTCTTAATAGTTCCGTAATAAAATCTTCATCGGTGAATCCGTCCGGAGTATTTATTTTTGTCAAGAAGATTTTTTTCTCTTGAAAAGAATACTCTACAGAAATCAAACCTTCCGATACGACAGTTTCAAATTGTCTTGCAAAAGTATTGTCTTTGATTTCTATTGTGATTGCTGCTTCCATAATCAAATTGTAGTATTAATAATAATTAAATTCTTGTGCCAATCTTGCTTCCATTAGCAAACTCTAAAGTAACAGTTGCTTGTCATCATTGATTCGATGAGATTTCGATTTGGGAAGTAAATCTTTTGAAGAATGAGACCACAAATTTAGGGAAATTAAATGAGAAATTCTTGCTTTCGAATAGAATAATACGTTTCCACAATCGATATGGGAAGAATTTAACTAATTTAGTGCATTGGCTTTTCTTGTTTTGTATGGAAGTTGTTTTGAAATGATTTTTATTAAAAATGATAACAATCTCAGATAATTGTATGCTCAAAAACACAGTACCGAATAATGACTAAGATCCCAGTTTATTTTATGCCAGGTTTGGCAGCTAGTTCAGCGATATTTGAACGCATTCAATTGGATGAAGCGATTTTTGAAATACACCTACTAGAATGGGAGATTCCGCTTCAACGGGAGACATTGCATTCCTACGCCAAGCGAATGGCAAGCAAAATTGAAAAAGAAAACGTGGTCTTAGTGGGCGTTTCTTTTGGTGGTGTATTGGTACAAGAAATGGCGACTTTTTTAAAAGTGAGAAAGTTGATTATCATTTCAAGCGTTAAGACCAATTTAGAAGTTCCGCTTCGGATGAAGATTGCCAAATCAACCAAAGCCTATAAGTTGGTGCCCACTACTTTGCTTCAAAATATTGAGGTTCTCAATAATTTTTCCTTTGGCTCCGTCATTAAACAGCGCCTCAAATTGTATGAGAAATTTTTGTCTGTTAGAAATAAACACTACTTGGAATGGGCGATTGAGCAAATGATACTTTGGAATAGGACAAAACCAGATCAGAATGTAATTCATATTCACGGCGACGCGGATGAGGTTTTTCCGATTAAGAATATTCAGAATTGCATTACAGTAAAAGGAGGAACGCATATTATGATTTTAAGTAAATATCGTTGGTTGAATGAAAATTTGCCTAAAATTATTCTTAATGAATATCGCTAAACATCATAAGTTTTGTAAGTTTACACAACTAAAAATATAGATTATGAAATGGACTAAGAGAATTGGAATAATCGCTGCTGTTATTTTTATTAGCGGTGCTTTCGTCTATGGAATTTCAACGGAAAAGAAGAATAAAATCACCAAAGAAGGAACGTCTCAGTTTTTCCCGATAAGTATTGATTTTGCAGGAGAAGCTGCGCCACTGCAAATGGCAGATGTTAGAGAAAGACTAGATCGTGAACTGTTAATCAATGCCAATTTAGATGCTACGACTTTATTGATAATCAAAAGAGCCAATCGAGTTTTTCCGATTATTGAGCCAATTTTGGCGAAATACGGAGTGCCAAACGATTTCAAATATTTGGCAGTAATCGAAAGTGGTTTGGTCAATGCAGTTTCTCCGGCAGGTGCGAGAGGCGTTTGGCAGTTCATGCCTTTAACTGCAAAAGAAAAAGGAATGGAAGTGAATGAGATGGTCGACGAAAGATATCATTTAGAGAAATCGACAGAAGCGGCATGTAAGTATCTCCTTGAAGCCAAAGCAAAATTTGGAAATTGGACCTTAGCAGCCGCGTCATATAACGGTGGGATGACTGGCGTTACCAAGCAAATCGAAATGCAACAAGTGGAAAGCTATTACGATTTGCTGCTCAACGACGAAACCTCACGTTATGTATTTAGAATATTGGCATTGAAAGAAATCATGAAGAGTCCGGAGAAATTTGGATTTAACGTGGAGGCAAATGAGATGTATGTAAACCTCCCGTCGAAAGTAATTACAGTTGATAGTTCCATTCCAGATTTGGCTTCATTTGCAAAATCACAAGGAATTAATTACAAAATACTGAAAATCCACAATCCATGGTTGCGCGATAAAAAACTCCTCAATTTAAGCAAGAAGAAATACGAGCTTCAAATTCCGTTGAGTGGATATTAAAAAGAAAAACGCTAGAAAAGCGCTTTTTTTATTCTGTAGTGGAAGCCAATTGCCCCACAGAATACTCTTTTTTATTTAAGAAGCTCACCATTCGATCGTTAAAGACCGCGAAATTCATATCGAATGCTTTTTTGAATGAAGTTCTTGGCGGAATCGGAACGCCGCCTCTTTTAATGTCTACTACTTCTAAGTCCGCATTGAGGAAATAGGAGGTAGGAAATCCTAATGAATGTTTTAATGTAGCAATAACGGACTGATCGTTTTTATACGATTCATTAGCATAGCAAACTTTGATTTGGTTGTTGAATTGTCTAGCAGATTTTTTGGCGTCGCTTTTCACATCCCAGAAGACTACAATAAATTGGATGGCGTCGCTGTATTTGCGAGCCAACTTGTTCAAAGCTGGAATTTCACCTTTATTGATGACGCACCAAGAAGCGTAGGTAATAATGAATACTGGTTTTTTTATTTTACTTAATTTCACTTTGCGACTGTTGACACTTTTAAATGAATAGTCATCAAATCGAGAGCCTACCAGATGATTTTGAACCAAAGAATCAAAAAGTGCATTGCCCTTTTCGAGGTCACCTTTTTCAAATTCTTTGTCAGATTGGGTGTTGTATTTCTTTATGTTGTTTTTGATCGCCTCCGAAAAAGTGAGTGTTTTTTCTTGACCATACGAGCTGTAGGTAGCGAAAACATAGATAAGAGCGAGTAAAATTAATCTCATATTTTGCAGTTTTGTGATTAATATTTGTCAAATTTAACAACAAAAAAACCACAAAAAAAAGTTTTCAACAAGAAACTTTTAATAACCTGTTGAAAACTTGTTTATAACCTAAATAAAATAACGAGCGCTACATTTTCTTCATTTGCTCTTTCATCATCGTAATTTGCTCTTTCAGCATATTTTGTTTGTCGAGTTTTTTAGCTTCATTCAGCAAGTTGGTCGCTTCCAATTTTCGTCTTCTAGTCAGCGCTACGCCAGCTAAGTTGAGTTTGGCAACAGCCAAATCCATATCCATGTTTAAGCCTAATTCGATGGCTTTTTTGAAATATTTCTCTGCTTGAATCAAATTGGTTTGCGACAACATGATGCCGTGCAAATAATTAAAATAGCCTTGTTGTTTTCTGACCAAAGCCGTTTCTGGATTTTTGATATACCCCAACCATTTTTGTGCACCTGGAAAATCTTGTTTTCGCAAGCGCAAGAACGCTAATAAGATAAATTCGTTCTTATAGTATAAAATAATTGGAAAGGCTGATAGAATTATTAAGAAAATTCCGTTGCCAACATAACCTTCTGTCATCTGCCAAATCCCAGTAATGATAATCAATCCGGCGATTATTAATTTGATAAATCTGTGAAACATAATGTGTGTTTTTATAAGTGCCCAAAGATAGTAAAAGGATTTGAAAATATTTTTATAAAACTACTTGCTAGAAAAAAAAGACTTTGTATATTTGCACTCGGTTTTGGAAGACCTAGAAACCATCAGCATTTTAATAAAGATTTTAAAAATACTAAGCAATGAGCAAAAGAACGTTTCAACCATCGAAAAGAAAAAGAAGAAATAAGCACGGATTTATGGACAGAATGGCTTCTGCGAATGGTAGAAAAGTACTAGCGCGTCGTAGAGCTAAAGGAAGACACAAATTGACTGTTTCTTCTGAACCAAGACACAAAAAATAATGATTCGTAGAAATCAAAATAAAGGCGTTGCTATTTTTAGTAACGCCTTTTTTTATATCTTGTCATTAAATTTTTCAGGAGCTGTTTCCCGCTTTCGCCTTTATCTTTGTTCGTGCCTCACAAAGGATACCGGCTCTATCGGGGCTAGGGCAACTGATTTTGCAACAACATAACGTACAACTTATAACATACAACTCACAACAACTCACTACAAATGCCCAAAGACAATTCCATCAAATCCGTTCTAATTATAGGTTCAGGTCCAATCGTAATCGGTCAAGCCTGCGAATTTGATTATGCGGGTTCACAAGCCGCACGTTCAATTCGCGAGGAAGGAATCGAAGTTATCCTCATCAATTCGAATCCCGCTACGATTATGACCGATCCAAGTATGGCGGATCATGTCTATTTATTGCCTTTAACTACAAAGTCAATTATTCAAATTCTGAAAGAACATCCTCAGATTGATGCTGTTCTTCCAACAATGGGTGGACAAACCGCTTTGAACCTTTGTCTCGAAGCAGACGAAAAAGGAATTTGGAGTGATTTTACTGTTAGAATGATTGGTGTCGATGTGAATGCCATCAATATTACTGAGGACAGAGAACAGTTTAAACAATTGCTCAAAAGAATTAATGTGCCTACTGCACCGGCTGAAATTGTCACTTCCTTTTTACGAGGAAAAGAAGTCGAACAAGAGTTTGGTTTTCCATTGGTCATTCGTCCGTCCTTTACTTTGGGAGGTACTGGCGCAGCGGTCGTTTATAAAAAAGAAGATTTCAACGAACTTTTAACGCGCGGATTGGAAGCTTCTCCTATTCACGAGGTACTTATTGACAAAGCCTTAATGGGTTGGAAAGAGTACGAGTTAGAATTATTACGGGACAAAAATGATAATGTAGTCATTATCTGTTCCATCGAAAATATGGATCCGATGGGAATTCACACCGGAGATTCAATTACCGTAGCGCCAGCCATGACTTTGTCTGATACGACATTTCAAAAAATGCGTGATTATGCGATTCTGATGATGCGTTCTATCGGGAATTTTGCTGGTGGTTGTAATGTGCAATTCGCCGTTTCGCCTGATGAAAAAGAAGATATCGTCGCTATCGAAATCAATCCGAGAGTTTCCCGTTCGTCGGCTCTCGCCTCTAAAGCGACAGGTTATCCTATTGCTAAAGTGGCGTCTAAATTGGCGTTAGGATACAACTTAGATGAATTACCGAATCAAATCACAAAATCAACTTCGGCACTTTTCGAACCAACACTAGATTATGTCATAGTAAAAATCCCACGTTGGAACTTTGATAAATTCGAAGGTGCTGATCGTACATTAGGCATTCAAATGAAATCGGTGGGCGAGGTGATGGGCATCGGAAGATCTTTCCAAGAAGCCTTGCACAAAGCCACACAATCGCTAGAAATTAAACGCAACGGATTAGGAGCAGACGGGAAAAGCTATAAAAACTATGAGCAAATTATCGAGAAACTTACCTATGCCAGTTGGGACAGAGTTTTCGTGATTTATGATGCGATTCAAATGGGAATACCATTATCAAGAATACATGAGATTACCAAAATTGATATGTGGTTCTTGAAGCAATATGAGGAATTGTATCTCATAGAAAAAGAAATCTCAAAGTACAAAGTTGATTCTCTGCCGAAAGAACTTTTACTTGAAGCCAAACAAAAAGGTTACGGAGACCGACAAATTGCACACATGCTGGGTTGCTTGGAAAGTCAAGTGTATAAACTGCGCGAAGATCAAAATGTCAAGCGTGTTTATAAATTAGTGGATACCTGTGCATCAGAGTTTAAAGCGGTAACACCTTACTATTACTCCACTTTTGAAGCAGACATCGAAAAAGCAAATGGGGACAGATATGTGCACAACGACAGTATCGTAACCGATAGAAAGAAAGTAGTGGTTTTAGGTTCTGGACCCAATCGCATTGGACAAGGAATTGAGTTTGATTATTCCTGTGTTCATGGCGTGTTAGCTGCCAAAGAATGTGGCTACGAGACCATCATGATTAATTGTAATCCAGAGACTGTTTCTACCGATTTTGATACGGCCGATAAACTATACTTCGAGCCCGTTTTCTGGGAACACATCTACGATATCATCCGACACGAAAAGCCAGAAGGTGTGATTGTTCAATTGGGCGGTCAGACAGCTTTAAAGTTGGCGGAAAAACTAGATCGATATGGAATTAAAATATTGGGAACTTCATTCGACGCTTTAGATTTAGCGGAAGATCGAGGAAGATTTTCAGAGTTATTGACTGAGTTAAAAATTCCTTTTCCGAAATTCGGAATCGCAGAAAATGCAGATCAGGCGAGTGCTTTGGCTGATGTTTTAGATTTTCCATTGTTGGTTCGTCCATCGTATGTGTTGGGTGGACAAGGCATGAAAATCGTCATCAACAAGCAAGAACTCGAAGAGCACGTCATCGATTTATTAAAGAATATTCCAGGCAACAAATTATTACTAGACCATTATTTGGACGGCGCAATAGAAGCCGAAGCGGATGCGATTTGCGATGGTGAAAATGTCTACATCATAGGTATCATGGAGCATATTGAGCCATGCGGAATTCATTCTGGAGATTCAAATGCGACTTTGCCGCCTTTCAATTTAGGAGAATTTGTGATGCAACAAATTAAAGATCATACTAAGAAAATTGCATTAGCATTGCGAACCGTTGGATTGATTAACATTCAGTTTGCCATTAAAGACGATATGGTGTATATCATTGAGGCCAATCCGAGAGCGTCACGAACGGTTCCATTTATCGCAAAAGCATATGGTGAACCGTATGTCAATTATGCAACAAAAGTCATGTTGGGTGTGAATAAAGTAACCGATTTTACTTTTAATCCACAACTAAAGGGATATGCGATCAAGCAACCGGTGTTTTCATTTAGTAAATTCCAAAATGTGAATAAAGCCCTTGGTCCAGAAATGAAATCGACGGGAGAGAGCATTTTGTTTATTGACGATTTGAAAGACGATCAGTTTTATGAATTGTATTCTAGAAGAAAAATGTACTTAAGCAAATAAAAAAAATCCCGAGTTTTTCTCGGGATTTTTTATGAATAATCTATTTAAGTATTAATAGATCATTACTTTTTTTCTAAAGGTAGCTCCTGATTTTTCTATTATTATCAAATATATGCCGCT
Source organism: Flavobacterium sp. (assembly GCA_031373195.1). Classification (GTDB taxonomy): domain Bacteria; phylum Bacteroidota; class Bacteroidia; order Flavobacteriales; family Flavobacteriaceae; genus Flavobacterium. The sequence continues at coordinate 6,831 of JANMML010000031.1, read as the reverse complement.
ATCAAGTGTAATTGATGAATTGGTTGTATTTAATGTTAACGCATTAATTCGTCTTCCCAGTAAGTCGTAAACTGCTGCTTTTGACTGAAGTAAATCTTGATTAATATCGATATTTACCTCGTTATTACTTGAGTAGATTGAAACATTTGATTCCCAGTCATACTCGGTGTTCGAAAGCGGTTCGCAAAAAAGCAAAGTACTTGCAAATCCCCAACCAGCGCCACTAATACCAGAAACTTTAAATGAATTTACGCCAGTAGTAGTTAGTTGAATGTCACTATAGGAGTAATTGCCTTCCACTGGAGTGTTTGAGCCAACAATGTATCCGTTTAAAAAGGTAACTCCTTCTGGCCCTGGAGAAATGCCACATACAACTTTAGGCAGATACGTTGCTGTTGCACTATTCATGGGATAACTTATGCTGTTTACCATCACTGACGCAATATCGTCTGTATTCATTCCCCAGACACGAAATCTAGGATAGTCTTGCGGTGTGCTAAAAGTAACGGTTACAGAAGGTCCACTCCCAGCCATCCAATAGGTCGGGTCTATTGGTGCACAGCCAAAACTTTGAAATGATCCACCAACAAAAGTATAGGTCAAATTGCCTGACGTTTCGGTTGCAGGAATATTGGTGCACTGCGCATTGCCGTTTAAGGAAACAAGGAAAGCAAAAAGAAAGAGTAATTGTGTTTTCATAATCTTTTAAGTTTTAGGTAAAGTTACTTTTTTTAAGCAGCATGTAAATACGTAGAATAGCGTATTTTTCAATTTGTAGAAATGTCATTAAAATAAGTTCTTCCTCTTTTCTTGAAGTTTCAATTTCAATTGAAATTACTTTTAAAAGTAAATCAATTTTTAATACCTTCGGATTTCATACAATTATTATTCATTTTCAATATATGGCTTTTCTTAAGATTATAAATAGTAGGGCGAAAGCCGAAGAGAATACTGGTTTTGGTACTAATTCTAACAGTTATGGCGGTCGGTTTATTACCAAGAGTGGTAATGCCAACGTCAAGAAAACTGGAATTGGTTTTTTAGATAGTATCAGTTGGTATCATACAATGCTGAATATTCCGCGCTGGAAATTTTTGGTCATTGTCGTTTTGTTTTATTTTATCGTCAATTTTTTCTTTGCTACTTTGTATTATGTGAATGGTGTCGAACATCTTAAAGGAGTTGTGATGACCAGCAACATGGACAAATTCGGGCAAGCGTTCTTCTTTAGTATTCAAACTTTTACCACGGTTGGCTATGGACATATCAGTCCAAGTGGTTTTTCTGCCAGCCTCATTGCCGCCATCGAAGCGCTTTTTGGCTTATTGAGTTTTGCCATAGCGACAGGATTGTTTTACGGAAGGTTTAGCAAGCCAAAGGCGCATATCCTATTTTCAAAAAATGCCATCATTGCTCCATATAAAGAGGGAACTGCTTTGATGTTTCGGCTGACGCCTTTTAAGAATACAAATCTTACTGATGCTGAGGCAAAAATAACGTTAGGGATGAAAGTGGAGGAGAACGGAAAACCCCTTAACAAGTTTTTTTCGCTTGAATTAGAACTGTCGAAAGTCAATTCGTTGACGATGAGTTGGACATTAGTGCATCCGATTACGGAGTCGAGTCCGTTATATCATTTTACCCAAACTGATTTTCAAAATTTGGAAGGTGAAATTCTTGTTTTTATGCGCATGTTCGACGATATGTATAGCACAACCGTCGCTAAAAGAACTTCCTATGTTTTTTCTGAAATTGTTTTCGGGGCGAAGTTTATGCCGATGTTTTCAAGGAATGAGGATGAAAGCAAATCCTTGTTGCACATTGATAAATTGAATGATTTTGAATTGGTCAGTCTAAAATAAAAAAAAGCCTCATTTTATTGAAGCTTTTTAGTTTAATTATTTTACAATAAATTCCGCCTTAACTTTTACTTTATTGGAAACTTTACTTTTCACGACAGAAGGAATTGCGATAGCATAATCGTCGGCGTTGACGGAAAAGTTCGTTATGATTTCAATTCCAGCTTCTGTTTTTCTAATTTTTGCGATTGAAGTTACGTCGTTGGTTTTCCCGTGAAGTTCTAATTTACCTTTGATTGTAAAATCTTTAGAAGCATCGGTCAATGCAGCGCTATCAAAATTCTCTATTTTTCCTTTAAAAGTTGCTTTTGGATAAGAGTCGCTATTGATGTAGTTTTCATTAAAATGTTCTTCCATTAACGCCAATTTAAAACGAAAGCCTTTCATCAATGCCAAGCTAGCAATTTCGCCAGTTTTAGGATTTAGGACACAAGTGACGCCGTCATTTTTTGCTTTAACTTCTTCAAAAGCAGGGACAGACGCTTCAAAAGTAATCTTCCCGGTTTTGGTAATCATTTTGTCTTGAGCCAATAGCGCTAAAGATGCAAAAAGTGTAATGGATACTAATAAATTTTTCATAGTCAATATTTGTTTAATTTATTGTTGCAATCCTTGTGCTTTCCATTTAATTATTAGGTCGATAACTGGTTGCGGCAATTTTGGCCCTCCTAAAGGCATCAATCCTGACTGTCCTTCACTTCTTGAAATGCGGTCTATAATTTTATCATTCGCAACATATTCTTTTACTCTTTCGTACGTGTTTAGTGGCATTGGAGCACCACTTGTAGTAGGATCGCTATGACAACTTAAGCAGTTGTTGTCAATTATGGACTTAATCGTATTCGTATAAGTCACATTTTCAGACGAAGGTACGTCAAGTAAGTCTGATGTGCTTTCATTAGAGCAACTGGTCAGAATCAACAGTGGCAATAGAATAAGTGAATGGTATAATCTCATTTTCATAGGTTTTCTCAAAATTAAATATTTGTGCGAATAATAGAACAATTTTATTGAATTTAAATTTAGATTTGTAAAAAAAAGTTGTTTATCATGAGAAAGAAGATTCTTATCGCCGGACTATTGATTGCTGTTCTACTGTCGCTTGGTGTTTATTTTTATATGTATAAAGACCATCGTGATATCGCTACAGAAGAGGCAAAATTTGTATTAAAGGTAAAAGATTTACAGAGTGAATTTGCTGCGGATGCGGTTGGCGCCAATGCAAAATATCTGGATAGAACGATTGAAGTTTCTGGAACGATTACCGGAATTGATGTTGCTAGTCATTCAGTTGTATTGGATGAAAAACTTTCAGCAGTATTTAAAGACTCGGTTTTAGGGGATATTAAGCTCCAGAATTCAGTTAAAATCAAAGGCCGATTTTTAGGCTATGACGATTTGTTAGAAGAACTCAAATTAGATGAGGCTTCCTTTTCAGAATAATTCTGATGTTTCGAAAATTTAAAATCAAAAAAACTTAATATTACCCATGATGAAGAAGTATTTATTCCTTTTGTTTATCGTTCCTATGATGTCGTTTGCGCAAGATGATTTGTTGGCTGGCATGGACAGTGTCCCGCAGCATCAACCGGTAGAGTCGGCCTTTAAGGCTTTAAAAATTGTCAATCTGGAGTCGACAAAGTTAGCGGCAAAAAAAGATTTATATTTAGTTATTGCACATCGATTTAGTTCTATAAAAGATGGCTCTGAAGGATTTTGGGGCTTGGATAATGCTGTGACCCAAATCAAATTTTTATACGGAGTGACCGAATGGTTAACGCTGAGTGGAGCCAGAAGCGAGCAAGCCTTTGATTTTTCTGTAAAATATCGAATACAGGAGCAAATGAAAGATGGTTTTCCTGTGACGATTGTGGGATTTAATAGTTTGGGATTTAATAACCTGATGAAAGAGAATATTTATCCGAAAATGGAATTTTCAGATCGAATGATTTATGTTTCTCAAGTCTTAGTGTCTCGTAAGATGTCGAAGAACTTATCATTGCAAGTGTCTCCAACTTATTTTCATGAGAATTTTGTAGTTAATGATTTGCAAGATAACTCTCAATATGCCATTGGAATGGGTGGACGCTATAAACTGACAAGTCGATTGTCAGTCAATGTTGATTACGCAACGCATTTGAATAGAACAGCGTCTTCTACCTTTGTTGATCCGTTATCTGTAGGTGTGGATTTAGAAACTGGCGGGCATGTTTTTCAAATGCATTTTTCAAATTCACAGGGAATACATGAAGCTGGTTTTCTCGGCAACACTTCCGGAGATTGGTATAAAGGAGAGATATTCTTCGGATTTAATCTCTTGCGCGTATTTTAATAAAAAAAAAGCCTGTCTAAACTGACAGGCTTTTTTTTGCTAACTATATTGTCCTTATTGTTTCAGAAACTTTTGAGAAAATGAATTTCCTTTTTCATCTTTCAAAATTAAGAGGTAAGGTCCAGAAGCTAAAGATTTTACATCAATTGTTTGGTTTGCTACCGTTGCGTTCATCACCAAACGACCACTTACATCGTAGATGGCTGCAGTTTCGATTAATGTTGTGCTATTGTTAAATTTGACATTTAAAACATCGCTTGCAGGATTAGGAAAAACTCGTAGATCGTTTGATTCAAATTGGTTGTTTGCCAACAATGTAGAACCTTCAACAACCACCAAGTTTTGATTTGGTGTAGGATCTAGAATGGTGTCTACCGTTCCAGAAGGCCATTTTATTACGACTTTTTCTATTTCACTTGCTGATCCGATTCCGAAGTTTGCTTTCATACTACTCATGTGACTGAATCCTTGTCCGCTTCTTATTTCACGAATTTGTTTGCCCCACGCACCGAACAATTCTACTCTTGCTCCAATTCCGTTTCTGTTGCTATCGATACCTTCTAACACAACATTAAACCATTTGTTTGCATTGCCGCTATTGTAGTGTACATTTCCGCCTATTTGAACATCTAGAAATCCATCATTGTTTAAATCTCCAAGCCCACCTTCACTAAATGGTAAATCATAACCAGTAAAAGTTAAATCTCCGTTGTTGATATACAATTCTTTTCCGTTTTGCCAAAAGAAATCTACCCAACCATCGTTGTTAAAATCTGCTGCTTGTATTTCCCATGAACCCACTTGTGCAGCTATTCCAGTTGAGGAATAGATGTCGGTAAAAGTTCCATCACCATTATTTAGATAGAATTTATTTGTATCTGATATATTTGAAAGTAAAAAATCCATATCGCCGTCGTTATCAAAATCTTCAACTGCAGTCGACCATGATTGTGCACCGTCATTTACGCCTGCTGCAGGTCCAACATCGGTATAAATTCCAGTTCCGTCATTTTGGTACAAAAGATTAATTCTTCTTGCATCACCAATAGGTGCTCCACCGCGACATTTGGCTTCATACATATCTATATCACCATCGTTATCATAGTCAGTCCAAATCGTTGCATAATTTCCTCCTTCATTACTTGTAGGGAATAAAGAATAGTCAAAAATCAAATTTCCATTTCCATCATTTCTGTATGGATGGTTTTGATCAACATCATGACATGCCCATAAATCTAAGTGACCATCATTATTAATATCAACAAAATTTGCTCTTTGTGTAAAGATATTTTGAGGATATGCAATAATTGAATAAGCAGTTCCATCAGCATTCGCTTTCAAAACCGTAACCCGACTTCCGTTCCCGAGAACGATATCATTATAACCATTTCTGTCAAAATCACCAGCCGTTATACTCCAGTTTGCTACACTAACATTGTTCGCCAATGCAATTGTAATCGTGTCAAACCCTCCGATTGTTTTTTGTTGGTAAATTTTCATTTCATTTTGAGATACGACAACAATATCGTCCATATTGTCATTGTTCATATCTGCCACGCAGCAAATATTAGAACTTCCTCCAAAGGGAGCGGAAGTAAAAGTAATTCCTTGCGCATTTGCAGCGAAGCAACTTGAAAGGAATAGGAAAGAAAAGTAGTAATTTTTCATAATGGTAATTTAGGTTAATAATAGTTTATCGACACGGATTAGGTAATGAATTGATGTATTCTCTCATTAAAGCAACACCTTCTTCGTGAATGATTGTTCTTCCTATGATAGGCATCATTTCTGATCCTTCATTGGTATTTATTCTATACATTAACTCGGAATGGTCAGCATCTCCGGCGTTAATGACATATGGATTGTCAGGGATATTGAATAGCGGCGGCAAACAAATTCCGAAGGTGTACGTATCCGTGTTACTAAAGTTAAAACGTTGCGGCACATAATCGCAATGACCATCGACTCTGTGACAATGTGCACAATTGATATCGATATACGATTTTGCACGTAAATCTAAAGGTTTGCTCGTGTCACGCCAATCTACCGCTGAATAAATGGAAGATAGATTTGGCAGTGAATTGTTGATATAACCGATTCTTTTCCAATGCTCTAATTGGTTTCTTGAAAATTTGCCGTAATTGTATACCGTGTTTAGATTTTGAGGTTTTGGACCAATTGGCGTATTTTTTTCACCGGCTTGATCTTGATTAATCTTATGACAAGTTACACATTCTGTTTGTGAGGGAATTTTATAGTCAATACTTCTGGTTGTACTGTTTTCGGTCCATGTTATCGGAACAAATATTCCATTTCCTTCTGTATCTAAAAAAGCTTCCGTTTGATTTTCATTCCAAACATAATCGTATAATTTCCATTCATCGTTTTTACGAACCAATAATCTTGTTTCAATTATTTTAGTATTGTTGGAAGGCTGCACATTATCATAATAGAAAGTTTTTATCATTACTGTACCCACTGGAAACTCTAGTACATTATCAGCACCATTATAGGTAGCTGATGTTCCTTGTGGCATCCAAATGAACCTTTTTTTGTGTGCATAATCTGAAAAGCCGGGAATCGCCCTGGGTTTTTAGAGGTGCCCGTTATTCGATTTTTTGACTTTCTTCCATTTTTTTC